>CAWEEU010000024.1:0-58956 GCA_963808175.1 uncultured Planctomycetota bacterium | reverse complement strand
CGCACGGACCGCCGATGCTGCGACGAGTGGCCCCCTTTGGCGTCGTAACGCCTCACTCGTCGAGCTTGATCTGGTACTTGTCGGCCAAGTAGTTGGTCGTCTGGGCGAGCTCCTCCGGCGAGAGCGCCTTGTTGTAGATCAACATTTCGCCCAGGTCGCCGCCAAAGTACAGCTCCATCCACGCATGCCGGCCGATGATCTTCCGCGACGTAATCCCCTGCGGGGCAAAGGCCCGCGCTTCGCCGTACTTGCGGCCATTGATCATCAAGTACGATTTGCCGTGCTCGTATTCGTAGTCGTACACATACGCCACGACGACCGGCTGATTCTGCCCGACCGGCACCGCGTCGACGCGACCCGATTCGACCGTGGCGCTGCCGATAAAGCCCGCAAAGACCTGGCCCGTCAGCAGGGACGGCTTGAATTCCTGTTCCAACAGCGGTTCGCCGATTTGCAGCACGCCGGGCTCCAGCGTATTGCTCAAGTACCGGCTCGGCGGCCCGTCGTAGTTGATGATCTGCCCACCCCACTTACGATCCGGGCGAAACGCCTGCGGCCCGAACTGGCAGACGAACATCACCGTTTGGTCGTCGGTCGTCTCCAGCGGCGTGGTGAGCAAGTAGTCCGACTCACCGTCGAAGCGGATGCCGGGGTGCCCATGGATCGCATCCTTTACCAACAGCGGCCGGGCCTTTTCATCGACTTGAATCGCGTCTTCCCCCGATTTGTTGTCGCCGTAGACGATGTCTTGCCAGGAAACGACACGGCCCTCGTTGTCCGTCGTCACCGCGACGTCGGCCGCGAGCCACAAGGCGAGGCTATCTCCCGTGAGGTGCCCGGCCTTCACTTCCGCTGCCCGCCGCATGGCGATCAGCCGTGAAAACGGCTCTTGATTCATGACGATGTCGCTGGGCCGGCCGGCTTCGGCCCGAAACTCCATCGCCTTGTTCGCCGTCACGTGGATCACTTCGTTCCGCTGGCCGGTCTGTTGCTTGCTGGGTTCGCTGCACAGCACTTCGCCTTCGAACACATGCAGTTCCGTGCGGCCGTTCGCCCCGACTTCGACGCCGAACGAAGTGCCGAGGTCGACCATGTCGACTTGCGGCGAGAGGATCGCAAACGAAAACGCGCGGCGCGGCACGTTGGCCGTGATCCGCCCCGACGCCAGATAGCCGACCATCGTGCTGTGCACCCAGAAGTCGCAAGGCCCTTGCAGTACGACTTCCGCGCCGCAATCGTAGGTAACCTTCGCCATGCCAGACTTCGAGTGCGATCTGGTCGCCCACGTGCAACTGCTCACCGTGGCAATGAACGGCCGCTCCCTCAGCCCAAACACCGTCGACAATCTGCGTCAGCGTCGCTGCGACTTCCGGACCCTGCTTGGGCGGGTTGGCCGCTTCCTTGGCGACCGTCGGATCGACGGGCCCTCGACGCGGCAGCTCGACGACTAGCCACGCCGCGACCGCCATGAGCGCCATTGCCAATGCACCCCAGGCCAGCAGCCGTCTCCCGCGCACATACCCCGCCGCGCCCCGTTCGCGTCGCTCGCGAAAAGTCTCTCTCGGCAGGCCTGGCGAACTCGTCGCAAACTGATCCATCAAATCATGCAGCTTGCTTTCAGTGAGCAGATCCGAGATCTGTCGATGGGCCAGACAGCACCGCGCCACGTGCTCCGCGAACTTCTCGTCGGCTGCAATTCGTTCCTCGAGCGCGGCGACGTCGGCGGAGGTCGCCGCGCCGTCAAAGTACCTGCTGAGCAGGCGATCGAGTTCAGCGTACGCAGACATTACGAGGCCTCGCTCTTCGCCAATTGTTTTTCGATGCATGCATGCAGCACACTACGAATCCTGTGCAACATCACCGAGACGCCATCGGCCGACATGCCGAGCTGTTCGGCAATCGCGCCAATTTTCGCGTTTTCGCCATAACGCATCTCCAGCACCCGCCGCCGCCGGCCTTCCACCCGTTCCAGGCAGGTCCCTAGCGCGATGCGGCGGTCTTCGGCTTCGTGCTCGACGCGCTCCAGGGCACTACCCAACTGCGAGAGCGCCGCTTCGCTCAGCACCAGCCGATCCCGCGACCGCGTGCGATAGTATTTCAATAACCGATTCCGCGCGATCCCCAACGCCCAGGACGTGAACGAACGCTGGCGATCGTACTCGCCAAACTTCTCGGCCACGATCTGGGCCACCTCCTGGACCAGGTCCTCGGCGTGGTGGGCGTCGATCACGTTGGCCGTCAGATAGGCGGAAATCGCGCTCTGCGACTGGATCCAAAGCCGAGCCAGCTCCCGCATCGGCTCAGTATCCAGGTTGCGGCGAGTATCTCGGTCCATACGCCCGTTAACCGAAAAACCGGGCCCGCATTCCAGCCCCTGACGGCAGTCTGCACCAATAGGATTCCCCGCACCGGCCAAATGATTACTCCCCTATTGCCAATGAGTTAGGTAATTTCCTGCCGCAATCCCGACGCGGCCGCCCCGTCCGCCGGAGCACCCCATGATTCTCGCTCAAAGGACGCCAGTCGGGAACGACCACCAAGATCAACGACGCTGAGTTTCGACCCGCGCGCTGGCTCAGGGGCTGGTAAGATCAAATTCCGCGTGATTCTCGCCCGGTTTGACTTCAAACGTGAGTAACGAGGTCCCGGCGGACATGTAACGTTCCGGCACGAGCGGCTTGGATATCAACGACTTCGGACGCCCCGCCTCTGTTCGGCCAACCGGAGTCACGTCATAAGCGATGATCGCCACGTGATGCAGGCCGATGATTGCACCGTCCGATTCGCCGTAGGTGCCTAAAGTAAACGTGCCATCCGAGCGGATCTTGCCGTCGGCTGCGCGGCCAGCGGCAGGCACAAACCGGACCGTTCCCTTGGAAATGGGCTTCCCGTCAAGTCGAACGACGCCGTTGACCGGCGAGATGTCGGACTTCTGGCCGCAACCAATCAATCCGGCTCCCAGCGCGATGACGAACAAGAGGCAGCAACCCGCAGCGTTCCATCGGTCATGGGTTTCACACATCGGCCAATGCGCCCGATCATCAAAGCTAAAAGGGAGACTCATAGATCTCTTCCGAGGCCCGGCTAGCCATGGCTTTGAGTGTCGCGAGCTCGATGTCTTCGCTGACGAAGTGGACCGAGCCGTCGCACATCAAGATGTGACAACCACCGGGATGCTTGCTGCCGAGACTGACGTCGTGCAACGGAGTTGTTCCCTCGCCTAGGTCATGCTCCCGCCAAGTCGGAGTATAGGCCGCCGAGTTGATGGGGTTGGCGATGTTCTTGCCGTTGTAGATCCAGCCATACTGCGTCGGATAATTCACCCGGTCGTTCGCGGCCAGCCAAGTCAAGTGGAAGCCGGCGTCCCACGATAGCTCGCCGTACAGCATTGTCTTGCTCGTTCCGTCGGTGATCTTGCCGAACGAAACGTCGTGTTCGAATTGGAAGGCGCCGTTGGTGGCCGTGCCGCCATCCGACGTGGGAGAAGAGCTGCAGAAGTCGATCGTGTACGTATTGTCCGGGTAATCATCCACGGGACCGCCGCCGCGACACACCGGCTTCGCGCCGTAGATCGCGAAATAGTGGCAGCGCAATGGGCTCGGTTCGCAATATTCCGGGGCCGGCGACGTGAACAGGACGTCGGTCATTTCCACCGGTTCCTGGCTCGGGCATTTCAAAAACGGCAGCGGCGTTCGCTTCACTTCCGGAGTCTGAGCATCCCAGTGTTTCGTTTGGTCGACCAGGTCGAAAACCGCTTTGTCTTCCATGTAGGGCAGCAGTAGTGCCTGACTGCTCAATCCCGTGACAATGTCGCCGTGGCGCGGCAGATGCTTTTTCGAATTGTGGTAGTTGTGGGCGGCAATGCCCAGTTGTCGCAGCCGACTCTGGCAATCCGCGCCGCGCCGCCTCACGCGCTGACTGAATTGCCGGTAGCAATAGCGCCACGAGAATACCGATGATCGCAATCACCACCAGTAACTCGACGAGCGTGAAACCACCTCGTGCGGAGGACCCAGCCTGGCGAAGTGGTGTGCAGGTCTCCCGACCCCGCACGGAGTTGGCCCCAACATCATAGCTGCAAACCGCGCTCGTGAATCGTTCGCACAACAACCGGCCGCCAGCGCATGGCGAAGTCCATCTTGCGCATCGACGATTCCTTTTCTACTACGTGGGGTATGAGATGAGTGCGTTGTTCCCAACGCCTTCCGCGAGGCAAAAAAAGGTCACAGCGAACAGAATTCCTAAGCAACTTCGCGATAAACTTTGCGGAATCTCCCAGCCGCTTTCCTGCTTGCTAGTCCAACCGACTTCCGGACCATTTTGGCGAAAGTCCCACATCTTGGCTGGCGACCCGACAATCGCCAACTCAGCAGCCGGCGCTCGGACCGCAACTCACGCGGGTCGATCCACCCGGAGCGCCGCCGATCTCTTCGCAGGTCAAAAGGACGGTCCAGCGTTCACGCTTTGCACCGTCGCCTGCGGCTCGACATCGCGCACGAACAGAGCCGACCATCCGCCTTGTACCGTTCCCTCCTATGTGTTTTCCCGGGAGTCTCAGAATCTTAGCGAAAAAGTGCCTGAGAGGCCTGTTTTGCCGGCTCCAAGGATGGTTTGCCGCGTACGTCTTTTTTCGCCAAATCCAATTTTTTTGTGGTAAGAAACGGCCGGGAAATGGTAAATGGCATACAGGGGTTGCGAATTCTGCGCATTCAATTCAGGTGATTTGCACGAATCGCGTAAAAGGCGGTGGGAGGGCGGGTGAAGCTCGTTCAGCGGCGCGACGAATGCCCCCGACGTAGCACCAGATGTCGGAGGCATCGATCGGACGCCGCGGCTCCACGTCTACCGCCATAGTTCGTTTTGCTATTCTCCGGTTTTGGTGGTGTGGCGTTCGCAACTCAGGGGATCGTACGACGGGCGGCTGCGGAGACGTTGGGTCCAGCTGTCACGGTTTCCGGATAATCATGGGCGGCGATTGCGCCAGGCGGCGCGGACCGCATTTTGCCGAGCAAGTAATCGTGAGGTGTTCGATGCTGAAGCAACTTAGCTCAGCGGTGGGGTTGGTCGCAGCGGTAACGCTCTTGGTGGGAGCGCTGGCGAAGCCCGCAGCGGCTCAGGTCTCGTTGTACCACATGGACTTCAAGCCGGCCGATTTCAATCCCGCCAGCCCCGGTTTGGTCGCCGGTGAGCCGAATGTCGGTCCAACCAATTATGCGTTGCCTGGTTTTGGCTTCGACGAGACCCACGGTCAGCAGGCCCGGCCTGGTGTGTACTTCCCCGACGTGGCAGGCAGCGCACCGGAAGACCCTGGTAACCGGGCGTTTGTCTTTCTGTTCGGAGCGGCGGCGCAGAATTCGTCCACGTTCACGTCGACAACGACGCCGGGGTCGACGTTCCCAGCGGCCGGGATCGATCCGACGCTTGCCGGCCAACGCTGGCCTGGGCTTCACCTGGTCGCAGCACCTCGAAACCACCGCCGGCGGCAATCCGGTTCACGTGCGGTTCGCCGTACAGACGGTGAGCGGCAACTGGTATGCCTCGAATGGCGTCTTCGACACCGGCACCGTTGGTGCAGGTTCGCAAGGCAACTACGATCCCCAGGCCCTGTTGTACAACCCCGCAAAGGCGAACTGGCTCGACCTCACGCTCGGCGCTACGGCGGCGGAAGGGGTTACCGTCGGCGCCACGCCGGCCGCCAATTTGACAGGCAATATCACGGGAATCGGTTTTGTCGCCTCCTTCGTAGCCCAGTCGACCGTCCACATCGATTTCGTGGACGTCGGCATCCCGCCGGTCCCCGGCGACGTGAACGGCGATCGAATCGTCGACCTGATCAACGACTACGCGACCATCCGCAGCCATTTTGGCACCAACGTCGCCACACGAGACCTCGGCGACGTCACGGGCGACGGCGTCGTGAACCTCTTTGACTTTGCACAGTGGAAGGACAACTATCCGTTTCCCGCCGGCGGCGATGGCAGCATGGCTTACTTCGATCGCCTGCTGCATGCCGTGCCGGAGCCGACCAGCGCGGCACTGCTGGTGCTCAGCCTGCCGCTCGGTTGCGGTCTGCGGCGATCGCGGAACAAGAAATCGGCGCAACCCATGTCTTGATCGGTGTCAATTCGCGGTGCTGACACATTGTTGAGGAATTCGCTTCGCGCAGCTCCATTTGAGAAAATCACAAATGCTCTCTGCCAAGACCGCTGCAATTGGATTTGCGTCGTGGGCCGTGCCGCTGCTGATGGTATCGCTGGCCGTTGCGCAGGCTCCCTATTTCTATCGTTTCGACAATGACAGCGGCAACTTTTTGTGGGGCACCAACAACAATTGGAATGTGAATGGGACGGGGCAGGCCAACAATTTCGTGCCCAGTGCCTACTATCAAGAGGCCGCGCTGATCAATTTGCCGGGCACAGTGAACGTAACGACGGCGCAGACGCAGTTCAGCAGTTCGGCGGCAAGCACCTTGATCGCCGCCGCTGGCCTGAACGTCGATGGCGTGACAGCGACCGGCAACGGGGCGACGCTCAACATCGCCAGCGGCGGCAGCTTGAGTATTTTGGTGACGTATGGAACGGGCATTACGCCTCCCGGACCGCCCGGAACTTTGCCGACAGCTGGCACTGGCAACGCGACGATCAACAATTTCGGCGTGATCACCGTCCAGCCAGGTGGCACGCTTACGGCAAAGGGCGACATCATCATCAATAGCGGCAGTTTGACCGTGGGTGGTGCCGCTGCCGGCGGGCAACTCAACGCTGGAAACGTACGGCAGGCCGGCACCAATAGCACACTCAACGTGCTAGGCAGTGCGAACTTGAATCTAACCAACGGCGCGGTGCTGAATGGCAACACGACGATCACCGGCCCCAACGTCGTCTTCAACACGCCGAGCGTCAGCATGTCGAATACGACCGTGTTCAGCCCCGACGTCACGAGCGCGGCTGTGCCCGCGGGCACCGGCCATTCGGTCATCAACATCACCGGTGGTTTGTCGCTCAATGGCACGATCCGGCCGCAATTCCACAACGGCGTGATCCCCCACCTGGGTGATGTTTGGACCTTGTTCGACAGCGCCCACGTGCAGGGGAATTTCGCCACCTCCGACGCGACGGGCGCGGCGCCGGCCTGCCGGTGGGGCTGCGATACGCGATTACCAACACGACCGCCGGCAGCGTTCACGGCGTCAAAAGCCAGCTCACGGTCGAGAATTTCCTCACCGCCGAAGTCGATCGGGCCAGCGGTCAGGTAAGCATTCGCAACACCAATACGACACAGGGCACCGGCGTGACGATCACCGGCTACCAAATCGGCTCCCCCGCCGGCGCGCTCAAGCCGGCTGCCTTTTCCTCGGCGTTCGGTGGCGCGTGGCAATCGGCAAACCTGACGACGAATTCGATCGGCGAATTGAACCCAAGCAGCAATTCGTTGGTCGGCCTCGGGGCGAACGCCGCGCTCGGCAACGTCTACGACCCGGTGGCGCTCGAGACGACGTTCGGCGCTGCCCCTGTCGCCGATTTGACGTTCTCCTATACCCGGTCGGACGGCCGTACGGTGAACGCTCCGGTGACTTACGTCAACAACGGGCTGGCCAATTCCTTTGTGTTGCAGGTCGATCCCACCGACGGCAAGGCCCGCATCGTCAACGACTCGGTCTTTAACAACATTCCCTTCGATGGCTACCAGATCTCCTCGGCCAGCAGTTCGCTCCTGACTAGCTGGAACAGCCTCGCGGATCAGGCGGCGACCGGCTGGGAAGAGGCTTCGCCGACAACCAGCTTTCTGGCCGAGCTGAACCCGACGGCGACGACCACGGTCAACGCCGGCCAAACGGCGGCGACCATGAACGGCCTGTTCAAGGTGGGCGGCGTGCAGGACTTGGCGTTCCAATTCCGCGTGCCAGGCACTGGGCCGGGCACCGGGATTCTCGAACGGAACCGTCCGTTACGCCGCCTTCAACGCCGGCATCCTCATCGGCGACTACAACGGCAACCACGTCGTGGACGCGGCCGACTATACGTTCTGGCGCGATCGACTGGGCCAGGCCGGCAACCTGCTTCCAAACCGTGACCCAGCCAATGGTAGCGGCCCGATCAGCGCCGCCGATTACACATTCCTGGAAAAATCATTTTGGCAGCGTGTTGGGCTCAGGTGCCGGCGGATTGAATACCGCGGCGGTTCCCGAGCCGAGCGGCTTCCTGCTGGCCGCGTTTGTCGCGGCCGGATTGCTTGTTCATTCTCGCCGGACGTTCGGATTCCGGCGCTGTGCGTTTGGTGTTGTCTCCACGTTTCCCACCGTTTGAGAGGATTCGTCTCATGAATCGACATCGCCTGTTCCTCGCAGTCCTTCTGACTGCCGGCGGCCTCGTCTCCAGCGCGAATGCCGCAGCCGCGTTGCTATACCAGCAAGTCTTTAATCCACCGCCGCCGGATACGAGCCCCAACATTGGTCCGTGGTCGGTCAATGCAATTGGCGGATACTCAGGCACATTCGACGGCAGCTTTGACGCAGCCGGAATCCGCGATGCCGACAACGGCCAGCCGATTGGAAGAACCGGTCCGGCCGACACCGTTGGAACGGCGGTTTACATTGGCGTCGGCGGCCCCGTGACGGATCGCCTCGGCGCGTTCTATACGGTCGACGGCCAGGCCGACTTTTCCGTCATCGATCCGGCCACTTGCCCCGACAATCTTTATCTGAATGTTTGGGCGAATACGCAGCAGGGCGGTGCCGACGATTACGGTTACTTCATCGTCCAGGCGGGACCTGGAGGACGCGACCCTTCCCAGTGGTACATCTCGAGCACGCCGATGGCGACGCCAACGGTCAATCAGGGCGCGACGTTCAATCTGCGGTCGCTGCTGTACGATCCCGCGGCAGGCAATTGGAACAATCTGACGCTCGACCCGACGAACACGGTGGCTCCGGTCATCGGAGGCCCGGCCGGTTCGCTGGCGGGACTCTTGATCACTGGCGTCGGCGTCCTGCAATCCATTACGAATCCTGCGCCCAACGACGATTTTAGCAATGACGCGTTTTCTTCGTGGAACTACGCGGATTTCAGGGTTACCTGCGGCGAGATTCCCGAACCTTCGGCGCTATTGCTCTTGGCCCTGGCCGCACCGGCCGGCTTGCTGGCGCGCGGCAAAGCAGGATTTGATTCCATCGAGAATCAAGTACAAACGGTTGGCTCAATCGAGTACGGAATTGCTCGATTGAGCCAGTCGAGATCACGCAGGCGACACCGGCTAATTCAGGGAGCAGAACTTGACGCTTTGTCTGTCGCTAGTGAGCTGTTGCGATCGAGTCCGCGTTGCCGTCCTGCTGATCGTGCTGATCGGATTCGCGTCGTGCGTGCGGGCCGATGAATATGCCGTCGGCGCCGACCTCTCTTTTCTCGCCGCGGCGGAACAAAGCGGTCGCGTTTTCAAAGACCACGGCGTGGCGAAGCCCGGCCTCGATCTGTTCCGAGACCACGGCTACAACTGGATCCGCCTGCGGCTGTTTCATTCGCCCAACCAGCTGCCCAACAATCTCGACTACACGATCAAGCTCGCGAAGGCGGCCAAGGAACGCGGCTATCGGTTCCTGCTCGACGTCCACTATTCCGACACCTGGGCCGATCCGCAAAAGCAGTTCATCCCCCGCGCCTGGCGCGGAATGTCGCACGCCGAGCTCGACGAGGCCGTCTTCGAGTACACGCGCGACACGATCAATGCCTTCCGCGACGCCGACGTGACGCCCGACATGGTCCAGATCGGCAACGAAGTGATCGGCGGCATGCTCTGGCCCGACGGCCGGCTGCCTCAGAACTGGGATAACTTTGCCGACCTGCTCAAGGCCGGCATCCGCGGCGTGAAAGCCGCAACTCCGCCAGCTGAAGCGGACGCCGGCAATGACCGAGTCGTCGCGCAGCCCAAGATCATGATCCACATCGATCGTGGCGGTGATCGCCGCGCTACCAAAGCGTTTTTCGATCAATGCCGCAATCACGGCGTCGAGTTTGACGTGATCGGCCAATCGTTCTATCCCTGGTGGCACGGCAGCCTCGACGACCTGCGCGAAAACCTCGCTTTCACCGCCAACGAGTACGGCAAGGACATTTACCTGGTGGAAGTCGCCTACAATTGGCGGCCGGCCGAATATCGCGACGGCCCGGGCCCCTATCCGGAAACGCCGGAGGGGCAGCGACAGTTTCTTGCCGACGTCGATCGCGTCGTTCGCGCCACGCCCAACGGCCACGGCAAAGGCATCTTCTGGTGGGAGCCGGCCGTGCCCCGCAGCCCCATCGCCAGCCGCGGCATGTTCGACGACGACGGCAACGCCCTGCCGGTGCTCACCGTGTTCGACCCGCCGATCCGCGTGGCCAGCCCTGCCACCGGCGAGTAGGTCCGCGCGTCGGGCCATGCTGGCACTGCGCGCAGCGAATGTGCGTGAACAGTCGCGGGAGAATCAGCCGATAGAGCTTCCAGCGTTGTGCACTTTTCTGATCCAGCTGTTCGCGCTTGGAAGACGTCGATGCGTTGCCTTGTCCCTGGAATCGCGGCTTGCTGCGCTGTAATTGCGCTATCGCTCGGCAGCGCGATTGCCAAAGAGGGACCGCAGCCGGTGCTGATGCCCGCCCAACCGGTGCGCTTCGCGCGGATTCCGCCGGAGCCGATGCCGCTGCCGCCTGTCGACGGTGCGTCGAAAGACGGGATTCTCACGCTCGCCGAAGCGGAATCGATGGCCCTGGCCAGCCATCCGGCGATGCGCGAAGCGGAGGGGCTCGTCCGCGCTGCCCGCGGCGAGTGGTTGCAGGTTGGCCTGCGGCCCAATCCACAGATCGGCTACGAGGGCAACGAGATCGGCAACGATGGCCGGGCCGGCTTCCAGGGCGGCTTCATCAGTCAGGAGTTCGTCACGGCCGGGAAGCTCGGCTTGAGCCGGGCCGTTGCCCTCCGCGAGATATCCGCCGCGGAGCAGCGGCTCGAACGCACGCGGCGTCAAGTCGTCACGACCGTCCGCACGTATTATTACGAAACGCTAGCGGCCGAACGCTCGGTGGCGCTGGCGGGTGTCCTCCAGCAAGTCGCCTCGCAAGCTCTGCAATCCTCCCAACTGCGGTTCAAGGCGCTGGAGGGTACGCAAGCCGCGGTCCTGCAGAGCCAGGTCGAATCCGATAGCACGTCGCTGCTGGTCATCGAAGCCAACAACCGCCGCGAAGCCAGCCCGCCGCCGCCTCGCTTCGGTCATCGGCCTCGGCGAATCGAATCCGCCGCTTGAAGACGTTTTCAACAACAAGCTCCCCGCGCTCGATTGGGAAGCGGTCCGCAGCCGCCTGATCGCCGAGAATCCCGATCTCTCCGCGCTGCGGTTTGAAGTCGACCGGGCCAGGTGGTCTGTCGATCGAGCCGTCGCCGGCCGGATACCAAATTTGACGGTTATGTCCGGCGCAGTACGACAATGCCTCGCAATACGCCATCGCGAATGTCCAACTCAGCATGCCGTTGCCGATCTTCGACCGCAATCAAGGGGCGATCACGCGGGCCGACGGGGAATTGACGGCTGCCCAGTCGGCGCTCGACAGCCGCGAGCTGACGCTGACGCAGCAGCTCGCCGCCGCGATGAGCCAGTACACGACCGCCAGCCGCCGCGTCGCCAAGTATTCCGAGTCGATCCTGCCTGCCGCCCGGCAGTCGCTCGACTTGGTGACCCAGGCTTACGAGCAGGGCGAGCTGGCCTACCTCGACATCTTGACCGCCCAGCGAATCTACACGGAAAAAAACTTGGACTACCTCAACGACCTGGAAATCGCCTGGAAGCAATGGGCTCTGATCGACGGTCAATTGGTCGGACCGCTGCCCAGCAGCGCGAATTGACCGCAGATTTCTCACGTTTTCACTATGCCGCCTGTGCCGCGCACGCTCCGAGAAAATTCGCTATTATGCAAGTTGATTTGACCCCTCGGCCGATGAACGTAATGATCTAGGGACTTATGACGCGGCTTATTCTCACCAGTTTGACTTCGGCGATGCTGCTGTTTCAGGCAGTAACTGGCTGGTGCTGTCATCGTCCGTTCGACGCCAATTTGGGCGGTCGAACGGCAACCGCCGTGTCATGCTGTCCGCTTTGCAGTCACTCCGGTCCGGCAAAGTCGCCCTTGTCGCCGCGCAAACCCCAAGCCTGTTTCGGCGTTTGCACCTACGTGCCCGCTCAAAAGACGCAGATCGACAACCCACTGGTCGCCGTTCCATTGGACATGGCGCAGCTCACGTCTGTGGTCGGCGTCTTGCTCGGTGAGCGGTGCGAGCTTTCGCTGCGCTTGCCCGTATTCACACCGCCGCTGCGGCTTCATCTCCTGCATCAGCTTCTCTTGGTCTGATGCTGCGCGCATTGGAATCCCGTTCTGGATTCGGCCGCGAGACTCCTGGGCCGGCGCATCGGTAATCTGCTGCCTCCCCGGATGTGGCGCGCGAATCTGATCGGATCGAGTCCCAGTTTCAGATCCGCAGGAGCTTCGTCCATGTCCTCGATCATCCGTCATGAAACACCACACGATCAGCGGACGCGACATTCGCCGCCGTCGCTCTCGTCTGTTTCCAGCGATTCGTCACACCGTGGAACGCGACTGTGGCAGCGATTGAGAACAGCGTTTCCGACTGGGCTCGTGATCGTCGTGTTGGCCGGGCTGGGGGCTTGGGGTTACGGCAGCGACTGGAAGTTGCCCAAGTTCTCCGCGCTCCTGGGCAACCAGGACCAGGCCGCGGTCGATTGGTGCGACGAACACAATGTCCCCGAGTCGCAATGTATCGAATGCAATCAGGAGCTGGTGCCGGCCGAAAGCGACTACGGCTGGTGCAAAGTGCACGGCGTCACGAATTGCCTGTTTGAGCATCCGGACGTGGCGCAGCTCAAAACGGTTCCCCGCGTGACTCCGGAGGACTTGGAGCGGGCCGAGCGCGCGCTCGACGCTGCTCCCGCGGGCGGAGAACAACGTCCGCTGCCTGCTTGGTCAGCGGCGGATTCAGTTCGCGTCGGCCGAGGCAATCGAAAAGGCCGGCATCGACATCGCCGTCGTGACCCAGCGCCCCATTACCGAGGCGGTGGTGGCCAATGGCGAAATCGTTTACGACGAAACCCGTTCGGCGCACCTGGCCAGTCGCGTGGCGGGAACCGTCTTGCGCGTGACCGCACAGGTCGGAGACCAAGTGAAAAAAGGAGACGTCCTAGCGCTCGTCGACGCAGCCGAAGTGGGGAAATCAAAGGCCGAGTTCCTCCAAGCCATCGTTCAGCTGCGTCTCAAGAAGATCGACGCCGAGCGTTTGCAGCCGCTGGCCGAAAGCGGCAGCGTCCCGGGACGACAGCTCCGCGAGGCACAATCGTCCTTGGAAGAAGCCAAGATTCGCCTGCTCCGTGCTCAGCAGGCGTTGGCAAATCTCGGCTTGACGCTACAAGTTGCCGAATTTGCCGACCTCGATACCGACGAGATCGCGCGACGGATTCAGTTTGCCGGTCTGCCTGGTGCGATAGTCGCCGAGCTTGGCGATCTGGCGTCGACGTCGAACTTGTTCCCGCTCCGGTCGCCGCTGGATGGCGTGGTCGTCGACTGCAAAGTCGTTCCGGGCGAAGTCGTGGATACCACGACGACGATTTTCGGCGTCGCCGACGTGCGGCAGATGTGGTTGACGCTCGACGTCAGACAAGGCGACGTCCCGTACGTCGCGCTCGGCCAATCCGTATTATTCCGCTCCAGCGAACGGAAAAAATCCGCGGAGATTCAGGGTACTATTCGCTGGATCAGCACGTCCGCCGACGATCAGACGAGGACGGTCAAGGTGCGGGCCGACTTGCCCAATCCGGACGGCCGGCTCCGCGCGAACACATTTGGCACCGGCCGGATCGTGCTCCGCGACGAGCCGCGGGCAGTCGTGGTGCCCAGCGAGGCCGTCCACTGGGATGGCTGCTGCAACGTGGCCTTCGTCCGCGACAAGAACTATTTTCAAGCAGGCTCGCCGAAGTTCTTCCACGTTCGCAAGATTCGTCTCGGCGCTGAGAACGACGGCATGACGGAAATCATCGCCGGGCTCTGGCCCGGTGAAGTCATCGCCAGCAAAAACAGCGTGGTTCTCGAAGCCCAGTTGCTCAAGAGCAATCTCGGTGCCGGTTGCGCAGTGCTGCGCCGGACCCAAGAAATAGCTTCTCCGTCGGCAGCCACAGGAGGATTCGCGTGCTCAATCGAATCATCGACTTTTCGTTGCGGCATCGCGCGTTGGTGCTGCTGATGGTGGCGGCCCTTGCCGCGGTCGGTGCCGTTTCACTGCGGCATCTCGACGTCGACGCCTTCCCGGACACCACGCCGATCCAGGTCCAGATCAACACCGTCGCCCCCGCGCTCGGACCGGAAGAGGTCGAGCAGCAGATCACGTTTCCGATCGAGCAGGCGATCGGCGGCCTGCCCGGGCTTGGAGAACATGCGCTCGGTGTCGAAGTTCGGCTTCTCGCAGGTCGTCGTGACGTTCGAGGATAACATCGACATTTACTTCGCCCGTCAGCTGATCAATGAGCGCCTGGCCACGGTCGAATTGGCCGACGGCATCGGCCGCCCCAAAATGGGCCCCGTGGCCACCGGCCTGGGCGAAGTCTTCCACTATGTCGTGACCGGCACCGGCCGCGACGCGACTGAGCTGCGGACGATTCACGATTGGTTCATTAAGCCCAAGCTGCGGACCGTCAAAGGAGCGGCGGAGATCAACACCTGGGGCGGATACGAGAAACAGTACCAGGTGCGGATCAATCCCGACCTGTTGATCAAGTACGGGCTCACGTTCGACCAGGTGGTGGAGGCCACGGAAGAAAACAATCAAAACGTCGGCGGCGGCACCGTCCGTGAGGGTTCTCAGGCCGTGCTCGTGCAGGGACTCGGCCGCACACGCACGATCGACGAAATCAAGGGCATCGTCATCTCCGCCAAGGACGGCATTCCCGTTCGCGTGGGCGACGTGGCCGAAGTCGTGATCGGCTCCGAAATCCGCCGCGGCGCCGTCACCGCCGACGGCCGGGGCGAAGTCGTGATGGGCCTCGGCTTCATGCTCATGGGTGAGAACACGCATGCGGTCACCACCGCGATGAAGAATCGGCTCGAAGAGGTTAAAGCGACGCTGCCGGCAAATATCAAAGTCGAGACCGTCTACGATCGCACTCAATTGGTCGATCAGGTGATCGATACGGTGAAGAACAATCTGCTCGAAGGCGGCTTGTTCGTGATTGCCATCCTGTTTGCCTTCCTGGGCAACATCCGGGCCGCGATGATCGTGGCCCTGGCGATTCCGCTTTCGATGCTGTTTGCCTTCTCCGGCATGCTCCGGTTCGGCATCTCGGCCAGCTTGCTCAGCCTCGGCGCCATCGATTTCGGCATGGTGGTCGACAGCTCGGTCGTGATGGTCGAGAACTGCGTGCGGCATCTGGCGGAATCGGGCGGGGAGCGGCGGTCGAAAATCGACGTCGTCCGCGACGCGGCGGTCGAGGTTCGCAAGCCCACGATGTTTGGCGAGCTGATCATCATGATCGTCTACCTGCCGATCCTCACGCTCGAAGGGACCGAAGGCAAGCTGTTCCGCCCGATGGCGCTGACCGTGATTTTTGCGTTGCTCGGCTCGATGTTTCTCTCGCTGACGCTGATGCCGGTGTTGGCAAGCTTTGTCTTGCCCCGCCGGGTCGAGGACCGCGAGCCGCTGTTGATGCGTGCGATCAAGTGGCTCTACATCCCGGCGCTACGAATCGCGATGCGAAACAAAGTGTTCGTCGTGGGGTTCGCCGCCGCGCTCCTCTTCGTCGCCTTTGCCGTGATTGCGCCGAATCTGGGCTCCGAGTTCGTACCGCGACTGTCCGAAGGGGCGATCGCGATCAGCGTCGTCCGTTTGACGGGCACCGATTTGGACGATTCGATCCAGTACAATACGCAAATGGAAAAAGCCGTCCTGGCGGCGTTTCCCGACGAAGTCGAGCACGTCTGGTCGCGGATCGGATCGGCGGAAATCGCCACCGATCCGATGGGCACCGAGCTCACGGACATGTTCATCACGCTCAAGCCGCGTGATCACTGGAAAAAAGCCCATACGCAGGCCGAGCTGACCACGCTCATCGAACATCAGCTCCGCGATCTGCCAGGCCAGCGGCTGGAGTTTCTGCAGCCGATCGAGATGCGGATGAACGAAATGGTGACCGGCGTCCGCTCCGACGTGGCCGTGAAGCTCTACGGCGACGACTTGGACACGCTGGCAGCCAAAGCGGGCGAAATCGAGGCCATCCTCCGCCAGATTCCCGGCAGCGCCGACGTCGCCAGCGAACAAATCACTGGTCAGCCAGTGCTCCAGATCAAACTCAACCAGGATCAGCTCGCGCGACACGGTGTCCCCGCCAAGGTGGTCACCGACGTGATCGAATCGATCGGCAGCAAGCCGCTGGGAGAAGTCATTGAGGGGCAATTGCGGTTTCCGCTGGTCGCCCGGCTGCCGGAGGAGATGCGGAATGGTGTCCGCGGGATCGGTTCGATCCTGATTCCGACCGCGTCCGGCGAGCGGCTCCCGCTGTCGCATCTGGCCGACGTCCGCGTCGTCGAGGGACCCTCGACCATCACGCGCGAGTGGGGACAGCGGCGCATCACCGTCTCGGCGAACGTCCGCGGCCGCGACGTCGGCAGCTTTGTCGCCGAGGCCGAGCGGCGGATGAAAGACCAGCTCAAGCTTCCGCCCGGACGCTACTTTTATGAATTCGGCGGGCAGTTCGAACATCTCCAGCGGGCGCGAGCGAGGCTCATGATCGTCGTGCCGCTAGCACTGACGCTAATTCTCGGTCTGCTCTACGTCACGTACCAAAACCTGGTCGACGTGCTTCGCGTCTTTAGTGCCGTTCCGTTCGGCTGGGTCGGCGGCATCGTGGCGCTTTGGCTCCGCGACATGCCTTTCTCGATCTCGGCAGGGATCGGGTTCATCGCGCTATCGGGCGTCGCGGTGCTCGACGCGATGATCCTCGTCAGTTATATCCGCCAATTGCGCGAGCAAGGTCTGCCCTTGGAGCGGGCCGTCGAAGATGCCGCCGTGACCCGCCTGCGCCCCGTGCTGATGACGACACTGGTGGCCAGCCTCGGTTTCCTGCCGATGGCCTTCAGCACCGGCATGGGTGCCGAGGTCCAGCGGCCGTTGGCGACCGTCGTGATCGGCGGCGTCATCAGCTCGATGGTCATGTCGCTGTTGGTGCTGCGGGTGATCTATCTGCTGTTCGATTCGCCAGTCAAGGCGCGGCGGAAAATTGCCGAGCCAAAAATGGCCGGTCAGTTTGCCGCTCTCGGTTCAACCTAACCCTCTTGAAAGGACATAACAAAATGATCGCCAGAAACGTCGTGTTGGTGAGCGTGGCGGTCGCCATGCTCGGCTTGATCGGTTGCAACCGGGCTGCGGAGAACATCGTCCCCGCCGCGCAGGCGTCTGAGGGGCACAGCCACGAAGGCTGGTGGTGCGACGAGCACGGCGTGCCGGAAGAGATCTGCGCGTTATGCAGCGCGAAGATCGCTGCCGACTGCAAGGCCAAGGGCGACTGGTGCCAGGAGCACGACCGCCCCGAGTCGCAGTGCTTCATTTGTCATCCGGAAAAGAAGGCCGAGTTCGCAACTCTGTACGAAGCCAAATACGGCAAGCTGCCGCCCGACCCGACCATGTAACGGACTTGCAGTAGCCGACCGTCCGCCGGTTGCCAATTCGGGCGAAGTGAATCAAATTGAAGGAAGCGACTCTTTCCCGCTTTCGGAACTTCACTTCGTCGGAACGCATTTATGGCGCGGCCTGTCCTCTACGTGATCCTCGCCGCGCTCACGCTATTGGCAATCTCGGCGGCGGCCTACGATTGGTACACTCCGCTGCCGCCCAATGCGCTCCGTACCGCGACTTACGTCGGCGGGCACACCTGCGCCGAGTGCCACCAGGGCGAATTCAACCTTTGGCACGGCTCCCACCACGATCGGGCCATGGAAATCGCCACCGATGAATCGGTGCTTGGCGATTTCAACGACGCAGTGTTCGAGCGGCTCGGCGTCACCACTCGCTTCTTCCGCCGCGACGGCAAGTTCATGGTCAACACCGAGGGCCCCGACGGCCAGAACCACGATTACGAAATCAAGTACACCTTCGGCATCGACCCGCTGCAGCAGTACATGGTCGAGTTCCCCAAGGGCCGCGTGCAGGTGCTCCGTGTCTCGCTGGGACACGCACAAGAAACGCTGGTTCGAGGTCACGCCCCCCGATGCGCCCAACGAGCGACTCGCGCCTGACGACCCGCTCCATTGGACCGGCGTCGGTCAGAACTGGAACACTACTTGTGCCGAGTGCCACTCGACCAAGCTCGAAAAGAACTACGACTTCGCCACCGACACCTACCACACCACGTTCGCCGAGATCGACGTCAGCTGCGAAGAGTGCCACGGCCCGGGCAGCGTCCACGTCGCGCTCGCCCGGCGTTGGTCGCCGCTCTGGGATCGGAACGTGGGTTACGGCCTGGCGCACCTCAAGGGGCTCGACCCCACGGTGCAGATCGAAACCTGTGCCAAGTGCCATTCCCGGCGGCACGCGATTCACGCCGAATTTCGGCCCGGCAGTCCGCTGTTGGATTACTACGAACCGGCGCTCTTGTCCGCCGGCTTGTACTACGATAACGGCCAGATCCTCGACGAGGACTACGAATACGGCTCGTTTCTTGAGAGCAAGATGCACGCCAATCGCGTCCGCTGCAGCGATTGCCACGATCCGCATTCGCTGCGGCTCAAGTTCGCGGGCAATCAGCTTTGCACGCAGTGCCACATTGCCGGCAAATACGACACGCCCACGCATCACCATCATCCAGCCGAGTCGACCGGCTCCAGCTGCATCGCGTGCCACATGCCGATGCGGACCTACATGGTGATCGACCAGCGGCACGACCACAGCTTCCGCGTTCCCCGCCCCGATCTGAGCGTCACGCTCGGCACACCCAACACGTGCAACGACTGCCACACGCTGCCGAGCGAAACGCCCGAGTGGGCCGCCGAGGCCGTGCGAAAGTGGTACGGCGACAAGCGGCCCGACGACCCGCATTGGGCCCCGGCGTTCGCCGCCGCCAACCGCGGCGCACCGGACGGCGAACAGCTGCTGGTGGCGCTGCTGCATCGGCCCGATACGCCGGCGATCGTCAAAGCCACCGCGCTGAGCATCTCCAGCCAGTACCAAACCCCCGACATTGCTGTATTGCAGCAGCGGGCGCTCAACGACGACGATCCGTTGGTTCGGACGGCCGCCGTCCGGGCACTTTTGCCGACCGAACCCATCTCCGGTTTCTTCGCGTTGCTCGGCGACCGGCTGACGGACCGCAGCCGCGCCGTACGAATGGCCGCCGCTCGGCGGCTTGCGCCGTGCCGCGCGATCGACTCGATCCCCATTATCACGCCGCTCTCGACGCGGCGCTGGACGAGTATCGCGCGAGCCAGCAGCTCGACCTGGAACGGGCGGCACCCCACATCAACCTCGGCATGCTGGACCGCGAGACCGGCGATCCGACCAAAGCGGCCGAGGAACTCCGCACGGCCATCCGACTCGAGCCCTATCTCACCGGTCCGAGAAACCTGTTGGCCAATCTGCTGGCCGAGCAACAAGGCGACGCAAACGAGATCAAGAAACTCCGGTCGGAGGAGGCGGATTTGCTCGACCGAGACGCGACGCTCGTGCCCGACAGCCCCGACGTCTACTATCGACTTGGCTTGCTGCGCTATTTGTTGGGCGAGTACACCGCCGCCTCCCGCGCGCTCAATAAGGCCTGCGAGCTGGCCCCTGCCAATTTCGAATTCCGCATGACGCTCGCCCTCTTGGAGGAGAAATGGTACGAGCGCGACGGCGAGCTGGAACACTTCGACGCCGCGGTCGCGTCGCTTAAGAAAATGAGCGAGCTTCAACCCAAAGATCCGCGCACCGCTCAAATCCTGCAGCGGCTCACAACGACTCGCAGGGCAAAGGAAGCAACCACCGGAGCGCCATCGACTCCGTGACTTCGTTGCTAGCCCACTGGCACTGCTGGCACTCCGACCGCGCAAACCAACCAGTCGTGCGCATCGTAATCAAGCACGAGTCCGTCCCGCGCCGATAAGCGCTTAGGGTCCGTGCGCCCATCGGCGCCGGCTCTCTCATCTTGAGTCGGGGTAGTGATGATGCTTGCTCACTTGTTGCGACCTGTGCGACGTGTCGTTCGATCGCTATTGGCTTACGATGCGTCCAGCCAGCTCGCCGCCGGCTTCGCTTTGGGCATGGTGCTCGGCCTGGTACCGAAGGGCAACCTGATCGCGCTCTCGCTGTTCGTGCTGCTGTTTTCGCTCCGCGTGAACACGGGCAGCGGACTCGTCGCGGCGCTCGCGTTCTCCTGGCTCGGTCCGGCGCTCGATCCATTTGCCGACAAGCTGGGCGCCTACGTCCTGGCAGCTAGCTCCATGCAAGGCACCTACGCCGCGATCTTCCAACTTCCGCTCGGCCCGTGGTTCGATTTCAACAACACGGTCGTCGTCGGCTCGCTCGCGATCGGCCTGTGGGCGATGTATCCGGTCTACTGGTTCAGCTACGTCGGCTTCGAGTGGAATCGCAAGCGGGCCCACGAAGCGGCGGCCGCCCGCTGCCACGTGATCGATCCCTTCCACGTCGACGAGTCGCTCACTCGTGATCCGCGCGATCGGAGGGCCGCTTGATGAGCCGCGATGCCGGATGGCTCAGCTGGCGAATCGTGCTTCCTTGGTCCGTCGTCATTTGCGGACTGTTCGCCGCTGCGCATTTCGCAATCGCCTGGGCCATCGAGCACGAAGTGATCCGCAGCGGCGAGCGCCGCGTCGGCGCTCGCGTCGAGATCGGCGACACCCGCGTAAATCTGCTCGCAAGCCGTGCTTCCCTTCGCGCGATCCACGTCGCCAATCCCGAGGCGCCGCTGCGCAACCTGGTCGAGGCCGATCGCTGCGACGTTCAGCTCGATCCGATCGCTCTGCTGCACAAGAAGGCCATCATCCGCTACGGTGCAATCACCGGGCTCCGCTTCGGCACGCCCCGGGAGACCAGCGGCGCGCTTCCCGGAATCGAGCTCTCTGGCGATGCGACGCTCGACGGCTGGCTGGACGAAGCGGCCATGAAACAGGCCCAGGACTGGCTCGACCGTCTCCACGAACGATTCGACCGCAATCTCATCGATCAGTTTGAATCGATCCATTTGGCCGACGAGCTCCTGGCCCGCTGGCCCGAGCAATCGGCCGAGTTGGACCGGCGCGTGACGGAACTCCGCAAGCGGACATCCGAATTCCACGCAAAGGTCCGTGAGGCCCAAGAAAATCCACTCCGGCACGTGAAGTTCCTCGAGCGCCTGCCCAAGGACATCGCCCAGGTGCGCGAGCAAGTGGTCAAGCTCAACGACGAGATCGCCAAGCTCCCCAACATTGCCGATGAGGATCGCCGCGCGATCGTAGCCGCCCGCGCGCACGACGAGCAGCTCTTGCGCGACGAGCTCACGTTCGAGCCGATCGACACCAACGTCCTTTCGGCCTACCTGCTGCAGAAACAGCTGAGCGGCCCGCTCGCCGATCTTCTGGGATGGCTCCGCCTCGTTCGTCGCGTCGTGCCCGCCGAACCGAAGCCGGCGGACGGTCACTCGCACCGGGGCCGCGAAGTCCTCTTCGCCGGCTGCCGCCGCACGCCCGATCTGCTCATCCGCAAGCTCCAGCTTCAGGGAACTGCCGAGTTCGCCGGACAATCGCTCGACGTCGTCGGCAGCATTTCCGACGTCACCGACAAGCCCGCACTCCACGACAAGCCAATCCAGCTGCGTCTGTCGACTCGCGGTTCGCTGCCGCTGGAGGTTGCAGCCACGATCGACCGGACTGGTCCCGTTGCCCGCGATCGGCTGGTCGTCGAATGCGGCAGCATCGTGCTGCCCAAGCTGAGCCTCGGCGGCTCGAAGAAGCTGCGACTCTCGCTGGCGCCGACCACCGCTTCGCTAAACGTGATTCTCAAGCTTGAAGGCGACAGGCTCTCGGGCGACGTTCGGCTCGTGCAGCACGAGGTTCAGATCACACCCACCGTGGGCGACGAACTGGCCGGACGCAACTTCGACGGACAGTTGGAGAACGCGCTGGCCGCAATCGATTCTCTCGACACGCAAATTACGCTTGCCGGCTCACTCGAGCATCCACAGTGCCAGGTCTGGTCCAACCTCGGTCCGGCCGTGGCCGAGGCCTTGAATCACGCACTGGAGCAAACGACCGCCAGCTACATTCACGAGCTCCTCGCCGAGTCACACAACCGCGTCGACGAGCGTCTGGCCGTCCTCGATCACCAGATCGCCGATGCCCAAGCGGCCCTCGAACCGCAGCTCGAAGACGCCAACGACAGTCTCGACGTGCTCACCAAGAAGACCTCCAGCCAGCGCCTCTCGCTGGACCACCTCGGCCGACGGCTGCCGGAAGACTCGCTCTTCCGCTAGTCAACGTCGATCCCTTGATCCGTCCACTGACGGCCTGGGCACTTTGGCGACCAAGTGACCAAGCGATCGGTCGCCATCATTTCGCCGACGCCGCAGCTTGTAATTTCGGCAGGCGGCGATATAGTGTACATAAATACACACAACGAGTGCTTTCACCATCTGGATGCACCTGGCATGCTCTGCGAGATTCCCGCCGACCAGTTTGCCGCTGCGCTCGAGGCCTGCGCTGCGGATGTGCTTTGGGAAGCCGGCGTCACCGAGCCTCCGGTCGACGCCACCTATGTCGCCGAGCAGCTTGGGCTGGTCGTCGCTCACGACGTTGCGCTCGAGCGCCGGGGTCGGCTGGTCGATCTGGCCGACCCGCGTGGTGGAGCGGTAGGGCAGGGAACCATCGTCGTCGGCCCGTCCGAAAGGCCCGAACGGCTTCAATGGGCGGTCGCCCACGAGATCGGTGAGAGCGTCGCCCACCGTGTCTTTGCGGCGCTCGGCGTTCGAGCGGACGAGGCCCCCGAGAACGCCCGCGAGCAAGTCGCCAACCACCTCGCCAGTTGCCTGCTGTTGCCGCGCGATTGGTTCGCCGCCGACGGTCGGGCGCTGGATTGGGACTTGCTTGCTCTCAAGCGCCGCTACTCGACCGCGAGCCACGAGCTCGTCGCCCGCCGCATGCTGGAAATGCCGCCGCCGGTCGTGATCACGCTCTGCGACCTCGGCAAGGTTATCTGGCGACGCACCAACGCCGGCGGACGGCCGCCGCGGCTGCTGCCGGAGGAGGCGAACGTCTGGCGCGAAGCACATCTCTCTGGCGACAGTCCACCGCCACGCTCGATCCAGCAACGTCCGGTCTCGAGTCGGTCGCAGCGTGGCCGATCCATGAAGCGGACTGGAAACGAGAAATCCTCCGCAGCGCGATCGCCGAGAATGGTGAACGGCTACTGCGAGCGCGTAGCTCGACGTCAACGTGTTCTTCAATTCGTCGCTTGCCTCGCATCGCCATGCGCAATGTCGTCCGCCAAGATCCACATTCAGCCACGGTTTGCCAAGCACCGCCGCCGCACCCGCTTGCTGTGCGACAACGCAACGATCGCGCCTCGGAAAATCCAGCAGGGCAACGACTGGTGCGTTGTGAACGGCCAGTCGCGCGCAGAATTCAGCCAACTGCGCCGTTTCCGCATCATTCAGCTGTCCCCCCTCCCAGATTCCGGCCGCCACCTCGTTGACAAGAGATTTTGCCGATGCAGGTCGCGACCAAACCGCTTGCGCGCCAATCGATCTTAGCACGTCTCGAATCGCTGCCGCCGTCTCCCAGCGTGCCGTCTCCACGACAACCCGTCCACTCATCAATCCACAATCCGCAATCCGCCATTCGCAATTGTCCGCTCGCGCCCACTCCGGGCACTGTCCCGCGGCGCGAAGCCGCAACTGCCGCCGCCACCAGCTTGGGAACTCGTACCAATACAGTCGCGGCACGCCGGCCGCCGGCCGACCCGTGCGAGTCTCGCCTTCGCACCAGCTTCCCAGCAGCGCCACGACGCCGGCCAGGGGTGCGCTTCGTCGTAGTCGCTCGACCTCACGTGTCCGAATCACACCGGGCCGGCTCTGAGCGAACAAGATAAGCTCCGGCAATCCTGGGCCGACATTTGCCGTCGACTGCACCAGTGCCTTTGCTTCCGCGAAGTCACGATGCTCCGAGTCGCCGACCAGCCACACACTCGGTTTGTCTGGCGGTTTGCGTCGCATCAACTACCTCATAAGTCACGTACTGCCGCCTCACGGGCCACGATCAATGCGTGGGCCGCTGCCGAGTCGGGCGCCGCACGCAGATCCGACAGGAAAAACACGTCGTTGATCACGCGACTCAACCGCGCGAGGATCCGCAAGTGCTCGTGGTCGCTGGTGGAACAGATCAATAAGAACACGTCGGTCAGCCGCCCATCGTTGCTGAACGGGATTCCGCTTGGTGTGATCCCCAGTGCGAGAACGGCCTCGGCGAGGATATTCGCCAACGGGCGCCGTGGATGCAAGAGCGCTACGCCGTTATCGAGCGCGGTCGAATGCATCTCCTCGCGTGCCCGCACCGCGTCGGCCATCGCCCCCGCGTCCCAAAGCAGGTGAGTCGCCGCTGCTAGCTCGGTCATGGAAGTGATTACGCTGGAGCGAGTCTTTGCCAGCAGCGGCACGGCGATCGACTCGGTGCGGAGCAGGTCCGAGATCGAGACCTCATCGTCCTCCGCGTGCCGTCCGTGCCGATCGAGTGCCCCCTCGACGCTCAACAGCTCATCGTCGTCGGACAGGCCGATCCGCTCTTCCATCCAGTGGTGGATTTCGGCGGCGGAAAACCGCCAGACGCCGCCCACCCGGCGGCCCGGCAATTTACCGCGCTCCGCCAGCTTCACTATCTCCGCCGGCATGCGGTGCAGATAGACTGCCAACCGATCGACATCAAAATCTTCAGCGGCCATCAGTGGCAATTCCCTTGGCGAGTAGACAAGCACACGTCATCCACGTTACGGCGGCGCTGCCAGCATGGCAACCTCGGCCTGCGGGTGCTGCCCGCTGGTGGGCCGCGAAAACCCGCCTTGACGCCAGGGTACAAATCCACAAATATCCGCCACCTTGATGGATCAAGGGGCGAGGCCGATTTCGAGCTTCGCACACCGCACACGCCGCGGGCAAGGAGGCCTTCGCGTGACGCCCAAACCACTACGTGCCGCCGGAGTCTCGCTCCGCAAGGTGCTCGCCGAACAGCTCACCGCTCGTCCGCGCGACGTCCTGCGCCACGAGCTGCACGAACGACTTCCGCCAGGTTCGCCGGGGCGACGTCTTCGTGGCGATCGCCGGCGCGGAAAACGACGGCCACGACTTCGCCACCGAAGCGGTTCGCCGCGGGGCAGCCGCCGTCGTCTCGGAGCGGATGCTGCCGGTGTTCGACGTGCCGCAATTCGTCGTCGCCAATAGCCGCGTCGCCTATGGCACGCTCTGCCAGGCACTGGTCGGCGACCCTTCGCAACAGTTGAAAGTGATCGGCGTCACCGGCACCAGCGGAAAAACGACCGTGGTGCGGCTGCTCGCCTCGATCCTGCATGTCGCCGGCTACGAAGCGGGCGCGATCGACTCGCTGGCCCATTGGGATGGCCTCGATTGTCAGCATTCACCGGGCGCCGAGTTGTCGCCGCCCGTGCTCGCCCGCTGGCTCGGCCAGATGGCCGCCAATGGACTCTCGCACGCGATCGTCGAAGTCTCGAGCCGCGACCTCGTTCAATCCGCGCTCGCCGGGGTGGAATTGGACTCCGTCTGCGTGACGAATGTCGGCCGCGACCACCTCGACTGGCATGGTTCGCTCGACAACTACCGCCAGGCGAAGCGCCGCATCCTCGACCACCTTCGTGCCGACGGCGTGGCGATCCTCAACGCCGACTGCCAACCGTCGCTGCGAATGCTCGCCGAACTGAACGGACCCGCGCTCACGATCGGCCTGCGCCAAACGGCTGAGATCACCGCTGAAATCGTCGAGCAGCAGATCAACGAACAGACGTTTGTGCTCACGGCGGGCGACGATTCGGTCGGCGTCCGCACGTCGGTCGTCGGCGACCACCACGTCTACAATTGCCTCACCGCCGCGGCCCTGTGCCTGTCATATGGAATCGAGCTCACGACGATCGCCCGCGGGCTCGAAGCGGTCGAAGAACTTCCTGGCCGGATGCAGCGGATCGTGTGCGGCCAGGAGTTTTCCGTGCTGGTCGACGCCGCGAACACGCCCGACACGCTGCGTGCTTGTCTCAAGGCGGCCCGAAACGTCACAGCCGGCAGGCTGATCTGCGTCTTCGGTGCCCACGGCGACATGCACGCCGATCAATTCCCCGCGCTGGGCCGCGTCGCCGGCTCACTCGCCGACGTGTCCGTCGTCACGACGACTGGACCGCGCGAGCGCGGCATTCGCGACTTCACCCGCAATATCGTCGGCGGATTTGCCGATCCGAGCAAAGCCCACGTCATCCTCGATCGCGCCGAGGCGATCGCCTGGGGCCTCGATCAGGCCTCGGAAGGCGACACGGTCGTCCTGGCTGGCATGGGTGAACGACCGTATCCGAATTCGAACACGAGAGAGCTGCCTTGGGATGACGGCGACGTCGCCCGCCACGTCCTCTCGGGCGGATTTACCACCACGCTGCCTCATCGCATCGCCGCCTGAGGCACACCAGCTAGTCGATTGCCCCATTCCCTAATCACCAAAACACTCGTCGCACACCGTCGGCAAGGACACTGCGAGGCTTTGCCGCCGGCATCGAATCGAACTACAAGGAACATGGTCGCGGACCCGTCCGCGGCTCGTCACGATACACGCTGAGGTTTCATCGTTGGTCGCGTGAGATTGCGGGGTCCCGCGCGGCCGCCCTCCCTGGGTAGGAGCATCAAGCCTGTCGAAGATGCGGTTTCTGGGTCAACCGCTTCGACAGGTGCTTCACGATGAAACCTATGTCTGAGCGCCGGGGCGGCGACACGTCGCCGCTCCGGTCGCTCAGCGGATACAAGCCGGTGAGGAGGTCGCTGCCACTTACGCACCGACTCACTTACGCACCTACGCACCTCAGTTCCACGCCCGTCCATGGCCACCCGTTGCCCGTTCCACATCGTGTTCGCCGGCGGGGGTTCGGCGGGTCGGCTCTATCCCGGCCTGGCGGTGGCCGCCCACTTGAAGGAGCGGCTACCGGGCGTGGCGATCACGTTCGTCGGGGGCGGCAAACCGATCGAACGACATCCAGTGCGAGCGGCCGGATTCAACTACGTCACGATTCCCTCGCAGCCGGTTCCGCGTAATCCTTTCCTGGCGATGCGGTTTGTTACGGACAACGTCGCCGGCTACTGGGCCTCGCGCTGGTACCTGAAGGAGCATGGCGCTTCGCTGGTGGTTGGCCTGGGCGGCTATGCGAGCGCCGCCACCGTGCGAGCCGCAAACTCGCGCCAGATCCCAACGCTGCTGCTGGAACAGAATGCCGTGCCGGGCCCGGTCACCCGCTGGCTCGCTCGTTCGGCCGACATGGTCTGCTGCGGCTTTGAGGACGTGCAGGGCCAATTCCCGCCCGACGCGCCGCGGCTGGTGACCGGCAATCCAGCCCGCCCCACGTTTGAGCGAATGTATCGTGAGCTAGATGCCCAAGGCCAATCTACGGCGAACGATGAGCTCGACGCCGAGCGCCCGCGTCGGCTGGTCGTGATCGGCGGCGCCGACGGTGCCCGGAGCATCAACCAACACATGCCCCGCGCGCTGCGGCGGCTGGGCGAGCAGCTGTGCGGCTGGCAGGTCGTGCACCAATCGGGCGA
Source organism: uncultured Planctomycetota bacterium (assembly GCA_963808175.1). Taxonomy (GTDB): domain Bacteria; phylum Planctomycetota; class Planctomycetia; order Pirellulales; family Lacipirellulaceae; genus DASYDU01. The sequence goes on along the minus strand of CAWEEU010000024.1, from coordinate 31,124 downwards.
GGGGCAATTGCAGCATACCATCGACCGCTACCGCGACGCAGGCGTCGAAGCTCTCACCGTTTCATTCATTGACGAGATGGCACCTGTGATGTTCGACAGCGACCTGGTCGTTTGCCGAGCGGGCGGCACCACGATCGCGGAGCTGGCGCTGGCCGGTGTTCCCGCGGTGCTCGTTCCCTATCCGCGCGACGTCGAAGCGTATCAGCTTGCCAACGCCGAACTGGCGGGTGCGGCCGGCGCGGCGACCGTCATCGACGAGTCGTCGCTCGAAGGGCCGCTCAGCGACGCGCTGGTGGAACATCTAACGCCATTGCTTTGCGAGGAACCGCGCCGCCGAATCATGGCGGAGAACATGCGTGGACTGGCACGGCCCGACGCCGCGGCAGAGATCACTGACGCGATTCGCTCGATTTTGGGGACGGCCGTCGGTGGGATTCGTCTGGTGGCGTAGCCTTGCTCGCTCGGCGAAAGGGGCGTATCCTCAGCGGGTTGACCGAGGAGGATCCCCACCATGCCGCGACTGATCCAGCAACCGACCCGCATCACTGCCGCCGGCAACAAGCCGAAAGTGATCGAAGAATTCATCGGCCGGGTGAATTCTCTGCATGACGAGTTGAGCGTCGCCCGCATGAAATCTCCCGGCGGCTGGGTCGAGCCCGGCCAGCGGCCCGAGTTCCTGGAGATCTCGGTGGTGCTTTCGGGTCTGCTGCGGGTCGAGCACGAGACGGGAGTCATCGAAGTCCGCGCCGGCCAGGCGATCGTCTGCGAACCCGGTGAATGGGTCCGTTACAGCACGCCGGAAGCCGAAGGAGCCCAATACGTGGCCGTCTGCCTACCGGCTTTCTCGCCGGACACGGTCCACCGCGACCAGGACGCGTGAACGGCGTCCGATAGCGAGCAGTCCGAGTGAGGCGGCGGCCAAGCTATAAATCAAGCTCGCCGGTTCCGGCACTGCCGAAGTGGTCTGCCCGGCCCCGCTGTTGATCGACTCTCCGAAGTGCGCCTTCCAGACCTCGTAGTCGCTCTCATCGACCATGCCCGGCGTTTCGTCGTTCGGCAACTCCACCGACTGATTGAGATTGTCGCGCCAGACGGTGTAATCGCCGGCGTCGACGACGTTGTCGCCGTTGTAGTCGCCGGGCAATGTGGGGCCGGCCGGTGCGAACTCATACGCTCCCAAGTCGGGTGCCAGACCATTGTACGGCAAGTTGTATGTCACGCCGTTGAACGTATAGCTGATCGGTGTGCCAGCGTCGATTAGGTCGCTGCCCGCAGCCAAGTGCAAGAAGCCTCCCAAATCCGGCAGGCTGCCATCGGCCTGCCGGGGTGCCTTAAGCAGATCGACGTCGTTGATGAACCTGGTCAGCGACTCAAAATCGTCGTCGTCGAGTGATACGCCTCCGTTCCACGAATTGAACGAATCGCTTACCGCTGGATCGATGTTGTCAAAATTGCTGCCTTGATACGAGATGTTATTCTTGAGGATTTGTGCAGAAATCTTCTGGTCGAACCGCCAATTGCGAGAGTTGCGAAAGGACGTGGAGTTATAGACTTTGACGGCGGCAACACTACCGTTGATGTCCATGCCGTTGTGGGCATTGTCCACTGCCAGTGAATTGACGACTACACTCGGCCCACCCGGATTACCGAGTTTGTAACCATTGCCGTCGCCTTGATAGATTGCACCGAGTCCCCAAATGTCGATTCCATTGTCGAATGTCCAGCAATTGTCGACCAGGATGCCGTAGTTCACCGTGTAATACACGTCGAAACCATCGTCTGCGTTTCCCCAGGAGCGGTTGCCGCGGAAGACGTTGCCTGGACCGACGCTGGACGACTTGGCCGCGAAGCCGTCGGCATTCTCACCAAGCGTGGGAGGGTCGTAGTTCTCGTACGAATCGCAATTGAGAATCAGATTGTACGATGCCGAGTCGTGAATCTGGAAACCCGAGTCTCGGTTGTAGCGGGTCACCATCTGTTCGAAGACGCCATGGCTCGCCCCGGTATAAAATCCGTTGTCTCCCGCATGTTCGATCGTCAATCCCTTGATGTGCCACCAATCGGCGCCTGTTGACAGTCTGATTCCACGGTTGCTGCCCGAGAGCGTTTGAGCGGAAAAGTCCAGGATCGGCGATTCTCCCGGGTAGGCCCAGAGGTTGATAGGATTGTTGGTCGCTCCCGCCTTACTGATATCAAGCGTGCTGTTCAAGTGGTACGTCCCGCCGCGGGCGTAGACCGTGTCGCCGGGCTGGGCAAGCCCGATGGCCTTGCCGAACGTGGCAAACGGGGCGCCGATCGAGCCGTTGTTCGAGTCGCTGCCACCCGACGGCGCGACATAGTACTCGTCGCCGAATGCGCCCGGGCACCAGGCGGCGCAACAGATCGCCAGCCAGAACACGCGTTTCACGCTGATGACTCGCATTGCCGCCTCTACCGTCCGCAGTTTGAGGCAGAACTGAAGACATTCGCCTCGTGCCCCTATTTTAGACTCGCGTTGCGGCCGCCGCCACGATTAGAGAAGGGTTATTGCCTGCGGAGAGCCGATTTTGCAACCGTTCGGAAGCGAATTGCAACCGAAAGCACAATCTCACCGCGCCGGTTCTTCATCGCCGGACTGAATCTGCACGTAGCTCTCGTAGCGGCGGGCGTCGATCCAGCCGTCGGCGACCGCGTCCTTCACGGCACACGGTTCTTCGTGCGTGTGCGTACAATCGGGAAAGCGGCACTTGCTCACGTAGGGCCGCAGCTCGCGAAAATAGCCGGCCACTTCTTCCGGAATCACGTCCCACAGTTGAAACTGCCGGATGCCCGGCGTGTCGACGACGAAGCCGCCGAACGCCAGCGGCAGCAGCTCGGCCGTCGTCGTCGTGTGCCGGCCCTTTTGCGTGTCTTCGCTCACCGATTGCACGCGCAAGCCCAGCCCCGGCTCGATCGCGTTCAAAAGCGACGACTTGCCGACGCCGCTCTGCCCGGTGATGACACTCTCCGCACCGGCCACGCGCTCGCGGAGTCGCTCGATGCCGAAGCCCGTCGTGGCGGATACCAGCTGTACTTCGTAACCAAGCTGCGCGTACACTCCCACCAGTGGCATCAAGTCGGCGACGTTGACCAGGTCGATCTTGTTGATGCAGATGATCGGCCGGATCTCGGCCTGCTCCGCTGAGACGAGAAAGCGATCGACCAGATTCGGCTTCAGCCTTGGCTCGGCAGCGCTCGTGACGATCAACACCTGGTCGACGTTGGCCACCAGCACGTGTCGCCGGCCGCGGCTGGTGCGACTCAACACTCCGTGTCGCGGCTCGACGCGCTCGATAATTCCCTGGTCGCGGCCCTCCGGCCGGAACCAGACGACGTCGCCCGCGATCACGACGTGCCGCTGATCGGTCGAGAGCGTTTTGAGCAGCCGGCGGGTCGCACACTGGTAGATCGCGCCCGCTTCGTCGCGGACCAGGCTGTGCAGTCCTTGGCCGCGTAGCACGCGTCCCGAGCCGGCAGACCGTCGCGGTCGAAATCGGGCAGCACCCACGTGCCGGAATCATCCTCGACGATCTCGCCGCCGGCGAGCGTCCGCTTCCGCGAGATGTCGCCCTTGCCGCTGACCCGCTCGCCGAGTGGCGCGTCGGCAAGCGGAGACGCATCGTCCGCCAGACGGTGGGTGCCCTGTTTGTCGCGGGCGCGGACCTCGCGGTTCTTGCGAAAATCGGCCCGCACCTTACGCTTCTTGCGCGACATGGCGGGGTTGGGTTAGAGCGCCTGGTCGGGCAGCTTGATCTGACCCTTGGCGTTGTTGGTGGGGTCGTAGCGGCGGGCGCCGTCGCCGCGGTCGCGGCCGACAGAGCGGCTGTCGAGCCCGGCCCGCGTCAGCAGCGACTCCTTCATGATTTCGCGCGACATGTTGTCGGCCGGCGGCGGACCAATCGCGCCCAGCTCGGCCGGATCGTAGTCGACGCGATATCGGTGCTTCGAGATCGAGAGGACGTCGCCCGGCGAGAGCCGACGTTCCGTCACCCGCACGTCGTTGACCTTGATGCCGTTGCGGCTTTGCATGTCGCGGATGTAGAGATAGCCGCCTTCGATCGACAGGGTGCAGTGGTGCGCCGAGACATTGGCGAACCGCAAAATGATGTCGCAGCTCTCGCGGCGACCGACGAGCATCTGCTGTTTCAAGAGAGGAATCGGATCGCCGCCGCCCAAAGGAACCAGTTCACCGTACATTGGGGGCCTCACTTGCAGCGTTGAAGAAAAACGATTTATGATGCCCAAGGGCCGCCTATCATCCACTTGTTAATCTACGTTGCCACCCGCATGGCGTCAACTAAACCACGTCCGGCGAATGACTTGCAGAGAGCTTGGCGTGCGGCCGGGTTGCCCTATTTCGCAGCGAATTTTCACTTGCGCCAGCTCTTCGGCGCCCGTGTCCAAAAGATCAGCGTCGACGCCGGTTTCACCTGCCCCAACGTCGATGGCAGCGTCGCCACCGGCGGCTGCACCTTTTGCGACAACCGCAGCTTCAGCCCCAGCCGCCGTCTGCCACGCGCTGGAATCCTTGGTCAAATCGATCAGAGCCTGGTGCGGATGAAGCTCCGCTATCGCAAGTGCCGCGACTTCCTGGCGTACTTTCAGCCGGCTACCAATACCTATGCACCAGTGGAGCGACTGCGCAGCGTTTATGAAGAAGCCATGAAGCACCCGCAAATCGTCGGACTCGTGATCGGCACGCGTCCCGATTGTGTACAAGATCACGTTCTCGACCTCCTCCAAGAGCTGGCGGCGCGAGTTTACGTTGCCGTCGAATATGGCATGCAGACGATGCACGACCGGTCGCTCGATTGGATGAATCGCGGACACCATCACGACGCGACCGTTGATGCCATTGAGCGGAGCCGCGGCCGCGGTTTCGAGATCGGTGCACACATCATGCTCGGCCTGCCCGGCGAATCGCACGACGACATGCTGGCCACCGCCCGCGAGTGCGGCCGGCTCGGGCTCGATGCCGTGAAGATCCACAATCTCTATTGCGTCAAAGGCACGCCACTCGCGGAGCAAGTGGCAAATGGCCAGGTTCGGCTGATGGAGCGGGCCGAGTACGTGCGGACGCTGGTCGACTTCATCGAGCTGCTGCCGCCGACGATGATCGTCGACCGCATCAGTGGCGACGCCCCGCCCGACTACTTCATCGGCCCCAGCTGGTGCCTGGATAAGCCGGCCGTGAAAGCGGCAGTGCTGGCGGAATTCGCCCGCCGCGGGTCATGGCAGGGTTGCCGATTTGAATCCGGCGAGACGTAGCTCGCCGGCTGATTTGATATCGCGGACTTCCCCCATAGCCGGCGAGCTACGCCTCGCCGGTCCCCGCATCGCGAGCACTCCCATGCAAGCCATCGCGATCGTTGCCCTCTCGATCCTAGCGGCAATCACCTACGGGATTCTGCACGACCAGATCACGGCGCGAGTGTGCATCGAGTATTTCACGGTTGCTCATCCACAGGTTTTCACGGTTCCCACCGCCTCCCCAACGGTCCTCGGCTTCGTTTGGGGAGTCATTGCCACTTGGTGGGTCGGCCTCGGGCTGGGTATCCCGCTCGCGTTCGCCGCCCGCTTCGGCCGGCGACCCAAAAAAACCGTGCACGACTTGTATTGGCCGATCATTCTGCTACTCGCAATCACCGGGTTCCTAGCACTCAGTGCGGGCGTCCTCGGCTACCTTACCGCATCGCGCGGCTGGATCGACTTCCACGGTCCTCTTGCCGCCCGCATTCCTGAAAAGCACCACGTACGATTCCTCGCCGATCTCTTTGCCCACAGCACCAGCTACGCCGCCGGAACGACCGGCGGCATCATCCTCTTCGTTCAGACATGGCGGTCGCGCCGAGCCGCTCTTTTGTAAACTAGCCGGCGAGCTACGCCTCGCCGGCCCCCGCCGCCGTCCAATTGTCCGCCTGCAGCGAGCACCCACGCTGCGGCTGTTCATGCGTCCGCATTTGCATTCCAATGCGCATCGAACAACGATCGCTACTGATTGACGTCGGCGGCACCGAAATCGGCACGACGCGTCCATTGACGGAACATCTCCTGACCTGCGCGCCCGTAGAAACAAAGCGGATAGCGCCGACCGTTCAAATAGACTCTCGCGCGCCAATAAACCAGGAACCACTTGTCGAGTTCGCACTTCTCGATCGCGCTCCAGGGAATCAATAGCGGCGGGTGGAGCACGCGGAGCAGCGGCATCACTCGAACGCCGATACCGCGTTCTCCAACGACTACCGTGACGCAGTTTCCGTAGTTGGTGGGAAAGAGCGGCGGTCCCATCGTCAGCGATGCCCAGCGGAAGCGCCGACCATCGTCGCCAGCGATGCGGAACGTCGTCTCTTCCTTCCGGTATGACTTCGCCAGCGTGTGCCAGCCGCCGATCAGCGAGATCAAGGCAATGAGCAGGCACCAGAAACCGATCGCCAGCGGAAACCCGATCAGGAACCAGAGCCAGTTCGGCAGAGGCGGCAGGGCTGGGTTCATTGGTAATCGCGCCAATTTGGTCGAGTGGTAATGCCTGGCGTCCAGGCCAACGGAGGCTGACTGTCTGTAACCGCCCGAAGCGATTGTAGCGGAAAACGAGAATCCGCTAATCGGCGGTAGGATTCGCTGCTAGAATTGAAGCGTCTCCGCCGAGGGCTGGACGGTCGCCGGCGCGGTTCTGCGGAATCGCGCGGGAGGAAAGTCCGGGCACCGCAGAGCAGGGTGGCGGATGACGTCCACCGGGCGCTACGAGCTGAGGTCAAACCTCCAGCGGCTTTCGGTGTCTACGATAGCCAGTCGCTGACTTTGAGGCTGGGGATGCTTTGATAGTCTCGCAGATTGCGGCTCAGAAGTGTGGCGTCATTGACCAGGGCAATGCAGGCAATTTTGAGGTCCATCGTGCCAGTACGGACCTTCGCTGTTTTCAACTGCTGGAACCGTGTGGCCGTGGCGGCGGTCCAATCCAGCACGTCCCAGGTCGCAAAGAAGCGAAACAGTTGGCGCAACTGACGATAGGAATTCACTTGTCGGACTGGATCACTTGTTCGACGAATCGCGGCCAATCAGCCGCGCATCATTTCTTCGACCGAAACAATGGTGGTGCAAAACGGCTCCCCTGAGTTCTTGAGCCGATCATTGAGCCGGATGGCTTCGGAGGAACTGCCTCGCTGAAACTCTGTCAGGTGATCGGTATCGAGGATCAGCATTCGTTGGACTCGGCATTGATTTGCACACGATACTCGCGTCCCAACCGAACCGCCTCGTCGAAATCTGGATCATTTGCGAACACCCCGAACGTCTCGGCCACACTTGCGAACAACCGTAACGGCTTGACTTCCCGCCGCAACTCGGCAACTTCCTGCTCCAAGTCGTTGAGCCGCTGTTCTAATTGCTGAATGGTCATGGGGTTGAACCTCGTAGCCAAGGATATGGACTATTATATCATTGTCTCGGCTGCGGAGGTGCGGCTGATATTCTCGCAGAATATTGCGTATACTTAAAGTGTCTCCGCCGAGGGCTGGACGGTCGCCGGTGCGGTTCTGCGGAATCGCGCGGGAGGAAAGTCCGGGCACCGCAGGACAGGGTGGTGGATAACGTCCACCGGTGCAAGCCCAGGGAAAGTGCCACAGAAAGTAAACCGCCTAGGGAGTGTCAGCTTTAGTCTTCAGCTGTCAGCGAAGCACTTCGCTTACGGCTGAGAGCTGACAGCTACAGCGGTAAGGGTGAAACGGTGCGGTAAGAGCGCACCAGCAGGCGAGGCGACTCGCCTGGCTCGGTAAACCCCACCCGGTGCAAGGCCAAACAGGGAGCAGAGCCGGTCCGGCTCGTTACGACTCCCGGGTAGGCTGCTGGAGGCGGCGGGCAACCGCCGTCCTAGAGGAATGACCGTCGGTCGCTCAGGCGACCACAGAACCCGGCTTACACGCCCTCGGCGGAGACCCTTTTTTCGATCGATTCGCGGAAAGCGTTTCTGGCGACGATTTCCCACGCACAGCGTCAACTGCCAGCAACGTAGACACCTTGCACTTCACTGTTTTTGACCCGGGTCGAAACGCGTGGTAGCATTTTCAAATGGAATTGTTCATTGCTCATTGCCGACCGCAAATTGATGAGATCTGCCGGCGTTTTCACGTGCGTCGCCTGGAGCTCTTCGGCTCGGCTGCCACCGAGGGCTTTGATCCACTCCGCAGCGACGTCGATTTTCTCGTCGATTTTGAGCCACTCGTCCAAGGTCAACATGCCGACTCTTATTTCGGACTGCGGGCTGCACTTGAATCGCTTTTCGCCCGGCCGATCGATCTGGTCATGACGCGCGCAATTCGCAATCAATATTTTCTCGAAGCCATTGAGCCTACCCGGACGCTTCTCTATGCAGCTTGAAGCGAAGAAGGTGCCTGGAAGATGCGCGGCAAGCCGCCGAGTTGATCCGGCAATTCACTGCCGGCAAATCGTTCGTCGATTACGACTCCAGCCCATTGCTTCGCAGCGCCGTTGAACGCCAGTTCGAGATCGTTGGCGAAGCGCTGAATCGTTTGGCGAAGATTGATGCCGCAGTCACCGCTGGCCTGCCCGACACGCCACGAATCATCGCCTTCCGCAATATTTTGATTCACGGCTACGACGTCGTTGACAACCACGTTGTTTGGGACGTCATTCAGAACAACCTCTCGCCCCTAAGCGACCAAATTGTCGCTCTACTTCAAGGCGCTCCCTAGCCGAAGCTAATCCGTCTATCCCGCTGGAGACACAGAGGAGGGACAAAAAAGGGCGTCGTGCACAAAATCCGGCTTACACGACCTCGGCGGAGACTTCATTTTTTGCGGGCACCCGGCGCGCCAATTTCCACGATCGGTGCGATTGACAGTCCCTGCGGCAGTTGTTACTTTGTATTGCAGAGTTAGTTCGCCGTCGCCATCTTTAACTCTTTGTCCGTTTGCGAGTACTTCCTATGGAACTTCGACGAGCCCTGACCCAGGTCGCCGAAATTCGCGCGCATCTGGCTCGCACCGAGACGTTTCGCGGCTATCGCTCCGCGACCGTCGCGTTCACGGGGGTCGTCGGCATCGTGACGGCAATCATCCAATCGATCTGGCTGCCGCGGCCCTTCGAGCAGTGGGATTCGTACCTCGCGCTCTGGATCGGTGCCGCAGTGCTGAATGTGACTTTCGTGGGGATCGAAATCTGGCCACGCGCCGCGCTGGCGTTGACTTCACGCGGCGAGCGACGATTTTCGCCGTCGGCCAGTTTATGCCGGCGCTGGTGGTGGGCGGCTTGCTGACGCTGGTGATCGCCCAGCGGGCCACCGATGCGGTGTGGATGCTCCCCGGGTTGTGGGCGCTGGTGTTCAGCCTCGGCGTCTTCGCCTCGCTGCGCTTGTTGCCGCGGGCGGTGGCGATGGTCGGAGCGTGGTACATTGTCTGTGGCATACTGGCACTCGTCTGGGGACAAGGCACCGCCGCGCTCTCGCCTTGGACCATGGGCCTCACCTTCGGCGGCGGGCAATTCCTGACGGCCGCGATCTTGTATCTGACCCTTGAACGATTCCAAGGTCAGTCGAGCTAATGCCATGGGCGGACGCAAGAAACCCAACGCCGAAGGACGCTTCGCTTACGGCGGGCTCGATCGCGCGATTCACGAAAAAGCGCGGCTCGGCATCCTCACCTCGCTGGTCGCCCACCCCAAGGGGCTCTTGTTCGCCGACCTGAAGGAGCTCTGTTCGCTCACCGACGGCAATTTGAATCGGCATCTGGCAGTGCTCGAAGAGGAGCGGCTGGTCGTCGCTACGCGTGCGGCCCAACGCGGCCGACCGCAAACGATCATCGCCCTTACGCCCCAAGGCCGGCGTCGCTTCGAACAGTATTTGAACGTCCTCGAACAAGTCCTTTCCGACGCCGCGGCCCGGCAGTCCGCAGTCGCCGGCGTTCCGCGGCGAGCCGCCGCTGGACTTTCATCGGCTTGAGGTAATCCAATTGCCATATTCAATTCAATTGTCACCGCGCCCATTTACTTTGCAATGCAAAGCTAACGCGGCCGTTCAACAGACGAGGTGTCGCATGAGTCGCGCATTCATGGGTTCGCTCGCGGGCGCAACGGTCGGGAGCCTCGTTGGTTTTGTGGGAGTCATGATCGTATCCGGCGGTGAAGTCGCCCGAGACACCGGGGCGATGATCCTGATCTTAGGTAGTTTCCTCGCCGGCCTCGGTGCCATCGCTGGCGCAGTAATCGGTGGCGTCGCGGACTTGCGTGAGATCTCCCAGAAGAAGGATCAGGCATCGGAACGAAAGTCACCTAAATGAGGAGGACTTCGCTGCAGCGAAGTCTTGATTAATGTTCAAGTCACGTCTTATCCGCCGACTTCTTAAGATTTCGATGGCCGTCGCCGCGTTGGGTCTGATCGGCTTCGCCGCTTTGCTCGCGACGCTCTGGCTGGAGCACGAAACGGAACTCACGCTCCCCAGCCCGACGGGCCCGTTTGCGGTGGGTCGCAAGATCTACGATTGGACCGACGATACGGCCATCGACCCACTGGCACCGACTCCGGGAACCCGTCGCGAGCTCTCGGTCTGGATCTGGTACCCTGCGGCGCCCCAGCCTTCCGCTGCAAAACAAGACTACATCCCGGCTCAACTTCGCCCTCAAGACAAATCTGCCGGCTCGCCGATCTTCCGTCTGCTGACGCGCGATCTGTCGAAGGTCCATTCACACAGCATTGCGAACGCCGCCGTCTCCCCCGAACAACCGCCGTACCCCGTGGTGATCATGCGCACGGGGGCGTCCTCCGAAGTGGTGAATTACTCGACTCTCGCCGAGGATCTCGCCAGTCATGGTTATGTCGTCGTGGGATTCGACGCTCCTTACCGTACATGGCGAGTTGCCTTTCCCGACGGCCGGGTAATCCTGCGAACGCCCGAAAACAATCCGGAACTCTTTGAAGGCCAACCCCAGGCCGAGCGCCTTCAACAACTCCTCGCCGCCTGGACCGCGGACGTGGGATACGTGCTCGATCGACTCGAGCAGCTCAACGCCTCCGACCCCGCCAACATTTTTAGCGGACGGCTCGACATGAAGCGGGTCGGAATCTTCGGTCACTCCTTCGGCGGAGCACAAGCCGCCCAGTTTTGTCACGACGATCCCCGCTGCAAGGCCGGCATCGACCTCGACGGCCGACCACTGGGCAGCGTCATCCAAGCCGGACTGCACCAGCCATTCATGTTCCTGATCAGCGAACAGGATACTTCGAGTACGGAGGGCCGCCAGGTCATGGCCGACATCCATTCGATTTACGATCGACTGCCGACTGGCGGAAGAATGTTGATCAAGATCCTCGGCGCGAACCACTTTACGTTCAGTGACGACGGAGCCCTCCTAAAAAGTTGCATCTTTCGCGGCGTACTCCGCAGCTTTGGGAAGCTCGGTATCGATGGCCAACGCCAACTTGCCGTGACGGCTTACTGCGTGCGCACCTTCTTCGATGCGTACTTGAAGGGTTCTGGAAACTCCCCACTCCAGCTTTCGTCTCCTCAGTATCCGGAGATTGAAGACCTCGCCGAAAGGAAACCATGACCGATCAGCCGAAGTGCACGACTGAGATTCATGGCCGCTGGTTTCCCCGCGCAATGCGCATCGCTCCGTCGCTGGATCCGCAAATGCGAACCAGTCCGTCCCGCCCTCGTCATGCGCTATTGATCAATCCCTTCTACCCCAAGGACCCGCACGCCAGCTTCGGCAAGCACGTGCTCACGCCGACGCTCGCGCTCACCAGCGTTGCCGGAGCCACGCCGCCCGACTGGACTGTCGACTATTGGGACGAAAACCTGCTGCAAGGCCCGCCGCCCGCTGAGCCATTCCCGCAAGTGGTCGGCATCACCGTGCATCTCACGTTCGCCAACCGGGCCTACGAACTCGCCCGCTGGTATCGCGCCGCGGAGCGAAGGTCGATCTTGGGCGGCTTGCACGTGCTGTCGTGCCCCGACGAAGCCGCGCCGCACGCCGACGCCCTGGCCGTCGGCGACGGCGTGCAAACCTGGCCCGAAATCCTCCGCGACGTCGCCGCCGGACGCTTCAGCCGCGTTACCACGGCGACTACCGCCGCCCCTATCGCGACGATCCCGCCCCACGCCGCGACCTTCTGCCGCGTCGCAGCTTTCTCACCACGTCGAGCCTGATCGCCACGCGCGGCTGCCACAATCGCTGCGGCTTCTGCTACCTGGCCACCAAGGGCCTTCACATGCCCTACCTGGTCCGCGACGTCGAGCAGATCGTCGCCGAGTTCCACGCCGACGCCCAGCCGTACGGCGTGTTCGTCGACAACAACCTCGGTTCACGGCCCGAGTATCTGCGCCGCCTCTGCCGCGCGCTGCGCCCGCTGCAAAAAATCTGGAGCGCCGCCGTGACGATCGACGTGACCGACGACCCCGACCTCGTCCGCGAGATGGCGCTGGCCGGCTGCACCGGCGTGTTCGTCGGCTTCGAATCGCTGCAAAACGACAACATCGTCGACGCCCACAAGAAGAGCCCCCGAACCGACGAGTACGCCGCCCGCGTCGAAGTCTTCCATCGCCACGGCGTCCAGGTCAACGGCAGCTTCGTCCTTGGCTTCGACCACGATCGGCCGGACGTGTTCGAAAACACCGTCCAATGGATCGAAGGGCAGCGGTTGGAATGCGCGACCTTTCACATCCTCACGCCGTATCCCGGCACGCCGCTGTTCGACCAGATGGAGCGCGAAGGCCGGCTGCTCCACAAAGAATGGCGCCTCTACGACACGGGCCACGTCGTGTTTCAGCCCAAGCACATGACGCCCGCGGATCTGGCCGAAGGCTACGCCTGGTGTTACCGGCGGCTATTCTCCCACCGCTCGATCTGGCGGCGCCGACCGCGCGACTGGCGCAGCGTGCCGCCGTACCTGGCCATGTCGTACCTCTACAAGCGCTCGAACCTGCTCTGGTACTTCCTCATCCAGCACCGGCTGACGCACCTGGTGTGGAGGCCGCTAGTCGAAATCACCCGCCGCCGCCACCTGCGTTTCCGCAGCCGGCTAATGGCCGGTGACTCGGCTTGTCCGCCGATCGAAAACCGCGCGGTAGTTTCGGCCGGCGTGTGAACTTCGCAGCCACCAACGTCATACTGCGCAGGCGATCGGTACACGAATTGCTCGACCGATCGTGGTCTACGCAGCAGCACAGCGAGATTTCGAGCGCGGCATCCGATTCGGCGTGGTAAAATGTGCGTGCTCGCACATCATGTGCTGCCGAGGCACGCTCGTTTTCCCTCAGTCTTACTTGGGGCGGCCGCCATGCGTGCGAGGCGATTACGTCGATTAGTACGTCGTTCATGAGCTGACACATGAGCAAATTCCGCCATCGTCGGAATCGCTTGCCTGCGGGCGCTGGCTACGCAAGGTCTTGCATTTGAACCACTCGAAGCCCGCCTACTGCTCGACGGCGAGGGCATCCCGACCGTGCCCGTCCCGGCCGCACACTGGACCTTCGACGAAGGCCTGGGCATGATCGCCGCCGACGTCTCGGGCAATGGCCACACTGCGACCCTCGGCTCGGGCGCGAGCTGGACGGACGGGAATGTCGGTACCGACGCAATCAGCCTCGCGGGCACCGCTGGCGCTGTCGCCACGGCGACGGGGCCAGTGGTCGACACTTCAGTAGCTTCACAGCCTCTGCGTGGGTCGAGCTCGAATCGCTCTCCGGCTACCAGACCTTCGTCTCGATCGCCGGGGATAACGTCGCGGGATTCTTCCTGCAGCTGCGCAGCGACACCGGGACATTTGCGTTTTCTCGCCTGTCCTCCGACGCCATCGGCATCGCCACCTATGTCTCCGCATCCTCCGCGCCGGTCGCTGGCACCTGGTACCACCTTGTCGGCGTGAACGACGCGACCGCCGGCACGCTCACCCTATACGTCGACGGCCAGTCGATGGGAACCACCACTTATACTTCCGGTTGGACGGCGACCGGCGACACCCTGATCGGACACGGGTTCTACAACGGCGGCGAGGTGGATTACGTCGATGGATCGATCGACGAAGTCTCAGATTTTCGACTCGGCCCTCTCCGCCGAACAAGTCGCCGCACTGGATCAGCCCGCGGCCTATTCCTTCGATGACGGCGAGGGACCACCGCCGCCGACGTCTCCGGGCATGGCAATACCTTGGTGCTGGGCCCCGGCACGTCCTGGGCCGAAGGACGGCTGGGCTCGAATTCGCTCGCCGTCAACGGCACCGTGACCGGCAACGCGATCTACGCCACGCCGGTGATCAACACCGCGCTGCCGTTTTCGGTCTCGGCTTGGGTGAAGCTGGACTCGTTCAGTGGCTATCAGACATTTGCCTCGATCGACGGAACGAACACGTCGGCGTTCTACCTCCAATTGAGCGGCGATACCGGGAAGTTCGCCTTTAGTCGCCTCGCTTCCGACAATATTGCCGCGACGGCCTACCATGCCGACGCGACATCAACCCGTCGACTGGTGTCTGGTACCATTTGATCGGCGTAAACGATGTCGCCAATGGCCAGCTCCTGCTTTACGTGGACGGCGTCTTTCAGTCCAGTGTGTCCTACAGCGGCGGCTGGCAAGGGACCGGACCGACCGTCATTGGCGGTGGGAAGTTTGACGGCAACCGCGTCGATTTCGTGGACGGCCAAATTGATGACGTGCGGTTCTTCAACTCGCCGCTCAGCGACTTCGTCGCCGGGTACGCTGAGGCCGTGGACAGTGCGACTATCGACATTGCCTTGGGCACGAGCGGCGTCACCGTGTCGCCGAATTTGTTCGGCGCTTTTATGGAGGACATCAACTACGGCGGCGAGGGTGGCATCTACAATAATGAAGTCCGCAATAGCGGATTCAATGACTCCACCAATCCGCTGCGTGCCTGGGCGGCCGTCGCCGGTTCTGGCGTGGTCGCCGCGCTACCTCGGATGCGACCACCGGTCCAACCACTGCCCTCGCGCGGTCCGGAAATTTGTCCATCACGTCGGGCGTCTCCGCCTCCGCCCGCGCCGGCATCTCGAACTCCGGCTACTTTGGCCTGGCGGTTGCACCTTCGACAACCTACACCGTCGAGTTCTACGCCAAAGCCAGTCCCGGTTTCACCGGCCCGCTGACGGTGGACCTCGAATCCAACGGCGGCACGGTCTACGCCAGCACCACCGTCGCTTCGATTACGGGCACTTGGACGAAATACACTGTAACGCTGACCACCGGTGCCGGCGCTCCAAACTCCGACACGAACCGACTGGTCATCTCAACCAACAGCACCTCGGCCAATGGCGAGACCCTCTGGTTTGGGGCAGTCTACATGTACCCGCCCGGCTACGGCGGCGGCGACAACCATTTCCGCCGCGACCTCGCCCAGTGGCTCGTCGACCTGCAGCCCGCCATCTTCCGAGTTCCCGGCGGCAACTACCTCGAGGGCAACACCTTTCGCCGACCGCTTTAATTGGTCCGAGACGATTGGACCCGTGGAAAACAGGCCCGGGCATCTCAATTCGGCCTGGGGTTATTGGTCGACCGACGGCATGGGCCTCGACGAATATCTCCAGCTGGCCGAGCTGATGGGTGCCGACCCGATCCTCGCCGTCTACGCGGGATACACGCTGAACGGCTCGTCCGACACGGGACCGACGCTCGCCGCCGACGTCACCGACGCCATCAACGAACTGCACTACGTGCTGGATCCCGTCTCCACCTCCTGGGGCGCTCTCCGCGCCGCCAACGGGCACCCCGATCCGTACAACGTCAATTACGTCGAAGTCGGCAATGAGGACGGGTTCTCTGCGACGTATGCGACGCGCTACCCACTGTTCTACGACGCGATCCGCACCGAGTTCCCCGAGCTGAAAATCATCGCCACTACGACGAACACCGGTGGCCGACCGTTCGACGTTTTGGACGACCACTTCTACAACTCGCCGCAGTGGTTCCTGGCCAACTCCGATTACTACGACAACGTACCGCGCGGATCCTATGCGATTTTCGTGGGTGAATACGCCGCTCGCGAGGGCAACCCGACCAGCACGATGGTCGCGGCCCTCGGCGACGCCGCCTTTCTGATGGGCATGATGCGCAATTCCGATCTCGTGACCATGTCGTCGTACGCCCCGCTGTGGGTCAACGTCGACAGCTATCAATGGTCAACGGACCTGATCGGCTTCGACAACACATCGAGCTTCGGCTCCGCGAGCTACTACGCGCAGCAGGTCCTTTCGCTAGAACCACGGTGAGACAGTCGTCTCCGACACGCTGACCGGCGCGAGCGGCCTGCAAACCCTGGTGACCAAGACCGGCTCAACGTATTACCTGACGGTCGTTAACCCGCTGGGGACGTCCAACTCGACGACGATCAATCTCATTGGTGCCGAGTCGGTCTCTCCGACGGGGACCGCGACGACGCTCTCCGCATCTACGAGCAACGCCGTCAACTCGATCGCCAACCCAACAAACATTGTGCCGGTGACGTCCGTCCTCACCGGAGTCGACACCAGCTTTGAGTACACCTTCCCCGCCTACTCGCTCACCGTCCTCGAGTTCACCGCGACCATCGACACGCCGAGCGTAGTGACGCCCGCCGCGGCCGATCCCACGTCGGTCACTGGCACGACGACGGATTTGTCGGTGCTCGGCGACGACGAGATCGGCGAATCCAATCTCGTCTACACGTGGTCGGCGACCGGGCCCGCCGCCGTGACCTATAGCGACAACGGCACCAACGCCGCCAAGAATACCACCGCCACCTTCCACCATGCCGGCACGTATGAGTTCACCGCCACGATTGAGAATCCCCTCGGTGGCGCCTACGTCACGAGCTCGGTCACCGTAACGGTTGACCAGGTGTCGGCCGGCGTGGCGATCATCCCTGGCAGCGTCTCGGTGGCTGCCGGCGCGACGATGCAGCTCACCGCGAGCATCGCCGACCAGTTCGGCAATCCTTTGTCCGTGTCGCAGCCGGAGTTTGCCTGGTCGATCGCGAGCGGCGTCGGCAGCGTCAGCTCCTCGGGATTGTACACCGCCCCGGCGACTTCCGGCTCCGCCACCGTTCACGTCACGTCCACCGCCGGCGACGCCGATGCCAGCATCACGGTCGTCACGCCGCGGGCGTGGTACAAGACCGACGCCTCGCTGGGAACGACCCTCACCGATTCGTCGGGCAACTTCAACACGGGCACGCTCACTGGCTCCACCGGCTGGACGGCCGGCGTCAGCGGCAACGCCTTGTCGCTCACCGGCGGCCGCGCCAACCTGCCCAGCGGCATCGCGAGCGGACTGGACGACTTCACCATCGCCACCTGGGTCCGCCTCGACTCGCTCGACACCTGGTCGCGGATCTTCGATTTCGGCACCGGTACGACGGTCAACATGTTCCTCACCGCGGAGGCCGGCGGCACGAACGGGCCGTTGCGATTCGCCATCACCACCAGCGGCAACGGCAGCGGCGAGCAGCAGCTCAACGGCCCGGCGCTGGCCGACGACACCTGGTACCACGTGGCCGTCACCCTTAGCGGCAACACGGGCACGTTGTACGTCAACGGCGCCGCAGTGGCCACGAACACGAACATGACCATCCACCCGGCCGCGCTGGGCAACACGACGCAGAATTATCTCGGCGACTCCCAGTACCCATCGACCCGAACTTGCTGGGCCGGATCGATGATTTTCGCATCTATGGCGCCGCACTGTCGGCCGAACAGGTCCTGCAGTTGGCCCGTCCCAGGATCGTCACGCCGGCCGCCGCAGCCGACAATCCCGTTCCCACGCTGTCGACGACGCTCAGCGTCCTGGCAGCCGACCTGACGGCCGGCGAATCGGCGCTGACCTACACCTGGTCCACGCTGGGAACGCCGCCGGCCCCCGTCATGTTCTCGGCCAACGGCACCAACACCGCCAAGAACACCACGGCCACGTTCACCCAGCCTGGCAGTTATCAGTTCCTGGTGACGATCGTTAATCCAGCCGCGGGACTCCGCAACTACCGGGACGGCCAGCGTGTTGGTTGGCGTACTTCCTGGCGACTACAACCTCAACGGCATCGTCGACGCGGCCGACTACACCGTGTGGCGCAACACGCTCGGCTCGATGAGCGACTTGCGAGCCGACGGCAGCGGCAACGGCAAGGTTGACGCGGACGACTACACCGTCTTGAAGTCGCACTTCGGCCAGACGCTGCCCGCCCCCGGCGGCTGCCGCCGTCGAAACCGTCAGTCTCCTGGCCGTCCAAATCCAGAGCCGGCGGCAGACGTGCTGCCCGAGGAAGCGTCGGCGCCGCCGAGCCGATCACCGCGGCCGCGCGTGCGGCCAACTTCGCCCTGCACGATGTCCATTCTCGCGAACAGGACACGCAGTCGCGCTCGCGCGTCCACTTGAGTCGGCGTCGGGTCGCCGACTCCGGCCACGACCAACTGCTGGTGCTGGCGCTCGACCGCGTCGGACGATTCCGCCGGCAAGACGTGCCCGCGACGTTGGGCCGCGAGACCCAAGATTCGCTCGCCCAAGCTCTCACCCGACCCAGCATCACCGACGACCCGCTCACCCTGGCCTTTGCCGACTGGAGATAGAGAAGTCTGCGGATGACACGCGATGCGCGCAGTTGAGTTTGTCTCCCAAGTTGAGGAGTTTGAACGTATGAACGATCCACAAATCCACACGACCAGCGTCAGCCGACGGCTCTGGAACTTGATCACCAAGGGCTGGGTCGCCAACGTGCCCGCCGACGTCGCCTGCTGCGAATTCAACTGCCGCAAATTGCATTGCGAGCAAGGCGAATGGGAAAGCTGCGAGAATCGCCTGAAATACATGGCTGTCGGCAAAGAGTCCCAGGCCGGGGCCGCTAACACCAGCCGCGCAGTCAACGCCTGAGTTTTTCGCGCCCCGTCGTGACGACGTGGCGTCGTGGCGAATCTTCGCTCAGCAATGCGGCGCACACGGTACGAAAGTCGCCACGACCATCTGCATTTCCGCGCCCGACTCGCCGCGGTCGAACCGCCGTCCAAATATGTCGGCGTCGGCACCGTTCCCGCCACCGGTGTGTGACGGTCCGATTGTTCCACCTTCGCCCCTCCCCTTTCCGCCTTCCCCCTTGTCATGATGTTCTCGCCATTGCTGACCCAGGACACGCCCACATTACGCAGACGGGCCGGTTGTCCAATCGACTCAAGTTCATGTGCAGCTATTTTTCAAAAGGACGTTTCTTCCGGTGTCGAGACTTCGATTTCCGTATTTTAATGTAGGTTGCTTCCCCAGCTTGAATGCGCACTCCGGCACTATATAGGATGGGATGGGACCCGCTTATCGAAGAACTCCTTCAAGATGCAGGACTTCCTGAAGCAGTTCTGTCCAATAACAAAGCTTGGCGTGTCTACGCATGGCAGAGATCCGTTCAGAGGTACCCAGCCCGATCGTGAGGCTGAAGTCGGCCCATCGTCAGTGGCGCAAGCGACTAGCTTGGTCACTTGGAGGATGGCTGATTGCTGGAACTGTCATTGGCCTCGGCACCTGGATTGCGCAAGCACCGAGGGATCGAGACGCTATTTTTTTCGGCAGCATTGGTGCCTTGGTAGTGGGCGTCTTTCTTATTGGCGTCGTGATTACTCGCATGTTCTTGCCAAAGCCGATATTGAAGTGTCCAAACTGCGGGTACGATTTGCAGGGCAGCGATCCAACTGAAGATTGGCTGACATGGAAATGCTGTCCTGGCTGTGGGTTGAAGATGAGTGATGGAAAAGGCGGCTGAATAATTTGACCGCGAATTGCCTGCGCGATGCGGTAGGATGGTGGCTATGGGGCAGAACCGGAACGAGCTAACGCCCATTCAGAAAGCGTTTTTGGTTGTCGGGACTTTTGTCTTGATGGTCTGTAGTGGTGCCGCGGCGGCGGTTGTCGCAATACGTCTTCTGATGTCATTGGGCTTGAAGTACCACCACAACTACGAGTACTACGGGCAATCGGCGACAGTGCTTGTTATCCCAGTTGTCGCTTTTGTCGCATTCTTGGTTCCGGGACTGATAGTTTGGAGGTTACATAAAACCCGATGGCGCATTAGTCTCCGCACGCTGCTGATTGGAATGACGGTGGTTGCTGTTGCGCTCGGGCTAGTATTCGCGCTGTTGCGGTAGACCATTTCGCTTCGTGCAAAAAAATCCTCCGCGCTGCGAATCGCATTTACCGTCGTGCCGCCAAGCCTTCTTAGGTTTTGAGCTTCTCATTCTGATGCAACGGTTGAGCGCCAGCCCGATCGAATGGCAAGAAGCGGAGCAGGAACTGCTGCTGCACTTGCCGCCGCGCAGCAGACGAATGGCCAGGCCGCTGCTGGGATCAGCTTTCGTCTTCGCTGCTATGCTGCTCGTTGTCATTTATGCTTCCGACGGCTGGCTGCCTGGGGTGATGGGGATGGCGTTGGTATTCGCCGTTCTCCTGTCGATCGCGTATCTGAAAATGCGCACGGACTATCTGACCTACACGCACTTGACGATCACACCTGAGCAGTGACCGTGAGAGCCATTTGGGGCGGGCACGAGACGGTGACACGAATTCGCGCTAAAGCCGCGGAGCCGCGCGTGGCAGTGGTATTCGCGGGGTCGGGTCGCACGATCGCACGACCTGCCGCAAGGCATCGTGATCGCGGATCAGACGTACGATCCGGAAGCGGGTGACGATCCGAATGACCGGAGCAAGCCACGATTTGGCGGCAACCTGATGCCGGGCGAGATGGATTGGGTGGAGTGGCGGGTGAACCTGTTTCTCGATCGCATACGGGCATGCCGCCGCGCCTCCGTCGCCGCATGAGGAGGAACCTGCCTCGCCACGCGACCGGCACTCGCTGGTCCGCATCGAGCAGGACCGGTTCGAAACGCGAATCAACTTCCCCAACACCGTGGCGACCGGCTCATACACCGGAATCGGCAGCATCTTGATCGGGCTGGTCCTGCTGACATTCTGTTGTGCGCCGGTCATTCTCATCTGGAAAGAGGCGGGGCGAATGAGCTTGCCGCAGTGGCTGCTGCGTCTGGTGTTCGCCGGCGGCTTGGGAATTCTCGGCTTGGCGAGCACGTCGAATGGGCTGGCGCAACTGTTCGGGAGACGGCGGTTGACGATTTCGCCGCAGAGCGTGCGGTATCGCTCCAGCGTGCTGGGGATCGGCGTCCAGTGGACGCTGCGGACGGCCGACATCCTCAGCGTCTGGGATCCATCGCAAGCATGAGGCATCACACCGACCCGACAGTGACATTGCCGGCGCGGGGGGTGCGGTGATCCGCACCGCGCGGCGGCAGATCCCGCTAGGAGGGGTGCTGGAGGCCCTGTGCAGCGGCGGCATCGATCGGCAATGGCTCGCCGGCGAAATCTCCCGTCGCATTGTCGCCGCCCGCGCCAGGCGGCCGTCCGAGCCGCCGCCGTGTGATGCAAAATATCTACTGTTGCGCCACCTGACGAACCGACATTGTGGGAGTGCGGATCTCAGTAAACTCGCGTTCGCGCTGGCCAAAAGTGCTCTCTTGAATTCGGCCGGGCCGCCCGTTAGAACGGGATGTGAACAAATAGATAGTAATGCGGCGTTGTTGGCTCTTACCCGTCGGCGGATAGCCAGACGGTCAGGATTCTCGTCCGCTCACCTGCCACTTGATTCCTGACTCCGACACCCACGCCATCCTCCCGGACTCTATCGGACAAATCAATGCATCGTTCTGTCCAACACAACTGGCAAGAAGCCCGCGACTTCCGCGTCGAAGTGCGAGCGGCAGCGGACAATTCGCGCGCGAATTGTCCGCTCCGCGCGAGTCTGCGAGTCACCGCGCCGCAGCGAAGCTGCTTGCCAGCCACGAGTTACGCGTCCGCGCCCAAAAACTCGCCCGGACAAATCGCAAAAAACCCCGAGCGCCAGTGTCAATTGTCCGATTTGTCCGAGTCAATGCGGGGACAATTCGAGCAGCGAAAGCCGTCAGCCAGGGAAAGCGGAGAGCGAAGGGCCAAGGGCGGAGAGCCAAGCCGCGGCAGCCACTCGGGCACCGCCAATCCAGCCCCCAGTCCCCAGCCCCCAGCCCCCAGTCCCCAAAAAACCTGGCGAGTTCGAGAGAAACTTGGCGAGTTCGAAAAAACACGAGGGTTTTCGACAACGAAACTTGGCGAGTTCGAGAAAAGAGGAGAGACAAGAGTCAAGAGCCAATCCAGTCACCGATCATCGTTCATCATTCATCGATCATCGTTCCTTGACACTGAGGCCAACCGTGACCGCGAACGACAGTGCGAAAGTTGATGACGACTCAAGGGGTGTCGATCCCTATCCCCAGGAGGCGCTACTCATCGACGCCGTGGGCGAGATGGCGGCCGAGCGAATGCTCTGCACTTCGCCTGGCTTGGGTCAGTTTGCCGTTGCCGCTGCCCGCGCACTTCCATCGACTAGCGTCACTTGCACCTATCTCGATGCCTACCGAGCGAAATTGGCGATCGACCACTGGCCGGACTGCGCCTCCCAACCTGCGGATCGAATGCGCGGCCGATCTGCCTGATGAGACGGCCGACGTCGTCGCGCTGCCCCTCTCGGCCACCGGCGAAGCCGAGCTGGCCCGCGAGCTGATCCAAACCGGTCACGCCCGGCTCGCGCGTTGGCGGCAAACTCTATGCAACGTCGAACCGCCGCGAGGACACCTGGCTCGGCGAACAGCTTGGCAAATTGTTCCGCCAGCTCGAGCGGCGGGCGTCACACAGAGGCGTGCTCTACGTCGGCACCAAGACCGAGCCGCTCAAAAAGCTCAAAGACTTTTCCTGCGAGTTCGCCTTCCGCGACCGCGGCCGGTTGATTCGGGCGTTCAGTCGACCCGGGGTGTTCTCGCATCGTCACATTGATCCCGGCGCCCGGCACTTGATTGATGCGATGGAAGTCGCACCCGACGACCTCGTGCTCGACGTCGGTTGCGGCGCGGGCACGGTTGCGCTCGCCGCCGCCTGTCGCGCCGAGGGCGTCATCGTCCACGCCGTCGATTCCAGCGCCCGCGCCGTCCAGTGCACCGCCCGCGGCGCGGGGCTGAACGAGCTCGCGAATCTCACGACGGAACTGAACGCCGGCGGCAACTACGCGGGTGCCGGTTCCTACGACCTCGCGCTGGCCAATCCGCCCTACTACGCCGGCTTCCGCATCGCCCGCCACTTCCTCACCGCCGCCCACGCTGCCCTCCGGCCCGGCGGCAGAATCATCGTCGTGACCAAGCACCCCGCCCGGTACGAGGAGCACTTGCCCAAGCTATTCGATGAAGTCTCGGCATCCGACCGAAAAGGCTACCACCTGTTTCAAGCCATTCGACCAGCGGGCGGCCCATGATTTCCTTCCCCTTCCACGCTCCGCCTTCCCCCATCGCGCACAAAAACACCCCGGTGCCAGGGCCGGGGTGTCGGGAGTGAATTTGCGTTGTGGATTTGCTGGCGGGCGTCCGCGGCGATGCATCGAGCCGGATGGCTCAGTAGGCCGATGCCGAATGCGCCGGTTGGTAGTGCGTCGCCTGTTGCGGCTGCGGTTGGTGCAGGCTGGTGGTTGGTGCCAGGCGTGCCGCCACCGATCCCCGAGGCACCGATGCCCGAGGAAACCGTCGCGGCCGCGAGTTGCGGCTTCCGCTCCGCGGTGCCACCGGCTCGCTCGGCCGGAATCAAGTCCTGCTCGATGACCTGCAGCAGCTTCGAGATGCAGAGCTTGTTCATGCTGGTCCGCAGATCGTGAGCTTCGGTCCGCAGGTATTCGTGCATGCTCTTGGGGAGCCGGACCGTGATGACGCGGGTCGGCTCCGATTCGGTGTCGGTCGAGCTGCGTTGCTCGCGCAGCTTGACCAGCCACTTTTGAATCTGCTCGAACTCCTGGCTCCGCTCGAAGGCGGCCAGCTCTTCCAAGCTGGCGAACGAGCCCCGGACCATCCCGTCGACCCCCAGCACCTCGCGGAAGAACGTGACCCAGTCGGGTTCCTGTTCGTAGAGGCGTCTGGCGGTCGAGCAGGATTTGTTGGTACTTCTCCGTCGATTGTGTGAGCACGGCGTTTGTCTCCTTCCAGTCGTGCGAATAACCAGTGGCCACAAGGCCCCACAGAGGGCCCGCTTTTAGGAGTATTTTGGAAACGTGGCAAGTGCAGTCATGCATCTCGTTGCAGTGCAAGCACTTGCGTCGCTAGCACGACGATGCCTATGTTTGTGCAGGCGGTGCGCAGAAAGCGGGCGGGGCCGGCGTGCCTAGTTCTTAGGCAGTGCGGCCGTTCCCGTTCGGCGGAGTGTCCTGCCAAAAGAATGCCAGAGAACCCGATTTGGCAAGCCAGGTAAGAAAGGCTGGCCCAGCCACCCGCGCCGATCGATCGATCGCTTGCGGCTTAGCGAACCTCAATGGCCGGAACTCAAGAAAGCTCCACCCGCACCCGCTTCAAGCAGTTCCTCGGTGAGCCGGGTCCCCTCGGCCTCGCTCGGCGTTTCGCCTTCCCACTCGACTCCGACGTAGCCGTGGTAGCCGGCGTCCAAGACGATCTTCATCATCTTGAGGTAGTCGATCTGGGCCTCGTTGCCGGCCGCGTCGAATACGTGCGATCTTGGCGCTGACGCCCTTGGCGTACGGCATCATCTCGCGGACGCCCTGGTAGCGGTCGTACTCTTCGCCGGGGCCGATCTGAAAATTGCCGAAGTCGGGCAGCGTGCCGCAGTTCGGCAAATCCGACCTTCTTCATCACGCCGACGAGCCATTTGCCGTTCGACGACAGCCCGCCGTGGTTCTCGACGATCACGTTCATCCCGTGCTGGGCTCCGAACTCGCAGAGCCGGTGGAGGCCGTCGGCGGCGAACTCCATCTGCTCCTCGGCGGGCAGTTTGGCGTCGGAGCGGGCGTTGACGCGGATCGAATGGCAGCCGAGGAACTTCGCCGCTTCGACCCACTTGTAATGGTTCTCGACCGCCTGGGTCCGCTCCGCCTCGTCCGGGTTGCCGAGATCGCCCTCGCTGTCGCACATGATCAGGCCGCTCTTCACGCCGTTGTCGTCGCAGCGTTTCTTCAGCTCCGCGAGGTAAGCCGATGTCCTTCGCCTTGTCCATGAAGAACTGATTGACGTATTCGACGCAGTCGATGCCGTAGTCGCGCTTGGCCACCAGCGGAAAATCGAGGTTGTCCATCTTCTTGTCGAACAGCGCCCGGTGAAACGACCACTCCGCGAGCGAAATCTTGAACAAGGGTGCTTTTGTCTCCTCGGCCGCCAAGAGGATCGGGTTGCCAGCGGTGGCCAGACCGATCGCGGCACTGGTCGCGGCCGCCGATCGCAGAAAAGTACGCCGATCAAGGGAGCCCGTCATGGAAGATACCTCCGCCAGCTGAACTGAAAGATTTCGAACTTGACCCAATCCTCAATTTGACCCGAACGAAACCGCATTATCGAGCGCGCCGCGTCCCCCGGCAACCAGGCGGGCGAATCGTAGCAGCTTTGCCCCGTCGTGGGAGGGCGACTTGAGAGCCATTGACCCGCTTCCGCCGGCGGCCGACAATCGGCGACACACGCGATTTCCGCATATTTTGCCCACCAAACCTTCGATCTCGGAGCTCGATCCATGTCCAGCGTTACCGGCGGCCAGGCGATTCAGAACCACCAAGGGCGGCTGCAAGTGCCCGACCGGCCGATCGTCCCCTTCATCGAGGGCGACGGCACGGGACCCGACATCTGGCGGGCCAGCCGCAGCGTGCTCGACGCCGCGGTCGCCAAGGCGTACGGCGGCAAGCGGCAAATTGTTTGGAAGGAAGTGCTGGCCGGGCAAAAATCGTTCGACAAAACGCGGTAACTGGCTGCCGGACGAAACGCTCGACGCCTTCCGCGAGTTGCTGGTCGGCATCAAGGGACCGCTCACCACGCCTGTCGGCGGCGGAATTCGTTCGCTCAACGTTGCGCTGCGGCAGCTCTTGGACCTCTACGTCTGCCTGCGGCCGGTCCGCTACTTCGAGGGCGTGCCGACCCCGGTCCGCGCAGCCGCAATTGGTCGAGATGACGATCTTCCGCGAGAACACGGAGGACATCTACGCCGGCATCGAATACGCGGGCGGCACGGCCGAGTCGCAAAAAGTGCTCGACTTCCTCGCCAAAGAGTTTCCCAAAGAGGCCGCCAAGGTCCGCTTCGGCACCAAGGAGAAGAATGACGCCTGGTGCCAGCAGCTCGAATCGATCGGCGCCCCAGCACGCGATCTGCCGGTGCAGGTCGGCATCGGCTTCAAGCCGATCAGCTACCTCGGCACCGAGCGGCTCGTGCACAGCGCGATCGGCTATGCCATCAAGCATAAACGCTCGTGCGTGACGCTAGTGCACAAGGGGAACATCATGAAGTTCACCGAAGGCGGATTCCGCGATTGGGGCTATCAAGTCGCCCGCGAGTTCTACGGTGCCGAGCCGATCGACGGCGGTCCCTGGTGCCGCATCCCCGAGGGCAAGCCCGGCGCCGGCATCGTGATCAAGGACGTGATCGCCGACGCCTTCCTGCAGCAGATTCTCACCCGCCCCACCGAGTACGACGTCGTCGCCACGCCGAATCTCAACGGCGATTACATCAGCGACGCGCTCGCGGCGTGTGTCGGCGGCATCGGCATCGCGCCCGGCGCAAACATCAACTACGTCACCGGCCACGCGATCTTCGAGGCCACGCACGGCACCGCCCCGAAATATGCCGGGCTCGACAAAGTGAACCCCGGTTCGTTGATCCTCTCCGGCGAAATGATGCTGCGGTATCTCGGTTGGAACGAGGCGGCCGACCTGGTCATCCGCGGGATGGAAGGCGCGATCGCCGCCAAGACCGTCACCTACGACTTCGCCCGCATGATGAGCGGCGCGAAAGAGGTGAAGTGCAGCGAGTTCGGCGCGGCGATCGTGAGGCACATGGGCTAAGCGTCGCTGTCGTCCAGTGGCGACAATGCCTAGAATAGAGCAAGGCTGCGTTCACCTGTGCCGCTCCTCGATCACCGGCAGCATTTCGCCCGATGTCTGACAGACTACCACTGCCACAGCACGAATCCGACGTCACCGACAGCGAACCAGCGTCCGCTACCGACGAGGAAGCAGTCACCGCTATCTGGCGACCAAACCGTGATCTCGACCGCGCCGCTCATCGAACCCCACCCGCTCGTGCGCCGGCAGCAGCCGAAAGCGAATTGGCCAGCTCGCTGATCGGACGAGCAGCTCGGCGACATCCGGCTGGATGAATTTGTCGGCGGCGGCGGCATGGGGGTTGTGTTTCGCGGCGTCGACACGAGGCTCGATCGAACCGTCGCGGTAAAGGTGCTCGCCGCGCCGCATGAGAGCGACGCCGACTCCGATGGCCGCTTCGAGATGGAGGCCCGCAGCGCGGCCCGGCTCGACCATCCCAATATCGCCCGCGTGCACTATGTCGGCGAGGAGCGTGGCCATCGCTACCTCGTCTTCGAGTACATTGAGGGCACGAACTTCCGCGACCTGGTGTATGCCAATGGTCCATTCCCGCTGGCCGACGCCCTGCGCTACATGCTGCAAATCGCCGACGCATTGATGCACGCCTGGCAGCGCGACGTCGTGCATCGCGACATCAAGCCGTCGAACATCCTGCTCACGCCCGAGGGCCAGGCCAAGCTGGTCGACATGGGCCTGGCTCGCGTCGAGCCGGCCGACCCGGCCGAACACGAGCTCACGACCAGCGGCGTGACGCTCGGCACGTTCGACTACATGGCTCCCGAGCAGGCCCGCGACGCCCGCCTGGCCGACGTCCGCAGCGACGTCTACTCGCTCGGCTGCACGTTTTACTTCATGCTGGTCGGCAAGCCGCCGTTCCCCGACGGCACGGCGCTGCAGAAGCTGCTGCAACATCAATCGGCCGATCTGCCGAATCTCACTCAGTTCCGACCGGACGTGCCGGAGTCGGTCGTCGACGTGCTCGAGACGATGCTCGCCAAGCGGCCGGAAGATCGCTTCCAGAATCCGGCGGAGTTGCTGGCGGCGCTGATTGCCGTGACCGAACAACTTGGCATCGTCTATCCGCAGATTTCGTTGCCGGCGGGCTGGTCCACACAATTGACGACGCCGAGCCGCCTGCAGCGCCACTTGCCCTGGCTCGTGCCGGCGGCGCTGCTCTTGCTATCGGTACTTACACTGGGGATCGTGTGGCATCGTCAGCAGCCGCCGACGAAATTCCCTGAATTGCGGCTGCCTATTACGTCGACCGAACCGCCGACGTCGAAGCAGCAAACGGAATCATCACCGCGGCCGATGCCAGGCAAGCCTCGAACCGAGCAGCTGCCAGCGGAGTCGGCGCGATGATCTGGATAAGGATTGCCGCGTGACGGCGTCGGCAATCGTCCATTGCCCCGCGCCGAGAAACAACGTACAACGGCATGGAATCGGGCAAGGCAGAATTACCGGGCGACCGATCGTCCCAGATATCCCGCCGCGAACGCCTGAGTTCCTGCCTCTATCGTGATCCGCCCGATGACTGAGAATCACGACGACTCGATGGTTCAGCACGAGACCATTCTCGGGCACCCGGTCGGTCTCTACTCGCTCTTCTTTGCCGAAATGTGGGAACGGTTTTCCTACTACGGCATGCGGGCCCTCTTGGTCTTGTACATGATCAAGGGGTTTCTTGGAATGAATGACGACCAGGCCTACGGCATCTATGGTGCCTATACCGCGCTGGTTTATGCCACGCCATTTATCGGCGGTTTGCTCTGCGATCGATTGCTCGGCGCTCGGCGGGCGGTCGTCTTGGGCGGGTTGCTCATGGCGGCCGGCCACTTGCTCATGACGGTGCAAAACGAATGGGCATTCTATTTTGCGCTGGCCTTACTCATTACTGGAAACGGATTCTTCAAACCAAACATTTCGACGATTGTCGGCAAACTCTATCCGGCGGCCAGCCAGCGGCGTGATGGCGGATTTACCATCTTCTACATGGGCGTCAATCTCGGTGCGGCGCTGTCGCCGCTGATCTGCGGATACGTCGGCGAAACCTACGGATGGCACTACGGATTCGGGTTGGCGACGGTCGGCATGTTGACCGGCCTGGCGGTCTTCGTGGCACCGACGCTGCTCACTCAATCGCTGATTCTGAGCGGAGCCGTTGGAACGGCCGGCGCAATGCTCTATTTGCAGAACAATCCGTACCAATTGGCGGTAAACGCATTTGTCGGCATGGCGTTGATCGTTGCCGGCGTCATCGCCTGCGTCGCTTTGAGCCGCGGCGGAGTTCCGCCCCAGGCAGGCGCGCTGCCGGACCCGGCTCGATTGAAACAGATGTGGGGACCGTTGCGGACGGACGTGGGCACCTATCTGGCCGTGTTGCTATGCGTGCCGGTGATTGCCATGCTAGTGCGACGAGATCAATTGGCAGGATGGATTTTGATCGCCTTCGGAATCTTGGCGTTCGGTTGGTTGATCTATGAAGCCGTCAGTCGCGAGAAGATTGAGCGGGAACGGCTCTTCGTCGTTCTGGTGCTGATGTTTTTTTCGATGCTGTTTTGGGCCTTCTTCGAGCAGGCGGGCAGCTCGCTCAACAATTTCACCGACCGAAACGTCGATCGAGTCTTGGAGAATCGCACCGTCACCACCGCGGACGTGGGCACAGACATTCGCTTTCGCGTCGAACTCGCGCCGCGCGATCCGGCGCTCGCCGAATTGCCACTCTTGTCGCAGTCGCAACTCGGAATGAACAGCGGCAGCCCGCAGTTGATGGACAAGGTGGCCGATGCGATCCGGCTGATTGAGGCGAACAAAGAGCCGGCGAAAACTTTGCAGCCAGATGAGGTTGGCCGGCTCATCGACAACGTGACTGCATCCGGCCGGCTCAATCTCACCGGGCTCACGGCGCTGCGCGACGCCGCCGCTCGGACCAACGCGCCTTCCAGTCTGCAAACCGTCAACTGGGTGGTTACCTCCGACGACGTCGGCATGGGGATCGGGGGCAGCGAAATTCCGGCTTCCCTGTTTCAAGCTGCGAACCCGATTTACATTCTCATTTTTGGCGTATTCTTCACGATGCTCTGGACGTATTTGGCCGACAGGGGGCGAGATCCGAGCACACCGTTCAAATTTGCGATCGGTCTTTTGCAGCTAGGTCTCGGTTTTATTGCGCTATGGTATGCGGCCCAACATCCCGATAGCCGCGGCATGGTGGCGATTCCCTGGTTGTTGCTCGGCTATTTGCTCCATACAACCGGCGAATTGTGTTCGTCGCCGATCGGATTGTCGATGGTCACCAAGCTATCGCCCCGACAGATCGTCGCCACGGTGATGGGTTCCTGGTTTTTGGCATTGGCCTTCTCCAACTATCTGGCGTCGATGATCGCCAAACTCACCCGCGTGAGCCCGGATAGCGACGGGCAGCAGATCATTCCCGTCCCTTCCGAAACCGTCCATATTTACGGCGAGGTATTCGGAAAGATCGCCGTGGCGGCCCTGATTTCAGCCCTGATTTGCTTTATCCTCTCGCCGTTACTGACGCGCTGGATGCACCGGGAGGAATCTGCGGCATAATGGTGCCTTGGAATCGCCGTGCTGTCTTGCTTGACAAGCGTGGATTTGCCAGCTTTATTTGTAAGTCAGCGCGAGAGTATTCAGCCCCCCGTCCTTGAGATATCTGCCTCTTTGCGACAGCACGCACTACGAACCCCCCCCATACTCTCGCCGCGGCAGATCGGCATTTTCTGAAAACTAGAAAGGTCCCCGATGCGCTTCGCCTGTCCGTTTGTTGCTGCCTTGTTTCTGTTGGCTGGGCTAATGCCAAAGCCTGCCGCCGCCGTGCTTGCGTTTTACAAGGTCTGGGAATCCGAAAACCTGACGGACCATCCCGACAAGGACTACGTCGCGCTCGTGAAGAAGCCGGCCAATCGCTGCTTCGTCTGCCATCAGGGCAAGAACCGCAAGCATCGAAACGTCTATGGTGCGCAGCTTGCAGAGCTGCTCGACGCGAAGAAGGACGCCAAGGACAAGGAGAAGATCCTTGCCGCGATCAAGCAAGTCGGCGACATGCATTTCGATCCCAACGACGAAAAGAGCGACACCTTCGCGGCAAGAATCGCCGCCAGCAAATTCCCCGGTGGCGAACTTGAAGATCTGAAAAAAGAACCGCCCAAAGATACCGTCAAGTCGCGC
>CAWEEU010000023.1:0-60364 GCA_963808175.1 uncultured Planctomycetota bacterium | reverse complement strand
GGTGAGCAAGTTCAAGAGTACCTGTTGAATCTGATTGCCGCTGACGAGCGCGGGCGGAGCCGGCTCGAACTGGGTCTCGACCTGCACGCGATACTTGCGCATCTCGCGCTCGAGAAGCACCAAAGATTCCTCGACGAGCTTCGCCAAGTCCGTCGGTGCTCGATCGGTGCTACGATTGCGGGCCATGCCGAGCACGCTATTCGTGATTTTCTCGGCACGGAGCGACGCTTCGAGAATCTTGGTGAAGGCCTTGTCGCGGGTGGCGTCATCCTTGTGTCGCATGCCCAGCTTGGCGTAGTTGATGATCGTGGTGAGCACGTTGTTGAATTCGTGCGTGGTGGTGCTAGCAAGCTCACCGAGGGCGGCAAATCGCTGCGTCCGCCGCAACTCCTCTTCAAGGATTTCAAGTCGCCGCTCGAGAGTCAGTCCGCCATCTGACATGAATTGCTCCGGAAGGTACCAGGCGTTGACAGCTCGGTTATCTGACCAGTAAAAACTGCCAAAAGCCGCCAGGCTGCTTGGCTTGCGCACGTCTCGCCGGGCCACTCGTTTGCCCGACAGAAAACTCTTAACTCGTTATACGCTCAGTATTTGTGTCATTCCCTGGTATCGACGAATCCGGCTGGCCGACTACAGAGCAAGGCGGTAGAATCCGCGGCCTTTGTCAGTCGAGAGTTAAGGGACCAGAGCCGAGAGCGGGAAGCATTGCTGGCACTCGACTATTGACGCTCGACGCTGGACTCAGTTGGAGGCGAAACGAAATGCACACGGTGGAACTATTGCAGGAAGCGCTGGAGACCGCGCGGGGACTCGGCTACGACGTGCGACAGGATTGGCTCGGTGGCGACGGGGGCGGACACTGCCTGGTCCGCGGGCGGCGGATGCTGCTATTGGACGTGGCCCAGACCCCGGACGAACAGCTGGATGTGGTCGTCGACGCTTTGCGCGGCGAGAGCAACACTAGGCTCGCTCACGATATCGCACGGGCTGGCCCGTCGACTGGCGACGCCGGCGGCGGCGTGATCACTGCGGCACCTATCGATACAGCGAGTGCGTTGCGATGTAGGCCGCCACGGACGGTGGAACCAAGTCGTCGATCGGTTGGCCCGCACCCGCCCGGCGGCGAATCTCGGTGCTGCTCGCGTTGATGGCCGGCATCTCGATCCGCTTCGGCTGCTTGTTCGGGGCACAAATCGAACGCAGCTCTGTCATGTCCGGCTCTGGTTGACCGGCGCGTCGGACCACCAGCGGCGTGGCGAGCGCGAAAATTTCGCGCGGTTGGTGCCAGTGGGGCACGTCTTTGACCGCGTCGGCACCCATCAGAAAGAAGAGCACGGCGTTGGGCAGTTCTTGGCCGAGTTGTCGGAGCGTGTCCACGGTGTAACTGAGTCCGCCCCGCTCGATCTCAAGCCGGCAAATGCGCCAACCCGGCTCCGGCAGAGTGGCCAGCTGCAGCATTTCCAGCCGCTGGGCATCGGTCGCGTGCGGCCCATGCTGCTTGAGCGGCTGGACGGCAGTTGGCGTAAACCAGACTTCATCGAGGCCGTCCTGGTGTTGGCACGCGCTGGCCAGGGCGAGGTGGCCGTTGTGCACCGGATCGAAGCTGCCGCCGAAAATGCCGAGACGCATGGAAGTAGCCGAGGGTCGTGAGTTGAGAGTGAGGGTGGGGCGAGGGGGCTGGGGGCTCATGTACGAGCGCTGTATCGTAATGCTCTGTGCCGTGTACCGAGTGACCTTAACCAAACCCGCGACCCTCAAGCGACTCGACGCTCAACTTCAACCCTTCCATGTCTGCAGCAGCAAACTCTTTTTGATCCGGAGCCGGCGCCTTGGGAGCTCGACGATGCGGCGCAACAGCATGTGGCGACGGTGGTCCTGACGAAGGCGCCCGGCGGCGAATTTGACTATCTGGTGCCGGAGGGGATGCGGCCGGCGGTCGGCAGCCGCGTGAAGGTGCCGCTGGGGCGGGGGAATCGCAGCGTCTTGGGGTATTGCTCGGCCGTGGGATTCAAGCCGACCGGCGGGCGGAAGCTCAAGCCGATTGCCGAAGTGCTCGACGCGCACCCATTGCTATCGCCGTCGATGCTGCGGGTCACGCGGTGGATGGCGGACTACTATCTATGTCCCTGGGGACAGGTGCTGGAGTCGGTAGTGCCGGCCGGGGTGCGCCACCGAGCGGGAACGCGAAACGTCACAATGTTTTCGGTGGCCCCCGAGGTGGCCGTGAAAGTCAACGAGCTGGAACTGTCTGCAAAGCAGGCGGAAGTGATGCGCCATCTGGCTTCGAGCCCGCGGCCGCTCTCCGCGGTTCAGCTGGCCGCCCGCGCGAAGTGCACCGTCGCGCCGATCAACGCGCTCCGCGAAGAAGGGCCTGCTCACGGCGAGCGTCGAACGGCTCAGCGCGGCGCGGGCGGTGGAGGCACCCGTACCGCGCGAACCGGCGCACGAACTGAACGAAGATCAACAGGCGGCGCTCGGCGCGATTCGCGATTCGCTCCATGCGGCCGAGCATCGCACGATTCTGATTCATGGCGTCACCGGCAGCGGCAAAACGGAGGTCTACATCCGCGCGATCGAGGAGGTCGTGCGATTCGGTCGGCAGGCGATTCTGCTTGGTACCGGAAATCAGTCTCACGCCGCAGACGGTAGCCCGCTTCCGCGCACGGTTCGACCGCGTGGCGGTGCTCCACAGCCACCAGAGCGACGTCGAGCGGCACGAACATTGGCGGCGGATCGCGCGGGGCGAGGTCGAAGTGGTCGTCGGGGCGCGGAGCGCGATCTTTGCGCCGACGCCGCATCTGGGGCTGATCCTGCTCGACGAAGAGCACGAATCGACGTTCAAACAGGAATCGGCGCCGCGGTATCACGCGCGGGACGTGGCGCTGCGGCGGGCGGCGGATCAGAATGTGCCGCTCGTGCTGGCCAGTGCCACGCCGTCGCTCGAAAGTTGGCAGCGGGCGGCGACGGGCGAATTTCGCCTGGTGGAGATGCCGCGGCGGGTGTTCAATCGGCCGCTGCCTGCGGTGCGGACGATCGATCTGCGCGACGAGTCGCACGGCAAGCACTGGCACGGAGCGATTAGCCGGCCGCTCTGCCAGGCGATGGAAGTCGCGTTGCGGGACGGCGGGCAGGTGATTCTGCTATTGAATCGCCGCGGATTCTCGACCCACATCCAGTGTCCCAGCTGCGGGCACGTTGAAAAGTGTCCGCATTGCGAATTGCCGCTCACGTTCCATCGCCACCAAAGCTCGGTGATCTGCCACTATTGTGACTACCAGACTCCGGCCCCCGTCGCCTGCCCCGACTGCAAATCTCCGGGGCTGCGGTTCAGCGGATTGGGCACGCAGAAGCTCGAAGCGGAAGTGCGGGCCCGCTTCCCGAATTACGCCTGCCTGCGAATGGACACCGACAGCATGCAGCAGCGCGGCAGCCACGAGCAGGCGCTCGCGTCGTTCCGCGACGGCAAGGTGCGGATCCTGCTGGGCACGCAGATGATTGCCAAAGGGCTCGACTTTCCGAACGTGACGCTGGTGGGCGTGATCAATGCCGACACGGCGCTCAACCTGCCCGACTTCCGCGCGGCGGAGCGGACGTTTCAGTTGGTGACGCAAGTCGCCGGGCGGACGGGGCGCGGCGAGCAGGGCGGGCGGGTGCTGGTGCAGACGTTTGCCCCCGATACGCCGGCGATCCTGGCGGCGGTGCGGCACGACTACAACGCCTTCGCGCGCTCCGAGCTGCCGCACCGCGAGGCGGCCGGCTATCCGCCGTTCGCGTCGATGGTGCGAATCGTCGTGCGGGGCGAATGCAACACGGACGCGCGGGCGCTGGCGGACGAGATTGGCCGGCGGTTGCGCACGAAAGCGACGGACGGCACTGCGAGTATTGGGGCCGGCGCCGCGCCGATGACGAAGTTGCGAGGGCAGCATCGGTATCAGATTCAGCTGCAGGCGGTGGAAGGGGAAGTGTTGCGGAATGTTGTCGTAGCGGCTACCGCCGATTTGAAGACGCCCGAACGACCTCGTTTGGACGGTCGACGTTGATCCTTGGGACATGATGTA
Organism: uncultured Planctomycetota bacterium; assembly: GCA_963808175.1. GTDB lineage: Bacteria > Planctomycetota > Planctomycetia > Pirellulales > Lacipirellulaceae > DASYDU01. Next base: position 56,306 of record CAWEEU010000023.1, on the reverse strand, counting down.
GAGGTGAGCGAGGGGAAAACGAGGGGCGAGTTTTCACTCCATTTCTCATCGCGAATTGCCCTTTCCTCGCCCCTCATTGCACTTGGACCGGTCCGTGAAATGGCCCTACAATCAAGGCGGAACGACGCTGCATGTCTTATCGAACTTTCAAGCGCGTGCTGGGCGAGACGAATCTCGAGCGGAAGTGCCGCTGGTGGTTCGGGATTTCGCTGTTCGTGATGCTCTCGCTGAGCTTCACCTGGTACGGACGCCAGACCGACAAACTGGTCGAAGATCGCATTCAGACCCTCAGTCAAGAATTGGTGCGAGCAGGCTGGCAGAAGTTGCATATTGAAAAGCTCGCGGAAATCGAGAAGAAGACTGCGGCCGGTGGCCCAGACCGCGAGGACACGTCGGCTGCCTTATATCGCGACGTGGCTCAAAGTAGCATCGAATTGAGCAGGGCGTTTCAGTGGGACCCGATCTTGCCACAGACAGTGCGCAAACGCCGCGGTCCCCAAGGAATATGAACCACGGGACGATTTTGAGCGCAATCTGCTTTCCGAATGGGCCGTAAGGCCGCCTCAGCCAGTCCCGGGTGAGGAGAGCGAAGCCGCGAATCAGCCGGAAGAACTGCCCCACGCGGAGCGGCGGATCGAGCTCGATGGCCGCCAGGTCTATCAATACTTTCAGCCGATGTACGCGCAGGAAGCGCTGCATACTCTGCCATCAAAATGTACCGGCAACGGCGAACCGAAGTCTCAAAAAGGACGATTTGATGGCGGTTGTTCGCGTAACTCTCGATGACCAGCCAACCGTCAATGCACAAGCCATCAACCGAGCGCTGGCCTGGACGGCGGCCATCGTGATCGGCTTTCTGTCGATGCTGTCGCTGTGGGCGGTCGTGCGATATGTGATCGTCAAGCCCGTGACGCACCTGCGCGACGTGGCGAACGCCGTCCGCGAGGGCGACGTCGAGCAGCGGGCCATGATCCGCACCGGCGACGAGTTCGAGGAGCTGGCCGCGTCGTTCAACCGCATGTTGCGGCAGCTTTTGAGCCAGCAGAGTGAGCTGCAGCACGTCAACAACGAACTCGATAACCGGCTCGACGAGCTGGCCCAGGCGAACATGCGGCTCTATGAGATGAACCGGCTCAAGAGTGATTTCCTGGCCACCGTGAGCCACGAATTGCGCACGCCGCTCAACAGCATCATCGGCTTCAGCGACGTGCTGAGCTCGATCGCCGCCTTGGACGAGAAGCAGAAGCGGTACGTCGGCAACATCCAGCGCTCGGGCACGATGCTCCTGGAGATGATCAACGACATTCTGGATCTGGCCAAAATGGAAAGCGGCAAGATGGAGGTCCGGCTGAGCGAGTTCAAGATCGGCGCGCTGATCGGCGCCCAGTGCGACATGGCCCGGCCGCTGGCGGAAAAGAAGAACATCGACCTCGACTTCGACTCCGCGCCGAATCTGCCGCCAGTGCGACTCGACCAGGCGAAGGTGCAGCAGATTCTCAACAATCTCCTCTCCAACGCGATCAAATTCACGCCCGAAGGGGGGCGGATCGCAATCAAAGCCGAGCGCGACGAATATGGCGATCTGCGGCTCACCGTGACCGACACCGGGATCGGCATCAGCCCCGACGACCAGCAGCTGATCTTCGAGAAATTCCGCCAGGCACCGGGTGGCTCGAAGGACGGCGATACGATGACCCGCGAGTATTCAGGCACGGGACTGGGGTTGTCGATCGTGCGGGAGTTGTGCCGCCTGCTGGGCGGCGACGTCTCGGTTGAGAGCGAGCTGGGCAAGGGGAGCACGTTCTCGGTGCGACTGCCCTGGCGGCTGGAGGAAGTACCGCGGCTCGACGCGCAGCTGAAGGAGGATTTGGAAAGCCTCACGCGTCCACGGCCGGCGAGCCCGACGCCGGAGTTGCTCAGCGTGGCGGCAGACTCTAAAGTCTACAGCGACAACATTTGAACGCCTCGCGTCGCCGGGCGGTCCCTCGCCATCCTCTTACGTCCGACCCCGTTTCTTGGCCGAAGTCCATCTGTTTACCGACGGCGCGTGCAGCGGCAACCCCGGCCCGGGCGGCTGGGCATTTATCCTGCGCCATCCGGCCACAGGCAAAGAACTGGAACAAAGCGGCGGCGAACAGCTTACGACCAACAACCGCATGGAGCTCACCGCAGCGGTCCGTGGGCTCGAAGCACTCAAGCGGCGCTCCCACGTCGAACTGTTCACCGACAGCGTCTACGTCGGCAAGGGCATCAGCGAATGGCTGCCCAAGTGGAAAGCCAACGGCTGGCGGCGGAAAGAGAAGAACAAAATGGTGCCGATCGCCAACGAAGAGCTCTGGCGCGAGCTCGACGCGCTGTTGGCCAAGCATGCCGTGAAGTACACCCGGGTCGCCGGCCACAGCGGCCACGCGGAAAACGACCGCGTCGACGAGCTGGCCGTGGCGGCGTACCAGCGATTCCTTTGATTCGACTCGACCGAGTCGGCCGGGGAGTCGTTTAAACCGGCCAAGATGTCCGGGCTATATAGCCGAGCCATCTTGGCTCGGCGGGATACTGGACATACGATCATTACCATGCTATCTTCGCCGGCATGGGCAATACCTTGGCCATTCATTGGGCGGCGACCGCGCACGGCGCCTGGCTGCACGGCGATCCGCGCGGATCGTGGCGCGAGGGACGGCTGATCGGACCGGATCCGTATTTGGAAACGGAATCCCGAGCGCGAATGGACGGCGACGCAGTGCTGCTCGACGCGATCGAGCGCGGGACCGTAGCCGAGGAGTTCGGCCAGGATGTGCGGGACAATCGTCATCGCGTGTTGGCAGCGACCGTCAAAGACGCACGTGCATTTGGTGTTGGCGCCGCTGCGGGAGAATATCGACACAGTTATCGCCCGATTGAAACGGCGTTCTGCAGCCGCAGTGCTCGCGCGTCGACGGGAGATGGCAAACCCGACCAGGATGGCCAAATTGTGCTCTGACCCGGCCAAGATTACCGGGCTACATAGCCGAACCGTCGTGGCTCGGCCGAACCGCGTGCCGCGCTCGTTGTGGACCGCCGGCAAATTCCCCGTGTTCATTTTCGACGAGCGACACCTGCTGAATGCCATTGAATACGTTCGCGATCACAATCGCCGCATCGGCGTGTCGGCAGACCCGTTCGACTGGATCGAGCCCTTGTATCCGGCTTCCGATCGAGCGGGAGAGCGGAATTATCGTACCGCAGTATGCGAGGAATTGCACTGGTGAGATCGGACGCGATCGCGTAGCGGTGTATCTCAGCCGGCAAAGATGGCCGGGTACTTGGCCGCGGCAACCTGCCGCGGTTTTGGACTGTGTCATACAATGGCCACATGAACGCCCCCTCGGGAAATTTGGGTGCCAAAGCTCCCGCCGAAATTCTGGCCACCCCGGTCCAGTTTGTCCCCGGCGTCGGACCGCACAAGACGGGGCTGCTGAAAAAGCTGGGGCTCGAGACGGCCAGCGACCTGCTATTCTTCTTTCCCCGCGATTACCAGGATCTCTCCGACCGCCGCGCGATCGCCGAGCTGGAAGAAGACAAGCTGCAGACGATTCGCGGCGTGGTGACCGAGGTCGACGCCACGTCGAGCGGCTTCGGCAAAAGCCGCGTCGGCGTGCTTGTGAACGACGGGCACGACTATTTGAGGGCGCTGTGGTTCAATCAGCCGTTTATGCGCGAAAAGTTTCGGGTAGGCCAGCACGTTTTGATGTCGGCCAAGCCGCGATTCAACGGCGGGCGGTGGGAAATGGCCCATCCGCGCGTTACCTGGCTCGAGGGCGAGCAGGACGACCCGCCGGCCAAACTGCTGCCTCTCTACTCGCTAACTGATGGCCTTGCGCAGTGGGAGCTGCGACGAATCGTCGCCGCGGCGGTCGAGAGATTTGGACCTGTGCTGCAGGAGGTGTTTCCCGAGGGATTGCGCGGAGCTGAACCTGATGCCGCTTGCCGAAGCAGTGCCGGCGATTCACGCGCCGCGCGACGCGGAGGAGCTGGCCGGGGCTCGCCGGCGCTTCATTTTTCAGGAACTCTTCGTGCTCGAACTGGCCGTCGTCTCCCGGCGACTGCAGCAGCGGCTCGGCTTTCGTGCCCCGCGGCTCGTGGCCACCGCCGAGATTGATGCCCGCATCCGCCGCCGATTGCCGTTTGAATTGACCGCCGGGCAGCAGTCGGCGATCCGAGACGTGGCCGAGGACATGGCCCGCGAAGTCCCCATGAATCGACTGTTGCAGGGCGACGTCGGCAGCGGCAAAACCGTCATCGCACTCTACGCGATGTTAGTCTGCGTCGCCCACGGTTACCAGGCCGCCCTGATGGCGCCGACTGAGATCCTCGCGCGGCAACACGCCGACACGCTTGCCGCGCTATTGCGCGCCAGCCGCGTGCGGCATCGCCTGCTGGTCGGCTCGCTCACGCCGCGTGAGCGCGAGCAGGCGCTCGCCGACGTCGCGGCGGGAAACGTCGACTTGGTGATCGGCACGCAAGCGGTGATACAAAACGACGTGCGGTTTGCGCGTCTCGGCCTGGTCGTGGTCGACGAGCAGCACAAATTTGGCGTCCGCCAGCGGGCCGCTCTCCGGCAGGAAAACGACTCGCCTCATTATCTGGTGATGACCGCCACGCCGATCCCTCGCACGATCACGATGACGCTCTTCGGCGACTTGGATGTGACCACGCTGCGCGACATGCCGCCCGGCCGGCAACCGGTGAGCACGTACGTCGTGGCGCCCGAGGACCAGGCGAAATGGTGGCATTTTGTGCGGGAAAAACTGCTTTCGGGGCGTCAAGCCTATGTCGTCGCACCGCTGATCGACGACTCGGAAAACATCGCGGCTGCGAGCGTGGCCGCGGCCTTTGAACGGCTCACCAACGGCGAGCTCGCCGACTTCCGCGTCGGGGTCATTCACGGTCGCATGACGCCGGCCGAAAAGGATGCTGCGATGGCCGACTTTCGCTCAGGCCGAACACAGGTCCTTGTCTCAACGTCGGTGATCGAAGTTGGCGTTGACGTCGCAAACGCTTCGGTGATGGTTGTCGATTCGGCGGAGCGATTCGGCCTGGCGCAGCTTCACCAGCTGAGGGGCCGCGTCGGGCGCGGTGCGTATCCGGGATACTGCGCCGTGTTGGCAAGCGACCAGCTCTCCGAATCTGCGCATGAGCGGCTGGCTGCATTTGCATCGACCAACGATGGCTTCCAATTGGCAGAACTTGACTTTTCACTTCGCGGACCTGGCGACTTGTTCGGCACCGAGCAGCACGGCATCGCGCCGCTGCGAATCGCGGACTTGCAGCGGGACGCTCAGATCGTCGACGAAGCACGTCAGGCCGCCGAGCATCTGTTGGCCGCCGATCCAGGATTGGCCCGGGCCGAACACGCACGACTGCGTCGGCAGATGCTCACGCGCTATGGTCGCGCTTTGGAACTGGGGGACGTGGGATAATGGGCGAGAGTTCGTCGAGCTGTAATCGGCCAATCATGGAAACGTGAGCCTCGGGAGCAATGGTTGTGCGGAGGCGAGCTGCGGGTTTCTGAGAGCCGGCCGCTGGCAGCGCAACATATTGTCCTGAATTGACTTACAGTTCTTAGCTCGATTTGTTCGATCGATTTGCCAGAAGTTTTTCGCCTAAATCTTGCATTTTTCGCCACCTCGTCTATGCTGGGTGTTTGACGGGGGATGGTATGTCCCAGGTTGGTGGACCAGATCGGTTGATTCGTTTCGCAGTCCAGACACACAACGTTCCGGTTGGCGATGATCGCAATGCCGGTATCCTTCGCGCAGTGACGCGAGTTTGCTTTTATCGCTTTAATAAGTTAGGAGTCGGCTAATGCTCCGCATCCATGAGTCGCAGTCTTTTCTTTCGCGCTCGATCATCTCGTTGGTGACGGGGCACGCCGCACGGCAGTTTCTCGCTGTCGCAGTCGTTCTTGGTTTCGCAATAGCCGCTCGATCAGTGTTCGCTGCAGCGATCAACTACGGCGATTTTTCCGGCAACACGGTCGATTACCTTCAGGTCACCGAGGATTCCAATTCCGGTGACACGCCGCCGTTGTTTGGCCCGCCCAGCGTTTCGGCCGACTCGCTCGATTTCGATCCGATCGGCTTCAACGCCAACGCGACCGGAGCGGCCGGCAATGACGTGACGGACGGAAACCTGAATTTCGGCATCATGTCGCACGCTGGGTATGCGATTCACGACGTGAAGCTAAGCGAAGCAGGCGACACGACACTCTCCGGTTTTGGAACCGACGCGACGTACACCAGCGTGACTGGCATGGGCGTGCTGAACATTACGCAAGTCGATGGCAGCGCCATCACGCCGATTGTCGTGCCGATTACGTTGACGTTCACTCCCTCCGGCGGCAATTTTGGACTGCTGACCGACGGCGGTGGCGGCCCGCATTTCAGCACCGGCTGGAGCGGCTCCTGGATGGAGAACATCGAGCAGATTTTGGTCAATAACCAAGTTCCGTTTACTCGCGGGGCGACCAAGCTCTCGATCAATCTCGACAATACGCTTACAGCGCTGTCGGAGAATGGAACGTTTGCTTTGATCGCCAAGAAGGACTTTGGCGGCCTGAGCGTAACAATCAACAATATCCCGGAGCCCGCGACCTGGATTTTGCTCGTCAGTCTTGTGGTCTGATCGCGGGGATTGGCCGTCGGAGCCGTTAGTGCGGCAGTTCGCCACGCTTCCCCAGCGGTGGGGGGTTGATGGAGGGTTTGCGACGCCTCGCGGGGAGAACGTCGCTGGGTCGGCGGGTTTTTGGGCCTGGTGGGGATTTTTTGGTTCTCCAAATTTTTTGCCAAAATAATCCTTGCAATCTTTGGTGAGATCGCTATTCTAAGGGATGTCAGGGAGGCAATTGTCGGCAAGTAGCCGTAGGTATCACGGCGTTCAAATTTGCCTGGGGGAAGGGTGCGATCGGCCAGCGTGGCGCACCGGGGGCGGTTAGATTGTCGTTCGTAGGCTTAGGAGTCAGCTAATGATCGGTCGATCCTTTGAGTCCACACGTCGTAATTCGCGATCAGAGTCTACGCGTTTTCAATTCACGGCTTCATTCGCACGGCTGACGATTCTGGCCGTTGCGGTTCTATTTCTTTCGGTGGTTGGCCGGGCACATGCTGCGTCGATCAACTACGGCGATTTTGCCGGCACGAACGTCACCTACGTAGGCGTTACCGAAGCTTCTAATTCAGGGGATGCTCTCCCATTGTTCGGACCGCCGACGGTCAGTGGTGATTCCCTGGACTTCGATCCGGTCGGTTTCAGCGCCAGCGCCACCGGCGCCAGCGGCGTCGACGTCACCGACGGCAATTTGCGGTTTATGGTCACGTCGCATCCCGGCAGCGTGATCAATGCGTTAAAGCTCTCGGAGGCTGGCGACACGACGCTGGCCGGTTTTGGGACGGACGCCACATTTACTGCGGTAACGGGTAATGGCATCCTGAATATCAACCAAGTCAATGGAGTTGGCATCAACGTGATTTCGGTGCCATTCTCGATGACGTTTACGCCTTCTGGCGGCACGTATGGCTTGGGAACCGACGGTGGTGGCGGCCCTCTGTACTCGGCAAATTGGAGTGGCGGAGTCATGCTCGACGTCGATGCGATCCTGGCCGCCAACAACAAGGTTGGCCACGCCACCAAGATCACGGTGAACCTGGACAACACCCTCACTGCATTGTCAGAGGCTGGAACTTTCGCTCTGATCGCCAAGAAGGATTTCGGTGGCCTGAGTGTGACCGTCATTCCCGAGCCGGCAACCTGCCTGCTGCTGGGGATCGCCGTCATGGGTTTGGCCGTCACTCGACGCCGCTAGGCTCATCTCCCTTACGCCGATACGCTCGTCCAAGCTGGGGTCGCTGACCCGTAAGTAATTCTCCATTGCCCGGCGGTTGGCCGGGTTTCGTCCTCGTTAAATCATCCCCATTCTCAGGGGGTCAGGGCGGGTATAGTTAATATTTTCTGCCAGAAAATTGTTTACTTCTGTCTCGGAATGTCGTACGATGGGCGATTGGGAAGTCATCGCGGTCCGTGGCCTGCCCCAGGGGCAAGCTATGTGTCGAGATTTGACGCACAGCGGATCAGGCGGTAGAGGCCTGTGATTGCGCGGCGCGACGCCGCAAGCATCGGTGCAAGACATTCTTTCGACGAAGGGTGAGTTCTTATGAGTCGTCTCCTTGATTCGGTGCGCTCGGTTTCTGGCCACATTTCGTCGTGGCGTTCGGCGCATGTCTCGGTCGCATCGCGGCGGGTGATGTTGCCGGCACTCTTCGTGGCGCTGGCCATTTGTCTCCCGGATGTCGTGCTGCATGCAGCGCAGATCAACTATGGCGACTTCATGGGCAACACCGTGACGTATCAGATGGTCCGCGAGGACAGCAACTCCGGTGATGCAACGCCGCTGTTCGGGGCACCGAACGTCTTTCGCCGACACGCTCGATTTCGATCCGGTTGGGTTTAATGCTCATGCCTCGGGTGCGAATGGCATCGACCTCACCGACGGCAATCTGGCGTTTATGGTCAAGGCCAAGCCTGGCAACGGGATCAACAATATTTCGATCAGCGAACTGGGCGATACGACGCTCAGCGGTTTCGGCACGGATAAGACATTCACGGCCGTGACGATGCACGGAATTCTCAACATCTCCGAGGTGGGCTTCGTCGGAATCAATACGGTTTCGATGCCCATCTCGATCACGAATTTCAGCCCGTCGGGCGGTACGTTTGGATTGGCGAGCGATTTTGGCGGCGGCCCCGGAGGCTCCTTGGGGTGGAGTGGCTCGACGTTGATCGACCTCACCACCGCGAATCCGGCGGTTGCTGCCGCTTACGCCGCTCAAAAGCTCAATCCGGCCCTCCCGGTCACCAAGATCAGCGTCAACTTTGACAATACGTTGATGGCCCTGAGCGAGCTGGGTACGCAGTCGTTGATCGCCAAGAAAGACAGCGGCATCACCATCCGCACCAACATTCCCGAGCCGACGACCTGCGTCCTGGCACTGTTCGGCATGTTGGCCACCTTGGTTTCGATCCGCCGCTCGCGTTAGCGATTGTTGCGTTCCGAGAGGCCGCAGTGTGGAATGCAACGCCCGTGGGGGCGTCGTCTGCGCCTAGCGACTCGCCTTCAGTTCTTGCGCTCGGCGGACGAGCTCGATGAACTCGGTCCGATAGCCGGGCTCATCGCGGCCCAGGCTGCTCTTGGCAATCTCCGCCGTCGTTTCCAACGAGGCGTCGCCTCGATATTCGGAGCCGCGGAGCAACAGCCCGAAGCTGGCAACCGCGGCGGCGAAGCGGAAGTCGTCGGACGCAGCGCCAAACGCCGTGCCCGAGTCGGCATAGCGGGCCATTCGAGCTTGCGGCTCACGTCGCCCGTGGGCTCCTTGTAACGCATCTTGAGCGTCAGTAGCTCGCCACTCGCGGTCGAACTCGCGGCGTCCTCAGAGATCTCACGCGATGGCTGGTACTTGAGCTTGTCGACGGCCGGTGTTCCAACCGGCTTCCCGGCCGGAATCACCTCATACAGAGCCGTGACGGTGTGGCCAGCCCCGATCTCGCCGGCGTCTTTCGTGTCGTCGTTGAAGTCCTCGGTCCGCAGCATCCGGTTCTCGTAGCCAATCAGGCGATAGCCGGCGACCTGGGCCGGGTTGAACTCGACCTGGATCTTCACGTCCTTGGCGATCGTCACGAGCGTGCCCGTCATCTCCTCGACCAGCACCTTGCGGGCCTCACGGAGGTTGTCGACGTAGTGGTGGTTGCCGTTGCCGCGGTCGGCGATCGTCTGCATCATCGCGTCGTTGAGGTTGCCCCGGCCGAAGCCGAGTACGGAGAGAAACACCTTCGTGTCCTTGGCCTTCTGGGCCACCAGCCGTTCGAGTTCACCGGTGCTGGTGACGCCGACGTTGAAATCGCCGTCGGTGCAGAGGATGACGCGGTTGGTGCCGCCGGGAATGAAATGGTCTTCGGCGATCTGATAGGCGAGCTGAATGCCCGCCCCGCCGGCGGTCGAGCCGCCCGCCTTGAGCCGATCCAAGGCGGCGAGGATCACCTGCTGCTTGTCGCCGCGGGTGCTCTCGAGCGCCAGTCCTTCGCTCGAAGCATAGACGACGATCGCCACGCGGTCGTTCTCGCCGAGCTCGCGCGTGAGCTGGCGGAGCCCGTCGACCACCAGCGGCAGCTTATTTGGCTCGTCCATCGAGCCGCTCACGTCGACCAGGAACACCAGGTTCGACGGCGGCCGGTGATCGCGGGCGATCTCGCGGCCTTTGACCCCAATCCGCACCAGCCGATGCTCCGGCGCCCAGGGGCAGCCGGCCACTTCAACGTGGGCCGCGAACGGAGCGGGATCGTCGACCGCGGGACCGGCGTAGTCGTAATGGAAATAGTTCACGAGCTCTTCGATCCGCACGGCGTCGGGCGGCGGCAGCTGCCGCATGTCCATCAGAAACTGCCGCACGTTGGCATAGGAAGCGGTATCGACGTCGATCGAGAACGTGGACACGGCATCGCCGCCGACGGCCTTCACGAACGGGTTTTCGTAGATCCGCGTGTACTGGTCGCCGCAAAGGCCTGCGCCCGTTCCTTCATTCGTGAACCTATCGGCCAAATCCAAGTCACCTACGCTATCGTCTGAGTATCGAACTTCGTCTCGCATTGAGTCGCATAAGGATCTCGCGACGTGGCCAGTGACTTCCGAACTCGGCACGGGAAGTAAAGCGCTTGCGTCGGGTCCCGACGCGTATTTGGATCGGTCGGCTGGCCGCGGTGGGAGTCGTGTGTCCATTGATAGCCGAGACTGAATAATGGTTCGGCAGCCGCGGGAGTTGACTGTTGCGTTGATTCGATTGGCACTCGACGGTCGCGGAGCTTCAGCGCTGACGCTTGCTTTTGAATGTCGAAGAAAACACGGTGGCGTGCGGGTTCCCCGATCCGCGAGTTCGGTCTTTGTTTCTCTGCTGGAGAGCTTGGTCCGGAGTCAGTGCCCGATCGAGTTTGTAGCTTGCGACGCCGGCTGATTCTCCATTCGCTCGTCGAGAACAGAAAGACAGTGACGTGCAATCAGCGAAATGGCGGCAGCCGTAGCCAACAGCAGTCCATCGGATTGTGACCAATCGACCGACTTACTGTCGTCGGACTTTCGGCTTGGATCTGCCTCGCTCCGGTCGAGAATCCGGCTGGTAAGATCGGGCGGCGTCTCGCCGCCGATCATCTCCGCCAGCGCGCAATCCATCAGGCGGTCGGGGAGGTCGGCGAACGGAACGGGGTCGTGATTGGAATTAATCTGGGACATGATGGTGTCTCGCGGGCGCTGTTGGTTGCATGTGTGGTATGGGTGGCGGGTTCGGCGTGGCCGCCGACGCCAACGGGATTCGGGCGTTAGGGGTTCTCTGTATTGATCTTTCTCTCGACGCACTCGCGCAGCAGGTCGCGGGTGCGGCGCAGGAGTGACTTGACGCCGTCGGGTTTCATTTCGAGCTCCGCGGCGATCGCCTCCCGGCTGGCCCGGTCGCAGTAGTGGAGCTCGACCGCCTGGCGGGGGCGGCCGACGAGCTGCTCGACGCATTCGCGGAGGGCGTCCAGGTAACCGCTTGAGGCTGCCATCCTCGCCCGCGACCCCGGCCCAGACGCTTTCGGCCGCTTCCAGCTCGACACTGCCGATCTCTCGGTTCTGGCTCGCCGCCGCAGGGCCAGCAGCTGGTTGCGGGCCACCGTGCGGAGGTAGGCGGCCGTCTGGCGGGCATCGCGTTCGACGAACCTGGCTCGTACAAAGGCCAGGAAGGTCTCCTGCGTGAGGTCGTCGGCCTCGGACCGCTTGGCCCCCAGGAACCGCAGGTACCGCCAAACGCCCGCCTGGTGCGCCTTGGACCAGTGTCGCCAAGCCGCTGGTCCGATTGCGGTCGAGCGCGGCCCGGCTGGCTGCGGCGGTGCTTGGATGGCCGACATACCCCTTAGAGTGCGCGGGTGGGTGAAAAGGGTCCCGGAAAATGGCGGCGCAACGAAAAAAGATTCGTCGTGGCCGACGACGCCAACATGATATCACCCGGCGTTCCGTCACGCGCTGTCGGTGATCGCTTCGCCGGCATGCCAGCGCTGGCCGCTGCGTTCGATGCGGCGGTAGAGCGTGTCGCGTTCGACCGGCTCGCGGCCGGCCTCGATGATCAACCGGCGGATGTCTTCGACGCTGAGAATCTCGGGCGTGGTGGCGCCGGCATCGTGATAGATCAGCTCGTGCCGCACGGTGCCGTCGAGGTCGTCGGCACCGTAGGAGAGGGCGACCTGAGCTGTGCCGATCCCGAGCATGATCCAGTAGGCCTTCATGTGGGCGACGTTGTCAAGCATTAGCCGGCTGACCGCCATCGTGCGCAGATCGACCAGGCTCGAGGGTTTCTTGATGTGTGCGAGGCCGGTGTTCTCCGGGTGAAACGCCAGCGGAATGAATGTCTGGAAGCCGCCGGTTTCGTCCTGTAGCTCGCGGAGGCGGATGAGGTGGTCGATGCGGTGGTACGGCTGTTCGATGTGGCCGTAGAGCATCGTGCAGTTGGACCGCAGGCCGAGCTCGTGGGCGGTGCGATGAATCTCGAACCAGCGGCGGGAGTCGGCCTTGTGCTCGCAGATCTGGCTGCGGACCTCGGGATGGAAAATCTCGGCCCCGCCGCCGGGCAGGCTGCCCAGCCCGGCATCGATCATGTCTTCCAATACCCCGCGAACACTCTTGTCGGCCAGCCGGCAGAACCAGTCGATCTCGACCGGTGTCCAGGCTTTAAGGTGTAACTCGGGGTAGGCCTCGTGCAGCATCCGAATGATGCCGAGGTACCAGTCGTATTTTCGCTGATGGTGGAGCCCGCCGACGATGTGCATCTCGGTGCAGCCGGCCGCGTGGGCCTCGGCCCCGCGGGCGAGAATCTGCTCGTCGCTCATCGCGTAGCCCTTCGAGTCGCGCAAGTTCGAACGGAACGCGCAGAACGTGCAGCGGTAGACACAGACGTTCGTGGGGTTCAGATGCGTGTTGATGTTGTAGTAGGCCGCGTTGCCATTCTTCCGCTCGCGGACGAGGTTCGCCAGCTCGCCGAGCTCCGGCAGCGGCACCTCGGGCCGTTCGAGCACGAGCCCATCGTCAAACGTGAGCCGCTCGCCGGCTTCGATTTTTTCGCGGATGGGAGTCAGGATGGGTGACGACGTGCGGAGCATGGTTCTCAGTTCAGATTCAATAGCTGGTCAAAGCCGGAGCGATGCCGCGACGGTCTTACCGGCCGACCGTCGGCGCGGCGAGGCACGCTACCGACTCGCCTCAGTATCACCCATGACGCAACACGAGGTCCAGGGTGGCAACCGCAAACAACCCCAGGCTGATCACCGCATTGACGCGAAAAAAGGCGAGATTCACGCGCGACAGGTCGTCCGGCCGCACGAGCGAATGCTCGTAGACCAGCAGCACTGCCACTGCCGCAATGCCGGCCAAGTAGATCCATCCGAGCGGGTACACCAGCGGCAGGCACGCCAGCAGGGCGATTGTGGCGACATGGCACGCCGCAGCGAGGCGGAGTGCACCGGGAACGCCGAGCCGCGCAGGCACGCTGTGGAGGCCCCCACGCATGTCGGCGTCGTAATCCTGACACGCGTAGATGATGTCGAAGCCGGCGACCCAGGTCAGTACCGCCCCGCCCAGGACCAACGCTGGAAACAGATCGCTCGGGTTTGCCAGCACCTCGTCACCGCGGATGGCGATCCACGCAGCCACTGGCGAAAGTGCAAGCGCCGCGCCGAGCCAAAAATGGGCCAGTGAGGTGAAGCGTTTGGCGTAGCTATAACCTGCGAGGAATGCAAGCACGGGAACCGCGAGGTAGAGCGGCAACCGATTGGGCAGGAATAGCAGCGAGGACGTGACGAAGCCGATGGCGCTCGCGGCGGTGAAGATCGTGACGCTCGCAACGCTGAGCTTGCCCGCTGGCAGGTGGCGGCTGGCGGTACGCGGATTCGCGGCGTCGAGCCGTCGGTCAGCGAGCCGGTTGGCCGCCATCGCGAAGCTGCGGGCGGTGACCATGCAAAGCAGGATGCCGAGGAGTTGCTGCCAGTGAAATGGCGTGAGCTGCCAGGCCATCATCGCGGCCAACAGCGCGAACGGCAGCGCAAAGATCGTGTGGGAGAAGCGGATCAGCTCGAGGAAGTGGCGGATGGTTTGGAGCATCTGTGTTTTTGATCGGAGCGTGCCGGGGCGCGGGCACCGCCGCGCAGCGGTGGTCGGCCCCCGGGTTTGCGGCGCAACTAAACGGGGGCGAGGACGCCCCGGCTCGCTTTCTATATGTTTCCCCAGCGTTTCGTGAGGTTGTGTTCAACTTTGAGCTGGTCGCAAATGCGACCGACAATGAAATCCACGAGGTCGCTCACGGCACGCACCCCATGATACCAGCCGGGCGACGCGGGAAGCACGACCGCCCCGGCCTCGGTGACGCGGCGCATGTTGTCGATATGCGAGAGCGACAACGGCGTCTCGCGGGGCACAAGGACCAATCGGCGTCGCTCTTTCAAGTGGACTTCGGCCGCCCGCTGGATCAAATTGCCGGCAGCTCCCGCGGCGACCGCGCTCACGTCGTCCCGCTCGCGGGGCAAATCACCATGCCGGCAGTGAGAAACGAGCCGCTGGCCATCGGTGCCAGGAAATCTTGATAGTGAAAGTACTCGATCTTGCCGCGGGCGTCGCGCGGCCGGCAACAAGCTTTCGAGGCGGAAGTCTTCGAGTGTCAACGGTGAGGCCAAGCTCCTGTCGAATCACGTCGCGGCCCGAGGGACTGATCGACAGGTGGATGTCGTGACCGCTTTCGCGCAGCACTTCGAGAAGCCGCACGGCGTAAACCGCACCGCTGGCACCCGTGATTGCGATACAAATGGGACGTTTCATCAGCGTTTGGTTCGCCCGTTAGCCAGCGGGCTTGTCCCGCCGGGTTGAGCATGCACGGCGGGACAAGCCCGCCGGCTAACTCGTTGGTTTGAACCCCACGTAAAGTGTAGCCACGCCCAACGTGAGCGGATAGCAGCGGACGTTGACGAGGCCCGCGGCGCGCATCCGCTCGGCGAGCGCTTCGCCTTGCGGGAATTGGCCGACGCTCTCCGGCAAGTATTCGTAGGCGGCCGACGAATTGCGGGCGAGCCGTTGGCCGATCCGCGGCAATACTTGGCGAAAGTACCAACCGTAGATCGCCTTGAAGGGTTGCCAGGTGGGCGAGGAGAACTCAAGCACCGCAACGCGGCCGCCAGGCGCGGCGACGCGCACCATTTCGGCCAGGCCGCGGTCGGTGTCCGCGACGTTTCGCAACCCGAACGCCACGGAAACGATTTGAAACTCATTCGAGGGCAAAGGCAACGATTGGGCATCCGCTTCGAGCAAGGTGATGCGATCGGCGGCACCCGCTTTCGCCGCCTTCTCGCGCCCGATGGTCGAGCATCTCGTGGCAGAAGTCGGACGCCACGATACGCAGCTTCCGGCCAGCCGCGCGGTCGAAGGCCATCGCCAGATCGCCCGTGCCGGTGCAGACGTCAAGAATCGGCAGCGACCCCTCCGGCCGCACACGCCGCACCGTCCGCCATCGCCAGTAGTGGTCGATCCCCAGCGACAGCAAATGGTTCAAGAAGTCGTACCGCGGCGCGATTTGGCCGAACATGCGGCGGACGCGCTCCGGCGATTTGTCGACGGGCGCGAGCGGCGGATTTGGTCAACGAGGGTGGTTCAATCAAGGCAGACATTTGGCCCAATGCATTAAATATCACAGTCGCTTGCGACGCGCTCGATTTGCATGTATCCCAATAGAGCGATATCCGCCACAATTTCAACCGCACAACCGACGGCTGATTCACATGCACGAGCTCCGAGTCCACAATTTGCCGCGGGAAATCGCCCCCGCCGAGCTCGCCGGCAGCACGGTCGTTGTGATCGACCTGCTGCGGGCCATCTCCACGATCTGCCAGGCCCTGGCCGCCGGGGCGACGGAGGTGGTGCCGTTCCTGGAGGTCGAGGATGCCGTCGCCGCCGCGGCCGACGATCGAGCCAAAGTCATTCTCGGCGGCGAACGGGGCGGGCAGCGGATCGACGGATTCGACCTCGGCAATTCGCCGAGCGAGTATACGCCAGGACACGGTGGGCGGCAGGCGCGTGTTTCTCACGACCACCAACGGCACGCGCGCGCTCGCATCACGCGCGGCTCGCGCGCGCGTGGTTGTGGGCTCATTGCTGAACCTTTCGGCCGTGGTGGAGTCTCTTCGAGAAGAGCCGCGGGTCGACATTATCTGTGCCGGCACCGAGGGCGTCGAATCGCGGGAAGATATTTTGGCAGCCGGGGCGATCGTCGAGCAATTGGTGGCCCGCGATCGCGGCGCCTGGCAATCGACGAGGCGGCGACGGTGGCGCTGGCCGAGTGGCGGTGCCGTGGTGACGATCTCGCCGTCGAACTGCGATCGACGCCCGGCGGTCGCAACTTGCTCTCGATCGGCATGGATCGCGACCTGGTGATTGCGCCCGCGTCGACGCGCTGCGATCGTGCCGGAACTCGACGTTTCCACGGGGCGAATCACGCTGCCATAGACGCTCGGCAAACTCCGCCGGTAAAATGACCTGTTTGCATTCAATGCAAACAGATTTCACCACGGAGGTCACAGAGTACCACAGAGACAAAGTTATTGCATTCGGTTGTTCCTCTGTGATCTCTGTGTTCTCTGTTGGTGAATATTGCCTTGAAATCAGTTCGGCGATCACATCATGGACATGGAAAAGCTAGTCGCCCTCTGCCGGCGGCGGGGGTTTCTGTTTCAGTCGAGCGAGATCTACGGCGGCCTGAACGGCTTCTGGGACTACGGCCCGCTGGGCGTCGAGCTGAAGCGCAACGTCAAGGAAGCCTGGTGGCGCGACATGGTCACCGCCCACGACGAGCTGGTCGCGCCGGCCGGTGCGCCGTCGCCTTTTGAAATGGTCGGCCTCGACTGCTCGATCATCATGCACCCGCAGGTCTGGAAGTGCTCGGGCCACTTACGACCTGTTCTACGACTTCATGGTCGACTGCCGGGAGTCGAAGAAGCGCTATCGCTACGACCAGGTCCGCGGCCGCTGGGTCGAGTATCGCGGCCAGAAGGTTGTTCGTCACGACAGTCGCCGAGAACGAGAGCCGAAGAACATGCAGCAGCGGGCACAAAAGTTCTTCAACGCTGCGGGCCAAGGACGCGGACGAGATCAAGTGGCGAGGGCGATGCGATGTCGCTTGACCAAGGTCGACGACCGGCTCGAAGTGCTCGCCCCCGACGCCGACGAACCCGGCACGCTCACCGAGCCGCGCGAATTCAACCTGATGTTCAAGACGATCGTCGGCGCGATGGGCACCGAGGAGGACGCCGCCTTCCTGCGGCCCGAAACGGCCCAGGGCATCTTCGTCAACTTCAAGAACGTGCTCGACAGCACGCGGGTCGGCATTCCGTTCGGCATCGCGCAGATCGGCAAGAGCTTTCGCAACGAGATCACGCCGCGGAACTTCACGTTCCGCTCGCGCGAGTTCGAGCAGATGGAGATCGAGTTCTTCTGCCATCCCAAACGTCGCGCAAGTGGTACGAATACTGGCGCGACCGGCGGATGACGTGGTACATGAACCTGGGCCTGGCCGGCGAGCGGCTGCGGCTGCGCGAGCACGAGCCAGACGAGCTGAGCCACTATTCGTGCGGCACGGCCGACATCGAGTACGCCTTCCCGTTCCTGCCGCCGGGCGAGTTCGGCGAGCTGGAGGGCATCGCCCATCGCGGCGACTTCGACCTCCGCAGCCACATGGAAGGCAAGCTCGATCCAAAGAGCTGCCCGCTCATCGTGCAACTCGGCGCCGACGGCAAGCCGCACTACCGGGGCAGCGGCCACGATCTGACGTATCGCGACGATGTGACGAACGAGAAATTCACGCCGCACGTGATCGAGCCGTCGGCCGGCGCCGACCGGGCCACGCTGGCCTTCCTCTGCGAAGCCTATCACGAGGACCAGGCGCCCGACGAGAAGGGCGACATGCAGACCCGCGTGGTGATGAAGTTCCACCCGCGGCTCGCGCCGATCAAGGCGGCCGTGTTCCCGCTGGTGAAGAAGGACGGCATGCCGGAGGTGGCCCAGGAGCTCTACCGCGCGCTGAAGCAGCGGTTCAACGTGTTCTACGACGAGAAGGGCGCGGTCGGCCGCCGCTACCGCCGCCAGGACGAAGCCGGCACGCCGTTCTGCATCACGGTCGACGGCCAGACGCTCAAGGACCAGACGGTCACGATCCGCGACCGCGACTCGCTCGAGCAGTGGCGCGTGAAGACGCCGACGTGGTCGACGAGATCGCGCGGCGGATCGAAGGGTTAGCCCCCGCAACGTGCAATACCGGCGAGCTACGTCTCGCCGGTTCTGCCCTCGAAGCGGACCGGCGACGCGTAGGTCGCCGGCTATTTCGCCTGGTGCATCGACTTACCACTGACCGTTGAGCCGCGTGGCCAGTTGGTCGAGCTGGCCCTTGAGGTTCGACAGCAGCATCTGCGGGCTCGCGCCGCGGACGAGTTCCGCATAGAAGGCGGGAGCGCCGCCGCTCGCATCGCGGAAAGAGACTCAGCCGTCCGCTGAAGCTGGCCTAGCTCGATGTGAACCTCCTGCAACTTGCCGCTGGCGTAGCGGCTGTGGCGCCAAAGCCGCGTCACGACGAGCACCAGACCGAAAATCAACATCCCCTGACCGGCGAGCGTAAGCGCCAACGCGTGGTCCCAATACTCGGAACCGCCGTGGGCGATCGACCAGCCGATCATGCCGATGCCCGTCGCCAACGACGCGATGCCGGCAAACGTGATGAACCAGGCCACAAACTGGCCGAACTCGGGAGTGGGGCTGCCGGCCGTTTCGCTCGCACTGGCTCAGGATCGACGATCGGCGAGGCAGTTTGCTCCGCCAATTCGGGAACAAATTTTGCGGCGAGTCGACCGTCGCAGACGCCAGCATTCGTGCCGCAGCTTGCGGCCGAGTTCGCGCGTGCGGCGGCGGAATTGCCATTCGTCGGCCACCAGCGGCGGCCGGCTGTCGACCAGCTCCAGCGCAACTTCGTCGTCCAGCTCGATGCCTGCCTCGCTGATGCCCACCGCATGAGGCGGCCGGATCGCGGCGTGGCAGCGCGAACACGCCAGTCGGTTCGTGCCGGGCGGCCAATCGCCGGCACATCTTGTTGGCAATTGCTACACCACATGGTTTGTCGATCGGTCGAGAGGAGAGAATCGAGAAGTCAGGCGACATGCCAGCACCGCCAGCAAGCCGCAGGCGCCGCACGGACGCAGTCGCGCTTCTAGCATCGGCACCCCGCGCGGAGACTGTAGCGATTCGGCAAGATTTGCCGGCTAGAGTGCTTGCGGACCGCCGCGGTGAGGGCCTCGACCGCCGCGGCCAGCGGACCCGGATAGCGAACGCCCGACGCCGCCGCGTGGCCGCCGCCGCCAAATTGCTCGGCGACCTTGCGGACGTCGAAGCCCGTGCGGCTGCGGAGGCTGACTTTCGTTTCCTGCGGCCCCAGTTCGAGAAACAACAGGCCGACTTCGACGCCGGCGACGCCGAGCAGGCGATTGACCACGTCCTCGGTGTCGGTCGCTTCGGCGCCGGTCTCGGCGAGATCCTGCGGCGTGGCGGCGCTGTAGATCAGCCGACCGCCGAGCTCCGTCGTCGCGCCATCAAGATGCGGCCCTGCAAATGCAGGCGGGCGAGCGTGTTCTGTTCGTAGAGCGCGGCGAAGACGTCGCCCGGTTCGCGCCGGAGTGGACCAGCCGGCCGGCGGCGGCGAATGTCAGCGCCGTCACCGAGTTGAAGCGGAACCAGCCGGTGTCGGTGGCGATCGCGGCAAACAGCGGCGACGCCATTTCGGGCGTCACGGCGACGCCCAGCGCGTCGATCGCCCCGAGCACCAGCCGGCCGGTCGCTTCCGACCCCGTGTCCTTGAACACGACCGCGCCCATGTCGTCCTGGCTGACGTGATGATCGATGACGATTTTCTTTGCGAGTGTTGCGGACGACGTCGGCCATCGGACCGAGCTGAGCCCAGGCGCTGGTGTCGAGCACCACGAGCACGTCGGGCCGCACGTCCGCCGCCTGCACGTCGCGGCCGAGGACCGCGACGTCGTTCTCCGGATCGATGAACGCGATGTGCGGCGGCACCGCGTCGCCGTTGACGATTTGACCTTTCTTCCCGATCGCCCGCAGCGCCAGCGCCAGCGCCAGCTCGCTGCCGATCGCATCGCAATCGGGCCGCATGTGGCTCGTGAGCACAAACGAGTTGTGCGCTCGCACGAGTTCAACAAATGGCCGCCAGTCGATAGGCATCGCAAAAGATTCGGTAAACTCAATATTCAGAAAATAGCAGGCGACCAACGTGTCGCCGGCCGAACGCAATTTCAACCAGCGATCCGCTTCGCCTCGCCGACGTCGGCCTGCAGTTGTTCGACCAGCGCGTCGACGGACGGGAATGGCCGAATGTCCCGCAATCGGGCCAGGAAGTCAACCTCCATCGGCTGGCCGTAGAGCGATTCCTGCTGGCCGATGAGATGAATTTCGACGCGGATCGATTCGTCGCCAAAGGTGGGACTGGTGCCGAGATTGATCGCCGCGGGCCAGCGTTCGCCGGAGACCCAGGCCCGGCCGGCGTAGACTCCCTCGGCGGGCAGCAGCGTGTCGATGCCGGCGAGATTGGCGGTCGGAAAGCCGATCTTCGCCCCGCGGCCGGCGCCGTGCGTGACGATGCCGCGGATCCGGTAAGGCTGCGAGAGCAGCCGGTTCGCGGCCGCCACGTCGCCCGCCGCGATCAGCTGCCGGACCCGCGAGCTGGAGACGATCGCCCCGTCGATTTCCACCGGCGCGACGACGTCGAGCGAGATGCCGGCCGCCGTGGTCAGCTCTGCAGCCGGCCGATCGTGCCTTCGCGGTTGTGGCCGAAATAGAAATTCGCCCCCTCGACCATCGCCCTAGAGGCGAGCGTGCCGCGGACGATCGTCTCAAAGAAGTCCTGGGCCGAGAAGTTCAAGCAGCGCCTCGTCGGTCGGATAGGCGACGATCCAATCGACGCCGGCCGCTGCAGCAACTGGGCCTTGCGTTCGGTCCAAGTGAGCGGCGGCGGGCACTGCTCGGGCCGCAACAGCCGCACCGGATGGGGATCGAACGTAAAGACGATCGCCGGCCCGCGGACCGCTTTGGCCCGCTCCAACAGCCGCCGACAATCGCCACGTGCCCGCGATGCACGCCGTCGAAATTGCCGATCGCCACGGCGCCGCCGCGCGCCTCGGCCGGGAAGTCCTTCAATTGGCGGATGATGTGCATGGGGGAGGAGTCAGGAGTCGGGAGCCAAGATGGAGGAAGGAGCGGGAGGATGGATCCCTCCGGCTCCCAGCTCCTGATCCTGATCCTCCCATGCTATCCCAACAACAGCGGGGCGTCATCCTCGCCGTCGCGCTCTTCCCATTGGCGGCGGACTTCCGACAGGCCGTAGACGCAGAGCTCGAACTGCTCGCTCAGCCGCTTGAGAATTTCGACCGGGGCGGTCTCCTTTTCGACCGGGATCGTGCTGGCGATCCAGTAGGCCCGCTTGCCTTGCTGTTGGTAGTCGAGCAGCGCGTCTTTGCCGCCGCGGCGCATGCCGTCGGCCACCTCGGGATAGACGCCGGTCCAGAAGAGCGTGAAATCGCCGATGTGGCGGTGGACCTGCTGCCGGGCAGAACCGGCGCGGTGCTCGGCCTCGACGAGCATGTCGGACACTTGCACCAGCCGCTCGCCGCGCGGCGTGCGGACCGGATAGATCTCGTCGGAACGCACGAAGCGGACCAACAGCTCCGAGAGGTAATCGACCAGCGGCGGGTCGGCGACACCGAGCCGCGTGTGGAACGCGTACTCCGTGAGCCCGGCAAAGAAACGACGCAAAACCTGAGCACGATTGTCGGCACGCATCAACAACTTCCTCCTCGTGGGCGCTGCCCTTGCAGGGGAGGAACGTGTCCGTCAGTCGCCGCACAATGAGTTGGCGGCAGGTCTTGCTCGCGAGGAGTACGACCCGCCGCCTGTAGCAAACCTCGGGGGTCGGCCGAGACGCCAGCCGTGCACCGGCCGCCTCGACCCTCTCAATTGTACCTTGGCCGCGCAATTCGGGTCAAACCGAATGTGCGGACGAAAGCACCTTCTCTGGTATCGGCCGGCGAAGTCTCGCGCCCACAAGAAAACCGAGAAGCCGGGCCAATCACCGCGGATCGCTTGCGGCTTAGCTAACATCGAGCGCCGCGAGCAACTCCTCAGCGTACTTCCCCACGTCCGCGAGCACCTCGTCCCGCGGTCGCTCGCTCGCCGCCGCGATCCGCCGCACGATCGCCGAGCCGACGATCAGCCCGTCGGCCACCGGCGCGAGCAGCTTGACGTGCTCCGGCGTACTGATGCCGAAGCCGATGCAGATCGGCAGATCGGTCTGCGTGCGGAGCCAGCCGACGTTGTCGACCAGCTCCGGCGGCAGCGCGGTCCGTTCGCCCGTGATGCCGGCCACCGAGACGTAGTAGAGGAACCCGGTCGACGTGGCGGCGATCCGCACGGCCCGCTCGCGCGGTGTCGTCGGCGTGACGAGCTGAATGAGGCTCGCGTCGCGGGCGGCACAAATCTTGGCCAGCGCGGCCGATTCCTCCACCGGCAGGTCCGGCACGATCAGCCCCGCGATGCCCCGCGCGCAAACGTCGTCGACGTACTTTTCGACGCCGTGCCGGTAGACGATCGCGTAGCTGACCATCGTCACCAGCGGCGCCGCCACCTTCGGCGCCACCTCGCCGAGCGTCGGCAGGATGTCGGCGAGCCTGATCTTATTCTCCAGGGCCCGCGTGTAGGACGCCTGAATCACCGGCCCGTCGGCGATCGGATCGCTATACGGAATGCCCACCTCGCAGAGGTGGCAGCCGCGGGCCACCAGCTCCTTGATCACCGCCGCCGTGAACTCCAAATCCGGATCGCCCGCCGTAACGAACGGCATCAGCGCTTTGCGCTTCTCGCGGCGGAGCTTCGTGAATAGGTCGTCGATCGCGGGCATGACTTCCAGCTTCCGACCGTGGTATACTTATGATTGGTTGCACAACGCAACAGATGAGATTTGCACGATGAATGCGTCGCAACTGGTCGAATTGATGAACCGTACGCCGTTTGTACCGATCGAGATCCATCTCAACAATGGGACGGCGATTCGTGTTGAACAACCATACGACATCGGCACGACGCAATAGCTCGAATTGCCTTATCTTCGACGATGAAGGGACCGCTCGATTCATTGCATATCGCAATATTGCAGAAGTGATTACCCGGGACATCAACGGCTCGTAAAGCGGATAATTCTGTCTTTCGTGCGAATTGACGCCCTATCCTCAATCCCTGTTTCAGCCGCGCGATCTCCGCCGCGTCCTTGTCGCCGCGGCCGGAGAGGCACACGACGATCACGTGCTCCTTCGGTTTGCCCCTGGCCAGTTGCATCGCCTGGGCCACCGCGTGCGAGCTTTCCAGCGCCGGCAAAATGCCTTCGCTGCGGGCCAGGGCGTCGAACGCGGCCATCGCGTCGGCGTCGCGGCAATTGGTGTACGTGACGCGGCCCGTGTCCTTCCAATAGCTGTGCTCCGGGCCGACGCCGGGGTAGTCGAGGCCGGCCGACATCGAGTGGACGTCGCACGTCTGGCCGTCGTCGTCCTGCATCACGTAGCTGTAGCTGCCGTGCGAGCACGCCGGGCTGGCCGTAGGTGAGCGGGGCCGCGTGGTCGCCCGGCTGGTCGCTGCGTCCGCCCGCTTCGACGCCCACCAGCGCGACGTCCTTGTGCTCGACGAACGGATAGAACATGCCGGCCGCGTTGCTGCCGCCGCCGACGCAGGCGACGACCGTGTCGGGCAGCCGGCCGAGCTGGGCTCGCGACTGCTCGATCGTCTCGCGGCCGATCACCGACTGGAAGTCGCGGACGATCCGCGGGAACGGGTGCGGGCCGACGACCGAGCCGAGGATGTAATGGGTCGTGTCGACGCTCGCCATCCAGTCGCGCATCGCCTCGTTGATCGCGTCGCGCAAGGTCCGCGAGCCGCTGGAGACCGGCCGCACCTCGGCGCCCAGCAGCTTCATGCTGAACACGTTCGGGGCCTGCCGGCGGATGTCCTCCTCGCCCATGTAGACGACGCACTCGAGGCCGAAGTGGGCACAGGCGGTGGCGGTGGCCACGCCGTGCTGGCCGGCGCCCGTCTCGGCGATCACCCGCTTCTTGCCCATCCGCAGCGTGAGCAGCGCCTGGCCGAGCGTGTTGTTGATCTTGTGGGCGCCGGTGTGATTGAGGTCCTCGCGCTTGAGCCAGATCTGGGCCCCGCCGCATTGCTCGCTGAGCCGCTTGGCAAAGTACAGCGGCGACGGCCGGCCGACGTAGTTCTTCAGCAGGTCGGCCAGCTCCGCCTGAAACGCCGGGTCGTTCCGCGCCTTGTCGTAGTCGACCGCCAGCTCGTCGAGCGCGCGGATCAGCGTTTCCGGCACGTAGCGGCCGCCGAACGCGCCGAACCGCCCCGCGGCATCGGGAACTTGGGAGTGCAGTCGTAGTGGCGGTCGCCATCAGAGGTGAAAACTCCTTGCGTTGATTCTCGACTGCAAATCGCCAGAATCAAGGGCGTCCGCCCGTTCGCGTCGGCGGCCACGCCGAACTCGGTGATTCGTCGTCGCCAACGACGCCAATCCTCACGAACCGCTCGTCCATCTAAATAAATCGTCCGTCATGCCCGAACTCCCCGAAGTCGAAACGATGCGTCGCGGCGTGCTGGGCATCGTCGGCGGCCGCATCCGCGACGTCGAGCGGGTCGCATGCCGCCGCAAGCCGATCGCCATCACGCCGCGAATCGACCGCTTTCGCCGCCGCGTCGTCGGGCGTACGGTTCAGCCGTCGACCGCATCGGCAAGCGGGTCGTGCTGCGGCTCGACTCGGCCGACGCGATCGTGCTCGAACCGCGGATGACCGGGCTGATCCTGGTCGCCGATCCGCCCAGCCGCGAGCATCTGCGTTTCCGCTGCCGGCTCACGGGCAGCGCACCCGCGAGCTCATGTATTGGGACCGTCGCGGGCTGGGAAATGTTCGCCTGTTTTCGCCGGCCGAGTTCGAAGCGGCGTTTGGCCCGGAAAAACTGGGGCCCGACGCCCTGGCGATGACTGCCGACTTGTTTCGCACCCAACTCGGCGCCAGCAAGCGGGCCGTGAAAGTCGCCCTGTTGGACCAGCGGGCCGTCGCCGGCATCGGCAATCTCTACGCCTCGGAAATCCTGCACGTCGCCGGAATCCACCCGGCGCGACGCTGCGACAAGATCACCCGGCCCGCTGGCAAACGAATCGCCGACGCAACTCACGCCGTCCTCGAAACCGCCATCCGCTACGAAGGCTCGACGCTCGGCGACGGCACCTACCGCAACGCCCTCAACCAAGCGGGCAGCTACCAAAACCACCACTGCGTATACGACAAAGCGGGCCAACGTGCTTCCGCTGCGGCGGCGATTCGCAGGTCTCCGCATTGTCCAAGCCCAGCGGTCGACGTTTTATTGCCCATTGCCAGCGCGGATAGTTTGCAATACCTCGCCAGTCGCTCTAATAGTCCCAGCGGATGCGAACTCAACTCCCCCAATATCATCTTCTCGGGAAAATAAGGGAGTGCCAATTATGGAATCGCCACGCCAACATCCGTCGACCTGCGACTGCTGCCTGGACTCTTTACCGACCAGACTCAACTCGTCCGCCGCGACTTTTTCAAAACTGCCGGCGTTGCCGCACCGGCGCGGCCGTCGCCACCGGCTTGCCGCTCGGCCGTGTGTGGGCGGAAGCGAAGGCCGCGGCCGATGCGCCGACGCGCCGACCCCCGAGTCGCTCGTCAAAACCCTCTACGACACGCTCTCCCCCAAGCAGCGCGAGGCCGTCTGTTTCCCCTGGAACTTCCAGCACCCCGAGTTGGGCCTGCTCCGTACCCGCGTCGCGGCCAACTGGGAAATCACCGACCACTTCGTCAAGGATGATGACTTCTACACCAAGGACCAGCAACACCTCGTCCGCGGCATCTTCGAAGGCATCATCAACCCCGAGTGGCACAAACGCATCGACAAGCAGCTCGAAGACGATTGCGGCGGCTACGGCGAGCAGAACAGCATCGCCATCTTCGGCGAGCCGGGAACCAAGCAGTTCGAGTTCGTAATGACCGGCCGCCACATGACGATCCGCTGCGACGGCAATTCGACCGAGCACGTCGCCTTCGGCGGGCCGATCTTCTACGGCCACGCGGCCCAGGGCTTCAACGAACCCGCCACGCATCCCGGCAACGTCTTTTGGCCGCAGGCCCAGGCCGCCAACAAGCTCTACCAGATGCTCGACAAGCACCAGCGCGAGCAGGCGCTCGTGCGTCGCGGCCTGCCCCAAGAGAACCGCGTTGCCTTCCGCGGCAAGCAGGGCAAGTTCCAAGGCCTCGCCGTCACCGACCTCTCCCGCGACCAGAACGAACACCTCGAACAAGTGCTGGCGCTGCTCGTCGAGCCGTACCGCACGGTCGACCGCGACGAAGCCCGCCAATGCCTCAAGGCGCAGGGCGGCCTCGACGCCTGTCACCTCGCTTACTTCCCGCAGCAGGACATCGGCAAGGACGGCGTCTGGGACATCTGGCGCCTTGAAGGCCCGTCGTTCGTCTGGCACTACCGCGGTGCGCCGCACGTGCACGTCTGGGTCAACGTCGCCGACGACCCCAGCGTCAAGCTCAACGCGTAGCGGGCGGCCTATGACTACTTCGAATCGCGTGCGACATGGAACCCAATCTTCCTCGAGGTTGGCGTTGCTGGTGGAGTCATTAACTGCCGGATCGCATCAAAAACGACCTTGAACTGTTCGTCGTAGCGACGCTCGAGGGAGTCGAGCTTGCGAGCGAGATTCTCGTGCGTGGACAGGATTTGGCGGAGTCGTACAAACGTACGGACGACGGCAATGTTGACCTGTACCGCCCGATTGCTGGTCAATACGCTAGACAGCATCGTTACTCCATGTTCGGTAAAGTCATAGGCGGCATATCGGCGTCCGCCCCACTGATTTGCGGTACCGAATGGCCTTGTTGACTAATTCCACTCGAACTGAGGCAGCCCGAGGTGGGTGAAACGGTTTAAGATTTTGCATCTCAGACGGGCTTCGGCCTGTTGGTTTTCGAGAATCCTGTTTTTCACATTTCCTCCGAAACAACACTTCATGCGATACATGGCGGTTTCCGCCAGGCTGCGTCGATGATATCCCACGTCTTCCTTCCACCGTTTCCGACCAACTCGGCGAATCTCGCGGATCGCTTCGTCACGCTCCAAAGGCGGCTGGCTCGAGTTGCCGTGTTGCTTGATTTTGGCATTGCGACGCGGAGGAATCATCGGCTCTATCTCGTCGGTGCCGAGCGTTTCGTACACTTTCCACTGATCATAGGCCCCATCGCCGGCAAACGAATTGATGGGCGAATCAATCTGCTCCAGCAATTCCTCCACATGGTTCGCGTCGTGCCCACAGTTTTCCGTCAGCACTTCCGCTTCCATCTCCTGCGTATCCGGGTTCACGGCCAAGTGCAACTTCCGCCACGTGCGTCGTTTGCTCACACCGTGCTTGCGAGTTTTCCATTCGCCTTCGCCAAACACCTTCAAGCCGGTGCTGTCGACGACCACGTCGATCGGTCCCTGGCGGTCCGCAACGTCCAAGGCGATTTCCAGCTTGGCCGCCCGTTTGGCCAGAGACGTGAAGTCGGGAATCGCCACGTCCACCTGCATCAACTGTGCCAGCGAACGCCCCAAACCTTCGGTTTGCCGATAGGGAAGCCGAAACAACTCCCGCAACATCAGCAGGCTTTCAACGGCCGTATCGCTGTAAACAAACGGGTGCCCGACCTTCGTGGCCTCGTTGGTATGTTCCCACGCGTCGATCACGTCGTCGCTAAACCAGAACGTAATCGAGCCCCGCTGCACCAGCGACTCGTTATATTTTCTCCAATTGGTAATCTTGTAGCTCGTTTTCGCCTTGGCAACCATTCACGCGCTCCTTCAGTGTGAGGGGGAATCCATTTCTCCCCTGATTTACGAACTGAACATGCGAATAGTTCGACAAGGCCGTACCGAAGTGTCGTTTCAACTCGGCGAACTCGTCGTTACTCAATTGGAACATCAAAGTCGCCCGGAAATCGGTCGGCGTTACGTCGCACTGCCCGCGTGAGGGCCTTCGTTTCCACCGCGTATAAATCCGCGAGATCGCTATCGAGGATAACCCTTTCACCACGGATAAGCAAGATACAACGCTCAATCCGTTCGGAGGGAATAAGCGAGGTGTCGGAACTGGTTGGTTTTCGCTTCTTCGCCATGCGGCCGAATCGCTGCGAGACGGAATAAAACCTTGAGGCACCAAATTGGCGCCTCAAGTTTCGATTGGGTACAATAACGTGTCAAGCTGCCGTTGGAGTCGCAAGTAGGAGTTTGGGATCGGGTCAAATGCCCGTAGTTCGTCTGGCACTACTGCGGGGCGCCGCACGTGCACGTCTGGGTCAACGTCGCCGACGATCCGAGCGTGAAGCTCAACACATAAGCCGGCATTGCAGGAGTCATGGCTTGATCGGTGCGATCGAGATCACGTGCGTCACCGGGACCATCGCCGCATGGATCGCGTCGGCCAGCGGTCGCCGCTTGGCCTCAGTCTCGGCTACCGCCTTTTCAATGTCGGCCTTACCTTGCGGGCCGTGGAACACCGATTTGACTTGCTCCGTTTCGTAGGCTTGCTTCGCCGCGACCGCCTGGTCGACGCGGTCGAACGCTTGGGAAAACGGATTCCGCGAGAATTCCTCCGCCAGGTTGATGCCGTCTAACAGCCGGCCGGCCGAGAACTCCTTCGACTGTTCGCCCCACTGGACGCGATACTTGCCGCCGGGTAGCCCTGTGACGGTGAGCTTGAACTGATTCAGATCGTCGTTGAATGGCACGAGCGTCATGCCCGACAGGACGGAGTCATCGCTGTCGATCGAGCCCGACGCGCAGAACGGATAGCGGGTGCTCGTGACTTCAAATCTCCCGTTACCCAGCGGCTTAATCGTATGGCCATCCGAGGCGGTTGCCGAGTTCGCGGCCATGTCGATCGAGAGGTCGGCGATTTTACCGTCGAGCCCCATGGACCTCAGTAACGCGTAGGCCATGACCACGTGCCCCGCCCAGCCTGGGTGGATGCCGTCCTTGCCGGCGACCTCGTAGGGTTTTTCTTGCGTCGCGCCGTGCTGGCCAGGCGCGAAGACCTGGGCCTGGAACATCGGCCAGAACACGTCGGCGAACGCAACGTTTTCGGACTCGGCCACCTCAATCGCGATGTCGCGCAGTGCGCAAAGATTCTCATTCTGCTCGTCGAGAGTCCCGCTGCGGCTGTTGACCCACGAGGCGGTCTTGCCGGCGCAGCCGGGCGAACCGAGCACGACACGCGTGCCGGCGTCCTTGAACTTCTCGACGATCGCGCGGTAGTGGTCCTCGTACCACTGGCCGTTGGTAACGTCGAATGGACGGTAGCGGGCGTCGTTCATGCCGTAGCATAGAGTGGCAATTGTGGGTTTGAATCGCAAGCAATCTTGGTCCATCCGCGCCAGGAACCCATCGGTCTTCTCGCCGCCCCAGCCGTATTGCCGGGCGGTGATCTCCAGTTGCGGCACGCAGGCGGTGAGGTACGTTTCGATAATTCGCGAATAGCGCTTTTGCTCGGTAATCGAGTCGCCGCAGATTGCCAACCGGTCGCCACGCTTCAGCAGGAGCGGGCCGATCGGCGGGGCCTTCCGCGGATTGAGTTTTCGAAACGCCTCATCGTCGGGTTTGATCTCGTACTCGTACGGGCCAAATTCGACGGCCGCGGCCGGCGCCTGGGACTGCTGAGCCCGGGCGAGTGTGCCTCCCGCCGCCACAACATAGCTGGCCAACGATACGAAAACGACCAGATGTCGATTTCCAGTGAATGCATTCATGATGGTGGTTCCCCTGGTGACTAGTTGAGACCCGTCGATTATAACGTGCCGGCAGCGGTTTGCGCCAAACCGCCTCGCTATTAGCGGGGAGCGGAGTTTCCTGCGAGAGTCCCCGATGATCGAGTTTTTGGTTTCGACGTTGCTCAAGGATTTCAGCGTCGTGATGCTGATCGCGGCCGTGCTGTTGGCGGTGGTTTCGACTCGCCTTCACGCCGGCCAACACGGCAGCAGCTTCGCCAACCAGTTGCTCGCCTGGCTGCTGTTGGTTGCGGTGGGCTTGCCCGGCATCTACACCTTCGTCGTGCACGTCTTCTTCCCCGCCACGTCGGCTGCCAACATCGGCTGGGCCGTGAGCCCGTTTCAGTACGAAGTGGGGATCGCCGATCTGACGGTTGGCGTGCTGGGCCTGCTGGCCTTCTGGGGCAATTTCAGTTTCCGGCTGGCGGCGGTCGTCGCGGCCACCGTTTGGTACGGTGGCGACGCGATCGGCCACGTGCGGCAAATGATCGTCGCGCCAATTTCGCACCCGGCAACGCGGGACCCTGGTTCTGGACCGACGTGTTGGTTCCGCTGTTGTTGCTGATATGCACGGCCATTGTCTGGAAACAGATGCGGCTCGGATCGCCGGAATAGGACTTCGGGTAGGCCAACAGCAGCGGATTCTCCAATTAGGACCGGCTGGATGAGGCAACGCGACGCGACCGACCCGTGCATGAATGCAGTTGCTGAGCCAGATTCCAACACCTATGCTGCGCTCGACCGCGGCCCCGACGCCTGTTGATCGCCGATGTCCGAATATCAAGTCCTCACCGTCCTGGCGACGTTCGTCTTTCTCTACAGCGTCGTCGCGTCCCGACTGGAGCGAACGCCTTTTAGCGGGGCATTCGTCTACGTGGTCGCAGGCGCGATTTGTGGTCCGGCAGGTCTCAAGCTGATCGACCTCAACGTGAATGCCAGAGGCATCAGCTGGCTGGCCGAGCTGACTTTGGCCCTGGTCCTGTTCACCGACTCGGCCAACGCCAATTTGCAGGTCTTGCGCCGATTCGAGGCGATCCCGGTGCGCCTGCTGCTCGTCGGCCTGCCGCTCACCATTCTCCTCGGCCTCGCCGCCGGTGCGCTCCTCTTTCCGCATCTCGGCTGGATCGAGCTCGCACTGCTGGCCACGATGCTGGCGCCCACCGATGCCGCCCTGGGCAAGGCGGTCGTCACCAATCAGGCCGTGCCCGATTCGGTGCGCGAAAGTCTCAACGTCGAGAGCGGGCTGAACGACGGCATCTGCGTGCCGGTGCTGTTGCTCTTCCTGGCGCTCGCCGCGGGCAATGTCGCCGGTTGGGACGCGATTCGATTGGCGTTCGACCTCTCGCTCAAGGCCATCGGAATCGGGGCCGCCGTCGGCCTCGGCTTGGGCACCTCTGGCAGCTTTCTGATTCGCACGAGCACCCGTCGCCGCTGGATCGAAGGCTCGTGGCATCAAATCCCCGTGCTCGCGCTGGCCCTGTTGTGCTTCGCCTCCGCCCAGTGGCTCGGCGGCAGCGGCTTCATCGCCTCCTTTGTCGGCGGCATGACGTTCGGAGCCCTGACCCGGCAGGATAAACAGGCCGTCCTCGAAGCGGCCGAAGGTACCGGCGACACACTCGCTATGCTCACCTGGTTCGTCTTCGGTACGCTATTGCTCGCCCGACCCTTCGCAGTGCCCGACTGGCGCGTGATCTTGTATGCCCTGGCCAGCCTGACCATCGTCCGCATGCTCCCGGTCTACCTTGGCACGACCAGCCTGCGACTGCGGACCGACACCCGACTGTTTCTCGGCTGGTTCGGCCCGCGCGGCCTGGCCAGCATCGTCTTCGCTGTGATGGTCCTCGACGAACATCTCCCCAACGCGAGCACGCTCGTCACCACCACCGCCTGCACGATCCTGCTAAGCATCGTCGCCCACGGCCTCACCGCAAATTACCTGGCATCCAAGTACGGTGCTCGCGTGGGTGACTCGGGCATCTGACTTCGACGATTTTCTGATGCGCCAACCCAATCAATTGTCGCGTGCTATGTCGTCTACGAGCTGCGGCGGCGTGCCGATGTCGCAGACGTGGACGGCGCCGACGTACGGCTTTGCCGACGGTTTCATGAAACCGATTTTCATCGCGGCATACGTGCAGGTGTGGTCGGCGCGGATCGTGTGTGCGGCCGGCTCGCCGGTGTCGCAATCGAGTCCGCTGGGGACGTCGACAGCCAGCTTCCGTGCCGGCTGGGCGTTCATCCAGTCGATTGCCGCGTCGAACGGCGGGCGGGGCTCACCGCGGGCGCCGGTACCGAGCATCGCGTCGACAATCCAGTCCGCGTCAGGGGCGGGCGAATCGAACTCAGCGGGCGTTTCGATGATCGGCACGCTCGCTTTTTCGAGGATCGCAAAGTTCGCGGCCGCGTCGCCGGTCAGTTCGCTCGGTGGAAAGAGCAGCACGACTTTCGCGGCGTGGCCGCGGATCTCAAGATGGCGGGCAATGACAAAGCCGTCACCGGCGTTGTTGCCTTTGCCACAGAGAATTACCACGGGGCCGTGAATGCCGAGCCGCTCCAAGACGTCGACCGTGCCCCGGCCGGCGTTCTCCATCAACACCAGCCCGGACATGCCGTAGTCGTCGATCGCCCGGCGGTCGAGCCGGCGGGATTGGTCGCGGGTGAGGATTACATTTGTCATTTGCCGGATGGGTCACCTACAATGGGAAAACATCCTTAGCGAATCTCCGCGACCTCGGGCGGATCCTGCATATGAATGCTGAAAGTCTCATCGAAATGCTAGAGGAAAGGCCATTCATTCCGCTGAGACTGCATTTGTCTGACGGTCGTAAGCATGATATTCGACATCCAGAGATGGCAATGGTATCCGATGAAGTTGTGGCAGTTGGCTTGCCGCGCAGCGACAATCCAGCTATTGCCGACCGCGTTACAAATTGTGCCACGATTCATGTTGTCGAAGTTGAGCCGCTGGCTAGTACGGTTTGATCTGAATTCTGGACGGTGTTGCGGTTCGGAGAATTACGATGAAAGCAAGCGAAGTATCTGACTTGCTGAGGGCAAGCCCCTTTGAGCCTTTGATCGTACAACTCAGCGACGGACGGTCGTACGAGATTCGTCGCCCGGGAATGGCAATCGTCACGCAAACCTTGCTGGCAATCGGTGTTGCCGGTGCCAACGGCTCTCGGCTGGCGAAGAGAATCGTACGATGTCCACTCTCCGAAATCACTAATGTTAGGCCCCTGGCAACAACCAAATAGCCAATTCCTCGTCGTGCGTTTCAGCGTTCGAACCAGCTTTTGATCCACTCGAGCGTGACGGCGCGGCCGGCGCGGGCGATTGAGCGAGTGAGGGGGATGTTTTTCGGGCAGACGGCGACACAGTTTTGAGCGTTGCCACAGACCTGGATGCCGCCGGGAGCCATCAACGCTTCAAGCCGCTCGCTGGCGTTCATCTGGCCGGTGCCGTGGCGATTGAAGAGCATCACCTGGCTGATCGCCGCGGCGCCGACGAAACCCTGGTCGTAGGCGGCGTTCTTGCGGGCCTCAAAGTCGGGATCGCTCTCGCCGCTCTGGCGCTGGGGCTCGATCTTCTCATACTGCGGGCAAGCCTCGACGCAACAGCCGCACGTCATGCACTCGGAAAGCGGGTAACGCATCTCCTGCGACTCCTGCGACTCCAGCGGACCGGGGCCACGGTCCGAATAGTCGTCGACCGCAATCCAGGCCTTCACCTTCTCAAGCGTGCGGAACATCCGGCTGCGATCGACGCAGAGGTCGCGCAATACCGGGAACTTCGACATCGGCCGCAGCTCGATCTCGCCCGGCTGGTCTTCGAGGATGCGATCCACCAGCGTCGAACAGGCCTGACGGGTGCGGCCGTTCACCAGCATCGTGCAGGCGCCGCAGACCTCTTCGAGGCAGTTGCAATCCCACGCGACGGGCGTGGTCTGGCGGCCCTCTTCGGTCGTGGCCTGGGCCGCGATCTTCTGTAGCACGCTGATCACGTTGAGATTCGGCTCGTAGGGAATCCGGTGCCGTTCCCAACGCGGCTTCTTTCCGGGGGCGTCCTGGCGGAGAATGCGGATCGACAGGGTGGTGGGGTGCGAGGCGGAGGCAGTGACCATGATTATTGCGACGCGAGGCGGTGGAATTGGTTGGTTTGTGCGAGTCTCACTTTGGGAATTGTAAAGCTGACCGCCCGCGTCGCCAAGCGGAGAGTTGAGGCGGCGGAGGGGCCAGGGTTTGAGGGGCCGGGGAGGGAAAATCGGTGATTGATGATCGATGATTGATGATTGGCTGCCTGTCGCAAGGCAGTGGATTTGGTGCGGCTGATTCTGCGAGAGAATTCGAATACGGCTTCGGTCTCCTTCTCTCGAACAAGTGAAGTGGTTAGCCGGGATCAAGTGGCGGCGACGAGTGCTTCGGTTTGCGTGAACGCAACAAGAATGGCAGCGCCAGCAGCTCATCCGAGCCGAAACAGCCAATTCACGTTCTTTCTCGCTCACGCCAATCAACGAGCATTCCATTGCACGCGGAAGCAGGACAACGTCACGAACGCGTCACCAGTGCTTCTCTGGCCGACGCTTACGCCCGATCATCAAATACGTCTTCAATTCTTAGCTTGAAGATTCGCGCCAGTGCAAACGCCAGCGGCAGGCTCGGGTCGTATTTGCCGGTCTCAATCGCGTTGATCGTTTGGCGCGAAACGCCCGCCCGCTCCGCTAGCTCGGCCTGCGACCAATTTCGCGCACTCCGCAGCTCGCGCAATTTGTTGGTCACCGGTACCTCCACCGTGCTGCGACCTGACCCAGCAGCCAGCAGACGGCCATCACCGGCCAGACCCAAACCCAGCTCACGTCCGGCAGGCCCGCGTTCTGCAGAAACCCGTAGGTAAACGTCGCAATCGCCGCTGCCGCAAACCCAAACGCCAGGCTCTCCAATTGCATTCGCCGCTGCAACTCGTCGAGCGACTGGCAGAAACGAACTACCGCCAGCAAGATCCCAAGCGCCGGCAACACCGGCAGCACCGCGATCCCAAATTTCCACGGCCACGCCACCCCTGCCTTCAACCACGTCAGACTCACCACAAGCGCCGCTCCATAGAGCACCAGCGACGTGATCAACGCCAGGGCATACCTGGCAAACGACCGATCGACGAAGCTCTTCACAATTTCACCTCCGCGAAATAGTGCCTACCGGACGACGTCAATCATACTTGACACGCCCGCAGATGTCAAGCACACTTGACACTCCTTTCCGTCGATTCCCTTGCTTGCCGCCCCAACGACGGCAAAAATGAGGTTCAAGTTTTCAATTCTCTCCCGAAGAAGGGTGCTAGAGCATGGCGGACAGAAACTCACCTGCCTCCGCGGCCAAAGACGTCTACCTGGTCGCCAGCGGCGATTTGCGGATTTCGGCGAACCGGGTCTGCTGGGCGGCCCAGCAGGAAATGGAGCAGGCGTTGACGCGTGCCGTCGCCGATGCCGGCTACAATCTCGTCCGAGCCCATCATGAGCGGCCCGGCGCGGGCCACGGGTTTATCGCCAGCCAGCGAGAAGGCATGCAAGTCTTCCGCGAGATTCCGCCCGCGGCGCCGCTGGTCGTGGCCGAGGCCGTCTGGCAGTATTCGCACCACGTGCTGGCCGGGCTCACGACGCATCGCGGCCCGATCCTCACGGTCGCCAACTGGTCGGGCCAATGGCCGGGGCTGGTCGGCATGCTGAATCTCAACGGTTCGCTGACCAAGGCCGGCGTTGCCTATTCCACGCTGTGGAGCGAAGACTTTACCGACGACTATTTCAAGACGCGGCTCCGCGAATGGCTCGCGACCGGCCGCACGTCGCACGACACGTCCCACGCCGTCCCTTACGAAAAGTGCAAGTTCGACGCCGCGTCGGTGGACCTCGGCCGCCAGCTCGCCGCCACGCTCCAGCGCGACAAGGCGATCATGGGCATCTTCGACGAAGGCTGCATGGGGATGTTCAACGCGATCATTCCCGATCACCTGCTGCATCCGACCGGCGTGTTCAAGGAGCGGCTCAGCCAGTCGGCCCTCTACTACGAGACGACGCAAGTCAGCGACGACGAGGCCCGCGCGGTGCTACCAGTGGTTCCAGGACCGCGGCATGAAGTTTCACACCGGCCCCAACCACGAGACCGACCTCACCGACGAGCAAATTCTCAAGCAGTGCAAGATGTACGTCGCCGCGCTGCGGATTGCCGACGACTTCGGCTGCGACCTGATCGGCATCCAGTACCAGCAAGGGCTCAAAGATCTGCTGCCGGCCAGCGACCTGGTCGAGGGGACGCTCAACAACTCCGATCGCCCGCCCGTCACGAGCCGCGACGGCCAGCGCGTGCTTTACGAAGGCCAGCCGCTGGTCCATTTCAACGAAGTCGACGAGTGCGCCGGGCCTCGACGCGCTGGCTCACCAACCGCGTGCAGCGGGCCACCGGGCAGCCGGTCGAAACGACGCTGCACGACGTCCGCTGGGCCGACGCCGACCGCTCCGGCACGACGAAGGATTACGTCTGGGTGTTCGAGATCAGCGGCTCCGCGCCGCCGGCCCACTTCGACGGCGGCTGGGCCGGCGCCGAAGGCTTCCGCCAACCGGCGATGTATTTCCCCAACGGCGGCAGCACGCTGCGCGGCATCTCGAAGCCGCGGCGAAATCGTCTGGTCCCGCATTTACGTCGAGGACGACGCCCTGGCGATGGACGTCGGCCGCGGCGCCGCGATTTCGCTCCCCCGCGAGGAAACCGAGCGCCGCTGGAACGCCACGACGCCTCAATGGCCGATCATGCACGCCGTGCTCTATGGCGTGTCGCGCGACCAGCTGATGGCCAAGCACAAGTCGAACCACGTGCAAGTCGTGTATTCGAACGACGCGGCCGCCGCCGACCGCACGCTGGAGGTCAAAGCCGCCATGGCCCACGCCCTGGGTCTCAACGTGAATTGCTGCGGTTCACGGCAGGGACCCAGTCGCTGAGCGGTCGAAACAGTGCCATCCGCATATCATCCGCGTCGACGCGATAGATCAAGATGCTGTAGCCGATCGAGTCGTCCGGCTCGCGGAACCGCAAATAGCGCACAGCCGAGCGAAGCGATAGGTTTCAAACCGTGCCAAAACCCCATTCCAGTTGGCGAGCTCGGCCGGATCGGCCCGCAGTTTGTCGATGTATTTCGGATCGTCGCGCTGCTGCCGGGCCATCCGCGCGATCTCCGAGAGCAGTTCCTGGTAAGTTCGTCTCGTACTCCGCCGACCAGGCTCCTTGCGGAGGAATGTACACGCACTGCAGATTCGTCGCGCTGATGCAGTACAGGCCGGGCTGCAAATCGCCGGTTTCCGGCTGGCTCCGAAAATCGGGATACGAAGGCAGCTCGCGCGCGTGAAGCCCGTAGGCGGCCGGACTGCCGGTGCCAAAATACGAGAGGTAAACCAGTTCGTTCGGGGCGGCTTTGGCGTCGAGCCAGCGCTTGAGCCCTGGCAGGTCCTGCCCCCAGTCGAGCGAGCTGTCGACCAGATGGCGATAGCCATTTCCCGGACCGCCGGCGAGCTCGTTGAAATAGGCCAGATAATGGGGCCGGATGTTGTACGACGCGACGATCAGCCAGGCCACGGCCAGCACCGGCAACGCGCGAACCAGCGGACGAGGACTATGAAACCACGCGCTGGCCGCGCCGCACAGAATAAACAACAGCGGATACGTCGGTAACAAATGCCGCTGGCCGATGTTAAGGCTCGTCCGCAGCGCCAGCGCCCAATACACGGCGATATACACTGTCAGCGGCGCGGTGCGATACAACAGCCGGAACAGGCGCCGGTTGGCCAGCTTCGAATCGCGACGCCCATGTTCCCTTGTGCCCCACCAGTCGGCGAGCGGCGCGAACCCAGCGGCCGCGATCAACAGCAGCGTCGGCAGCGGCGTCTTGAGCAGGAACGCCAACGGAAAGAACCAGCGAAATCCCACCGGGCTGAATTCCCCATTGAGAAACGACACCCGCGCCTGCGACGACTGCAGGACATACGCGAACCCATGCAGGTATCCCTCCGGCAGCAGATGCCATCGACCAGCCAGCTGCACCAGGGTTCCGATGCCTCCCGACCTGGTCAAAGTTTGTAAGGTTTCACCACCGAACAAATGATCCTGGCCCGCAACCGACTCGCCAAAGATCGAGTAGCGGCACCCATAACACAGCCAGATCACGCCCAAGGCGATCGCGGCCTGGGCAGACATCGAGGTGAGCAGGATTGCGGCCTGTGCGATCTTGCGCGTGACGACGGCCGGCCGCCTCCGCCACGCGACTTTGAGCGGCCGCCGCACGACCAACCGAATCACGAGCAGCCCGAATGCGACCGGTACGATCGCCACGCCCGACATCTTTGAGACGAACAGCAAGCCCAGTGCCAATCCGCTTGCCGATACGGTGGCAAGTGACACTCTGTGCAAACCTCGCCAAAAGCACGCCAGTGCAACCGCGAACAAGAGCGACACACACAGGTCCGAAGTTGCCAGCGCCGCGTGTGCCAGCATCGTCGGGGAAAACACGTAGATCACTAGCGACAACAATCCCCCGGCGTCGCCAAATAATTGCCGCGACCAGAGAAACACCACGATGCCCAGTGCCATGCCAAGCAGCACGATCATCCCCCGGGCACGCCAGATCATTTGCAGAAAATCGTTTCCCTGCCGATAGAAAAACGAATGCCCCAGCTTCCAGACGTCTGACTCATGCCAGTGCGGGTCATCGCGGCTCGGGAACATGGCGCCGCTCGCCAGCAACGGCAGAGTGGCGAACCGCTGGGGCAACACGCCGTTCTCCGGCTGGAGCCGAAAGTCGCCGAATTTCCAGTAGCTGAATCCGGCGGTCACGTGGGCGATCTCGTCGAAGGTGATCGACTTTTCGGCAACCGCCGACCAGGCCAGTGCTCCAAACGCCGCCACGAGCAGCGCTGCGATCAGCGAACTATGGCGCGACAGCCGGTCGGCGAGCAGCCCGCCGTTAGACGTCGAATTGCTTCGGTGTACAGCCAAATCGAGACCTCTGAAATTGGCACTCGAAGAGCGACAACCCGTCACGCGGGGCGGTAATCCACGAATTCAACATCCACCGCACGTCGGGTCTTTGTCCACCCCAGATAGTACACTAGAGAAGCTGGCAATCGCCATCAGGGCCGCATCCAGACACATTCCGCGCGATCAGGATCTCAACTTGAATTCGACGGCGATCCCTTCCAACGAACCCCGCCCCGATCCACGGAAGATTTCCGTGGCCGTTGCCCTTCTGAACGAAGAGGCGGTCGTCGACGAATTGCTGGAGCGAATCCTGCGGACTCTCGACGCCTTGCCCAATGGACCCCACGAAGTCGTGCTCGTCGACGACGGAAGTACCGACCGCACGCCACTCCTCCTGGCGGCCGCCGCTCAGCGCGATTCGCGGATCGTCGTCGTGTCGTTTTCGCGAAATTTCGGCCACCAGGCCGCCCTGACTGCCGCCTTGGACGAAGCCACCGGCGATGTGGTGGTCGTGATGGACGCCGACCTGCAGGATTCGCCCGAGACGATTCCCCGATTCTTGGAAGAGTATCGGGCCGGGTTCGACGTCGTCTACGCAATCCGCACCGACCGCAAGGAAGGTTGGTGGAAACGGACGGGCTACGGACTGTTCTATCGGCTGATCGCCGCAATCTCCGACGTCTCTCCGCCTGTCGGCGCCGGCGACTTCGGAC
The DNA here is from genome assembly GCA_963808175.1 of uncultured Planctomycetota bacterium. Classification (GTDB taxonomy): domain Bacteria; phylum Planctomycetota; class Planctomycetia; order Pirellulales; family Lacipirellulaceae; genus DASYDU01. Next base: position 16,513 of record CAWEEU010000023.1, on the reverse strand, counting down.
TCATGACACGCCGCGTCGTCGACGTCTTGCGCCAATCGCCGGAGCGGCATCGATACCTTCGCGGCCTCCGCACCTGGGCCGGCTTTCCCCAAGTCGGAATCCCGGTCGAACGCGCAGTGCGCCGCGCCGGACAGTCAAAATACGGCCTCGTCAAACTCGCACAACTGGCCTTCGACGGCGTATTTGCGTTCTCGAACTTGCCGCTGCGGCTGGCAACCGTCATCGGCCTGGTGTCCCTCATGGGCTCGATAGCCTATGCCGCCTATGCGGTCGTCGGAAAGTTGTTCCTCGAGCGACCCCCGCAGGGCTTCACCACGCTGATCGTGGCGATCATATTTCTGTCCGGCGTGCAGCTGGTGTTTCTCGGCATCATCGGCGAATACATCGGACGCATCTACGATGAAGCGAAACGCCGCCCCACGTATGTCGTGAAACAAGTCCTGCGCCACACCGATAAAGATTCATGACTTAAGAAGCGCGACGCCGCACCGCCGGTCACACGTCGCAGTGCATCAACAGCTCGTCCTTGCCCACGCGGTGGCAGAAGTCGCCGAACGTCTCGCCGTCGTGCCGGCCGTCCTTGAAGAGCTGCAGTACCGGCACGAGCGTCGGCACCACTTTGTCGGTCGGCACCAGGTCTTTGTAGATGAAGTTGAGCCGGTCGCCGAGCAGCCGGCCGCCCAGGAAGATTGTGTACTTGTCCTTCGTCTTGCCGACCAGGCCGATGTCCGAGTTGTACGGCCGGGCGCATCCGTTCGGGCAGCCGGTCATCCGCGTCGTGAAGACTTCGTTCTCCAGGCCGAGCTTCTTGAGCTCCGTTTCGAATTCGTCGATCAGCGATGGCAGTATCCGTTCGCTTTCCGTGACAGCCAGGCCGCAGGTCGGCAGGGCAGGGCAGGCCATCGACCAGCGTCGGACCGCCGAGTATTCCTCGCTGAGCGGCACGCCGTGACGGCGCAAGATTTCCTGGAGCCGCTCGCGGTCCTCGGGGCGAATGTCGCAAAAGATGATGCTCTGGTGCGGTGTGAGCCGAATCGGCAGGCGCATCGCCGTGCAAATCTCCCGCAGCGCCGATTTGAGCCGCATCGTATCGGTGTCTTTGATCCGGCCATTTTCGACGTTCAGGCCATAGAACCAGCGGCCATCGCCCTGCTCGTGCCAGCCCATCCCGTCGTTGAAGCCGTGGACGCCCACCGGCTTCGGCGGCGCGAGCGCGTCGCCGTAATACTCTTCGACCTTGTCCTTGAACCGCGAGATGCCCCAATCGTGGATCAGGTACTTCATGCGAGCGATCTTGCGGTCGGCCCGATTGCCGAAATCGCGCTGCACCTTGACGATCGCCACCACTAGGTCGACCACTTCCGCCGCCGCTCACGTAGCAGAGCGGGATCGCCACGGCAGGAAACGTCTTCTTCGCGCTGGGAGTGACGCCGAAGCCGCCGCCGACCAGCACGTTGTACCCCACGACGTTCCAATCCTCGCAGATCGCCAGCAATCCCACGTCGTTCGCATAAACGTCCGTGCTGTTGTCCCCCGGCAGCGCGATCGCAATCTTGAACTTCCGCGGCAGATACGTCGGCCCGTAGATCGGCTCGACCGGATCGGCGCCGGGGACGGTCCCCAGTTTGCGATCGCCAGCATCGCCCTTTCCATTCGCTTCGCTCGCAAAAAAAGGGGATTGCTCCCCCTCTCTGCCGTTCGTCGAGCCGGCGACCAGTTGGCTCTCGCCCGTGTCGCCGTTGGTGAGCCAAATCTGGTGATACGCCTTCGTGTTCGGCTTGAGCCGCTCCGCGAATTCGTCCGCCAGGGCCTGCATCTGGGCGTGGACCGGGTCGCCGTTGTAAGGGCAGGGGGAGCACATCACGTTCCGCTTCACGTCGCCGCAGGCCGCCAGCGTCGTCAATTGCACCTCGTTGATTCGCGCGATTGAGTGCTTGAGATCGCCCTTGAGAACACCATGCAACTGCAGTCCCTGTCGCGTCGTGATCCGCAGCGTCGTGTTGCCGACCTCGTCACACAGGTCGAGTTCCGCCAGGAGCTGGTCACTCGTGAGCCGGCCACCGGGGATCGCCGTGCGGACCATGAAGTTGTAAAACTTTGCCTTCGCGGGGCCGCCGACACCTGCTTCCGCCCGGGCTTCGGCGCGCCGCTCGCGGTCGTCCTGCTGATAGGTGCCGTGGTGCTTCAGGAGCTGCGTGCTTCCCTTCGACACGTGGTCGGTCGGGTCGGCCAGGTCCTGCGGAATCTGCCCCAACAGATAGTGGCTCTCCGCCTTGAGCTTCTCGAGCGGGCTCAGCTTCCCTTCGATTGCTACCTCGACAATGTCTTGCACGTCAGCCATGTATCTTTACCGAATCACTAAACATTACCTAGTTTCCGCCGTCTGCCATAGCAAATGATACCTTGAATAAGGTGGAAGGGGAAAGGCGGAAGAGGGAAGGCGGATTGCTGGAATTGCCACTTTGCATGGAGCAACGGGCGCCATTCCGCGATACTGGCCCGAATGAACACTTCGTCGCCCGACCTTCCCCCTTCCCCCTTCCGCCTTTCCCCCTCGGCTTGGCTCGCCACCGGGCTCGGTGCCGGCCTCGTCTTCCCAGCACCAGGGACCGTCGGGGCCGCGATCGGTTCGCTCGTCGCCTGGGCGATCGCGTCTGCTGCCGAACCAAATCTGGCAATTCGCCGCGATCCTGTTGCTCAACCTCGCGGGCATCCCGCTGTGCACCGCGGCCGGCAAAGCGCTCGGCGGCAAAAAGGACAACCAGGCGATCATCTGGGACGAAATCATGTCGCTGCCGATCGTGTTCCTGCTGGTGCCACTCACCAGCTGGAAAATCGCCATCGCCGGCTTCGCGCTCCACCGCCTGTTCGACATCACCAAGCCGCCGCCAGCCCGCCAGCTCGAACATCTGCCAGAAGGTCTCGGCGTGATGGCCGACGATTGGGTCGCCGCACTCTACGCCGCGCTCGCGCTCTACCTGCTCACGAAACTCGGCCTCCCCATCGCCACCTGACACGCCTCACAATCCAGGCTAGAATCGCCAGTCCCTCAACTCTCAACCCTGAACTCTCAACTCCTCGATGCCCGCAACCATCCTCGACGGCAAGAAACTGGCGAAGCAAATCCGCAGCGAGCTCGCCGAGGAAGTGGTCGAGTTCATCCAGAACAACGGCGTCGTCCCCTGCCTCGCCGCCGTGCTCGTCGGCGACGACCCCGCGAGCGAAGTCTACGTCCGCAACAAACGCCGCGCCTGCGAAGAGATCGGCATCGAGAGCCAGCTCCATCGCCTCCCCGCGACCACCTCGCAAGAAGACCTCCTCCAGCTGATCGCCAAGCTGAACATGGCCGACGAGGTGCATGGCATCCTCGTCCAGTCGCCTTATCCCAAGCAGATCGACCCGGCCCGCGTCGTCCTCGCGGTCACGCCCGCCAAAGACGTCGACGTCTTCCATCCGGAAAACGTCGGCCGCCTCGTCCAAGGCCGACCGCGTTTCCTCCCTTGCACACCGCACGGCGTGCAGCAGCTCTTGGTACGCAACGGCATCGAGATCGCCGGCCGCCATGTCGTCGTCGTCGGCCGCAGCGACATCGTCGGCAAGCCGCTGGCCAACATGCTCATCCAAAAAGGCCCCGGTGCCGACGCCACGGTCACCATCGCCCACAGCCGCACGCCCGACCTCGCCGCCGTCACGCCGCACTGGCCGACATCCTCGTCGCCGCCATCGGCCGCCCGAAGCTGATCACCGCCGAGATGGTCAAACCCGGCGCCGCGGTGGTCGACGTCGGCATCAATCGCACCGAAGCGGGCCTCGTGGGCGACGTCGATTTCGACGCGGTGAAAGAAGTCGCCGGCGCCATCTCCCCCGTCCCCGGCGGCGTCGGCCCGCTCACGGTCGCCATGCTGATGCGCAACACGCTCACCGCCGCCCAAGCGCTGGAAACGTAAACTGCGAGTTATGGGCAAGGCGAGGCTCCGGTCGAGCCTTGGCATCTGAACCGGCGTCTTACTTCTCTCTGCTCGCCTGCTCCTCGCTGTCTACCGCCTCATAAAACAACACCGCCGCCGTCGTCGACACGTTGAGGCTATCCGCGATTCCCCGCATCGGCAGCCGCACCGCCTGCACATCCGCTCCATCGCCACGCATCCGAGAGCCCCGCCGCTTCGCTCCCCAGCACGATCGCCACGCCGCCGCGCAAATCCGCCGCCGTGTAATCCAGCTCCGCGTCCGGCCGCGCGGCGATCGCTCGCATACCGTTGGCCCTAAGCCACTCGATCGCTTCGGCGCTCGTCGCTTCGACCACGTTCGCGCGATACACGGTCCCGAGGCTCGCGCGAATCGTATTCGGATTGAACAAATCCGTCCCACCATCCGCGACAATCACCGCATCCACGCCGGCCGCATCCGCGCTCCGCAATATCGCCCCGACGTTCCCCGGCTTCTCGACTCCTTCAATCACAGCCACGAGCGGATCCGCCCCAAGCTTCAGATCAGATAGTCCTCGCTGCGGCGTCTGGGCCACGACGACCACCCCCGCCTCCTCCCGCTCGCCAAAACAAAGCTTTTCGTACACCTCCGCCGTAACCGACAAGATCTCCGCCCCGGAAAAAGGGGTCAGAACTGTTTTTTCGACGCCCTCGCAAACAAAGACTTCGAGCGGCCGAACGCCACACTCCAGCGCCCGCTCGATCTCCCGCGCCCCATCGATCAAATGCCGCCCCGTCTTCCGCCGCTCCCGCCCCACGCGCAGCGCCACCGCCTCCTTCACCCGCGGATTCTGCCGACTTGTAATGAGCGGTAGAGACACGAATATTGGTTCCTCGCTCTCCGGGAGAGGTCAGGCGAGGATTCTGACCGGATTTGGGTGACTGGCGTCAAGCGACAGTGCGCCCCCAGTTGGAAGCTACGGACTGCAGCGCCGATCCTCATGGATCAACTGGTCCGCTAACGCCTCTCGCTCATCCTCATTCATCCGCTCCCAGTCGAGCCCACTAGCGGCACAAAGCCGACGCATTTGAGCCTCACCATACGCCATCCGCTCCTCGCGCCGTGCATTCGATTCGCTGGCAAGGGCCATAAGCACTTCCTTTTTCCGTTCGCTCGGAAGGCGCAGCACCAGATCGACAATTTGATCGGTCGTGAAATCGACGTTTGCCATGGTGGCTCCTTTCGCTCATACAATTCTACCACCTTTTCATCCCGCTCCCACCCAGTGTAGCCTTGCAGGAGCGGTTTCCCACCGCGATTCCCTGTCTCCTGTCCCCTACCCCCTTCCATGCACTCTTCACCTACGGCACGCTGATGTTCCCGGAAATCTGGCAGGCAGTTGTCGGCCGGCAATTTGAAACGATCCGCGCCGCGCTCGGCGGCTACCAAATCTTCCGCGTAAGCGGCGCCGTCTATCCCGGCATCATCCAATGCCTTCCCGACCTCAACCCTCGACCCTCAACTCTCAACCCTCCCGCGTCCCCGGCGTCCTCTATCTCGACGTCGACGCCGACGCCATCGCCCGCCTCGACCGCTTTGAAGACGACTTCTACGAGCGCCGCTCGATTACCGTGGCATGCGACGACGGCCGCCAGCTTGCAGCCGACGCTTACATCTTGCCGGAAGAATCCCGGCACCTACTCACCGACGAACCCTGGACCGCCGCCGACTTCACCTCCCGCGGCGACTTGGATCGCTTCGTCGCGCGCTATTCCGGCTTCCAGCGTCTCGACTCACCTATACCTTCGGGAGAAGCCGGGTGAGGGCGGAAGCGAAGGTCATCCGATTCTTCCCGACTCCTGGCTCCCGGCTCCCGGCTCCTCACCACTTTCCCTCAACACAATCTCCGCGATCTTCTTTCGGCTCCGCAGGTACAGAAACAGTCCCACGCCGATCACCACCAGCACCACGCCGATGGTGACGGTCATCTCCGCATCGCGAATCCAGCCGAGCACATTGTCGCCGAAGAAGTACGAAAGCCAGAAGAACGTCGAGACGACCAGCGTCGCGCAGACCGCGTCGATCGCCAGAAACCGCCGGTACGGAACGTGGACCGCCCCGGCCGCCACGTACACCGGGCCGCGAATCCCCACCAGGAACCGCGACAGGAGCATCACCTTGAAGGCATGTTGCTGGACCGCCTCTTCGAACTGCTTCTCCCGTTTCGCCTGCAACATCCAGGCGAACCGCGGATGGGAGCTCAAGAGCGAGTCGCCCCAGCGGCGGCCGATCGAGTACATCACCGAGTCGCCCAGGATCGCGCCGACGAGGCAGGAGGCCAGTGCCAGCGGCCAATTGAGATGCCCCTCGGCGCTGAGCACGCCGGCCAGCACGAAAGCCAGCTCCTCCGGGATCGGCATGCCGCACCCGGTGAGGATCAGGAAAATGATGATCCCCAGGTAGCTCGACGGATGAAACAAAACGGCAAGCATCGTGCGGCTCGGGCAGGGAGGGCTGGGTGAACGAGTCAGGACCGCTCGCCCGGCATTGTATCGGCTCTCTGCGCTGCCGGGCACCGCGATTACCATCGCAGCTTCCGCAATCGGCAAAACCAGCCGAGAAATCACACCGTGGCGCGCGGATGCCAGCGGTCGGCGGCGAGCCCCATTGTCGCAACGCGTACTGCTCCCGGACTCGTCGCCAAGCGAGACGACGATCGCCCCAATCCCCGGATGGGCCGCACAGTATTCGGCCGCCGCATCGGCTCCCATCACGTAGAACGCCGTCGACAGGCCGTCGGCCTCCGCGGCCGTCGGCGCCACGACCGTCGCCGCATAAACGCCTTCGGCCGGCCGGCCGGTCCGCGGATCGAGCAGATGCCCATAGCGGCGGCCCGCGTGCTCGAAGAACTGCGTGCCGGAACCGGACGTGCCGAGCGCCTGATCGACCAGGTCGACTTCACCGATCCGCTCGCCCGGCCGGAGCGGATGGGGGACGCCAATCGTCCAGCCGGCTTTGACGCGACCGGGCCCCGAGCCGCCGGGCGAGTTGCCGCGCAAGCACGCTGCTCCGCCCGCCGTGGAGCAGGAAGTCGCCGATACCAGCGGCCGCGAGCGACTCCGCCATTCGATCCAGCGCGTAACCTTTGCCAATGCTGTTCAGATGCAGCGACAGCCCCGGTCGCAGGAATCGAACCGAATGAGTTTCCTCGTCAAGTTCGACGTCGCCCATGCCGACGCGAGCGAGCGCCGCTGCAATCTCCCCATCGCTCGGCAAACGGCCCTGCCGCCGCGAGAATCCCCACGCCTCCGAAAGCGGGCCGCTGGTGAAGTCGAACGCCCCGTGCGTCTCGTGATAGAGCCGCTCCGCTAGTTGCAACATCGCAAACAGCCGTGGCTCGACCGCCACCGGGCCCATTGCCGCCTCGCGGTTGACCCGCAGCACCTCGCTATCGGCGCGGTAGATCGTCATCTGGGCTTCGAGCGATTCGAGCAAATCGAGCGCAGCCAACGCATGCTCCATCGCGCCGTCACGCCGATTCGCCGCGAGTTGCACCTCGAACTCACAGGCCATCGCCCCACGGCGGAGACTCACCAGTGCCCTGGCCGATTCGTCCGGCTCCAGCGGCGGCTCTGCATCCGGGCCGCCCACCACGTCCGCCAGCGCCCGGACGGCTGCCCGGCCCTGCAAAAAATCGCGACGATTAGGACGACCCGCGGTGTTCATACGATTCATTGTAACCGAGCGGCAGCCAAGGATTCGGCCCGAGCCGTTCGGCGACCCACTCTCGCCGGGGATGTGCAATCCTCGTATACTCGACGCTTTGGAGCGGATCCGCCGATCCGCCAACCACTCGAAAACCTGCGGAAAACGCTTCTCGGATCGCCGTGAGTCACGAACCTATCATCACCGCTTCCGGCCTGCGCGGCATCGTCGGCCAGTCGCTCACGCCCGAGGTGGCTTGGCGTTACGCGGCAGCGTTTGCCAAGTTGCTGCCCGCCGGTCCGGTCGTCGTCTCGCGCGACGGGCGGGCCAACGGCCGCGAATTCGTCGCCCCGATCACGGCGGGCCTCGCGGATGGCGACGCGCGAACGGTTTTCGATGCCGGCATCGCCGCCACGCCCACCACCGGCGTGCTGGTCCGCCAGCTCCGCTGCGCCGGCGGAATTCAGATCTCGGCGAGCCACAATCCGCCCGAATACAACGGCATGAAGCTCTTCTGGAACGACGGACGCGTCGTCCCCGACGCGATCGGACGGCGCGTGTTGCCGAATTATCGCGCGCTGGCCAGCGCGAAGCCCCCCGCTGCCAAACCGCCCGTGGCCAAGTGGGTCGACGACACGGTCTCCGCCCATCTCGCCCTGATCGAGGACGTCATCGACCTGGCGCAGATTCGCACTCGGCGATTTCGCGTTTTGCTCGATGCGAATCACGGAGCGGGAAGCGTGCTCGGCCAAGCGCTGCTCGATCAATTCGGCTGCGACGTCAAGCTGCTCGGCGGCACGCCGGACGGTAAGTTTGCCCATCCGCCGGAACCAACCGCGGAAAATTTGGCCGGCGTGCTGGACGAAGTGACCCGCAGCCATTCGCAGATCGGCTTCTGCCAGGACCCGGACGCCGACCGGCTGGCGATCATCGACGAAAACGGCCGCTATCTCGGCGAAGAATACACGCTCGCGATCTGCGCCAATTACGTGCTCGGCCGGACGCCGGGCGCGATCGTCATGAATTGTTCCACCAGCCGGATGACGGAAGACGTCGCTCGCAAATACCGGCTGCCGTTTCATCGCTCGGCGGTCGGCGAGGCCAACGTCGTCGACAAGATGCTCGACACCGACGCCGTGCTTGGAGGCGAGGGCAACGGCGGCGTGATCGATCCTCGCGTCGGATTGGTGCGCGATAGCTTTGTCGGCATGGCCCTGGTGCTCGACGCGATGGCCGCCCGCGGGGTGCCAGTCAGCCAACTGGCCGACGAGCTGCCCCGCTACGCGATCTGCAAAACGAAGATCGATCTGCCACGCGAAAAAATCACCGCCGCTCTCGAAGCGCTCGAAGCCGAATGGCCCCGGGCCCGCGCCGACCGCCTCGACGGACTTCGTCTCGACTGGGGCAATCCCGACGGCAGCGGCAGCTGGCTGTTGGTCCGCGCCAGCAACACCGAACCGATCGTGCGCCTGGTGGCCGAAGCTCCCACCGCCGATGGCGCTGCACATTTATGCCAGGAAGGCGAGCGGGTGATTCGGACTGCGATTTAGACCACACGGGCCAGGTCGGCGGCGGAAGTCGGTCGAAACGCTGGTTCCGGACGGCGAGAGACCGGCTCGCGTTCAGGCGGCATCCGATATGCTTCTCGCGAGGCGGGACGCGAGCTGCGAACGAAGATTGGCGAACTCCGGCGTCCAATCGTCGTGCTGCCGCTGCCGGAACAGTTGCACCGACCTGTGCCAGAGGCACGTCTCGCCGGCGGCTAGCCAACGCCATTCGCCACCCCGCGGCACCAGCGTCCAAGTCGGCACGCCCAGGCCGCCGGCGAGGTGGACCGTTGAGTTGACCACCGAAATGACCAGGTTCAGCTCGCTCACAAGCGCCGCCATGTTTTCAAAGTCGTGCTTTTTGTCCAGGTCGCGGCATTCGTCGAATCGTCCGCTGCAAGCCTGCCGCCACGCGTCGAGCTCCGCCGGTTGAGCGTCGTATTGCAGGTTCACCCAGTGCACGCGTGGCAACTCGAGGACTGGCAACCAATCGGCCAGCTCCGTGCAGCGATGCAGCGAATCTCTTCGGAACGAACCGCCCCGCCAGGAGACGCCGATTTTGCATCCCGGCCCCAGCTCGTCGAGCCGCGTCGCCCACTTGTTTCTCACGCCGTCGTCGGCCACGAGATATTGCTTTCCGGAAAAACTGCCGCGCGTCCGTCGAAAAAACTTGGGCAGGCTGCCAACCATCACATAGCAATCGAAGTTGCCGTTGCGAGCCAACAGCGGCAGCAGTCCGTCGGCGACAATCTCGACCGACGGAAACGAGCGGCGAAAGAGCGGGATCAGCCGCGGATCGCACGCCATCGTCACCCGCGCTACGTGCGTCGTCAAATCCGCCAGGCAGGAGGCAAACATGATTTGCGTGCCCACGCCCTGCTCGGGAACGACCGCGATCGAGCTGCGGTGATCGTTCGGACCATGCCACTCAGGCAGCCCAAGCAGCTGCGTGCAATAGTCCTGCGACTCGATCCGCGCCTCGTAGTCCGTCCAGCCCTCGGCGAACGAACCGAGCGCCAACCGGGTCATTGCCCGCGCCAGGCGAATCTGCCAGGAGCCGGGGGCGATCGCCAGTGCGTCGTTGCACGATTCGATCGCTTCCGCCCAGCGACCGCTCTTGTTGAAGGCGATCGCTAAATTATGGTGCGCGTCGGTTAACTGCGGATCGAGTCGAATCACCTCTTGAAAGGAATGAATCGCCTCGTCCAGCCGGCGCAACGACATCTGGGTGCAACCGTAGTTGAACAACGTCCTTGCGCTGCCCGGCGCCAGCTCAAGCGAGCGGCTGTAGTGTGTTTCTGCAGCGGAAAAATCTCCAGACTGTGCTAAAGCGGCGGCTAGTCCGGCGTGCGTGTCCGCGCTTGTTCGATTGTGGCAGAGCGCGTGCCGAAAGCTGGACTCTGCATCCGCCAGGTCGCCGCTTCGCAACTGAAGCCAGCCGAGGAGCGTGAACAATTTCGCCGAGCGCGGGTACTGGGTCAATCCGACGAGACAGAGCATCCGCGCGGCCTCGTGCCGCTCGTCCGCCTGCTCCTTGTCGACCAGCGCGACATATTCCGCAGGGTCCAGATTTGGCAAATTGCGAATCGTCGCCATCGCGCCCCTGCTCCTAAGGTGCGGTGGATAATAGTTGCAGCGTCCGAAGAACGGCATGACTCAAAAGTCATCGGCCGACCAGCACATTCGCAGACACCGAAACCCGCGAGAATACGCCCCGCTTCGGTGGCAAACCTCCGCGAATTGGCTGGCTCCGATTAGAGCGCGTCAATCTATGCCGATGGGGCAAAGCTTGTTGATGCTACCAGCTCGAGGGGTTGCTCGGCGGGCTGAAGGCCGACGAAGCTGAACGGGTCGGACCTAACACCTACCACCGACGATTCCACCAGTGCGCGACAATTGTTCGCGCCCAGCACTGAGTCGTGCTTCACGTGTTAAGAACGCCGATGTCCGTCGTGACGGGAGAAGTAAGCGAGAGATTCTCGCTACCTTTTCAGCGCAACTTCCGCCATTCAGCACAATCAACCTCTCCATCATGCTCGACCGCATAAGCGAACCACAGCGAACGATCAACGGCTGCCACCCGGCTAATCGCCCGCGAAATTCGGCTTGCGCTTTTCTCGGATCGCACGCAGTCCCTCTTGGTAGTCGTGGCTGTCGTACACCACGCGGCGCAACCCCTGCATCCGTTCAAACAGCTCCGGGGTAATCGAGCTGGCGCTGGCCAGAAGCCGCAACTCTTCCTTCATGACCGCCACGCTGAGCGGGGCGTTGGCCACAATTTTTCGAGCGATGTTGTACACAAACTCATCGATCTCGGCGGCCGGCCGGATGTAGTTGATCACGCCCAGGTTGAGCGCTTGCGTGGCTGGGATCGGTTGCGCCGTGAACAGCATTTCCTTCGCCACTGGCAGAGGGATCGCGTTCATCAACGTCAGCACGCCGCTCAGGTTGTAAGGCAGACCTAGCTTTGCCGGCGTGATCGCAAACGTTACCTCGGGCGTGGCGACCAGGATGTCGCAGGCCATCGCCACTTCGCAACCGCCGCCCCACACGCTGCCCTCAATCAGGGCAATAATCGGCGCGGGGAACTCCTGCAGGCGCGCACCAATACGCGCAGCGAGTCGCTCCAACCCAGCGGATCTCGGCCTCCCACGGGCAACTCGCTGACGTCGTGTCCAGCGCTCCACACCTTGCTGCCCGCCGCCGCGCAACACCACACACCGCAGCTTCTCGCGCCGAAAGCCTTCGAGGGCCGCAACCACCTCGTCGATCAGAACCTTCGACAGTGCGTTACGCTTCTCCGCATGATTGAGCACAATCGTGCCAATTGCGTCCTTCGACTCGGAATCAACTCGTGCCATATTTGCACTCGCATTCGAAGCCTCGTGCGAACTGAACCATTTACGTTCCACGTCGTCGTGCGACGCAATGCATTTTAGCCAGCGAATCGGGATCTGAACAAAGGGTTTCGCTTACGCCGATTCAACACCCGAGACTAGCCCTTCGAATCGACCGACTCTTCCTTCACGGTAGCTTCCCCACCACCAGCTCGTCGATGTCCAGTCGGCGGATCCGCGCACGGCCGATCGCCAGGCGACCAATCGCCACCACGCCGAGCGCCACCACGCCGAAGGCCAGGGCACCGACGGCCAGCGCGCCAAGTGCCTGCGCTCCGGTGGCTTGAGCGCCGATCGACGAGCTACCGATTTGGCGGCGTGAGTTCGACTCGGGCGAGCGGGCGGGTTCGGACATAAAATGGGCTCCTCGACTCGTCAAGCATAGCACGGCCTGGGCCCAGCCGCTCGTTCACCCGCCGTTTGAGATTCGGCAATTAGTCCGTCGCGACCAGCCAAACCGCTTCCAACCTCACGCCGAACTCGTGACCGATTAGCACATCGCGCCTGCCGGCGTCTTGTTTCCAACGATCCAATCACGGGCATTCACGGCGACGACCCGATCCAGGTCTACAAGTAGATACTTCCGGCGCCGCTTTGGCGTTCGATGCCGGCAATGGGTATACTGCGTGAAATCATGTCATTCCGCTTGGGCGGGCAACACTGTTTTCCCGTTCGATCATCATGTGCAATCCCATCTGGACAACGATCGTTATCGCCGCTTCGTCCGTTTTGGTCGCCGAAAACGAGGTTCGTGCCGCAAATTGCGTCAGCCAGTCAAAAGGCACCGCCGATCGAGGTGTCCGTCGATGAGATCGGCAGAAATCTGATCCTCATTGGCCGGCTCAAGAAGCCGCTCGGCACATTAATGACCATTCGCGGCAAATGGCACTATCCCGACGCACGCGGCAAGGACGATTCCCTCCGCTTCGCCGTCACGCACGTCGATGGCCACAGACTAGCTGAGCCTCTCGAATTCGATGTTGCACAAGTTGAGGTCAATACCAAGAGCGGAAAGAAAGCGATTCCACCGTATGAACGCCAAAAGCAGCTCGATGGCGCCGAGTGGACGCTCAAGGCCTACGAAACCGGGAGTTTGCTCATCTCTCCGCCGATTGGCCCCGATGGAAAAGAAGCGGTGGCAGAGCAGGCGGCATACTATACTCGGCCATTCACGTCCAAAATCGTCGGTGTGCTTCAGCCGTAGTGTGTTGTTCACGCCGGGTGCAACTGACTCCGCCAGTGCGTCCCCTGGCTTCATCGTGCGGACAATGATGGCTTACAATTCGTCCAACATTTCCTCGTCCCGCCAGCCCCTGGTTCCCCGCATTCATTTCGGCTCCCACAATTCGATCGGGTTTCCCTCCGGATCGTGAAGGCGTGCAAATCGCCCGTTGGAATATATCTCCTCGTCCACGGCCACGTGAATCCCGGCGGCTCGCAGTTGCTCGACCATCGCATCCAAATCGCTGACGCGGAAATTGACCATCCACTGCCTGGACGCAACCCCAAAATACTCGCTCTCCACCGGAAACGGAGCAAACACGGTTGGCCCCGCCTCCTGCGACCACGGCGGTTGGCCATAGTCGCTCGGCGCCAGCTCAATGCCCAAGTGCTCCTTGTACCACGCAGCCGTTGCCGCCGGATCCTTCGCGCGGAAAAACAACCCTCCGATTCCCGTCACACGTTGCATGGGATCACTCCGCTAAACTCGACGCTCTGCGACTGCGGATTGTCACTTGATTTACCGTGTGCCACTGGCATCGCCAGTGCGTCTCCTGCCTCCAGCTTGCGGACGATTGTTGCTTAAAGCTCGTCCAACTGTTCGTCACCAGCCCTTGCCGCCAAGCGACGGATGGCACGCAGTATACCCGCAGCAAAAGAAATACGCCAAACTGCCTGCAAAGTATCCTGAATTCGTCGCGGCAACCTGCGGTTTGGGAGGGAAATGTCAAAAGTTGAAATAGTAATGAAGATAGACGCGATTGTGGTCTTCATCGGACGCCATCAAATACATGTCGCCCTCGCCCCCTTCGATGACGTTCTTGCTGGCGTAGTATTGAGCCTGATCTTTTGAATCTACCCACCAGCCACTCGGCGCATTTCTCCCCACTTGGCGTTCGACGAAATTGACATATACGGGGTTCTTGTCGGCCTCAGGTAGCAAGCCGATCGTATCCTTCAAGAAGTCCACCACGCCTTTTGAATCAGGCAAACGGCATATCACCGTGCTCAACGTCGAACCAGGCTGGCCCTCTATTAGGAAAACCTCAAACGGTTCGGCGACGACGCCTTCGTCTTTCATTTTCCGGTGCAAGTCACGGATTGGCTCGGGCCATTCTTCCAATTTCGATAGTGGACCGCGCGGGGTCGTGTCGCGACATAGATATGAATAGAAGGCGAGCCAAGCAGTAGTGCTTGCAAGTAATACGACCGCCACAAACCCGGTAGCCCGAAGTAGCCAGAAAGGAATGCTCTCGCGCGACATAGCTTTCAGCTTGCGGACAATTCCCAACAATGGAATTCGCTACAAACAATGGCTCTCATCCGTGAAATCAGTGCCATCCGTGGCTCTCAGGATTTCGACAATCACAGCAAAGCCGTCTGTGCACTACAGAAGATTATACGCAATCTTATGCGTCGGCTGATACAGCTGGATGTCGTCCGCGCCGGGGACGCGCAGCATGACCACGCGGCCGTAAATCTGCTCCTCGATCTCTCCGCGGAACTCGGCCCCTTTCGCCGCCAGCCCGGCGACCGTCGCGTCCAGGTCGTCGCACATCAGTGCGATCGCATGGTGCCGCGGGTGGTCGTACGTCTTGCCCTCCCACTCGGTGTGCGTCGGGTGCACCCCCATCTCGCTCGGCCCCGACTTGAAAATCAGCCAGTTCCGATCAAACTCCTCCGCCACATACGGCCACCCCAACACATCCCGCAAAAAGGATCGCGTCGCATCCGCATCATCCGAATAAATCAACGTATGAATCGATGTGATCATAGGTTCCTCACTGTGCTGCCCCGGTCGAGCGTGCCATTCTACCAGCCAAATCTTATCGGACGTCCAGAGAAATCAAAGCCTCGGATCAACCGGCTCCGATTCTAGCCCCAGAACCCCAAACACGCACTCATGAATTCGACGCAGCGGTTCGCGGCGCACAAAACGCTCCAACGCTTCGATCCCCAAAGCGAACTCGCGGAGGCCAGCGACCGCTTGGCGCCGAGTCCGCGCTTACGCAGTCTCTCAAGATTCGCCGAGCTCGTGTAGTCTGGCCCGTAGATAATCCGCAAATACTCGCGGCCGCGGCACTTCACTGCCGGCTGAATCAGCCCCTTCTTGCCTTTGGCGATGAAATCCAGCGGCTTCACGACCATACCCTCTCCACCCCGATCGGTGAGCTCCGTCCACCAAGCGGTCGCCTCGGCCACCTGGACCGGATCGGTTACGTCCACCACTTGATAAGGTGTCGCCAGCAGCAGTTGCGTGTCGAAAGAACAAATGCGCCCAGCTTTTCCATGTGCCAGCCGTGGTCGCGGAAGCATGCACGCCCCCTTCGGTCGCCAATAAATGGAACGGAGCGAGCTTGAAGTCGTCAAGCGATGCCACCGGCCAGCAGTAGTTCCGATACGCCGCCACAAACCTCTCCGCAGAGTCACGGCGCTCACCAAAATCCGACAACAGCGTCTCCAGCGTGCGCGACTCATCGCCGCTAAATCGCGACGCCGTCTGTTCCATCGAATCGAGCGCAACCGGCAACGCGGCGTTTGCCGCCGCGCCAACCGCCGCATATTGCGTCTTCAAAAGCTCTTGCACTTCGCCGACCACGGCATCAACTCGCAATCGAGCACTGCCCAGCTCGTGCGGAATTCATCCCAAAACGAAGTGGCGGTCAGGCGCGGCGCACACCCTTTCCAAAAATGCTGATTCCAACTCCGCGCCGGTAAAAAACTGGCGGCCGGTCCGCGTGACAACTGCTCCCGTGTCCCCCTCGACTCCAAACCGTGTCCGTGCCGCGTCCCCATCGCGGCAAACGACGACCACGGCCCGCGATCCCATGTGCTTCTCTTCACACACGACGCGCGGCACACCCTGACTGCGGAAATACCCGAACACTTCTTCCGGATATTCCAGATATCCCTCGCGTGCGACGTTTCCGGTGGCGACATCGTCGGCGGAAGATATACGAGCCACTTTGGATTGGCCGCGAACCGGCTCATCACTTCCAGCGCCGCCGTCCCATTCTCCTCGCGGATTGTGACATTGTGTCGCAGCCGCGTGGCGATGATCCGCTTGCCCGACACATCGGCAATGTCCAAGAGGTCATCGTGCCTGCGCTGTGTCGATAGCGTGGGCGATTTGGCTTCTTCGACAAGAAATGGCCGGGCCGGCTCGCAGTGTGTTCGCCGTGCCTTGACCGACACGAATTCCTGCTCGGGGTAACG
>CAWEEU010000022.1:0-132803 GCA_963808175.1 uncultured Planctomycetota bacterium | reverse complement strand
CCGGGCGGCGGTGGATTCGGAGCGGACCAGTTGTTCGATTTCCTGTGGGTCGAGGCCGCTGCGGGCGGCTTCGTCGAGGACCATTCGCAGCCGGGCACGGATTAACTTGGTGCGCTCGATTTGACATTGGCGGCGGGCGGAATCGGCGACCGAAAGGCCCGTGCCGCGAACGGCCACCAGCACGCCATCGTCCTGCAGCTGGCGATAGGCGCGGGCCACGGTGTTCGGGTTGATCGCCAGCTCGCGGGCCAGCTCGCGGACGCTGGGGACTAATTCGCCGGGCGCGAGCGCTCCGTCAGCGACCGCGAACTTCAGCTGGCGGAGCGATCTGATCGTAGACCGCCAATCCGTTATGCGCGTCGACCTGAAAGAACACGGCGTCACCTCGAAGCGACAAAGCGGTAACAGCGGGCGACTGTACTACCGTACTAGTACGGTACGCGATGGGTGGCTGGCGTGTCAAGTACTTCGCAGAACAAGGGTCGCGAGCCGGCCGGTATGCAACCTCGCGGTCGTCGAATGTGGCGCCGCCTGGCACGGGGCCGGGTGCTCCCCACCGTCCGACCGCGAATCCGAACAAAAATACTTGACTTTCATTGGGATGCTGGATACGCTCAAAACTTCGCACCGCAAAACGGACGTTGCGGGAACTCGGACTTTTCCTTCATATTGGCGTGGTGTTCGTAGCAGGCCAGCAGGTGGAAGACGCCGGTTCCAAGCGTGGGAGCCGGGCGAATTACCCTGGTTGTTCGGTGGTGGGCACGACACAATTTTCAGTCTCCTGAACGGGGCGTCGATCTGCGCCCAGTGTTCGAGAAAGGTGAGAATCCCATGATGCGCCGGTTGCTTTCGTCGTTCGGTCAGCAGGTTCGTTCGTTCGGTCACGATTGGGCCAATCCACTCCACAGGGCGCCGCGGCGCGGCAAACGGCGGTCGGGGCGAGCTCGATTGGGATCGTTCGCCAGCGCATCCTATGCGCAATTGTCGCTGGAGCACATGGAGCCGCGGATCGTTTTGGCGGTGACGACGGCGCCGGTGCTTACAACGACGTCGAATTTGTTCATGCCGGAGAATACGGCGCAGACGATGCGGTACCTGGCGACGTTCACTCAATTTGTCGAGTCGCCTCATTTTCCCCCGACCGTGGTGCCCAATTATTCGTGCACGATCACCTGGGGAAGCGATCCAGCCGAGAGTCGGCAGCGCAATTATCACCAACGCGGAGTACGCCACTGACGGGATCATTTACTCCGGCCGAATTGAAGGCACCCACACCTTTACGTCGGCTGACGTGGGAACACCGCAGAATGTGTCGGTGACGCTCGATGATGGATTGACGTTCAACGGTGGCATGAGCTTCACGGCCATGGACTCGCTGTCGATCGACGTTTATCCAGAGGTCTCTCCCGCGCAACTCAAAGTGGAGGGGCCGACGGATAACTTGGATCCCATCCTTGAGGCAGTTTCGCGGACCTATACGCTGACCAGCGATTTTACACCTGACCTGGTCACGCATTATAAGGTCAATTGGGGAGACGGCGTTGTCCAAACTGGCATTGGCGGCGGTACAACGAGAGACGTCGCGCATACGTACGCCGATGACCCGAAATTCTTCACCGACTATACCGTCTATGTTGCTTCGACGACCGACGGGATCAATTGGCAGATGGGCGGCGGGCTGCTCGTGAACGTGGAGGACGTCGAGCGCACCGCTTCGATCAGCGGCGCCATGAGTGTCGCCAACGGCGATACCTACACGCTCAACCTTTCGTCATTCGATCCGGGTGACGACCGAGTCTCCTTGTGGTTAGTCGACTGGGAGTACGACGGGATGACTTTCAATCCCCAATTTCCAGACGGCTTTTACTTCGACGATCCCGCCACGGTCACTCACACCTACCTCGTCGACGGGCCGCATACGGTCCTGGCTCAAGTCCTCGACTTTGACGGCGTCGACAATACTTTCAGCAACGAGCTTACCGTCAACGTGGGCGCGACGCCGACGGCCGACGCCGGCGGTCCCTATACGACGATCGACGGTGCGCCGATTACGCTCGCAGGAATGGGTAGCGGCGGCACTGGCGCGCTGACGTTGGAGTGGGACCTGGACGGCGACGGAATCTTCGGCGAAACAGGCGTCCGGAGCCGTCAATGGCGATGAGGTCGGCGCCAATCCGAGCTTCAATCCCGTCGGCCTGGCGGGCACGACGGCGACCGTCTATCTGCGGGTCACCGACGCCGCGAACGTAACGGACGAAACCTCGACGACGGTCCAAGTGCTGGCCGAAGGTGCGCTGGTTGTCGACGGCGAGCTGCACGTGGTCGGCAGCAGCACGCAGAGCGACAACGTGCTGGTGACCGTTTCAGCGGCGGCAATATCAGCGTGCAGACCAGCAGCGGCACGTCGCTCTTCCCGATCGGCTCGGTGGGCGACATCCAGATTCGCACCGGCGGTGGGAACGACGTGGTAGTGATCGCGCCGAACGTCACCGCAAATGTCACGATCGACGGCGGCGATGGCAACGACCTCTTGGTTGGCGGCGGCGGCAACGACGTGCTCATCGGCGGATCGGGCAGCGATTTCCTCTACGGCGGCGGGGGCAATGACGTGCTCTTGGGCGGCGTGGGTAATGACCAGCTCTTCGGCGGTGCAGGGAACGACTCGCTCGTCGGCGGCGAAGGCATCGACATCGTCGACGGCGGCGCTGGACGCGATCTATTGATCGGCGGCCAGGGCTCCGATCTACTCGTCGGTGGCGGCGACGACGACATCCTGGTCGGCGGCTCCACGTCGCACGACGGGAACCTCGCCAAGCTCGACGAGATCATGGCGATTTGGACCTCAACGGCCAGCTTCAACGCCCGGGTGGATTTGCTGCTGGCGGACCTACTGAAGCCCAGTGGGCCCGGTCAAACGGTTTTTGACGACGGTTCCCTGGACATCATCAGCGGTGGTGGCGGGCGAGACCTGGTATTCGGCGACACCAACCCGTTTGACGGGGCATTCGATCTGATTGCGCTTCAGTCGGCACAGGACCGCTTGATCGCCGTCAATTAGGTTTCTTTCCGCAACGTTCGAGTGGCGACGCTCCGCGGTCCGAAAGGCCGCGGAGCCAGGCTTCTTCCGCGCCAGATTGGCAGCGAAAACGGCCTATTCGGGGGCTGTTTCCCCCTTGGCGCCGCGTGTGCTACGATAGAGCATTGACACTTGTAGGCCGGTGACCCACGCCGGCGCCCAGGCGGAGTGTCTATTTACCATTTCGCCATCGCTGTATTTTTAGGGCGCCGAACATCCGCGCGCCCGGCTCGCCGGGTGGACGCTCCGGGCGGATTTTCCGGCCCCGCGGCTCCTGACTTGCCGTTACCTGAGATTCGCGAAGAAGACCACCATGTCGATCCGCGTCGCGCTGCATCACCGCACCGAGTACAAGTACGACCGTCTCACGGAACTGGGCCCGCAAGTGGTGCGGCTGCGCCCGGCGCCACATTGCCGGACCCCGATCCGGGCCTACTCGCTGAAAGTTTCGCCGAGCTGCCACTATCTGAATTGGCAGCAGGATCCGTATGGGAATTATCTTGCCCGGCTGGTGTTCAACGAGCGGGTGAACGATTTCGTCGTCGAGGTCGACGTGCAGACCGAAATGACGGTCATCAATCCGTTCGACTTCTTCCTGGAGCCGACGGCCGAGAAATATCCCTTCTCGTACACGCCGACGCTGCTGAAGGATTTGATGCCGTTTTTGCATGTCTCGCCGGTGATGGAGAACTCGCCCCTGGCGGGCTTCATGCGGACGATCGACTGCACGCCGCGCAAGACGATCGATTTTCTGGTGGATTTGAATCGCCACCTCAAGGAAGTGATCGGGTATGTGATTCGGATGGAGCCGGGCGTGCAGTCGTGCGACGAAACGCTCTCGAAGAGAACCGGCTCGTGCCGCGACACGGGTTGGCTCCTGGTAAACATCTTGCGGCACATGGGGTTCGCGGCGCGGTTCGTGTCGGGCTACCTGATTCAACTGACGGCCGACGTGAAATCGCTCGACGGGCCGAGCGGACCGGAGCACGACTTCACCGACCTGCATGCCTGGGCCGAGGTATTTCTGCCCGGCGCGGGCTGGATCGGCCTCGACCCGACGAGCGGATTGCTCGCAGGTGAGGGGCATATTCCGCTAGCCTCGACGCCGGAGCCAATCAGCGCCGCGCCAATCACGGGCACGACCTCCGAGGCGGAGTGTGAATTTCGCGTCGAGATGAACGTCACGCGGATTCACGAAGATCCGCGCGTGACGCTGCCGTACACGGACGACCAATGGCAGGCGATCCAGAGATTTCGGCCACAAAGTCGACGAGCATCTCGCGGCCGGCGACGTGCGGCTCACCATGGGCGGCGAGCCGACGTTCGTCTCGATCGACGACATGGAAAGCGACCAGTGGCGGACCGCCGCGGTCGGACCGCACAAGCGGCGGCTGGCGGGCGACCTCTTGACGCGGTTGAAGCACCGCTGGGCGCCGGGCGGGCTGTTGCACCTCGGCCAGGGGAAGTGGTATCCGGGTGAGCAGCTGCCGCGGTGGGCGCTGCGCTGCTATTGGCGGCTGGATGGCGAGCCGATCTGGCGCGACGAAACGCTGTTTGCCGATCCGCTCATCCACGGTCCCCACACGGTCGAGGATGCCCGCAGCTTCGGCCGCGAGCTGGCGGCGCGGCTGGGCGTGAATCCCGACTTCGTGTCGCAGGCCTATGAGGACGTGCTCTATTACACCTGGAAGGAGCGCCGCCTGCCGACAAACGTCGAAGTGCACGACTCGAAGCTCGAAGACAAGCAGGAGCGGGAGCGGATGGCCCGTGTGTTCGAACAAGGGGTCACGGCGCCGGTGGGCTGCGTCTTGCCGCTGCGGAAACTGTGGTGGCTGGCCGATCCGACGTGGGAGAGCGGCACCTGGGTGGTGCGGTCGGACGAGATGTTTTTGACGCCCGGCGATTCGGCGATGGGATTCCGTCTGCCGCTGCAATCGCTCTTGTGGTATAGCGGGATCAAGCAGGAGCTGGCTGGTTACGCACGCGACCCGCTGGAGGCCCGCGTGGCGCTTCCCGAACATGACCGGCTCCGCGAAGAACTGTTTGCCCGCAGCGCCGCGTGGGCGCACAAACGGCAGCCAGTGTTGGTGGGTGGCGGTTCGTCGGAGGGCGGCGGCCGGCCCGGCGGCGAAGAACACGCTGACGGGTGGCAACGGCAAGACGCACGATCCGTTTGCCGACCCGCGCGATTCCTCGCTCCCGCCGGGCGACGATCCGTCGAACGTCGTCCGTACGGCGCTGTGCGTCGAGCCGCGTGGCGGCGTGATCCACATTTTCATGCCGCCGTTGGATCGGCTTGAAGACTACCTGGAGCTGGTGACGGCGATCGAAGACACGGCCGCGGCGCTCGCCATGCCGGTGGTGATCGAAGGCTATCTGCCGCCGCATGATCCGCGGGTCGACCACATCAAGGTGACGCCCGACCCCGGTGTGATCGAGGTGAACGTCCACCCCGCGCTCGATTGGGAAGAGCTGGTTGAGATCACCACGAGCGTCTACGAGGACGCGCGACTCGCGCGGCTGGGAACCGAGAAGTTCGACCTTGACGGCAGCCACACCGGCACGGGCGGCGGCAACCACGTCGTCTTGGGCGGCCGCACGCCGAGCGACAGTCCGTTTCTGCGGCGACCTGATCTGCTGCAGAGCCTCGTGGCGTACTGGCACAATCACCCGTCGCTCTCCTACTTACTTTCGGGGACGTTTATCGGGCCAACGAGTCAGTCGCCGCGGGTCGACGAGGGCCGCCGCGACGCAACCTACGAGCTGGGCATCGCGTTTGAGCAAGTTCCGCACGGCAGCAACCCGCCGCCGTGGCTGGTGGACCGCGTGTTCCGCCATTTGCTGGTCGACGGCACGGGCAACACGCACCGCAGCGAGTTTTGCATCGACAAGCTGTTTTCGCCGGACACGTCGTCCGGCCGTTTGGGCCTGGTGGAATTCCGCGCGTTTGAGATGCCGCCGCATGCCAGGATGAGCCTCGCCCAGCAGGTGCTACTGCGGGCGCTGGTGGCGCGGTTCTGGGAGCAGCCGTATCGCACGCAGCTGGTGCAATGGGACACGACGCTGCACGACCGCTTCATGCTGCCCCATTTCGTGCGGCTCGATTTCGAAGACGTGGTGGCGGAAACACGGGCCGCGGGCTTCGAGCTCGACATGGCCTGGTTCGCGCCCCACTTCGAGTTCCGTTTCCCCGTCATTGGCGAGCTTACCGAGCGGAGCACGCGGATCGAATTGCGCAAAGCAATCGAGCCGTGGTACGTGCTGGGCGAGGAGCCGGCGTTCGGCTTCACCGCGCGGTACGTCGATTCGAGCGTCGAGCGGCTGCAAGTGAAGGTCGAAGGCATGACCGACTCCCGGCACATCGTCACGTGCAACGGTCGGCGCGTGCCTTTGCATCCGACGGGAACGCAGGGCGAGTTTGTCGCGGGCGTGCGCTACCGAGCCTGGCAGCCGCCGAGCTGTCTGCACCCGACGATCCCGGTCGACACGCCGCTGGAGTTCAATTTGATCGACAGCTGGCAGGGCCGCTCGCTGGGTGGCTGCACGTACCACGTGGGCCATCCGGGCGGGCTGAATCCGAGCACTTTTCCGGTCAATGCCTTCGAGGCGGAAAGCCGGCGAGCCGCGAGGTTCTTCCGGATGGGCTTCCAAGGTGGTATCCTGGCGACGCCGGCCGAGGAACCAAATCCCGATTTCCCGATGACGCTCGACCTCCGCCGCGGACGGAACCGATAGAATGTAAACGTCCTCGTGAGTTGGCTCTTCTCGACGACTAACCTTCTAGGCGCTTGAGGCGGATTACCTACGTGTCAGTTTCGGAGATGCGTTCGGAGAGCGGATTGTTCGGCCAGTACGCCGGCACTGCCAAACACTACGACGAAGTCTTTGCCGCCCCGGGCAAGCTTCGTACGCATTGGCGTCGATTCACCGAGCTGACCGCCGCGCTGGGCAAGGAAGAATACGGCCGCCGCTGGGATCAGGCCCGCCGGCTGCTTGAACAAAACGGGCTGACGTATCCCGATCCCAGTGACCCGACGAGCCAACGCCGGCCGTGGGAGCTCGACCCCTATCCGCTACTGCTCCCGGCAAACGAATGGCGATCGATTGCCGCAGCCCTCCGGCAGCGGGCCAAGCTGCTCGACTTGGTGCTCCGCGACGTCTACGGTCCTCAGGAGCTCGTCAAACGCGGCTTGTTGCCGGCGGAGGTCGTCTACCGGCATCCAGGCTTCCGGCTCCCATATTGTGGACAACTACCTCCGCAGGGTCGCTTTCTGCATTTTTACGCGGCCGACCTGACCCGCTCGCCGGACGGACAATGGTGGGTGCTCGCGGATCACACGGAAGCACCGTCCGGCGTGGGTTTCGCACTGGAGAATCGGCTGGCGCTGTCGCGGATGCTGCCCGAAGTGTTTCGCCAGTGCCAGGTGCAGCGGCTCGCGCCGTATTTTGTCGCGGTGCGCGAAGAGCTCGTGCGGATCGCGCCGCAACACTATCGCGATCCGAGGATTGTGATCCTGACGCAAGAGGCTGGCGGACACAACTATTTCGAAGACGCCTACATCGCCCGCTATCTGGGCTACACGCTGGTCGAGGCGGGCGACCTGGCGGTCCGCAACAACCACGTGTTCATGAAAACGCTGGGCGGGCTATTACCGGTCGACGTGCTGATGCGAAGACCCAACAGCGACGATTGCGATCCCTTGGAGCTCTCGGAGCGTTCGGCGTTTGGTGTGGCCGGTCTGATGAATTCGGCCCACACGGGCCGCGTGGCCGTGGCCAACACGCTGGGCAGCGGCTTGGTTGAATCGCCGGTGTTCATGGCCTTTCTGCCCGGTCTTTGCCAGGCGTTGATGAACCAACCGCTGTTGATGCCCGGCGTGGCGAGCTGGTGGTGCGGCGATCAAAAATGGCTGCCATACGTGCTCGGCCGCTTGCCGGAGCTCGAAATTCTGCCGGCCTATCGCACGCGCGGTTCCGAGCAAGCTTCTGCAGAAGAACTCACCGGCCTGTCAAACGACGAACTGGCCGGACGGATCGCGGCTAACCCGACGAATTACGTCGCACAGGAACGCGTGTTCGCGCTCGACCGCGCCGACCTGGGGAAATGGCACTGCCGGTGCCGCCTACGTCGCGTTGCGGGCATTCGTCGTCGCCAACGGTGACGGCTACACGGTGATGCCCGGCGGGCTGACGCGGGTGTCGTCGTCGTTGGAGTCGCTGCGGCTGTCGATCATCGAGGGCCACCACAGCAAAGATACGTGGGTCCTGTCGGACGGCCCCGTCATGCCAGTCACGCTGCTCAAGACCTCGGACGAAGACGTGCCGCTGCGGCGCGGCGGCGTCGATCTGCCGAGCCGCGTGGCCGAGCAGTTCTTTTGGCTCGGCCGCCAGGCCGAACGGGCCGAGTCGCTCGCGCGGTTGTTGCGAACCGTGACCATCCGGCTTACGAGCGAGGTCGATAGCGCGTCGCTTGCCGAGCTCCCAAGCCTTTTGCGGGTACTCGCGGACGGCGGCCAGATCGAGCCCGGCTTCGTCGTGGACGAGATCAAATTGCGGCTGCCGGCGATCGAGCGGGTGTTGCCCATTTCCGTATTTGACGACCGGCAGCCTCACGCGCTACGGGCGACGGTGAGCAAGCTGGCGCATTTGGGGGCTGCCGTCCGTGACCGGATTTCGCTCGACACCTGGCGGATTCTACGGCAACTAGACGAGCAGTTCTGGCCCTCGACGACCGAGGCCGATTTGGCCGACATGCTCGAAAAGATCAATGCCCTCTTGCGCAGCCTATCGGCGTTTACCGGGTTGACGTTGGAAAACATGACGCGCACCCAGGCCTGGCAGTTCTTGCAGCTGGGGCGGAGGTTGGAGCGCGGCCTGCAAACCTCGAGCCTGATTCGCAACATGCTCCAAGCGGGCGGCGCGACCGAGTATGCCGTGCTCGAAGCGCTGCTCGAGGCGGCCGACAGCATCATGACCTATCGCTCGCGCTACCTGGCCCGCGTGCAGCTCGGCCCGGTGCTCGACCTGTTGTTGACCGACGAATCGAATCCACGCTCCGTGGCGTTTCAGCTGGCCAACTGCGTGGCCCACGTCGAGCAGTTGCCGCGCGATCCAGACGAGCTTGCCGACTCGCCGGAGAAGAAACTCGCCGAGTCGTTATTGGAGACGATCCGCAACGTTGACAGCCAGCTTCTGGCCCGCGACTATGTGTTGGGCGACACGGAACAACTCGACTGGCTGTTTACGAAGCTCGAGTCGACGCTGCCGAAGCTTTCCGACGCGGTGTCGCACCGCTACCTGATCCACGTCGGACCGACGCAGCGGCTGGCGGAAATTGGCGGCAGCGAACTTGCGCCGCTCGACGAGATAACGGCCAATTAGTCTTCGTTAGATAGCCTGAGAACCGCCGACGATGCGCTACAATATCCGCCACACGACGGTCTACGCTTACACCGACCCCGTGCCGGTGTGCCACAATCTGGTGCACCTGGCGCCGCGCGACACGGCCGCACAGTCTTGCCGGGAACATCGGCTGGCGATCGAGCCGCAACCTGCGGTGCGGGCAAAGCGGCGCGACTGGTTCGGCAACGACGTCGAGTTCTTTTCGATTCAGGAAGCTCACGAGGGGCTGAGCGTTACGGCGATGAGCCTGGTCGACGTGGCGTCGCCGGTATTGAGCAAGGCGGCCAAGACGCCGGCCTGGGAAGACGTCGCAGCCGCGATTCCGACCAACCTCACGGCGCCGGGCCTTTCGGTTTACTATCTCACAATGCCGTCGCCGCGGCTGAAGCCGTCGGCGGCACTGGCGGACTACGCGCGGCCCAGTTTTCCGCAGCGGCGGCCGATTTTCGACGCCTTGCTCGACTTCACGGCACGGATCCACGGCGATTTTGTGTTCGACGCCAAGGCGACGACGGTCCACACGCCGCCCGAGGAGTTGCTGGAGCTGCGTCGCGGCGTCTGCCAGGATTTCGCCCACCTCCAAATCGCCTGCCTGCGATCGCTCGGACTGGCGGCACGCTACGTAAGCGGCTACGTGGCGACGACGCCACCGCCGGGGATGCCGCGTCTCGCCGGGGCCGACGCTTCGCACGCCTGGGTCAGCGTATTCTGCGGCCCCTTGGGCTGGGTCGATTTCGATCCAACCAACGATGCCGTGGTCGGCGATCTGCACGTCACGGTCGGCTGGGGACGCGACTACGGCGACGTCTGCCCGATCCAGGGCGTGTTCGTCGGCGGCGGGCAGCACAGCATGCGCGTCGGCGTCGACATGATCCCACTGCCGGCGCTGAAGTAGTGGCTGTCGTGTTCACGACGTCTATTCATCTCACGACTTGCCGCCGTCGCGGGCCGAGCGGCGCAGACTGCTCAGGCGGTCGCGGAGTGAGAAGGCGTGGGGCGGATGGAGGCCGGTCGAGAGCTCCGGTGCCCCCTGGTCGATCATCACGTGCGTTGGCTCCGTGCGTGGCGAAAGGGATTCGATTTCGCGCCGAGGCGGCTGCAGATGATCTTCCCGCGGAGGATGATGCGCGTCTGGGGGTTTGGGCGGTTGCGGCTTGACTGGGAAAGCTCTTCCCAGCGGTCCGGCCAGCAGCGACGGTAACATCACCAGTTCGGCAATCATCCCGGCCATGAGAATCGACAACATCAGCCAGCCCATGCGCTGCGTCGGCGTGAAGGTGCTGAGCGCGAAAATCGACAAGCTCAGGCCGCTGATCATCGCCGCCTGGATCGTCGGCGGCGCACAGTGACGGTACGCGGTGCGAATGGCTGCGCGGCGATCGCGCAGTCGATTCAGGTCCTTGCGGAACCAGGTGATGTAATGGATCGTGTCGTCGACCGCGACGCCCAGCGCGATGCTCGCCGCCATCATCGAGCCGATGTCGATGTTGATTCGCAGCCAACCCATCGAGCCAAAGATCACGAGCACGGGCAGCACGTTGGGCAACATCGCGACGGCCCCGCCGGCGATGCTCCGCGAAACGAACATCAATAGCGGGGTAATTGTCACGAACGACCAGAAACTGCTCTGCATGAGATTTTCGAGCAACGCCCGCTGTGCCTTGTAGACGATCGGCACGACGCCGGTGTACACGGCCGAGATCGTGTCGGCGCTGGGCGGTTCGCTGGTGGTGGCCACGCTGTTCGGACCGGGGCTGACGTGGCGCGCGTCGAGGACACGAATGCCTGCCTCGCGCAGCTCCTGGACCTGTGCGTCCGAAAATGGCCCGACAAGCACCACGCTATCGAACTTCTTCAGCGCGTCGAACAGTTTCGTCCGCTGAGTGGCGTCGAGCGTCGCCAGATCGTAGGAAGCCGATTGCAGTTTGAGGCGGGCATTCTTCAGAAACAGCTTCCACGAATCGGCGAAGATTCGTTGTGGATCGACGTTCCCTCTGGCGCATCTTTGGCATCGGCAGCGGCCTGCGGCGGGACGCGGGGATCCCAGATGCAGACGGTGTCGCCGGCGAACGATTCACCCGGGTGTCTGTTGACAAGTTGCTTCAGCACCAATTGTCGCATTCGCTGGGCCGCCAGCACCGGCTCGACGACCCACCGCACGCTCTCGACGAACTTTCCGTAGTCGAGGTCTCTGAACGCAGCCGCCCGGAGACTCACGCGCCACAACTCGGCGCCGTCGGACGCATCGGTCGAGAGATAGCCGCTCTTGGTGAGATTCCTGTGACTGGCCTCGAGCTGGGCGTTGGTCGTGGTGCGGCGGGCCACGGCCCAGACGTCGCGGCCTTCGGGAACCGACGGAGCGAAAGTCGCCGCGGCCATCGGCGGGCCGACCAGGTCGCTTCCCTCCGGTCCAATCTCTTTCTCAATCGTGTCCTGAATCCAGGCGACCATCTCCATTCGCTCGAGAAACGACAAGGTATCGGGAACCTGGTCGACTTCGACGTCGACTTCGTTGGGCCGCAACGTCTCGGCCGGGAATCGCACGACCACTTCCAGCGGTACGAGCCGGGCAACGTGTTTTTCGAGCCAGGCATAGTCTTGGCGTACTTGGGCGCTACTGTCGAATAATTTCAGCAGATCGATCGACGTGTGGATCTTCGTGACGCCGTAACCGACGACCGAAATGAACACCACCCAAAAAATCGTGACCGCAGCGTGGTGGCGAATCAGGAAGCCGCTGAGGGCCGACCAGACTTCCTCAGACCAAATGGTGCCGGCATGGGCGTCGTGATGCCGATTTCGGTGTTCCCCGTCACCTTTTGCCTTTGGCAACCAAGCGCGGTTCGGCCACATCTGCAATGCCGCAGGTAAAAACAAAAACAGCATCAGCAGCATTAGCATCATGCCGCATGCCGAGAAAATGCCGAACTTGCGAATCGGCTCCAGGTCGCTTACATACAGCGAACCAAGCCCGATGGCAGTGGTTACCGAGCAGAATAGCGCCGGCTTCCAGCCAATTCTGATCGCGTTGTCGGGCGCGCCGACGAGACCGTGTTCCTTAATCGATTCGCGGTAGTAATTCACGAGATGCACGGAACCTGAAATTGCCAGCACGTAGAGCAGTGACGGCATCGACATCAGCACCGCGTCCATCGTGTGGCCTGACCAATAGACGGCCGCTAAACCGGCCGCGGCGCTGAGGATTCCGTTGGCGAATACGATCAGCGTGAGACGGATGCTGCGCAACGACCACCAGGCGAGCAGCAGCCCCAATACGCCGGAGATCCCGCCCAAGCGCGCGATCGTGCGCCCCCCTTCTTCGTCAATGGCCACGTTCTCGACGGGCGGTCCGCCGAGGTGCGCCGACTCCTTGGGAATGCCGCACTGCTCCAGCGCTTCCCACAGGATGCCCGGTTTGCGTTGCCAGGGGAGTGAGCCGTCGGCCACGTGACGGCCCAACACCGAGCGAAAGTTCTTGATTGCCGCGTCGGAGAGCATCACGACAATGCAGGTTTGGTCACCATCGGGGCCGATCAACACCCCTTGCAGACGCTTATGTGCATCGACGTACGGAATCTCGGATGGCTTCGAGGTGAGGTCGTTGAGTAGACGCCGCGCGGTGGTGACTGACTGAAACATCCCCTTGTAGCCGGCCGGCTGACCGGGGGCCGGTTTCACGTCCGGGTTCGGCACCAGAAACTTCGCCAGCCGCTCGATCCGTGGGTCGTCCGGCTTGGCATCCGGCAGCTCCGGATTGTCGCCGAGCGTGCAGCCATCCCAGCTGATCAACACAAATTGATCGGCGATGAAATGCTGGCGGAACCAGCGGAGTTCGGTCGTCTCGCGAAAATCGTCTGGAAGCCAGTCCTGAACCTTATTCGTATTGCTTTTGACGGCCTTCTGTGCGCCCTGAATCATCAAGGGAGCGGCAAAGGCGAACACCATCAGAATCGGCAGCGCGAATCGAGCGAAAAACGGCTTCGAGTTAGTCATTTCGCGATCGCAGGGGCCCAAAAAACTAGTGATTTGCCGAGCGACTCCATTGTAAACTTGGGGTTCGCCGCGTGTCGAGGCGAGCTGCCGGTCATGGCAATTCGAGCCGCGAGCCGCCATAATCGGGGTCTCTATCATCTCGTATCGTCCGGAAGTGTCTTGCGGTGGCTGTTCGGTTCTCGCGAATGTTGGCCCGCCGCCGTGGACGCGCGGAAGTGGAAGGGAGAATGCCGATGCTGCGGCTCTTGGCGCCAATCATTACCGGTTGGGCAATCTGGATGGCCACCCCCTTGGGGATGGCGGCGGGGATCAATTCACTTCCTGCGCCCCTCAGCCGCGACACGGCTTGGCCGGCGCCGACGAACGTTTCGCAGCCGTGGACCCGCTGGTGGTGGCTGGGCTCTGCGGTCGACGCAGCGGACCTGACGCGGCTCCTGGAGACGTATCAAGCGGCCGGGCTCGGCGGCGTCGAGATCACGTCGATCTACGGGGTGCAAGGTGCCGACGACCGCGAGTTGCCGTTCCTCTCGAAGCCTTGGGTGGCCGCCCTGCGTCACGCGGTCCGCGAAGCCAAGCGGCTTGGCATGGGGGTCGATTTACCGACTGGTTCCGGCTGGCGAACGGGCGGGCCAAGCGTCACCGACGAAGACCAGAACCTGGAGGTGGTAATCAGCAAGACGGCGGTTGATGGCGGAAAACTCTACGACAAGAAGTTTGACTCTGCTCCGCAAGCCCTTGTCGCTTATGGCGAAAATGGCGAAGTGGTCGATCTCACGGCGGACACAACGAGCGACTTGAGCGTTCGCTGGGAAGCGCCCGCGGGTCGCTGGACGATTTACACGGTCAACGCTCGCTGGTCGAAGGACAACGTGAAGCGGCCGGCTCCCGGCGGCGAAGGAAAGAACATCAATCCGCTCTCACGGCGCTCGATCGAGCACTTCCTCGACTATTTCGGCAAGGCGCTCGACGGTGTGCCGGCCGAAGGCATTCGGGCCCAGTTTCACGATTCCTACGAGTACGAGGGCAACTGGTGCGACGATTTCTTTGCTCAGTTTGAGACGCGACGCGGCTATCGGCTGCAAGATCATCTGCCGGCGCTCAATGGCGATGCGGACAGCGACGAAGTTGCCCGCGTCAAGCACGACTATCGCGAGACCGTCTCCGACCTGATCCGCGATAACATGATCGCAACCTTGGACCGACTGGTCGCACGAGCACGGCATGCTCACGCGGAATCAATCGCACGGCTCGCCGGCGAACTGGCTCGATCTGTATTCGGTCTGCGACATTCCAGAGATCGAGAGCTTCGGGCGGCTGGTGGGTGGCGACACGAATCCACTGGTGTTCAAGTTCGCTTCGTCGGCCGCCGCCGTCAGCGGCAAGCCGCTGGTTTCAAGCGAGTCGGCCACGTGGCTCGACGAACACTTCAACGTCACGCTCGCCGAGGTGAAGGAAATCGTCGACCGCTTGTTTCTCGGCGGCGTGAATCACGTCTTCTATCACGGCACGGCCTATTCGCCCGCCGACGCCGCCTGGCCCGGCTGGTTGTTTTACGCCTCGACGGAGCTCAATCCACAGAACCCGATCTGGCGCGATTTTCCGGCGCTCAACCAGTACGTCACCCGCATGCAATCGGTGCTGCAGGCGACGCGCCCGGACAACGACATTTTGCTCTATTGGCCGATCCACGATTACTGGCAGGATCCGCGCGGCTTGCGGAAAGACCTCCGCGTCCACAACAGCCGCGAGTGGCTCGACCGCACGGAGTTCGGCCGAGCGGCGGCGTCGCTGTTGAAGGACGGCTACACCTTCGATTACGTTTCCGATCGGCAATTGACAAAATGCCACGTCATTGGTGGCGAAATTGAGACTTCGGGCGATTCGCGCTATCGAGTCGTGCTGGTGCCTGGGGCGAAATACGTGCCGCTCTCGACCATGAAGGCACTGGTGCGACTGGCCCAACGCGGAGCCAAGATCGGCTTCGTGGGCGAGCTTCCCACGGGGCCGCCGGGGATCGTAACCGACGCCGAACGGACCGAATGGAATGCGGCCAAAAAGCGGCTGGAAGGCATGGCCTTGCCGTTGATGAGAGAGTCCGATTGGACGGCTTTAGCCTCGGCAAAGGTGCGCCGCGAACAGCTGGGGAATTCATCGCAGCCGCTCTCGTTCGAGCGCCGGGCCTGGAATGGCGGCTACGTGTATTTCATCAAGAACACCTCGGATGCGCCATTCGACGGGCCAGTCCGGCCGGTGGGCGGATTTGTCTCGGCGCTGGTCATGGACCCGCTCGACGGCCGGATCGGATTGGCCGACGTGCAACGCTCGGAACCGGCAAAACCGTCGCTCCGGCTGCAGCTGGAGCCAGGACAGGCGCTATTGGTGAAGACCTACGACGAAACGATCGACGCACCACCGTGGCAGTACCGCGAGGTTGCGGGCGAAGCGACGCCGCTCGACGGGTTGTGGGGCGTCGAGTTCATCGAGGGCGGGCCGGTGCTGCCGCCGAGATTCAACACGCAGCGATTGG
Source organism: uncultured Planctomycetota bacterium (assembly GCA_963808175.1). Taxonomy (GTDB): domain Bacteria; phylum Planctomycetota; class Planctomycetia; order Pirellulales; family Lacipirellulaceae; genus DASYDU01. The sequence goes on along the minus strand of CAWEEU010000022.1, from coordinate 116,805 downwards.
CCAGCTGGTCCGAGCTCGCGGGCCCAGAAGGGGCGCGGTTCGGCGGCACGGCGCGGTATACGATTCGCTTCACGCCAGACGCGACGGCGAAGCGATATCTTCTCGATTTGGGAAACGTCGCCGAAAGTGCTCGCGTAGCGCTGAACGGCAAGCCGGTGGCGACGTTGTTGAGTCCGCCCTACCGGGTGGAAATCGGCCCACTGTTGGCGGAGAATAACCAGCTGGTGATCGAGGTCACCAGCACCGCGGCCAATCGCATCCGCGATCTCGATCGCCGCGGCGTGAAGTGGCGAATCTTCAAGGACATCAATTTGGTGAACATCGACTACCGGCCGTTCGACGCGTCGAATTGGCCGGTGCGAGTGGCGGGATTGCTGGGACCGGTGACGCTGACGCCGCTGGACGAATAGGATTCTGCACATCATTCAATTACCAATATGACGGGGGGACAGAGCGAGTGACGAATGACGCATCCATCCAATCGGCGTATGCAGCAGCCAAGGAACGATACGCGGCCATCGGCGTCGACACCGACGCGGCGCTCAAGCGGCTCGCGGCGATTCCGATCTCGCTCCACTGCTGGCAAGGGGACGACGTCGGTGGCTTCGAGAACGCCGGCGAGGAGCTCGGTGGCGGTCTGGCGGTGACCGGCAATTATCCTGGCAAGGCCCGGACGCCCACGGAGCTGCGGTCCGATTTGAACCAGGCGCTGGCGCTGATTCCCGGCTCCCACCGGCTCAACCTGCACGCGTTCTATGGCGAGTTCGGCGGCCGACGCTGTCGACCGCAACGAGATCCGGCCCGAGCATTTTCAGGGCTGGATCGATTGGGCCAAGAGCCAAAAGGTCGGCATGGATTTCAATCCGACGTTCTTCTCCCACCCCAAGGCGGCCGACGGATTCACGCTCGCCAGCGCGGACCAAGGCATCCGCGAGTTCTGGATCGAGCATGGAGTCCTCTGCCGACAGATCGGTGCAGCGATCGGCAAGGCGCTCGGCTCGCCCTGCGTTACAAACGTTTGGATCCCGGACGGTTACAAGGACCTGCCGATCGACCGCCGCGGCCCGCGCGAGCGGTTGGCCCAATCGCTCGACGCGATCTTTGCCGAGAAGCTCGATCGGAAGCACAATCTCGACGCGGTCGAATGCAAGCTGTTCGGCATCGGTTCGGAGAGCTACGTCGTCGGTTCGCACGAGTTTTATCTCGGCTACGCCGTGCGGCACAAAACGCTGCTCTGTCTCGACGCAGGTCATTTCCATCCGACCGAAACGATCAGCGACAAGCTTTCGGCCGTGCTCACGTGGCTGGACGAGATTTTGCTGCACGTCAGCCGCGGCGTCCGCTGGGACAGCGACCACGTGGTCATTCTGACCGACGAGCTCGAAGCGATCGCGCAAGAACTAGTGCGGGGCGACTACCTGGCCCGGACCCACATCGGGCTCGACTATTTCGACGCCAGCATTAATAGAGTCGCAGCCTGGGTGATCGGCACGCGGGCGATGATCAAGGCGCTGCTTGTTGGCCCTGGTCGAGCCGACGGCCAAGCTCCGCGAGTTGGAGCAGGCCGGCGACTTCACCGGCCGGCTCGCCCTGCTGGAGGAGCAGAAGACGATGCCGGCCGGCGCGGTGTGGGACTACTACTGTTTGCAGCAGAACGTACCCGTCGGCCCGGCTTGGCTCGATGCCGTGCGGAACTACGAGCGCGACGTGCAGAGCAAACGCTAATTGCGTAAGCGAATCGGCGCCATCCACGCGATGAACGTGGCGACGAGAACCAACAAAAACGCTGCGGGTTCCGGCACCGAGTTTACCGATCCGGTGTACCCCGAGAATACATGGATTTCAGCCAGGCCGCCGGCGGCGGCGCCGCCCAAGTCCTGGATTGCCAGCGTTGCCGTTGCGGCCAGACCGGCAGGAAAGTTCTGCCCACTTTGCGCGATGATCGAGCCTTTGACCGGATCGCCGGATGCCGCGACGCCGTAGCGGACCGTCGTCAGATCGTTACCGACCGTTTGAAAGTCGAAGAGTTTGACGGGTGCTCCGGACAAAAAGACGTTGCTTCCAAATGAGGTGAACAATTCGTTGACGTCGCCGTCAAGAGGCCCGCTCAGCCAAGCACCGAATGTCACGGAATTCAAGAACGGATTGTTGCCAGGATTGTCGGCCGGCCAGTCGGATTGGTTGACGGAAACACTTCCATTGACGATGGAACTCCCGTCTACCGCAAACGCCAGCTCGACCGCCAACGAGCTGCCAAACCCGGAGGTCGTATCGGAGAAGAAATCTGGATCGGGTGCCACGGCGACCGACCATTGATTGTTATCCCCGTTGACGCCTTCGTAGGTAACAAACAATTCGGGATTGGCGCTGGCCGCGATCGCAGTGAATGTAACCAGACAGCCGGCGAGTGCGATTCTCACGCTTGCGTTCATGAGCGGTACCTTCTAGGAAGAGTCATAAAGCGACAAAATGATGGATACAGGGAGGGCCGCCACTCAGAGCGAAACTTGCCCACCATAAAATCGAACTAATAACGACGTAGGGAAGAGAATAGCAGAGTTTTCTCGCCTACCTCCAACGGCCGATTCGGTCGCCACGCGCCATGCGCATGGCATTGAAATTGCAGCCGATGCGACGGATATGCAATTGCCCATCAATCCCTTAACGAGGGCCCATTTCATGCCAGTTTTCATTCGCATGCGAGTCGTCGCGGTCCGACTGGCTCGGGCGCTGCGGCGTTCGATCCTGATGGAACGCGAGCTTTGGGAAATTAGACGTCGACGAATCGGGGCGGCCGCTGCTCGCGGCGGGGCCGTTTCGAGTGCTGATCGGGCCGCGGGCGGTGCGGTTGCTGGACGATCTGCACGTCTATTGCGGTGGGGCGGAAATATGGATGCCACTCGTGTGGCGGTTGCGGCTGCGGAACGCGGTGCGGTTGGTATTGATCGAGAACGCGCTGGCGCTGTTCGACGCGACCGATTTGGCCCCGCGCCGCAGCAACCGCAAGGCCCCGCGCGGAAGTGCGCGTCGAGCCCAGCCGGCCTAAGAACTCACGCTGGCGAACCGCTCGCGCCGCTTGAGCCCATTGGTGCGGCTGGGATGGTTCGTATGTCGTCATGTCGAACGAGCGGGCGACGATCTGGCGGAGAGTCGTCAGATCAGCGACGTCGCCAGATGCCATGGCCTGGATCAGCGCATTGCCCAGGGCGGTCGCTTCGTAGGGCCCGACGACGACGCGTCGGCCAGTCGCGTCGGCCGTCATCTGGCAGAGCAAATCGTTCTTTCCGCCGCCCCCCACGATGTGAATGACGTCGAACTGCCGGCCGAGAATCGATTCGAGCAGCGCGAGCTTGTCGCGGTACGCGAGCGCCAGGCTCTCCAAACAGCAGCGGACAAACTGGCCGGGCGATTCCGGCGCTGGCTGGCCTCCGCAGAGTGCGGTGTTGGCGACCTTTTCCAGCATGTTGCCCGGCGATTGAAACGCGGCGTGAGCCGGATCTACGAGCGTGCGGAACGGCTCGCTCTCTGCGGCAAGACGCGTGAGTCCGGCGTAGTCGATCTCACGTCCTTGGCGGGCAAGATCGCGGCGGCACTGCTGCACGAGCCACAGCCCTGGGATGTTTTTGAGGAAGCGGGTCGTGCCGAGCACGCCGAGCTCGTTGGTGAACATGGCTTCCTGGGCTGAGGGCGACACACAGGGCTCGGCGAGCTCCGTTCCCAGCAGCGACCAGGTGCCACTCGAAAGGTAGCACCAGCTCGAATCGGCCGTTGCCGGCACGGCCGCAATCGCACTTGCCGTGTCGTGCGACGCGGGGGCGATGACTTTCAGATCGTTCGGCAGACCGGTTTCGCTCGCAAGCTGGTCTCGAATCGTACCAAGGACGGTGCCGGGCGCGACTGTTGGCTGCAAGAGGTGAGGCGGGAGGCCAAGTTCGGCCAGCATTTCCCACGCCCACTGGCCCGTGTGGCAATCGACCATCTGGCTGGTCGAGGCGATCGTCGCTTCGACGGCCGCCTTGCCGCTGAGCCAGAAGTGAAACAAATCGGGCATGAACATCAGCCGATTGGCCGCGGCGAGCGCTCCGGGATCGGCCAGTTGGTGGGCGTAAAGTGAGTAGAGCGTGTTGAGCGCCATGAACTGGATGCCGGTCGTCTGGTAGATCCGCTCGGCCCCGAGCTGGGCGACGACTTTTTCGTACGCGGCCTGATTGCGGGGATCGCGGTAGGCGTGAGGCAGTCCCACGAGCTCGCCCGCCTGATCCACCAGCGCCCAATCGACGCCCCAAGTGTCGACGCCCACGGAAACCAGTCGCGCGTTGTGAGTACCACCCCACTCGGCCGCCTTCCGCAGCCCGGCAGACGATCTCGCGCCAGATACCGGTGATGTCCCAGTGCAATCCCGTGGGCATCCAGACGGGCTCGTGGACGAAGCGATGGATTTCGTCGAGCCGCATCCGGCCGTGGGCGAGCGTGCCGGCGATCACACGGCCCGACTCCGCCCCCAGATCAATGGCAAGGTATGCCTGATTCATGTCCCCATGTTACGAAGCTGCGTTGAGCCTCGCAACACGCGGACAGAATCCAGATCAATTTGACTTCGGCCTACCGGCGTGCATTGCGGCGGAGGTCCAGCAGCTTGTCGGACGTCGACTGTTGCTGCGGCTGAACCGTGATGGTCAGTTCGGCGAACGACTCCAATTCTCCGTCGTTCGCGGTGAGCCGCAGCACGTACGTTCCGTCGACACTGAATTCGGCCGTGGTACTCGCCGAATTGGCATTGCCGAACGTTACGTTGCCGGGGCCGGAGACGCGACTCCAGACCAACAGCGGCGTGGCGAGCGGGCCGCCGTTGTCGGTCACCGTCGCCGAGAGATTGGCTAGCGACGGAAGCTGGATCGTCTGATTGGAGCCGACATTGATGACCGGTGGTTGATTCACGGGTGCCGCGGCCAGCACCGTGACCGTCAGTTCGTCGAATGCCTGGAGCGAACCGTCGCTGGCAGTCAGCCGCAGCACGTAGGTGCCGGCTGCGCTAAAGGAAGCCGTCGTGCTGGCGGCGGACGCATTGGCAAACGTCACGGTGCCGGGACCGGACTGGCGAGTCCAGCTGCGCGTCACGGTTCCCGGCGAGCTTGGCAGGCCGTCATCAGTTACGGTTCCACTGAGCGCGGCGGTGTTCGGCAATTGAATCGTCTGATCGTTGCCGGCGTTGACCACAGGCGGTTGATTGACCGCGGCCGCCGCCAGCACGGTGATCGTTATGTCATCCGATGCTTGCAGCGATCCATCGCTGGCCGTAAGCCGCAAGACATACGTACCAGCGGTGCTGAAGGAGGCCGACGTGTTATTTGCGGACGCGTTGCCGAAGCTAACGTTGCCCGGACCTGAGACTTTGGTCCAGCTGCGCGTAAGCGTGCCGGTGGGCAAACCGTCGTCGGTGACAGTGGCGCTGAGCGCGGCGGAAGCTGGCAACTGGATGGTCTGATCGTTGCCGGCGTTAACCACGGGAGCTTGATTCACCGGTGCTGCCGCCTGCACCGTGACCGTGAGTTCATCGAACGCTTGCAGCGAACCATCGTTGGCTGTGAGCCGCAGCACGTAGGTGCCGGCCGTGCTGAACGAAGCCGTCGAATTGTTGGACGAAGCGTTGGCAAAGGTGACGGTGCCGGGGCCCGATTGCTTGGTCCAGCTGCGCGTCACTGTGCCCGGCGAGCTGGGCAGGCCGTCGTCGGTCACCGTCGCGCTGAGCGTGGCCGTGTTGGGAAGCTGGATCGTCTGATCGTTGCCGACGTTGACGACGGGAGCTTGATTGGTCGGCGGCGGATTGCCGACGGTTCCCCCGTCCACGGCCCGGTAGGTCACCATCAACTTCGGGCGTTGGCTGGGCGACGACGCTTCGCGGGTGCTGATGTCGGCGCCGTTCGAGTTGCTGTAATCTTGAATGATCAAGCCGTGGTTCGACGAGGGATCGTTGACCCAGGCTTGCACCGCGGCAACGCCCGCGGCATTGAGCGTGATTTGCATCAGTCCCTTGTTCGTCGCCGTGATGCTGGCGACTGCCTGGCTGCCGTGATCGCCGGTTCCTTGTGCGCCGGCCGCGGCCCAGGGATTGCCGTTCGAGGCCTGGTTCCACGTGGCGGTAAATTCGTCCCACGCCCGCTGGACCACGTACAACGGATAGGCGTGGCTGGAGGTGTTGGTCACGTTGAACTGGATCGTGACCGAATCGATCACGCTGCCGGCGGGAATCGAGCTGATGTCCCAGTAGAGCAGGTCCGCGAAATCGGGGCCGCCGTCGAGGTCGATGGTCGTGGCCGAGCCGTAGTTCGAGTTGACGGAATTGGCCGCCGAGCTTCGTGTCGCGCGTGCCGTTGTAGTTGAGCGTCGGGAACAAACCGTCCTGGAAGGCAATCGAAATCGGGGCCGTGCTATTGGCGACGGTGACCGTCATCTGGTCGGACGCGCTCAACACGCCGTCCGACGCGGTGAGCCGCAAGACGTAGGTACCCGCGGTGGAAAATGTTGCCGTCGTGTCCACGGCCGACGCATTGGCAAACTGGACGCTGCCCGGCCCCGAGACGGCGGTCCACGTCGTGGTGACAGAGCCAGGCGACGTCGGCAGCCCGTCGTCCGTCACCGTGCCGTCGAGCGAAGCCGCGGCGCCAAGCACGATGGAGCGGTCCGGACCGGCGTCGACGCTCGGCGGCTGGTTCACTGGCGCGGCGAGCACCGAGATCGTTAGTTCGTCAAACGCTTGGAGGGAACCGTCGCTGGCGGTAAGTCGCAGGACGTAGCTGCCGGATGCGCTAAACGCGGCGGTCGTGTTGTTCGACGTCGCGTTGCCGAATGTGACCGTGCCGGGGCCGGAGACTTTCGTCCAAGCTCGCGTGAGCACACCGGACGGCAAACCATCGTCGGACACCGTAGCGTTGAGCGTGGCCGCGTTCGGCAATTGAATCGCCTGATCGTTGCCCGCGTTGACGGTGGGCGGCTGGTTTACGGGCGGAGTCGTCGCTGCTTGGACCACGACGGTGATTGTATCGGACGCCTGCAGCGAGCCGTCGCTCGCGGTGAGTCGAAGAACGTACGTACCGGCCGTGCTGAACGTGGCCGTCGTGTCGACGGCGTTCGCGTTGGCAAAGGTGACCGTGCCCGGTCCGGATACTTTGGTCCAACTCGTCGTCAGAGTGCTCCCAGCGGGATTGCCGTCGTCGCTGACTGTCGCGTCCAAAACGACCCCGGCCGGCAGCTGGATGGTTTGGTCGACACCGGCGTTGACGACTCGGGGCCTGGTTCTGGGGCGGCGGCGGGGAAATCACCGGACCGTCGAAGCGGAACATCGCACTCTTGGCCTTGCTGCCGCCGGCGGCGATCGCCACGACCTCGTCGGTGAAGGTGCTCTTGACGCTCGATACGTTGTTGACGCTGCCGGCGATCAAAGTCTGGCGCGGGCCAAACGAGATCGAGTACATCGACGATTCTTTGAAGTAAATGTTGCCGCCGCCTTCGGAGCTGGTGTAGGCCACCAGCAATTTGCCGGCGGCCTCGTTGAGCATGACGATCGGCCGCGTGCCGCTAGTGTCGACTTGGTAGAGGTCGTCCCACACGCCAGAGGGCCGCCGCACCAAGAGCGCCATCTTCGGGTAGCCGGAGCTGTCGTAGCTGGTCTTCACCGCCGCGTAGAGCGTTCCGTCCGAGGCGACGGCCAGGTTGATGTGGTCGTCCGCCATGCCGCCGCCTTTATTCAGCGCCGACTGGCTGGCGGGCACTTCATCTGCCGTCCAGACGTCGGGCGACGTCCCGTCGACATGCATGCGGAAGCCAAATCGCTTGGTGTTTTGGTTCGACCAAAGCACGCCGATCGTGCCATTGGGCATGGCGGTGATCGAGGAGATGTCGTCTGTGTTGATGCCGGAGGCCACCGTGATCGGGTCGCTCCAGTTGGTATATTGGGAGCCGCTATCGGCATAGCGGACTTCGATCGTCGATTGCACGTCGGAGGCGATCCACATCCGGCCCGTCGAGTCGATGTCCAGAGTTGCCGTTTCCACGCTGTTGGACAGCGATACGTCCACCAGGCTCGGCCGCAGCGACCACATTTCGTAGCGATTGTCCGGGCCGTGGTCGTACTCGATGGTGGCCAGCTGCGACTGCGTGCCCGTAAAGAGCAGAACGTGGGCGAGGTCGCCGTCGACTTTCACGTCGGCGTTCACGCCGCTGCTCGACGAGAGCTGCAATTCGTGCTGCCACTGATTCCCGTCGAGCTTCCAGACCCATGTGCCGCTGTTGTCGGGCATCACGGCGTACCATTGATCCTCGTACTCCCAGACCTTTGACTGCGGTTTTTCGCCGGTGTTGCTGGAGACGGAAAAGTCGGTCAGCGCCGAGACGGCGAGCAGCTCGCGGCGCTCGAGCGACTCAAATGCAAGATTGCGACCGCTCGATCGACGCGTGCCTTTGCGACCAGAGGAATGACGGTTGGACAACGACTCGCGCCGACGCGAGTTGGGGGACTTCGACATTTCGGTCTGCTCCAAAGGTGCTCGTCGAGGAGAGCGGCCGGCGCTGGTCCGCGCGGCCGGCGCCAGTGCAAATGACTGGGTAAACTGAGTGATATGCGTAGACTGTTCATGCTAGCAAAGATTTCCATTTGTCAAATAATTGTGCGGATTTTCGGGTTATACGGACTGCATGTTGCCAAAATCGCTCATCAGGTAGCCGTTGCTGGCATGAGCGCGATGCGGGATCCGGCGTCCGACGGAAATTCTCCCGTGTGCAGAAAGTGCACAATGCATCGCGCGTTGTAATTCGCCGTTAGCGCTACGATGCCGTTTTATGCGGAGCATCGGCGTGAGACTGCGGTGGGGCCCAACGCCTGGACAGACGAAGCGTTGTTCACATGGAGGGCGTTGGGCCCGAGACGCTGCGTGGCTGGCAGAAGTTCGTCAGTGCGGGCGCTGACGTGTAAACTACAATTTCGCGGCTCGATCGAGCGCCGACGGTCACGTCGACATTCCCCCAACGATTGCTGGCCGCGCACGCTGCCGGCACCATCGGCGTTTCGATCGCCATTGCGACTCGTCGCCACGGTCGCTGCTCATTCCGGCGGCAGCTTGACCACAGAAAACCAGAAATGCTTAATTTCTTTGACGATCTTGGTGAACTTTTCCAGGTCGACCGGCTTGGTGACGTAACAGTTGGCGTGCAGATCGTACATGTTGGCGACGTCGAGATCGGAATCGGACGTGGTCAGCACGACGACCGGGATCGAGCGAGTTCTGGATCCTGCTTGACGTCGGCCAGGACTTCACGGCCGTCTTTGCGGGGCATGTTGAGGTCGAGCATAATCAAGTCGGGCCGCGGCGCGTCTACGAATTTGCCGGTTTGCCTGAGGAATTCCATCGCCTCGACGCCGTCTCGAGCAACGTGCATGCCATTGAAGATTTTGCCGTTTGCCAGCGCTTTCCTGGTGAGCAGAATGTCGCCCTCGTCATCTTCCACCAGCAAGATGTCAATCAGTCGTGGATACGTACTGGGAAGTATGTCGATCATGACTTGGAACTCCTTGTGATGAAACCGCGTTCACCTTGGCCAGGGTGAAGCAGAATACGCTTCCCGCACCCAGTTTGGATTCGACCCAAATCCGTCCACCGGCGCGCTCGACGATTCGTTTGCAGACGGCCAGGCCAATGCCGGTTCCCGCATATTCTTCGCGGGCGTGGAGCCGTTGGAAGATCACGAAAACCCGCTCGAAATACTGCGGATCGATGCCGATGCCGTTGTCGCGGACGCGGAATTCCCACTGGCCATCTGCGTCGGCGGCCCAGACATGAATCCGCGGTGGTTGGTCGCCGCGATACTTGATCGCGTTGCCGATCAGGTTCTGGAACAACCGCGCGAGTTGGTCCCGATCCGCATTGACCACCGGCAATCGGTCACGGGTGACCTCTGCTGCCGCTTCCTCAATGGTCACGGTCAAATTGCGGATTGCTTCGGCACAAGCGTCGTCGGCATCCGTCGGTTCGAGCGGTTTGCCTTGGATCTCGATGCGAGAATAGGTGAGCAGGTCCTGGATCAGCGCCCTCATCCGCAGCGCTCCATCGACCGCATGATTGATGTAGTTGCGGGCATCATTATCCAGACGATCCCCGTATTCATCGTGGAGCAACTGGCAAAACGCTGCGACTTTCCGCAACGGTTCCTGCAAATCGTGGGAAGCGACGTAGGCAAATTGCTTCAGGTCTTCGTTCGAGCGTTTCAAGTCGAAATTGAAGCGTTCGATCTGCCGGGTGTGTCGCGCCAATTGCTCGTGGACGGTGGCCAGTTGCTGTTTGGCCTGCACCACGTCCGTAACGTCGTGGACGATACCCGTGAACAACCGTCGCTCGCCCAAATTGACCTCGCTGACCGCCAGACGCATGGGAAAGGTCGTACGGTCCGCGCGCAGTCCAAAAACTTCCCGCCCGATTCCGAGGATTTTTGAGATGCCGGTGGCCAAATACTGTTGGATGTGTCCGTCGTGCTCCTCGTGGTAGGGAGAGGGCATGAGGATGTTGACGTTTTTGCCGATCACTTCGTCGGCAGCGTAACCAAAGGTTTTCTCAGCCGCTGCGTTGAACGACTCGATGATGCCTTCGACGTTGATCGTGATGATCGCGTCCGTGGCGCCGTCGAGGATGGCTTGGATGCGGGCGCTTTGATCCCGGGCAACGGCTTCGTCGGCGAGCGATTTCAGTCGAGCCTTCTCATTGGCAAACGCGAGACTCTCCAACTTTTGATTGGACTGCTTCAATTCAACATTTAGCTTGGCGAGTCGCGGAAATTTCAGAGCCGTCGGTATGACTACGATCAAAGCGGCGACAGTTCCCCAGGAGACGATCGCCGTCACGAGTTTGACGACGCCCGCCAGGCGATAGACGGGATACCAGAAGATGACCGCTTCCAGCAAATGCCCGAACCCGCACGAAAGAATGAATATCACAAACAACCACAAGACATTTGGAAAGGGAACATCCCGCCTGCGCACGACGAAATAGGCCAACACGCAGGGGATCGCGAAGTAGGCCCCGAAGATCGCCAAGTCCGAGCCAATGTGGAGCCAACCCAAGGCATCGGACCAGATGCCGCAATACCAGCGAGGGGGGAAACCCGACGTGTCGAACAACTCGCTGAGAACATTGGCCATCGCAAAGTACCCTCGAGCTCAGACCACGTCGCATCGACCGTTGCCCTGGCAGGCGAAGCCGTCGTCTCACCAGCTATTGGAGAATGCGACGATTCTTGACCTAACGCAGACGATTCGCCGGCTCGGCATCCGTCACAACCATAGTCCGCCTGCCAGACTGATGGATGATTGAAGACATCGTATCCTGATTGCCGTCGCAGTCGCATAGGACTTTGCGGAAGTAGTAAAGCTTTGAGGAGCAACGCGCGACGACTGGGGTGTTTCCATCAATCCCTGGGGATCGCATGCGAATCTTCGCCACGCGCGAAGCGATTGCTCGTTGTTGCGCTTTTGCGCCGCCGGCTGAAGTGAGCTAGACTTGGACGGAACGATCGAGCACAAATCCACCCCCAACACGAATGTGACTCGTTCACACTCGGCGTCCATTTTCACTGGGCGCCGATTCGCCGCGGCGGCGTTTCAGCGGCCGAGTCGCACGGCCGAACTGATGGGGGAGATTCGGATGACGATTCAAGCATGCCGGCTTTTGAATGCCGTCTGGCCGACGATTCTGTGCATCGACGACGATCCAGAAATCCCAGAAACCATCGGCCTGCGGCTCGACCAGTATGAAGTCAACGTGATCAGTGCGGCGCACGGCATGCACGGGTTCTGGCTGGCGATGACCAATCGGCCGGGCCTGGTGATTACCGACGTCAGCATGCCGCAAGGCGCGGGCGACTACGTCGTCGAGTGCCTGCGACAGAATAGCGATACGCACGACATTCCGGTGATCGTGCTGACTGGCCGGCGCGATCCGCAGCTGGAAGGCCGCATGCGTCAAGTCGGCGCGGACGAGTACTTTGTCAAGCCGGTCCATTTCGACATGTTGCGACAGGCGATTGTCAAATTCATACCGCTCAAGGAGCGGAATTGGAATGAGGTCCTAACCATGGCCCGACAAAACTGACGCCTCGCAGCGTCATTGAACAGTCAAGCTTTCGCGTGAGGGGGCAGTCAGCGTGAGCGAACAACTAATTCGAGTATTGCTAATTGACGACGACTCAGTCGACGCGGAGTTGACCGGTCGGGCTCTTCGCTCGGTGGGCGACCCGCGATTTGAAATCGAGCGGGCACTGTCGCTGGCCGACGCCACCGAGCAACTTCAGTACGCCGATTACGATGTGGCGCTGCTCGACTTGGGGCTGCCCGATTCGCCCCGCGGCGAAACGCTCGAGCGGTTTCGCTCCGTCTGTTCCGCCGACCTGCCCGTGATCGTGTTGACAGGCCTGGAGGACGACGACGCTGCGATCCGGTCGCTCGATTTAGGGGCCCAGGACTATTTGGGCAAAGACAGCATCACGCCCGATCTGCTCTCTCGTTCGATTCGCTATGCGATGCAACGGCAACACTTGCTCGACCAGCTCAAATCGGCCAACACGATGCTCGAGCAAAAGAACGATCGGCTCGCGGAGCTTTACGACCTGGCCCAACAATTCGTGGAAAACGTCTCGCACGAGTTTCGTACGCCGCTGACCGTGATCCGCGAGTTTACGTCGATCATCCGCGACGGCCTCGACGGCCCCGTCACGCCGAAGCAGGTCGAGCATCTCGAAAAGGTGCTCCATCGCACCGACGACCTGGCTCTGATGGTCGACGACATGCTCGACATCAGCAAGCTGGAAGCTGGATTGCTCGGTGTCTGGCGCCGGCCGTGCCGGGTCGCCGAATTGATCGACAACGTGCGGGGCGTGCTCAAAGGCCGGGCGGATTCGAAACGGATCACCTTGGCAACGTCGGCGGACGACAATCTGCCGCAATCGTTTATTGCGACGAAGAAAAAGCCCGCCGCGTGATCATCAATCTGGCGGTCAACGCGATCAAATTCACGCCCGAGGGGGGCAGCGTCGAAATCTGGGCACACGCCGGCCAGGACCACGGCGACGTGACGATCGGCGTCACCGACACCGGGCCCGGCCTGAGCCCGGAAAATCTGTCGGTCATCTTTCAGCGATTTCGCCAGGTGGATCAAGGCCTGTGTTCGAGCACCAAGGGCTTTGGTTTGGGTTGAACATTGCCAAGGAGTTGGTCGCGCTCAATCTCGGTCGAATCGACGTCGAGAGCGAAATCGGCGTCGGCAGCACGTTTTCGTTCACGCTGCCGATCTTCTTGCCGCGACGTATTACTTGGAACGATACCTCGAACGGGTCCATTCGCTGTCTGGGCGACGAGACGCCAGATCTCGCTATTTGCCTGTCCGTCGATCTGACCGTTCGTGCCCGAACGCCATGTCCGGTCGTCGACGAGTTCTTGCAGCGTTCGGTGCGGTCCAACGACTTGGTCGTGAGCTACCGACCGAGGGATCGCTGGGTCATCGCGGCCGCGTGCCCCGCTTGCGACTGCGAACGGCTGATCGGCCGGTTGGCGAAGGAGTGGGCCGACTTTCTCCGCAATTCGCCCAAGTTGGAATTGCCGCAGCTCGCGATCGAGCATCATCAATCCTATGCAATCGGCCGAGACCGCGAAGAACTCGTCGAGGCGTACGTGGCGCTGGCCGACTCGCACGACGAACTTTCGCCGTCGCGTCAAACGGTGCTCGTCGTCGATGACGACGCTGGAAGTCAGCCATTGCTTGTCATCGCGATTGCAGGCGGCGGGTTATCACGTGATTTCTGCAGCCGACGGCGAGGCGGGGTTCTCCGCAGCGCTGGACCACCAACCCGACGCCGTGGTGCTCGACGTGCGAATGCCGAAGAAGGATGGCATGACCGTGCTCCGCGAGCTGCGCAGCCACTCCGTCGACGGTGCAAATGCCAATCGTCATGCTCTCGGCGTCGATTCGCGATCAACACCCGGCGCTCGAGGCGGGCGCCAGTTATTTTGTCCGCAAGCCCTACGAAGCGAACGAAGTTCTCTCGGCGATCGAATCTTCGCTGCATCAGGAGGCTCTCACATGACATTCGCAAACCATTTTGCTGATTGACGACGACTCGGACCTGCTGCAGGTCGTCGGCCAGCGCTGCCACAGCATCGGGTTGAACGTGCAGCATGCGCGCAACCTGCTGACGGCGATGGCCGTGGTCGAGCGCATTTGTGCCCGACATTGTCTGCGTCGACGTCGAGATGCCGACCGGCAACGGGCTGCGGTTCTGCGAATCGCTCGCCGCCGATCCGCGGACGGCCCACGTGCCGATCATCGTGCTGACCGGCCGCAATGACGCCAAGACGATGAAGGCCTGCGAGCACTTCGGCGCCCACTTTCTGTTCAAATCGGCCGACGTCTGGGCGACGCTCGAGCCGCTCATCGGCCGCCTCATCGCTGCCGCGCCGTCCGATCGATCCCAAACCACTACCGGCATCCGTCCACGCAATCTGCTGGCGCACTCGATTCCACCGTGGCCTGCAGAGGCGGATGCCGGTAACCAAACGATGCCAGTGGAAGAAGCCCAGCTGGCGACGGCACCAAAAGTTGTGGTCGCTGATGACGACGCCGACCTGGTGCAAATGCTTTCCCAGCGGCTGACGGCGCTGGGTTGCTCGGTGGTCGGCGTCCACACGACGCTCGACGCCGTGAATGCCATTCACCGCGTCATGCCAAATATGGTGGTGTTGGACGTCAACATGCCGACCGGTAGCGGACTGGGCGTCTGCGAGATGATGGCGACCGACGAGAAACTGCGGTTGGTACCGGTGATTATCTTGACCGGTTGCACTGACGAAAACACCATCCGCCGCTGCCACGACATGCTGGTGTTCTACGTCCAGAAGGGGGCCGACGTCTGGAGTCGGATCGATCCGCTGGTGCGGGAGCTATTGCATTTGGGCGATGCCCCGACACCGGCGGAAGCGGCCGAGGCGGCGCCGGAACCGACGCGGGATGGGACACCGTCGGCAGGGCGGGACGACGCCGAGACGCTTATGGATGCTGTGTTCGAGATGCTGGGAGCAAATGACGCTGCCACGCAGGGTGGAAGGGAGGTTCGATCGTCGCGTTCCGTCGCACTGGCGCCGAGCGATGCAATCGAGATGCCCTGGATCTTGTCGATCGACGACGATTTCGATTTCTCCGATGCGCTCAAAATTCGTTTTGACGACTACGGCGTGGCAGTGGCCCGCGCGGCGAACGGGCTGGCCGGCTACCGGATGGCGTTCTCCACGCCGGCCCGCGCCATCCTGCTCGACTACCAGATGCCCAACGGCCAGGGCGACTACATCCTCGATCGGCTTAAGTCGAATCCCGTAACCCGCGACATTCCGGTGTTCATGATCACCGGCATCAAAGACAAGACGCTCGAACGGCGAGTGATGGCGATGGGCGCCGCCGGGTATTTCCTGAAGCCCGTCGACTTCGAACGCGCTGCGCAATCAGCTCGCCGAATACGTCGACGAGCTGGCGACGCCGGCGGTGAATTCGCCGGCAAAAGAGCTCCCGGCTGCCACACGGTAGCGGACGCATTCTGCCTTCTGCGACCACAGAGCGACGGCAGCTACCCCTTAACGGCTGAAGCGCGCAAAGCGTTGAAAGAGCTCGAGTTCGCCGCGGCTGCCGACCACCAGCGGCGTCCGCTGGTGAATCGTTTTGGGTTCGATTTCAAGGATGCGGTCTTGGCCGTTGATGGCGACGCCCCCCGCCTGTTCGGCGATGAAGGCGACGGGGTTGGCTTCGTACATCAGGCGAAGCTTGCCGCCTGGGTGGCTCTGGGTGGGCGGATAAAGGAACACGCCGCCGTGGATCAGCGTGCGGTGGAAGTCGGCCACGAGGGATCCGATGTAGCGGAGCGAGTATTTTCGGCCGGTGTCGCCGCTGCGCAAATGCTTCAGATAGTCTTGATACCAAATGGGAAACGTGTCCCAGTAAGCGTCGTTCGAGGAGTAGGTGTTGCCCATCTCCGGCATGCGGATGTTTTCGTGGCTGAGCACGTATTCGCCGACCGTGGGATCGAGCGTGAAGCCGTGCACCCCGTGGCCGGTGGTGTAGACCATGATCGTGCTGGACCCGTAGATGACGTAGCCGGCGGCGAGTTGGCGGGTACCCGCTTGGAGGACGGCGTCGGTCGGGTCGGCGTATTCGACGTCGGCCGGCAAGGCGAAGATTGAAAAGATCGTGCCGACGCTGACGTTGACGTCGATGTTCGAGGAGCCGTCGAGTGGGTCGAAGAGCACGATGTATTTGCCGCTCCCGGAGCGGCCGTCGAACGTGATCGGCTCTTCGTTTTCTTCCGAGGCGATGATTGCGACGTTTTCGCGTACGCCGAGGCAGTGGATGAGCGCGTTGTTGGCGTAGACGTCGAGCTTTTGCTGCTGTTCGCCCTGGACGTTGCTGCGTCCGACGGCACCGATTACGTCCAACAGGCCCGCGCGATTGACCTTGGCCTGGGTCATCTTGGTCGCAAGCGTGATCGCCGAGAGGAGCCAGGAGAAGGCGCCGGTCGCCTGCGGCGAATGGCGGCGCTGCTCCTGGAAGATGTGGTGCTGGATCGTGACGATCTGGTGTTCGGAGGCACCCAGACCGGAAGAATCAACCATTTCGGCCTCCTTGGCCAGGAACGATAGCGATCAATTCGGCACGTGCGCGTCGCAAGCGACGCGGCTGCGACGAGTGTCTCTATCGGATCGTTATGTCGCGTCTTCGTGTTTGACCCGTTTGATCGCGTTGAGGAACTGCGTCATCGTTTGGAAGCGGTTGTCGGGCTCCGGCTCAACGCACTTCATGATCGCGGCTTCGAGCGTCTTGTTGATCTTGGGGTAGTACTTGCTCAATGGGGGCATGGCGTGCTGGCCGTGGCCCATGGCGGCCCGGCCGTCGGTGCCGCGCTGCCAGGGAAGCTCGAAGGCGAACAGCTCATAAATGCTCGCGCCGTAGGAATAGATGTCCAGCCGCTGATCGGTCGGCTTGCGGCGAACGACCTCGGGGGCCATGTAGTTCGGCGTGCCGGTGCGGTTGCCGGGAAGCATGAACTCCTTTTCGGCCGGGACGGTGAGGCCGAAGTCGATCAACTTCAGCGACGTGGCGTCCGGCGAGCAGACAAAATTTCGCGGACAGATGTCGCGGTGGATGTAATTCGCCGCATGGACCGCTTCCAGCGCCTCGGCGGCATGGCGAGCCAGCGTCAGGCGGTTGCCGTCCAGTAGCTTGCTGCGGGCGATGATCAATGAATT
Source organism: uncultured Planctomycetota bacterium (assembly GCA_963808175.1). GTDB lineage: Bacteria > Planctomycetota > Planctomycetia > Pirellulales > Lacipirellulaceae > DASYDU01. The sequence goes on along the minus strand of CAWEEU010000022.1, from coordinate 99,482 downwards.
GAGGCCCGGGCCGTCGAGGAATTCCATCACCAAAAACTGCTCGTCGTTCGTGGTGATGCCATGAGAATAGGTGTTGACGATCCGCGGGTGGTTGAGCGAGACGGCGATCTCACCTTCGGTCGGCTTGTCGAGCCCTTTGAAGCGGGCTTCGAGTGCCTCGGTCTTTTTTTTGTCGAGAATTTTGAGGCCGACGATTTGCTCGGTCTCGCGGTCGCGGGCCATGTGGAAATTCGACATGGTGCCCGAGACCGCCTCGCGGAGGATCTGGTAGCGGGCCGCCACGTCGACCTTCCCGCCGTCGAGAATCGACTTGAAGAACTGGCTGATACCCAACGGAGCGTTCCAGGGAGGAGGGGAAGCGACGACAGAGGCTGCTAATTCAATATAGTAACGCGCGAGAGGGGTGGGCAACTGAAGCGGGAAAATGGCGGGAAACCGGCCGTCCGACCGGCCGGCTCGCTACTTGCCGCAGTAGTCGATGGCGCGGGCGATTTCGCTCTTGAGGTCGGCCCGGCGGACGATGCGGTCGATGTAGCCATGCTCCAACAGGAACTCGCTCGTTTGGAACCCCTTCGGCAGCTCCAGGCGGATCGTGGCCTTGATGGTGCGCGGGCCGGCGAAACCGATCAGTGCCTTGGGCTCGGCGAAGATCAAGTCGCCAAGCGAGGCGAAGCTGGCCGCGACGCCGCCCATCGTCGGATTGGTGAGCACTGAGATGAACAAGCCGCCGGCTTCGTCGTAGCGGGCGAGCGCGGCGGAGATTTTGGCCATTTGCATCAGCGATAAGATGCCCTCGTGCATGCGAGCCCCGCCGCCGGATCCGCTGATGATGATGAGCGGCAGATCGTCGCGCGTGGCGCGTTCCACCAGCCGCGTGAGACGTTCGCCTACGACCGAGCCCATGCTCCCCATGATGAAGGCCGAATCCGTGACGCCAAAGGCGACGCGGCGGGCGCGGATCATGCCGGTGCCCGTCAGGGCGGCGTCGCGCAGGCCGGTCCGCTTTTGTTCGGCGAGCAGCCGTTCGGCGTACGGTTTCTTGTCGTTGAACGCCAGCGGGTCGGCGGGCATCAGCTCGGCGTCCCACTCCTCGAACGTCCCTTCGTCGAGGACCCACTTCACGCGATCGGTCGCGCTGAGGTACATGTGGTACCCGCACTGCGGGCAGACGCTCATCAGCTTTTCGGCTTCCTGCCGGTAAATGGTTTCGCCGCAGTCTTCGCAGCGGAGCCACAGGCCGCCGGGTACGCCTCGCTTTTCGCGCATTGTGGGGACCTTCGCGGCGGTTGCGTTGGTATCGGTGGTGGCCATGGCAGGGGCGGTCATAGATGAGAGGGGGAATCGCCGCTGGGCAATTCGACATATCTTAACAATTCGACCCGGCCGCCACCACGTCATGATACCGGGGTGGCAACGCGTATTGTGCTATTTGCTCCCCACGGTTTCCGGGGCAAATTCGATGATTTCCCAGCCCGGGGCCCCATTGCGGCTCTTCCATAGATCGCCGAGCTCGTCGTGCCGCAAAACGTGCCGCAGGACGCTGGCAGCCGGCTCCGGCAGGACAACGGCCACGAGCCCTTCGGCTCGGTATTTCTTGGTGAGCTTGGCGACGGCCGCTTGCAGTCGTTCTTCGGCGTCGACGATGGTCTCACCATGCGGTGGGCAGACCGTCTCGGGTTGCTCCTGCCATTGGCGGTAGACTCGCGGCTGCTTCGTCTTCACGTCTTTCACCAACATGCCTTGCCACAGACCGTGATTGAGGTTCTGCAGCGCGTCGAGCGATTTGACCTTCACGTCGAGCGCTTTGCCGAGTGCCTCGGCGGTTTGTTCGGCGGCCTGCGAGGGACTGGTGAAAATCGCCGTGATCGGCTGCTGCCGCAGTTCTTCGACCATGGTCGCCACTTGCCGTTGACCGTCTTCGCAGAGCGGAATGTCGAGCGTGCCTTGAATCCGACCCTGCTGGTCGTATTCCGTCACCCCAGGGCGAATCAGCAAAATCTTGAACATACAACCTTCGACCAATGACAAAACCGTCGCCTGATTAGCCCTTTGCCGCCGCGCGCAGGTCGTGAACCGCGGTCCGGTAGTCGTCCTCGTGAAATATTGCGGTGCCGGCAACAAACAGGTCGGTGCCCGCCGCGGCGCAGGGGCCGATCGTGTCGACCGTCACGCCACCGTCGACCTCGAGCAAGGCGGAAACGTCGGCCCGCGACTTGAGGGCACGCAGCTTTTCGAGGGCGACGGGTTCAAATTCTTGCCCGCCAAAGCCGGGCATCACGCTCATGACCAAGATCGCATCGCAGTACGGCAAGCTCGCTTCGATCGCCGAAAGAGGCGTGGGCGGATTCAACGCCAGACCAGCACCGGCACCAAGCGCCCGAATCCTTTCCAGCAGCGGCCGCGGCTCAGGCACGGCCTCGACGTGAATGATCAGGCTGTCGGCCCCCGCGCGGCGGAACACTTCGACGTACTTGGCCGGATTGTCGATCATCAGATGGACGTCGACGGGCAGCTCGGTGGCGCGGCGGACGGCCTCGAGGATCGGGATGCCAAAGCTGATGTTGGGGACAAAATGGCCGTCCATCACGTCGACGTGGATCGCGGCGGCCCCGGCGGCCTCGGCCGCCTCGACTTCGCGCCGCAGTTGACCAAAGTCGCTCGCCAGGATGGACGCAAAAATCGCCGGCCTCTGGTTCCGCAGCTGGCTCGAGAGCTCCGCGCGTTCGAATCGGCTATCCATGGACGGTGCGGGGTGGGTCAACATCCTACAATGCGGGATGGCCGAAAACCGGTGGGTGGAAATGTTGGAGGGCGACTACCTGACCGTTTTCAGCATGGCGGGAATCTCATCAGAATACAAGGAAGCGTCCTCCTCTTAAAGAGCGGCCCGGGCCTGCGGGTTCCGCGCAAGTGGTTGTGAAATAGACGGTTGTGGCGATATTCAAGCCGCCCGCTCGCTCACAGCTTTTCCAGTTCCTCGTTCCGGGGTAACGCCTCAACGCTGGCGAGGCCGAACACGCGGAGGAAGCGGTCAGTCGTGAAATACTGTGGCGGCTCAGTGCGGTCCGCCGGCCGCTCGACCCGTACCAATCTTCTCCGCACGAGCGATTGCAGGGCCGAGCCGCTCGGTGCGCCGCGAAGTTCGCTGATCTTGTCACTCGTCGTCGGCTGGTTGTAGGCCACGATCGACAGCACCTCGACCGCTGAGGGCGTGAGGCGGGCCTCGCGGGTACGGCCTTGCAGTTTGTCGCGCATTCGACGCAGGTTCGGTACGCAATTGGAGCCGGTAGCCGGCGGCGGTACCGACAATTTCGTACGGTGCGGCGTCTCGCTCATAAACCGCATTGAACTCGCGGACGACTATGTCGATCTCGGCTGGGCTGACTCCACGCATCGCGGCCGCCAATTCGCGGGAGGTAAACGGCGTGTCATCGGGCCGGCCGACGAACAGCATCGCCTCGACGACCGTCCGCGGATTGATTTCGCAGGGGTCGGCGCTGGGGACTGGGGGCTGGGGGCTGGGGACTGAGCGCTGAGGTTCGCCTCCCTGCTCCCTGCTCCCGGCTCCCTGCTGTGAGGCCCCCAGCATCTGTGCAAACGCGGCGCGAAGCCGGCTCAGGGAGAGCGGCGACTGCTCGGCGGCAGCGGTGTTGTCTGGCTTCGCGGGCGGCGGTGTCGGACTTTCTTGGGACATCGCCGGGAGGATAACGGCGCTGGCCACGCACCAGCAAGAGCGGCAGCGTGCTAGCGGCCACCCCGAAGGTGGAAAAGTTGTGGCAGGGCAGGTGGACTGCTATTCTGCGGGAGTGATAGCATCGTCTTCGAGGGCAAATTGATGGTGACGCAACAGCAGCTGGAAATCGCCACGCTGGGACCGCGCCGAGTGCGGTCGCCGCTGCCGATGTCGACGTGCCCGGGCGACGACGTGGGCGACTTTGTGTGTGACGAAGAGCGCGTGCTCCACGACGTGCGGATTCGCGCGGGCGAGAATCCGTCGGCGGCTTGGCTTCGAGCGGGCCGGGGCGCGGGAGCTGATCTTCTTCGAACCCGCCGAGACGCGCGCGGCGATCGTCACTTCGGGCGGCCTCTGCCCGGGTCTCAACAACGTTACGCGGACGCTCTATTTCGAGCTGCGCGGCAACTACGGCATCCAGGAAGTGCTGGGGATTCGCTTCGGTTACAGCGGCCTCGATCCCGAGTCGGTCGTGCCGCCGCTCGTGCTCACGCACGACATGGTCGACACGATCCAGCATCATGGCGGCACGGTGCTCGGCACGTCGCGCTGTCCGCATAGTGCGACCAGGTCGGTCGACTACCTGCTCCAGGAGAAGATCGACATCCTGTTCTGCGTCGGGGGCGACGGCACCCAGCAGGGCGCCCACCAGATTGCGACCGAAGTCGCGCGGCGCAAGCTGCCGATCGCCGTGGTCGGCATCCCGAAGACGATCGACAACGACATCAAGTATTGCGAGCGGACGTTCGGTTTCTTCACCGCGGTCGCCGAGGCGGAAACCGTGATCGACCGCGCTCACACCGAGTCGAAGAGCGTGGCCAATGGCGTCGGGCTCGTGAAACTGATGGGGCGGGAGGCGGGCTTCATCGCGGCGGCGGCAACGATTGCCAGTGGCGAGGTGAATTTCGCCCTGATTCCCGAGGTGCCCTTCAAGCTGGAAGGGGAGCACGGACTGTTGGCGAAGCTGGAACATCGCCTCGCCGCCCGACGTCACGCGGTGATTGTCGTCGCCGAGGGAGCCGGGCAAGAGTTGCTGCCGGCGCGCGCCGACGCGTTCGATGCTTCGGGAAATCGCCGGCTGGGCGACGTCGGCGTATTCTTGAAGCAGCAAATCGTCGACCACTTCAAGCAGCGTAGAATCCCGATCGACGTAAAATACTTCGACCCGAGCTATCACATCCGCAGCTGCCCGGCCAGTACGGTCGACAGCCTGCTCTGCGAGCAATTCGCGCGGCACGCGGCTCACGCGGGAATGGCCGGCAAGACGAACCTCCTGATCGGCACGGCGCATAGCGAGTTCATTCACGTGCCGCTCGAGATGTCGATCGGCCAGTCGAAACGACTCTCACCGGAAAGCGATTGGTGGACCAGCGTGACCGCGATCACAGGGCAGGATAGGTGGTAAAGGCGAGAGAAATTGCAGAGTGCAAATCGAATGGCGAACGAGCAAAGCGAGCCGGGTCGTCCTCGACCCCGAAAAACTACTTCTACTGCGAGCCAAACCGCAAGCGACAAGGAGATCTAGTTGAAGGACTTGGAAACGCGGGAGCGCAGTGTGCGCGACACCGCCATCGAATGGCTCATGGGCCGCATCAACTACGAGCGGGCATTGATTGCGCCGTATGGTGAACGGCAGCTCAAGCTCGACCGGATGCGAACATTGCTCGTGAGGCTCGGTCAGCCGGACGCCGGACTCAAGATCGTGCACGTCGCCGGCACCAAGGGAAAGGGTTCGACTTCGGCGATGATCGCCGCGATGCTCACCGCGGCCGGCTATCGCACCGGCGTGTTCAGCTCGCCCCACCTGGAGCGAATCGAGGAGCGCTTTGCCGTTGACGGCGAGCCGTCGAGCGCCTCCGAACTCGCAATCTTGGTCGATCGGCTGCGTCCGATCGTCGCCGCGATGGATGCCGAGGCCAAAGCCGAGGGCGATCCGCAAGGCGGCCCGACGTATTTCGAGGCCACCACGGCGCTAGCGCTGTTGCATTTCGTCGAGCGGCAGGTCGACGCGGCGGTGCTCGAGGTCGGGCTCGGAGGCCGGCTCGATTCGACCAACGTCTGCTTGCCTGTGGTTTCGGTAATCACCAGCATCAGCTTCGATCACACACAGCAGCTCGGCAACACGCTCGCCACGATCGCCGGTGAAAAGGCCGGGATTATCAAACCGGGAGTGCCGGTCGTGTCGGGAGTCGTCGACGACGAGCCGCGCGACGTGATCTCGCGCGTCGCACTTGAGCATGGTTGCCGGCTCATTCAGGCAGGCCAAGACTTTTGTTATCGTTACCACGATGGATGCGTCGACTTCGAGTATCGGGTTGCCGGCCAGGCACATCGCCTGGAAGATGCGCGGCTGGCGATGCGTGGTCCGCATCAGGCTGCGAACGCCGCGGTGGCGCTGGCCACGATTGCCGAGCTGCGTCATCAAGGCTGGTGCGTCTCGGTTAATTCCGCGCGTCGCGGCCTCGCGCGGGCTAAGTTGGCAGGTCGCGTCGAGTATCTGCCCGGCAGACCGAATGTCGTGCTCGACACGGCCCACAATCGGGCATCCGCCGCAGCGCTAGTCGAAGCGTTGATCGAGCTGCCGCATCCGGGCCGGCGCACGCTCATCCTCTCGGTCAGCCACGATAAAGACGTAAGGGCGATCGTCCGCGAATTGGTGCCGCACTTCTCGCATATCGTGGTGACGCAATATCAGGAAAATCCCCGCGCTGTGCCTGCGCTGGACCTAGCCGAGCTGATACGCAATGAGTGCGGGGAACAGATCGCAGGACAAGTGGAAGTCCATCCCACGCCGCGCGCGGCGTGGGACCATGTTTGTCAAAGTGCCGAGCCGGACGAACTGGTGTGCGTCGCCGGATCGTTTTACCTGGCGGCCGAGCTGCGGCCGATTGTGCTTGCCGAGGGGAACCCGGCGTGCAAGCTCAACCGCTAGGCGGCCGGGATAATTGCCGCCGAATTCAGTTGTCGCCAAATTCGGGAATGTTCTCCTCGCCCAGCGGCTCCTCGTCCAACGGCATGTCGAACCAGGGGAGCTCAAGGTCGCCGATGAGATCCTCCTGCGCGAAGCGGGCCTTTTTCGTCACGCGGCTGGCGCGGCCTCGGAGCTGCTCCAGCCGGCGTTCCTCGCGGACTTCGTCTTGCAGGCGTCGGATCAATTGTGCGACGTACGGATCGGCGCCCGGCACCAGCTCGTGCGCAAGCGCGCCCCGCTGCGTGAGCAAATCGTCCTCGACCGGCACAGCGATCACGACGCAGTGTACTCGTTTGCGATTGACGGCAACCATGGTGTCTCCCCCATTTCCTTAAGTGACAAGAATTGCTGATCTTGATGAGTGGCCGCGGTCCGTTCCGCGACTTCGTTGCCCGCCGCCTCTCTGGCTCACGAGCCGGGAGCGACGGAGTTGGATAAGCCTTGGTGACGAGTTCGGCCCGTGGTGGGCCGTAAGCGTGCTCGGTCCCGTTTCGTCGTCGCGACGAACGCCGCGACGACGCACCTCGATAGAGCACACCGCGTGCCAAAGCACTGATGTGATTTGTTGTCGACGGGAACACGCACACAATCGGCCGTATCCCAAGCACTTGCGCCCGCTATCAATGGGATGGAGCGCTGCCAGCAAGGCGTGCGGCGGCTTTCAAGATTACTCGTGCCGAGTAAATTGCTACAAGGATGTAGCGGAAAGAGGCAGGCTAGGTCGACTTTTCATCGGCCAGCAGTCGCTGCAAATACTCGACGGCAGCACCGAGCGGACGATCGACAAAGTTCGCCTCGTCCACCGAGTCGATCGGCGTCGCTGCGGGGTCGGCGTCGTCTTCCTTGGCTTGCTCCGCCGCCAACAGGTCCCGAGGTGGCGGCTCGCCCCACAAATCGCGGAGGCTGCGATAGCGCTCGTAGACGCGAAATTCTGCATCGCTTTGCGACACCTCGCGGCCGGGGTCCGGCGTGACTCCCCAATCGTCCTCGTCGGTCGCATCGCGCATCCGGTGGATGTTCTTGCCATTGGGTCGGAGATATTTGGCCGACGTCAGCTTCAACAGCGCCCGACCCGACTCGATCGGAATCAGCTTCTGCACGGTTCCTTTGCCGTAGCTGCGTTCGCCGAAGACGGCCGCACGGTGATTGTCCTGCAAGCAGGCGGCGACGATCTCGCTGGCGCTGGCGCTGCCACCGTTGACCAGCACCGCCAGCGGCAACTTGGTAAATTTGCCGCTGCCGCTGCTCGAATAGCGATCTTCGAGCACGTCGTCACGGCCGCGAATCTCGACGATCTTCTTGCCGGCAGGCAGAAACGTGTCGCAGATCGCCACGGCCGCGTCCAGCGAGCCGCCCCCGTCGTCGCGCAGGTCGAGCACCACGGCCTCGACCCCCTCGCCCGTGAGCCGCGTGAGCACGCGGTCGAGCTCATCGGCCGTTTTGTTGCCGAAGGTCGTCACTCGGACCTGGGCGATTCTCGGGTCGGCTTCGAGTCGGAACTCCCACTCTCCGCGTGCACCGCGGCGGTCGCCGAGAATCGAATCGACCGTGATCACTTCGCGAACCAGCTGCTTCGCTTCCGGATGCGTCGCGTCGGAGTGTCGAATCAACAACTGCAACGGTTCGCCAGGCTGGCCGCGCATCAGATGCAACACTTCCGACAGGCTCATGCCGGTCGTCGATTTGCCGTCGATTTCCAGCACGCGATCGTTGGCGCGGACGTCGGCCCGGGCGGCCGGTGTGCCCGGTTCCGGCGCGCCGACGATTACCAGCTCGGGCGGATCGCCCAGCGTTCGGATCCGCACGCCGATGCCGCCGAACTGCTGCTGCATCTCGGCCTGGAATGGGCCAGCCTCTTCGCGTCGAAAGAATTGCGAATGTTGGTCGCCGTGCTTTTCCAACACTCCGACCATCGCCTCCAATGCACTGTCGAACAGCTCTTCGTTCGGCACGCGATCCAGCGCTCCCGACTCGATCTCGCGGAACCCCCGAGCCATGTAACGTGCGTACGGATTCTGATCTCCCCGCACGTAGCAGGCATACGACGTGGCGAGCGCCACCAGCAGGATCAAGAGGTTCCGTTGCGGCATCGATGGACGAACGAAGCGAGAAAGGCCTTTCTTCGCTCAACGTATCGCCCGGCCGACGGAGTGTCTACGGCTGAAGAGAAGCTAATTCCGAGGTTCGCCGGGGCCGCTTACCAGTAGCACTCGAAGCCGAACAGGCCTCCCATGTACCAGGGATTGCCGCCGGTTTCGATCCAGGAAGAGTCGTTGATGAAATTGATCTGCCGGGGCGCCAGCGCCAGCGAATCGAGGACCATGAATTCGAGCCCCGCGCGGAGGGAGCTATTCGGAGTGATGTGGTAACGCCCTAGTAATTCCGCCTGGCCAAGCCAGGAGACTTGTGCCTCCGTTTGGCGACGATTGAAGTCGTTGGTGTCGCTGGCCGTGAGATCCAGGAACTGCCGCGACACGGCGTCGTTCCAGTAGAGTCCGACCTTCGCGGAGATGCCCGCGCTCCAGCGACCGGATTCGTAGTCCAGTCCGCCGCCGGTCTGCAAGCCGATCAAGTCGTTGCTGGTGGAAATGAGGTACTTTCCGTTGGCGCCGTTCGTGACAATGTCTTCCGCAGTCCAATTGAGCGATTCGTCCACCTGGACGTAGCGAATCCCCGCGAGATACGTGCGGGTAAAGCCATTGGACGCCTCGCGGCGCCAGCGCCCGTTGGGGTCCATCACCATTTGGTCGCGGCCCAGCCGCCGCCTCACCCGATAGTTCAGCTCGAAGCTGTTCAAGCGGCTATCGTATATCGTGCGCTGGAACGAGGACCGATCGAAGAGATTGTTTCCGCCGTCGAGATTGAACGTGACGAACAGGCCATTCGGATTCTCCGAGGCAACCCGGCCGTCACTCACCCAGTTTCCGGCACTCCAGGCTGTGAACTCGAGCGTGTGATCGCGATTGTGGTCGTCGCGGAACAGGAATCGACCGAGCGTGGTCCTCACGCCGGCGTCGCTGCCCGGATGATCCGAGGGGATGCTCAGCACGCGATTGGTGTTCAATTGGAGGCCGACCGACGGGAAGCTGCCCGGAATGATGACGTTTTGGTCGTTTGCCGCGACAAACGTGTCAGCCTTCTGCCACGCACGGTACAGAATCATTCCGTCGGCTTCGGCGTACCACACGCCGCGGTTCAGCCAGGTGCCGGAACTCGCGATCGGAGCCGGTTGATCGTCCCAAGGATAGTATTCAGGTTCCCCACCGTAGTAGCCGCCATCCGTCTCGTCGGCGTATGGCTCGCCGGGATAGGCGCCTTCCATGGGAGGCTCGCCCGGCTGCGCGCCAAAATCTGATGGTCCGGTGTAGGTCTCGTCTTGTGTGTTTTGGGGCGGGGCGACCAGCCGGCTCGGTCCGTCCGTGGGACTCGTCGTCGATGGCGGGGCTGTTTCCGCGTCGGGCAGCGGAAGTCCTTCGAATTCTGACGGCGTCGACGAGCCATACGGCAGTTCCAATCCGTCTGGATCGGGCAGCGGCAAATCCTCGGCCGCCACGCCGCCCACCAGCAGCGTCGCCGTCATCATCAGCCCGATCCATCCTCTTGCGCGATTCAGCACGAGAGCAATCTCCTTGGCGTCCTCGACCGTCCCGACCGCCTGTCGCCAGGCCTTGATTGTGGCCCACGACGTGCAAAACTAGTGGTGCGGAGGATAGCCCAATGGCGCAAATCCGCGGCCGGCGGACCACGGTGGTCCACCTGGGATTCGTTAATCGTCCTTCCACGGCCCGCAATGTAGAAATAACCGGCAAATCCCACGGAATTGTAAAACTCACTGTAATCGGCAAGCACGGCCTGCATTTCCTAAAGGCCCAATGCTTCCCTGACTAACGGAAACCTGAATCCTTTGGGGCCAGCATCCGGTACACTGCTTGCTGACACAACTGAATCGAATACTGAAAAAAGGGAGAATCGCTATGACGTCACCGCTGGCATCGCTGATCGCCTCCGGAACCAAGCTTTGGCTTGACTCGGTCGATCCGGACCTCGTTCGCACCAATCGGCGCGGGGAGCCACGGGTGCGACGTCCAACCCGATCATCATCTCGAACTTGATCGAAAGCGGCCGATTTGACGCCGATCTGAAAGAGGTTTTGAAGGACGCGGCGCTCAAGTCAGACGACATAGCTTGGAAACTGACGGACGACGCTGTCCAGGCTGCTCAAAGGGTCTTTCTCCCGGTTTGGGAAGAGACCAAGGGCAACGACGGCTATGTGAGCTTCGAGCTCGACCCGCTGCTGGAGGACGCATCGTGCAAGCTTTCGGTCGAAGAGAAGGCGGCCCGGTACGTCGAACTCGGAAAGAAGTGGTTCGCTGGTCATCGCAACCGCATGATCAAGGTCCCCGCGACGCCCGGCGGGCTGGCGGCGCTCGAAGAATTGTGCGCGGCGGGCGTGACGCTCAACGTGACGCTGATCTTCTCGATGCGTCAATACAAGGCGGCACGGGACGCCGTCTGGCGGGGTGCACAAAAGCGTGCGTCGCTCGAACACTTCAAGAGCGTCTACAGCATCTTCGTCTCGCGCGTCGACGTGTACACGGAAAAATTTGTGCCCGAGCTGTCGCCAGCCGCGCAGGGTGAGGTGGGTATCGTCAACGCCAAGCGCATCTGGCACGAGAACCAGAAGTTCTGGGCGGACAAAGGTACGCCACTGAATCAGGAGATGATTTTCGCCAGCACCGGCACGAAGAAGCCCAGCGACCCGCCCTGGAAATATGTCGAAGCGCTCGCCGGGAGCGACATCCAGACCAATCCGCCGGCCACCAACGAGGCGGTCGAACAGAGCGGTCGGACGTTTCGTCGCATGGTCGATAAGATGCCCAGTGCCGAGGTGCTCGCCGACATCGACGCGAAGGTCGACCAACAGAAGCTCGAAGACCAGCTGATGAAAGAAGGTGTCGCCAAATTCGCCGACCCGTTCAAGGCCCTCCTCAAACTGATCGGCGAGAAGAAAGCAGCCCTGGCCTCTGCCAGAGGCTGATCGCCGCTCAAAATACGCGATTCTCCGAGGGTCGCCCGGCTCCGCGGCCTGTGATAGTATGCGGTGTCGGCTCGGCCGGGCGCCCGTTCGCTGCGGCCGCGCGAATCGCTTGGTTCTCTCTCGAAATCCCCACCACTGGGTGTGCAACGATGGCGGTTGATCCCTATGCTCCTTGCCCGTGCGGCAGCGGCAAGAAGGTCAAGTTTTGTTGTTCCGATCTGATCGGTGACATCGAGAAGATTCACCACATGATCGAAGGGGACCAACCGCGCGCCGCCCTGCGTCACGCCGAGCAGACGCTGGCCAAGCACCCTGGCCGCGCGTCGGTGCTCGATTTGAAGGCCACGCTCGAATTGGCACTCGGTGAATTCGACGCCGCCCGTACCACGATCGACGAATTCACCAAAGTCGATCCGCATAACCCCTCGGCTTATGCCTGTCGGGCGATGCTGCTGGCCTCGACCGAAGGCGGCAGCGCGGCCGTCGCGCCATTGCAAAAGGCGCTCTCCCTGATCGACCGTGAGATGCCGCAACGTGTGTTCGAATCGATCGGCGTCGTCGGACGCGCGCTGCTCGCCGAAGGTCACATCGTGGCGGCCCAGGCCCATCTCTGGCTCCACGTGGGTTTGGCACCACGCGATGATCCGCGGGCTCTGGAGCTATTGGTGAGCCTGAATCACTACTCCGGCTTGCCCCTCTTGTTGCGCGACAATTTGCCCTTGAAAGACTGGCCCGCCGACGCCCCCTGGAAGGCCGATGCCGAAACAGCGTCCCAACTCGCCGACCAAGGCAAGTGGCAGCGGGCCGCCGAGATCATCGACCGGCTGGGCGGCACGCACGGAGCGGTCCCCACGCTGCTCTACAATCGGGCGATTCTGGCGGGCCGGCTCGCGGATGACCGCGCGTTGGTGGCAGGGCTGCATGCGTACGCGCAAATGGAAGTGCCGCTCGATGATGCCGTCGAGGCCGAGGCCATCGCACAGCTGCTCGATAACGAATCGAAGGAGGAGTTGCTCGACTCGGTCGTCCGCGTCTACGCGATCGAAGATCTCGATTCACTGTTGGCGAATCTGGACGCCGACCCGCGTGTGCAACCGTTCGACGTCGATCCGGCGCAGTTCGAAGGCAGCGATCGTCCGCGGCCGCGACATACTTATGTGCTCTTGGACCAGCCGCTTCCCGAGACGGGCATCGGCATCCAGCGCGGTGAGGTGCCGGGCCTGGCCGGCGTGATCTCGATCTTTGGCCGGCAAACCGATCGCGCCGAGCGGCTAGAACTCACGACAGACCGCGGACCGAATTTTGAGCGCACCCTCTCGACGTTAGCCGCTGCCGGCGGCGACGCGCTGGGCCAGATGACCGAAGAACGCATTGTCGGCTCGATCACGCCCACGGAGCAGGCGCTCAATTGGCGTTGGCACTTCCCGATCGACACGCCGATCGCTGACCGCCGCAAGCTCGTGGCCGAAGAGCGGCATGTGGCAATCACCGACCGCTGGCCCGAAGTGTCCCGGCCGGGCCTGGCCGGCAAGACGCCGCGCGAAGCGGCCGACGATCCTCAGCTCCGCGTTCCACTAATGGCGGCCATCCTAATTCTTGAGCAAGGGAGCAGCAACCGCGGCGACGCAGCCTCGATCGCCGTCTTGCGCGACAAGCTAAACCTTCCCCAGCCGGACGCTATCGACGCCTCTTCCGGGAGCGTCGCGGCGCTGCCGCTGGTGCGCGTGCCACGGCTGATCATGGAGACCGTTAACGACGGCGATTTGGTGCAGCTCTATCGCCGCTCGATCCTGATCGCGGCGCGTGCCGCCACGTCGATCCTGGCCCAAGAGGCAGTTCATCGTCCGTCGGTCGCGGAGCGCATTCCGCCAGCTGACGCCTATCGCCGGTTGATCGCGGCCGAAGACGACGATGAACGGGCGCTCGAGTTGATTCAACAGGCGCGCCAACACAGCGAAGCGGCCGGCGAGTCGACCGCCACCTGGGACCTTGCCGAGCTGGAATTGCATATCGAGAGCGGCCGGCCCGAACAGGCACAGGCGATGCTGGCCCAGATTGAGCAGAAGCACCTCGACGACCCGCAAGTCGCGGCGGCCGTCTATCGGCTGCTCTACGAAACGGGAGTGATTTCGCCAGAAGAATTGGCGGGCCACCACCATCATCACGCGGATGAACCCCGGCCCGCGTTGTCGGGAGCCGCCGCGCCGGCAACGCCAGAAACTCCCAGCCGCATCTGGACGCCCGATAGCGACCGGCCGGCCGCCAGCGGTAAGAAATCGACTCTCTGGACGCCCACTTGATCGGCGGAGTGAGTGGCGTGGCAGACCGCGCTCGAGACGAACGATTCATGCGGCGAGCGCTGGAGCTGGCGCGGCGCGGTGAAGGCTCGGTCGAGCCGAACCCCATGGTCGGCTGCGTGATCGTCCGCGACGGCGAGGTGCTCGCCGAAGGATGGCACGAGGAGTTTGGTGGGCCCCACGCGGAAATCGTCGCCCTGCAACAGGCCGACAAAACGCTGCTGCGCGGCGCGACCGCCTACGTCACGCTCGAACCGTGCTGCCATCAGGGCAAAACGCCGCCTTGCTCCAAGGCGCTGATCTATCTCGGGCATGAGCCGCGTGGTCGCGGCGATGGAGGATCCGTTTCCGGCCGTCGATGGAGGCGGCTTCCAGGAACTGCGGGCCGCCGGCGTCGAATGCGAGGTCGGCGTGCTCAGCGGCGAAGCACGCGAACTGAACGCGCCCTATCTCATGCGGATCGAACACGGCCGGCCCTGGGTGATTGCCAAGTGGGCTGCAGACCCGGGACGGAAAACTGGCGATGGCCGACGGCAGCCGCTGGATCTCGAACGAGCAGTCGCGCGAAGTGGTGCAGCAGATTCGCGGCCGCGTCGACGCGATCATCATCGGCAGCGCAACCGCGCGAGTCGACGATCCGCTCCTGACCGCTCGGCCCAAGAACCCGGCGGACGTAAGACGGCGGGCGACTCCGCATCGTCGTCGATTCGCGGGCGACGCTGCCGCTGGCGAGTCAGCTTGTGAAGACGGCACGCGATGTCCCGGTGCTCGTCGCCGTCGCCGAAGATGCACCAGACGAGGCGCTCCAGCAGCTTGCCGCGGCCGGCGTCGAAGTTTTTATTTGCGATGGCGACAACCATTCGGATCGGTTGCACGCGCTCGTCGACGAACTGGGCCGGCGGCGGATGACCAACGTGCTGGTCGAAGGCGGCAGCCGTTTGCTCCATGCGCTGTTTGACATCTACGCGATCGACGAAGTGCACGTCTTCACCGCGCCGAAAGACGCGGGCGGCGACGCCCCGGCAGCTCCGCGATTGAGGAAGCAGCCGCTCAAGGACATCGTCACGACCAACCTCGACGGCGACGAGTATCTCCGGGCGCGGATCGGCCCTTGACGCGATAAGTGTATTTCTGTATACACTATACTGACGCGCGGGGCATCGCTTGCGGTTTAGCTAAACCGCAAGCGTTCAAAAGCACTTCTTCGGAGGTCACTATGACCGTTCTCGCCCATCACCTCGTCTGGACGGCCTACGGCACGTGGCTCCCCAACGATCCGCGCGGAAGCGTGTCGCGTGAAGTCTACTACGCCGGAACTAGCCGAACTGGGCGCAGCGCATTTCGGCCGCCGGCGCGTGCAGCCGCCACGGCGATTGGTGCGCGAGTTTTACGACAAGGCCACGTCTCGCTTGCTGCATCAGGTAATCCACTTCAACAATGTGCAGATTCAAGCGATCGGTGATGCGCTCGGCGAAGTCGTCCAGACAAACCGATATACATGTTACGCGTGTGCGATCATGCCTGACCACGTGCATCTCGTAGTTCGCAAGCATCGTCATAGCGGTGAGGAGATGATCGAACGCTTTCAACGGTGTTCGCGATTGGCACGTTTTCTTGTCGAAGATTTTCCATCGGGGCATCCTATTTGGACAACAGGCGGTTGGGATCGGTTTCTCGATTCGCCTGCGGCGATTGGTGGAAGGATTCGCTACGTCGAGGACAATCCGGACAAGGCGGGGCTCGCGCGGCAAGCGTGGCCGTTTGTCGTGGCGTATGATGGGTGGCCGTTTCATAAGAAACGGCCGCCACGTTAGCTAAACCGCAAGCGGCAAATCGAGCGTGCTCGCCGAAATCGCCGCTTGCGGTTTAGCTCACCAAATCGATCTGCGCCCAGCAGGTGGGATCCTCATCAAACGGAAAGGCCGGGCCCGTGGCGAAGGTTTGCATGCCGAACTCCCGGTCGAAGACGGCGTACGTGAAACCGAGCTGCCGGTGTTGCTGCGGGTCGTAACCACCCAAGGCTACCGCGGGCACGAACGCGGAGAGCGCGTAGCCGGTCGACGTCACCTTGCTCACCACTTGCAGCTCGCGCGGGCGAATCGGCCGGGCGTTCTCGCGGGCGCGATTGATCAAGAGCTGATCGGCGACCGGCTCGACGTTGCCCCGCCCACCGCCGGCCGGTAGGAACACGTAGCGATGGCAGAAGCGGCTCGCGCGGTGGATGTTGAGCGTCGCCCGCGTGTCGATCCAGACTTGCAGACCATCGCTATCCTCGAGCTTCGAGTCGCGACACCAAAGTGGCTGCTTCTTGCCGTCGACGCGGACGTTAAATAGCAGCCCTTCCGGCGCCCAGGCCATGCGGACGTCGGCGCCGCCCCGCTCGCGATTCTCGGTGCCGGAATCGAGCTCCGCGAGATTTAGCAGCCGGTACGATTCGTCGAGCTCGACGCCGCCTTGCTTCCAGATCGGCGCGTGGAGTGCAACCGGCACGGCAAAACGGAACAGAAACCGCGGGGCAATCAACGTGTTGGAATTCGCATCACTCATGTTTCATCCTTCAGCCGACCACCGCTCCGCGAAACGCGTCCAAATGAACCTTCAAAAACGCAGCGAGTTTTCCGTCGTGCAGTTCCTCCGTTGAAACAAATCGCAGCTTCACCTGGTCGCGCTCCTCGCCCTTGGTCGAGAGCGCCCGGTCAGCACCCAGTTCCGCGACACCGCCGAGTTGGAACGCGCCCTTTGGCCCGTTGAGAATCAGATCGACGCCTGCCAGTCGCTTCGTGCAGATCGTGGCCCACGGCTCGCGGACTCCCGGCGCCATGAAGTAGACACGCTCCTGGTTGTTCCACAGAAACTGTCCCTTCGGCTCGGCGTCGTGGAGCATTTCGAGCAGCTCTTCGAGCACCTCCGGCTTCCAGGCCGTCTGTTTGCCGGGCGGGAATCCCTTCTTCGATAGGTGCCACTTCTGGCCAAGCACGGTCCAAGGCATCACGTCGGACGGCTTTTGCTGGATCCGCTCTGTGAATTTGTTAAAACCGCCGACGGCTCGCTCGACGAAAGTCCAAAACTCGGGCGTGTCGACCTCGGCCCAAGAGTGCGCGTCAATCTGCACTTCCTGCCAAGGGCCGCGGAGATTCTTGCACTTCACGCGCGGACCGCGGCCATAGGCTTCGATCTCGTCCAGGTCGTTGAGCGGTTTGAAGCCGAGTTCGGCGATCAGCGTGTCGCGCTCGAAGGTCCGCTTGGCCGTGCGAAACTTGAGCTTCACCAGCCAGCGCTCGCCTGTGATCGCGTGGAAGAACCAGCCGTCCGACTTTTTGGCCGCGCTGATCTCGACGATCGTACGATTGTTCCAATTGGTTTCGCTGAACTCGCCGAGGTCCTGAACGCGCCGTTCGATCGCGTCGATGATCCGGCCGTCCCACTTGCAGGGCTGGCCGGTGCGATCGACACGGTCGCGCGTGTGCCAGCCGCGGCCGTCAATCTCCCAGGGCATCTTCGTGTCGCGGCCCACCTCTTCGATGTCTTGATCTTCCTCGCGCGGGAGCTCGACGGCGGCCGGGTTGTACTTCTTTCGCTCGACAAACGGACCGGCTGCGAGCACGGGAGCAAGGGCGAGGGCAGTGTGGGAAATATCAGCAGCGAGCCGGGGCGTCCTCGCGCCCGAGGGTGCCGCCTTTGATCGGGGGCGAGGACGCCCCGGCTCGCGCCCATACTTCGCTACGATTTGTTCCGGCGTGCCTTCCGCGACAATGAGGCCGCCCTCCGCACCCGCCTCCGGACCGACGTCGATAATCCAGTCCGCCGTCTTGATCACGTCCAGGTTGTGCTCGATCACCACCACCGTGTTGCCCTGGTCGACGAGGCGATTGAGCACGTCGAGCAGCTTGGCGAGGTCGTCGAAGTGGAGACCGGTCGTGGGTTCGTCGAGCAGGTAGAGTGTCTGCCCGGTGTCCGGCCGTGCAAGCTCGGCCGCTAATTTGACTCTCTGGGCTTCGCCGCCGGAGAGGGTCGGGGCGCTTTGGCCAAGAGTGAGATAGTCGAGGCCGACGTCGCAGAGCGTCTCGAGGATGTGGCGGATTTTGGGGATGTTCGCCAGCAGCTCGACCGCCTGGCCACACGACATAGCCAGCACATCGGCGATGCTCTTGCCGTGGAATTTCACTCCGAGCGTGTCGGGGTTGTACCGCTGGCCGCGGCAGGTCTCGCACTCGACCCAGATGTCGGGCAGAAAATGCATCTGAATGCACTGCTGGCCGTTCCCTTCACAGGCCTCGCAGCGCCCGCCTGGCACATTGAAGCTGAACCGCCGGGCCGTGTAGCCGCGAAGCTTCGACTCGGGGAGCTGCGAATAGAGCTGGCGAATCAGATCGAACACGCCGGTATACGTGGCCGGGTTCGAAGTGGGAGTATTGCCGAGCGGCTGTTGATCGACGCGGATCACTTTGTTGATCTGCTCGACGCCGCGAATTGTGTCGTGGGCGCCCGGCGTCGTGCTCGCGCGATGGAGCGTCTTGGCGAGCTGGGCGTAAAGAATGTCCTCGATGAGCGAGCTCTTGCCGCTGCCGGAGACGCCCGTCACGGCGACCAGCGCACCGAGCGGGATGCGAACGTTGATGTTCTTGAGATTGTTGTGGCGGGCGCCGATGATTTCGATGCGGGATGCTGGTTGCTGGACGCCGGATTTCTTCTTCTTATCCGGCATCGAGATTCGAGCATCCAGGATCCTGCGATTCTTCGGCACCGGGATCGCCTTCTTGCCGCTCAAATAGGGCCCTGTGACGCTCGCACGCTGTTTGCCGACTTGCTGCGGCGAACCGCTGGCCACGATCTGGCCGCCGAGCCGGCCGGCGCCGGGCCGAAGTCGAAAATGCCATCGGCGTTTTCGAGCACCTCCCGGTCGTGCTCGACGACAACCAGCGTGTTGCCCAGGTCGCGGAGCTTTTTGAGCGCATTGATCAGGCGCTTGTTGTCGCGCGGATGGAGGCCGATCGTCGGTTCGTCGAGTACGTAGAGCACGCCGCACAGCCCGCTGCCGACCTGGCTGGCCAGGCGAATGCGTTGGGCCTCGCCGCCGGAGAGCGACGGGCCGGAGCGGCCGAGCGTTAGGTAGTTGAGGCCCACGTCCACTAGGAACGTGATCCGATTTTGCACCTCGCGCAACAGCTCGCCGGCGACTTTCCTTTCGCTCGCGGTGAGTTTCCACTTCTTGACTTGAACGGCCAATTCGCCGAGCGGCGTGCGGCAGATCGAATCGAGCGTGCGGTCGCGGAAGCGCACGGCCGCCGCATCGTCGCGGAGCCGGCTGCCGCCGCACTGGCTGCAGTCGATCTCATCGATGAATTGATCGAGCACGCCCCGGAGGCGCGGAGAGAGCTTCGACGCTTCTTCGAGCGCCGGGAAGAGCCCTTTGAATTGGAACTTGAACAGCGGCGCGCGAGCCGGGGCGTCCTCGCCCCCGAATGGAGTCGTTGCCCTCGGGGGCGAGGACGCCCCGGCTCGCTTGCTTGAATACACGCTGATCCACTCGTCCCCGGTGCCGTGCAGCACAATCCGCTTCTGTCGTGGCGAAAGCTGTTCGTAGGGCACGTCACTGGGGACGCCGGTGTGAGCGGTGAATGCCGCAAGCATCAGCTGCGACATGGCGAGGCTCACGTCCGGCCACACGAACAGCGCCCCCTTGGCAAGCGTGAGCTTTGGATCGCGGAGTAGCGCCGCCGGGTTCGCACCGGTCTGCGTGCCGAGGCCCTCGCAGGCTGGGCACCAGCCGAGCGTGCTGTTGAACGAGAAGTTGTGCGGATTGAGCGTATCGAAACTGCGGCCACATTTTTCGCAGGCCAGGTGCTGGCTGTGGATGCGGACCGGCCAACGCGGCTCGGGCATGCCGTCGTGGGGATGGGCCACGTGCACCACGCCCTTGCCGAGCGCCAGCGCGTTCTCGATGCTGCCGGCGATCCGCGAACGCTTGTCGCGGCGGACGATGATCCGGTCGATCACGACTTCGACGGCATGCTTGCGGCGGCGGTCGATCGTTGGAAGCGCATCGAGCGAATGAGTTTCGCCGTCGATGCGCACGCGAACGTATCCGGCTCCACGGAGCGAATCCCACAGCGTTTCATACTGCTCGCCGACCTGCACTTCGACCGGCGCCATCACGTAGAGCTTCGTGCCTTCCTTCTCTTCGAGCAGCTTGTCGACGATTTGATCGGAGGTTTGCGTGCCGATCGCTAGGTCGCACTCGGGGCAATAGGGCTGGCCGAGGCGGGCGAACAGGATCCGGAAGTAGTCGTAGATCTCGGTCACCGTGCCGACAGTCGAGCGCGGCGTTTGGCCGGTGTTCCGCTGCTCGATGGCGATCGCCGGCGAGAGGCCTTCGATGTGGTCGACCTGCGGCTTTTGCATCTGCCCGACGAACTGCCGGGCGTAGGAGCTGAGGCTCTCGACGTAACGGCGCTGGCCCTCGGCGTAGATCGTGTCCATCGCCAGCGACGTCTTTCCGCTGCCGCTGGGGCCGCAGAAGACCGTCGTCTGGTCGCGGGGAATCGTGAGGCTCAGGTCGCGGAGATTGTGCTGGCGGGCGCCGCGAACCGTGATGTGCGTCGCCTCCTTCGCCGACCTCCCATTCGGCTTCTTCTTGCTCGCCGCTTGCGGCTTAGCGCGAACACCCAACAGCGGCGCGAGCGCCCGCCCGGTATAAGACTCGGGAATCTTGGCGATATCCTCCGGCGTCCCGCAGCCAATGATCCGACCGCCGCCGGCGCCTCCCTCCGGGCCGACGTCGATGATCCAGTCGGCCGTCTTGATCACGTCGAGATTGTGCTCGACCACCAGCACCGTGTTCCCGGCGTCGACGAAGCCGTGCAGCGCCGAGAGCAACAGCTCGATGTCGGCAAAGTGGAGGCCGGTCGTCGGCTCGTCGAGCAAGTACAGAGTCCGACCGGTGGATTTCTTCACGAGCTCGCGGGCGAGCTTCACGCGCTGCGCCTCGCCGCCGGAGAGGGTCGGCGACGGCTGGCCGATCTTGATGTAGTCGAGGCCCACCGCGTGGAGCGTTCGGAGCTTGTGCTGGATCGGCGGGATGTTTTCAAAGTGCTCCAGCGCCGTTTGCACGTCCATCTCGAGCACCTGGGCGATGCTCTTCTCGCGGTACATCACCTGCAGCGTCTCGCGGTTGAAGCGGTGTCCGTTGCACACGGGACACGTGACCCAGACGTCGGCCAGAAAGTCCATCTCGAGCCGATTCGAGCCGTTCCCCTCGCAGGCCTCGCAGCGGCCGCCCTGCACGTTGAAGCTGAACCGGCCGGGCTTGTAGCCGCGGCGCTTCGACTCGGGGAGCTGCGTGTAGAGGTTGCGAATGTCGTCGAAGAGCTTGATGTAGGTGCCGGGGTTCGAGCGCGGCGTGCGGCCGATGGGCGACTGATCGATCACGATCAACTTGTCGAGTTGGTCGATGCCCTCGATCCGGTCGTGCTCGCCGGGCTGGCCCTTGCCGTTCATCAGCTGCGTGAGCAGGGCCTCGGCCAGAATGTCGTTCACCAACGAGCTCTTGCCGCTACCGGAAACGCCCGTGACGCAGACGAACGCCCCGAGCGGGATCTCGACGTCGATGTTTTTCAAATTGTTGTGCCGGGCGCCGACAATCTTCAAAAAGGGGACGCAGCTCGTTTCGCTGGTACAGCAGTCGGAAGTGCTACTAGGATGGAAACGAGCTGCGTCCCCTTTTTTTATTCCCCCTTCGAGTCGTCGCTGGGTTGGAATTTCGATCTTGCGCTTTCCCGCACAGAAACGCCCCCGTGACGCTGCGTTTGTCCTTGGCGATTTTGTCCGCGTCGCCGATGGCCACGACCTCACCGCCGCGCACGCCCGGGCCCGGGCCGAAGTCGACGATGTGGTCGGCCGCTCGCATCGTGTCTTCATCGTGCTCGACGACGACGACCGTGTTGCCGAGGTCGCGCAGATTCTTGAGCGTCGCGAGCAGCTGTTCGTTGTCGCGGGGGTGGAGGCCAATCGAGGGTTCGTCGAGGATGTAGAGCACGCCCACGAGGCCGCAGCCGATCTGGCCGGCGAGCCGAATTCGCTGCGATTCGCCGCCGGAAAGGGTCGGGGCGGTGCGTTCGAGCGTCAGATACTCGAGGCCGACGTTCTTCAAGAAACCGAGCCGGCCGCGGACTTCCTTCAAAACTTCCCCGGCAATCGAGCGCCTGATTACCTTCGAGCGCCAGCTCCGCGAAGAATTCCGCGGCATCGGAGACTGCCAGCGCGCACACCTCGGGCAATGTGCGTTCCGGCTGCTCGCGGAACTTTTCGCTGAGGGTGGCAATTCCTACGGAGCGGGCCTGCGGATTGAGCCGCTCTCCCGCACAGTCGGGGCAGCGGATGATGCTCATGTACTTTTCGAGCTGCTTGATCTGCATCGGGCTGCGGCTGGTGCGATACTTTTCGACTAGTTCGGGAATGATTCCGTTGAACAGACCGCCGTATTTCTGCGAGGCCTTGCCGGCCCGCCAAGTGAACGTGATGTGCTCCTCGCCGGTGCCCCAGAGCCAGAGCAGACGCAGTTCGTCCGGCAAGTCGCACCAGGGTGTTTCGAGCAGCGTGCCTTCGGCGAGCCCGAGTTTGCGTTCGATCGTGTCGGCGACGCCGCGAAAGATGTGCCGCTTCCAGCGGCCAAGATCCTTCCACGGGCCCACCAGCTCGATCGCACCGCCGACGAACGATTTGTCCGGCGCGGTCACCAGCCGCTCGGGATCGAAACTGAAAAACTCACCCAGTCCGTCGCATTCGAGGCACATGCCCTGCGGGCTGTTGAAGCTGAACAACTGCGGCGTCGGCTCGTCGAAGCTGATGCCGCAATCGGTGCAGGCGAAGTGGGCGGAGAGGACGATGTCGGAGGGACTGCGACTTGCGGGTTTCGGATTGCGGGTGGTGCGAGCCGGGGCGTCCTCGCCCCCGCCGAAACCGTCTTCAACCGGGGGCGGGGACGCCCCGGCTCGCGCCCCACTGTTCGCAGCGTCTTCCCCTTGCACCGCAACAATAAGGCTTCCCTTCCCCACCGCCAGCGCCGTATCGACCGACTCGGCGAGCCGGCCGCGGATGTTGGGCCCCGCCGTGAGCCGATCGACGACCACCTCGATGTTGTGCCGCATCTGGCGGTCGAGCGACAGGTCGTCCGTGAGCAGCACGACGTTGCCGTCGACCCGTGCGCGGACGAAGCCCTGCTTCCGCAGGTCCTCGAACAGGTCGCGGTACTCGCCCTTCTGGCCGCGAATCACCGGCGCGAGCACGGCAAACTGCGTCTTGGCCGGAAGCAGCAGGATCCGCCCGATGATCTGCTCGCGGGTCTGGGCCGTGATCGCCTTGCCGCACTGCGGGCAATAGCCCGCGCCCGACCCGCGCATAGAGCACCCGCAGGAAGTCGTAAATCTCGGTGATCGTGCCGACGGTCGACCGCGGGTTGTTGCCGGACGATTTTTGCGAGATCGAGATCGACGGGCTCAGGCCGCTGATGTGGTCGACCTCGGGCTTGGGCATCTGGCCCAAAAACTGCCGGGCGAAGGTGGACAGACTCTCCACGTACCGCCGCTGGCCCTCGGCGTAGAGCGTGTCGAACGCGAGCGAGCTCTTGCCCGAGCCGGACACGCCGGTCAGGCAAATCAGCTGGTTTCGCGGCAGGACAACATCGACGCTCCGCAGGTTGTGCTCGCGGGCGCCTTGGATCACGATATCGGCAGCGGGCATCGGTGCCCCGTGGGGTGGGTCCAAAGTTGCAAACTTGCATTTTATGACGACGGCCGCCAGCGGCATAGGCGACGATTTTTTTCACATTGCCAAATCGCTATCACTCCCGGAAAACTGGCAGATTCACGATGGCAGTCACGCAAAACTCGTATGAACTTCTCGATTTCGGCGAAGGCCGGAAGCTCGAGCGGTTCGGCGAGGTGGTTTTGAATCGACCATGTCCGGCGGCCGACGGCGTGGCGAAATCGAAGCCGGAGTTATGGGAGTCGATCACCGCGCGATTTCGCGGGCCGCGGACGGGAGACGGTTCGTGGACACCGGTGCCGAATTTGTGGATGCCGGCGGAATGGTGTTTGGAACATGTCGGATGCAGATGGTGCGGTCGCGTTTCGGTTGAAGCTCGAAGCGCTGCCTTCGGGACAAGTCGGCGTGTTTCCGGAGCAGGCGGCGAATTGGCGGTGGATACGGGAACGGTTAGCTAAGCCGCAAGCGGCGCTGGGGCGGGCGCCGCGGGTTTTGAATTTGTTTGCGTACACCGGCGGGAGCACGCTCGCGGCGTCGGCGGCCGGCGCGGAGGTCGTGCACATCGACGCGGCGCAGACGATCGTCGATCGGCGCGGGAGAACGCGGTGCTCTCCGGCCTGGCGGATCGGCCGGTGCGGTGGATCGCCGAGGACGCGGTGAAGTTTTGCCGCCGCGAGCTCAAGCGCGGCAACCAATACGACGCGGTGATCCTCGATCCGCCCAGCTACGGCCACGGGCCGAAGGGGGAGCCGTGGAAGATCGAGACCGATCTTGTTGCCGCTGCTGAAAATGTGCGGCGAGCTCACGGCCGAGTCTCGAACCTTCGTACTCGTCTCGTGTCACTCGCCCGGCATCGGCCCGGCGGAATTGGCGGCATACCTGGCCGAGGGAATCTTTGGCAATTGCAGCCAGCCGCCGGAGGCGGGGGAACTCGCGCTCGAAACGAGCGACGGCCGTACATTACCGGCCGGAGTCTTTGCCCGCTGGCCGGCCTAAAGAAGCCTCGGCGGGAGCCTCGCCCTCCCACTTATTGATCGTGCGGCGGCGATTCCGGCCGGTGGCTCTCCGGCTCCAGGTGCACCAGCACGTCGCGCACGGCGGCGAACTCCTTGACCAGCCGCGACTTCACGTCGTGCCCGATCTTGTGGCCATGCTCGACCGTCGTTTGGGGATCGACCTCGACGTGGATGTCGGCGAAGCATTCCATGCCGCTGCGGCGGACGCGGAGCTTCTCGACCGCCCGCACGCCGGGCACTCGCAGTGCCGCTCGCCGGATCGCGTCGACCATCGTGTCGTCGGCCTGTTGGTCCATGAGCTCGGCCGCGTTGTTCCGCAGCAACTGATACGCCGACCAGAGAATCGCCGCGACGACGACGAGCGCCGCCGCTTCGTCTGCCCAGAGATAGCGCTCGCCGCCCCAGTGGACCGCGGCGATGCCGATCAGCACCGCCAACGAGCAGAGCGCGTCGCTGCGGTGGTCCCAGGCGTTGGCAACGATTGACTGCGAGCCGATCCGCTGGCCGATGGACTTATTGACGCGGTAGAGCCCCTCTTTGAGCAGCACGTTGACGGCGGCGATCCAAAGTGTCCAGGCCGCGGGGAAAGAATGCCGGTCGAACATGTGCGTGATTGCTTCCCAGGCGACCAGCACGGCGGAGAAGGCGATGATCCAAGCGACGCTCAGCCCCGCCACCGCTTCGGCCCGCGTGTGTCCATAGGGATGAACCGGATCGGGCGGCTTCTGGGCGACACGCAGTGCGAAGAGCACGACCACCGAGCCGAGCGAGTCGCCGATCGAGTTCACTGCGTCGGACACCAGCGCGAATGACTGCCCGACGATGCCGCCCACGAGCTTCACCGCGCCGAGCGCGAGATTGATCACCAGCCCCGCGGCCGCCGCCCGGACCGCCGAGCGGTACATGTCCTCGACGGAGTCCGGTTCCTTGGTCATGTCTGCACCTGCCAATGGCCGAGCCCACTGCTGTTCTGGCCCACTGCTGTTCCAGGGGGATCAAGAGTATCATTTTTGAAGAGACCAGCCCAGGGAGCTAACGAGATCATGGCAGTTGACCCGATTTGCGGCATGACCGTCGACGAAAGCAAGGGCCTTACCGCGGAGCGGGACGGCCAAACGTACTACTTTTGCAGCCGGGGTTGCCGCGAGAAATTTCTGGCCGGTCCGTCGACGAAATCGCATTCGCACCAGCATCATGCCCACTCCGCTCCCGCGGCGGAGCCGATCGTCGTTACGTCCGGCGGCGCGGCGGCCGAGCGACAAAGTGCCGCAGACACGGATGCGATCTACACCTGCCCGATGCACCCCGAGATCGAGCAGCGCGGGCCGGGCACGTGTCCCAAGTGTGGCATGGCGCTGGAGCCCAAAACGTTCTCCGCCGACGAGCCCGAGGACGACAGCGAACTGGTCGACATGACGCGGCGCTTTTGGGTCGCCACGGCGCTCGGTGTGCCCGTGCTCCTCTTGGCGATGCTGCCGATGGTCGGCGTGCGAGTCGATCATTGGCTCGGCCACACGTTGTACGTTTGGCTGCAACTGGTGCTGGCCACGCCGGCGGTGCTGTGGGCGGGTTGGCCGCTCTTGGTGCGGGGCGTGAGGTCGTTCGCGTCGCTGAATCTCAACATGTTTGCCCTGATCGCGCTGGGAGTCGGCGCGGCGTACATCTACAGCCTGGTCGCGGTGCTCGCGCCGGGGTTAATCCCCGAAGCATTCAAACACGACGGCAACGTGGAAGTCTACTTTCGAGGCGGCGGCGGTGATCACGGCCCTGGTGCTTTTGGGCCAGGTGCTCGAACTCCGCGCCCGCCGCCGCACGGGCACCGCGATCCGCGAATTGCTCGCGCTCGCGCCGCCGACGGCCCGCGTGGTCCGCGATGGCGTCGACCGCGAGGTGCCGCTCGACGAAGTGAAATCGGGCGACGTGCTCCGCGTCCGCCCGGGCGAAAAGATTCCTGTCGACGGCGAGCTTACCGAGGGCACGAGCACGGTCGACGAATCGATGCTCACCGGCGAGCCGATGCCGGTCGAGAAGCACGCCGGCGACGCGGTGATCGCCGGCACGGTGAACCAGACGGGTGCGTTCTTGATGGAAGCCCAGAAGGTCGGCAGCGACACGACGCTGGCCCACATCGTCGACATGGTCGCCAAGGCCCAGCGGAGCCGCGCCGATCCAGCGCGTGGCCGACGCGGTGGCGGCCTGGTTCGTGCCGATCGTGATCGCCGCGGCGGTGCTGACGTTCATCGCCTGGAGCATTTGGGGCCCCGCCGAGGGCCGGCTGGCGTATGCGTTCGTCTGCGCAGTGGCGGTGCTGATCATCGCTTGTCCTTGCGCGCTCGGCCTGGCGACGCCCATGTCGATCATGGTCGGCGTCGGCCGCGGCGCCCGCGAGGGAGTGCTCGTGAAGGACGCCGCCGCTCTGGAGGGCCTCGAAAAGATCGACACGCTGGTGGTCGACAAAACCGGCACGCTCACCGAAGGGCCGGCCGAAACTGGCGGAGGTATCTGTACTTGGCGGTGTAAGCGAAGACGAATTGCTCCGCCTCGCTGCGTCCGTCGAACAGAATAGCGAGCATCCACTCGCTCGGGCGATCCTGGATGCGGCGAAGGAACGGAATATTTCGCTACAGAGCGTCACCGATTTTCAGTCGGTCACGGGCGGCGGCGTATCCGCGACCGTCGACGGACGCAAATTGCTGATCGGTAACGAATGGCTGATGCAAGAACACGGAGTCGAGCGAGCCGGGCGGCGGGCACCATCCGCCGCGGATGGTCGCGCCCCGGGGGCAACGCTCAACACGGGGGCGAGGACGCCCCGGCTCGCACGGGTTCAATTGATGTTGGTTGCCCTCGATGGTGTACTTGCTGGAACTCTCACTGTCGCTGACCCGATCAAGTCGACCACACCCGCCGCCGTGCGCACGCTGCAAAATCTCGGTGTTCGCGTCGTGATGCTCACTGGCGACAACGAGCAGACCGCCAAAGCAATCGCCGGCGAGCTCGGCGTCGCCGAGTTCAAGGCCGGCGTCACGCCCCAGCAGAAGCACGATTACGTCGTCGCCGAGCGGGCGAAGGGCCGGCGCGTGGCCATGGCCGGCGACGGCATCAACGACGCCCCGGCGCTGGCGGCCGCCAACGTCGGCATCGCCATGGGCACCGGCACCGACGTGGCGATCGAGAGCGCCGACGTGACGCTCGTCAAAGGCGACCTGGGCGGCATCGTGCGGGCGATCCAGCTCAGCCGCGACGTGATGCGAAACATCCGGCAGAACTTGTTTTTCGCGTTCGTGTACAACGCGCTGGGCGTGCCGATCGCGGCGGGGATTCTCTATCCGGCGGTCGGACTCTTGCTCAACCCGATGATCGCCGCCGCGGCGATGAGCGCGAGCAGCGTGTCGGTGATTGCCAACGCGCTGCGGTTGCGCAAGGGTTAGCTAAACCGCAAGCGGTGACTTGCGGTCGGCCGCGGCGAGATCTATTCGAGTTCCGACCAAACGGAGATTTCGCCGTCGTCGTTAATCTCGACGCGAATCACGTTCGCGCGGCAGCACACCGGGCAGTCCTCCACGTACTCCTGGCTTTCGCCCTGCGAGAACGTCGATCGGGATCACGATTTCCTCGCCGCAGGCGCCGCAGACGTAGCTGGCTTCGTCGTTCATCTCGCACAGGTCAGCATCTAGTGATGAAGTACGTGCGGCCGCGACACGGGGGCATCGATCACGGTGTCTTTCGTGGCCTGGCTCGGCACGGTCGCCGGTACGGGCGCCGGCTGTCCGAAGACGAGCCCCATGAACCAGGTCCGCGCTTCCATCGTCAGGCTGAACAGCGCCGGCACCAGGATCAGCGTGAAGACCGTCGAGAGGAACAGGCCGCCCAGCACCACCGCCCCAAGGCCGCGATAGAGCTCGCTGCCCGCCCCGGGGAAGAGCACCAGCGGCATCAGGCCGAGCACCGTGGTCATCGTGGTCATGAAGATCGGGCGAATTCGCGTCCGGACCGATTCGAGAATCGCGTCGGTCGGCGACATGCCGTCTTCGCGCATGTGGTTGAGCGACTGGTGCACGATCAGGATCGGGTTGTTCACCACCGTGCCGATCAGAATCACGAACCCGAGCATCGTGAGCACGTCGAGCGTCTGGGGGACGTAGAAATCGAGCGTCAGTCGCAGGTACCAATTCAAGAGCACGAGCCCGAGCACGCCGCCAACCGCACCGAGCGGCACGCTGAAGATGATCACCAGCGGGTAGAGCCACGACTCGAACAACGCCGCCATCAACAGGTACGTAATCACCAGGGCCAACAGCACGTTGAACCGCAGTGCATTCCAGGTGTCGCGGAGCTTGTCGGCGGTGCCGGCCAGGTTGATCTGATAACCGCCGTCCAGCTGCCCGGACTCAAGCATCGGCTGCACGATCTTGTCTTGAATCGTGGTCATGGCCGATTCGAGCGGCACGTCGGCTGGCGGCGAGACTTGGATCGTGATCGCCCGCACGCGCTCGCGGTGGTTGACCTGCTCCGGCCCGCTGGAGAGCGTGACGTCGGCCAGCGCCGAGAGGGGCACGAGCTGGCCAAGCGGCGTGGCGATCGGCAGGGCCTGCACGTCCTGCGTGTTCCAGCGGTATTCGTCGAAACCGTGCTCGCTGGCAGAACTGCCTGGGCGCTTCCCCATTATCGTCAGATCGATCTTCTTGCCATCCAGGTAGTAGTCACTCGCATAGGCGCCGTCGATCAAGGCGTTGGCGGAGTAGCCGAGATCCGTGGTGCTCACGCGCATGTCGGCTGCCTGGACCAGCTTGGGAGTGATGTGAACTTCGGGGCTAGACAAGTCGAGGCTGGGAATCGGCCGCGGCTGAGAGTTGGGGATCAGCTGCACCACCTGGCCGATACCTGTCCACCCATGCCCACGAGCTTCGTCAGCTCCGGCCCGGTGATCTCGACGTCGATCACGCGGCCACCCTCCAAGCCGCGGCCGAACAAGCTGGCCTGCGTGGCGACCGCGAATGTGCCCGGCAACACGCTACCAATCCGCTGCACGAGCGGTACCAACTCGGCTGCGCGGGTCGGATCCTGGGCCCGCATCCCAATGAATACCATTCGACCGCGCGCGACAAAGAAAAAGTCCTCGATCATCGGCGCGTCGAGGGCCGCCTCTTCCGGGCTGCCAGGATCGACGTCGACGTATTTCTTCAGCCCATCCGCTACCACGCGTCCCATCGCCAGCATCTGGTCGAGATTGTAGCCTGGCGGCGGCAGCAAGATGCCGAACACCAGGTTGCGGTTGCCTGTCGGCAAGTATTCCACTTGCGGCCAAAGGACCCAGGTCACGCCGGCCGACACGCCGACCAGCAGCGCCGACAATCCCCAATCGTCGCAACACGCCGCGCTGAGCCCAGGCGTTGATCGCCACCACGATTTCGACAAAACCGGTGGCGAACCCCGCGATGGGAGCGACCGCCCACTCGGCGAGCCGAGCAAGTCCGCCGACGGGCGGCCGGTCGACGGAGAGCCGATCGCCGGTGGCGTGGGCGTGGCCGTTGCCGCTACTGGCGTCGTAAAACGAGATTCGTTCGGCCGGCGGCATCTGGCCGGCGCCGTCGACCG
The DNA here is from genome assembly GCA_963808175.1 of uncultured Planctomycetota bacterium. GTDB lineage: Bacteria > Planctomycetota > Planctomycetia > Pirellulales > Lacipirellulaceae > DASYDU01. The sequence continues at coordinate 69,067 of CAWEEU010000022.1, read as the reverse complement.
GTTCCTCGTCGCGGCGACCGAACAGCCGGGCGGCGGCCGTCGGGATCACCGTGAGCGACACCACCATCGACAGCGCGACGCCCGCGCTGATCGCCAGCGCGATGTCGCGGAACAGCTGTCCCGCTTCCTCCTGCACGAACACCACCGGCAGGAACACGGCGACGGTGGTCAGCGTCGAAGCGGCGACCGCGCCCCACACTTCCTGCGTGCCATGCACGGCCGCCGTGAACGGTGGCTCGCCCAGCGAATAGCGACGGTAGATGTTTTCCAGCACGACCACCGCGTTGTCCACCAGCATGCCCACCGCGAACGCCAGCCCGGCCAGGCTGATCACGTTGAGCGAGCGGCCCAACATGCCCAGCACCAGGAACGAGCCGATGATGCTAATCGGAATCGCCAGCCCGACCACCAGCGCACCGCGGGCGAACCAGAAGCCGGCCGTGATGATCACCACCAATGAGAGCGCGAACAACCACGGTGACAAAGTCGTCGCCGCGATGGCCGTGGCGACGATCACCGGGATCGCCAACAGAGTCCGCACGCCCAAGTGCAAAAACAGCATCAGCACGATCATCGTCAAAGCACTGCCGATGAAGATGTTGTTCTTCACCAGATCGACTGCCGAGTAGATGTACTCGGTTTCGTCGTAGACTTGGGTCAACTGCAGGTTGCGGCGATTGAGCACGAAGCGATTCAGCTCGTCGGTCGCCTTGCGAAGTCCGGCCATCACGTCCAGCACGTTGGCGCCGGTTTCCCGCAGGCAGTTGACGGCGATGTTCGATTCGCCGAGCCGGCTGACGATGCCTTCGGGCTTCTTGTAGCCGAGCCGCACCTCGGCGACGTCGCTGACGAATACGGGCGCCCCGTCGCGGACGGCCAGCAACTGGTGCTCGACTTGTTCCGGGCTGCGGAACTGGCCCAGCGCCCGCACCACCCACCGCCGTTTGCCTTCCCAAAAGTCGCCGGCCGACGTGTCTTCGTTCTGACCGCGGAGCACGTTGCGGACGTCGTTGAACGTCAGCCGCCGTGCTGCCAGCTTCTCCGGATCGACGACGACCTGCAACTCGTCTTCGTAGCCGCCGAAGACATTCGACTGCGAAACGCCAGGCACCCGCTCGAAGCGGGCCTCGATCTCGTCTTCCGTGAATCGCCGCAGCTTGGCGACGTCGAAGTCCTCCGGCGGCAGCAGCTCTTTGAACTCGGGATGTTCTCGGCCCAGCTCGCGGAGCCGCATGATCGCCACGCCGCTGTTGTGGGACTTGCGAACGTGCTCCACTCCGTCGGCCAGCGCCGGATATTTCGCCGCAAAGGCTTCCAGCTCCGCTTCGGACGGCGGCTTCACGCTGAGGATGAACCAGCCGATCGGCTGATCCGACGAGTTGGTCGTGCTGATCACCGGCTCGTCGGCGTCTTCCGGGTACTCGGGTACCTGTTGGAGCCGGCTATTGACGATCGGGATGATCTCCGACATGTTCGCGTCGACGCCGAACTCGAGCGTGATCCGCCCCATCGAGTCCATGCTCTCGGACGAAAGCTTCGTGACGCCTTCGACGCTCTTGAGCTGCTCTTCCTGCTCGAGGATGATCTCCTGCTCGACCTCCTGCGGGCTGGCGCCGGGCCAGCGGGTTTCGATCGTCAGGGCCGGCCGCTGCACTTCCGGCGTCAGCTGCATCGGCATCCGCACCAGGGCCACGTAGCCGAACAACGCCACCAATAGCACCCCCACCGTGACCTTCACCGGGCTGCGCACGAAGGAGTCGATCAGTTGCATGGTCAGACCGTGATGAAGGAGGACTACGGCGCTTCGGCTTGCGACACGGCATCGCCGGTCAACTGAGCGGGGCTCACCCGCTGAATGGCGACGTCCTGTCCCGGTCGCAGGCGCTCATTGCCTTGCACGACGACCAATTGGCCGGCTTTGAGAGAGCCAATCACCTGGATCATCCCCACGTCGGCCACGCCGATCTGGACCGGCACGGGCACCACTTTGCCAGACTGGCCCTTAGCGGTTGCGCCCTCGACGACGTAGACCATCGGCTGCGGCCCGCCCAGCACCAGCGCGTCTTTCGAGACCAAGGTCGCCACTTGCCGGTCGCCGGTCGGCAGCGTCACGCGGGCATACATGCCGGACTTCAAAAGCGGCACGCCCTCGACGATGGTGTTCGTGACCCGCACTTTCACCGGAAACGTGCGGGCCTGGACGTCGGCTTGCGGCACCACCTCCGCCACCACGCCCGTAAATCTCTGTCCCGGGATGGCCGGCACCTCGACCGCCACTTGCGCGCCGACGTGGACGTGCGGCACGTGTTGCTCGACGACGTAGGCCACAATCTCGACTTCGTCCAGCGCTTCGACGTCGGCCACCAGGTCGCCTTGCTTGACCCATTGGCCGACCTCCGTGTGCTCGGCCGTCACGTAGCCGTCGAACCGCGAGATAATCGTGTGCTTGGCGAGCTGGTCCTTGAGTCGTTCGACCGTGGCTTCTTGAAAGGCGACTTGGGCGCGGGCCTGGGCGATTTGCTCCTGGCGTGGTCCGGCGACTGCCAGGTCGTATGCCGCCTTGGCTTCGAGATACGCTTGCTCCGCCTCGACGCCGCTGGACATCGCCTCGTCGAGTTCTTCTTCGGAGATCGTGCGGTTCTCATTGTAGAGCTTCTGCGATCGGTTCCACCGCGCTTTCATGTACTTCTGACGAGCTTCCGCGGCAGCCATCCGCGCCTTGGCCTGGGCGATCTCTTCCGGACGAGTGCCGTTTTCCAGTTCGGCCAGCGCCTGGCGGCGAAGTTCCAACTCGGCCTCGGCCGCCTGAATTTCCAGCTTGATCGTGTCGGTCATCAGCTGGGCCAGCGGCTGGTCCTTCGCCACCCGATCGCCTTCGTTAAGCGGATAGTCGATCACCCGGCCGTCGACCGCGCTGCCGATCGTCGCGTGCTTCGAGGGCATCACCGTGCCGACGAAGGTTTGCCCGACCGTCACTTCTTTCTCAACCACCGGTGAAACGACGACCAGCGACGCCTGCGGTGGCCCTTGGGCCTGACTCGCGGCCGCGACGATCGCCAGCCAAATCCAGCTACAAAGGATTCTATTCAGCACGGTGCCCCCGAGTCAGGCATGAGTCGCGAGATCATCCCGATTCATGTAATAGTTTCAATCGCATGTTCATCCGGCACGGCCTGCGCACCGAGATTCCGATTCACCCGACACAACAACTGCTTGAGCGTTTCGAGCTCCTTGTCGGTGAGGCCGGCCGTTGCACGCGACCGGACTCGTCGCCCCCCTTCGGCAATCTTTTCCCAAACTGGTTCTGCGGCCGTGGTCGCGCGAATCAGTTTCTTCCGGCGGTCCGAGGGGCAGCTGTTCCGCGTGATCCAGCCGTCGCGCTCCATGCGATCCAAGATGCCGACCAGCGTCGGAGGTTCGACCATCATTTTGGTCGCCAACTCGGCTTGGGAAAGCTCCCCGTCGAGCGCCAGCCAGGCCAGCACGACCGATTGACGATAGGTGATTCCGTGCGGTGCGACCTCCTCACCCAGAGCGCGGTGAAACGCCTGCGTCGTCAAAGTCAGCCAATAACCGACGCTTTCCTCAAAGTCATACAACAACACCATCACACGCTCCCAGACGAACGAGCCAGCTAGCCGCAGATGGTTAGCTCGCTAATAATTAAGACTACGGTGGATGCTCGCTGTCGAGGCAAGAGATTTTTGCCACCGGTGGCGTGATCGTCAGCGCGGTTGTGGGAGCGGAATTCGTGCTGTCGTCGATTTGACGTCGCTGGGCAGCGGAAATGATCTCAGGTTTTTCGTCGCGGCCCGCCGGCAGACGATTTGACGCGTGTATTTCAATTATTTCGGCCGCGTTGAGGGACTCGAGCGACTTTGCCAGATACGTTTGGCATCCGCTTTGCGTTATTGAGGCACGGAGGTTTGGGTCTCCTCTTCAGAGACAGGGCCGCTCTTCAGGCGGGCAGCCGGCTGTCTCTGGTGAGGTCTGCGGCGGCCGAGGGCCGCGACGTTCGCGACGAACGGCGACCGCAAGGGATCCGGCAATCACAAATCACTCTTAGCGGCAGGCTGAGCGCGAGGGATGCGCTTTGATCGTTTGGAGGCATTTCCCCATGTTGATTCCATTCTTTCCGAGAAAAAGGTGGTTCGTTGCCGTTGTTGGCAGCGACCTTGGTGGCGGGTACATCCTGGGCAGAACGCGGCGGGCACGGTGGCGGAGGTGGAGGTCACGGTGGCGGCGGCGGTGGCGGCGGCGGGAGTAGTTCGTTCTCAGGGGGTGGAGGCGGCGGAGGCGGTCGCTCGTTCTCCGCTCGTAGTAGTGGAGGCGGCAGCAGCTCGTCCGCGATGCGCTCGTTCCGCAGCAGCGGCGGTGGTGGCGGTGGCGGAAACTCCATGAGAAGCTTTTCCAGTGCACCAAGGAGTTGGTCCGGCGGCAGCGGCTCATCGAGTCCGAGCATGCGAAGTTTCCGTAGCTCGGCGGGCGACTCGAACACGTCGGCCTGGTCCGGAGGTGGACGAGGTCAGAGCATGTCGAGCCAGCCGCGTTCCTTCTCCGCACAAGACTTCGCCGGCGGCAGAACATCGGGCGGCTCGAACAACGCCGCGCAGCAATACCGCGCGTTCCGGGCACAGTCCAATGATGGACCATCCTTCGGCAACATGTCCGGCGGCGGCAACTCGTCGCGCGGACGCGGCGGCAACGACCAACTGCAGATGATGTTCAAACAATACCACGATCAGCAAGCCGCCGCCGGCACGAGCGGCAGCGGCAATAAGACCTTTGACAGCTCGCGGGGACGCAATTGGCTCGGCAATGACAGCGGACAGGGCGTCGAAACAACGGCGTTCAACGAGCGGTCCGGAGACGGCAACAGCGGCAATCGCATGCGCGATTGGAATCGCTCTGCCACCAGCAATGATTTCAAACCAGGCAGCGAGCCGCGATCAGCTGAATCGCTTCCGCAACAGCGACAACAACAACAACGGCGCCATGAAATGGTCCGGCGGCAACGGAGTGCAGCAATCCGATGGCGAGCAGCTCCGCCGCTGGTTTCGCGGCGATAGCGGCAACGCCGGTCAGCTCGGCGACGGAAACAAGAGCCCGGGCACCGGCCAATTCGGCAATCGTCGCAATGGTCCCGGAAACGGTGTCGGCAACGGTCCCGGAAATGCGCCCGGAAATACTCCCGGCAACGGCGGCCAATTTGGCAAGTGGTCGAAGCGCGACGGAGGCAACGTCGATCCAAAGACCGCCAGCTGGTTTGGCAAGAGCGGCTTCGGCGATCATCGTGGCCGCGGCGACGGCAAAGGTGATTGGAACCAAGGCAACTTCGCCGGCGATGGCAAATGGAACGGCGGCAATTGGAACGGCGGCAAGGGCGGTAACCGCAACGGCGGCAAAGATTGGGACCGCAACAAATGGGGAGACCATGTCCGCGACGACTGGAACAAAAACTGGTGGAACAAGCACGGCAACCACGATTGGGACTGGTATCGCGGTCGCGGTTGGCGCGACGTACCCTTCGCCTACGGCTGGTGGGGCGGACGGCGGAACTTCGGCTACTGCTACTACTGGAATGGCTGGCGCAACGATCCCTGGTATTGGTGGGGCGGTTGTTCTGCACCGCTCTTGACCACGTGGATCGACTTCGGCTGGAATTATCCGTGCTATTGGGATTACGGCCCCGGCCAGTACGTCACCTACTACAACAACACCGTGTACGTCGACGGCCAGCGCTACGCGACCGAGCTCGACTACTACGCCCAGGTCCGCAACCTGGCCCGCAGCGTGCCGACGCTCACGCAGCAACAACTGGCCAATATCGAATGGCTGCCGCTGGGCGTGTTCGCGGTGACGCGATCCGGGCAGGCCCAGGCCAACGAGCTGATCCAGCTCGCGGTGAGCAAGGACGGCATCCTCAGCGGCACGCTGCTCGACCAGCAAACTGGCCGGGCCCGCCCGCTGCAAGGTATGGTCGACCAGGCCACGCAAAAGGCGGCCTGGATGTTTGCCGACTCGCCGACCGACGCGCTGGTCCTCGAGACGAGCCTGTACAACCTCACCGAGCCGCAGTGCACGGCGCTGGCCCACCTCGACGCGGTGAACACGGAAGTCTGGCAACTGGTGCGGCTGAATCAGCCGCAGCAACCCGCCGGCGGAGCAGCCCCAGCCGCGGCCCCCGGCCGGCCAGGTGAACGTCCTCCGGCACGCCGGTGCGCAACCGGTGCTGCCGCCGCAAGGTCCGGTGCAATAGCGGTTGGTTCACGATCGTAATTGTCAAACATCTTCAGCGGGCGCTTCACAGGGAGTGAGGCGCCCGCTTTTTTCGTGTCTGTCGTCTTCGATATTCCTCGGGGTTTTCTCGAAGACGCCGGGTTTCTCTCGAAGACGCCAAGTTTTGTAGCACAGGTCACAATGGATCGGCGGAACCTGCTAATTTTGGAATTCTGGAACACGTTCGCCGAACTCGATTCCATGTTCCAAAAATCACTTTCATTGTCACCCCTCCTTTCGCAGCAGCCCTAGAAAACCAGGCGCAATTGAAAACCTCGTGTTCCACAAATGCGGATAATTCGCGCCTCAGGAATTTCAACGGCAAAGTTCCAAAATTCGCGCTTCGCAAAGCCGGCGAGACGGGTGCCCGCACGACCGCGCAGCGGTAGCGCAAGCTGGGCAGCTTCGCCTCTGCGCAGCGCGAACGTTGGCCAAGGCGTGAGAAATCACACCAAGGCGTCGATCGCTTGCCGCTCGGAGCAATCGCATGGCAGCTGATCCCTCTTGCTCCCTGCTCCTCGCCGTACTGAACATTTGTTCTATTAGTTCGCGGGGCAGATTTCAATGATTATTTTTGGCCGCGTTGGGAAGCTCTTAGCGATTAGCCAGGCGGGGAAATAAGTGCTTTTCTGGTTCTGTCCTTTACGCGCTGGCTTCGATGAGAATCCTTGTGCTTTTCTAGCTCCTGGATGATTACCACTGGAAAAACCAGGACGAGCCGGTCCGCATCAACAAGTTTGTGAAGACCTAGTTGATCCAATTACGGGAAATGCAAAAAATCATTGTGTCGACAAACAGATGGCAATCTACGTGCTCCATCGTCCAGCTCCAATGTAATGGCCACATTGACGGCAAAGGAAATTGCGGCAAAAATTGTGTCGGAAATGAATCACCATTTGGTCAAATTGTCGTCATCAGTACGCCTCCACTAACGTTGCGGGACAAACTGTAGGAAGTTATCAGATGGTCAACCAACGCGAAATCTAGTCGGCGGCTCCTTCTATTTGTTCATGTTTTGGCTTTTGGGCCGCGAATTCTGTTTCGGCCGCCGCATTCGACTCCTGATTCTCAAGCGCCCATTGCTTTCTTTGGGCCACGTCGGCGGCAAACGGAGAATTCGGACGCAAATCCCTTACGTACACTTCTTTGCCGTAACTTCCTTAAAAATCGTGTCGTCGACGACCCAACCCTTTCCATTCCATTGAAAGTAGATCCTTTGCCAAAGAGTAACTGAACGACAGTCTATAGAGAACTCAATGCTGCTGGGTTTGTCCTTTGGAAGAGTTACAGTTAGTCCTGGAAGCGTTCCGCCGCGATCCGGGCGGATATCTCCTAGCCTCCTGCCATACGGAGAAAGATGCAAATAATGCGTGCCGACTATGCCGACTGTGGTGTCTATCATCGGAAACTGGGAATCATTGTAGTATTGGAACGTGCAAATACCTTCCTCGTAGTCTCCTCCCTGGCTCTTGGTGAAATTTGGGTGGATCTCGAGGATGCAGTCGGGGGAACCTTTGACCTCGTTCAAAATTTGTTCTGTAAGTATGGAAACAGTTGCGCTCTCGTTGTCGGACCGCCGAAAGCTCAAACTCGATGCAATAAGCGCGAGTACCAAGAGCGATCCAAAACATATTGTCAGCGTTTTGGGGTGAGCTTCCGCTAATCTGGGATCAAGAGTGATCCAAAACCCCAGCACTGCCATACCGGCTTGTGATAGCGCAGACACAATCCAGAGAAACATATCCATTTTGGGATTCCACCGCTTTCAACATGGGGGTTATCGTACCGAATTCCTGATTATTCGCCAAACAAAAGCGAGTATTGGGACTGACGGAGATAGCGTCCCGTCTGTTCTGTAAATTGCCGCGATGGGTGGCGGGCGGAGCTTGGTCTCCTGTGGTTAATTTGGTTTCCATCGTAAGGTACTCTCGTCCGGACATCCAGTCTTCGTCGACTTCCATGAGCACCGCGCCGGCGAGCCTCATGAGGGACGCTTCGCTGGGGAAGATGCTGACCACACGGGTGCGACGCTTCAATTCCCGGTTGAGTCGTTCGAGCATGTTGCTCGTGTGCATCCGCACGCGATGTGCTGCCGCCGCAAGGACCGGTGCAGTAAGCGGATCGGCTAAGTGCTCAGCGAGTCCGAGGAGCGGGTGCTTCATCAATGTGAATGCACCGGTTTTTTGCGACCGACGTTCGCGGGCTGCCGGCTCTAGCTTAGCCGACGAAGCACTTCCCGAAAGCGACCAGCAGTCTCGGCGATCCCTTGAGGCGGATGCGGCGGCAGAGAGTGCCCACACCAGACTCCGCTCTTTGGCCAGGAAGCCGAGCCACGTTTCGCTGTCGGCCGTGACGGGCAGGTCCGCCTTGCCTTGATGGCCGTCCTGCACCTGCAGCGTGCCGTCGACGAATCGTGACCGTCGCCTGGCGCGGTTCCTTGCCGGTGAACGTGAAGTGGTAGCGGCGCTCCAGCCCGGCCGCTTGGCCCGCTGGAACGTGAGGCAAACCGTCAGGAAGACGCGATCGTGCGGGGCCGCAGTCCGTTGCCGACTCGTTTTCGTTTTTGTTGGGGAAGCGGCGGGCGACGTGGCTTCGGCATCCGAGCCGGGGACGACGTAGACGGTCTCCTCCTTTTCCTGCAACGGACGGACGACCTCGCTGCAGATGTCCGGCCTTGTCGGTGAGGTAGGGACCGATCACGTCCTCGCCCGCGGGGCACACCGCCATGCAGTAGGCGGCCTTGTAGTTGGCCCCGAACGACAGGCTCTGCCACATCGAGGCCGATTCCGGGTCGGTGACTCGACTTGCGGTAGTCGAGAGCGTTCTGCTGTCGGCGATCTGCTCGACCCAATCGGTGAAGCCGCCCATGAACTCGCGGTAGTTGTGCGTGTAACAGGCGGAGAAGTTGAAGTGGCCGTCGGGCAAATGGCGCCGACCGGGCACGCCGCCACGCACAGCTTGCATTCCAGGCATGGGTTGTATTCGAGCGGCTGGTCGTATGCCGTCGCCTCGGCGTCCACAGACGGTGCCCAGCAGGATGAAGTTGCCGAACTTGGGATGAATCACGTTGCGATGGATGCCCATGTGCCCCAGGCCCGCCGCGACGGCGACCGGCTTGTGCGACACGACCCAGATCTTGCCGCCGGGAAAACGATCCATCTCCATCGGGAAGCCCATCGCGGGATTGATCGCGCGGATGCCTTGCGCGTTCCAGGCTGCCACGACCTTGCGGGCAACCTCGTTGACTTGATCGCCGGTGTGGTGAAACTCCAGGTTGGCGACCGAGCGGGCCGGGCTGCGGATCGGCTCGCGATTCATCCGGCAAACGAAGCTGACCAGGGTTTTCGTGGGCGGGAAAGAGCGCAGGATGTCGTCGCGCTGGTCGTCCAGGGCCGGCCGGCCGATTTCGACCAGCCCGACGTCGTCGGCGCCGCATCGAGGCAGAGCTGCTTGAGCCAGGCGGCATCGAGGATCGCGGATGAGGCGGGCGGTCGGCGGCGTGCTGGTGAACCACTTGACGGTGGGATGTTCGGCCAGGTTCATGGCATCCCCATTTAGTTGTATATGCAACTACATGTTGAAAAAAATAGCCGGTGTCAGTGGACAGTTGTTTCGACAACTTGCGCTCCAGCAGCGCGATCGGCATCGTTGCCCAACATTTTGGCGGCCCGCCGCTGGGCCTGTTTCCAGGCGGGAAACGCCTTGTCGATCAAACGTTGGCCGGCCGCGTCAAGCGAAAGGGCTGGACGCGGCCGTCGTCGGCCGGCACGACCTCAAGCCAGCCGTGCGGCTCGCATCCGCTCGACGTTGCGGCTGAGCGTCGACGCGTCGAGCTGGAGGATTTCGCAGACCTGAGCCGGCCGGGCGAGGCCGAGCTTCGCCGCGACGACCAAGATGTTGAGCTGGCTCGCCTTGAGACCGTGCGGGCCAAGGCATCGTCGTATAGATTCGTCACAACGCGATTGAGCCGGCGGAGCCGCACGGCGATGCACGTCGGGCAATGAGATCGACGTGGGCGGCGGTATTGGACATGGGACAGCGGCAGCCCCTTATTTGATTGTATATGCAACTAATCGGCCGTAGGCAAGTGCGGAAAGGACTTTCTGGTCAAAGTCTCACAATATACAAGCTGCCCGAAAAAGAAGCGGAAAGAGCGCGTTGATTCGCAGAATGCCCACGGAAATCTCGCGTTGAATCACCGCGGTCGAGGGGCCTTTCTCGCGTGGCGTGGGCGACATTTGTAGACAGTGCCCCTTTCTGTTCACGCCGAAGCCACGTATCCTCTTGCCGCCGGCGATAGGCGGCGGCGGACATCGATGTGTGCCGGTGGCCAGAGAGTGCCGACAAAACCAATGAAATTGCAGCACGGATGCTTCACACTTGAATTGAAGCCATTTGCTGGCTCATGTTCATACTTGTGGTACTTGATATCGCGACTTCGTCACGTCGGACTGAATCGCGGAATCGTTCGACCAACACTTCAGTCTTTGCCGCCCGTGATTCGACCGGACCGCAGCCATCGCGCAGCACGGCACAGTGTGGGTCACAATGGCGTGCGGGGATGGCCCCGTTGATCCGTTACGCTCAGCCGCCGGCGGCCGACGGCGGAGCTTTCTGCCTGCTGCGGCTTGTCGTGCGCATTCAGTTCATGCGGACAAACAATCGGAACGCGCTTTGCAGCTAACAAATAGGAACCGCCCGGAACGGTCGGGTGCGGAACAATTCCACGAACTGTGAGGACGAGCCGATGGCTGGAGCATGTGTCGTTGGCGTGTACAAGTCTCTCGCGGAAGCGCAGGCCGCCGCACACGTCTTGCAGCGCGCTGACTTCCCGCGGGGGCAGATGATCCTGGTCGGGTCGAACACGGAACGGCCGGCCCACGTGGTCGAGGATCTGTCGATGGGTGACGACTCGGTGCATGATGCGGCGTGGGGTGCCGGCGTCGGCGGCGTCGTGGGGGTGCTGACCGGCGTGACTGCGGGTGCATTATCGGGTATCGGGGTGCTGTTGGTAGCCGGGCCGGCGGCGGGTGCGCTGGCCGGGACGATGCTGGGCGCCTTCTTGGGCAGCCTGGCAGGCTGGGGAGTCCATAAATCGCGGGTCGCCCACTACGAGCAGCATCTTAAATCGGGCAATGCCCTGCTGATCGCCGAGGGCGACCCAGCGGAGGTAGCTCACGCCGACCGAATCCTGAAGGAGACCGATGCCATTGCGCTCGACGTTCACGTGCTCGATGGCTCCGAGGCCCGCGAAATTGTCGAATCGTGGCAGTCCACGACGAAGTGATGCGATCCGGGAGATTTTGTGCGGTCGTTGAGGCTGATCAGAATCAACATTGCATTCAGGAGGACCGACGATGACACCCCTCCAGGTCCGTGAGACCTTCCGCAAAGCCGTCCAGATCTTGGTGGACGAAAACGAAAAGATCAAGGAGCGATTGTTGATCGCTTACGCGAGTCAATTGTCGCTCATCCGGCCCACGGACCCGCTTCCGGCGGAGCTAGCCGACGAGTTCCGCTGGCTGCGGTATGCTCTGAGCGACGCGGAGATGCCGTATGGCTACGGTGAAAGGGCGGCCAAGAAGCTCCACGACATGAGCGACGAAGAAGCCTCGCAGCTGGCGTGAACGATACTCTCGATCTTCCTCCGATTATGTGAGCTCGAACCCACCGCGGTTGATTGATCTAGATCGTGATTCAATCAACCGCGTCGGTGACGTGCCAATGCCGAACTTGCGCAATGAAGACGCCGCATTGTCCGTCTTAATCGAGTTGGCCTGCATTGGATCAATGCGGCATGTTCACGTTGGTCCAATCGAGTACACGACATGCCAACTACAACTCCGCAGTACGCCACTGTTGCCTCGGGCTCCCGCCCACCAGAATCCGTGGGCGAGGTTGCCCTGCGATCGCTGGTCTGGCCGGTGACAGCCATGAGCGAGTATCTCGTTGACGCTCTTCAGCGAAGCGTCATCTTTCTGGACGTGCTGCGGCAGCGCGGCAACGCCCAAGAGGCGATCAGCCGCCGTCCAATGGCAACGGTTCTCCGCTTCGAGCACGAGATTATCATGAGGGGACCGTCGCTGCCACGACCCATCAACTACTACCTTGCCCGAATCGTTCCACCGCCTGGAGTAGTGATCGAACCCGGAAATGCTCCAATCATTGTGATCGATCCACGTGCGGGACAGGCACCGGGCATTGGCGGCTTCAAGTCGCAGAGTGAGATCGGCGACGCACTGGCTGAAGGGCACCCGGTTTATTTCATCGGTTTCTCGGCCGAGCCGGTACCTGGTCAGACCTTCCTCGACGTGGTCGACGGACAGGTGGCATTCATCGAGCACGTCGCCGAATTGCATCCCGACAGCCCTCGGCCGGTCGCGTTCGGCAATTGCCAGGCCGGCTACCAGACGTTGATGGCTGCGATGCTTCGCCCTGACTTGTTTGGAACCGTGATCATGGCCGGCTCCCCTATGTCCTATTGGCAGGGCGTGCACGGTGAGAACCCCGTGCGCTATGAAGGTGGGTTGGTCGGAGGGTCCTGGTTGACGGCCCTGACGAGCGACGTGGGGAACGGCGAGGTAGACGGCGCGTACCTCATCGAGAACTTCGACAACCTCAATCCGGCCGGCTCCCTGTGGGGAAAGCAATACAGCCTCTATTCGAACATCGACACGGAGCCGCCACGCTACCTGGGATTCGAAAAGTGGTGGGGTGACTTCGTCCAGCTGAACGGTATCGAAGTACAGTACCTCGTCGATCAGTTGTTCATCGGCGACAAACTGACGAGGAATGAATTGGCTTCAAACGACGGTCACGTGTTCGACGCGAGGACCGTGACTGCGCCGGTTGTCTGCTTCGCGTCCCTGGGTGACAATATCAGCCCGCCCCCGCAGGCGATTGGCTGGATTCTCGATCTATACCGCGACGTCGAGGAGATCAAGGCGCGCGGGCGAACGATCGTCTACTGCCTCGATCCGACAGTAGGCCATCTGGGGATTTTTGTGTCCTCAAAGATTGCGGCCAAGGAAGATGCAGCGTTTGTACGAACGCTGGACATGCTCGACGTTTTGCCACCCGGACTGTATGAGCTGGTTTTAACGCCCAAAAAGCCGGGCGAACCCTGTGCCGAACTGGTGACCGGTGAGTTTCTGGCCCGCTTGAGCCGCGCTCGCTGGAGGACATTCGGGCGCTTGGCCGCAATTCGGATGAAGACAATCGCGCCTTTGCAGCCGTCAAGCGATTGTCGGAGTTCAACTTCGACTTGTATCGAACTTTGGTGCAACCGTACGTGCGGCTGATCGTGACCAAGCCAGTGGCTCAAATGATACGTCGGCTAAATCCGCTTCGCCTGAGCTACACGATCTTCGCCGATGACAATCCGGCGATGGCACCGATCGTCGATTTGGCGGAGCAAGCGTGAGCCGAGCGGCAGCCCGTGGCACAGGACAATTCACTCTGGCTGATGCAGGAAGCTGCCGCGAAGCTGATCGAGCGCACCATTGACATCTGGCGACAGACACACAACCTCTGCGAGGCATGGTTCTTCGCCGTGTACGGGTCGCCCTTCGTGCAGTGCATACTCGGCACCGCCGAAAGTGCCGGTGCGGTTCGCCATTTGCCCCCCATCACCCCAGCTGACGTGGCCGCGTACCAAGCCGTGCGTTCCAGAGCACGGGCGAAGTTGCGGGAGGGTGGTGTGGAGGAGGCGATTGTCCGGGCGTTGCTCTTCGTACTTCAAGGAGAAGGTCGATTCGACGAACGCGTCGCCGCGGCCTTCCGTGAGTTGCATATGCGGCGCGGTCGCCTGACCCGCGAGAATCTAAAACGAATAGTCCGCGACCAGGCCGCCGTATTGCATTCGATCCCCAGCGGGCGATTGACAATCTGACCGACATGGTTCCTGACGAGAATCGAACTCGCCCAGATCTTTTGGAACTTGTTACCGAGGTGGTTGGCATACCGGGCCGCCCGACATCGCAGCGAAAGTGCGGCTGGACCGAATCGCCACGGCGATGTTGCTGGAACCGAGAAAAGACGTCTTTGGAGATCTGCCGGCGAAATGCGTCGCCGCAGAGTCCTAAGTCAACTGCGAAGCGGGGCGGCCAGCTCGGAGGCAGCCGGATCGTAACGTTACGATTGACTTCCAAGCCCGTTGAAAGCTCAATTCGATTCGGCGCGCGACGAGGCGTTGGCCGCCGCTTCTTCTTGTACGCCTTCCAGGCCATTGCGGCGTACCGTTTATTCGAGCCGTGCCAGGCGGCAGCGACGGACATCGAGCGTGCAACGCTCGCCAGTGGGTCTCTTCGTAAGCACGAAGGGGAGGCAAACGGACTTGACCTTGTGAGGTGCGTTGTCTTGCGTGGGCATCAAGCGGATCCGCACCAGTTCGTCGCGGGGGTGGAGCCAGGCGTCTTCGCACCACCAGTAGGACGGGATTTCGTACAGCTCGTTGAGCACCGCGACGTCGTCGCCGGGGCGAGCGTCCTCAGGCGCAGCACACGCGAGAGCGTCGAGCGAATGTCGCTCGGCTGGGTCGTCGCGTCGGATGCGGTGGGGCGACAGCTTGCCATGGGTCAGGACCCCAGCTGCGCGTTCGAGGTTCGCGGCAGGTCTCGCGGCCCTGACCAGGACCGTGCCGGCAAATCATGACTTGCGCCGCGTGCCGCATGCGGCGGGTATCGTCAGCACCGCCAGCCACCACGCCGACGGTTCGGGTACGCCTTGCACGATGCGGAACGAGCCGTCGGAGGGCACCCACGTGTCGCCGCCGTCGATGCTGATCTCGGCAAACACGTCGAAGAAGCTCGTCACCTGGTAGGTCGTGAATGGCGGCACGCAGAGCGGGCAGGTGTCCAGCAGCGTGATCTGGCCCGTCGACGCGAGCGTCGGCGACTCGCGGAGCATCACTGGAACGGCCGAGTCGTCCGTCGCGGGCGGGAACAGGTCGAGTTGCGTCAACTCCAACTCGTAAAGCGTCAAGAACGCGTTGGGGATGAACTCATTCTGCCCGACCACGTGCATTTGACCTTCGCCGAAGACGGGAAACACCGGCCCGAGTCCGATGCTCTACATCGAGGTTATACGTTACGTCGAAGAACGAGTCGAGCGTCAGGTGGCCGCTGCCGGAATCGAGGACGGCCGCCTTGACCTGATTCGGATCCTTCGCCTGCAGCTCGAACGAATAGACCGTCACGAGCTCGCGTTGCCTAAATCGGCCGGCGGCTCGACCACGTTATATGGAACCTGCGGCGTCGGCAAACGAATATCGTTGGTGATAAACGTCGGCAAGTCCGCCATGGCGCGGATCCGGCCATGACGAGCGACAGCGCACCAAGGCCGGCGCGAAGCGCAACCATGTTACGGTTCATGAGCCCTCCGCTGCGCTAAGAGAAATGGAGAACGAAGCCCCAGGGCATGTGCGAAGAAGGTGGACGACGGTAATTATCCGCTTGTCGACGAGCGGCTGCAACCATTCTTGCTCTCCTGAGGCAATATTTTCAGATTGATTTCGCCTGGCGGGTCACGGCTTTATGGAGACGGCGCCATCGAGGAAGCTGGGATTCCTGCCTTTTACAGACCCCCTGCAAATTCATCCGCAAGCTGCGGTTTGCGAACGGCACTGGCGTAGCCGATGGCACCTTAGCCGACTCCCACTCCATGGCGCAACGCACGGAAATCGATCCTATCGCGGCGCCTGCGGAGCCGAATTATCTGTTGTTTCTCGTCGGTTCGATGCTCTCGAACACGGGCAATCAAATGCGGGCCGCCGCGGTCGGATGGGAAGTTTTCGCCGCACGCACGAGAAGATTTACCTGGGCTACGTCGGCTTGGTGCTGGCCCTGCCGGTGATTCTGTTGGCCCTGCCGCGGGAGCGCTGGCGGATCGCTACTCGCGCAAGGCCCTGATCATGATCGCCCAATCCGGGCTCGCGGCGAGCGGCCTCGGACTGGCCTGGGCTTCCTGGCTCATGCGCCGCTGGGCTGGATCTACCTGTTTCTTTTCTGCACCGCGACCTTTCGTGCGCTGGGCTGGCCGGCAGCCACGGCCATCGTCGTCGGCCTGGTGCCGACCAAGTTGTTCCCCAACGCCACGATGTGGCGAAGCGTCGGGTTTCAGCTGGCGTCGACCTTCGGGCCGCTGGCCGGCGGATTCTTGTTCGCCTGGTGGAATCCGGTGGCCGTGTACCTGCTCGACGCCGCGTCAAGCCTGGTCTTCGTCGCCTGCCTGGTGTTCGTGCGGCCGCGCGACCACCAGCGTGTCGCCCAGCCGCATTCGTGGAGGAGCTTTGTGGATGGCGTTCGCTATTTGCGCCGCCACCCTGTGATCCTCTCGACGATGGTGCTCGACATGGTCGCGGTGCTCTTCGGCGGCGTGACGGCCCTGCTGCCGGTGTACGCGACCGAAGTGCTCGACGTTGGGCGATGGGTTTCGGCTGGCTGCGGGCGATGCCTTCGGTCGGGGCGATCGTCATGAGTTTTTGGCTGGCGACGCAGCCGCCGATTCGCCACGCGGGAACGACGCTGCTCTGGTCGGTGTGGCGTTCGGCGTGGCGACGATCGTGTTCGGCCTGTCGAAGTCCTATCCCTTCTCGCTGGCGATGTTCTTCTCGCTCGGGGCGGCCGACAACATCTCGGTCGTGATTCGCTCGACCGTGCTGCAACTTTTGACCCCCGACTCGATGCGCGGCCGGGTGTCGGCCGTGGGCGTCATCTTCATCGGCACCAGCAACGAGATCGGCGAATTCGAGTCGGGCGTCGCCTCCCAGTGGATCGGGCTCTTGCCGGCGGTGGTCGGCGGCGGCTTCATGACGCTCGTGACCGTCGGCGTCGTGGCGAAGATCTGGCCGGAGCTGGTGAAGCTCGGCTCGCTCGAACACCTGGAGCCGCCGGAGCAGGTCGAGCAGGTGGTGGGGTAGAAGCGACCGACAACCTGTCGCGGCTGCTGCCTGAGGCCGGCATCGATACCACCCCAGATGCTGCCAAAAAGCAGTGGCGAAACTGGACGATGCATTTCGACAGGAAGATAATCAGGAGCACGGGCGGGTGGTTCCCGGAAATGTGACGTGATTGGCCTAGTACATTCACATCGCTCTGTTGGAGTACGATCTATGGGGCGGTACCCGCTGTCGTCGTGCTGGCTTGCTCGCTCTCGTCCGTTGCCATTGCACAGGACTCCGGCCCAGGGCCCGATCCGGCTGGGACGGATACCCAGAAGCAATACGACGCGACATTCTATCAACGCCGCGCAAGCCAAGACGGAACTCTCTTGTTCTTTGCTGCAGCCGACACTTCAAGCCCTCGCACAACGGGCGATTTCGAGTCAAACGTCAACGGCGAACAGTTTTCCGGCACCTGGTACGCCTACGACGTGGGCAGCTATGCCATCTGGTTGGCCGACGCCAGCAGTGACACGAATCGCTTTACGGCGTTCGGGTGGGCGACCCCGGATTTTGTCGTTGGCCGGGCGACGATCGGTTCCGGCGGTCAATTCTGGTGGTTTTGGCGCTGGTTCTCGCGGAGCGCCTACTTTTTGTACGGCACCGCGGCCAGTCCGCCGGTAATTCAAGTGCAGTAGAGCCAGGTGCAACGGCACAGAAGATCTTGGGCCCTCCAGGCAGATTCGGAGATTCCCGATGAAAACCGCCGGATTCTGTTTTGTAGTGACAATGGCGGCAACGCTGGCCATGGGATGGAACGTCGCTGCCGCTCCGGTGGATTTTGACTTCAGCGTCAGCTACTCCGGTTCCTCGATCACTGGCCGACTTGTCGGTTTAAATCTAGATGGCGGGGGCAACGGTACCGAAGTCGACCCAGCGAGCGTCATGTTGTTCAATGTGCCGGCAAGCGTCGGGCTGCCGGCGAGTCCGGCCCATCCGTACATGTTCGTGCCACACACGTTTGAGCGTTCGACCCTCTTTTCCGGAACGATGACGTCGACCACGCCAGGTGAGTATGGATTTCAAGTGTCGAACTACGCGATCAATCCCGCATCGCAGAATCTGTTGATGATCAATTCGAGCGGTGATGTGACTTTGGTTTTCAACTTTGGCGATTCGCTTGGGTACGAAGGGGGCGTGGCAACTTATGGAATCCAGGCCGAAGAAGACGCCCTTTGGCCGGCGATTAACTCGTTCGTGTCGTTTAGGGCGGTATTGCTTCCGGGCGATTACAACAACGACAAAACTGTAGACGCGGCCGACTACACGGTTTGGCGCGACAACCGCGACGCTCCAGCCGGCACGCTTCCCAACGACGTCGACGGCGGCGTGATCGGCCAGCCGCAGTACAATACTTGGAAGGCCAGCTATGGCGGCGCAATCGGCGCAGGTTCACTGTCGAACACTGTCGTGCCCGAGCCGACGAGCGGACTGCTCATCGCATTAGCAGCGGCATGCGTGACCGTCGAAGCCGCTGGCCGGTGTATCAAAACTCGTTAGCGCGTGAGCAACTCGCCACGAATCGGATCATGGTACTCAATTTGGGAATCTGTGAAGTTGGCACCGTGAACAGATTCTTCCGGTTGACGTTTGCTGGAAAGCCTGCTGTCTGATCAATTGAACCATCGTCGTCCACACCCTCCAACACAGACACGAATCGAAGAGGCAAACAATGCGACTTTCAAGTGTATGTATTTTGGCAGCGATTGCGTTGCTGGATCTCAGCGTATGTTGCCCGTCAGTCGCGGTCGCGGAATCTTACAGGGTCGTCAACCCGGCGAAGGTGGGCGGCGCCGGCGGCTTTGATTATGTGATTGCGGACGCGGAGGGACGGCGGTTGTACATTCCACGCTTCGACGAACAGTCCGGTCGCGTAACAGTGTTTAATATTGATACCCTCGAATCGATCGGTGAAATTCCCGACACCAAGGGCGCGCGTGGCGTTGCCATCGATCCCAAATCCCACCACGCATTTAGCAGTAGCAAGCCCGTCGTGATGTTTGATACCAGGACCCTCGAGACGATCAAGACCATCGACGTGGATGGTAATCCGGATGCCATCCTCTTCAGCCCTCCACGGCGCGGGTCTTCGTTTTCAGCCACCGCCCGCCGAATGCGACCGTCATCAATTCGGAAGACGGTTCCGTAGTGGGAACGATCGATCTTGGCGGGGCGCCAGAGCAAGCGGTCAGCGACAGTCAGGGCCATGTATACGTTGATATCGAGGATATGGACCAGGTCGCCGTTGTCGACCCAAACACGCTCAAGGTCACCGGCCGCTACGATCTTGAGGGCCGGGGTGGAGGACCTGCTGGTCTGGCAATCAATGCCAAGAATCACCTCCTCTTTGCCGGCTGCCGCCAGCCACAGTCCATGGTGATTCTCAATGCCACGAACGGCCAAATAATTGCCAGTCTGCCGATCGGCAGCGGTGTTGACGGTGCCGTATTCAATCCCCATACGATGGAAGTCTTCAGCTCGCAGCGCGACGGCACACTGACGGTCATCAAGGAAAACAGTCCGACCAGTTTTGAGGTCGAGCAAAACGTGCAGACGAAACCGGGTGCAAAGACGTGCACGCTGGATGCCAAAACCGATCAGATTGTTCTGATCACGGCCGAGCCGCTTCCGCAATCCTCCCAGGACCGAGCAGGCGGCGCGGGTCGACGAGGCGGTCGGTGGCTGCCCGATTCATTTACGATTCTTGTCGTGGGTAAGTGAACGTCCCAAATCTCCGCGGCCGCTTCTTGCGGTTCGTTGGGCCCTGCCAGAAATTAGCGCAATAGCCGCAGGCCGTTGACGATTACTAATAGCGACGCCCCCATGTCGGCCGCGATCGCGCCCCACAGCGAGGAGATGCCGGCGAACGTGAGCACCACGAACGCCAGCTTCACGGCCAGCGAGAAGGCGATGTTTTGCCGCACGACTCGAGCACGCGGCGCGAGTGGCGGATCAGCCAGGGAAGTTTCGACAGGTCGTCGGCCATCAGCGCGACGTCGGCGGTTTCGATCGCCGCGTCGGTGCCGGCGGCGCCCATCGCGATGCCGACCGTCGCGCGGGCCAGGGCCGGGGCGTCGTTCACGCCGTCGCCGATCATCGCCACGCGGTCGTATTTGGCGACCAGCGCTTCGATGGCGGCGACCTTGTCTTCGGGCAGCAGTTCGGCGCGCACCTCGTCGACGCCCGACTTCGCGGCGATGGCTTCGGCCGTGGGGCGGTTGTCGCCGGTGAGCATGACCAGGTGCTCGATGCCGGCGGCGCGGAGCTCGGCGAGCGTGGCGGCAGCCGCGGGGCGGACTTCGTCGGCCAGCGCGACCAGCCCGCAGACGTGGCTGTCGTTGCCGACGACGACGACGGTTTGCCCCCTGCCCGACATTGTTTCCAACTGCTCGTGGATGTCGGGCGTTTCCTGGCCGCGCTCTTCGAGATAGCGATGCGAGCCGAGCCAGAACTCGCGGCCGTCGAAGGTCGCGCGGGCCCCCTTGCCCTGCAGGACCTGGAAATCGTCGGCCGGGGCGGGGATGAAATGGTGCGTCTCGGCGTAGTCGAGCACCGCCCGGGCGATCGGATGCTCGGAGTGCTGCTCCATCGCGGCCGCCCTCTCCATCAGCTCGCGTTCGTCGTGGCCGCTCAGCGGAACGACTTCCACGACGCGCGGCCGGCCGGCCGTGAGCGTGCCCGTCTTGTCGAAGGCGATCGCGCGGAGACGGGCCGGCGCTTCGAGGAACGCGCCGCCTTTGACCAGCACGCCCTGCCGCGCGGCGGACGCGATGCCGGCCACGATGCTCACCGGCGTCGAGATCACCAGCGCACAGGGGCAAGCGATCACCAGCAGCACCAGCGCCCGGTAGAACCACAGCGCCCACGCGCCGCCGAACACCAGCGGCGGCACCACGAAGATCGCCAGCGCCAGCAGCATCACGGTCGGCGTGTAGACGCGGGCGAACCGCTCGACCCATTGCTCCGACGGGCCCGCGGCGCGACTGGGCGTCGCCGACCATGCGGATGATGCGCGCCAGCGTCGTGTCGCTCGCCGCGCGGGTCGATTCGATCCGCAGCGAGCCGTCGCCGTTGATCGTGCCGGCGAACACTTCCTCGCCGGGCGCCTTCGGCACCGGCAGCGCTCTCGCCGGTGATCGGCGCCTGGTTGACGTCGCTCGCTGCCGTCGACGACTCGGCCGTCGAGCGGAATCCGTTCGCCCGGCTTGACGAGAAACGCCGCCCCGATCGCCACGTCTTGGGGCGACACCTGGCGGGCGGAGCCGTCGGCCGAGAGCAGCCAGGCGGTCGGCGGGGCGAGGTCCAGCAGTGCGGCGATCGCCCGTCGGGCCCGGCCGACGCTCCACGATTCCAACAACAGCGAGAGCGAAAACAAGAACGCGACCGCGGCCGCCTCGAACCACTCGCCGATCGCCATCGCGCCGACGACCGCGACCGTCATCAATAGGTTCATGTCGGGCTGCAGCCGGCGGATCGCACCCCAGGCCTTCGGAAGCACGAGCCAGACACCCGCGACAATCGCCACGACGAAAAGCGTGCCGGCGACACCCGTGCGAGCCAGCAGATGCTGCGTGAGCATCGCGGCGCCGAGCGCCACGCCGCTAATCGACGTGAGCACCAATCGGCCGCGCTGTTGCCAAAAGGTCGCCGGTGGCTCGATGATCGGCAAGCTGCCGTCAACCGCCTCGGCACCAAGGCCGGCCCGTCTCACCGCGTCGATGATCGCGCTGGGGGGCACGCCGTCGGGCAACGCGCGGACGACCATCCGGCCGTTGAGCACGTCGAACGCGAGCCGCTCCTCTCCCCCCACGACCGGCCCAACCTCCCGCTTCAACGCGGCGACTTCTTCGGCGCAGTCGAGCCCGGTGATGCGAAAGGTTTGGGACGGCGGTTGAGTCATGACGCGGAAAGCTCGGCGGGAGCCTCGCCCTCCCGACTAGTGGTCGTGGTCGTGTCCTTCGTGATCATGATCGTGGTCGTGCTCGATTGCGCCGCGGTGGGGCGCGCCGTCGAAGGTGACGACGAAGGCAGCCTCCGCTCCATCGATGTCGAGGGCGTCGCCCAACATTTTCTCCGTCGACACGAACCGCGAAGACTTGCCCTCCGGCTCGCCTTCCAGCGGCGAAGCCTTGAGCACGAATTGCTCGCCCGCGCCATCGTGCGTGACGTTAATCTTGGCTTCCGCAGCTTCGACCGGCACATTCGCAGCGGCGGCACCATCGAGAATATACACCGTCACAGTGCCGGACGCATCGTCGTGCACCAGTTCGGCGTGGTTGTCGCCCAGCTCGATGATCGAGCCGCCGTGCGGGCCGGCGGTATGATCATGCTCGTGTTCGTGTGTTTCAGCGACGGGAGCATTCGCGGCGGGCGAACCGCAGCCGGCAGCGGCCAGCGTCATCAGTAGCAGCATGGAACGAATCATGTAAGTTTCTCCTCTATTCTAGGCTTGAAATTGCCAGCGTTCGAATCTGGCGACAAATGCCGCGGATCGGCGGCGGTTAAAGTGCTTCCTGTTCTTCCTCGAGTGGGATGTTGCCTTCTTCCGACTCGACGACGCGGCGGGCCGGGCTCAAGCCAAACGTCCAGAACAAAGCCGGGTGAACGAAGAAATCCAACAGCGTTGAGCTCACCAGCCCGCCGACGATTACGGTCGCGACGGGGTACAGAATCTCCTTGCCCGGCTCGCCGGCCGAGAGGGTGAGCGGCACCAGCGCGATGCCGGCCGTGAGCGCGGTCATCAGCACGGGAGCGAGCCGTTCGAGTCCGCCCCGGACGATCATCTCTTGAGTCCAACCCTCGCCTTCGTACTTCACCAAGTGCAGATAGTGATTCAAGAGCAGGATGCCGTTGCGCGAGGCCACGCCCACCAGCGCGATGAACCCGACCATCGCCGCCACAGTCAGTGTTTGGTGCGTGATCACCAGCGCCGCTACCGCCCCAATGAACGCCATTGGCAGCGCCGCCATCACCTGCAGCGAGAGATTCACCGAGTGAAACATCTTGAACAGCACCAGGAAGATGCCTACCAGCGCCGCGACGAACAGCACCGCGATCGTCCGCGCGGCCGATTGCTGACTTTGAAACTGCCCGCCGTATTCGACGAAATAACCGATCGGCAGGCGGCCTTCGAGTGGGGCGAGCCGCGCGCGGATGTCGTTCACCACGTCCACCAGCCCCCGGCCCGAGACGTTGCACTGGATCGTGATTCGCCGGCGGACCTGCTCGCGGTTGATCGTGTTCGGCCCGCCCGCCTGGTAGATGCGGGCGACGTCTTCGAGCTTCACCGTGCCGCCCGACGGCGTCTCGATCGCCAGTCGCTTGAGCAGGTCGAGGTCTTCGCGGTAGTCTTCGTCGAGCCGCACCAGCAAGTCGAACGTCCGCTGACCGTCGAGCACCTCGGAGACGACTTCGCCCTGCATCGCCGTCTCGATAAATTCGTTCACGTCGAGCCGCCGCAGGCCGAATTGCTCGAGCTTGAAGCCGTCGATTTCGATCCGCAGCTGAGGGATGTTGACCTGCTGCTCGACCTGCAGGTCGCGGACGCCGGGGATGCCGGCGATCGCGGCCTTCATTTTGTCGGCCTCTCGGCGCAATGCGTCGAGGTCGTCGCCATAGAGCTTGATCGCCACTTGGGCTTTGACGCCCGAGAGCATGTGCGAAATCAGGTGGGCCAGCGGCTGCTCGACCGCCGTAACGATGCCCGGAATATCCGCCAGCGCCTCGCTGATTTCATGAATCACTTCCTCGCGCGAGCGGGTCGTACGGGGGTCGATCGTGGCGATGATCTCGGAGACGTTGACGCCTTCGGCGTGCTCATCGAGCTCGGCCCGGCCGGTCTTGCGTACGAACGAAGTGACGTCGTCGAGATGTTCGAGGCGGTCTTCGACTCGCAGGGCGACGTCGTTCGAGCGGGCGAGCGACGTCCCCGGCGGCAAGAGGACGTTGATCTGCATCGTGCCTTCGTTGAAGGGCGGCAGGAAGTCGCGGTCCAGCCGCACCAGCGCCATCAGCGCCGCCGCGACCAGCGCCAGCGTCACCAGCAAATTCAGTTGCGGAAAGCAAAGGCTGAAGCGAATCACACGGTCAGCCACGGCCTTCAACAGGCGGAGCACCAGTCCCGTCTTCTTCCCGTTCGGTGAGCCGCGCGTAACCCAGCAGCCAGTACGAAAGCACGGGCGTCACCGTGAGCGAGACCAAGAGCGACGCCAGAATCGAGACGATGTAGGCGATCGCCAGCGGCGTGAACAGCCGACCTTCCATTCCCGAGAGGGCAAACAGCGGCACGAACACCAGCACCACGATGATCGTGCTGTAAACGATCGAGTTGCGGACTTCGGTGCTCGCCAGGTAGACCACCTGTAGCGGCGGCTTCGGATGCTCGCTGTGCCGGTTCTCGCGCAAGCGGCGGAAGATGTTCTCCACGTCGACGATCGCGTCGTCGACCAGCTCGCCGATCGCCACCGCCAGTCCGCCGAGCGTCATCGTGTTGATCGACATGCCGAAGACGTGGAAGATCAGGGCGGTCGTCACGATCGAAAGCGGAATCGCCGTGAGCGTGATGAACGTCGTCCGCAGGTTCATCAGGAACAATAGCAAAATGATCACGACCAGGATGCCGCCGTCGCGTAGTGCCTCGGCGACGTTTTCCATCGCCAGGTCGATGAAGTCCTTTTGCTGGTAGAGGTCGGGAAACACGCGGACGTCGGCGGGAAGCGACGTTCTCATGTCGGTGAGCGCTCTCGAGCACGTGTTCCGTCACCAGGCGCGTGTCCGCCTTGGGCTGTTTTTGAATCGTCAGCAGCACGGCGGGGCCGCCGGTGAACTTGCCGGACGCGCCGCGGGCAAACGCGCTGCTGTCGCCCCGTTTCACCTGGCCGGCCTCCACCACGCGGGCCACTTGCGAGAGGACCACGGACTGGCCGTTGCGTTGCTTCACGACGATGTGCTGCACGTCGTCGAGCGTGCGGACGCGGCCGAGCGCTCGGACCAGGTACTCGTTCGGCCCCTGCTCGTCGAGGTAGCCGCCGGCCGTGTTCTGATTGCTCTCGCGCAGGGCCTGCTTCACTTCGTGGAGCGTGACGCCGTAGCGCTGCAGGCTGTTGGGGTCGACGAGCACTTGAAACTGCTTGCGCTCGCCCCCCATCACGATCACTTGCGACACGCCGGAGATCTTCAGCAGTCGCTGCCGCACGGTCCAATCGGCGAGCGTTCGCAGGTCCATCGGCGAGGTTTGGCCGCCGTCGCTCACCAAGCCGACCATCATGATCTGGCCCATGATCGACGAGATCGGCGCGAGCTGCGGCGTGACGCCCGCCGGCAGGCGATCGCCGGCCAGCGCGAGCCGCTCGGCGACGATTTGCCGGTCGTTGTAGATGTCGGTCCCCCAATCGAACTCGACGTAGATTACCGACAGCCCGACGCCCGACGACGACCGCACGTCTTCGACGCCCGTCGCCCCGTTGAGCACCGTCTCGAGCGGGAACGTGATCAGCGACTCGACTTCCTCCGGCGCCATGCCCGGTGCCTCGGTCATCACCACGACGCGCGGCCGATCGAGATCGGGAAACACGTCGATCGGCAGCCGCGTCGCCTGCCAGCGAGCCATAAGCCGAGCAGAAACAACGCCAGCGCGATCACCAACAAGCGGTTGCGCAGCGAAAATCGGATGATCGCGTTAAGCATGGTATAGGCTGAGAGCCGAGGGCGGAGAGCGGAGGGCCAGAACGAAACTACTGCGGACCTAGCAAAGTGGTTCGCAACGCGCTGAGCTTTCGAGCAAGCTCTTCGGAGGCGTTATATATCGTTTGAAATTGCGCGTCGGACAAAAATGATTGATGCGCCGCGATCTGAGCATGTGAAACGACTTCCATGAGCGAACCATAGGCAATCTCCACAAATCGCAGAAAATCCTTATCCGACGAGCGACTCGTTCCTTCGGCAATGTTCGATGATATTGAAACTGATGCTCTTCGCATTTGAGCCGTCAAACCGAATTGTTCTTCGCGCGGAAAAGATCGGGTAAATTCGTAAACTGCATCCGCAAAGTCGATAGCCAGTTTCCACACATCGAACTTTTCAAATCGAAACACGGCACACCCTTTCCATAAACCGAATAGTTACCCCTCAATTCTGGCCCTCCGCTCTCCGCCCTCCGCCCTCAGCCATGATTGTGTCCTGCATGCGGGTCGATCGCGCCGCCGGATTTGTTTTTGAGCGCGAGGTGAATCTGGTACGCCCCGCGACCGGCGACGACTTCGCCGGGGAAGAGGGAGCCGTCCTTGGCGACGACCACCGATTTTCGATCGCGGTATTCGACGTGGACCGGAACCCGCTCGAACGAGTTGCCATTCTGACGGTAGACGTACATCTCGGCCCCTTCCTCGACGACCGAGTCGACCGGCAGCACGATCCGGTCGGTCCAACGTTCGACGGGCACCTGCAGTTCAAGCCGCTGGCCCGGTTTGTAATGCCATTCGAGGAAGCGGTGGCCGGTCGGGCTCAGCTGGTCGAGCACAATCCGGTTCGGCAGCCGCAGATAGAAATGAAACGCCCGCGTTTCAGGATCGATCTTGTCGGCCAGGTACATCAGCTTGAGACCGGAAATCTGCTCGCGCTGATCTTTCTTTCCCAACAACGTGGCCGACACGTCCCAGCCGTCCTTCATGGCCTGGCGGAGCGAAGCGGCGTCATCCTCGAACGCCCGGCCCTCGACCAGCAGCTCGCAATGATCGGCCAGCACGCACAGCTCTTGGCCGGCCGTGACCTGCTCGCCCGGCGAAACTGCGATCCGCTGCACGTGAAACAAATGGTCGCCGCAACTGCTCGCTTCGTGGCTATGATCGGGTGCGCGAACCGTGATCGATTGGAGCAGTTTGCGCGACTTGCGAATCTCCACGACTTGCTCGGCACTTAGCCCGTGCATCAAGAGTGCCTGTTCGCCGGCCAACAGCGCGGCTTCGAGCTTCTGCTTCTCGTATTTTTGCTCCAGCACGCGCTTGCCGGCGATCACGCCTTCGCCGAGCGCTTCGAGCCGGGCGATCTCGCGGTCCACCACGTGCGAGGCTCTCGACCGTCAGCAGATAATCGCGCTGGGCAGTGACGACGTCTTCGTGCGTCAGCCGGACGCGGAACATCGTCGAATCCGGCTCCACGGCCTCGCCAGGCACGATCCGCACTTCCGACACGACGCCGGTTAGCGGTGACGTGACGTGAATCTGGCTCCGCCCCGCTTGTTCGATGATCATTGCCGGCAGCGTGATCGTGCGTTCGAAGTCGCCGAGCTCGATCTTCACTCCCTGGAAGCCGATGTTCTTCAGTGCGCTGGCGCTCAGCTTGAGAGACTTCTCGTCGGTGTGCGCATGCTCATCTTCGGCATGATCGTGTTCGTGAGCGGCGGCGCCCGAACTCGCCTGGGGATTGGCCGAAGAGGTCTGCGGCAGCCAATGGTCGCTCGTGGCCCAGGCCGCCGCGGCGAGCACCCCGACGGCCGCTAGCGAAATCAGCCAACCGCGCAACGGCGACGTCGTAGAATTAAGTGAAGTGGACATGGTCGATTGCCTCAGCGGGCGAAATGGCTAGCAAACTACAGCGGACGGATCCAGCGCGCGAGAGCCAGCGATATTAGCCTCGCACGCACCGGGTAAGATCGCCGGTCAACGGGCTCAGACCAGGAGCACGCCAACCACCAGGTGGAGGCGCAGCGGTGGCGCAGAAGTGCGGCCGATCACGTTATCCGGCCGAAAGCTCGCCGCATGCTGCGATAGTCCGTGAGAGAGTGGGGCGGCGACGACCGCCACCGGCACGGAAAAATTCGGCGGCCGGACGCTCGGTCCCGCCGCGGCTGCAAGCCAGTGACAAGAGGAGTGAATGCACGGGTGCGTCGACCGTTTCAGCAATGCACGATCAGCCACGTCGTTGTCGTGCGGAGCGTGACGGTGTGCGGCTTGATGTCCATGGTGGCAGCAGCAAGTTTTCAGCACGGGCGACGCGACCGGTGGCGGCGACGTCGCGTCCAGCCGATGTTCGCAGCATCCGAACACGCCGTGCGCGAGCACATGCAGGCCAGTCAAGATGGCGATCAATCGATTCATTGGTCCGAGCTGAATAGTTGCACGTCCGGTACGCCGTGACGGATGCTTCTGAATGATGGCTCGCTAAGCCTTGTCCGACAAGTATTTGCGCCGCCAATGCACACTTGCCCGCACCGCGAATGTGCGCCGGCAGTCGAGGGTCCAAGAGAAGTTTCGGCACCTATTGCCGGAAAATGCACTCGCAGCTCGGACAATTGCGCGAAGTCGCGTTCGACGGCGTCGCGATCAAAATGTTGGGCCATCGACCGGGTCCCACCGCTAGTGCAGCCAGCACGGCTACAAGTCATTAACCATCATCGGTTTGTGGCGCGATTTTGCTCGATCCGCCTCAACGATCTCGCGGATCTGCCACTCGCCGCCGGGAATCTTCCGTTTTCAACAGAATTCTTCTCATCTGGGAGACACGTGGGAAGTCCAGTCTGGCAGTGCAGAATTCAGGCGATCAATCACCAAAAGTCGCGGCAGTCTCCCTAGGCGTCAGCCGGTGCCTGGCCAATTTCCAGATCTCGATCAAGCTCACCGGCACCAGCGCCAGTGCAATCACCAGGCCCCATTCCCACCAGGCCAAATCCGCCGTCACGGAGAAGATCGGCCGCGCCACCGGCAACGTGACGGCACCGAGCTGCAGCAGTCCCGAAATCGCCAATGCGTAAAACAGTGCCGGATTCGAGAACAGACCCAATTCGGGCAGCGTGAAACGTTGACTGCGGCAGGCGATGGCAAAGAACAACTGTGCGAACGCCAGCACGCAAAACGTTGCCGTCCGAGCCTGGGGCAAATTCGCCGCTTCCTGTCGATAGACAACGGCGAATGCGATCAGACCGACGGCGGCTATCAGAGACCCTTGGCCAAACATGACCAGGCCGCGACGACGCGTGACGACCGGCTCATGAGGCGGTCGCGGCGGACGCTGCATCACGTCGCGCTCCGGCGGCTCCATGCCCAGGGCCAACGCGGGAAATCCGTCGCTCACCAGGTTCAGCCACAGCAGTTGCACGGCCAGAATCGGCGTCGGCCAGCCGGCCAGCGCCGCGACGAACACCAGGATCACTTCGCTGGCGTTGCTCGAAAGCAGATATTGCACGACCTTTTGAATGTTATCGTAAATCGTGCGGCCTTCCTCGACCGCGCTAACGATCGACGCGAAATTGTCGTCCAGCAGCACCATCGCCGCAGCCTCGCGGGTGACGTCGCTGCCAGTCGAGGCCCATCGCAATGCCGATGTCGGCCGACTTGACGGCGGGTGCGTCGTTCACACCATCGCCGGTCATGGCCACCACCTGGCCGCGCTGCTTCCACGCCCGGACGACGCGGACCTTGTGCTCGGCCGCGACACGAGCAAACACGGCGATACGTTCCACCTCGCTGTTAAGATGCTCGTCCGGGATCAGGTCCAATTCCCGGCCCGTGACAACCTTCTCTTCTGCCTCGACGATGCCCAGCTCGCGGGCAATGGCCAAGGCGGTGGTTGGATGATCGCCCGTGATCATCACCGGCCGGATTCCCGCCGCATGACAAACGCGAACGGCCCGCTTGGCTTCCTCGCGGGGCGGATCGAGCATTCCGACCAGGCCCGCGAAGATCAGCTCGTGCTCTGCGAAGTCCTCGCCGGTATCGAGCGGACGGTACGCCATCGCCAACACTCGCAGCGCTGCCTTGGCCAACTCGGCGTTGCGGCAGCGGATTTCGTCTCGGCGGTCGTCGGTAAGCGGTACGACGGCTCCTTCGCACAGCTCGAAGTTGCAGCGCTCCAGCAGCAGCTCGGGCGCCCCCTTGGCGTACATGACGAGCATATCGTCGTCGCCGCGAGCGACGACCGACATCATCTTGCGTTCCGAATCGAATGGATTCTCGTGAACCAGCCGCTCGCCGCGATCCTGGAGATCGATCCCCGCCTTGAGCGCGGCGACGAGCAGGGCGGCCTCGGTCGGATCGCCCATCACCTGTGCCTCGAGACCGTCGTTTGACGGCGTGATCCGCGCGTCGTTGCACCACGTGCCGATCGTGAGCGCCTGGAGCAAATCAGGCTCCTGAAGCGGATCGACACGGTCGGAAGACGGTCGACGCAGAAACTCGCCTTCCGGCCGGTAGCCGCTGCCCGTCACTTCGTATTGCCGACTTCCCGCCACGATCTCGCGGACGGTCATCTCGTTGCGCGTGAGCGTGCCGGTCTTGTCGGAGCAGATAACGGTCACGGAGCCCAGCGTCTCGACGCTCGAAAGCCGGCGGACCAGCGCGTTGCGCTTGACCATCCGCTGCAAGCCAAGTGCCAGCGCGACAGTGATCACCGCCGGCAAGCCCTCCGGCACGGCCGCCACCGCCAGGCTCACCGAGAGTAGAAACACCTCCAGAAGGTCGCCGCCGCGGAGCATCCGCAGGACGAACACAACCGCGATCACCGCGAGAATGAGGATCACCAACAGCCGACCCAGCTCGCTGAGCCGGCGTTCGAGCGGCGTCGGCTCTGGTTCGACGCGCTCGATCATTCCGGCGATCTGACCCAGTTCGGTTTGCATGCCGGTGGCAATCACGACGGCCCGGCCCCGGCCGGCTGCCACGACGGTTCCCGCGTAAACCATGTTTTGCCGGTCGGCCAGCGGCGTGTCGGCGACGAGGACCTCCTGCGCATGTTTGTCGATCGGAGCCGACTCGCCGGTGAGCGTCGCTTCCTGCACTCGCAGGCCGAAGCCCTGCAACAGGCGACCGTCGGCCGGTACCTGGTCGCCGGCTTCCAGCTCGATCAAGTCGCCGGGGACCAACTCGCGGGCAGGAATCGTCTGCAATTGTCCCGCGCGGATGGCGCGGGCGGCGGGCTGCGCCATGCGCCGCAACGCAGCCAAGGCGCGATCGGCCCGATATTCCTGAAAGAAGCCGATCATGCCATTGAGCACGACGATCGCCAGAATCGCCAGGCTCTCCGTCCATTCGCTCAGAGCGCCGGCAACAATCGCCGCCGCAATCAGAATCAAAACCACCAGCCCGGTAAACTGGCGGAGAAATTTTCGCCAGAGCGGTACCGCGGGCGGTTCCTCCAATTCGTTGGGCCCGTGTTTCGCCAGCAGGGCAGCGGCGCGATCGGCCGACAAGCCGCGGTCCGCGTCCGCGCCGAGGGCTTCGAGTACCCTCGCGGCCGTGAACGCATGAAAGCCGGACGCTGCGGAGTTGCCTGATGGAGTAACCGGCGCGGTCATGGAAGAAGGTCAATCGTGATGATGCTCCGGCACTCCGGACGCTTGTTCGATGGAATGAGGGCCTCCGTGCGAATGGGAGTGAGTCATTTCGACGGCATAGGCGATTGCCACGCCGGCCAGCAGAGCGGCCGATAGTTTCCAACGGTCATGCGAGTGGAATTGAACTTCCGGTAGCAGGTCACTCAACGCGATGCACAGGAAAAAACCGGCCGAAAACGCCAATGCGTAACCCACCGCGGCACCATAGTCGGCCGAAAACTGCGACGCTCCCAACCAGAAGGCCAGCGCGCCGAGCGGACACATCAGCGCGTAGCCGAAGTTGACGGCCGCCTGGCTCCTGGCGGTCCAACCGCCGGCGTGCATCAACGAGGTGATCGCCAGCGCGTCGAGCGGCTTGTGCAAGAACACGGCGAGAAAGGTACCCAGGCCATAGAACGCGATTTCGTGTGGATGCTGGTGGGCATCGGCCACGGCGCTGGCGGCCAGGGCGACGCCGTCCAGAAGCGTGTGAATCGCCAGGCCGAAATACAGGCCCACCCAGCTGAGTCGATGGCCGGAAGACGGCGGGCCGGGATGATGGTCAGGCCCATGCTCATGCGTGTGGTCGTGATCATGCTCGCAATCGTCTAGATCCAATTCACCGTGGCCGTGGACGTGAAACAAACGCAGCAGAAAAAACATCACCAACAGCCCGGCCAGCATCGCGCCGGTCACCTCGGTCATCGACGAGAGTTGCTCCGCGGCCTGGGGCAGCATGTGCAGCATCGCGATGCCGAGCATCAGGCCCGAAACCAGGCTCATCATCACCTGCATTCGCACGTGGCTGAGCCGCACCAGCGAGGGCAGCCAACCGCCGAAGAGCGACGCGACCACGGTCAAGAAGCAATAAACGACGATCAGGACGGGCAGCGACATGGGGACGAAACGCCTCGCATCGGCAAGCGGCAACGCAACCAGGATTGCCACTGGTCGATTGTAATGGCGAAACTCGCAGCGTACATCCCAAGGCGATCACTTTTTTCACACGCTAGTTACTTGCAAATTACCTGCAAATCGTATAATGTGAATTGCCGCCACCGCAGGGTCCAACCGCGCACGTAGAGAAACGAATGCCCGCCAAGAAAACCCCGCCGCTCTCCGCCATCGAGGCCAAGTCGATCCTCCGCGCCGCACAGCTCCGTGGCACCGCCGCCCGCGTGGCGGTGATGCAGTGCCTGGCCCGCGAGCGGCAGCCGCTCACCCACGCCGAGGTGACCGAACGGCTCGGCGAGTTCGGCTTCGACCAGTCGACGATCTACCGCTCGCTGACGGAGCTGGCCGACGCCGGCCTGTTTGCGCGCCTCGATTTGGGCGACTCCGTCCGCCGCTTCGAGCTGTTGCACGACGAGCACTCCGGCATCTCGGAGCATCCGCACTTCCTCTGCATCGACTGCGGCAAAATCCAGTGCCTCGCCGACTTCACGTTCCGGCTCACGCCGAAGCGCGGCGCGGCCAAGCTCGGCCGCGTCACCGAAGTGCTCGTCAAAGGCCTCTGCGCTCACTGCGGTTAGCTACCGCAGCCTCGCCCCGGGCCGCGGCTTCCGCGTGCGGGGCGAGTCCAGCTTGCTCGCCAGCGGATTCGCCATCGGGTCCGAGGCGAACGCCATGTCCACGGCAGCGAATTGCTGGCTGCGCGGTTTGGGAGCGTTCGGCCTGGGGATCAAGTCGCAAGCCGAAATTGACGCCGGCGATCGTCTGGTCGCCGCGTGAAATCAGCACGTCCCGCGTCGCGGGCGACGTAGGACGCAGCCGGTTTGGAACCACGATCCGGACCTGGTAGTCGCCGGTCTCGCTGAAGGTGTTGAATTGATAGCGACCGCGGGAATTGGTGACGGTCGTGGCGACGACGTCGCCCGCATCATTGAGCAATTCGACCGTCACGCCCGGGAGCACCGCCTCGCCGCGATCCTGTCGGCCGTTGGCGTTGTTGTCGATAAACAACTGCCCGCGGACTTCCGCCTGCATGAAGAACACGTTCGACTGCAGATTGGTCACGCCCGTGTTGCGGGCGATCACGTCAGCCAGCGTGGTATTCTCGATCTGCCTCAACTGCCGGCCCGAGAAGATGTTCTCGTACCACAACCGGTCGCCGTCGCGGAGACGCGTGAATTGATCGGCGACAATCGTCTGGGTGAGCTCGCCGACCGACGAACCGGGCAGGTGGTCCTCGGCCAGTGTCCCGACCCAGAGATCGATGTTGTCGACGTTGCCGTACAGCGCTTCGAGCGTCTGCTGCACCTCGGGATCGGAGCTGATCTCGGCAAACGACGTGACCCGCGGCGAGTCCGTAGGCCTCGCGGACCGAGTTGTAGTCGGCCAGCCCGTGGTCGCGGCCGCGCTGAATGTTCAGCGACGCCAGGTCGAAACCGCCATCGCCCGGTTGGCCGAAGAGGAAGTTGCGCAAGCCGTCGACGATTTTCGGATCGATTTCCTGGGCCGTCGTGGAAGCCAGGTACTTGAGGATCGAGTCGGCGCCGGCTTCGCGGAGCAAGTCCGGGTTGAAGAATGCGTCGGCCAGTTCGACTTCGTCCGCGACGGCCCGCCCATCGTTGCCGAAGAATTCGACGTCGTCGTTGATCATCGTGTGGCAGCCGAAAGGCGGCGGTCGAAAACTCGTTGGCGATGCTGGGATCGACCGTCGGGTCGTAACCTTGATACGCGCGAATCGCACCGGCACCCAACAAGGCGGGCAAAAACTCGTTGAACGTGATCGCTTGAATCTCGGCGATCACGATCGCCCGCGCCTGCTGGTAAATGGCCTCGTCGCTGAGCCCGGGGTGCTGGCGGGCAATCTGGTCCGCCCACCAGTTGTGCTCGCGAATGAACAGCGTGTGCATCGAGGTGAGCTCGACGTTTTCATTGGCCCGCACGTCGCCGGCCACGGAAGTAGCCCGCCTCGTCCGTGGGTGGCAGGTTGCCGTCGCTGGTCAGCAGCTTGCCGCCGACAAAGGTCCGCAAGCTGTCGGCCGTCGCCTGGTCGGAGCCATAGACGGCCGAGCCGTCGATCCAAGCGGTGATCTCATTGATCTGCTCGCGCGGATTGTCGACGCTGGTGCCTGTCGACGCGTCGTAGCGGGAACGGGTCAAGCCGATCTCCTGCGTGCCGGTGCCACTCGGGATCGAAGAGCTCGTCTCCGGTCGGCACTTCAATGTTGAACGCCTCGCCGCCGGTGGTGGGCGGTTCGGTGAGGTCGATGTCGTGATCGATGAATTGGCCCCAGGCGTAGATGAACGCCGAGAGCTGCCGGTCGTTGGGCAGTTCGTCGTCCTGAGCCGCCAGCGCGTTGCTGATCTCTCGCGCGCTGGGCCGATCCTCGCCGGCGGGCGTCGAGATTCCGTCACCATACTCAGACTCCGCCACCCGCAGCAATTGCTCGTCGGTGCTTCCCAACTCGGAGTCGCTGAGGTTGTTGCCAGTGCCGTCAAAGGAGCGCGGCTCCGCCGCGGCCACTGGGAATGACGATGCCGCTCGGCCGCGGTGCGGGGCGGCTGGCCGCGGCGAGATCCGAGACGATTGCAGGTTGGGTGTTGTCGTCTGGCAAGATTTCAAGTGGCGCCGGGGTGGGCATCAGATCCGCGGCCATCAGCTGACGCGCTTCGAGAAGTTCGATTCGCAGGTTCGATCTCTGTTGTTGACGTCGTTTCATAGTTGCCTCTTCGGTTGGGACAAAGTGTCGGAGCGCTTGCACAGTCACGATGACGTGCGACGACGATTGCCAAGCACTTCGCGCATGGCGGAATCGACTATTCCCAACCACCTGCGCGAAGCGTGTTCCTGAACGCACTGCCGGCAAAGAGACGAGAAGGCGAAGCCGCTGGGCAGTGCGCCTACCTTTGAGGATCGATTTACGCGACAGAATGTCACGCGCCGCGGCTCGGCTAACGCACGCGGACCAGCGGCGCGAGCAATGCCGCGAGAGAAAGCAGCACCAGGCTCGCCGGCTCGGGAACGCTGCCGCCACCCGCGATGCTGCCGCTGCCGATGCCGGAGGACATGCCGAAATGAGATTTCCACAAGCTGTAATCGGCGGCGTCGATGCGGCCGTTGCCATTGCCGTCGGCCGCGAGGTTGGAGCCCGTCTCGCCGAGTGAATCCCTCCACACGCTGTAGTCGGCGGCGTCGACAACGCCGTCGTGGTTGTAGTCGCCCACCAGGGCCATCGAGAGCGCGGCGGCCGTTAGCTGCAACTGGTAAAGCTGCACGTTGTCGTCGGCACCGGTGACGCGGGCGAAATACGTTCCAGTAGACGTGAGGTTGATGTTCGTGAGCGATTCGACGCCGCCGGCGCCCGTGAGATTCGCCGAGCCAAGTAGCGTCGTGCCGTTAGACGGCAAAGATCGAGAGCGCCAGATCGTTGCGGGCGTTGGCGTTGAACGACGTTTGCACGCCCCCTTCGACGCCCTGGTTGAAGATGCCGCCCAGCGGCGTGAGCGTCGCGTCGAGCAACGGTCGGCGCTGCCACCGTGAAGGAAAAGAAGTCGGCGTCGCTGGAGTTGGCGATGCTGACAAAATCGGTCTCGGTGGGGCTCACTGCCTGGCCTCCGAGAGCGTCGGAGCCGATGGCGAGCGTGCCACCCACCGCCAGTGAACCGAGGCTAGTAGCGCGGTTCGCCGTGCCGTTGCCCAGTCCGTTGTTCGATTTCTCGAACACGTCGCCGTATTGACCTTGGATGCCACGGATGTCGTCGAGTTGCGGGCCATCGATTCCCAGGTTGATGACCGGCTCCATTAGGAGGGCGTCGGTCGACGACTCGATGTGGGCCAGGCCGAACGCGTGGCCCACTTCGTGCATGATTGTGTCGCGGAGTTGGCGATGGTTGTTCGACGAATTCGAGTAGAAATTGGTCTCGCCGGTGTCGACGACCATGTCGCCGCTGTCGGGAAGCCAGGTGTAGGCGAGCGTGTTGCTCGGACCATCGATGAACGCGCCGCCGATGCGGACGTCGCCTCGCACGCCCAGTTGGCCGCCCAAGGCGTTCAAGGACGTGCCGTTGTCGTGCGATTCGTACGTGAAGGTGATGCCGCCGAGCGCAGTCCAGCGGTCGAACGATTGCTTGAAGTACGTGAACCAGGGCCGCTGCGTGAGGTCGCTGCCGGTGCTGGTCACGTTGAAACAAACCGTCGAAGTAGGAAACAAGGTTGCTCGCACCCTCACCGGGGATTGAGGTCCCGTCCGGCGCGATGCTCCAAGTGAGCTTGATGGGCGTGCCCGCTGCGCCGGTGGCACCCGACGCGGTCACCGACCAGCGGCTGTCGGGCACGTACGCCCGCGCTTGCCGCGCGGGAACAACCGCGAGAGCAGCCGCCGCGAGCAACGCCGCGGATCGCAAATAGTTCAACCCTGTTCGTAAATCGCTTGCCATGATCGTGAGCCGCTTATGAATTGTTACACACTTCTCGCGCCACCGACCAGTCGACCGGATATCCGAGTCGTTCGCAGAAAGACGCTGCACGGTGGGCCCTGCCCCTGGGTTCGTGGGCTGAACCGCGCTGCGCTCCGTCGCGGCCCACCGCCAGCGTCTCAGGGAAGTTCCCTGCGACTTAGTTGCGCGGTCGACCGCGGGTCGGACGCCCCAGTGCAAGCAGACTCAGCGCCAGGAGGCTCAAGCACTGGGCGCCGGGTTCCGGTGCTGCCGTCGCTGCGAGCGCCGCTGCGGGCTGATCGCTCGATGCCAGCTCGTCTCCCAGCGTTGTCTCGGCGAGGCCACGGAGAGGCTCGGTACTGGCGCTGATCGCGGTAAGAGTGGCGCCCGTGGTGGCGCCGCTGTCGGTCGTGCCCCCGCCGGCCGTGATGATGTCGTTCAGATAAGTCGACAGGTCGCTGCTGAAGGTTTGATAGCTGCCCAGATTGTCGTTGAGCGTCGTTTGTTGTTGGGTCAGCAGATCGATCTTGTGGGCCAACCGGTCCTGCGCATTGGTAATCCACGTGACGATTCGATCGAGTCGGTCGGCGGACAGATCGTCGCGTGCTTGATACTGTGCCAACAAGTCGTCGTAATAGGCCACGTCGTCATTGACGAGGGAAATTACGTCGCCAATCCGGGTGATCGATCGCTCGACGCCGCTGAGAAACAAGCCGTAGCGATCGACCAGATTCTGGACGCCATCGACGATGTTGGTATACGTATCGGAATTGTAGAAATCCGTGACGTCGGTCAGGCCGCTGTCGTATTTCGTCTGCAATCGGTCGAATTTCGTCTCGAAGTAGGTTTGTTGCCGCTCGGTATTGAATCCGGAGCCGCCCAGCAGGCTCCCATGACCGAAGCCGCCAAAGTCACCGAATCCACCGAACTCACCGAATCCGCCAAACTCGCCATGATGGCCGCCCAAACCCGGGCCACCCCAGCCGAAGCCGAGATGACCCGCTTGCGCGGTTTGGGCAGCCAATGCGATCAAAGCCAACCAGATCAGTCGTTGTCTCATGATTCTCTGTTCCTCTGTTTCGATGTACGGGAGCGCGTGGGCTAGAGTCGTGTTTGAAATACGTTGCTACCGGCGGAAGCCTCGATAATAGAAGCCGAGGTTGCGGCCATTGAGGGCCAACGTGCCGAGGCTGTCGCCCACGTCGTGGCCGAGGCCATGCTCGTGTCCGTGACAACCGCCGCCGTGATCGCGCTGTTGGCCGAGACCGAGATCGGTCTCGCCGCCGACGACCGCGGTGTCACTGATGTCGACCGTATCGTTCTCGTTGGCGCTCACGACGCGGAAGTCGCCGGCGACGTTGCCGTTGTGCGTGACCGAATTGTCTCCGGCGCCGAGCCGTGCAAGGAAATTTTGAGCGAGGACGGCGGTCTCGGTCAGCGCGACCGAGTCGTTCCCATCGCCGCCTTGGTAGGCCAGGTTGCCGTCGATGTTGCCGGCAATGGTGGTGGAATTGTCGCCGTTGCCCAGCGCGATCCTGGTGCCCTTGCCGACCGACGTGCCCTCGGCCAGGGTGACGTTGTCGACGCCGTCGCGGGCCGACACGAGTAAGGGGCCGCCCACCGTGCCAGTGAGCGTGAAGGAATTGTCGCCGCCGCCGAGTGAAACGACCGTCCTCGACTCAATCGTGG
Source organism: uncultured Planctomycetota bacterium (assembly GCA_963808175.1). Taxonomy (GTDB): domain Bacteria; phylum Planctomycetota; class Planctomycetia; order Pirellulales; family Lacipirellulaceae; genus DASYDU01. Next base: position 30,473 of record CAWEEU010000022.1, on the reverse strand, counting down.
CCGCGAGCGAGACGCTGTCGATGCCGTCGCCGCCGCGGTAGTTGAGTCCGGCCGCGGTCCCATTGGTGAGCTCGAACGAATTGTCGCCGCTGCCAAGTTGGGCATACACCTTGTCGACGGTCTGGCCGCCGAGGTCGACGGAGACCGTGTCGTTCGTGCCGGCAATCGTCTGTTCGAGCTTGATTTGGACGTCGTCGGTCACGCCTTGAAGCGTCGTCTCGTCGGCGATGAGCACGCCATTGTCGGTCACTCGGAAGGCCCCCGCACTGACGGCGACAATTTCGACCGCCCCGTCGGCGTCGCCCGATACAACGAGATCGCCGTCGTTGACGGCCGCGGTGACCGACAAGCAGAGTCGATTCTCGAGGGGCTCGAAACGGCGAAGTTTACTGGGATTCATCTCGGGTGCTCCTGAATTCTCTGTTCCTGCTCCAAAACGGGGTCCGCCGCCGCCTAGCTCCCTCGGACGGTGGGGCGGCTAGATTGCCTCAATAGCACTCCCCGATTGCCGCTGCGTTGCTATGATGGAGGGACCGGTTCCGAACGGGATGCGCCACACGGGCCGGGACATTTGTTAGCCTGGAGAAAAGCGATATTCCGGGCGGTTTTTTTCCGCCCGGCGAGAACCGTCACCCTCGGCAGGGGTTAGAACGGAAGCGGACCGCGGGCCATTCCTACCTGGATTCTCGTCCGGAACCGAGAATTCGCGTGGCGCCGCCGGCAGAGAATCGATCTTTTGAGCTTGGAGTTACCGGCCGAGCTGCCAACTTTTCTGCGCCCAATCGAACCATGTCTGTCCTGGAATCCGCCAAACCGACCTCGAGCTTCATGGGGCTGATCCGCGGCGCCCGCCACGGCGATACGAGCAGCATCGGCGTGCTCCTGCAACAATATCGCAATTACTTGACGGTGCTGGCCTCGACACAGCTGGAGGATCGGCTGCAACCCCGGGTGAGTCCCTCCGACGTGGTGCAGGAAACCATGCTGCGGGCACACAAGAATTTCGGCCAGTTCCGCGGCACCACGGAGGCGGAGCTGTTGGCCTGGCTGCGGCAAATCTTAGTCAACAACCTGGCCAAGTTCGTCGAGCAACACATGCTCGCCGCGCGGCGCGACGTGCGACGCGAAGTCTCGATCGAACGGCTCGGCAAGGCGCTGGAGCAATCGACGGTCCAGCTGGCGGCGCTGCTGCCCGCCGACGGCAAGTCGCCGAGCATGGCCGTCCAGCAGCGCGAGGAAGCCGTGCAGCTGGCCGATCGCCTCGCGCAGCTGTCGGCCGACTACCGCGAAGTGCTCATGCTCCGCAACTTGCAGAGCCTGCCATTCGAGGAAGTCGCCCGTCGCATGGGCCGCTCGGTCGGCGCGACGCGGATGCTCTGGCTGCGGGCGATCGAAAAATTGCGGGCCCTGTACGGGAGCGAGCGGCAGCACGGTAGCGAGGATCCGTCATGAAGCCCGAGATCGCCGCCGCCGATTCCACCGTCGATGCCCTGCCGGAAGCCACGCAAGACCGGCTCGCGCGGATCCTCGACGACTACCTGGTGGCCATCGAGTTGGGGACGCCGATCAGCCCCGAAGAATTGCTCGCGCGGCATCCCGACGATGCGCCCTATCTCCGCGGTTATTTGAGCGGGCTCGAATTGTTCCACGCCGCGGCCGCTCCCAAGTCGTCGTGCGGTACGGCGCTCGCCGTCGGCAAATTGCAGCCGGGACAAACCGTCGGCGACTTCCGGCTGTTGCGCGAGATCGGTCGCGGCGGGATGGGTGTCGTCTACGAGGCGGAGCAGATTTCGCTGCGCCGACGGGTCGCGCTGAAGATTCTGCCCTTCACCGCCGGCCACGACGAAAAGCAGATCAACCGCTTCAAGAACGAAGCCCAGGCCGCGGCCCAGATCAAGCATCCAAACATCGTGCCGGTCTTCGCAGTGGGCGAGGAGTGCGGCGTCCACTATTACGCAATGCAGCTCGTCGAGGGGCAGTCGCTCACGACGCTGCTCGCTGAATTGCACCACGGGGCTGCCCCGTCGACCGTCGGCACCACCGCGCCGAACTATCGCCAATCGACGCGGGGGGCGAACCGTCCGGTCGAAGCGACCCCATCCGAAGAACCGGTCAGCTCACAAAAGCTGCCGGCGATGAGCTCCAGCGGCACCGGCGATCACATCCGCGCCGTCGCCCGGCTGGGCGTGCAGGCGGCGGAGGCACTCCACGCGGCTCACGACTACGGCATCGTCCACCGCGACGTGAAGCCGTCCAACCTGCTGATCGACGACCAGGGCAAACTCTGGGTCACCGACTTCGGGCTCGCCCGTTGCCGCACGCACGCCGGGCTCACCCAGACCGGCGACGTCCTCGGCACGATGCGCTACATGAGTCCCGAACAAGCGCTGGGGCGCGGCGGGCTCGTCGATCAGCGAACCGACGTCTATTCGCTCGGCGTCACGCTCTATGAATTGGCGACGCTGCATCATCCGGCCGGCGATGCGTCCGACGCTCAACTACTCCTCGATCGGCGCCGCTACACGTCGAAACCGCTACGGCATTGGAACCGGCACATCCCGGTCGACTTCCAAACCATTGTCTTGAAGGCGATCGCGGAATTTCCGCAAGATCGCTACCCGACGGCGCAGGCGCTGGCCCGGGACCTCGATCGCTTTCTGGAGGGCAAGCCGATCCTGGCCAGTCCGCCCAGCCCGCTTGCGCGGGCCGGCAAATGGGTGCGGCGGCATCGCAGCGTCGCGTACGCGGCGGTGGCTGTGCTGTTGGTGATCTTCATCGGGCAACTGGCCAACTCGCTGGTGCTTTGGAAGCAAAAGGCCGCGACCGAGCGGGCCCTGGCGACGGCCGAAGAGAATTTACACCAGGCACATGCCGTGATCGACAAGTTCGACAACGCACTACGCCAAACAATTGGCGGCGATCCCCGGTGCTGACGGCGTCCGCGCACAGATGCTCGAAGACAGTCTCGATTTCTACCAGCAGTTTGAATCGCAGACGGCAGACGATCCGGCACTGGCGGCTGACAATGCACGAGCCTACAACCGCTTGGGTACGCTGAGCGAATGGCTTGGCAACGCCAAAGACGCGCTCGTCAAGCATGAGGCGGCCTGCGAGATTTGGCGATCCCGCGTCGCCGCCGATCCCGCCAATCTGGAATACGCTCGCAATCTCGCCCTCTCCGACAATAACATTGGGATGTTGCTCGTCGGGGCGGGACGCGAGTCGGAGGCGCTGGCATCGTTTGAACGAGGCACGGCGGATCCAGCAGAAATTGTTGGACATCGACGCACAGTCTGCCGACTATGCGACCGACCTGGCGACGACGTGCAACAACCTGGGCCTGTTGCTCCGCCAGGCCGACCGACCGCGGCGCTGCGATCGAACAGTTCCGCGCGGCGATCGCCCTCGAAGAGCCGCTTGTCAAAAATGCACAGCCGAACGAGAACGCACTTCGCGTGCTGGCGGCCAGTTACAACAACCTCGGTTCGCTGCTCGATTCGGCGGCCGGCAACGAGGCAGCCGCCAACTACCATCGGGCCATCGCCATTGAGCGGCAACTGGTGGACGCCAACCCGATCAATCGGCTCTATCAGGGTGACTTGGCGCGGACCTACAACAACCTGGGATTCGTCCTCGCACGCAGAGAGGATTGGAAGAATGCCGAATTGTGTTACCTCGACGCCGTCAAACTACAGGAAAACCTAGTCAAGCAATCGCCGCTCGCCGGTTCCTATACCCGCGACCTGGCGATCAGCTACAACAACCTCGGCATGGTCCAAAGCCGTGACTCCCGCTTTGCCGAAGCGGAGGCATCATTCACCAAAGCGATTGCCCTCACGCGGCGCTTGCTGGCTGCTTTGCCATCGGACGCCAGCGCCCTGAGCAATCTCGGCGGCGTCTACAACAATCTCGGCCTGCTGTTCGACCGGCAACAACGGCTCGCCGACGCGGAGAGTGCCTACGAGCAGGCGGTCCGCTTCCAGAAGCAAGCCTTCGACGCCGCGCCCAGCATTGCCCGCTACCGCGAGCTGTTGAGCAACCATTATGCAAACTACGCCAAGTGTTTGCGAAGCCAGCAGAAGCAACAGGCAGCCGACGTGATCGTCGCCCAGCGCGACTCGCTGCTCGCCGGCCTGCCGAGCACGGCGGGTGAGATTCCGCACAATTAAACGCACAACTGGACGCCGCCGCATAGTGACGAGAGAATGCAGACTGCCATGTGGAACCACTTGAGAAAGCTGATATCGGCGGGCGTCGGCAAGCGAAGACCCCGCCGACGACCGGAAACATCCACACTTTCGCGGACATTTCGAGCCGCTCGAGACTCGGGCCATGCTCTCGGCGACGATCGGCATGGTGACCGTCGACTTTGAGGCGGCCACAGTGACCATCGTGGCGATTTGGGAGAGCCCGCGTCCGCTGGCGCCGCCTCCGCTGGCGTTCGACGCCACGAATGGCTTCGACTCCGCACCGTGGGAACACTTGCCGGACCGCAACTCTTTGGGAGTTCTCTGGAACGGTCCTGGAAATGTCGGCAACCTCGATTTGCGTCCGCCACTCGGTTTGTCGGGCGGCAACGTCTCGGGCGGCGTACAGACGGGTGGCACGGGCGGACTTGTCGACGTCGATACGTATGCCCTTGATCCAAAGGATCGGCCATTGGCCGGTCAGGCGGACAACCCTGCGAACGCGAACATCGGGCCCGGCGGTCCGACCAAGATCGTCACTTCTGGTAACGAAACAAACGGCGCACCGCCCCTACCGGGAACTCTTTGAACAGTACCCTGGAATCCTGGCGGAAGGCTATTATTCTCAGTCGTCGACCGGCGTCGACATGACGATGACGCCGACTTCTTCGGTGCCGTATCGTTTGAAGTCGCACGATGCCGTGTTTGGAGAGTATTCTTCCAAATCGCTGCTGCTGGCGGCAAACGCGGACGCCAAGCCGGACAACGGTTTCGATGACGGCCTCGGCGATAGTTTGGATTCGGACGGTTCCAAACACGACGATGACAACTCAGGTGAATCGCTCACCGATGAAACCATTGCCGCGTCCCTCGATGCGCTGCAACGTGAACGTGCGGCAATCGACGCGGTCCTCGCGGAGTTGCACGACGTGAAGTTACAGACCGAGACTGCGCATCGAGATGTGCCGGCTGCCGATCAAGAGCAATGCCCAAAGGCTGCGGAAGTTGGCGACACCAACAGTCACGTCGCCCGCGACGATCAAGCGCCGTCGCCACGAACGCAAATCGACTTGGACGGCGGGATGGTGCTCCTCCAGCCGACTGGCGATGCGAACAGCAACGCCTACGACCTGGCGGCCGTGTATCTCCACGGCCTGGAAAGCACGGCGGCCGCGCCGCTCGGCGTCGAGGCCTCGGTCGGCATGTACCAGGCAATCGACGTCGGCACCAGCCAGCGCGTAAACGAGAAGGGCGAGAATGTGCCGCTCGCCCGGCCGGCCACCGCAGCTGGCGCCAGCGTCTCGGCCGAAAACGCCCCGGTCAAGAAGAGCGAGCAGCCTTCCTAACGAGCTTCGCTCGAACGTCGAATGGAGTGGCCAGTTTTCAGTCCTGCGACGAAGAGCACAAGTGCTACCGCGCCCAGGAAAAAGACGGTATCACCTGGGACGCGCATCCACCGCAGCTGTCGCATGATCGGCGATTGCAGAAACTCGCCGCTCCGTGCGTACCAGTAGCCATGATCGACCGAGGCCCAGGTTTGCATCAGTCCGACCGGCAGCAGGCTCAATACGCACATCGCCATCAGCCCGACGTTGAGAGCCCAGAACGAGAATCGCAACAGGCCGTCCTTCCATTCCGCCGTGGGCAGCAGCACCCGCAGGCACAATAGCATCAAGCCGATCCCGAGCATCCCATAGACGCCGAACAAGGCGGCGTGCCCGTGCAGCGGCGTCGTATTGAGACCCTGCATGTAGTAGAGCGCAATCGGCGGATTGATCATGAAGCCGAACAGCCCGGCGCCGACCATGTTCCAAAACGCGACGGCCACGAAGAAGTAGATTGGCCACTTGTAGCGTTGCACCCAGCTCGACGAGTGAGACCGGCGCAGATCTTCCACGGCATCGAATCCGACCAGCACCAGCGGCACGACTTCCAGCGCGCTGAAGACCGAACCCCAGGCCAGGGCGACCGTGGGCGTGCCGGCAAAATAAAGGTGATGGCAAGTGCCGATGATGCCGCCGGAGAGAAAAATCGTCGCCGAAAGCAGCGCCGCAGCGGCCGCCACTCCCGGCCGAATCAGCTTCAGCCGCATGAAAACGAACGCGATCACCGTGGTGGCGAAGACCTCAAAGAAACCTTCGACCCACAGATGCACGACCCACCACCGCCAGTACTCGACGATCGACAGGTGCGTGTGATGGCCCCACGTCAGGCCGGCACCGTAAAACAGGGCGATCGCGCCGGTGGCGACCGTCAGATAGCGCCACGAGTTGTTTTTGTTCTCCCTGTCTCTCGCAGTGCCGGGCGAAGCGCGCGAATCATCAAGACCAACCACAACAACAGGCCGACGAAGAGCGCGATTTGCCACGCCCGGCCCAAGTCGACGTACTCGTAGCCTTGATGGCCGAAGATAGAACGACGTGTCAATCGAAAGTTTGTTCTGAATACTGAGCCATTCGCCGGCCAGCGAACCAACCACCACGATCAGCAAAGCGAGGAACAACAGGTTCACTCCGAAGCGCTGTCCGGCGGGCTCGCGCTCGCTCACCAAAGGTCCAATGAACAAGCCGGCCGCGAGCCAGGCGGTCGCAATCCAGAACAGGCCCAATTGAACGTGCCAAGTGCGGGCGACGGAATAGGGCAGCCAGCGGGAGAGTGGAAAACCGTAGAAGCCGTTGCCTTCGACGCCGTAATGTGCCGTCACGACGCCCAGCAGCATTTGCACGAGGATCAATGCGGCGACAACCCAGAAGTATTTGATCGTGGCCTGTTGCGACGGAGTCGCCGCCCAGGTCTGGAGCGGATCGCTAGTCGGGATCGCCGGCGATGCTTCCTCGCTGCGGCGCGAGGCATACCACCAGGCCATGGCCGAGATTCCCGCCAGCAACATGATGATGCTCACGCCGGTCCAAACCACGGCCTCGCCGGTGGGCCGATTGGCCACCAGCGGTTCGTACGGCCAGTTGTTGGTGTAGCTGATGTCGTCTCCCGGGCGATCAGTCACGGCCGCCCAGGACGTCCAAAAGAAAAACGCCGCCAATTGGCGGAGGCGGTTTGGATCGGTCACCGCCCCGGCAGGAATGGCGTAGTCGACCTGTCCCTTGGAAAAGACGTCGGAGTAGTGGGCCAGGTTGGCACGAAATGCTTCGGCCCGCAGCGGATCGATCGTAATCGTCCGCGTCGCCGGGTCGTAAGTGTTGCGGCGGATGAGCTGGGCGAGGCGGCCGGTTAATTGTCCCTGTTGTTCCTCGGACAGCTGGTCGAAGTTGGAGCCGAAATCGTCCTGGGCCCAGCGATCGAGGATAAACATGGCTTCGCGGTGCAGCCAATCGGCGGTCCAATCGGGGGCGACATAACTTCCGTGGCCCCAGATCGAGCCGAGCTCCATGCCGCCCAGCGCCTGCCACACATTCTGCCCGGCCTGAATCTCGCCGTCGGCTATGACCGATTCGCCGGTAGTCGTCACCACCCGATCGGCAATCGGCGGCGCTTCCTGGTAGATGCGCGAGCCGATCCAACTCAGAACCGCAAACGAAACTATGAGCACCGCTGCGAAGAGCAACCAAAGTCGTTTCATGCCGATCCTTCCGGAACAAGGGAGTGTTGCCTGGCAACGTCGCCTGAACTCGCTGGCTGGGAAAATATAAGCCCTTGATTTCTACACGTCAAGATGTAGAATTAGGACGAGCCTGGGGGAAACACACCATGCTGCCCAAGACTGCCGAATATGCACTCCGCGCCGTTGTCTGGATGGCGCGCGACCTGGATGAGCCTGTCACGGCGGATTACTTGGCGGAAAACACCCAAGTTCCGCGCCGCTATCTGCACAAGGTGCTACAAGACTTGGTGGGGGCAGAACTGGTCCGCTCCCAGCCGGGGCCCGGCGGCGGATACGCGCTGGCCTGCCGGCCCGAAAAGATTACGATTCTCGACGTCGTGAACGCGGTGGCGCCGCTGGAGAGGATCCGCCAGTGCCCGCTCGGCCTGCCGTCCCACACGCGGCTATGCCCGCTGCACAAGGAACTCGACAAGGCGTACGCCGCGACGGAGAGGGCTTTCGCCAAGGTGACGATCTCCCGATTGCTCCGTTCGTCCGACTCGATCGTACCCCTGTGCGAGGTGAAATGATGACCGCGCAAACTATTCCCTCCAACACCGTTCATCTGGAAAAGACGCCAGGCCATTGGCTGTTGGCGCAGATGGGCAAGCGAGTACTGCGGCCTGGCGGCCTCGAATTGACGCGGCAACTGCTCGCGGCGCTGGCGATCGACCATCACGACGACGTAATCGAGTTTGCTCCCGGGCTGGGCGTCACGGCCCGGCTGACGCTTGAGTGTCATCCTCATTCGTATACCGCCGTCGAGCGCGATCGCGCCGCGGCAGCAACGGTCGCTCACTACCTCGCTCACGCCGGCCAACAATGCGTCGTCGGTACGGCCGAGGCGACCGGTCTCGAGTACGGAGAGGCCAGCGTCGTCTATGGCGAAGCGATGCTCTCGATGCAGCCGGCATCAACCAAGTCGCGGATCGTTGCCGAAGCGGCCCGACTATTGCGGCCCGGCGGCCGGTACGGAATCCACGAGCTGTGCCTGGTGCCGGATGACGTCGATGAATCGGTGCGCGCCGCTATCCAACACGAACTGTCCGACGAAATCCACGTCGGCGTGCGCCCGCTGACCGCGCGAGTGGCGTGAACTGCTGGAAGCGGCCGGGCTCAGAGTCATTTCCGAGCACTCGGCGCCGATGCATCTGCTCGAGCCCGCGCGGCTCGTGAGAGACGAAGGTCTTCTGCGTGCGCTGCGTTTTGCGTGGAATGTAGTAACCCATTCCGCCGCCCGCCATCGAGTGTTCGCCATGCGGCGCGTATTCCGCAAGTACGGCAATCATCTGGCGGCAATCGCCCTGGTGGCAATCAAACCGAGCGAGGACCATCCATGAATGCTCCCTACACGATGCTGGCCGACCTGGCGCGGGAAGTGGAAACACCCGCCGACGGCACCCTCAGCCGCACGCTCTACCAAGACGACCGCTTGAAAGTAGTGCTATTCAGCTTCAGCGCGGGACAGGAGCTCTCCGAGCACACGGCCTCGACGCCGGCCATCATGCACTTCCTTGCCGGCGAAGCGGAACTGACGCTGGGCACAGACGAGGTCGCAGCCGGTGCGGGCTGCTGGATTCACATGCCGGCCCAATTGCCACATAGCATCCGCACCAAGACTCCCGTGGTGATGCTGCTGACGCTGTTGAAGGGTACCCCGGCTTGAGCGGTTGTAAGCGATTCCTGCCGCAGACCATGAAGCGGTCTTGCCTGGTGAACGAGGCAAGCTAAACTGAACGCCACGTGTCGATCGGGAAAGGAGTAGAATGCGACGCGAAGTTGCGATAGCGACGATAGCCGGTGCGGCCATGACGGCGATATTGGCCGCCCTGATCGTTGCTGGCTCGCGCCGCCTGTCCCATTTCGACGCCGCTCTGGTTGGCTACACGTTTGCCACGCTGTTTGCTGCATTTGGCATCACGTACCGCTACGCGATTTGGCTTCAGCGCCCACCGACGTGGCTGTATTGGAAGCGCGGCTGGCAGTTGTTTCTCGATCCGCGCTTTTTGCCAAGAAATCTCGCTGTGTGGCTGGGCCGGATCGGGAATGCGTTTGTCCTGAACCGCTTTATTTGGCGGCGGAGCTGGTCACGCGGGGCGGCCCACTGGCTGATCCTCTGGGGCTGCCTCTTGGCAGCGGCCATTACCTTTCCGCTGGTGTTCGGCTGGATTCATTTTGCCCTCGACGGCGGCGACATGGAGCGCTATCGCGTCGTCGTGTTCGGTTTCGATACGTTCAGCTTCCGCATCGATTCGATCGTCGGGACGCTGGTGTTCCACGGCCTGGTTTGGGCCTCGCTGCTGGTGATCGCCGGCGTGATGCTGGCCATGCGGCGCCGCATGCGCGATCGCGACGCCGCCGCTCTGCAGCAATTCGGCGAAGACATCATGCCGCTCGTGCTGTTGTTCGCCATCAGCGTGACGGGCCTGATGCTGGTCGTCAGCTACGAATGGATGCACGGTTATGCGTACGAGTTCCTGGCCATCCTGCACGCCGCGATCGTCATCCTGACGCTCGTCTGGCTGCCGTTCGGCAAGTTCTTTCATATTTTCCAGCGCCCGGCGCAACTAGGCGTGTCGTTTTACAAGGACGCGGGTGCCCGCGGCCAGCAGGCACACTGCGGCCGATGCGGCGAAGCGTACGCTTCCAAGATGCACGTCGACGATTTGATCGAAGTTGAGCGACAGCTTGGCTTCAATTACCAAACGCCTAACGCACCGATCGATCATTACCAGCGAATTTGCCCCCGCTGCCGCCGGTTGTTGCCGGCCCTGGCTCAGGGCCGCTTGTGGCGCCGGGACCAACTCGTGACGGATGCCGACTGGACCTGACGAAGATTCAAACACTGGTTAGCAGCAACGGCAAGGTACTGGCACCATGGCACACGAACCCGTCGCGACCGAAGCGATCATCCAATCGTTCGGGCCGCACCTTGCCTTTTCCAGCGGCCAGCGTTTGGACCGCGGCGTCGAAGCCGACCGGCTGGTCAAGACGCACTGCTGCTTCTGCGGCCAGCAGTGTGGGATTCAGCTCAAGGTCAAGGACAACGAAGTCATCGGATTCGAACCCTGGGAAGAATTCCCCTTGAACCACGGAATGCTCTGTCCCAAGGGCGTGAAACGCTACTTGCAGGGTTCCCATCCCGACCGGCTAACGTCGGCCTACGAGCGCGACCCGTCGGCGGCGGGCGGCTTTCGACCGCTGGCCTACGAAGATGCGATTCGCAAAGTGGCTGACAACTTGGGGCGCATCCAATCCGCTCACGGCGCGTCGAGCGTCGCCGTGCTGAGTGGCGCGAGCTTGACAACCGAAAAAACGTACTTGATGGGTAAGTTTGCCCGCATGTGCCTCAAGACCTCGAACATCGACTACAACGGGCGGCTTTGCATGGTGAGCGCCGCGGCCGGAAACAAGAAGGCCTTCGGCATCGACCGCGCCGCCAATCCTTGGTCCGACATCACGCAGGCCGACGTGGTTTGGATCAGCGGCGCCAACGTTGCCGAATGTGCGCCGATCACCACCAGCTACGTCTGGCAGGCGCGCGAATTCGGCGCCAAGGTGATCGTTGTCGATCCGCGGATCACGCCGCTGGCTCGGACCTGTGACCTGTTTCTGCCGGTCAAGCCGGGCGCGACGTCGCTCTGTTCAACGGCATCCTGCATTTGATGATCGAGCACGATTGGATCGATCACGCGTTCATCGACGAACACACCGTCGGCTTCGAGGCGGTGGCGGAGCACGTCCACGCCTGGACTCCGCAGCGGACGGCCGAAGTTACCGGCATCGCGGAAAAATCGATTCGCCGAGCGGCCGAGCTATGGGGCACGGCCCAGAGCAGTTTTCTGCTCCATGCCCGGGGAATCGAGCACCACAGCCACGGCGTACAAAACGTGCTCGGTGCGATCAACATCGTCTTGGCTTCCGGCCGAATCGGCCGCGCCGGCTGCGGCTACTCGACGATCACCGGCCAGGCCAACGGGCAGGGAGGCCGCGAGCATGGCCAGAAGTGCGACCAGCTCCCCGGAGCCCGCGACCTGGCGAACCCGGAGCACCGGGCCCACGTTGCCGGTGTCTGGGGCATCGATCCCGACGAGCTGCCCCAACCGGGCGTCGACGCCTATGAAATTTTCCGCCGCATCGACCGCGGCGAAGTCCGTGCATTGCTCTCGATTTGCTTCAACCCGCTCGTCTCGCTGCCGGACAGCAGTTTCGTGGCCCGGATGCTCGACAAGCTCGACTTCTACGTGGCGATCGACTTCTTTCTCAACGACACGGCTCGGCACGCCGACGTTGTGCTGCCCGGCTCGCTCCATGAAGAGGACGAAGGGACGGTGACCCAAATCGAAGGCCGTGTGATCAAGATTAACCAAGCCGTCGATCCACCGGGCGACGCGCGGCAGGATTGGCGGATCATTCAAGACATTGCCGCCGCGCTCGGCCGGCCCCGCGGATTCACGTTTCGCTCACCGCGCGAGATTTTTGACGAGCTGCGGCGAGCCAGCCAGGGAGGAATCGCCGACTACTCGGGGATCACCTACGAAAAGATCGAGCGGCAGTTCGGCGTCTTTTGGCCCTGTCCCACTGAAGATCATCCCGGCACGCCGCGGCTGTTCGAGCCGGGTTCCTGGAATCCGGTCGCGCGCGGGGCCGGTCCTTTCTACTTTCCCGACGGCAAGGCCCGCTTCAACGTCGCCGAGTACCGCCCGCCGACCGAAGACGTCGACGACCAGTACCCCGTGATCCTGACGACCGGCCGCGTGGTAAGCCAATTCCTCTCCGGGACGCAGACCCGGCGGATCGGGCCGCTGGTCGAGCAGTATCCGGAACCGCTGGTAGAAATTCACCCGCAATTGGCGGCGACGATCTCGCTTGCCGATGGCGACTGGATCACCGTCGAGAGCCGCCGGGGAAGCTGTACCTTGCGGTCGCGCGTCGTCCGCACGATTCGCCCGGATACGGTCTTCGTACCATACCATTGGGCCGGGCCCAAGAGCATTAACCGCCTGACGATCGCAGCGCAGGACCCGATCTCGAAGATTCCGGAGTACAAGGTGTGCGCCGTGCGGCTTCGCAAGGCCGACGGGCCGCCCGACTATGCCTCCCGTCTGGAACCGCAACAATAACCGATCACGCCAGCTCGCCATGCCCGCTGACAAATACTTTTTCATCGACCCCAATCGCTGCATCGGCTGCCAGGCGTGTGTCGAGGCGTGCAGCGAGTGCGACACGCACAAAGGGCACTCGATGATTCATTTGGAATACGTCGATCGGGCTGTCTCGCCTCAGACCCTGCCTGTCGTCTGCATGCATTGCGACTCGCCGACCTGCGCCGAGGTCTGCCCGGCCGACGCGATCAAGCGCACCGGCGACGGCGTCGTCCAGACGGCCCGCAAGCCCCGCTGCATCGCCTGCAACAATTGCGTGTTGGCCTGCCCCTTCGGCGTGCCGAAGATGAACGTTGGATTCGAGCTGATGATGAAGTGCGACATGTGCTACGATCGCACCTCCGTCGGCAAGAATCCGATGTGCGCCACCGTCTGCCCGAGCCGTGCCTTGCACTTCGGCACCTGGGAAGAGATCGAGCTGCTGCGGCCCCGGTCGATTCCCCAGAACCAGTTTCGCTTCGGGAATCAAGAGGTGCGTACGAAGGTGTACATGATGGTTCCGCGCGACGTGCCGGCGGAATTTCTGGACGTCGTTTCCGCCATGACGGAGCCGCCGCCGGTTCCGAATGCGGCCGAGGGCGTCGACTCGGCTGCGGGCGATCCGATGCTCGCCGGGATTTATTGCGGAGCGGAGGGAGATTGACCCATGGATCCTGAAATTGATCCCGAGCTTCACACGGTTCCTCCCGATCGCCGCGCGATGGGCGATCAACCCAAATGGCGGCAAGATTTTCCGATCGACTCCGCGCAGGACGCCTACGTCGCGCGGAGAGACTTTACCAGGTACCTGGGGATCACGAGCCTGGCGTTCGTGGTGGGACAGTTCTGGATCGCGCTCGAAAGCCGCTGGCGACGCTCCCGCGGTGCTCTGCCGAAGGTCGCCGTGGCCCGACTCGACGAAGTGCCGGTCGGCTCGGCGCGATCGTTTCATTATCCGACCGCGTCCGATCCGGCGATTCTGCTACGCCTCGACGCGGACACGCTGCTGGCGTACAGCAGCCAGTGCACCCATCTCCAATGTCCAGTCGTGCCGCAAATGGACCGGCGCCGGCTCCACTGCCCCTGTCACCGGGGATATTTCGACATGGAGACGGGACAACGGCTCGCCGGTCCGCCGCGCCGACCCTTGCCGCGAATTACGCTCAGAATCGAGAACTCGACCATCTTTGCCACCGGCGTTGTTCGGGAGGAATCATGAGCCTTAAACGCCCGCTCTCACGACACGAGCGAACGACCATCGTCACCGGCATCCTGTGCATCGTGCTGACCTTGGTGCTGATGCAATTGTGGCTGATCACAGCCACGATGAACGCCTGGCTGGGGGGCGACGATTCGATCGTCTGGCCTGCCGCCGCGGCCAGCCTGGCCTGCTTCCTGCTCATCGGCGGGTTGTTGTGGCACACCTTCCGCCTCGACTGAGTTCATCGATGCCGACCAACCAGGAATTAGAAACTAGCCGTCCGCTGGCTGCCGACTTGCATCCGGCCTACTTTGCGATGGTCATGGCCACCGGCATCGTTTCCGTCGCGGCGCAAATGCGGGGCTGGCCGGCAGTCGCCCGGACGATGTTGGGACTGAACGTCGTGTTTTATGCGGTGCTCTGGGTCCTGACCATCGTGCGGACCCTTCGGTACCCCGACCGGCTGCTGGCCGACCTGATGGACCATACCCGATCGGTCGGCTTCTTCACGATGGTCGCCGCCACCTGTGTGTTGGGGAACCAGTTCGTCGTCGTGTTTCCTCGGCCAAAAGCTGCCCTTGCACTCTGGATCTTCGGCATCGTCCTCTGGGCGATCATCACCTACGCGGTTTTGACTGTGCTCACGGTCAAAGCGCAGAAGCCGTCGCTCGCCGACGGGATCAACGGCGGCTGGCTCGTGGCCGTTGTCGCGGCGCAGTCAGTCGCGTCGCTTGGCGGATTGATCGCGCCTCAGCTCGGTAGCTCGCGGGAGGTGGCGCTGTACTTCGCGCTGATCATGTGGCTCGGCGGCGGCATGCTATACATCTGGATCATCTCGCTGATCTTCTATCGCTACACGTTTTTCGTGCTCGATCCGCGCCAGCTCGCGCCGCCGTATTGGATCAACATGGGCGCGATGGCCATCTCGACCCTGGCCGGAACAATCCTGGCTCAAAACGTGACCAACTCGCCCCTGCTAACGGAGCTGCGGCCCTTCACCATCGGGCTGACGCTGATGTTCTGGGCCACCGCGACCTGGTGGATTCCGCTCTTGGTGCTGCTCGGCGTCTGGCGCCACCTCATCTGCCGGGTTCCCATCCACTACGACGCCGTCTATTGGAGTGCCGTCTTCCCGTTGGGAATGTATACCGCCTGCACCCATCGCCTGACGAATGTCGTCGGCGAGCCGTTTTTGGACGTCATTCCGCGATACTTCCTCTTCATCGCGCTGGGAGCCTGGGCAGTCACCATGCTGGGGCTCGTCGAGCGGCTGCTCCTTTGGCTGCGGAGCAAGCCGCTCCCGAATCCGTGAAGCCGTCGGCGCAGCGTTTTGCTTCGGCAATGGCGCTAGACCTCGAAGGCCACAACGCCGTACAGCGGAGCGGAATCCGTGCCTTCGATGGGAAACGAATGGGTCGACCAGCGGCTGCCGTCGCCATTGGCACGAGTCAATTCGGCCAGTCGCGCGGTGACTGCTTCATCGGACGCAATGACCGCTTCCTCCGTGGAGGGCGGCCGGCCGACGGTCCCCTCCGGACGGACTGCCTGAGGGAAGAGCGATGCGAATCGCTGATTGGCATAAACAATCCGTCCCTGATGATCTTTGATGAACGTGACCGCGGGGATGTTCTCCATGAAGGAGCGGAAGCGGGCCTCGGCGTCGGCCAGCCGGCGTTCGAGTCGAGTTTGCGCGAGCACTCGTTCGACGGCCTCGGGAATGTAGGCCAGGTAGTCGTTGGATTTGCTGACGAAGTCGCGCACCCCGGCTCGCAGTGCGCGGATGACCGTCATCTCGTCCGAGAAGCCGGTCACGACGATCACCGGCACATCGTGCCCCGCCTCCTTCATCGCGGCGTACAGATGGAGCCCGGTCCGTTCGCCCGGCAAGCGGTAATCGAGGATGACGAGATCGACAGGTTCGCGGGCCAGGAACTCGAGCGCAGCGTTTTCGGTGGCGACGGAGCTCGCCCGATAGCCGGCTCGTTCCAGCACGCGGCACTGCAGAAATGCGATGCCGTCGTCATCTTCCACAATCAGAATAGTCTCTTTGTGCTCCACGTTCGTATCGCCTTCCACTGCCCCCTTCCTGCTCGGGCACCTGGACGATCTGCAAAAACAGCCCGAGGCGCCGCACCGCTTCGACAAAGTCTTCGTACTCGACCGGCTTCGTGATGTAGACGTTGCAGCCCAAGTTGTAACAGCGCTCGATCTCGCGGGGATCGTCCGTGGTGGTGAGCATGATCACCGGCAGCTTGGCGGTATCCTTGTCCGCCTTGAGCTTGGCGAGCACCTCGACGCCGTCGATCCGCGGCATGTTGATGTCGAGGATCAACAGCAGCGGTCCCGTCACCTCGCGCAATGCGAAGCGTCCTTGGCGATAGACGTAGTCGAGCGCCTGCTGGCCGTCGACGACGCGCGTGATGCGGTTGGCGATGCCCGCCCGTTCGAGGTTGCGCTGGACCAAGAAGGCCTGCCCTTCATCGTCTTCCGCCAACAGGATTTCGAGCGATTCGCTGATCATCCCGGCTGCTCCTTTCTTGGTGTGGTGCGGCGCTGACCGGCGCGTTCTGCGGAAGCGGGCCGGACCGCGGCAATTTCACGTAAAACGTCGTTCCTACGCCGACCGAGGACTCGAACCAGATTTCGCCGCCGTGCCGATCGACGATCCGTTTGACGATCGCCAGGCCGATGCCTTCCCCCGCGGCGACTTCGGGGTGAAGCCGTTTGAGGGCTTGAAATACCTTGCCGTGGTAGGCCGGGTCGATCCCCAGCCCGTTGTCCTTCACATAGTAGATCGTCGCGGCCGAGTCGCCTTCCGCAGTCGAATCGGCCGCCAGGCAGCCGGTTTCGATGACTCCCGCACGTGCCGGGTCGAGATAGCTCGCTGCATTGCCGATCAGGTTGGCGAACACCTGCTCGATCGCGGTCGGGTCGCCCCAGCAGGGCGGCAGCTCGGCCAGCTGAACTGCGACACCGCGGTCAAACAACGTCGACGACATGCTCTCGACGATTCGCGCGACCAATTGATTCGTGTCGATGGTTTGGAGCTGGTACTCGACGCGCCCGGCGCGCGAGAGCCGCAGCAGCGCGTCGATGATCCCGCCCAGCCGGCTGACTGCCGTCTGAATGAAATGGACGGCGCGGTGCATGTCCACGTCGATCAGCTCCAAGCCGCGCTCCGCCTTGTCGGCCGGCATGCCGCTGTTCTGGATCAGCTCGCGGATGCTCCCAGTCACTAGCGCGAGTTCCTGGCTGAAGCCCTGCAAATTCACCAACGGCGAGCGCAGATCGTGCGACACGCTGTAGACGAACAGCTCGTTCTCCTGATTCTTTTGTTGCAGATCGGCGTTCGCCGCTGCCAGGTCTGCCGTGCGCTCGGCGACGCGCTGTTCGAGCTCGTCGTTCAAGCGGCGGATTTGCTGCTCGGCCTCGCGACGCGCGACGTCGGCGCGGTTGAGCTCGGCCGCGATCCGGCCGGCAATGATGACGAACAACGTGACGGTCACCGAGGCCATCAGCGCCGTGCCGAACTCGCTGTCGTAGTAGCCCCGCCGCTCACCCGCGATCCGCAACCAACCCAACACGCAGGGAACAGCCACGAGCGCCGGCAGCATCCGCCGCGCCATGACGCCACCCGGACCGGAGTCGCAGATCACGGCGACCACTCCCCGGTCGCGCCGCGCGAACAAGATACCAGCCGAAAGCACGCCGAATGCCCCCGCCGTGTTGAGCGCGATCGGAACATACGACGCCATCTGATACAGCGACGTCGCGCCATAGGCATAGCCGACCAACGACACCAACGAGACCGTGGCTACGAGGAGCACCGCCCATTGGGCCGGCCAGAAGCCACGCGACGTCACCCAGTCCAAGCCAGCCAGTGCCGTGCCACTTAATAGGAAGCAGAGCGCCGTATTCGGGGCCATGCGGTTAGTGCCGAGTGAGCCGGCGAACAGCCAACGATCGATCGGAATATCGAACCCAAATAGATAGGATCCCAGCTTCAATCCGCCGACCAGCGCGACGGCAGCCCCTAAAACCGACCCGAGGCGCTGCTGCCTGCCGAGTTGTCCGCAAGCGCGGAGCCACAAGGCCACAGCTGAAAGGATGAAGCAAATCGCGGTAAGCGGATTCATCGCGATCAAGCCGGGCAGCACGCTTTTGAGCTGCTCGACGTCCAACGCCCAACCCGCGAGCGCAATCAATCCTGTCAGCGCGGGCAGTAGGCAAAACCAGACAATTTGTTGGTTCGCTCGCGGCGTGATCATCTTGAAGTGCCTCAGTCGGCAGACGCGGCCATCTTCCACTCCGCGGGCAGAATCCGCGCGGCGATTGCCCTCCACCGCAGTGAAAGGCTACGTCACCTGCCCGAAGGGGTCAAAGCCACCTTCCCAGCAGTTTCACGCAAATTCCCGAATCGGCGAAAGATCACCGCACAACTGGGGTAGATTGCGCCAACTGTACGGATCGCTGCGATCAAAGCGGAAAAAACTCAGCTCGAGTCCGGCATCCTGTCGTGGCCGCAGCAAGATTCGATCTACCGGACAAGTTCGATCTTTCCCGCCAGCGGCGCCAGCGAGCTGCCGCCCACGTAGATTTCGAATTTGCCGGCTTCCAGGACGAGCTGTTCTTCGTTGTTGTAATAGGCGAGCGCGTCCGCCGGCAGGGCAAACTCGATTACTTGCTGCTCGCTCGGCTTCAGATGGACGCGGCGGAAATCCTTCAGCTCGCGGATCGGCCGGGTGAGGCTTCCCACCACGTCGCGGACATAAAGCTGCACCACTTCGTCAGCAGCGACGTCGCCCGTGTTCTTCACCGGCGCGCGCACGGCAAGCGTCTCGCCGGGGTGGAGCTTGTCGGTCGAGAGCTCGACCGGTCCGTACTGAAACGTCGTGTAGGACAGCCCATAGCCGAAGGGATAGAGCGGATAGGGACCCACGTCGAGATAGTTCGAGTTGTAACCGAGATCGGTGTCGATGTGGTCGTCAAACTTCCCGTCGCGCTCGAAATCGTAGTCGCGCGGCGGTCGGCCGGTATTCGTGTGGTTGTAGTAGAGGGGACACTGCCCCACCGACTTCGGCATCGTCGCCGGCAGCTTTCCGGACGGTGATTCGACGCCCAACAGCAAGTCGGCGATCGCGGGCCCCGCCATCGTGCCCGCGTGAAACGAGTACAGCACAGCGCCCGACGCCGCGGCCTGGCGTCCAATCGTCAGCGGGCGCCCGGATTGTACGACCAGCACGATCGGCTTACCGGTCGCGGCGATCGCGTCGACCAATTCGTTCTGTGCGCCGGGCAAATCTAGAATTGCCCGCGACCGCGCTTCGCCGGACAGGCTGGCCCCCTCGCCGACGAACAGCAGCACCACGTCGGCCTTGTTGGCCGCGTCGACCGCTTCTCGAAAACCTTCCGTCGACTCGTCCAGATCGCCCTTCAGCCCTTTGGCGACGACGACGTCGAACTGGTTCCGCGCCGTGCGCGGATCGCCGCCAGAGGCGTGCGGCTGTCTTCGGCGCGGCCGTCGGGGACCCAGCAACCCAGCTGATCTCGCGGCGCGTCGGCCAGTGGCCCGATCACGGCCAGCGTGCGAATCTTCGTCGGATCGAGAGGTAGCAGACGTCCTTCATTCTTCAGCAGCACGATCGACTCCCGTGCCAGCCCGCGGGCCAGGCGGAGACTCTCGTCCGTCAGTAGCGGCGGAGTTTGCGACTCGTCGACGTACGGCCGCTCGAACAAGCCCAAGCGGAATTTCACGCGCAGCACCTCCCGTACCAATTCGTCGACCGCCGACGCGGGAATCGTCCCTGCCTCGACGAGCGCCGCCAGGTGGTCGTGGTAAACGGGGCTGGCCATGTCCATGTTGACGCCCGCCATCGCTGCCAGCCGGGCCGCGTCCTTCCCGTCCGCCGCGAAGCCATGGGGAACCATCTCCCGGATCGACTCCCAGTCGCTCACGACGAAGCCGTCGAAGCCCCACTCCTTCCGCAGCACGTCGTGGAGCAGATGCTTGTTGGCCGACGAAGGGACTCCGTTGACGTCGTTGAACGACGTCATCAAGGTCGCCACGCCGGCGTCGACCGCCGCGCGGAACGAAGGCAAGTAGACGTTCCGCAACAGCGACGGCGAGATAACGGTCGTGTTGTAGTCGCGTCCCCCTTCGACCGCTCCGTAGCCGGCAAAATGCTTCGCGCAGGCGGCGATCCGATCAGCCGCTGCCAGGTCGTCGCCCTGGAGACCCCGCACCGCCGCCGCTGCCAGCCGACTGGCCAGCACCGGGTCCTCGCCGTATCCCTCGGCGATCCGGCCCCAGCGCGGGTCGCGGGCCACGTCGACCATCGGCGCGAACGTCCAGTGAATGCCCATCGCCCGGGCCTCGCGGGCCGCAACCGCAGCTGCCGCCTCCACCAACTCCGGGTTCCAGCTGGCCGCTTGTCCCAACGGGATCGGAAAGATCGTGCGATAGCCGTGAATCACGTCGCGGCCGAACACCAGCGGAATTCCCTGGCGGCTCTTTTCGACCGCCACACGCTGCAGTGCGTTAATCGTTGCCCGATCGGACTCGTTGAGCACCGAGCCGAGCTGCCCTTGGCGAATCCGTTCGTAGATGCCGCTCGACTCCACGACGTGGTCGGCGTTCCCAGTCGGAGCGCCGCCGATGCCGTTGAGCTGCGTGAGCTGCCCGACCTTTTCGTCGAGCGTCATCTGGTTCAGCAAGCTCTCGACGCGCTGGTCGAGCCCCAGCGTCGAATCAAGCCAGGGCCGTGCCAGGGCCGCGCGCTTTGGCGCCGCCGTCGATTGTGCCGCCGCCGTGGAATACCAGGGCGTGGCCGACAGTAAGAACAGCACGGCCCACCAGCGAGTAGCGCCGCCGAACGGTGCTACTGTGTATTGCAGCTTCATGGATGACGCTCAAGGTACCGGTGGAACTTTCAATTCCGTCCGCAGGCGGGTCAGCTCAGCGAGCAACTTTTCCTGTAGCGCCGCATACTGAGGCTGCCCCCAAACGTTGTTCAACTCTTGCGGATCGCGTTTCAAATCGAACAACTGCCACTCACCGATCGGATAGAAATAGATCAATTTCGCGTCGCCCGTGGTCACGCCTTCGTGGCGCGGCACGTGGTGATCGTATTTGACGCCCTCGTAATAGTGGTAATAGAACGATTTCCGCCAGTCGGCGGGCGACTCGCCCTGCAGAATGGGCAAGAAGCTCCGGCCCTGCATGTCTTCGGGAGCCGCGATCCCTGCAGCGTCGAGGAACGTCTCGGCGAAATCGACGTTCGACACCATGTGGTCGTCAACCGAGCCCGGCTTCACCACGCCCGGCCAGCGGATCACCAGCGGCGTACGCAGCGACTGTTCGTACATGAACCGTTTGTCGAACCAGCTGTGCTCGCCCAAGTAGAATCCCTGGTCGCTCACGTAGACCACGATCGTGTTGTCCGCCAACCCACTCTTGTCGAGGTAATCGAGCAATTGGCCGACGCTGTCGTCGACACTGGCGATGCAGCCCAGGTAGTCGCGCAAGAACTGTTGATAGTACCAGCGCGTCCGCTGGCGGCCTTGCGGATCGTCCTGCTTGAACTTTGCCAATCGCGGATCGACGTGGGCTTCCCATTCGGCTCGCTCGTCCGGCGTCATCTGCCCGTAGAGCCACGCCCGGTCGCGGTTCGTGTCGTTCCAAAGTTTTAGGTCAGTGCTCGGATTCAGGTCGTCCATCCGCATCGTGGCCTCTTTCGCGGCCCGACCGCGCGTGGCGTAGTCGTCGAACAGCGTCGCCGGCTCGGGGTAGGTGGCGTTCTCGAATGCCGCGAGCTTCTCCGACGCCGGGTCCCAAGGGCGATGCGGCGCCTTGTGATGCACCATCAACAGAAACGGCTTGTTCGGATCGCGTCCGTTGCGGAGCCAGTCCAGAGATTTCTTCGTGATGACGTCGGTCACGTAGCCAGGAAATGTCGCCTTGCCTTGGGCGGTGATGAAGTCCGGCCGATAATATTTCCCCTGGCCGGGCAGCACGTCCCAATTGTCGAACCCGGAGGGGTCGCACGTCAAGTGCCACTTGCCGACGATCGCCGTCGTGTAGCCGGTGGCTTGCAGAAGTTTTGGAAAGGTCGGCAGGCTGTCGTTGAACGTGGAAGTGTAATGATCGTACATGCCATTGACGTGGCTGTACGTGCCGGTCAGCACACAGGCCCGGCTCGGCCCGCAGAGCGAATTGGTGACGTAGCAGCGGTCGAAGCGCATCCCATCCTTGGCGATCCGATCGATGTTTGGCGTGGCAATTAGCTTCGACTCGTAGGCACTGATGGCCTGGTAGCCGTGGTCGTCGCTCATGATGTAGAGGATGTTCGGCCGCGGATCGGCAGCCCCGACCACATTCGCGCCGATGAACGACGACAACAGCACGACACAGACTGGGAGCGCTTTCATATCGTCCAATGTAACACTGCGCTCGGCGCTTGCCCATCAAGAAAATATTGGCCGCGCTCGCTTGCGACGCGCTTCCAACGCCCCAGGACTGCTGACGGGGACGCAGCGGCATGCCAGAGCTTGGCGTGAATCATCGGCGTCGAGGACGACCCGGCTCGCTGCAAATCGAGTAAAAGGCCGTTTGTCGCGAGTAGCGGCGGTTGACATCCCCGCTAGACCAGGCTTTGCCACTCGACGTCGATCCGCGTTTGGAGTCGGCGAGCGGCGTCGGCGATGCCGGGAAAGACGCGTTGCAGCCCCAGCGCGAGCGAACGCGGCGAGATGCCCGTTTCCTCCGCGACGACCAGCACATCATCAACGTCGGCGGGTACGACGGCGGCTTGCGGCCGTTCGGAGATGAGTTTCTGCATTGCCGTGTCCTCGGCACGATCTTTCGGCACGATCACGAGCGTGCGCCGATCGCAGCCACATTGGAGTAGACTGCTGCTCGCCAGTTCGACCGTGCGCGCTAGCGCCTCGTCGATAGGGATGAGTCCCGTGAGCGCCGCGCCGATTTCCGGATCGGCGAGACTTTCTTCGAGCAACAAATGGCACCGGGCATGCAGCAGTTCGTCAGTCACGTCGGCGGGCAGGAAGCGTTCGGGTTGCTTCGGGTCGAATTTCTCAACCGCCTCGCCGAGCACGCGTTGGCTGCCGGCGGCGATCAATTTGCGGAGAACCGGCGAGCCGACAAAGCGAGCGCTGCCCCCGGAGTTTTGTTGCAGGTCTTCCTGCAGCGCTGCCAGGACTGTCCGGGCCGCGTCAACGATCGGTTTGGCCTCGCTGGGCAACAGCAACGGCCGGCCGCGGTCGTCGCGAGCTTCGAGTTGTCGCTGAATCGCCAGGAGCACGTCGCTGGCAAACTGAAACGACATCTGCTCTTGGAACCGGCCTCGCAGTGCCAAAGGCGTCGCGTCGTCGGCTGGGAGCACGGAGGGTGCCACACCCGAATCGCTGTCGATCGCCGCGGCCAACTTGGGCACGCTGGCCGCTTGCCGCTCCGCGTGGACCAGCCGTTCCCAATCGGCAGTATTGTCTCGCGCCATCCAGTGGTGCTTGATGGCGTCGACCAGATCGGCCGCCAAATCGTGGATGAACTTGCGCTTGCGATCTGCGAGCGACGCATATCCCAGCTTCTTCAGCGCCAGCGACCGTCCGCGCGACTGTTCCCGCGAAGTCTGCGTCGCGCGGCAAGAGCGGAGCACGCCCCGCACTTCCGACGTGGTTTCGAGCGCCAGATATCTTGCCACCATGTCGAGCGCGTCGGTGCCCGGGGTATCGGCCGTGCGGGGCCGCGAGGGCACGCAATAGACGCAGTCGAACGGTGCTTCGGTCGATTCGAACTCGCTCGACTGCGAGTTCTGGCCCTTGGCGCTCAAGTTGCCCACGGCCATCGCGTGATTCAGCTCAGTGAGCAACGAATAGGTGTTGGCCGCCACCAGCGGCGACGAATTGTGGCTGGCGAAGCAGGTGCAAATCAGGAATCCCTGCAGATCGACTTCGATGCCGCGCAAAGCAGCGAGCGACTTCACGGCGTTTGCGACGTCGATCGCCATGCCGGCGCCGGTGCCGCCGCCCATTCCCGCGAGCAGCACGACGCGGATTGTCCGGTCGCGCGGCTGGCCCGCCGCGTCGTCCGACCCGGCGACGGCAGCGAGCCGCTGCAGTTTTTGGTCCACCAGCGCGCGCACTCGGAGTGCGTGATCGACCAGGGCCACGCGCCCCAGCGGTCGATAGCCGCGCGTTTCGAGCGACCTTGGGATGTTGTAAAGCCAGCGGCGGCTGACCCAGCCGAGAATCTCACGCGCGTTGTCGTAGTTCTTGGGAAGCCGCAGCGGTAAGTGCAGCGTGTCTTCGGGGTTCAACGGTGACTTCCAGCTGCCACCGCAGGCCTCGCGGAGCTCGTCGCGATCGGTGTCGAGCGCCATCGTCTGGACCGCGTCGTCTTCGTCTGTCTCCGGGTTACGCGCAGCAACAATCGCTCGGAATCGGCAGAGGCTCTGGATGCCGACGCCGCCGAGCGCGAGATACAGCGTCGGCGGTTGCTGTTGCAGGTCGGCATTTGTCTCCGGGACCGCGACATCGTTAGTTTCTTCGGGAAGCAAAGGCTCGAGCGGCGCGGCGGCCTGGGGTGACGGCGCGGCCGCTGCTCCCCGCCCGACCGGCTGCGTGCACTTGACGTCCATTTCGCCGAAGGATTGCCCCGGCTCCCGCCGCATCGTCGTGCAGAACGACGGCGGCTTCGTGTCGCCCTCGTCGGGAGTCGTCGGAGCCGGCCCGGTCGGTGCCGGCCGCGGGTTTTCCGTGGGCGCACTGGGAGGTGCGGCCGCGCGGCCCTGCAGCGCGTCGACGAATTCCCGGCAGGATGGATAGCGATCCTCCGGCTTCTTCGCCAGGGCTCGGGCGATCACTGGCCGGTCGGCCGCCGGCAGCGACATCAGCTGCGGATCGGCTTGCGTATGTTGCTTTGCCAGCTGGGCGGCGGTGCGGCCGGGGAACGGCAGCGTGCCCACCAGCATTTCCTGGTACACGATTGCCAGGCTGTATTGATCGCTCTGGGCACTCGGCTGATCGTCGAACATTTCCGGCGAGGCGTACGTCGGCGTCATGCCTGAGACCAGCGAGTTTTGCGTCCGCGACGCCAGCTCCTTGACCAGCCCGAAGTCGGCCACCTTGATGTGGTCGCCCAACACCAGCAGGTTTTCCGGTTTGATGTCGAGGTGCAGCAGGCTGTGACGCTGCGAGAGGAAGTCGAGCGCTTCAGCCGTATCGGCCATGTACTGCAGCAGCTCGTCGCGCGGGATGCCCGTGTGACCTTCGGCACGGCATTGCCGAAGCCGCTGATCGAGACTCATGTCGGCCAGCTCGGTGAGAATCGCCAGCCGGCCGTTTACGATCTCGAACCGCTCGAGCGACAGCAAGAACGGGTGTCGCACGCCCTTGATCCGTTCGAGGGCCTTGAGCTCCTGCGAGGCGAACTCATCGTCGTAGTAGCCGTAGACGATCTTGACCGCTTTCTGGATGCCGCCCGGCGCTTTGGCGCACCACACTTCGGCATAACCACCGGCGCCGATGCGATCGGCTAGCGTATAGCCGGGCAGCACGACGTCGCAAACTTGGGTGCCGGTCGACATGAAGATCGTCGGTTCAGGAGCGTGGCTCAGTTTAAGTTCGAGGCAATGGTGTAACGAATGGCGGCTAGACCGACGCGGCCAGCTCCGGCACCGGCGGCGGCGTGGCTGCCCGCCGCGTCGCCGACTGCAGCACCAGGTCGAAGCCGATCTCCTGGCACAGCGCGGTGGCGTGGCCCGAGTCGCCGCGTGGCAGCACCGGCTTGATCGCCAGCTCCTCGCATGCAGCCAGCAGCGACTCCAACCGCCGCAGCGGTTGCCGCGTCGACGTCAGGTCTTTGGTCATGTTCGTGGCCAAGATGAGGTAATCCGGCAGCAACGATTCGAGGTGCATCACCTGCCCGCCATTGCCCTGAAATTCGTCGAATGCCACCAGCAGGCCGTGTTCGCGGGCCTCGCGGTAGGCCTCGGTAATCCGCAGGATGTCGACGTCGGTCGGCAGCGAGATCGTGATGCCTAGCTCCCAGCCGGCCGCGAGTTGTCCCTGCAATCGGTTGAGGTTGGAAAACAGACGGTGGGGCAATTCGATCTCGGTCGCGCCCACGGCGAGGAACAAGTGGTTCGCGTCCGCCCGTTCGGCCGCCAGTTCAATTGCCCGCATCCGTTCCAGTTCGCGATAGCGATCCCCCACGGCATGCGGCTGATCCAACAGCGGTTGCTGCTTGGCATGGGCGGTCGCCGGCGCGAAAAAAGCCTCGGTCACACCATGCCGCAGCGACGTTGCCGCCAGCAATTGCACCGGGATCGCCTGCCACAGCGTCGCCTCGGTCATCATCCGCGTGGCCGCGATCTCCGGCGGGAGCGAATTCGGAACGGCGGCGCCCTTCTTCGACTGAATCGGCTGCGTCACCATCCGTTGGAATTGCGAGCCGGACGACGCAATGAACGTCAGCTCCGACTGGGCGACTTTCAGAATGTCACCGTCTGAGAGCAATGTTTCCTTGATCGGCTTGCCGTTGACCTGCGTGCCGTTGGTGCTCCCCAAGTCGCGCACTAGCCACATCCCGTTCCGTTCGACGATCTCGGCGTGCTCGCGCGAGACCTCGACCGACTCGACGCGGAGATCCGCGGATTCGGCGCGGCCGATGCGGAACGGGAAGTTCTCGATCGTCACGCGGTGCGCCTCGCCGTGGCCGTCTGAGTAAAACTCGAGGCTGGGTTTGGAAGTCGACTTTTTCGAGAGCGTGATGTGGGTCACAGCGTTGGTCGGCCGGGGTTAGTCGGGTTCGGCCGGACCGCGCACACTCGTGTGACTGGTATGGCCGGGACGGGATGAGCGGACGGCGCGTGGGCCGGCTCGCAGGATTCTGCGTTTCGGTCCATGAGAAAGCCTAGCATTTCCCGGCAATCCGGGCGGGCGGCGGGCCGATTCGCTCCGCCTGGCGGGCCGGCCTGTGCTAGGGTTGTCAGTGGATCAAACGCTCCAATCCCGGCATTCGGAAGGGTAGTGTCAGCGATGTCGTCCGAACCCCGCCCCCTTAGCGTCGTCGTCGTTTCTCAAGACGTGGCGTTGCTGCACGAGTTTTCCTGGGTCCTGGAGGCCGTCGGCTACAAAGTCCAGACGACCAACGACTTTGACCAGGACGCCCACTGGCGGCGATATTCCGTCACCGATTTTGTGATTGTCGACGGCCGCGGCATCAGCGAGCCGACGGCTGCCACGTTCACCCACGAGTCGGACAACCCGCTTTACCGAATCTTTCTCTACGATCCGGCGAAGCAAACCGATTTCGCCGCCTGGTTTGCCGCGGGAGCCCACGACGCATTGCGGACGCCGGTCAGCCGCGGCGAGCTGTTGGCCCGGGTACGGACCGGGGCGCGGTACCTCGAATTCGAGCGGCGGCTGCAGGTGCATTCATCGCGGTCGAATGTGCCGGGCCTCTATTCACGGCGCGGGCTATTACGCAAGCTGCGGAAGCTTGCAGCGGGCGACGAGGCAGGTGGGACCCAGCACTCGGTATTGGTGACCTCGATCGACTGGTACACGGACATCCGCCGCAAAAATGGCGAGACGGCGACCCGCAATCTCGTGAACACCGCGGCCCGGGCAATCAAGCGAGCCGTCGGCGAGAATGCCGTCGCGGCCTACTTCGGCGATGGGCGATTTGCCACGCTGCTGGTCGGCCAGTCGCCAACCGCAGCCAAAGGCGTCGCCGAGACGCTGGCCAAGGATTTCGGTAGCCGCGAGAGCCATCACGAATTGATCCCGCGGCCGACGCTCACCAGCGCCGTCGTGCCCTGGAGCGTCGGCAGCAACGCGGACCAGTTCTTGAACGAAGCACTCGAGACGCTCGACCTGGCGGTCCACTCTGGCGGCGATTGCGTGGTGATGCACGGCGAATTCAACAAGGAGTTGACGGACTGGCAAGCAGAAATGTCGACGGGCAATCCGTTCGCCAACGTCGTGGCCCAGGACATCATGGAGCCGTTTCCCGCCCTGCTGGAGCAGAACGCCGATCAGAGCGAGCTGGCCGATTCGCTCCGCCGCGCGGGCATCCCCGTGCGGCCGTACGTCGATCACGAAGGCCGGTTGGTCGGAGTCGCCGCAGATGACCAGGCGGCCGCAGAAACGCTCGTCGGCCGGGCCGTGACTTCAACCGGTGCGCCGCTCGAAAAGCCGGAAACCATCTCCTTCGGCGCCAGCTTCCCCGAAATCTATGAAGCTTTCTCCTCGCGCGGCTGCTCGACGCTGGTCGTCACAGCCGGCGATCAGCCGCTCGGCTATCTGACGTGTGACGGATTTCTCTCGATGATCGACCCGATCGACGTCGAGTCGTTCGCGGAAACGAGAAAACCAGCCGACGAGCTGGCGTATCTGGTGGTCCCCTCGGTAACCGGCGACTCAGCGGCACAACCGGCTGGTGTGTAGCCCGAGACCGCTTGGACGATAGATTTGCCCGCGGATCTATCCTGCCTGATAAATTAGCGGCCGATACCGCGGCTCCGGGATCGGCTTTCCCTCTGCCCGGGCCGCATCGAGCCAAGCAGCCTTGGCGATCTCCAACTCGCGAAGTGCCTCCTCGGCGGTCGCACCAAATGCCGAACAGGCCGGCAAGTCTGGCACGTCGGCGACGTATCCACCATCCTCGTCGCTGTAGAAGATGTTAATGTGATAGTCCTTCATGACGTCTCGTCCTCCAACTTCAGATTATACTCTTCCACGAGCTTGAGGAATTGCCGAATCTGGTACGGTTTCGCCTTGCCCTACACGTTTTGCAGATTGGCAAGTTCCCGAACGTCGGTCTGGGAGTAGATGTGGTGGCTACCGCTAATTCGAGATAACCTGAATCCGAAAGCCTCGACCAGCTGGCACATGTCCGCAAACGCGACCTTCCGTGATCCACGTAGGATTTTCTCAAGGGTCTTCCGAGGTTTCATGTCAACGGTCCGAGCGCGAGTCGTCGATATGAATAAACCTAACGGACGGCAATCGCGGTCTCAACTGGTGGTGCAGCTGATGCGAAGATGCTCCGGCGCTTCGCCTTCCCCCTTCCGCCCTTCTTTCACTCGCCCTTCAGCGCGGTGAAGTAGTTCCGCACGGCGCGGTCAAGGTTGGATTCGTTGATCAAGGGCGGCTGTTCGTTGTAAGCGAAAAATAGATGATCTGCTCCAACAGGTCGCGGGCGTGGCAGCGGCGCAGCGGCCGTCTGCCGCCCTGGTAGTGGGTCTGGATCAGGTAGTCGACCATCGCTCTCGGGCAGTCGACCTGGTACTTCTTGGCGAAGATCTGGAACAATAGATGGAACTCTTCCAGCGACGGGTCGCCGATCTCGACTTTGAACGGGATCCGACGCAGGAACGCATCGTCTGCCAGTTCGTTGGGCTCCAGGTTCGTCGAGAAGATGATCAACTGCTCGAACGGCACCTCGATCTTGCGGCCATTCGAGAGGCTCAGGTAGTCGACGCGGTTTTCGAGCGGGATGATCCAGCGGTTCAAAAGCTCGGTCGGATTGATCCTTTGCCGGCCGAAGTCGTCGATCAACAGGCAGCCACAATTGCTCTTGAGCTGCAACGAGGCCTCGCTGACGTTGGCCACGGGGTCGTGCTTCAGCTCGAGGCTGTCCATCGTCAGCTCGCCGCCGACCACGACGGTCGGCCGCTCGATGCGAATCCAGCGGCGGTCGAATTCGGCCGTGCGGAGCAACACGCTCTCGCTCTCGGTGCGGACGGCCCGGTGGCACGAGGCGTCGTACATCTTGATGATCTTGCCCCCCTCGACGATCGCCTGGGGGATGAGGATATGCTGGCCGAAGCAGCGGGTGATCCGCTGGGCGATCGTGGTTTTGCCGTTGCCGGGCGGGCCGTAGATGAACATTCCCTTGCCGGCGTTGATCGCGGGGCCCAGCTGGCAGAACATCTCCTCCTCGACGTGGATGTCGGCAAACGCCTTCTTGAGCTGCGGCTTGCGGGGGCGTTCGGAGGCGATCGTCTGCGCTCCCACGGAGCTAATGTAATCGTCCAATGGCACGGGAGCCGGGCCGACGTAGGCACACTCCCGCAGCGCGCGGTGGGCCCGCTCGCGGCCGGTGTCGGTCAGCCGGTAAATATGGTCGCCGAGCATCGCGGAGCCGGCCGGCGCGATCTCCTGCCGATGCCGCATCGCGTTGAAGCGGTCCTCGAGGATCGCCATCGGTAGGCAGACGTTGTCGGCAATCGCCCGGCCGCTTTCGGAACCGATGCCGGTGAGGAACTTCAAGATCAAATCTTCGACCAGCGAATCGCTTAAGCCGGTGTCCTTGATGGTGG
>CAWEEU010000021.1:0-73508 GCA_963808175.1 uncultured Planctomycetota bacterium | reverse complement strand
GACCAGCAGCTTGGTAAAATCGTCGCGATTGAATGTCGTCGTGAGCGAGAACATCGGGTTGTCGAAGCGGATGTGCTTGAGCTGCACGATCGAATCGGCGATCTCCTTCGACCAATACCGCCGGCAGCTCTTCACCATGCCGTACGGAAACCCGTGCAGCGAGATATCGAAGATGTGTCCGCCCGGCCGCTTGAACCAGGTGGCCAGCCCGCCCAGCTTGTAGTGCTGTTCCAACAACAGCACGCTCCGACCTGCCCTGGCGAGCACGTTGGCGGCGGTGAGCCCGCCCAAGCCGCTGCCGATGACGACGACGTCGTACTGGTCTTTGGCGTGTTTGAGGAAGTCGCGGGGCATAATCAGGTCTGAAAATCGCCGTAGCCAAAAAGGTGCGGACTTAGCGAACCCACTATTCTAGCGGCGTTCCAACCAAATGATAAAGCCCGTGGAGGGAGAGTTTTCCGACGCATTGTTTTCCACGACTCGGAAACGCTGAAGCAGGAGCCCCCGATCGGCATCCTCACGCAATGTCCGAGCGGAGAGGACATCCGTCTTGTATTCCGGCTTCCACCATGGTGAGAGTCGCTCGTCACTTGGAACGATGAAACTGATGTCGGCGTCAAACCCAAAAAATTGCCCAAGAGACTCGCCACTGACCGGGTGCTCGTCGAATTTCAACGCCAACCACGTGTCGCCGGTTGACAATTCGATTGAACGAGCATCACTGGGATAGCCCTCCGCCGGGATGTCACCCCATTTGAATCGTGCCACGACAGCTGCGTCACGAGGAATCGAAAGACGCCACGTCCAAAGCAAGGATTGGATGTCGACCGCTTGGATGCCGTAGAGCTTGCTCTCATCAAGTATTTGGGGCCTCGCTTTCCAGTAAGAGGGTATGAGTTTCCAGTTCTGCCGAAGCGTGGCGATTTCGCGGTGTTGTCGCACGACCACGATCGACAATGCGACGGCCGCCGTTAATAAGAATGCGGTCAACAAGGAAATTCGCGGGCGGAGACGAGGCATTGAATTTGCTTTTCCGCAGGCTGGTTTCAATTTTCCTTGAGTCTCAGAACAACTGTGTGAAATCGCGGCTGCCGTCGACGATGCGCAGAATGTCTACGCCATTTCTGGCGGGGCGAAACACGATCACCCACCGCTTCCATGAAGTGATCCGAATATTCTCATCCAAGTCGGGGCGCGCCATTCCGGTATATGGGACTCGCGCGAGAACGTCGCAATGTTCGCCAATCTCTCGCATGATTTTTGCAGCGGTGGACGGGCGGCGTTGCTCTTCGCCGATATAGCGACCGATGCCTTTCAGATCCTCGCGCGCGAAGTCGCTCCAGTTGGCCTCTGGCAGGAAATGCTCCGCCGAAAGCGTTACTCGGAGATTCTCTTAACTGCCAATTCCTGGACGACTTCGCGAATCGACTGCTCCAAGTCCAACGGCCCCGATCGTCCGGCCGCGATTGCGTCATCAGCCTCGCGGATCATGCTTTGCATCTGCCTCCGCTCGCGCAGGTACATAGAAAAACCGGCCAGGAGTTGCTCGATGGGAACGTCACGGTCTCCCCTTTGCAGCCGCATCCCCACGTAGAAGTCGAGTAGCTCGGCGTCCGTCATGTCACTTTTTGCGTCGGTTGCCATGCCTGATTCCTCCGGGTTCAGTATATTCAATTGGGACGAGACGAGCCAACGTCGCAGATGGCTCCGGTGGCGGAATTGGCGTGCAGGGCGCTGCGACCACCCCGCGTCGCGAGCGACGCGGCTAATTCGCGGCATCGCCGACCAGGCAATGCCGGTTCGCCATGGCGATGCCGCTGGTGATGCTGCCGATGATGCCGACGAAGCCTTGGTCGGTGCCGCAGATGAAGAGATTCTTGAGGTGTGTCTTGCCGTCGAGCTGCTTGTCGGGAGCGCCGTAGATCGCGCCGTTGTCGTGTCCGGTGAAGCGGACGACGGTCGTGGGCGTGAACATGTCGGTGTCGATCACTCTTGAACGATAGTCGGGGATGAAACGGACGGCCGACTCGGTGATCCGGTCGTACCAGCGGAGCTTTTCCAAGCGATACGCCTCGTCATCGAGCTCGCGCCAGCGGTCGAAATTGGCCAGCGCCGTGATCCGAATTGTGCCGTCGTCCAAGGGTTCGTTGTACGCAAAATTGTTCGGCGAGCAAATGACGCCGCTCCGCACGTCGCAGAGTTCCTCGGGCTTTTGCCAGACAAATTGGTCGTGGTCGTTGAAGAACGTGATCGTGCGATCGTGGCCGACGTCGCTCGGCTGGGAGTCGAGCGTGGCGATGGTCTCGCAGAACGAGAGCTGACCGGGGACGCGCGAAGTGACGACCGGTTGGCCGTCGTCACAGAGGCGCATTGTCTCGCACCAGCCAGCCGACGAGACGACGTTGCGAGCTTCGAGCACTTCGTCGTTTTCTAGCACGACCCGCGTGACGCGATCGCCATCGACGGCGAGCTGTTTCACGCCTGCTCGTAACTTCAATTCGCCCCCCAGGGTGCGAAACTTCCGCACCAGGTGTTTGAGAATCAGCCGCACTCCCGCCTGCGGCCGGCCCAGGCCTTCGAGAAAGATGCTGCGAAACATGATCGAGAACTGGCCCCAATCCATGTCGTCCTCGCGGGCTGAGCCGTAGAACATCAGCGGGCAAAAGAGCATCTCGATCAACGGCGGCTCGGTGATGATCGAGCCCACGACCTCGCGGGCCGAGAGATTCGCGTGCGCCTCGCTGAGGTCGTCGTAGTGGACGATCTCGCGCGTGAGCCGGTCAAAATTGTCAACCTGCTGCGGAAAGGCGCGGGCCACTTCCTCGCGGAGTGTGCCGGGGTCGTTATCAAATTGCAGGCGCGCCGATGGGAACGCAATTTCGCTACCGAGCTGCGGAGAGATGGCGAAGTCGTCCCACTTGAGACGCAATTGTCTCAGCAAGCGCGCGAGCGGCCCGGTCTTGGTGCCTTTGGGCGCGAAATTTGTAATCGCGTGGAGGCCGACGTCGTAGTCGCGGCCGCGGAGGCGATAAAACGAATTGAGCCCGCCGATCGTCGAGTGGCGTTCGAGGATGCAGACCCGCTGCTCGTAGTACGCGAGCCGAATCCCGGCCGCCAGTCCACTCATCCCCGCGCCGATGATGATCGTGTCGTACATGGACATGAAGGTTCAGCGCTGAACGGTGAGGGTCGAGGACAACGCCTTGCGAATCCCTCAACCGCTGACCATCGGCCCTCGACTCTTTCACGGAGCTTAAACGCTTTCCCGCTCGACGTCCTTCATCAGCGGTTCGAGGTAGGTGACCGTCGAGTGCATGCTGGCGAGGTTGATGTAGTCGTCTTCGGGAATCTGGATGCGGTGGCGCTTGCGGAGTTCCATGACGATGTCGAGGAAGTCCATGCTGTCGAGCTCGAGCTGCTCGCGGAACCGCTTCTCGTCGTCGAGCTGCGTGAGGTCCTCGTCCGGCGCGATGTCGCGGAGGATGTCCAAAACTTCTTCTCTAATCTCGGCAGCATTCATGCCGGGGTTCTCCTGATTACATGTAGGCGCTAGTTGGGAGGCGCGAGGCGCGAGTTGATGGGACCCTTGAAACTAGCGCCTAGCGCCTTCCAACTAGCGCCCCGTCAGACCTTGCCAATAATCACCACCGAGTTAATCCCCAACATACCAAACGAATTGTTGAGGATATAGCGGGTGTTTTTTCGCTCGCGGGGCTCGTTGACGGCCAGGCCGGGCAGTGCACACTCCGGATCGAGCCGGTCGACGTTGATCGTCGGGTGGCAAACGCCATCCTCAAAGGTCGGCAAATTGCCGGCCAGCTCCAGGGCCCCGGCCGCCCCCATCGCGTGGCCGATGAAGCTCTTGGTGTTGTTGATCGCAGGCTGGGCATCGCCAGTGAAGACTTGTCGCAGGGCGACGCATTCCTGGACGTCGCCGCTGGGGGTGGCCGTGGCGTGCGTGCTCACCAGGTCGATCTGGTCAGGATTCAGCCGTCCGTTGCGCAATGCCAGCTGCATGCAGCGTGCCTGTTGCGTCGGGTTGGGCAACACGAAATCGCTGGCGTCGCTGTTCATCGCGTAGCCGACCAGCTCGCCGTAAATCTTCGCGCCGCGGGCCCGGGCGTCGTCGAGCCGCTCGAGCACATAGATGCAGCCGCCCTCGGCCACGACGATGCCGTTGCGATCCTGGTCGAACGGCCGCGAGGCCTTGGTCGGGTCATCATGCTTGGCGAGCGCGCCCTGGCTGGCGAATCCGGCGAAGATGCCGAACGTGCGAATGCTCTCGGAGACGCCGCCGGTGAGCGCGACGTCGACCTCGCCGAGCCGCAACATTTGAGCGCCCTGGATCAGCCCCGCGTTGCCGGCGGCACAGGCGGCCCCGATCGTGTAGTGCGGGCCGGTGATGCCCATGTTGAGCGTGATCTCGCCGGCCGGATTGTTGGCCACGGTGCGCGGATTGTGGTGGTGCGACCAGACGCTGGTGTCGTAGTCGTAGCCCTTGATCTCGTAGATCTCGTTTTCGGTCTCGACGTTGCCGTGCTCGGTCACCCCGATGTAGACGCCGACTCGCTCGCGGTCGAGGTTGGCCCAATCGAGCCCCGAGTCGGCGACCGCCTCCTGGGCACAATAGATGCCGATGCCGCCGGCCCGCGTGCCGCGGCGGACTTCCTTGCGCTTCTGGTACTTGAGCTCGTCGAAGTCGCAGATGCCGGCGAGCGTCTGGCCGACGTAGCGGATGTCGTATTTGCGAACGCCGCTTCTGCCTGCCAAGAGCGCCGCGCGATAGTCGGCCAACGTATTGCCGTTGGGCGCCGTCAGACCGATGCCCGTGATCACGATTCGCTCGTGGTCTTCGCGTGGTTGATCGAGGGCGGTGCTAATCATGGTCCGTCACGCAAAGCCACCGCAAAACGCGGTGAAACACGGGGATATTGACAATCCCTAACGAACGAGATCCCTAACGCTACTCCTTGCGGCCTCCGCTGGCAAGCCGTCGGCTGCCAGAGGGGGCGTGCTAGTTTGAGGCCCGCGGAACGAGGCTTTCGTTCGTCGTCCCACGGTATCCTGCTCCAAAACCGGAAGAGATCGAGCGCGCTAAGACGCAAAGGAGCAAAGAACGCAATTCGGACGGGGAAAGGCATTGTTGGCCACCATGCGTGTCGATTCCGCATTCGCGATTCTCTTGCGCCCTTTGCTCCTTTGCGTCTTTGCGCAAAATGGCGTGCTGTCAACTACTGACAGGCAGCAATTCTCGTCGAACCCGAATCCCTCGTACATTACTCCCAGGAGCAGCGCACCGCGATGAGCGTCTATCTTGGCATCGACGTCGGCACGTCCGGCACGAAGACTCTGGCCATCAACGGCAAGGGTAAAATCCTCGGCCAGGCGCTGGCCACCTACCCCAGCTATCATCCGAAACCGCTCTGGAGCGAGCAGGACCCGGAGGACTGGTGGCAGGCAACTGTCAAAACGATCCGAGCCGTGGTGCGACAGGCGAAACTGAAGCCGGCCGACGTGAAGGCGATCGGCCTTTCAGGCCAGATGCACGGCTCGGTGTTTCTCGACAAGAAGGGAAACGTCGTGCGGCGGGCCCTGCTTGTGGAACGACCAGCGGACCGCCGCCGAGTGCGAGGAAATCGAGCGGCGGGCCGGCGGACGCAAGGCGCTGATCGGGATGGTCGCCAACCCCGCACTGACCGGCTTCACCGCGCCGAAGATCCTCTGGCTCCGGAACCACGAGCCGAAGAATTTCGCCAAGGTCACCAAGGTGCTGCTGCCCAAGGACGACGTTCGCCGCCGGCTCACCGGCGAATTCGCCACCGAGGTTAGCGACGCCAGCGGCATGTTGCTGCTCGACGTCGTTAATCGGCAGTGGTCGAAGCCGCTACTGGAGAAGCTGGAGCTCGACCCGAGCCTGCTCGGCTACCTGTTACGAATCGGAACAAGTCACCGGCAAGTTGCTGCCGGCCGTGGCCAAGCAGCTCGGCCTCTCGACGGAATGTGTCGTAGTGGGCGGGGCGGGCGACTGCGCGGCCGGTGCGGTCGGCAACGGCATCGTCCGCAATGGAGTGCTTTCAACGTCGATCGGCACCTCCGGCGTGGTGTTTGTTCACAGCGACACGCCGCAGGTCGATCCCGAGGGCCGGCTCCACACGTTCTGCCACGCCGTGCACGGCAAGTGGCACATGATGGGAGTCACACTTTCGGCGGGCGGCTCGCTGCAATGGTTTCGCAATGCACTGTGCGAGACAATGGCTGCGGTCGCCAAGAAATCGAAGATCGACGTTTACGACGTGCTCACCGAAGAAGCGGCCGTCACGCCGCCGGGCGCGGAAGGGCTCTTCTTCCTGCCCTACCTCGCCGGCGAGCGGACTCCCCACGCCGACCCGCTGGCGCGCGGTGCCTTCGTCGGGCTGACGCTCAAGCACACCCGCGGCCACCTGGTCCGCTCGATCTTGGAGGGCGTCACCTATTCGCTCCGCGACTGCCTCTCGATCGTCGAAGAGCAAGGCGTCGCGGTGAAGCAGATTCGCGCCTCCGGCGGCGGCGCGAAGAGCGCCTTCTGGCGGCAGCTGCAGGCCGACGTGCTTGGCAAGAGCGTCGTCAACATGGCGGCCGACGAGGGGCCCGGCTACGGCGTTGCGCTGCTCGCGGCGGTCGGCGCCGGCGAGTTCAAAGACGTGATCGAAGCCTGCGACGCGACCGTCAAAACGAAGCGTGAAACGAAGACCCATGCGAAAGCGAAGTCGAAATACGACGCCGCTTTCCCCATCTATCAGCAGCTCTATCGCTCGCTCCGCGACGACTATCTCGCCATCGCCGTGCTGGGTTGACCGACCGCTCCGTAAAGGTCCCATGAAGAGAATGCCGGCGTCGCAACAAACTGCGCCCTAGTGCGCATCGGCTGCCCATGCCGCGAGCAGTCGGCATGCGAATCTATTGTGCCGACGGCTGGGCATCGATCGGCGGAACTCCACCGCCAAGGAATGACAGCACCGGCGATTTGCCGCCTGCCAACGCGGAGTCTGGCTTGGCGAAATGGCCGATCAAGTCGGCGTGCAACTGGATGCAGTGGACGTAGGTGTCGCGGGCTTTGTCGTCGGCCAGGAGCAGGCTCTCCAGCAGGCGTACTTCATCGTCCGTGATTTGATCATCCACCATCGACCAGGTCAGTTCCTGGACCCGTTCTTCGATTGTCGCATCGTCAGCCATCTGCTAGTTCCTCATCTCGTGTGCCGAAGCGTCTAATCAATTGTTACGCACAAAACTCGGCGTGGATCGCCAGTGCGGCCCAAAAATGGGTGCAAACCCGGTGCCGGGAAAACCAAAACGCCCACTTTGGTATCGTCCAGCGGCGAACGGGTTTAGAAGAATCTTGCCAAACCGGCAAGAGAAAATGGGGAAGATTTCTTGCGAAATTCGTGTAGTTGCCGCTAACGTTCGGAAATCGTCAGCCAGGACCGGGACTGGGGGCCGATGTAGCGGCCGCGGGGGCGGATCAGGCGGTTGTGGTCCAGTTGCTCGATCACGTGGGCACTCCAGCCGGCGACGCGGCTCACGACGAACAGCGGCGTATAGAGGTCGACTGGCAGGCCCAGATAGTGGTACAGCCGGCCGGTCGGCCAGTCGAGATTCGGCGGCAGCTTCTTTTCGGCTCGGACGACGCGCTCGATCACGCCCGCGATCGCTTCGAGGTCTTCGTTGCCGGTTTCGGCCGCCAGCTCGGCGCAGAGCGTCTTGAGAAACTCGGCGCGCGGGTCGCCGTCTTTGTAGACGCGGTGGCCGAAGCCCATGATCTTTTCCTTTCGGGCCAGGGCCGCGCGGACCCAGGCGTCGGCGTTCTCCTTCTTGCCGACCGCGTGGAGCACGTCGAGCACTCGCTCGTTCGCTCCGCCGTGCAGCGGACCTTTGAGGGCGCCGATCGCGCCGGTGACCGCCGAGTAAATGTCCGAGAGGGTCGAGACGATCACGCGGGCGGTAAACGTCGAGGCGTTGTATTCGTGTTCCGCGTAAAGGATCAACGTGACGTCCATCGCGCGGATGTGGCCCGGCGTCGGCTCGGCGCGGAACAACATCCAGAGCATGTTGGCGGCGAGCGAGCGGCCGCGCTCCGGCGCGACCGGCTCCTTCCCCTGCTTGAGCCGGTGGCGGGCGGCCATCAAGACGGGCAGCTGGGCAATCAGTCGCTCGGCCTTGCGGAGATTGGCCTCGCGGCTATTATCGTCGCGATCCGGATCCCAGTGGGCCAGCAGACTGGCTCCGCTGCGGAGCACGTCCATGCTGTCGGCCGCGTTGGGAATCTTGCGGAGCATCTCGATGATCGCGGGCGGCACGTCCGCGGCGGCACCGAGACGCCGCTGAAACTGGTCGAGCTGTTCCGCGGTCGGCAACTCGCCGTAGAGCAGCAAGTAAGCCACCTCTTCGAACGTTGCGTTCCGTGCGAGGTCCTCGATCGAGTAGCCGCGAAATTGAAGACCGCCCTCAACGGTGCTGATCGCCGTTTCGCCGGCGATGACGCCTTCCAGGCCAGGGCTGTAGATGGGTTCGCTCATGAAGGATGGTCGAGAGTCTAGAGTCAAGTGTCGAGAGCCAGATCGCTTGGCCGCGTCGCTCGCGACGCGATATTCTTGCCTCGCACCCTCGCATCGTTGCTACTGAAAGTATTCCCGATCACGCGACTCGTACGATTCGTAGTCCAACAGATCATACAGTTCCTGCCGCGTCTGCATCAGGTCCAACAGCTCTCGCTGCGACCCCTCGGCCGCCAGGATCGCCAGCGCGGTCTCGACCGCCTTCATCGCCACGCGCAGTAGCGTAACGGGATAAAGCACGACCCGATAACCCATGCCCGAGAGCTCGTCGAAACCCAAGAGCGGACTCTTGCCAAACTCGGTCATGTTGGCCACCAGCGGTGCATCAATCGCCTGTGCGAACGCGTGAAACTCGTCGGGCGTCGTGAGCGCTTCGGGAAAGATCCAATCGGCCCCGGCGTCGAGATACCGCCGAGCCCGTGCGACCGCAGCGTCGAACCCTTCGACGGCCCGGGCGTCGGTCCGGCCGACGAGCACCGTGCTCTCGTCCGCTCGCGCGTCGGCCGCCGCCCGGAGCTTCGCGCACATTTCGTCGGTCGTCACCAGCGACTTGCCCGAAAGGTGCCCGCACCGCTTGGGGAGCACCTGGTCTTCGAGCTGAATCGCTGCGGCGCCGGCCCGCTCCAGATCGGCGATCGTGCGGGCGACGTTGAGCGTGTCGCCAAAGCCCGTGTCGGCGTCGACGATTACGGGAATCGCCACCCGCGCGGTCATGTAGTCGACCTGCTGCGTAAGCTCGGTGAGCGTGAAGAGTCCTACGTCCGGCATCGCCAGCACGTTGGCCGAGAGCGTCGCCCCGGAGAGATAGACCGCCTCGAATCCGGCGTCTTCGATCATGCGGGCCACGAGCGCACTCGGAGCGCCGGGTACCTGGATTGGCGCGGCCTTGACTGCTGCCCGCAGCAG
This sequence comes from uncultured Planctomycetota bacterium, assembly GCA_963808175.1. Taxonomy (GTDB): domain Bacteria; phylum Planctomycetota; class Planctomycetia; order Pirellulales; family Lacipirellulaceae; genus DASYDU01. Next base: position 64,011 of record CAWEEU010000021.1, on the reverse strand, counting down.
TCCGCCGGAACTTGCTCCATTGCTCGCCATGGATATCTTGCTACCGGATTTCGTTGGATTTGCAGGAACGCTTCTATGATATTCGGCCTGGCGCCGAGCCAGCAAGGCGGACCGCGGGCTATTCGGCTGGCTCGCGCGACTCCAGCCGATTAGGCTGGCCAGAGATGAACGCCACCGAAATCAGCTCGACAAGCGACGAGAACGAACCGGAGTATTGGGCAGCGCGATGGTGCGAGGTGCTGCTGATTTTGCTGGTGTTCTTCGCCATCGCCGGCGAATCTGGCGCCGAACGTCAACGAAGCCCACTACTTGAGCCGGGCCAAACATTTCTGGAACCCCGACTGGTGCGCGGGCGACTTATTCCTCCGGTCGCCGGATGCCCATGGCCTGTTTGTCTGGACGTTTGGCGCATTGACCAAGTGGCTCTCGTTGCCGGCGACGGCCTGGGTCGGCCGGCTCGTCGCTTGGACGCTGCTGGCTTGGGCGTGGCAACGGTTGAGCTGGCGGCTGGTGCCGGTGCCGCTCGTGTCGGTACTGGGGGCGGCGCTCTGGGTGACGCTCACCGACAAGGCCCATCTGGCGGGTGAATGGGTCGTGGGCGGCGTCGAGGCCAAGTGCTTTGCCTATGTGTTTGTGTTGATCGCCCTGCGCGCGCTGGTCGATCGGCATTGGAACCGCGCGTGGATTGCGCTGGGAGTGGCCAGCGCGTTTCATGTCCTGGTGGGTGGATGGTCGATGGTAGTTTGCGGCGGAATCTGGCTTGGGGAGCAATACGCCTGCTCGGCCGGAGCCGCGCCCTCCCGGGAGTTCTGGTCGATGCTGCCGGGGCTCGCGCTGGGCGGATTGATCGCTCTGCTGGGTCTAATTCCAGCGCTCGCGCTCAATTGGCATCAGCCCGCGGAAATCGTTACCCAGGCCAATCAGATTTACGTCTTCGAGCGGCTGCCGCATCACTTGTCGCTGCTGACGCTTTCGGCCGGCGAGTTCCTCACGCGCTTGGTGCGGCACGTCTTCTTGATTCTCTGCCTGTGGGGACTCGTCGCGCGAATCGACGGAGTGCTGAGTGTTCGATTCGCGGTCTGAAAGTCGTCACATGGTACGCCTGGGGTGCGGTCGCGCTTGCGGCAATAGGTTTTGCCATCGAGATCGCGCTCTGGTACCAGCCCGAGCTCGCCGCTTCGCTGCTGCGCTACTATTGGTTTCGGCTCTCCGACGTGGCGGTGCCGCTGGCCGTCTCGCTGCAGGCCGTGACGCTGATCGTGCATGGATTCGCGATCCGCAAGCGGTGGGCGATCTGGGGCCTCGCCGCAGCGATCGCCGTTGCCGGTTGGCACCTCGGTACTCGCACGACGACCCGCTGGCTCCGCCCCGTGCCGCCGGCCGACGCGGCGATGCGCGATCCGGCGGCCTGGGCCGACGTCTGCGAGTGGATCGCCAAGAACACGCCCGCCGACGCGGTGTTTCTCACGCCGCGACTCGCCTGCAGCTTCAAATGGCGGACCTCTCGGGCCGAGGTCGCCACTCGCAAGGACATTCCGCAAGACGCCCACAGTATGGTCGAATGGTTCGACCGCCTCGAGGACATTTATTACTACCAGCTCGGAAACGATGCGGAGCCATTCAATTCGATCGGCGAACTGGGCACGGAGCGGGCGGTCGCAGTGGCCCGCCGCTACGGGGCGCAGTACATCGTCTCCGATCAGGCTCACCCGCTGGCGCTCAGGGCAGTTTATCCGGACCGCGAACATCCCAATGATGAGTATGTCGTGTATGCCATCAAAGATTGACGCGCTTCTTTGTGCCGATGACTTGCCGGCGCAGCTCGCTGTCGAGCTGAAGACTCGCGGCGCAGACCGTCGCGCTGGCCTGCGTTTCGCGCCCGAGTTGAGCTACGGCCGGCATTTCGGGCCGGCACCTGCCGATGCCCGGCCGGCGGCAGTGATCGCGCTCTTATTCCGGCGGAATGGTCGCTGGCACATCCCGCTCACCGTGCGGCACGCGGAGCTTGGCCGTCATGGCGGGCAGATCAGTCTGCCGGGCGGAGCGATCGACGCCGGCGAGTCTGTCGGCCGACGCCGCACGACGCGAGCTCGCAGAAGAATTGGGAGTTGTTGATTCGGTCGAGCTGATCGGCGAATTGCCGGAGTGCTACGTGTACGTGAGCAATTTTCGCGTCATGCCGTGGCTGGCGGTGACGAGTGCGGAGCCGACGTGGCATCCTCACGACTGCGAAGTGGAACGCGTGGTCGAGATGCCGCTCGAGATGTTGCTCGATCCGAGCCACGTCGGAACGGTGACGATCGAGCGCGGCCCTGTGGCGTTCCGGGCTCCCTGCTATCGCATCGGAGAGGATTGCGTTTGGGGCGCGACGAGCATTATCTTGGGCCAGTTCGCGGGCGTGTTGCGGAGAATCTCGGAAGGTTGAACCCGAATGCTGGAATCGACAAAGCTGGCCGCCGTCGTGTTTGACCTCGACGGCCTGATCGTCAACTCGGAAGACGTCTACGAGCAGGCGGACGTCGAAGTGCTCCGCCGCCGCGGCAAGGCGTACGACGCCGAGCTGCGGGCCCGGATGATGGGTCGTCCCACCGCCGAGTCGCTCCGCGCGATGATCGAGTGGCACGCGCTCGAAGACACGGTCGAGCTATTGGAGGCCGAGCGGTCGCTGCTGCGGGACAAGCTGCTCGAGGAGTCGATCGAGCCGATGCCGGGCCTGGCCAGTCTGCTCGACAAGCTCGAATGTGGCAGGAATCCCCAGGGCGATCGCCACCAGCGGCCATCGTTCCTACGCCGACTACGTGCTGGACCGGCTCGATCTGCAGGGACGATTTCGGTTCGTGCTCACCAGCGAAGACGTCGTGCACGGCAAACCTGCTCCGGACGTGTACCAGCTGGCTGCCGCGCGGCTCGGCCTCCTGCCGGCGGAGACGATGGTGTTGGAAGACAGCGTCAACGGCTGCCGGGCCGGCGTCGCCGCCGGCGCCTTCACTGTCGCCGTGCCGAATCGCCACACGCGGGAGTACGATTTCGCCGGCGTACGGTTCGTGGCCGACACGCTTGCCGATCCGCGGATTCTCCAAGCGCTCGGCATTCCGAAATAAAGCCGCGACCGGTGGTCGCGGCTTTATGTTGTCGGTAGCATTGATGGCACTCGCTGGCTGATCGCCAGTTTCACTCATCCCAGCGCGCTCGATCGGCCGATGGTCTGGTACACCACGCGCCCTCCTCTTGCCGCCGGATGCTATCGCCCAAGGCGGCACCTCATCGCGCGAGAAGGAACGATTTGTAATGCTACGCCACCTGCTGCTGTCGCTCGTCTTGGGAACTTCGCTCACACTAGCCGCTGGCGGCTGCCGTAGCTGCAGTTCCTGTTACGACTACGACGCGCCGGTTGCCAACTGCAATTGCGGCTGCGGCCGGGCCGGCTCCAATAGTCATTGCGGCGCTTGCAGCCCGTGCGACGGCGCGGCTCCGTGCAATTGTGCAGGCGGCGCCTGCGGCCCGGCGGGCTGCTCGACCGGCGGCTGCAACTGCGGCAATCAAGGCGGCCCGGCCAACGATGAATACTACGAAGCTGCGCCGGAAGCCGCCGGTAGCGAAGTCGGCTACGAATAGTCGCCCGCGACGCTTGAGCAGCAGACCGTCAATGTGCCACCGGCGGCCCAACCGCAGTGGTTGCACTCTGCGCGCTCACAGCTGACGTCTGCCGGTTGAAAATCTCCGGGTCAAACTCATCCTTCGGCTGCCAGGCGGGTTTGACGTCGGCGCCGAATTTCACGTTGCTCTTGGGCAGCTCCGCTTGCTGCTGGGGGTCGGCGAAATCGGCCTGCACGACGTCGCGATTGAGAAACCGCGATGGGGGCAAGTCGTATTCCGGCGAGCCGAATGGCTCGATCGGCTTGATCGGCGGAGCCTGTTTCGCGGTCTTGGCGATGGACGGATTGGTTCCAGCACCCTGCGGCGCCACCAGCTCGACCCAATCGATGATTTGAGTGAGCTGAGTTTCCTGACGCGAGGAAAAAATCGGGTGGTCCATGCCGCCATGTTTGCGCCGCGGTATCGTGACCAGGGCGCTGTCCTGGGGCGAGTCGCGGTCGACTAGCTCCAGGGTCGCGACCAGATTGCGGAGCGTGATGCGGCGATTCGCCAGGCCGTGGAGCACCGCGCGATCGAGCTGATAGTCTTGCGTGCTCCCCGCTTGATGGCAGCCGGAGGTCGTACAGCTATTGACCAAGAGCGGTTGGACTTTGCGGGTGAATCGCTCGACGGCACCGGGCGGCAGATCCTTCACGGACGCGGCGAGCTGTTCCAGTTCGTCTTGCGAGGCGTTGTCGTCGTGCGGCTTCGACGCGACCGGGGACGGCGGCGATTCCTTCGGCGCATTGGCCACCGCGAGCCGGCGCTCCAACAGAGCAATTCGCGGATCGCGGGGATCGAGCCGACGCGCGTCGGCCAGCTCCTGCTTCGCCTCCTGGAGCATGTCGTATCGCAGACACCACTCGGCGAGCCCGAGATGCGCCTCGGCGACGTCGCTGCGGCAATTGCTTTCGTTGTTGCTCGTACGCGTCTGCCATCGAGTGGGCGACCAGCAGCACTTGCGGAGCGCGGACGTCGAACACGCTGTTGGGCCCGGTGACCACGTACCGTTCGCCGTTGACGGACACCGTGCCGCGCAGCACGCCGCCGCTGCGCAACACCACCACGTCGCCCTCGTCACCGGCGTCGTTGCCGGCGGTCGCCCGTGGGCAAGCGGCCAGCGTAAGCGCTATCGCGCAGATCAACCGGCCGGGAAGTTTTCGCTGCCACACCATCGCGCGGGGAGCTTAGAGAAACGCGCTCGCACGGTCAAGGCTGGCAGTGCCAGCAGTGGCCGGATATACTAGAGCCGGTCGCGGTGCGGGCCGCCTACGGACACGGGAGCATGTGCGCAACCATCGCCCATCTACGTAAGACCGTCCACTATCGCGGCCACGTCCAGGGTGTCGGTTTTCGCTACACCGCCCAGTCCATCGCCAAACGGTACGAGGTGAACGGCTACGTTCGCAACCTGCCGGACGGCCAGGTCGAGCTGGTGGCGGAGGGCGAAAAGCACGAGTTGGCGGCTTTCCTCGACGACGTCCGCGAACGGATGGTCCGCTACATTCGCGACGAACGGGTAGATACGCAGCCGGCCAGCGGAGAGTTCGCGGGGTTTGAGATTCGGCACTAGAACATCGGGCACGCGCTCTGGTCGGCTGAAGAGGCGATCGCCGCCGGGCACTTGATCGTTTGCCCGCCGCACGTTTTGATGAAGGAAGGCTGTCTCCGCGTGCGTCGGTCGCGGGGCGAGCGACACAGAATTCCGAGCATCGTTTTTTCATTCTCGTTTTCCTGATCGCAGGACCCTATGTCGTCTATCTTGTTGTTCGGCAATCTGGTGATGTGGCTCACGCCGGTTTGGATTCTCTCGGTCGGCGTGACGATCGGGATGGCGATCCTCTTGGTTCTCTATGGGCTCATGTGGCTGGTGGCGCGGCGGGCGGCGGAATCGGTCGCGCGGGTCATCCGCGAGAGCGTGCTCTTGCCCATTACCTACATGGCAGTCGTGTTGGTGGGATTCTGTGTACTCGGTGCGCCGGCTATGCCGGCTCGCGAGACATTCGATTCACTCAAGCGGCTCACGGCGGTCGGCCCGCTGGAGCGATCCGTCACGATACCCGCCGGCCAGGAAGATGTTGCGGTGCCGATCTTTTTCAACGCCGACGAACTGCAGCGGTATTCCTTCGAGAGCGATCAGAACGTCGTGATCAACGAGAAGCAGGGCAACGCTTACGCGGCGCCGTTGATCCTCGTCCAGGCCGATGAGCCGTTTGACTGGACGCCCAGCAGCAATCGCCCACGGCTGCTGGACGGTGTCGTCACGAATCTCTACGTCACGAATCAAGGCACTTCGCCGGCGGAATTGAAGATCAACTTGCTGACCGACGTCGTGATGCCGCAGGTCCATCAGATTCCGATCACGGCGGTCTGCCGTCGTGGCGGTCTACGTCGTTTATTTCCTGATCTATTGGTTGCTGCCCGGCGTGTCGGTGATCGCCTTGGCCACGGCAAAAGAGGCCGTCGCCCAACCGCTCTACATTCTGGTGATGCTGGGCGGGGCGTTCGCGCTGCTGTCGTTCATCTACATCCCTTACAACACGTTCGGCGAAGACGTGAAGATGCTCAAGGACTCGGGCCTCACCACGATCATGATCCTGGCGATCCTCGTCGGCCTCTGGACGGCGAGCGTCTCGGTGGCCGACGAAATCGAGGGCAAGACGGCGGTGACGCTGCTCTCCAAGCCGATCAGCCGGCGGCAGTTCGTGATCGGCAAGTTCCTGGGCATCGTCTGGCCGCTGTTCTTGATGTTCGTCATCCTGGGCGCGATCCTGCTGATCACCGTCTCGTACAAAGTCGTCTACGACGCCCGCGAAACCGCCAACCCCGAGCCGAACTGGCAGCAATGTTACGAAGCCATGATCGGCACCGTGCCGGGACTGGTGCTGGCGTTCATGGAAACCGTCGTGCTTGACGGCGATCAGCGTGGCGATTTCGACCCGGTTGCCGATGCTGCCGAATCTGATCATCTGTGGCTCGATCTACGTGCTGGGCCACCTCGGGCCGCTGATCGTGCAGTCGTCCGCCGGCCAGCTCGAGTTCGTCGCCTTCATCGGCAAGCTGATCGCGGTCGTGCTGCCGGTGCTCGACCACTTCAACATCCAAGCGGCCGTGGCCGGCGGTGTCGACGTGCCGATGGCCTATCTCGGCTGGGCGCTGGTCTACTGCCTGCTCTATTCGACCGCCGCGATGCTGCTGGCGCTGATCCTGTTCGAGGACCGCGATTTGGCGTGACGCGTGCGGGAGCTACAATTGACGGGATGAAGGTTCGCGACCTGATTCGAATAATTGAAGAGGACGGTTGGCGGCACGCACGCACGCGCGGTAGTCACCGACAATTTAATCATCGCGTCAAACGCGGTGTAGTTACTGTTCCGGGGAAGCCAAACGATGAATTGGCACCGGGAACTTTGAACAACATTTTGAAGCAAGCGGGATTGAAATGAGATACCTCATTGTCATCGAACCCACTGGCACGGGCTTTTCGGCCTACTCACCGGACCTACCGGGTTGCGCTTCCACAGGCACCACTCGAGACGAGTGTGAATCGAACATGCACGAGGCAATTGAATTTCATCTCGACGGGCTTCGACAGGAGGGCGAACCAATTCCTCAGCCTGGGAGTTCTGCCGCATTTGTTGAAATCGCATAGTGCGGGACAGACAAATCCTAGCCGGCCTTGCGGCGTGTCGCGATTGCTTCCTGCCAACGATCGGCGGCGGGGAGAATCGGTAGCGCCGGCATGGCGAACGGGCCGTGGCGGCCGGCCGAGCGTGCCGTCCCAGGCGTGTTCGTGGATGCTTTCGAGAATCATGCTCGGCGACCGCGACTGCGTCGCGGCCTGCCGCGCCGTCGACGCGCGGCGTCTTGCCCGTGCGGATCGCGGCGACGAAGTCGCGCTGCTCTTCTTCGATGGCGTTGATCTTGATCGGCTCGTGCTCGCTGCGCACCAACAGCTCGTCGAAGAGATGCTCTTTCAAATGGGCCCGCTCGTCGGCAGTGAGCCGGTCGGCTTGGAACCGCCGCCGCAGCACGTCTTCGCGCGGCTTGACGACGGTCGCCTCCTGCGTGGCAAAGTCGATCGTCGCACAGCAGCGCGAGGTGAAAATGCTCATGGTGCGACGCTGCTGGAAGCTAACCCGCGACGCGGTCAATTGGGCGACCAGGCCGCTGGCGAAGGTCAGCCGCGCGGTGGCCATGTCTTCGTGTCCGCCCAACACCGAGATGCCGAGCGCGTCGACATGGGTCACGGTGGAACTGGCCAGCGCGAGCACGACGTCGAGGTCGTGGATCATCACGTCGAGCACGACGCCGATGTCGGTCGAGCGGAACGAATAGCCGCTGGTGCGCGTGGCCTCGATGTATTTTGGATCGCGGACCTCGGAGGCGGCCCAGGCCAGCGCCGGATTGAATCGCTCGACGTGGCCGACCTGCAGCACGAGGCCTTGCTTGCGAGCCAGGTTCACCAGGTCGTCGGCCGCGGCGGCGTGGTTCGCCAGCGGCTTCTCGACCAGCAGCGGAATGCCGCTCGAAAGCAGCTCGATGCCGATCGTGTGGTGCGTGTTGGTGGGCGTGGCAACGATGGCCGCGTCGACGTCGCCAATCAGCTCGCGGTAATCGCCCACCGCCCGGGCGTCTGCTTTCGGCGGCGGCCGCCTCGCGACAGGCGGCGACCGGATCGGCGACCGCGACCAGCTCGATCTCGTCCAGCCCGGCGGCGATGCGGGCGTGGATGCGGCCCAAGTGGCCGGCGCCGATAACGGCGACACGCAAGGGTGTCATGCGGCCCTCCTGGTTTCTCGGCCACGTCCGTGCCGGCCTTCCTGCTGGCCCTCGATGAATGCCAACAGTTCGTTCACCTGCGGCACAAGCTGGCCATTGCCGCGGAGGATTTCGCGGGCCGGGTCGAGGCCGACCTTGCCGCGGTAGAGCAGACGATGGGCCTCGGCGAGGCAATCGATCACGTGCGTGGAAAATTCGTGCCGCTTCAAGGCCACGATGTTGATGCAACGCGGCCGGGCGGGCGCCCCTTCGCAAAGCATGAACGGCGGCACGTCGTGCAGCACGCGGCTCAAGCCCGCCGATAAAGCTGTAGCTGCCGATCGACGTGTAATGGTGCACCGCCACCGCGCCCGAGAGCGAGGCGTAGTCGTCGATGTGGACGTGGCCGCCCAACAGCGCGCCGTTGGCCATGATGATGTGGCTGCCGAGCTTGCAGTCGTGGGCCACGTGGCAGCAGGCCATCAGGAAGTTCTTGTTGCCGATCCGCGTGATGCCGTCTTCCTTTTCGCTGCCGCGGTTGATCGTCACGCCTTCGCGGATCGTGTTGCCATCGCCGATCACGACTTGCGTGTCGCTGCCGCGCATAGCTGATGTCCTGCGGCTCGCCGCCGATGACGACGTTGGGATAGATCACGTTGTCGCGTCCGATGGTGACGTGGCCCATGATGGTGACGGAATTCATGATCCGCGTGCCGGAGAGAATCCGCACGTGCGGGCCGATCATCGTGAAGGGGCCGATCTCCACGTCGTCGTCGATCTGGGCCTGGGGGTCGACCGCCGCCTGATGAGCAATGCGAGTCGTCATCGTGATAAGCTCCCGTTTGCCGCCTGTGTCTGGGTTGGTACTGCCGGAGGCGGTCCGATCCGGTCGTTCATGCGGATAGCCGCTGCTGCTGGTTAAGTTCCGTTCGTGTGATGCCGGCTTGTTCCATCAGTAGCTTGGCCAATTCGGCGTGTAGCCGATGGCCGGAACGGCAGGCAACAACGTCGGCGATCACTTCGCAGCCTGTGAGCGCGAGGTCACCGACCACGTCGAGGACCTTGTGGCGAACACACTCGTTGTCGAATCGCAGCGTGTTGTCGATGGGACCGTCCGGACCGAAAATCAGCAGGTTTTGTGGCGTGACGCGCCGGCCAAGCCCTTGGGCCACCATCGCGCGGGCCGCCTCTTCTTCGAGAAACGTCCGGCAAGGCGCGAGTTCGCTGCGGAACGTCGCGGGATGGACGTTGAGCCGAATCGTCTGGCGGCCGATCGCCGGATGGGTTCGGTAGTCGAGATCGAATGCGACCGACAGTAGTCCGTCGCGCGAAGGCGACGCTTCGATCCAGTTCCGCTCGTCGCCGACTCGAATCCGCCTTTTGACGTGAATCCGGCGCACTGGCGCAACTTGCTCTACGACGCCGGCCTCATCGAGCGCTTCGACGAACGGCCAGCGCGGACCCGTCGCAGCCCGGCATCTCGGCCGCATTGACCCAGACCTCGCAATTGTCGATCTGAAGGCCGGACAGTGCGGCCAGCACGTGTTCGACCATTTCCACGCGCGCCCGCGCCATTCGAGCGAGGTGCGGCGCGGCACGTCCAAACGCAGCGCCGGTGATACCGGCACACGGGCCGCGGGGCTCAAATCGGAGCGGACGAACGTCACGCCGGAGCCGGCCGGCGCGGGACGGAATTCGACCCGAATATCCTGGCCGCTGAAGTAGCCGAAACCCTCGACCGCAACCGATTTGCCGACCGTGCGTTGGCAGCGCAGAACTGACATCGACAACAAACTCCCGAGCGGGGTGAAGTCCGTGGCGGACTGGCGAGCGCGGGTCGAGCCGCGAATCCATCGGTTTTTCAGCTCGCCGACCGCTTTCCGGGCCGACGATGTTCACACGCGATCGACTAGTGCGGGATCGAAGATCCCGGCGCGCCGGCCGGACGCCGATCTGCGCCGCCGCGGCGTCGCGGTTGATCAACGCGAGAACGTCAGGCGTAATGTCGATTTGGTTCTCGAAGACGACCGGTCTTGTTGATCTCTTTCAAGACGTCCTCACGCCGGTTGGGGTCGACCTTGTCGCCGCTGAAGCGGAGCACCAGCCCAATGTCGTGACGCTGTGCGTAGAACTTGATCGCGTCGTTGACTTCGAGGTAGGTTTGATAGTAAATCTTCGCCTCGCGCTCCATGAAGTCCTTGCGGAGCCGGTCCATCTTCAGCTTGAACTCGGCCACGTTACGGGCCAGCTCCTCGTCGAGGTCCTTGTATTCTTTCGAGCCGACTTGGAACGTGTTCCGCTGTTCTTCCATCTGGCGGATCTTTTCGCTGTCGGCCTTCAGATCGGCTTCGGTCTTCGTCATCTCGGCTTTCATCGCTTCGATGGTCGCCTGATGCCGTTTGTGATTCTTGAAGATGTAGCTGATGTCGACGACGGCGATGTTGTACTTTTGAGCGTTGGCGCCGGCGGCGTTCTGAGCCTGGGTCGTCGAGCCGGTTCCCATCACACTCAGCAGGGCCGCCGTGGCGGCGGCAGCATGCAACAGAGTTTTCACGTCAGCACTCCTTGCTGTAAGCGGTCTTCCTTGACCAACCATGATCAGGCCAGGTGCGAGCGGCAAACCATCGGCCGCAAACCGCGGGACCCTGGCTCCCAAAATGCGGGGCGTATTGTGGCGGGAACCCCAAATGGCGTAAAGGGCAGTATTTCGCGGAAAGTTGCCCGTCATCGACGCGCCAAGGTCGGTTGGACCGGCTGTTGAAATCAGCGCGTGCCGTCATGACGTGCGCGAGATTGATAGCGAATCGAACGGGCCGCGAACCACAAATTGACACGTCATGCCCGGCGCTCTATTCTCCCCGCCCGCGCCGCCGACGCCGCGGAGAATTCGATTGTTCATTCGACGGAGATCATTAGTGAAACTCTCGCCGCGCGTGTTGATCGTCGACGAGTCGGCCGACTCGCGGGAAGTCCTCGCGACGCTGTTGGCGCGAACCGGCGCTACGACGCTCGAAGCACGGCAACCTCACCAGGCGATCGAGCTCACGCGTCAGGAACACGTCGACCTGATCGTCTTTGACGCTGAAAGCGATCGCACCGCCTCTGGAAGCGGCAGCGACGACCTCAAAGCCGCTGCCAGCCGCAACGGTACGCCGATCGTCATCTTGGGCACTGTCCGGAGTACAAAAAAACGCCCCACTTCGGGCCAATTTATCTCCAAGCCCTACCATTACGGCCAGCTGATCAATAAAATTGAGGGCTTGCTGGCCGCGGCCTAACGGCACCGCGTCAGTGCTCGTCTTTTATTGTCGAACAGCCGCGTAAGCTCGACAGGCGCCGGATCACCGGGGGACGTTTTCACCTTGCCATCGCTGTTCGTGATTCAAGGTCGAGATCAAGGCTCGCGCTTCCGCCTCGACGATTCGTTGGTAACGATCGGGCGTGGCACGGCCAACACGATCCAGTTGCACGACACCGAGGTGTCGCGCGACCACGTGGAACTGGTGCGCCGAGGCGACAAGTACGTACTTAAAGACCTGGGCAGCTCGAACGGCACGTTTGTCAACGGCCGACAGATTCGCGAGCACGATCTGGCCAGCGGCGACCAGCTACAGCTCGGGCGGTCTCTGTTGCTCTACACCGGCGTGACCGACGACCGGCTGGAAGACCTTGCCGACAAGGTGAACATCGTCGCCCGCAACGTCGAGGATGACGGTTCGCGGATCGTCCACTCGATGGCCCAATCGGAGGGGAGCGAAATTTTTACGCCACCCGCCGATGAGACCGCGTCCCCCTGGCTCGCCCGGGCGCGAGCAATCTGCAGATCATGTACCGCACGGCGCTGGCGGTGAGCCACACGCTCGACATCGATCAGCTGCTGTCGCGGATCATGGACATGATCTTCGAGTGGGTCGACGCCGATCGCGGCTGCATCATGCTCAAGGACCCCGAGACCGAGCAGCTAGTGCCCAAGGTCCGCCGCCATCGCCGGGGAGTGCAAACCGACGAGCGGATCACGATTTCCAAGACGATTCTCGACTACGTGGTCGAGCACAATGAAGGCGTGCTCACGTCGAACGCGCGCGACGACGACCGCTTCGACGCGGCCAAGAGCATTTTGCAATTGGCGGTCCGCGAGGCGATCTGCGTGCCGATGCAAGGGCGCTACGACGTCGTGGGCGTGATTTACATCGACACCGCGCTCACGCCGCATCGCATCCTGCAACAGGGCTCGGCGAACAAGTTCACGCAGGAGCACCTCAAGCTGATGATCGCCATCGCCCACCAGGCGGCGCTGGCGGTCGAGGACACCTCGTATTACAAGGCGATGGTCCAGGCCGAGCGGCTGGCGGCGGTGGGCCAGACGATCGCCTCGCTTTCGCACCACATCAAGAACATCCTGCAGGGCGTCCGCGGCGGCAGCTATCTCATCGAGCTGGGCATCAAGGACCACGCCAAGGCCGTGAGCGACGGCGACGTAAACGTCGAGGCGGCCGAAAAGGCCGTCTCCACCATGCGCAAAGGCTGGAACATCGTCGAGCGCAATCAGGAACGCATCTCCGCGCTGGTGATGGACATGCTCACGTTCAGCAAGGAACGGGAGCCGGTGCCCGAGCCCTCGAATCTCAACGACGTGGTGGGCGACGTCTGCGAGTTGATGAAGTCGCGCGCTCAGGACGAGAAGGTCGAATTCGTATGGCAGCCGTCGACGACGATGCCGACGCTGATGTTCGATCCGGAGGCCATGCACCGGGCGATTCTCAACGTCGTCACCAACGCGGTCGACGCCTGCCTCGACCGCGACACCCGCCGCGTCGAAGTCGCGACGCATCTACGATCGACAAGGAGCGGATGGCCCGGGTCCGCGTCGTCGACACCGGCTCCGGCATCGAGAAGGAAGACCTCGAACGGATCTTCGGCGTGTTCGTCTCCCGCAAAGGAGGCCGCGGCACGGGACTGGGCCTGCCGGTGAGCCAGAAGATTCTCCATGAACACGGCGGCCGCGTTCGCGTTGAGAGTCAGCCCGAACAAGGCAGCGCGTTCACGCTCGAATTCCCCGCGACGCCGCCCCATGGCACGGCCGTCGAATCGGAGATTCCTGTCCGCGGCAGCACGACCATCGAGCAACCCGCCGATACCGGCCACACCCCGGCCGCCTCGCCGCAATCATGAATGGAGTCGAAGACGAACGGTCTTGGATTGCCGTTCAGATCAGGGATTCTCAGTTGGACCGGAAAGCTTTTCGCCGGTAAATGGATTAAACAAATAGTTGCCAGGAAATTCCTCGCCGGACTTAACGTCGATCTTGGGAGGCAGTAAAGCCCCCAGAGGTAGACGCCACTTGTGTAGCTTCCCATCGTATTTGATAGCAAACTCCCCTGCCTTAGTCGGATCGATTAGACGGCCGCCGTTCTTTTCACGGCCAGGAAAGCTAACCATCTCCAGTCCAGTGCCGACGTCTCCCAGCATTTTTGCGATTATGGGTTTCATCGTCAGAAGTAGAGTTTGCGTACTTTGAGGAATCTCATCGGTCGCAAGCGGTGCCACTGTTTCGCCGTCGGCTAGTTCAATCGAGATCATCTTTCGAATGTCGTCCGCGCTCCGCCACTTCGAGCTACCGAAACCGCTCAACTTTCCGTCAATGATTGCAACGATCGTACATTGGTCTAATGCGTCCAAAGTCGAATTTCTCTGCTCCTCAGTCATGTCTGCTTGACGAAACGATTCTCGCCAATATTCCGTTGGAATCCACCAAATGATCTGCAAGCGTCCGCCGTCATTTTCAAGCCGCTGACACTCTTGGACCAGCTTACCCAGTTCGACGGGCTGATCGGCACCAAACGTCGATTTGCTCAGTGCGATAGCGAACACGACGAACGACATCACGACGCGACAACCCGTTCTCATAACTAGTCGTCCCTGAAAAATTCCTTTTCCTCTACGAATAGAGGGTGCATTGCGGTTGGAGTTGCGCTAAAATTCGCCAGGTTTTGGTTCCACGGTCCCGAAAGCTGGCAAAAAATGCAACCGAAATCACGCCCTCCGCAGTGTGAATTGTTTGGTGCCCATCTGAGCGAACTGCTTAACCGCGAGCATCCGCTGTACGTGCTGGCCGAGCGGATCGACTGGTCCCAGTTCGACGCGGCCATCGACGCTTGTTACGCCGACGAGCTCGGCCGGCCGGGGGTCAACACCCGGCTGATGGTCGGCCTCTCGTACTTGAAGCACGCTTTCGACGAGAGCGACGAGTCGGTGGTGGCCCGCTGGGTGGAGAACCCGTACTGGCAGTTCTTCTGCGGCCTGCTGCTACATGCAGCACGAGTTGCCGATCGATCCGTCGAGTTTGAGCCGCTGGCGGAAGCGGGTCGGTGCCGAGCGGTTGGAGAAGTTGTTGGAGACGACGATCCACACGGCGCTGGCGATGAAAGCCGTGCGGCCACAAGAGTTCCAGAAGGTGAACGTCGACACGACGGTCCAGGAGAAGGCGATCGCCTTTCCGACCGACGCCCGGCTGTATCACAAGATGCGCGTGGCGCTGGTCCGGCGGGCTCGATCCTTGGGTCTCCGGCTGCGCCAGAACTATCGCTTCAAGGGCAAGAAGCTGCTGGCCAAGCAGGGCCGCTATGCCCACGCCCGGCAGATGAAGCGGGCGGCGAAGATGACGCGCCAGCTGAAGACGATCTTGGGCCGGGTGCTGCGCGACATCCAGCGAAAAGCGCCTGCCATTCAAGGCCGAATCGTCGACGAGCCGCTCGGCGAACTGGTCGCCTTGGCCGAGCGTCTGCTGGCTCAAACACGCACCAGCAAAAACAAAGTCTACAGCGTGCATGCTCCGGAAGTGGAATGCATTGCCAAAGGCAAAGCGCACAAGCGCTACGAGTTCGGCTGCAAGGCCAGCGTGGCCGACCACCAGCAAGAGCAACTGGATCGTCGGCACCCACGCTCTCCACGGCAATCCTTACGACGGGCACACGCTCAGCGGTGCGATCGCACAAGTCGAACGACTTAACAGGCCGCACGCCCGACGACGTGATGGTGGACCAAGGCTATCGAGGACACGGTTACGAAGGTTCGGCCATGCGTGCACGTGGTCCGCACGATTCCCAAACGAGCGACGCGGGCACTACGCCGCATGTTCAAACGTCGGGCGGCCATCGAGCCGACGATCGGTCACATGAAAAGCGACAACCGCCTGGACCGCAACTATCTGACCGGCCAAGAAGGCGACAAAATCAACGCCCTGCTGAGTGCCGCCGGCTACAACCTCCGCAAACTGCTGCGGTGGGTTGTTTTTGCGCCGATTTTCTGGCTCTGGCACCGGCTCACCGTCAAGCTGGCCGCTGAAATCGCCCTCCGCCGTACAACAATCCTGCCGGCGCGTGCTTGATTCGCTCCACTTCACACCTGAAAATCACACCCACGCGGCAAGAAGACTATTTTTCAGGGACGACTAACTAAATTCCTTCGAAAGAGTTCTTAGGTGACATCAGATGCCCAGCCCCTTCCACTTGCGAACGTAATATACCATGCACACCCCTACCACATTCATCCTCGTCCGCGGTTCAGGCAACTGTATCCCGCCGGCGCCCCGACAAACGGATTCGTTTGTTTCTCACGGCCGATCGTCGTCGCCGGTCCGTGACCGGGTAGCACGATCGTGTCGTCCGGCAACGTGAAGAGTTTGTCGTGGATCGACGCGCGGAGGGCATCGAAGTCGCCGTCTGGAAAATCGGGCCGGCCGATGCTGCCCCGGAATAACACGTCGCCGCCGAAGACGTACCACGGCTCGACCTGGCGACAGAGAAACACGACATGGCCGCCCGAGTGCCCAGGGGTCGCTAGCACTTCGAGCTCGAGGCCCGCCGCCTCGAACCGGTCTGGCTCGTCGACCGTACGATCGGCAGGTGGGCTCAATAGCGAAACGCCGAAGGCGGCCGAGAGGTTGCCCTCTGGATCGGTGAGCTTTGATGCGTCGCCGCGGCCAATCACCAAGGGAACCGCTGGCCAGCGCTCTTTCATTGCGGCGTTGCCCGCGATGTGGTCGCTGTGGCCATGCGTGCAGACGAAGGCCGCCGGCGTGAGCCTGCGCTTTTCAAGGTAATCGACGATCGAGTCGGGGTCGAAACCCGGGTCGAACACGATGCAGTCATCGCGCCCCGCCAGGTGGGCGACATACGTATTCTCGTCGAAGGGGGGCGAAATCACTTTGCCTAGCTGCATTTCCGAGGCTAGCATGGCCAAATTCTCCCTTCCGTCAACAATCCACGTCGTCTAGGATATTTTCACCGTTGGAGAGGAATTAGGGAAGCTCCCTCGGCAGTGCGGCCGATCCGAAAAAAAGCGGAGTTCTTCCCCACGGTACGGTCCGAGGGTCGTGCGTCGCGGCGAGCCGCTACGGCTCCGACCCACGCACCCGCTCCCGCCTCGCCCAAAACATGGATGTTTCGAGCACACAGCCAATTACCCACCTCGGCGGATCCACGGTAAGGAGTCCCATCATGCGATTGACGCATTTGCCCAAATCTCTGGTCGTTTTGGCCGCGGTCGCGATCGCCTTAAGTCGGCCCGCCAACGCACAACAAGTCACTGAACCTGTGTATCGCGTGGCGAACGAGCCGGCGGCGAATGCCGCTCCTGCCGCGGCCGCGCCGGCTCCGGTCGCACCCGCGACCGCTGTTCCCGCTGCCCCGTTCGATTTCACGCAGCAACCGGGTGAGCACCCGCTCGCGCCGGTGATCCGCGTGCTCAACCAGGTGCTGGCAAACATCGACCAGAACGTCCGCGACTACTCGTGCACGCTGATCAAGCGGGAAGCGATCGACGGCGAGCTGGGCGAAACCGCACAGATCATGTTGAAGGTTCGCAGCCAGCCGTTCAGCGTCTACATGTACTTCCTCAAGCCGTCGCAAGGGCGCGAGGTGCTTTACGTTGACGGCGTGAACAACAATGAACTCAAAGTACTGGAGGCTGGCTTCAAGCGCCATCTCGGACCGTTGAATCTTGATCCCAACGGCATGGTGGCGATGCTCGGCCAGCGGCACCCGGTCACGGACGTCGGCCTCCGCAATCTGACAGCGAAGCTAATTGTCGGGAAGACGAAGGAAATGCAATTTCCGGAGTGCAAGGTCATGACCAATCCGAACACGAAGATCGGCGACCGCCCGACAACGATGATTCAAATCGAGCATCCGATCCAGCGGAAGGAGTTCGCCACCCACATCACCCGCCTGTTCCTCGACAACGAGCTGCGGGTGCCGATCTACTACGACGCCTACATGTGGCCGGAGACGCCGAACGGCACACCGCCGCTGGACGCCAGCTACACCTACGCCAATCTGAAGCTCAACGTCGGCCTCGCGGCGCAGGATTTCGATCCGAACAATCCGGCGCTGTTTAAGTAGTCCGGTGGGCTTCTCCACGCATTTGTTGCCGAAAGCGAGTTGCGCGCGTTGCTCGCTGGAGTTCCTATGATTCCAGCATTCAACGAAGACGGCGTCCTACCGCCCGGGATTCACCCAGCAACTCTCGCCGAGATCGACGCTCGATTTGGGAAGCTATCAGAAATACGCCGAGTACAGATGGAATCTGTGCGCGGTTGGTTGAGCTGGCGACTCGCGCCGCGCAGCGCGAACTGTTTTGAACGGTAGCTTCGTGACGGATATAATTGAGACGAACGACGTCGATTGCGTCCGGTTGTTTTACCCAGGGCGCGGCCGGGACGAAGATGCTTTTCAGGAACTTCTGGCTGGGTTGCCCTTTTTGGATATTGCGATCGTAGAACAGTCCGAATTTGATGAATTCGTCAATGAGATTTTTGCCGCCGATCGGTTCGGTACAGTCAAAGGAATGATCGAGGTGAGACCATGACGCTTGCCAACTCCAAGGAACTGGAAAACACAAGGGCCAAGCTATCCAGGCTTGAGATCCGCTATCAACAGTTGCGCGCCGCCGTTACGGAAGATCGGGAACTGCGGAACGCCACGCTGCAATCGCTCAGGCGTTACATCAACCAGTTCAAAGAGGAAATCGCTCGATACGAGGCCGTACACGCTGTTCATCATTGATGGGCCGCCGCTTGTATCCGCGGCAGCCAACTTTGACTAGGAACCGATTGATTCGTTTGGATTGATTCGTGCACCGCGTGAGATAGAATGGGGTTGTTGTCGCTCGTCAGCAGGTGTCTCGACATGAATCCAGCAAATCTCAAGGACGAAGCTCATCGTCTTGTCGATCGTCTTCCTGAACAAGCCACTTGGGACGATCTGATGTACGAAATCTACGTTCGCCAATCCGTGGAGGCGGGCCTGCGCGATAGTGAAGCGAATCGGGTTACGGACACGGACCGATACGCAAAATTTTTGGACTCAGGCCGTGAAAGTCGCGTGGACGGATACCGCGAAGGCTCACTTGCAGAGCATCCACGATTACATTGCTCGGGACTCGCCACAATATGCCCTGGCGATGATCGACCGAATCATTCGCCGGACACGTCAGTGCGAGGAATTTCCGCTCGCGGGTGGTCGGGTTCCGGATACGACGTCGACGACATCCGAGAAGTACTGGAATATCCATACCGAATCATCTACCGCGTCCTACCAGATCGCGTCGACGTGTTGGCAGTGGTGCACGGAGCGCGTCGTCTGCCGGCGTCGTTACCTAATACGCATTCTTCTGCGTCAGTACGGCCGGCAGCGTCTTGAGCAGGATCTTGAAATCCAGGCCGAACGACCATTCGCGGATGTACTGGTGGTCGCAGGCGATGCGCTGGGCCATCTTTTCGAGCGTCTCGGTCTCACCGCGGTAGCCGTTCACCTGGGCCAGGCCGGTGATGCCCGGCTTCACCTTGTGGCGGAGCATGTAGCCGCCGATCTTGGTGCGATAGGCTTCGTTGTGGGCGTTGGCGTGGGGCCGCGGCCCGACGAGCGACATCGTTCCTTCGATCACGTTGAACAGCTGCGGCAACTCGTCGAGCGACGTTCGCCGCAGCATTCGGCCGATCGGCGTGACGCGGTCGTCGTCCGCCGTGGCCTGCTTGACGGCCGAACCATTGTCGCAGCACTTCATTGAACGGAACTTCCAGACCAAGATCTCCCGGCCGTCGAGCCCGTACCGCTTCTGGCGAAAGAAGACCGGGCCAGGCGAAGAGAGCTTCACCAGGACCGAGATCAACAGCATCGGGATCGCAGCCGCCGCCAAGAGCAACGAGCCGAACACCAGGTCGGCCGCCCGCTTCAAGAGACCGTCCACTCCATAGAGCGGATTTTCGAACACGCTCACGGTCGGCAGCCCGCCGGCATTCGACCAGCGGGCGTGTAGCAACTCGAACACGAAGAAGTCCGGCACGATGTAAACCGACACCGCGCTGTCGGCGAGCCGACTGAGCAAGTCGCGGATGCGGTCTTCGGCCCGCATTGGAAAGGTAATGTACACGGTGTCGACCGTGCCCAACCGGGCCCGGCGGACCAGCTCGTCGAGGTCGCCGACGCGGTTGCCAAATTCGGTGGGCAAGTCGGCGGTCCGTTCCTGCGGCCGGTCGTCGTAGAAGCCGGCGAGCCGCAAGCCGATCTCGGGCGAGCTCTTGATGTTGCGGGCCAATTGAATGCCGAGCTCGTTCACGCCGCAGATGGCATACCGACGCGTATTGAAACCGCGGGCCCGCAGCCGCTGCTGAGTCTTGCGGACGACAATCCGAGCCAACGTCATCAAGGCGGGCGTGGCAAAGATCCACACCAGCTTGGTCGCATAAGTGAATTCGGCGTTGTACTGCGTCACCAGGCCGAGGCCCAGCAATACGGGCACGGTGTAGGCCCAAGTGACCAGTACGCAGACGATCTCGTTCCGCAGCCGCGTGCCGCGCCAGCTCCGATAGAGGCCGCTCAAGTCGGCGACCACGTGGTGCACGACGATCGACGTGGCCGCGATCATCACCAGGTCGCTGACGCCCGCATCCACCGTATGCCGGAGTGCCAGCCCAACTGTCAGGCAGATGATTGCCGCGTCGATGAGTCGGTGGAGGCTATAAAGCAGAGATTCGCTGAAGGAAATTCCGCGAGTGATGGGGGACATGCGATTGGTGCTTCCTCTCTCTCCTGTGATTCGTCGTACTCTGTCCTGCCCCGAATACTTGCATTGCTCGTGCCGGACCGGGAGGGAGCCTGCGGAATCACTGCGTTTCCGCAGTTTTGCGGGCGGTAGCCATGTCGATCGGTCCGCTCGGCGCCCCACCCGAGCAGCAGGGCAGCGTTTATTTTTTTCACCATTGGGCCTCGCGTGCTGCGCCGCCGCAACCACCGCATTGACCGGTCGAAACCGGGAACTTTTCAGCGCCGCGCCACGTCTCATCCGGGGTCGAATCGGTGCCAATCTCAGGCCGCGCAAGCCAATTCACGGTGGACCAAACCCGGCAAAACACCGTAGAACAGTAGACGTTCCCCCTCACTCCCAGAGACGCCCAATGCACCGACTGGCCTTTCAACGACTGTTCCGCTGGCCTGCTCTGCTGGCGACGCTGGTTTTCGCGCACGTTGCAGTTGTGCAAGACGCCGCCCTACCGAGTCGCGACTCGCTCATGCAGACTTATCGCGCGGGGAATTTCAAGGAGGCCTACGACGGGCTCCGCCAATGGCTGGTCTCAACGGACGCCAGCACGGACGGGATCAACGAGAGTCTGTCGACGGCGGTCCAATGCCTCCGGCAGCTTAATCGTTTCGATGAAGCCGACGCGCTGTTGGAACAAACCGTCGCGGCGCACCCGAGAAGTTGGCGAGCCCTCGCGGCCGTGGCCAACCAGTACGGCTCGATCGAGCACTACGGCTACATGATTGCCGGCGAGTTCCAGCGCGGCCAGCATCGCGGCGGCGGCCGCGTGATGCACGCCACCGCGCGCGACCGGGTGCGGGCATTGCAGCTCTATCGCCGGGCGGTCGCGCTTGCCGAATCGGCGCCCGACAAGGTCGACGCTGCCTTTGTGCTCGGCAGCATGGCGCAGGCGCTGATCTACAACGGCGACGTCAGCCAATACTGGCGCCTGCAGTCGCTCACCGATCTCACGACGCTCCCCGACTACGAGGAGGGTTGGGGCTACAACTATGGCAGTCTCCAGGGCGCCCCGGTCGGTGCCGACGGGAAGCCGGTCTTCTACGCAGTGCCCACCAGCTGGAATGCCGCCGAAAACGACGGCCAGCGCTGGCGGTGGGCGCTGGCGACGATGGTCGATTGGAATCCCAGAACAAGGGCCGACGAGTTGCTCGCGCGGGCGGCCTTCTCCGCCGCTCAGTTCGACGTCGCCACGATGGCCGGCCAGCCGATCCCATTCTTCCGCGGGCCGGTCGACGACGTGAAGGAAGTGCCGCCCACCTGGGCACTCGACACGCTCGGCGAAGATGAGACAATCGCCCGGCTGGCGATCGGCATCCAGCGCTTCAAGCTGCCCGACGATCAGAACTACATCAAGCTCTATCAGCAAATGGTCGCCCTGCGGCCGCCGGCCGACGATGCGGCACTGCGGACCGCGATTACGCAGCTCGCCACGAGCTTTGAAAACCGCCGGCAATACGACCGAGCCGCGGAATACTGGCGGTTGGCAATCGAGCGATTCAGCGGCGACGAGCGGACACAGTATCAGAATCGCCTCAATCAGATCGTCGGCAATTGGGGCCAATTCGGCAACTCGCTGACCCAACCGGCCGGACGCGGCGCCTCGATCGACTTTCGCTTCCGCAATGCGCAGGAGGTCGAGTTTTCGGCCCAGCCGGTCGACGTGCAAAAGTTGATCGCCGACGTCCGCACGTACTTGAAGTCGCAGCCCAAGCAGCTCGATGGCCAGAAGCTGAACATCGCCGACGTGGGCTATCGGCTCGTCCAGCAGAATGAAAAGGAGTACGTCGGCGCGGAAGTCGCCCATTGGAAGCTGCCGCTCGAACCGCGGCCGAAACACTTCGACAAGCGGATCACGGTCACCACGCCGCTGGAAAAAGCGGGGGCGTATCTCCTCACCGCCAAGGTCGCCGACGGCAACACGTGTAAGATCGTGCTCTGGCTCGCCGATACGGCGATCGTCCGTAAGCCGATGGGCGACAAGTCGCTCTATTTCGTCGCCGACGCGGTCACTGGAGCACCGCTCGCCAAGGCAAACGTCGAGTTCCTCGGCTACCGCGTGACATATCCGCAGCAATCGGCGCCGCGGCCGCGACAGGAGATCGACATCCAAGTCGCCGACTTCGCGGAGAACACCGACCAGAACGGACAGGCGTTTCTCGCAGTCTCGGACCAGGAACACGACCAGTTTCAGTGGCTCACGATCGCCACCACCAGCGAGGGCCGGCTGGCGTTTCTGGGCTTCCACAACGTCTGGCGGGCCCCGTACGACGTCGAGCGCTACGACCAGGTGAAGGCGTTCGTCATCACCGATCGCCCCGTCTACCGGCCGAAGCAGACCGTCGAGTTCAAAGTCTGGGTGCGCCGCGCCCAGTACGACGAGCAAGACGCAGCACAATTCGCCCATCAGGCGTTCCAGGTGATCATCCAGAATCCAAAAGGCGAAAAGGTTTACACCGAGACGCTCACGGCGGACAACTACGGCGGCATTGCCGGCAAGCTGGAACTGCCGGCCGACGCCACGCTGGGGCAGTATTCAATCCAGGTAGTCAACCACGGCGGCGGCTCCTTCCGTGTCGAGGAGTACAAGAAGCCGGAGTTTGAAGTCACGGTCGAAGCGCCCAAGGAACCGGTGCAGCTCGGCGAGT
Source organism: uncultured Planctomycetota bacterium (assembly GCA_963808175.1). GTDB lineage: Bacteria > Planctomycetota > Planctomycetia > Pirellulales > Lacipirellulaceae > DASYDU01. The sequence goes on along the minus strand of CAWEEU010000021.1, from coordinate 40,870 downwards.
CGATCACCGCGACGATCCGCGCGAAGTACTACTTCGGCTCGCCCGTGACCGAGGCGACCGTGAAGTACAAGGTGCTCCGCACCGAGTACGCGAACGCCTGGTACCCGCCGATGCCGTGGGATTGGCTCTATGGGCCCGGCTACTGGTGGTTTTCCTACGACTACGATTGGTATCCCGGCTGGCGCGAGTGGGGCTGCCGGCGGCCATCGCCCTGGTGGTGGCCGCGTGCGGTGAATCCACCCGAGGTCGTCGTCGAACGCGAAGCGCCGATCGGCCCTGACGGCACGCTCCAAGTCGAACATCGACACCTCACTGGCGCTGGCGGCGCATCCCGACCAGGATCACCGCTACGAGATTCAAGCCGAGGTCGTCGACCAGTCGCGGCGGACGATCGTCGGCACAGGGGAAGTGCTGGTGGCGCGCGAGCCGTTTCGCGTCTTCGCCTGGGTCGACCGCGGCTACTATCACGTGGGCGACACGATCAACGCCAACTTCGCCGCCCGGCGGCTGGATGGGCAAGGCATCGAGGGCTCAGGCAAATTGCGGCTGCTAAAAATCACCTATACCGACGACAAGACCGGGGTGCCGATCGAACAAGAAGTTCGCACTTGGGAGCTGCCCACCGACGCGGAAGGAAAGGCCGCGCTCACAATCAAAGCGTCCGAACAGGGGCAGTACCGGCTGGCCTACGCCGTGACGGACAAGGCCGGACACACGATCGAAGGCGGCTACGTCTTCACGATCGTCGGCGACGGCTTCGACGGCAGCAATTTCCGCTTCAACGACCTGGAGATCGTGCCCGATAAGACCGAGTACGCCCCCGGCGACAAGGTCCAGCTGCAGATCAACACCAACCGCACCGGCTCGACCGTGCTGCTGTTCCTTCGGCCGTCGAACGGCGTGTACCAGCCGCCGCAGTTTTTGCAGCTCACCGGCAAGAGCACCTTGGTGCCGATTGACGTGCTGGCGGGCGACATGCCCAATTTCTTCGTCGAGGCGGTGACGATCTCCGACGCCCGAGTCCACACACAAGTCTGCAACATCCACGTGCCGCCGGCAAAGCGGATTCTCAATGTTGACTTGGTCCCCTCGGCCGACGTATACCAACCTGGCCAACACGCCACCGTAAAACTCAAGCTCACCGACGAGCTGGGCAAGCCGTTCGTTGGCAACACAGTCCTCTCGATCTACGACAAGAGCGTGGAGTACATCTCGGGCGGCTCGAATGTGCCCAACATCAAGGAGTTCTTCTGGAAGTGGCTGCGGCAGCACCAGCCCTATGACGAATCAAGCCTCGACCGCTGGAGCGTCAACCTCACGCCGCCCGGCCAAACGGCCCTCGAAAGCCTTGGCATCTTCGGCGACACGACGGCCGACGATCAGACGATTCGCACCAGGCGGCTGGATTTTGGTCGCGGGGCAGGAATGGGCGGTGACGGCAGAGTCTTCCTCGGCGCACAGTTGTCGCGCAGCATGGCGGTGCCGGCTGCGGCGCCGATGATGGCCGTAGCCAAGACCGAAGCATATTTCGACGACAAGTCGGTCGACCTTTTCGTGGACGCAGCAGAAGCGCTGCCCGCGTCATCCAACGTCGAGCCCACGCTCCGCTCGCAGTTCGCCGACACCGCCCTCTGGGTCGCGTCGCTCGATACCAACGCCGACGGCCTGGCCGAGGTTTCGCTCGACATGCCGGAAAATCTCACGACCTGGAAAATCCGCGTCTGGGCGCTCGGCCAGGGCACCCGCGTCGGCGAAGCCGCCCACGAAGTCGTCACCCGCAAGAACATCATCGTCCGGATGCAGGCCCCGCGATTCCTCGTCGAGCGCGACGAGGTCGTGCTCAGCGCCAACGTGCACAACTACCTGTCCGACGACAAGCAGGTGAAGGTCCGGCTCGAGCAAACGGGCAGCGAGCTCGAATTGCCGGCCGACGTGGAGCAGACGGTTAACGTCCCCGCGGGCGGCGAGCAGCGCGTCGATTGGACCGTCAAGGCTTCCCACGAAGGCGAGGCCGTGATCCGCATGGCAGCGCTTGACCGACGTCGAGTCCGACGCCGTCGAGGGCCGGTTGCCCGTCTATGTGCACGGCATGCTCAAGCTGGACAGCTACACCGGCATGTTGCGGCCGGCTGACGAACGCGGCACGTTCGAGGTCAACGTGCCCAGCGAGCGGCGAGCGGAAGAAACCCGGCTCGACGTGCAGTATTCACCCACGCTTGCCGGCGCGATGGTTGATGCCCTGCCCTACCTCGTCGCGTATCCCTACGGCTGCACCGAGCAAACGCTCAACCGTTTTGTTCCCGCGGTGGTCACTCAGCAAACGCTCCAGCGATTGGGCCTCGATCTGAAGAAGATCCACGAGAAGCGGACCAATCTCAACGCCCAGGAGCTCGGCGATCCGGCCGAGCGGGCCAAGGGTTGGAAGCGGTTCGACGACAACCCGGTGTTCGACGACGCGGAGTTGGCAAAGATCGTCAAAGCCGGCGTCGAGCGGCTCACCGAGATGCAGCTCGCCGACGGCGGCTGGGGCTGGTTCAGCGGCTGGGGCGAACAGAGCATGCCACACACCACCGCCACGGTGGTCCACGGCCTGCAAGTCGCCCAGGCCAACGGCGTCGCGCTCGTGCCGGGCATGCTCGACCGCAGCGTGGCCTGGCTCAAGGGCTATCAGGACAAGCAACTCGCCGCGCTGGCCAACGTCGACAAAGACGGCAAGCCGATCGACAAGGATCAGCCGGCCAAGTTTGCCGCAGACAATCTCGATGCCTTGGTCTACATGGTGCTGGTCGATGCCGACGTGAAGAGCGATGCGATGCGCGACTGTCTCTATCGAGATCGCACGAAGCTCGCCGTTTACAGTCTCGCCACGTACGGCCTCGCGCTGCAAAAGCAGCAGGAAGCGGAGAAGCTGGCGATGGTGATGCGTAACATCCGGCAATACGTCGTCGTCGACAACGAGAATCAGACCGCCTATCTCAATCTGCCGGAGGGCATCTGGTGGTACTGGTATGGCAGCGAAACCGAAGCCCAGGCTTACTATTTGAAGCTGCTTGTCGCGGCCGATCCAAAGGATCCCGTCGCGCCGCTGCTCGTGAAGTACCTGGTCAACAATCGCAAACACTCCAATTACTGGAACAGCACCCGCGACACGGCCCTGGCGGTCGAAGCCCTGGCCGACTACATCCGCGCCACCGGCGAAGACAAGCCGGACATGACGGTCGAGGTCTGGATCGACGGCCAGAAGCGGCAGGAAGTCCAGATCAGCGGCGACAACCTGTTCGCGTTCGATAACCGCTTCGTGCTGTTGGGCGACGCGCTGGAGGCGGGCCGCCACACGGTCGAAATCCGCAAGCGCGGGACCGGCCCGCTCTATTGGAACGGCTACCTCACCAACTTCACGCTCGAAGACGACATACCGGCCGCCGGCCTGGAGCTGAAGGTCCAGCGCCGCTTCTACAAGCTCACGCCGACCGACAAGTCGATCGAGGTCGCCGGCGGCCGCGGCCAGGTCGTCGATCAAAAAGTCGAGAACTTCGTCCGCACGGAGATTCCCAATCTCGGCGCCGTCGAGAGCGGCGACCTCGTCGAGGTCGAGCTCGAGATCGAGTCGAAGAACGATTATGAATACGTGATGTTCGAAGACATGAAGGCCGCCGGCACCGAGTCGGTCGCCCTGCAAAGCGGTTACAACAACAACGACCTGGGCGCCTACATGGAGCTCCGCGACAACCGCGTTACATTCTTCGCCAGCCGGCTCGCCCGCGGCAAACACAGCGTCCGCTACCGCCTGCGGGCCGAGATCCCCGGCCGCTTCAGCGCCCTGCCCGCCAAGGCCTCCGCCATGTACGCCCCCGAACTGAAGGGCAACTCGAACGAGCTGAAGCTACGGATTGAGGACCGAAAATTGACAAAAGCAAGCGCTGGCGATGACTGATTGCAGTTAGCCATCCCGCGCATCTATAATTGACGAAACGATGCATGTTATTTCCCGACAAGAGTATGATGCCGCGGTCCAACGCCTCAATACCCTGATCGACGCAGTCGGCACGAACGAGCAGCATCCCCTCTATGGTCTCCTCGATACGCTCGGCACGCTGATTCACACGTACGAAGAGCAGCATCACGCCATTCCCGACGCCACCGGTCCCCAAATCCTTCAGTTCTTGATGGACGAGCACGGCCTCACTCCGGCGGACATTCCGGAACTCGGCTCCCGGGATGCGGTGGAGGGCTATCTCGCGGAAAAACAAGAGCTGAGGGCAAACCAGCTCCGCGCGATTGCCCAACGCTTTCACGTCTCCCCAGCCGCCTTCCTCTGAGCAGCAAATTGCAATTGAATCGTCGGATGCTTACGTCGTTGCGCGCACTCCGCTACAATGACCGTGGCATCAGGTCGCTCCAACCACTCGAAAGGATTCGCCGTGTCTAGCGTAGCTACGGAAAAAGTCCTTGTCGTGCCGACCGCGCTCTTTCACGAGCTCGGTTATTTCCAGGGTTTCTCGACGGAAGTCGGCCGCTACCTGCCGCGGCTGCTCGAGGGAAATCACATCGAATACCTGCCGCGCGGGACGATGGAAGACGACCCCAGCCACAAGCAGCTGATTCCCTACGTCCTCTTCCGCTGGACCGACGACGACGGCCAAACGCAGCTCTTCCAATATCAGCGCGGCGGCGGCATGGGCGAGCGCCGGCTCCATGCCAAGCGGAGCGTCGGCGTCGGCGGACACATCTCGTCGGTGGATGATGAAAAAGGGGACGCAGCTCTTATCCATCCCAGTTTTCACGTCGTTTACCGCGAGGGAATGCAGCGCGAGCTTGCCGAGGAGGTCGCCATCGACACCCCCTACACGGAAACGATCGCCGGCCTGATCAACGACGACCAAACCCCCGTCGGCACCGTCCATTTAGGCGTGGTCCACTTGCTCGACGTCGAGCGGCCCGTCGTCGAGCCCCGCGAGCAAGACATCCTCAACGCCGGGTTCCGACCTGTCGGGGAAATCCTCGAACGCCTCGACGAGTTCGAGTCGTGGTCGCAAATCGCGGTCCGGGCGCTGTTTGGTTGAGCGTTACAGCTAGCTAAACCGCAAGCGGAGCCAGCCGCCGCTGAGTAGAATTGGGCGCAGTCGCGCAGTTTCCTCGCTTGCGGTTTAGCCAACCATGCCGTCCGATCAACCGCCCGTCTACATGGACAACCACGCCACCACGCGCGTCGACCCGCGCGTGGTGGAGGCGATGCTCCCCTATTTCACCGAGAAGTACGGCAACGCGGGCAGCGTCGGCCACAGTTTCGGCGACGAGGCCCGCACCGCGGTCGAGGACGCCCGCCAGTCCATCGCCAACGCCGTCGGCGCCGAGTCCAAGCGAAATCGTCTTCACCAGCGGCGCCACCGAGAGCAACAATCTCGCCATTCGCGGCGTCGCGGAGCGCGACCGCCGCCGGGGCAACCACCTGATCAGCGTCGCCACGGAGCACAAGGCGGTGCTCGATCCGCTGGCCCGCTTGGGGCGGCGCGGCTACGAGGTGACGCTCTTGGACGTGGACCACGCCGGCAGCGAGCGGGCCGGTTGGCTCGATCCGCAAAAGGTGGCCGCCGCCGCTGCGCGACGACACTTGCCTCGTCTCGGTGATGCTGGCCAACAACGAGATCGGCGTGATTCAGCCGCTCGCCGCCATCGCCGGCGCTTGCCGTGAACGCGGCGTGCTGTTGCATTGCGACGCGACGCAAGCCGTCGGCAAAATCCCCGTCGACGTGCGCGCGCTCGGCGTCGACCTGATGAGCTTCACGGCCCACAAAATCTACGGACCCAAAGGCGTCGGCGCCCTGTACGTCCGGGCCCGCGACCCGATCGTGCGGCTCGAAGCCCAGATCACCGGCGGTGGCCAACAGGAAGGCCGCCGCGCGGGCACGCTCAATGTGCCCGGCATCGTCGGCTTCGCCAAAGCCCTAGAAATTTGCCTCGCCGAGTTGCCCAACGAAATGCCGCGGCTCGCCGTCCTCCGCGACCGGCTGGCACGTGAAATTATGAGCCAAATCGACGACGTCCAGCTCTGCGGCCCTGCCCTGGGCCAGCGGTACGACGACGGCACCCCGTTTCGTCTCCCCGGCAACCTCGACCTCTCGTTTGCCGACGTCGACGGCGAGGCACTGATCATGGCCATGGGCAATCTCGCCGTCTCGAGCGGGGCCGCCTGCTCGTCGACCGACCCGGCACCGAGCCACGTGCTGCGGGCCTTGGGCCTGAGCGAGGACGCGGCGCGGAGCAGCTTGCGGTTCGGGCTGGGCCGCTTCAACACCGCCGCGGACGTCGATTTCGCCGTCGCTCGGGTCGTCGAGGCCGTCCGCAAGCTGCGAAAGCTGGCATTTCCTGGATAAACTGCTTTTGGCATTCGTTTGCCACGGCGAACGAGAAATTCGCTGCGCCATTTTCCACGCCCGCGCCGATGACTATAATTGTGCCGGATGTGCTAGATTAACTACGTGGGGGCGGCCCACCCACAACAGTAGCCGGCCGAGCCCACTTCAATACACTTTGGGAGCCAAGCGATCATGGGAATCACCCTCACCGAAAAAGCAGCCAACGAAGTCAAACGCATCATCGCCGATCAGAAGCTGGAACCGGAAACCGTGCTTCGCGTCGGCGTCACGGGCGGCGGCTGTAGCGGCTTCTCCTACGCCCTGGGCTTCGACAAGCAATTCGATCAAAAGGTCGACAGCCGCTACGAATTCCACGGCGTGCCGGTCGTCGTCGACAAGAAGAGCGCGTTGTTCCTCGACGGCACGACGGTCGATTTCTACGACGGCATCGAGAAGCGCGGCTTCACGTTCGACAACCCGAACGCGGTGAAGACCTGCGGCTGCGGCAGCTCGTTCCAGGCTTAGTCGCGCCGCCCGCCCTCAGTTGGCTCCCTTCCATCACCCCGCACGAACGTCACGACCACTACGTTCGCGGCGACCGCTACCATCGGCATCCGCTGTCGCGTCAATTGTACGCCGTCAATTTGCCATCCCTCCGGCATAAGCTACCTTTCAAATGGAAGCTGCCACTTGACGGTGCCTTTTCACGTGAGGTCCTGCCAGCGATCGCCTTTTGCGAATTGCTGGGTGGACACACTTAGCCAGGATATGGTTCTATGTTTTCCCACCTCAAGAGATTCCTGTGCGATGAATCGGGCCCCACGGCCGTAGAGTACGCAGTCATGCTGGCGCTGATCGTCGTCGTCTGCATCGGCTCGGTGCAACTGATGGCCCAGAACACGGCCAACAGCTTCGACAACTCTGCCGCTCAACTGGCTGGCGTGTTCGGTTCGTAAGCAACTCACCGCGTCTATCGACCGATTCGAATCCGGACAGCCCGTCCGCACGGTCGCTGTGGGCTCGCGCCGCGTCGTTTCGATGCCCGGCGACCGGTCGCTACGGCCCGGTCGCCCTGCATCCGCGCTCGATCCACTGCGGCGGAGCTTGGCCTCCAGCCAGGCTACCGGGATTTCTCGGAACCGGGATTTCTCGGAACATGGTGCCGCCATGCTGGCACAGCATTCTGCGATGTAGCCATGCTCTTCTGCCGACGATTGTTGCACTGCTGAAGGTGCAAGAAGTGCAAAAGTGATAATTAAAGTCCATTTTCCCGATGGTCGATGATTGTTACTGTCCGTCCTAAGTGTGCAAAAATCCCGCGCAAGATCGACACAAATTTGGTATAATATCGTCTACTTGGCGTCCTCACAGGCGCCGCACGAGCCATGGCGGCTCTCTTCGCCAGTAGGAACTACCTGCCCCAGTTCCTCAGAGGAGAGCCGCTTTTACTTGCGCCGCACGAATTCGGGAAAGGTTCGGCCAATCGCCGACGTGCTTGGTCTTCAGCGGCCACGGCCGGCCTGCTATCCTCTTCGGCCCTCTTTCGATCGTCCTCCGGCCTTGCCTGCCGATGTCGCTCAATCCCCTCTCGCCCGTGACCGACTACCAGTCGATGCTCAATCGCATCTTCTGGTTTACCACGGGATCTGCCCTGGTCGGCACCTGGATGCTCCGACTTCACCTCCCCGCACTCGATCGGGCGCTCGGCCAAATCGATGTTTCCGTCGCGCTCGGAGGCGACAAGATTCTGCCAATGCCTGGCGGCTACCTGCTTCCCGCGCTGGCGATCGGGATGCTGACCCGAGTTTTCCACCTCCACGCCCGCATCTCCGATTGGCTCGGCATCCGCGAATGCTTCGACGTCGAAGTCATCATCACCGAGCTTGCCGCGCAATCGTCGGTCGACCTCGCCGCCTTCACCGCGCGACAGTTGACGAATTCGCGCCACCAGATCATGCGCCGCGCGTTCTATCCCTTCGTCAGCGGCCCGCAGCCTCCAATCGACCCGCAGCTTGTCCAGCAAGCCCTCGACGCCTGGTCCTGGTTTTGGATCGGCATCGAAGCGACGCTTGTCTTCACAGTCGTGGCCTTGGGGCTCATCGCGGGCGCCGCGTACGAGGTCGGTTTCCTCACCCTCGCCGGCGCGATCTTGTTCGCATTGAACGGAGTGCCCGCGATGCGCCGCCAGTGTCAGCGTTACGCTCTCGCCCAGGTAAGGGCCATCGTCGCCGACCCCACGCAGGCGGCGATCGTTCGGCAAACTTTCGCCGAACTCCTGCAAAACCCCATAGCGGAGCGCCACGCAGCATAGCCGAGGCCGTATCCGCTATTCATTCAAACTCTCATCATGGCGTCACGACGAATGCCAAGCAAATGCGCGTTGACGCACGCGGTCCTACAAGATCAGCATCGCGTCGCCGTAGCTGTAGAAGCGGTACTCCTCCGCGATCGCCTCGCGATAGGCCCGCTCAATCAGGTCGCGGCCGGCGAATGTCTCGACGAGCACCAGCAGCGTCGTCCGCGGGAAATGAAAATTCGTCAGCAAGGCGTCGATCGCCCGAAACTCGAACGGCGGCCGAATGAACAGGTCCGTCTCACCCCGCCACTCCACGAAACGCTCGCGGGAAGCGCCGGCCGCTCGGACGGCCGTCTCCAACACGCGCGTAACGGTCGTGCCGACGGCGACGAGCCGCTGGCCCGATTGCCGCGTGGCGTTGAGCTCGGCTGCCGCGGTGGCGGTGAGCTCGCCCCATTCGCGATGCATCTGGTGGGCCTCAAGCGATTCGGCTGCGATCGGCCGAAATGTTCCCAGGCCAACGTGGAGCGTCACCGCCGAGATGGCCACTCCCCTTTGAGAGAGCGTGCGGAGCAACTCTTTCGTGAAATGGAGCCCGGCCGTCGGTGCGGCGACCGCCCCTGGTACGCGGGCAAACACCGTCTGATAATTGGTCACGTCGGCGTCGACCATCTGCCCGCCGCGTATGTAGGGCGGCAGCGGCACCCGGCCCAGTCGTCCGAGTAGCACATCGGCCGGTTCGTCCGACTCCGGATGTGCCAGCCACTGGCCCTCGGCGAGCGGCTCGATGAGCCAAAGCTTGATGCCCGGCCGGCCCTCGACGTCGACCAATTGCACTGCGTCGCCCGGCTTCAGCCGGCCGCGCGACTTGGCGAGCAACTTCCAATGCCCCTCGCTGGTGGTTTCGAGATACAGACCCTGCCAGCGGCCGCCGGTCGGCACGCGCTTCCCCACCAGGTGGGCCGGGATCACCTTTGTGTCGTTCAATACCAGCCGGTCACCAACCTTGAGCAGCTCCGGCAGGTCGCGGACGTGATAGTGCTCAATCGACTGCCGCGTGCGGTCTACCACCATCAGCCGGGCGTCCACCCGGTTGCGCAGCGGCTCCTGGGCCACCAGCTCGCGCGGCAGTTCGTAGTCAAACAAGAAGGATTCGTGGGACATCGTGGTCTATGCAATTCGGACAACTTGGGCAGCCGAGTATACGGTTCTCCGCGGAGCTGTCGAGTGCGGACGCCCTCCGGCAGGCTGGAATCGCGGACGGTCGCGAAAAGGGTAAAACGCATCAGCGCCGGCCGCCACGAACTCGGCCGTAGAGAAAGGCGAAAAAACCGGCGTCGAGTCGCTAGCAGCGCGTTACTCGGCGATTCTCCGCAATCCGGTGTTCTTGCGTACAGAGTCAGAAAATAAATACTTTTTAGCTGCCGATAATTTATCCGCGGAGTCGGTCGCGTCACGCCATTTGGAGATACGTCAAAACAACTGAACAAACGACAACCACCGGGCCCCCGAAACGTGTGTTGACGCACCCGTTTCAAAGCTTAACTTAACGTGCTGCGAGTTACGAATTCTTGTTCAACAGTCAACACACAGCGGCGTGTCCTCCGCTGGCACGCCAGGCAGGGGAAACGGAGAGCGCTTGGCCACAGTCGCTCCTCCAATCCGGGTTCCTTTCCGGTAGGTCTCGCCTGTCTTGGCTCAGCGCACGGATGCGAGCTGAGCAGCGGATGGTGGGGATCCGATCGGGCCGCCCACCCGCGTCGACCCACCCGCGGACACCAGGAAGCGTGTCCGTGGGTCGACGCGAGTTCGCACCGCGTGCGAACGATCTTGCCCACCAGCCCGCCTCTTGCTCGACGCCTCTGCTCTTCGCTGCGTATGATGCTAGCGTCCGACTGCCGTTGTCCGCAGTGCGGAATTCCTGTATCTGCTTTCCTCCGATTGGCACGGCGATGACGTGTGGTTCGACGCAACATGTGCCGGTACTCGCCCAGGAGGTGCTAGCACAGCTCCGTCCGACCGCGGGCCAGACGCTGGTTGACGGCACGCTCGGCGGCGGAGGACACGCCCGGCTGCTGGCAGAAGCCGTCGGATCGGCGGGCCGCGTGCTCGCGCTTGATCGCGACTTGCAGGCGGTCGAGCGAGCTGCGGAGCTGCTCCGCGGTTTGCCCATCGAGTGCATGCACGCCAATTACGCCGACCTGCCGGAGGTACTCGCCGATCAGGGCATGGCGGCGGTTGACGGCATCCTGCTCGATTTGGGCCTTTCCAGTGACCAACTGGCAGACTCCGAACGCGGATTCAGTTTTCAAAGCAGCGGAACCCTCGACCTGCGATTCGACACGACGCGCGGCGAGCCGGCCTGGAAGCTCGTGGAACGACTCAGCGAGGAACACTTGGCCAACGTGCTATTCGAATTCGGCGAAGAACGGTACAGCCGGCGAATCGCGCGCCAGATCGTCGCCCAACGAAGGCAGTCGCCCGTGCGGACGGCCGACGAGCTGGCCCAGCTGGTGCGACGCTCCGTGCCCCGCAGCCGCCACGAGCGCATCGACCCGGCGACGCGTTCGTTCCAAGCGTTGCGGATCGCGGTCAACGAGGAGCTCAAATGGCTCAAGGTGGCGCTGCGGCGAATGCCGGAATGCCTGCGACCGGGCGGCCGGCTGGTGGTGATCAGCTTTCACTCGCTCGAGGACCGACTCGTCAAAGAAGCGTTCCGCGACGACGAGCGGCTGGAGGTCGTCACACGCCGACCGATACGTCCGACCGAGGCCGAAATGTTCAATAATCCTCGCGCCCGCAGTGCGAAGCTGCGTGTGGCGGCACGCACAGACTCAAGACAGTGAGAATCAAGGATGACCGAGGAACGCCGCCTGAGCAAAGACGGAAGCCACTTTGGGCCTAACGCTGATCGCCGCCCTGCTCGCCGGACTGGGCTGGGCCTACGTCGTTCAGCTCGACGATCCTGTGGCCGTCGTGCCGCCGGATCCGAACTGGGTTTCGGCGCAACCGTCGGCCCGCTCTGGCGCCGCGATCGAGCAGACGGCCTATCGCCCCGAATGGCTCTCGCCGCAACGCGACGATTCACCACAAAGCTCCGCCCCGCCGCAAGCGTTCCTGCGTTAGCGGACCATCGTTCCCGGCGGGACTTGTCGTACGGGCGGCAGGTACCGCGGCGCCGTGGCCGTTTGATACACGGGGGTCTGCGGCGCGGCGTACTGCGGCAACGGGCTCGACGGATAGTAGTTCGTGGGTGGAACGTAGTTCGTGGCCGGAATGTAGCTCGACGTGCCGAAGGCCGGGCCGCGGGCCGTGGCTGGGATCGTTGGCTCGGCAACCTGCTGTTGCGGCGCGAACTGCGGACCGTACGCCGGCGCGATTTCTTGCTGCGGCGTCACCGGCTCCACGGCATACTGTGACGGGATCGTGGGCATGCCGTTAAGTTGGGCGATCGCCAGCTGCGCCTGCTGCATCGTCGGATCGAGCTCGAGGGCTCGTTGGAAGAAGGCGATCGCCTCGTGCGGTCGGTTCCGGTCCACCAGCAACTGGCCGAGGTTGTAGTTCGATTCGGCCGGGCCATGCACGGCCGACAAATGGGCGAGCGCCCGCTGGTCCTGGTGCATCTCCACCAGCACAGTCGCGGCGTTGTTGCGGTACAACGCTTTGGTGGGCTGAATGTTGATCGCCTGCTCGATCGATTGAACTGATTGCTCGAGCTTGCCCTGACGGGCGAGACAGAGTCCCAGGTCGTTCAGCGCGCCGGCGTCCTGCGGGTTCGCGGCGACGGCGCGGCGATAGAGCGTCTCGGCCAGCGGAAGTTTCCCCTGGCGGTCTTCCAAGCGGGCCGCGGCGCGGAGCAGCGCTACGTCCGTGGGCCACTTCGCCAGACCCTTCTGCAATTGGCCGCGGGCTTCGTCGGCATTGCCTTGCTGCTCGGCCATCTGCGCGACCGCGATGTAGAACTGCGGGGTGGCCGGGCCCGTCGGCGTGTTGAGACCGATCGAGTCGGCCGCCTGTTCCGTGGTCTTGTCGCCTTTGATCGCCGCAGCGACGGGCGACTCCGACACGACAGCGGAGAAATAAGTGATCGGGTGCCGCCAGGGCGAGATCTCTTCGGTCGGCTTGGCAGGCACGGCCGTCACACGCGAACTCGCCTGCGCGTCTTTCTTCCAGAACTTCAGCTTGTCGGTCCAGGAACCGGCGGTCGTCGATGCGACGGGTCGCACGCCGCGAGTCATCGCGACCGGGCCGGCGGCCACGGTGTCGCTGGCGGTCATCACGAGACCAAGTGCCGCAATAGTCGTAAATAGCCAAGTGGGTCGCATGACGAATTCCTCCCTGACACAATTCGCCCCCGGCATCCATGCCGGTAGTTTTTCGTCGCGCGAGGGATCGCGCGGCGCGGCGTGTCGCGGTTACTGATTTGAAGTCTGGGCCGCCGGCAAAACGGGCGCCGGCATGTTCTCCATGAATTTGACGTTGGTCGTGTCGACGATCGCGGCCGGCCGACCTTCGGCCATCAAGCCGCTCTCAAAGACTTCCGGTAACTGGCCGTCGAGCGATACCCGGGCGGCAAACTGCCGCGTGGCCGCGATCCGCTCGGCCGTCACGGCTGGGTCGAGCGAACGCTCGATAAACACCTGTCGATAGGCGGGCGGCGCTTGCGTCATGATCCAGCGAACCTGCAGCTGGCCGGCCATCGTCAGTTGATTGGTGGCCGGGTCGAACAGGTAACCGCCAAGCAGGTTCTGTCTGCGCCAGCCGTTGCGGACCATAATTTCAAACGGCTCGCGGACGGCCGCCCGGTCTGGGCAGATATATGGGTACGGCCACGCCGTGTTCCGGCGGCAGCCGCTCTTGATGTAGTGGGCCGTGGTGTCGATAAACACCGCCGAGGCGCTCGTGGCCGCCAGGGCCGTCACCAGGATCGCGATCGTAGCTAACATCATTTGACGCATGTTGAACCTCGAGTCGTGCGGGTCTTCACGAGTGACGTAATCACGGTCGGCGTGATCACGCTCGACGGGCCACCACTTACTGAACCAAGCGGTCGGGCGGTGGCGATCCGGTGCCAGGTACGCGGCATACCCATTGCCTTCGACAATATCGTCATGGCCGTCCGGGTCGCTCAGTAACTTCGTGCCGGACCGGCGCAATTTGCCGAGCCCGCAAAGTTGGTGAGCGACGAGGCGTCGCAGGCACTGCTGGCACGGAGCGGAGAAGAGGTAATTGACGAGTTTCGAACGACGAAGTGCGAGAGTCTGGCCAGAGTTCGGAGAGGCAAATTGTTGGATGCACGTCGAGCCAGCGCCAAAAACGTGTTTGGGGCTCTGGGATCTCTGAGTCTTGTCGCTACAGCATGGCGAACTGCCACCGCATTCTTGATTCGAATTCGTGATTCGACATGCGGCTTGGTCAACGCGCGTGTGTGCCAGAATGGCAGCTTGAGGAGCGAACGACGCTGTTCACACGGCAGGATGAGGAACTCACACCTGCTCGACCGCTCGCTTCTACGCCCGGCGGGAGAGGCAATTCGGAGCAGCCAGCAGGGCTAGCAGATCAAGTCGAGCTTGCGTTGCAATCGTGTTTGCATGTAGAGGAACACGCCAAGAAGTCCGATTTCTAACATTAGCAGGCGCGGTGCGCCTGCCGGCGTTCGGTGGCACTTGTCTGGGAACTAGCCGTGATGGATCGCGCCTCCCGCCGATGGCTCTCGTCGCGCAATGTGCTCGGCTGCGCTGTAGCGGCCTGCGTGCTGCTGGTGTACCTCTATCCGCTGTCGTTGCGGATTCCCTTGCTCGACCCGGACGAAGGGTTGCACGCGTCGATCGCGCAAGAGATGGTCGAGCGCGGCGACTATCTGGTGCCGCGGAACTGCGGCGAACCGTTTCGGGATAAGCCGATCGTGTACTTTCTCGCCGAGGCGGCGTCGCTGCGTTTGTTCGGGATGAACGAGGCGGCGGTGCGACTGCCGGGCGTAATGTTTTCACTCGCCGGCTGCGTTACGACCGCGCTGTTGGCGTGGCGGCTCTACGACCGTGAGGTGGCCGGGTACGCACTGGTGGCGGCGCTGACGCTGGTGCTGCCGGTGATGTTGACGCAATCGCCGGCACACGACATTGCGCTCGTGCCGGCGATCAATTTGCTGGCAATCTGCTTCTGGGAACAAGAGCGGGCGACGACGCGGGGCGAACTGTGGCGGTGGCTGGCCGGCGGTGCAGTTTGTGTGGCGGCGGCGGTACTGACCAAGGGCCTGATTGGGATCGCGGTGTTCGCGGTGGGGATCGGGCTCTGGGCGGTGGCGACCAGGAGTCTGACGTGGCGGCTGGTGGTGCGGTCGGCAATCGTGCTGCTGTGTGGCGCGGTGCTTGCCAGTCCGTGGTTTCTGTTGATGGAGCAGGCCAGTCCCGGCTATTTGAAATACTATTTCATCGAGCGGCATCTGATGGGCTTTCTGACGGAAGCCGAAACCCATGGCGAGGCACCGTGGTACTACTACCTGGCGCCGGTGTTGGGCGGGGCGATGCCGTGGCTATTATATTCGGTGGCGGCGGTCGCCCAGCTGGGAAGCGATGATCAGCACTCGCACCAGAGCCGGGCGACGATCTGGATGGCCGCGTGGTTCGTCGGCGGTTTCTTATTTCTGTCGATTGCCAACTCGAAGCTGCTGACCTATTCGCTGCCGCTGTTTCCGCCGTTGGCGGTACTGGCCGGCGTGGCGTTTTGCCGGTTCTTTCGCGGCACTCTGTCGCCGCTGGTGCGGCTGGGAGTGGCGACGAGCTTTCGGGCCGCATGTCTGTTCGGGATTTTCGGGCCGGTGGTGACGTTACTGGTTTTCGACCACTTTCTGCACGCGCCGTCGCCACCCAGTGCTTACGCGGTAGCCGTGGTGGCGGGGATTGTGATCGCCGCAGCGTGGGTCATGTTCGAGCGGGGCGAGTTGCGGATGGCGTTTGCGATCGGCATCTTCTGGTTTCCGATCTTATTTGCGGCACTGGCGAATGGGCCGTTTTACGTGTGTGCCGAGCGGCATTCGCAGCAGGAGCTGGCGCGCCAGATCGCAGAAATGCATCCCCGGCCACAGCGGATCATCATGATCGGACAAGTGGCGGGCTCGTTGCTGTTCTACCTGCCGCCCGATGCGCGCGAGTGGTTCCGCGCGGGTCGGATCGAGGACACGGACGGGAGGACGATCGACCGGCTGGCAAGCTTGCCGGCGGATTGGGTCGTGGCCATCACCGACAAGGAGCTCGAACGCACGCTCCACGCGGAGGAGGTCCGGCGGCAGTGGCCGGAGCTCGCGGGGAACTTTCGGGTCATTGCGCCGGCCACCGCCGTGGCCCGCCGCGCAACGCTCGATGGGAACCAGCGCCGATGATATTGGTTCCCGAAGTATCCGTGATCGTGCCGACGTACTGCGAGCGGGAGAATCTGACGCGGCTGCTACCCACTTTGGCGACGGTACTCCGACAGGCGCGGCTCGAAGCGGAAGTGATCGTCGTCGACGATGATAGCCGCGACGGGACGGAGCAATTGTGCAGTTGTCTTGCGGCTGCGCAGGCGGTGCGGCTCATCACGCGGCGGGACGAGCGAGGCCTGGCGACGGCGGTGCTGCGGGGGCTGCGCGAGGCGCGGGGTGAAGTCTGCGTGGTGATGGACGCCGACTTCTCGCATCCGCCCGAGCGGGTACCGGACCTGGTGGCGGCGGCGCGGCTGCCAGGATGCGACATGGCGATCGGCAGCCGGTATGTCGCGGGTGGCGCGGTCGACGCGAATTGGAGCTGGTACCGCCGGCTGAACTCGCGGGTGGCGTCGTGGCTAGCGCGGGGACTCACCCGGGCGGCCGATCCGATGGCCGGCTTCTTCGCGATCAAGCGGGCGACGCTGGCGCGGGCAACCGAGTTGCGGCCGGTCGGCTACAAGATTGCCTTGGAATTGATCGTGCGGTGCGATTGCCGCGAGATCGTCGAGGTGCCGATCCTGTTTCGCGACCGGGCAGCGGGGGAGAGCAAGCTGTCGATGACGCAGCAGTGGCTCTATCTGCGTCACTTAGGGCGGCTGTACGCGGCGCGATGTGGCATGATATTCGCCGGACGGAACAAATTCACAACGGGTGCGCAGGAGCCGCTTGCCGAGCGGCGGGCGGCGTGATCGTTACTTGTGGCCACTCATCGCCGGGAACATCTCGTTGACCATCGTGATCGCGGCGGGCCCCACCAGCACGATGAAGATCGCCGGGAAGATGAAGATCACGAGCGGGAAGATCAGCTTGACCGCCGTCTTGGCGGCCTTTTCCTCGGCCATCTGCCGGCGGCGAGTCCGCATCGAATCGCTCTGCACGCGCAGCGCCTGGGCGACGCTCGAACCGAACTTGTCGGCTTGAATCAGGATCGCAGCCAGGGCTTTGAGATCGTCGACGCCGGTGCGGGCCCCCAGGTCGTGGAGCACTTCGTTTCGCGAGCGGCCCATCTGTAGCTGCAAATTGCAGAGGCCGAACTCATCGGCGATGACGGCGTAGGTCTTCTTCATTTCCTCGCTGACCTTGCGCATGGCCTGGTCGAGCCCGAGACCGGCTTCGACGCAGACGACCATCAAATCGAGCGCGTCGGGGAGGCCGAAGAAGATGTTGTCCTGGCGGTTCTTCTTGAGGAACCAGAGTACGGCGTCGGGCAGATAGAACGCGATGCCGGCCACGCCGACCGTGTACATGCCCGATTCCATGCTCCAACCCCTGGTGATCAGCAGGGCACCGCCTCCGATCAGGAAGCCCACCACCAGTAGCATGAACTTCAGGCCGAGGAAGATGCTGGCCGAGGTCTCGCCGCGGAAGCCGGCGTAGCCGAGCTTGAGGCGGAGCTTGCCGACCTCTTCTTCGCTCTTGGGCTGCAGCGGCTTGGAAAATGCGGGCGACGCCCTCTCGAGCAGCTTGGTCATGCCCGCCGATTGCTTGGTGGCCCGGCTGTCGGTGCGGCGCGAATTCGGTTCGCGGAACTCGTCGAGCCGGCGCTCGGCGCGAGGCTTCCCCTTGGCCAGCAGCTCCAAGAGCCACCAGACACCGCAGGCAACGGCGCCGAAGATGGCCAGCTTGGTCATCAGGTCGGCACTCACCAGGGCTTTGGCAAAGATGGGATCCATGATTGAAGCGTTCGTGCGTCGCCTGTCTTGTTCGTCTCCGACAAGACAGCGACGCGGTTAATGGGAGAAATGAATGGTTTAGACCCGTATGTTGACAATTTTCCGAATGGCCAAGGCACCCAACAGCTGCATCACTACGCCGCCGACGAGCATTTTCTTGCCCATGTCGTCGGTGAACAGGAGCATCAGGTAGTCGGGATTCATGCGATACACGACGGCAAACAACGCAGGCGGCAGCGCCAAGAGCACGATGCCCGAGAGGCGGCCTTCGCCGGTCAGCGCTTGGACCTGGCCCCAAATCTGGAACCGCTCGCGGACCAGGTGCCCGATCTTGTCGAGGATTTCGGCGAGGTCACCGCCGGTCTGACGTTGCAGAACGATGGCCGTGGCGAAAAACTTCAAATCGAGGTTTGGCACGCGCTTGGTGAGGCTCTCCAGAGCCTCTTCCATCGGGATGCCGAGGTTTTGTTCTTCGAACGTGCGACTGAACTCCACGTTGATCGGCGGTGACATTTCGTGGGCCACCAGGTTCATGCCGGCGGCCAGACTGTGACCGGCCCGCAACGCGCGGGCGATCAGCTCGAGGGCCTCGGGCAATTGGGCGGCAAATTTTCGCAGCCGGCGCTTGCGGCGCATCAAGAGCCAGATGATCGGCAAGATGGCAAGGAACGTGCCGACCACCGGCGCGAACAGCACGTTCATTCCCGCGGCCGCGGGCAGCACGATGCCGACGCCCGCGAGGATCGCGCAAATAATCAGGAATTGGGGCACGGGCAGCGCCACGTCGGCCTGCTCGAACAGCAGCTGCAGGTTCATGTAGCGGGAGATCATCCGCTCGATCGCGCTCGACCCGTCCTCGCGCATGCTGGCCAGCAGCTCGGCATACTGGGCGGCGTCGGCGGCGGACCGGCTCTTCTTTTTCTTCCCGCCCGTGAGCACGCTGAGGCGTTCTTCGACCTCCTGCTCCTTGTCGCCGCGCATCACGAAGGCGATGCCGACGATGAGGGCCGACACGCCGATGAATACCGCGATGGAGATGACTAGGGGCGACATGGGTGGAAAGCTCTTAGCTGTTAGCTATTAGCTGTTAGTTGAGAAATGCTTGCTTGGTCCTGTTCTGGTTCGGCTAATAGCTAACAGCTAAACAGCTGACGGCTTGACTAATCCCGCAGCATGATTCGTTCGCGGAAGGCGCTGGCCGGGAGCCGGACGCCGCTCGATTCGAGGCGGGTCATGAACGTGGGCCGAATGCCGGTGGCGATAAAGTTGCCCACCGCTTTGCCGCGTTCGTCGACGCCTTCCTGCTGATATTTGAAAATGTCCTGCATGACGATCGTGTCTTGTTCCATGCCGACGACCTCGGTGACGTGGGTCACCTTACGCGGGCCGCCCTGCAGGCGGTTGGCCTGGACGATCAAGTCGACGGCGTTGGAGATCTGCGTCCGCATCGCGCGGATCGGCAGATCGAAGCCGCCCATCATGATCATGGTCTCGAGGCGGGCGATGGCGTCGCGCGGCGTGTTGGCGTGGCAGGTGGTCAGTGATCCGTCGTGGCCGGTGTTCATGGCCTGGAGCATGTCCAGCGTTTCCGGGCCGCGGCACTCGCCGATGATGATCCGGTCGGGCCGCATGCGCAAGCAGTTACGCACGAGGTCGGTGGCCTTGATCATGCCCTTGCCTTCGATGTTGGCCGGCCGGGTTTCGAGCCGCACGACGTGGTCCTGCTGCAGCTGGAGTTCGGCCGCGTCTTCGATCGTGATGATCCGGTCTTCGTTCGAGATGAAGCTGGAGAGCGTGTTGAGCAACGTCGTTTTACCGGAGCCGGTACCGCCGGAGATGATGATGTTCAGCTTGGCCTTCATGGCGCCTTCGAGCAGCATGACCATCTCGGGTGTGAGGCTCTTGTAATTCAAGAGGTCTTCGAGCTTGAGCGGATTGGAGCCGAAGCGGCGTATCGTGAGGCACGGCCCGTCGAGCGCCAGGGGCGGGATGATCGCGTTGACGCGGGAGCCGTCCGGCAAGCGGGCGTCGGCCATCGGGCAGACTTCGTCGACGCGTCGGCCGACGCGGGAGACGATGCGGTCGATGATCTGCAACAGGTGTTTGTCGTCGCGAAACGAGATCTGTGCTTTCTCAAGCGTGCCGCTGCGTTCGATGTAGACGTTCTTCGGACCGTTGATCATGATTTCGCTGATCGTCGGTTCCTTGAGCAGCATCTCCAGTGGACCGAGGCCGAACGTCTCGTCGAGTACCTCTTCAATCAGCCGATCGCGCTCGCTGCGGTTGAGGTAGGTGTCTTCCGTGTTGCAGAGATGTTCGACGACGAGGCGGATCTCGCGGCGCAGCACGTCGCCTTCGAGCTCGCCGATCCTGGAAAGGTCGAGCTTGTCGACCAACTTGCCGTGGATGCGGCGCTTGAGATTCTCGAATTCGACTTCCTTGTCCTTTTGCGACAAGGCAGTCGGGGAGGACGGGAGCTTTGTCATGGATGACCCTATCTTCGCTCGGTGCTGATAAACACTCCGAGAAAAGATAGCTCACCGCCGGTCGAGGGTGCGGCTAGACCGTCGCCGAAAACCCGCTGGCGACGAAGGACGGCCGGTCGACTCGATTGTACCGGTCGTGCCACGGCAGGATGACGCGGCTAGGTCGCCCGGCCATCTTGGGCCGGGCTGGGGAGCTCACGCGCCGCTGCGGGCGGGCCAGAGGCTGAGCCAGCTGCGGACCTTGCTCCCCGCGTCCTGGTGCTCCTCCTCTTTGCCGGAGAGGGCGTCGGCGAGCTGACCGATCGACTGCGTGATCGCCGCCTTGGGCGCCTGCTGGATCAGCGGCACGCCGTTGTTGCGAACTTCGACCATCACGCGGTAGTCGTTGGGAATTTGCCAGTAGATTTCTCGGCCCATCGTCTCTTGGGCCTTTTTGAGGCTGATCTGGCCAGTGTCGTAGCCGACGCGATTGACGACGATCTTGATCTTCTGGTCAAGCGCCGGTGTTTCTTTGAGCGACATCAACAGCCGGACGACGTTCCGCAAGCACGGCAGATCGAGCTGCGTCACCAAGAGCACCACGTCGGCTTGGTTGAGCGCAAACATGTCCAGCGCGTTGAAGCTCTTCGAGGTGTCGATGATCAGGTGCGTGAAGGTAGCCTTCAACAGCCCGATGACGCGGGTCATGTCGTCGGGCGTGACCAGGTGGGAGTCTTCCAACTGCACCGGCCTGCGGCAA
The DNA here is from genome assembly GCA_963808175.1 of uncultured Planctomycetota bacterium. Lineage (GTDB taxonomy): Bacteria > Planctomycetota > Planctomycetia > Pirellulales > Lacipirellulaceae > DASYDU01. Next base: position 19,858 of record CAWEEU010000021.1, on the reverse strand, counting down.
CAGGTACAGGCCCGACTCGTGCTTGGTGAGCGACCGCTTGAGCAGCGTCAAATCGAGACGCGACACGTTTTGGGCCACGTCGGTCAGCGTGTATTCGGGGATCGTATCGAGAAACACGTCGGCGTCGCCGAGCGCAAGGTCGAGGTCGATCAGGGCAACTTGATTGTCCTTGTCCGCCGCCAGGCGCAACCCAGGTTGACGGCCAGGCTCGTGCTGCCGACGCCGCCGGTGGATCCGGTGACCGCAATCACCAGGCAGCCATGCGGATTGCCGGGCCGGCTGCCGTGCTTTTGCCGAGAGACGCGTTGCAGCGCGGCGGCGACGTCTTCGCCTTTGAGCGGCTGCGTGAGGAACTCCTTGGCCCCGGCCCGCATCGTCCGCAAGATCAGATTGCCGTCGGTCGAGCTGCTGGTCACGAGGATCGCGCACTCGGGAGCGCTCTTGCTGAGCTCCGCGACCAGCTCCAGCGCGCGATCGGGATTGCCATCGAGCGCGATGAAGCCGACGTCCGGCTTGGTCTGTTCGACTACGTCGACAAAGAACTCGTAGCGCGAGCACTCGGCTTCGAGCCACACGGTGTCCAATCCCAACAGCGTCGTCTTGAGCGCATTGCGCGAGGAATCCTTCGGATCAACGACGGCAATTCGGAGGACGTTTCCCATGGATTCAACGGAGCATATCTGGGTGCGGATCGGACATATACTTGCCCCACTTTGCGTCTGGCGTCGCCCTGCGACCAGCAGGCGAGTCGGAGGAGTGTCCCGCCCACTTCCGAAACGCACCGTCTTGGCACGCTGGCACTCGGTACACACCTCTGCTCCACTCGGCAAGCGTAGCTTACGGCTTACTCGGCATCGTAGCCGACCGGTCCGATCAGGCCGCCGGAGGCGGGTGAGGCTGGCGCGGCGTCGCTGACCACGGTCGGATTATCCGGGCTCTTCGCATTGCGCACAAAAACCGGTGCCCGAGTCGGGCTATAGGGCCGCGGCACGGTGTACTCGGTGCCGGCGTAGCGGGAGGCCTGGCGGCCGGCGGAAGGCGAGCTCGTCTGCGACGATTGCGGAGGAATGGGTTCCGAGTTCGAGGCCGGCGGCAGCGCCATGGAATCGGGCTCGACCGCACCGCTCGCTGGGCCGTTGGTCGTCCCCTGGATCGGCGCGGCCGGTCCGGTGGCCGGCATCGGCGTCGGGCCTGCGGCGTCATCGTAGCCGGTGCCTCCCTCGATCGGTACGCCATCGCTAATCACGCTGTCAGCCGCCCCCTGGGGACCGCAGGCGCATCCGCCCGGGCCGCCGCATTCGCCGCAGGCCAGCGGGCCCGTGGTGGGATTGCATTGGGGTGGAACCTCGACGTGGCCGGCGCAATACAACTGGCAGTTGTTGGGCGTCGTGGAACCATAGCCCGGGCCGCCGCAAGGTGCCTCGCATGGATCCATGCCGTCGACAAATTCCGGTGTCACCAGCACAAGCAGTTCGATTTCGTTGACCTCGTCGTGCGTTCTGCGGAATGGGACGCCGATGATCGGCACGTCGCACAAGTAGGGCAAACCCGTATTGATGGTATCCGTTCGTTCCTGCACCAAACCCGCCAGGGCAAACGTCTGCCCCGCCTTCATCTCGACGGCCGTGTCGACTTGTCGAACCGTGAGTGCCGGCACGTCATTGCCGTCGATCGTGACTTTGAGCGTGGGATCGATCGCGCTGATCCGCGGGCGAACTTCGAGGCGGATGCTGCCATTGCCGAGCACGATCGGCAGAAAATCGACTTGGGTGCCGTAGGGCTTGTATTCGATGGAGGTCGTGCCCAAGCTCTGCGGAATCGATGATCGGAAACTCGCCGCCGACGTTGAAATTGCGCCGGGCGACCGCTCACGGCGACGATGTTCGGCTCGGCAAGCGTCTTGGCGATCTGGCGCGTTTGCAGGGCGTTGAGGAATCCCAGGAAGGCGCGTGCCGTCGTTGAAGACGCCGAACTGGAAGGTCTGGCCGCCGCTGGTAAGTGGCCCGCCAACCTTGATCAAGTTACCGCCGTTGCTGATGATCGAATCGGCGGGGCGCAACAAGCCGCTCACGTTCGAAGCGGCCAAGATGTTGCCGCCGTCCAACAGTGCCCAGTCCACGCCAAGGTCGCGCAGCTTGGTCCGTGAGACTTCCATCACCCTCACCTTGAGCAGCACCTGCTGCACGCCGCCCACCGTGATGTTGTTGATCACCTTTGGGGCGTAATCGCTGGCGAGCTGCACGATTTGGCTGACGTGCTCCGGTTGATCGACGAAGCCCTTGAGGACCAGGCTCTCGCTGTAGCGGTAGACGCGGATCGAGGAATTCGGGAATTGGGTCTGAAGGGCAACCTCCAGCTCACGGACGTCGCCGTAAATCAGGATGTCGACGGTGTGAATCTGGCCGTTGTCGTCCCACAGGTTGACCTGCGTGACGCCAGCCTTCTTGGCGGAAATCTGGACCTGGTTCGCCGAAAGCGGCGTGACCGCCAGTAGATCGGGGTTATTTACCTGAACCCGCGGGATGTTTTTGTCGAGCGTGAGGATCCGGCTGGTGTTGGTCGTGAGCTCCAGCCGCCCATTGGACTGGTCCAATTTGTAGATCAGCTGCGGCGATTGATAATCGACCGTCTGCGCCCGCAGTTAACTGCCTGGCCGAGCGCGAATGCCAGAACGGCGACCGAGACAACAGCGACGGTGCGCACGGCCGGTCGCCGCGCGAGTATTGATTCGTACATCCTTGTACTTCCTTCGTGGGTCGGGCAACACGCAGCGTCGTGCGTGGCACCCTGCGGTCAGTCGGTTCGGGCTGTCGCGAAACCGATCGGGTTGTTCAGCGTCCGTTCGAAAATCCTTTTTCCAAAGCGGCGCCGGGTGTACGTCAGGCTTGCGAACCTGACCCATTGGGTCTCACATGGTGGCTTCGGCGACGGTCGGCCTGGAAGGGCCGACACAACGCAGTGGCCATTAATTGAAATTCACAGGAAAGTCGTTGAGCAATTCTTTGGACTTGTCATCCGAACTTGGCTCGCCCGACGACGTGCTCGTCGCGGGGATGGCCGGCAACCCGGCGCCGGGTGACGCCGCGTGTTCGTCGTGCAGCGGCTTACCCGTGTCCGCGTCGAACTTTACCTCGCGGACGTCTTGGGCCTCGACGATCTCCATGACAAACGGCGGCTTCGGCGGTGGCACGTATTGCTGAATGGCGCTCAGCAAACCGCCCTTGTCCGCCGGCTTGTCGGCCTCGTCGCGGACTTGTTCTTTTTCGCGGCTATTCTTGCCACCGTCGGCGAGCAAATCGTCGGTCGAATACTCCGACATGTCGCCTGACTCTTCGTCGTTCGGATTGCGCGGAATCAGGCTGACCATGCCCAGGTTCTCGGCCAGCGTGAGCTTACTCGCCTGTTCGGGCGTCAACAGCAGCGAGATCGTCTTGGCGATCGTACGCTCATCGCCGCCGTCGCGCGAGCGCTGCACCGTCTGGTCGACGGCGAACACCCGAATGTTTTGCAGGATCACCTTGGTTTTCGCGCTGTCGATGCCGTTGCGCTCGTCGCGCTTGACGAACAGCTGCACGTCGACGCGATCGCCGGGGCTGAGCAAACCGGCCGCGCTCTTCTCCGCGTCGACCGAAATCGTCTTGAGCCGGAAGCCCTTCGGGATGGACGTGATCGGGTCGGCCAATTGCCCCGGCGCGAGCAGCTTGGCGTCCAAGATCGGCTCGCCCTGAATGATGGTCGCGCGAGGCCGGCGGCCCTCGAGCTGGTCGAGCTGCGAAATCACGCCCGGCGGGACCTTGTCCTTGGGCCACTCCTGCAGCGACACCATCGAGGCGTCGATCGGGTCGCCCAAGTTGATGTTGTGCAGTGCAACGTAGATGGGCGTCGTGGCGACCGATTTCGGTTGCCGGGCATTGCGGTCCATGACCTGACTGATGCCAATCGAGGCCACCAGGCCGCAACCCAACGCCAATACCAACAGCATGAGCGATTTTGGTCGCATGAATCCCCCCTCCGATTCCGTGCTCCCGCGTACGCCAGCCTTTCCAGGCTGACCCAGCACCGTGCCGGTCGGCTCGCAGGCCAAACGTACGATGCTAGCGAGGACGCTAACGGAACCTTGTCGGTTTCTTCGGCACGATCAACATATCCGGTTCAGGCAATCCGCGGCGAAGTGGAAATGAATTGTCAATCGGTAGCACCGAAAAGTGCCAGCAGCCGGCTGAAGTCGGTCGGAGTGTCGCACTGAACGCTGGCCGCGGCCGGTCAAGCGTCGCGGTTACAGCAACATTCCGGCACAGGCAAAATAGGCGATGGTGCCGATGGCGATGGGAATTCCATAGGGAAGCAGCATCATCGTCGGTTTGCGTTCGGCAGCGATCGTGGCCAGCTTTTCCGGATCTTTGACGGTCATGATTTCGTTGCAGATCATCCAAAACTGGTTCCGGTGCTTGTTCCAGCCCTTGCCGGCGATCACCATCCCGACGGCAATGATGCCGCCGACGATCGCCGACACGGCAAAGGCGTAGAAGGTGACGGTACCCCAGACCCAGGCTCCGACGCCGGCCAGGAGCTTGACGTCGCCGGCGCCCATGCCGCCGATCGCGTAGGCCGGCAGCAACAGCGCCAGGCCTACCGCCGTGCCGATCAAGCTGTATGTCAGCCCTTCAATGCCGGCGTAGGGCGAGAGCGTGGCACTGTAAATCCAGCCCGAGACGATCATCGGGAACGTGATCCAATTGGGCACCTTGAGCTTGAGCCCGTCGATCACGGCGGCGACGACGAGCGTCACGGTGACGATCCAGATCGGCCAATTCTCGGCGAGGCCGTGGGCAAATGCTTGCGTGAATGGCATATTTGCGTCCATCAACATTGGGGAAGGTGTTTACCGCCGCGGCGAAAGCATGTACGTCAACAAGACGCCGATGGCAGTGCAAAAATAGCACACCATTTCCACGGTCGTGACCAAGGCGTCTTTGGGAATCAGCGGGATCATGGCGGCGGCCGTTTTGTATCGGTCGTAACGGGCGGAGCGCCGCGAGCAACGCGGCGCGCAATCGGCCCATAGAAGCGTAGCTCAGGATTCGCCTCGGCGGAGATCGCCGGGGCGGGCAAACTCCCCGAAAAAAGAGCCCTCCGGCAATGAGCTGCCGGAGGGCAATTCGCTGAAGGAATTCAATTTTCGAACCGTCGGCCACAAGGCTCGACACCGCGTTTGGAGCGGCGTCTAGAAACCAGGCCGCACGCTCGTCTGGAGCGACGAATAGGCGGTGAGGCAAACGACGGCCGCGAGTGCCAGGACGATTGTGAACCGGACCGTGGTCGACCCCTGGTCCGCGACGAGGAACCGTTGCAGCTTCATGGTGTCAATCTTCATAGTACCCCCCGATGCGCGGTTTGCATCGCATTCACTTAAGAAAAACCCCTCGGCAGCGAACTGCCGAGGGGTGTGTGTTTCAAATCAGCCAAGCAGGGTTGGTCTTTCAGCCGATGGCTCACGAGCCAGCAGCCAAGCTGGTCGCCACGTTGTCGAATGTCGTGTTCGCATTCGTACCAATCGTACGAATCGAAGCAAGACAGACGATCACGATCAACGCCAACATAACGGCGTATTCGACCGCGGTGGGACCGTCTTCCGAGACGAGGAAACGTTGCACCTTCGTTGCGAGACTCTTCATGGTATCCTCCGATGCTCGGGCTGGCCTTGTGGACCACACCCTCATAGGTTGACGGGAGCCGTTAAAAGTTAATTGCTCCCGATAGCTGACCCCCGACGGCGTCCGGGACTCGAAGCGAGCCCCGGTGGCCTGCGCTCCGCCGTCATGAGGTCGAACCAATACAACTGAGTCTTGCGCAATCAACCTCGCGTTGGCCGGAAAAAATTCCGCAAACATGCCGCCCCGACCGCGCTTGCACGCGACCCAGGCGGCAGCCAACATCCTTTCGGTAACCCGGCTACCGAACAGCTCACCGTGCGCTAGCACGATGTTCGCCGTCCGGCCCTTGGCTTTGCGCCCAGCCTTACGGCTGGTTTGCCTTTTCGAGGATGATGACGCAGCAGGCCCGTCATTCACCGAAAACTGCCCTTCTCCTCACGTGTCTGAGGCTGACCAAAGATCGGTCTGGAGAAGAGAAGCTTTCGCTTGGAAACACTCCGCGAAACCGCGTCATGTCTCCGGATGAAACCTATGTCGGATTCGTTCGATGTCAAATCGCCAGACTTGAAAAAAACTGAAAAGGTTCCGGTCACGCGGGCGATCGGCACAACCGGCATACCCGGATTCCGGCTGAACATTCGCGAGTGGACATGGCGGCAATTCGACCGAAGTTTAACTATATGGAGTGGCGACAGGAACTATTGAATCGGCTCGCGGCCTCGGTGCCCGGCGGATATCACGCGCGCGGCGAAGCGGCCAGCGAGCCGACGGCCTTGGCAGGCCTGGCACTCAAAGCCAACGGCAACACGGAAGCGGCCGCACGGGCGGCCGATTGGCTCGTCGAACAGCAAGCGGAAAATGGGTCCATCGGCGTGACCGCGACGCAAGCGACTCCGTGCTGGCCGACGAGCCTGGCAATCCTGCTCTGGCAGGCGTTGGGGGACAACGAGCGATACGGGCGGCCTGCCTCGCGGGCGATCGACTGGGCGCTGGTCGATCATGGCGAGGCCCGACCTCGGCAGCAGTACGTGGCCCACGATACGACGCTTGTCGGATGGTCATGGGCGGCACACACGCATTCGTGGCTCGAGCCGACGGCCATGTTCGTGCTGGCGCTGAAGGCCGCCGGGCAGGCGCTACATCCCCGCACCCGCGAAGGGGTGCGGCTATTGGTCGATCGTCTCCTGCCGCACGGCGGCTGCAACTACGGCAACACGTTCGTCCTCGGCCAGGAGCTTTTGCCCCACGTCCAACCGACGGGCATCGTGTTGATGGCGCTGGCCGGCGAATCGAACGCCGATCCGCGGATCGAGCGGTCGCTCGATTTCTTGCAGCGCGAGCTGTCGGCCGAAACGACGACGGCTTCGCTGTGCTACGGCCTGTTAGGCCTGGCAGCCCACGAACGAACCCCGGCACGCCGGCATGACTGGTTGAGTCAAAAATACAATCAACTGATCGAGCGCGACGCGAATTGTTACAAACTCGCCCTCGTCGCACTGGCAGCGAACGATAATTACTCATTCAAATAGCAACTCAGAAGAAGCTGGCGCAAAGACGCCAAGGGGCGAAGTTCGCAAAGTTGAAAAGAGAATTGGTTTTCTTGGCGATCTTTGCTACTTTGCGTCTTTGCGCAAAGATTGAAGTGAAATCATGGTCGATTCGCACGGAAAGAATACTGAGCTGAGAATCGACCGCCGCACGCTGCTGGTGACCGGCGGCGTGGCGGTGGCGGGGCTGGCTGCTGCGCCGTGGCTCGCGCGATGTGCTCCACCCGCGGGCCAGCGTGTTTGTCGCGCGGAATCAAAAATACGACGGTCCGCTGGCGACCACGATCCGCGACGGGCTGCTGGCCACCGGCGCGAAGCCGGAGCAATTCGCCGGCAAGCGAGTGCTGCTCAAACCGAATATGGTGGAGCCTTCGCGCAAGATCGCCCACATGACGACCCATCCGGCGGTGGTCGTCGCCGCGGCGGAAGTGTTTCGCGGCTGGGGAGCGGTGGTCACCATCGGTGAGGCGCCGGGACACGTCCGCGACACGGAAATGGCACTCGCCGAATCGGGCGTCCACGAGGCCGTCGAAACGACGGGCGCCGAGTTCGCCGACCTGAACTACGAAGCAGTCGCCTGGCAACCGAACCGCGGGCGGCGGAGCAAGCTCGCGGGCTTCTGGTTTCCACGCAGTGTCGTCGAGGCGGACTACGTGGTGTCGCTGCCCAAGATGAAAACGCACCACTGGATGGGCGTCACGGCGAGCATGAAGAATCTCTACGGCGTGCTGCCGGGAATCGTCTACGGTTGGCCGAAAAATGTGCTGCACCAACATGGCATCGCCGAGACCGTCTACGACATCAACGCGTCTTTGCCGTCGCTGTTGGCGATCATCGACGGCATCGACTGCATGGAAGGGGACGGCCCGATCATGGGCAGCCTCAAGCGGATGGGCCTGATCGTGGTGGGCACGAATCCGCCGGCGGTCGATGCCACAGTGGCGCGGATTATGGGGCTCAGGCCGGAGCGAATTCCCTACCTCGCGCTCGCCGCGGACAAGCTCGGTCCGTTGGACGAAGCACACGTCGTCCAACGCGGCGAACCGTGGCAGGCAGTCCGCAGCCCGTTCAAAATTCTCGACGCTCCCCACTTACAGAAGATGTTGAGCGCGAGCGGGCCGCTGGTGACGTAGGTCGATTGCAACACTCTAATAATCGGTATTCGATGCTCAGGTCGAGGCCGTGGGCCACGAATTCCGAGCCGCCGATGCCCGGGAAACAGCGGCGCAGACCACCTCCGCCGCCGGTGCCATCCGGCGGAATATTTCGTGGGTCAACCGCCAGATTCGGCGGCATTTGGCCGGCTGCTCGGGCAACTCCTCCAAACGACAACGCTATAGCCGCCCGTGCAACCAACTGTGGCGTGATGTAAACTCGCCACGCCAACGCGGAATTCCGGAATCAACCGGACCTGTGAGTTGTTGTAGTGGCCGATATTGGTTGCGCTCGACGTCAGCAACCCGCCCTCCTCGACCTGAGGGAACATTCCGGCGGGTATGGTTACCGTTTCGCCGCAATTGCGACCGAGCTACGCTGTCCGCCGATGGCGAGTCTTGGCAGCGCCGTCGAACCAACAACCGTTTGCGTAAACCTTGCCACGACGCCAATCTCGCCACCATGAAAGTCGTTGTTCGTGGAGAATTCATCTCGTCTGAGTGGTCCGCACGCCGGAATTCGTAATGTCATCGGAAATCGCTAAATGGGAGTCGTAATTGTAGAAGCGGTAGCCCCCAATGATGCAGTACCTGCGTGCCTGGTCCGCAACCGGTCTTGTCACCGATCGAGTACACACATTGTTCGATGCGCGAGGCTGGCACCCTGAAAGTCGTCATCAGTTGCGACATTCGCCGTTCCGACCGCCGTTGTGCCTGGACCGGAAATCGGACGGACCGCCTGCAAGCCATTCTGGGCATTGAGGTAGGGGCGGCCGGTGTTGCGACCGGTGCCGCCCGGAAAGTGGAAGTCGTAGTTCATCGTCACCGAGATTGAAATAGTCACCCGTGATTGCCACGCTATGGCACTCGTCGAGCCACAATCCGGCCCTCAGCCGGTAGCCGCTGCGCCAGTTGTTGCCTTTCGACAGTGCCTCCCGCAATCGTGTTGGGGTGGGGAGGCCCAGCAGTGGAGATGTCCCCACTGGACTGTCGGTCAGGCAGTGGGGGCAGATGTGCTACCGTCGATGCGCCAGAGGATGTAGTCAGCTCCGAATCCACCAGTCGATCGCCTCGGCCAATCCACCGTGAAACGAATCGTAGCTGTCCGAAGGGACACCCGCACGAATTCGTCGCACCACCCGCTGTCGCCGGATGCATCTGGATCGCACCACAAATCCGGCATGTCGGACGGCGGAGCAAATTCAGACGGTGAAACGGACTGCGATGTAGCCAACGGAATTTCTTCGGCCGGAATGATTGAACCACCTTGCGCATATTGCTGCGCGTCGACGGCTTCACCGCAGAGCCAAACGGAAAACATCAGCGACACGAACAGTGTTCGTGCGCCGACCGCGCTTGCCCGGCCGAGAGCCGCTCGCGAAACCATCCTTGTCCCCCCTTGGCGATAGAAAAGATGTATCGCCTACGATAAGTCTGCGGCAAAGGCTGACTTTGCCGGAGTGCCCCGTTGGTGATATCGGCCAAAGTGCCTCCAATTCTGACACGATTTCGCCGAGTCGAGTGCTGTCAGGCCGTGCATCGGTCGGATGCAGCGACAGCAGTGCCGGATTCCGGCGACGGAGTGGGCGATTTTCTGCGAGCGGTTAAAATCGTTGTGGTAGAATGCCCGCTGCAATTTCCGGCGAACCGAGCCCACCCTTTGGAGGCGACGAACATGGCACGATTTCTTTTTGCGATGTTGCTGGCGCTGGTAGCCGCGACCGCTTTCGACGTCCCGCAGGCGCAAGCCATCAGCCGCAACAATCCCTACCGCAGTTTTAACGTCAGCGGCGTCAATTATGCGTCGATGCAGTGGGAATCGAAGCACGGGCGTCATACGAACAAGTCATGGTCCAACGCGCGATCGAGCCGGCGATTCTTCCGCGGTCGTTAGCAGTTCCGACCGTCAAGCAGTCGACAATCGTTGTCCAGGGCTTCGCGCCGGCGACGAGATTCACGACGGTTCAGCCGGCGAACGACAAAATCAGCTCGCGCGCTGCCGGATACTGCTCGGCGAGGGCGCTGGCGTTGCCCATTTCCACGTCGGCCGGATCGGCCCGGAGCCAAACCGAAGTCCCCAGCAGCGCGTAGTCCCCAGCGGCGGCGACGCGAGCCGTGTGAAACGTGCCGCCGGGGATCAACAGCTGAGGTCGCCCGCCCGCCAAGAGCTCGCCACCCACCTGTTTCACTTCGCTGCGGCCGTCGGCGTAGAGCAATAGCACCTCGAGCGGGGCGCCGAGGTAGTGGTGATACATCTGGTCGGAGCGGATGCGATGAAGCAGCACTCGGGCCTCGGCCGTCACCAGAAAATAGAACACGTTGCCCAACGGCCGGCCACCAACATAGCCACCCGGCAGCGCCGACTGAGGCACCCGCCACTCGCTGCGAAACGATTCACTAACGAAGCCACAAGTGGTCGGCGACTGCAGACCGAGCGATTCAATGATCTGTTCCGCGGTCGGCTGTCCTTGCTGACGGCTTCCCATCCTGTACCTCATCTGCTGGCATCGACGGCCCGCTGGCCGACAACCGTTTGCCTGGCGACCCGGGGTAGGACACCTCTAATCGCGGCCGACGTAATTCCGCCAGATCCACGCACCAGTTAGGCACGCGGCTTGCACCCTACGTCCCATTGTAGTGATTGGGCCGGAAAACGCACGTCGGTTGATTTCCAATCGTTCAAATTGCTTGAACATTGTGCAACCGGCGCTGTCGATTCTTTCGCCAAGGGGACTCAGGCGCAGCGGCAGAACAGAAAATGGGCCTCGACCTCTCTCCCAATTTGTTGCCGATCGTCGTCACCATCTTGATGTGGTTGACGTTTGCAGTGGTCTGGGTGAAGACGCGCAACATCTAGCGCTAACACAGACGAGTTTTGTCCGGTTTTGTCCAGCTGGCTGACCGGTGATTTACGCCGTCCAAGGGCTACCCCAGCCGTGCAAGTGAATCCGGCACCTCGCTGGTGACGCGTCGGGGACGTCAATTCGACGGCAGTAACGGCCAATTATCCCTGGGATGAGAATTCTTACAAATCTGTCGCTCAAAACTCAGGCATTGACTCATCACGCACGACGTCGTCACGGAGCTGTATCGCAGCCGTCGGAGCAGGACTGGCGCATTTATGCCCTGCTGGCACTTTTACGCTTTTTTCACCGATTGCCCTTCGGTCTCGGCCGATATTGATGGTGTAAATCGCCCACGGCTGGGAATCAAGCACACCTGCCCCGTGCTTCTCCTGGCCGTGGGTCTTTTGGCTGGTTTACCCACTAGATTCGTATTGTCGCCAAAAAATTTGCGGCGTCGGATGAGTGGCTGGCAAAGTGAAACCCAAGCTGGAAGTCCGCTGGCCAGGTGCCCTCAACGGAGCTGCGAAACTTCTGCAGTCGCCGGTCGATTCCGACGACTATCGGGTTGCGTTCGCCGGCATCACGTCAAACGGGCTCTGTCGCAAGTTCGCCACTCACGATTTTTTGCGTCAGCAAGTGTCTGATTGTTAGATTCGTGTGAAGATGCGATTTCTTGCTGGCTGGAAGCAACGGCGGTCCATTATGATGAAGCTCCCCAAACGGGGAGTGCCGGCCTGTGTTGCCCCAAGGTCTGCATTGACGCCCACTAACTGGCCGTTGGTGGGCGTTTTTATGCGCAGGCTCGTGGTACTCTCTTCGGCTGCGATCTCTAGTCGTCTGAATCAACGACTCTTCCGCCGCTCACGAACCAGCCCTCCCCGCACGGATTACACCGTTCAATTCGCACGCGGAATCCATCCCGCTGACCGTCCACCGTAATTTCCACTTCTTTGCGGGGCAGTTCCATGTTGTGCAACATTCCGACCGACGAATGCGAAATGTCACGGATGAATCCCGAGTAGCAATGGTCGTCCACGCAGATGGAAACGGCGCGAAAGAACGGAATCCGCGGCTCCGACCTACGGTCGGAGGGCAATTCCGCATTGGCCTGCCACAGCAACTCAATGACCATCTCTTTGGAACTCATCTTCCTCGACATGGGCTACCTTTTTCGTCAGGGGTTGGCCGCGATGACCGCCCGCGCCGAACCATAGCTTGCCGTGCTCGACACCGCCCATGCAGGTAACGGTTGAGTTTAACAAACGGCCCGCAAATTCGCTCCAACCCCTCGTTCCATCGCCACTGGCGTTCCTCCACTACTGTTCCGCGATCTACGACGACGGCAGCCACCTTGAAACTCATCGCATGCGTCGACGCCTCCGGGCTGCATTGCACACTTCCACGGCTGCAGCAGACGACAAATGTCACTTCGGTCGGTCAACTAATCCACGTGACCGCCGTGCTGGTACACTCGCCGGCATGGGAGCCGACCGCTCGGAGCAACACGCTCAAATCTGGTTTGTTAATGTCCAGCTGCGCATCGGTCACGATTCGATATGCCAGCGGTCGAACCGGAAGCCATGCGTTGTCATCCGCGTGCGGAGCCAATGCAGACGATCGTGCATCGGTCGCTATTCGCGTGATGGCGAGCGTCCAGCAGCAGATCAGTCGATTGGCCTACATCGCGACCGTCATGGCGGCTGAGAACCCGCCCGGTTCGGCTCGACCTTGGGCGGAGTCAATCACGAAAGCAGCATTTGCACCGGAATGCTCCGCGATACGAGAGCAAAGCGACGAGTAGTGCAGTATCGCACGCGGCGAAGCTGACTATACTTGTAGCGGAGTGGAGGATAGCGGGCTCGAACCGCTGACCTCTTGCATGCCATGCCAATCGGGGAATCGGCCGAATCTTTCACGTTTCCACGGGTTTATTAGCATTCTATCGTCAATTCGTGATGCTTGCAAGCCATTGCATGAATTGCAGAATTGCTCGAATAATTGCCGTATTCGAGCGGTGGCCGCGGCGCAACTTCCGTAGTTTACGGAGGATCGGCGTACACTACTTCGATGGAATTAGAACGGGTGCCCGCGCACATCTTGATCGGCAGCCGCCAGCCGCTCGATGTACTCGATCGCATCGGCGCCCGAATGAACTTCCGCCTGCCAACTTCCAGCATCGGACAGATGATCCCCGCGCGACGGGCCGATAGCATCCGGGTAGCAGTGATGCCGCTTGCCGCCTGGAATCCGCGGAGCGAATAGAGACACCGGGGGTCGATGTACGATGGCTCAGACTTGTTTGAACCCATAGAGCGGTTATCGGAGTCGCCCCGACTGATTCAACAGGCTTTCCGCTCAGTCAACGAGAATCGACGCCCGCATTCGCCCGGTGTCGCGATCCGACCAGCGTGGTCGATAGATAGGCCACCGATGGCGAGCCTAGAGTCGTCGCCGTTGGTAGCTGACTCCAACGCCGCCCGCGCAGAGTAGCGACCAGACGATGAAGGAAAAAGGCTCGGGCACAGCATTGATCTCAACAGTCGCCGTCAGGGAACCCAAATTGTCGGAAAATGTTGAATCTATAAACCCCAGGTAAAGCCGCGTCGCCGTCTCCGGCACATAGAATTTCTGTACGTCACCAGACCCGGTTCCCGTTCGTCCGTCGCCAATGAAAAAGAACTGGGCGATAAGCGGCGAGATGCTGGTGAACGATTTGTTGTAGGAGAAATCGGGCAGCGGCGGTGCCGGCTGCGACGGTGCCGAGTCAGTTAAAGACTCCCACCAAATAGGCGCCGTTGTTCGTGTCTCGCAGTCCCGACAATCCATGAAAGCCATCGAACGTGACGGGCGACGTGGGGAATTCGCCCGGAAGATACGGATAGAAAACTGGGACCGTAGCCGTCCGGTCCCTCTGTGCTGGGTTTCGTATTGTCGTAGTAGTTGACCGTTCCTACTACGGATGGAAACGTCAAAACCTGGTTCGGGGCTGCCGCGAAGTTGACAACAGCGGGGCTCATGCCGTCACCCAGGATGTCAGGAGTGGAACTGAGACCAGCACCGTAAATGTTGTCGCGGCTGTCAACAACGACGATGCTCGCCCGGATAGTCCCCGACAACCAAAGAACGAAAGAGATCGCTAAGAATCGGATCAACAACGCTTCGGCAATCAGTCGGCAAATTCCTGTTGAAGGCATAGTCGCCATCCTCTACGGCTTGAGCATACCGATCCGGAATGAACGCTATGAGTTGTGTCGGCCTAGATTGTACTGCTTGTCAGGCCGTTCAGCAATTTTTCAAGCAAGTAACCGATAAAAACGGTCGCGCAGAATGCCCCAGGAATTGCACTGACACGTCGAGGCGCCCTCAGATACTTCTGACACCGCTTGCCATGTGCTGGGGTCTTCCGTCGGTTCAGTGTGTTGTGTTTTTCAGTGCAATCAGTATCGGAGAGGTATTTATGGGTGAAATTTCGCATCCACAGTGACTGCGGTTGACCCTGCCACTTACGCGCACACGCAATAGCCTGCGTACATACGCTCTGTCAGCCTCAGACAACTTGGAAATGGGAATCTCAAGCGGCGACTTATCTGTGAGCATCAATGATACCTGACCACCTTCGTACCCCAAATAGACTCCTTGATACGTCTTGCCGTCTGTCGTTTTCCATTCGCGGGCCTCGCTCAATCTTGTGAAGGCGTCGCTGTTGTCTGCGACATCGTACGGCTCAAGCACTGGAATCGTATTGGTACTGCTGTTTGTGTCATATGTCGTCTTACCTGCAACCCAAAATACGCCGTTGAGGTCAATCTCTCTGCCATCTATGAAGTTCTCCGTTGATGTTCCGCGCCGCCAATACGTCCTCTCAAAGTCTTTGGGTGGCCCACCTACGGTTACGTAGCGACCGCCATATTTCGCTAGATGATCTCCGCTTTCATACCATCGGTAGACTACGAGAGCATTCCTGTCGTCGACGACCTGAAAAACACGAACCTTCGAGATGTAGCCGATGCTACCAATTGGTGGCTCTCTAAGGTCAAGTACCGCGTAAAACGGGTGTAGCGGGTCACGAAGCAATTCGACTTTTTTTTCCAAAGCATCAATCGTGGCCGCACGCTCGGCATTGCTTTGGGATCGGTCCTTCCTCGCAATGGAGAGTTGTTCTTCCGCTTTCTGCAATGATTGCAGCCGTTCCTTTCGCGACGTACAATAAATGGCTGCAAGTCCGGCTCAGCGCCATACGCTTGCAGGCCCACAAATGCAGTCACGAAAAGCAGCATTGATTTCATGGCAGTAGCATATTTGAGTCGAGTAAGTCCGCGACTATTGAACACATATACAATATAATCGTGACGGCTGCGAAGCCAGCAGCTTTTCCAACGCGCTTGCGGGCCTCCTGCGGAAAGTCTCGCTGGACTCGGGCGGATCGCTTATCGCCTGGCCTCGAACGACGGTCCGACAACAAGGACTCGCACTCAGCAATTCCCTGGTCGATCCGAGCCAGTAGCTTCACGGCAGCTGTGCGGCGTTCGGCGGGGGTCATGCCCTGATTGTACCAGATACCCGTCGCCCATCGCTTCCACCTGATCCGGCGTCCCATAGGCGTCTCGATACGCCCGGATGCTCAGAATTCGCCGCCAGCGTCCGGCGACCATCACATCGTCGCCCACCCGTAGATCAATGGTCCGCGTCTTCGGTGGCCGCGGTCGTCCGTTGCGGCCCGTAGCCATACCTTCGCGGTTTAGTGGGATGATCAGTCCCGACGATGCACCAAGTGGGCTGCCGGGTTGCGGAGCCAGCTCGACCTCGATCGAGAAGATGATGCGGCGGGTGAGGTCGTCGGCTTGCATACCGGCCAAGTTAACGGCGGGTTGACGGGTTGTCATTGCGGGTTTTGTGCGTTGGTGAGGCCACTTTCTAGCAAATGGGACCATGACACGTTACCTTTGAGAGGGGAATGGCATTAGCGGAAATTATCAGCGGAGGTGCGTGTGTGGTGTTTCTTCGATGAATCCTACCCAACCGATACGGCGCTTACGTCTGTAGTTGCGTGCCTGATGCGGAATGAGGCAGTGGCGAAACTAGATCAGATTTTGTACCAAGCTCGTAAGAAGCACTTAGGTACAGCTCATGCGAAGGATTTGCACCGAGAAATCAAGGGCCAGCAACTTTTGTCCGCAAACTCGTTTCGTATGGCCAAAAAGCACAAACACTCGTGCAATCACCAAGTTGCAAAAGATATTCTCAGCGAATGTGCAGCACTAACGGGCGAGTATCAAATCCGCGTATTTGCGGCTGCCGTCTACGGCGAAAAGGACATTCTGAAGCGAGTGAACCAAGCCAAACTAACTGCCCCAATCGTGCACATGCTAAGGACGATTTCGGGCGCTGCGAAGGAGATGAACAGCGACAGATCAGTCACGCTGGTATTTGACGACCAGCTCGCCGATAGAAACACTTCGATTTCCATTCGTCGATTTGTAGCTGGCGTGAATTTGCCGAATGTTTCACACTATCCGCTCATCGGGGTTTCTCACGTATCGCCTGGGATACAACTAGCTGACCTTGGAGCATTCATAATCGGCCGGCGAGCCGTTGGTGACATGAAGTTCAATGTTTGGCTGAGCCGGCTTCGCGAGATCGAATGGAATGGCGATATCAACGGCAAGCCACGACGAAGAATTGATCGGTGGACGAGTCTTGGAGATGGCACCGTGTCATATCGTCGAAACTGGGAAAGCGCGAAAAAGGAGCCGGGAGCCACCGGGAAGGCGGCATATTGAGACCGGGCAGGTCTCACTCCAGCTCCATAGGGAGTATCGTCTACGCGGCGGCCAAAAGCAAGAACATTGCACCGGGAATAATGACAATTGTGCGGCTATACCAGCAGAAACGCCTGCAAAAGCTATGGTTGTGCCAATTCTCGCGGGTGGTGTGACAATTAAGCTCGGTCAGGTCACACGATCGGTCCGCCTCCTAGCGAAGCTGGCACCCCGGCGGTCGCTACTCGCCGGGGCCAATTGAATTGTCAAAGATCATCGGCCGCGGTGCGTCGCGGTCCGGTCGACCTTGGATGCGTCCGGTCTTTCCTGACGACTCTTCGCCAAACGTGATCTATTTGTGGCGGCAGCTTCAATGCCGAGCCTATACTAAACGTCCCGCGTAGCGGGTGTGCCGGCTCGTGAGTTGTTGCCCCCGGGTTGGCGCGGGCGCCGATTAACTGGCCGTTGGTGGGCGCCACTTTGCGTTGCGTGGTTCCGGCGACTATAGAGCCGTCTGCCCCTACTCCTCGTCAGAAAGTCGAAAGCCGAGCCAGCAGCTTCTCGACCCGCATGCGGGCCTTCCGCCAAAAGTCTCGCTGGACTCGGGCGAATCGCTTATCGCCGGGCCTTGAACGACGGTCTGACAACAGGGATTCGCACTCAGCAATTCCCTGGTCGATCCGGGCGAGTAGTCTGATGGCAGCTCTGTGGCGTTCTGCTGGCGTCATGCCTGGATTGTAATCAGCCACCGCCGCCGTGGTACACTGGCCGGCGGGAGGACTGGCGATGGATAAGTGCTCCGCACTCGCCAAAAACTTCTACAGCAAACCGGGTACGACAAATAATGTCAGAAGATAAAGAAGCCGATCGGTCACGTCGTGAAAAGCGCCGTAGGCAACTGGACCGGGAGAAAACAACGAGGCGGGCAGAGCAATCGAAAGTAGCCCATCTGGAATCCAAGGCGAGTGCTGAAAAGGCAAAACTTGATCTGCGGATCGGCAAGTTGATTGATCAAGGCTATTCCCCAGAGTCTGTTGCCAAGCGAGTAGGTGTTTCAGTGAGGCGGATTAGCTCGGTAATTGATCGCAGACGATAACCACGATGCCGCATTCCCCCCCTCCGCATCCTACTCATCGCCACGACGCTGGTGGCCGTCGTGCTGGGGCTGGCGGTGTGGGCGGGGCGGTAATGTTGCCGCCGCGAAACATTGGCGTACTGACTGCCACCGAGTAACTGCGTACGATTGAGTTGCCCCTTCCTCCCGGGGTGTGCCGATTGAACCGGAATAGAGTCGGTACGGCGCCCATGATCATTAGCATGGGGGCAATTGGCATCATCTCTCATCATTGCCCCGGCTCGCCCCTTCAACCGGCACAATTATTCTCGCCGTTATCGCTTCCGAGCGGACCGCAGGTCGAGCCACGCCATTTCTTTTCTTTGGCGGGAACTCGCTCTTCACCATCCACGTGTCGGTCGCGGACTACTCCTGCGACGGAACGACCGGCTATCGACTCTTACGGCGGCACAGGCATACTGCCGTCCCGACTATCCACACGCACAGAGAAACTGGCTCGGGAACAACCTGAAAGGTCATCGTCTGGATGCCGAACGAAGTTCCCGCCACGAAGCGGATGGTATCACCGCTGCTGAGAGGAATGCCACCGGCGGGCGTCCAAACGTCGGTGGTTCCATTGAAACCTGTTACACCCGTATGCAAAACAACCGGCGGGTTGGCGTTGATATAGACATGTGCGTCATCTCCAGGAGTCGTCGGCCCAACGCCCAGAAGGTCGATCGACAAGAGTTTCAACATGTACGAGGGTCCGAACGTGAACGTGAAGGTCAACTCTTCACCGAATGCAGCATCAATCTGATCGGAAATGTCCGAACCATTTCCAGTGATGTTTACACCCAGTGAAGAGGATGTCGCATTAACTTCCGGCGTACCGATAGTGGAAGTGGCCGATGCCGTTAGCGTCACACCACTAAAGACGTAGATAGCCCGCTGTCCAAAGCAGCGCCCGCGGCACCGTTGGTTGTAAGGTCCAGAACTTGGATCGAAGCTTCACTGGGCGAACAGAAAAGAAATCCAAGGCTTAGACCGAGGAGCGAATGAATCCCGAATCGCGTCGCGGCTGGTACGTAGGAGTTCATAGTGCTTTTCCATTTCGACTGTGGTCTAATTCACAGTTGGAACGCTTGCCCCCAGACGAACGGCCATAGAATTCGCCCGGCCGAAAGCGTCGCAGTTTAACAGCTTCGCTAGTTTAGAGTAGCTGTACATTTCACGATGAGTAAAAATGACGCGGATACGCCGACGGGATTGTCATATCGGGGCATTGTGTGACGGAAGTCCTTATCTGGTAGAAGGTTGAGGCCGACTTCGCATCCGGCCGCACCATTGGGTTATCATCAAGTTTACGCAACCCCGACTTGGAGCCGCCATGCGTCGCGCTGTACCCCACCGACCAATTGTCTCCTTGATCTGGCTCGTGGCGGCATTCGCGTGGCCGTGCCAAGCTACTGGCCGATTCATACGACCCGCCGGGCAACTACTACAACGCCGCTGTCGGAACCGGAGCGGACCTCAAAACGCAGCTGCACAACATCATCAAGGGGCACACACAGCTCTCTTACGACTCGGCACGCACCAACCTCCAAATCACCGATGCCGACCCAAACAATCCCGGACACATGCTGTCCGTTTATGATCGAGTCTCGATTGACGTTGCGTCGATCAATCCCGGCGGCCCAATTCCGGGATCGAGGCCGGGGCGACGTGGAATCGGAACACACCTGGCCGCAAAGCCGCGGCATCACCAGTACGAGTCCGCCAGACGGTACGGACTTGTTCGAGCCCTGCCCGTCTTCGTCATCCACCAACGGCAGCCGCAGTAA
>CAWEEU010000020.1:0-86849 GCA_963808175.1 uncultured Planctomycetota bacterium | reverse complement strand
CCCGGAAGTCGGGTACTCGCGGGGGCTGATGGATGGCGAAGCGGATGATAGCGCGTCGCGAGCGACGCGGCCAAGGGTTACGCTATTGGGCCATCATCTGCTGTTGGGCCTTCTGCTGGGCCATCATCGCGGCCTTGCCGATTGCCCGGAGCACGCCCTCTTCGGCCTCGAAGCGATACTTGAGGCCGTTTTCGATCAGCGTCCCGGTGGCGCGGACGTGATCGCGGCCCTGGGCATCGTTTTTGAGCATGTCGGCAATCGCCTGGAACATCGGACGTTGTTCTTCTTTTCCGTTGGCGGCGAGCGCTTCCATGAGCTGGCCGAACGAAGCCGAGAACTCGAACGGCGGGACGGCCTTGTTGGGCTCGGCCTTCGACGCGTCGATGGCCTTGTTCACGGCCTCAAGATTGTTTTGTCCGACGGCGACGTACACGGCGTCGCTGCCGATGCCGATGGCAACGTCGACCTTGTCGCCAAACATCTTGCGGGCCTCGGCTTCGTCTTCCGGCACGGGGACCGAGAGGGTGTGGAAGTTGACGCCCTCATGCGTGGCGGCGTTCCATTGGACGCCGTTGAAGTCCGGCTCCTTCGCGGCGATCGCCGCGAGTTTCTTCAGCCCGCTCTCGAACTTCGCCGGCTCTTTGATTTGGGCCGCCGCGACCAGCGTGAGCTTGTCGGCGCCGAGGTGGACGGCCCCACCGCCGTCCATCTGGCCCGATTCCAGCGTGGCCTGGAAGGCGTCCATAAAGTCGGCCAGCGCGGCTTTCACCGCCGCGCGAGTTTCGTTATCCGGAATATCTTCTTCCTCATCGATCGCCTTTTCGGCTTGCTTCCGCATGGTGTCCATCGTGATCCGCATTTGCTCGATGTTCTCCTTGATCGTCTCGGGATCGGCCTGGGTGGCGAAGGAGAAGGTGGCGGCGGCATCGGGCTGGAAAAAGCCGGCGAAGTTGGTCTTCGGCGTGCCGTAGCCCGCGATTTGCTTGGCCATCTTGCTGCCGGGCAGGAAGCGGTAAGTGAAATCAATGAATGTCTTCTGGTCCTTGATATCGAGCTTCCAACCGGTGACGACTTCATCGATCTCGTTGACCATCGTTTCAAGTTGCTGGATCTGGGCCTCGGCCATCTTGCGGCGTTGGGCGAAATCGGCGTCACTCTCGCCGTCCTTTTGCTTTAGCCCGTCTTCCATGCCCGACTTCATGGCCTTGACCGCCAGCTGGCGATATTGCTCGGGCACGTTCTGCACCGCGATGCGGGCGCCGAGGTCGTAGTCGGCCACAATCTTGTTGAGCTCGGCCTCGGGATCGGCGGGAAGATTGGCGATGGCATCTTCGCTTTGTCCGATGTAGGCCCAGCCGTTCGATTCCTTCAAATGGATGGTCTTGCCGTTGGGAAGCGCGATCTGCTTGGCACCGTCTTCGCCGTCATCGATCTTGGCACCGAATCCGCGGACGATGTTCAGGACCTTGTCGATGTCGCTGACGGCGATGCACCCGACCGGCAGAAAATCCTGGCCGTTGGTTTGCAGGATGACGCCCCAGGGCTTGGTCTGGTCGACGCCTTCGAGCCCCTTGCCTTGAGTGAACAGGGCGATGGTGCCCTGCAACATCTGTCCCATCTCGGGACGATCGGCAAGCGAACCTATGAAGTTGATGTCGCCGATGAGGTTGCTGTAGCTGGTGGCTCCGACGACCGCGACCGTCTTCATCTCACCGGCAGCGGCCGGGGTCGTGGCCGGGGCTTCCGCGAGCGTGGCTTGAGCGTAGAGCGCATGGCTCGATACGCAGGTGGCGACCGCGACGAGCGCTGAAAACAAAAGGGAACGTCGGCGAACGAGGAAATAATTCACGAGTAGGTCTCCGAAATCGAGTGAGTCGCATCGCTCAGCGCCGTGCGCGAGCCGAGGTTCGTTGTAGTTGGATTGGGTGACGGAGGTAATAGTATACTGCCCGTAGGGCGTAAGGGATGCTAGCCGAGACAAAATGCCCGCTATCTAGTTCGTGCGCCAATTGGGAATATTGGCAAATTGGCGCGAAAAACTGCAATCTGGTTTCGCCGCAGCAGCGTCCAGCGCGTCGCCAGGCGACGCAGCGGAAACACTTAGAAAACCAGCGGAACACGAAGAAACGCGTACCTTTAGCGTTCGCGAAACACGATCCGGCCCTTGGTCAGATCGTAGGGAGAGAGTTCCACGCGGACGCGGTCGCCGGGCACAATGCGGATAAAATGCTTCCGCATCCGGCCGGCGACGTGTGCCATCACCAGGTGGCCGCCTTCTATCTCCACGCGGAATCGCGTGTTGGCGAGGGCCTGGGTCACTACGCCCTCGACTTCCAACGCTTCTTCTTTCTGTTTTTCCATAAATTGCTCAACGGGGTTTCCGGCAGGTCTCGAACCGGATCACGGATTCGCGGCGGAAGGAGGATTCGCTTCCGCCCTGGCGCCGCGCGCAGGCTGTTTCCACCTAACCGCGACGGTGCGAGAGACCGCCACAATCCTCCAATCCTAGCATTTTGCTGCCACGTCGGTCCAGTACGTTGGGCATAAATGCTAGCCCAACTTCGCTAGCCAGGTTAAGAGTTTACGAGCGGCGGATCTCCTGCCGGGGCTGCTCGTACGGCGAATCAAGTCCGGTCGGGTAACTGGGCAAGCCATGAGGGATTGTAGCAGTTATGGCGGTTATTCGGCCGATGTAGTGAATGGCCGGCCCTTGTGTCCCTTGGCTGGCCGACGTTGGGACGCGGCGTCTCGCGCCGAACTCGTGTCTTTACCGGGATCATTGCGGTACTATTAAAGGCAGACGCCGACGGGGGTTTGGGCAAGCTCGTCGCCACCGGTCGGCTGCTCGCGCCGCGCTTCGAGGGCGGCAGCGATCGCTTTATGCGCACGATTCTCAGCAAGGGTGGCGGTGCAATCCGCCGTCGTTCAAGTGAGCTCTGCCGAATACTCTCGTACCGCCGATGCTGGACGCGCATCCGAATCGACCGCCTCGGTCGACGCGGCCGACGTCGAACGCGCGAAGCGGGAGATTCAGGGCCTGGTGCAAGAGATCGCCGAGCTCTCGCGGACCGAAGTCGATCAGGCCGAGTTTTACGACGCATTGTTGAACAAGGTCGTGGCGGCGCTGGCGGCACCCGGCGGAGCGGTCTGGACGCTCGCCGATACGGGTGGCTTGCAGCTCACGTATCAAATCAATCTGCGGGACACCGGGCTGATCGAGAATCCGATCGGCCAATCGCAACATGGCCGGCTGCTGCGGCAAGTGCTCCAAGGGACGGACGGGGCCTTGATCAGTCCCCACTCGGGCTCGGGCGACGCCGCAGAGAACGATCCCGAGGCCGCCGCCAATCCGACCGACTTCTTGCTCGTGCTGGCGCCGGTCTACAACGATCAGGGCCCGCAAGGCGTGGTCGAAGTCTTCCAGCGTGCCGGCGCGCGGATACCCACGCAGCGCGGCTACCTGCGATTCCTGTTGCAGATCTGCGAGTTTGCGGGGGACTACCTCAAGGGCCGGCGACTGCGACACCTGGCCGAGAAGCAAACGCTCTGGGAACAACTCGAAACCTTTACGCGGACCGCTCACGAAAAGCTCGACGTCCGCGAGACCGCCTACACGATCGCCAACGAAGGCCGGCGACTGATCGGCTGCGACCGCGTCAGCGTCGCCGTCCGCCACGGCGGCAAGTGCCGGATCGAAGCCGTCAGTGGCCAGGACACCTTCGACAAGCGTTCCAACGTGACCGTGCTGTTGGGCAAGCTGGCGACCGCCGTGGCGAAGACCGGCGAGGACTGCTGGTACGCGGGCGACGCGTCGGACCTCGCCCCGCAAGTGGAAGAGGCGCTCGACGCCTACGTCGACGAATCGCACACCAAGTCGCTGGCGATCCTGCCGCTGGTCGAACCGGGCGGCGAGGTCGAACTGGCGCCAGATGAAACGCCCGGTCGGCCGCCACAAGTGATCGGGGCACTCATCGTCGAACAAATGGTCGACACTCGGGCGCCCGAGGGATTCAAGCAGCGCGTCGACGTGGTCCGCACGCACAGCGCCAGTGCCCTGACCAACGCGCTGGAGTACGAAGGGCTGTTCTTGATGCCGGTTTGGCGGGCGATCGGCAAGACGACCCGCTGGTTGTTCGGCCCGGTGCTGTCCAAAACCGTGACCATTTCGACAATCGCCGTGGTGGCGCTGGCCGCCGCCTGCCTGGTGCCGACCGACTTCACGCTCAAGGGCGACGGCAACCTGCGGCCTGTTCTCCGGCGAAATGTGTTCGCGATGCTCGACGGCGAAGTCCGCTCGATCAAGGTGGAAGACGATTCGCAGGTGAAGAAGGGCCAGCTGCTGGTGGTCGAAGAAAGCCGCGAGTTGGAAAAGGAAATTGTTGCCACGGCGGGCGAGTTGCAAACGACCCAGCAGCAGATCCGTACCACGACCAGCCAATCGATCGACGACGACAACGAAGTCGCTCAGAGCGATCGCAATCAGCAGGTGGCAATGCTCTCGCAGCTGCAGGAAAAGGTTCGCAGCCTGCAGAAGAAGCTGGATCTACTTAACGAACAGCAAGATCTTCTACAGATCAGAAGTCCGATCGACGGCCAGGTGGTCGAGTGGCGGCTGCAGGAGACGCTCTTGGGCCGACCGGTCACCAAGGGCCAGGTGCTGATGGAGGTCGCCGACCCCAAGGGAGATTGGGAGCTCGAAGTGCGGATGCCGGAGTCGCGGATGGGGTACATTTCCAAGGCCTGGAAGGAATCGGGTGGTAAACTGAAAGTTGACTTTATCCTGGCGACCCACCCCGGCGATCCGCTCGAAGGCTACGTCGAGACGATCGAGCCCAGCGCCGAGGTCCGCGGTGAGGACGGTAACACGGTGCTCGTGAAGGTCGGCTTCGACCAGGCCATGCTCCGCAAGACGTTCCCCGACCCGAAGATCGGCGCCGGGGTGACGGCCAAGATCCATTGCGGCCGGCGGTCGTTTGCTTTTGTCTGGCTGCACGACTTGATCGACTTCGTGCGGGCCAAAATTCTCTTCCGTTTATAGGAACAAGTTTGAGGAATCACGGTCATGATGCGAACCATACTCTTTGGTAACGTGGCGCTGGCGGCGATGCTTGTCGGTGGACTCGGGTTGCGGCCCGCGGCCGCTGAGGACCCGCTGCTCTATGGCTGTCTGGTCAAGCTCGACGAGGACATCAAGGTGCCGGCGCCGGAGGCTGGTGTGTTGGTGCAGCTGGCCGTCAAGGAAGGCTCGCAGGTGCACCAGGGCGAAGTGCTCGGCAAAATCTACGACGATGAAGTGCAAATGCAAAAGAAAGCCGCGGAGTATGCCGTGGGCGCCGCCAAGAAAGCCGCCACCGACGACATTCAATATCGCTACGCGCAGAAGTCGGCCGACGTCTCCGAAAAGGCCTACGAGACGATGGTCGAATCGAACAACACGGTCGCCAAAGCAGTAGCCGACATTGACGTCCGCAAGGCCAAGCTGGAGTGGGAAGCGGCGATCCTCTCGGCCGAAAAGGCAAAGCACGACCAGGCGCTGGCGACGTTCGAGTATTACCAAAAGTCCGCGGAACGCGACGCGGCCGACCTGGCGATCAAGCGGCGGACGATCCTGGCCCCCTTCGACGGCGAAGTGGTAACGATCTATCGCCACCAAAATGAATGGGTCAGTCCCGGCGACGCAATTCTCCGGCTGGTGAAGCTCGACACGATGCTCGTCGAGGGGGCCGTCGAGCTCTCGGCCTACGATCCGCACGAAGTCAGCGGCTGCGACGTGACGGTCGAGGTCGAAATGGCCCGCGGCCGCAAGGAGCAGCTCAAAGGCCGGATCACGTACGTCAGCTCGATGGTGCGGCTCGATGGCCGGTACATCGTGCGAGCCGAAGTGCCCAACCGCCAGGAACACGGCCGCTGGCTGCTGCGCGACGGCATGACCGCCAAGATGACGATCCACCTCAGCACGGCCGGAGCGGGCGCGCTCGACGTGAGCCGGACGCCGTGAAAGGGTTGAGTGTTGAGGGTTGAGTGTTGAGAGACCGAGCAAATCGGCCATTTGCGACTTATTCTGACCCTCGACTCTCGACCCTGAACCCTCAACCTCCCCATGGCCACCCTTGCCGACAGTTTGGTCTCCAGTAGCTCGCGGAAGCTGCCGATCCGCATGCGGCCCGATTTCCGCGCCCGGCAACATCGCTATCAGGGGCGGGTCTATTGGGTCGTGAAAGACCCCGTCGGACTGCAGTACTTCCGCTTCGAGGAAGAGGAGTTTGCGATTCTGCAGATGCTCGACGGCGAATCGAGCCTCGATGAAATCTCCGATCAGTTCGAGCGCGACTTCCCGCCGCAGACGATCCGCGTCGAAGAGCTCCAGCAGTTCATCGGCATGCTCCACAAGAGCAATCTGGTCATCACCGACGCGGCGGGGCAGGGCACCCAGCTCAAAAAACGCCGCGACGAACGCAAGAGCCAGGAGCGCTGGGCCACCTTGGCCAACATCCTCTCGGTCCGCTTCAAAGGAATCGATCCCGAGCGGGTTCTCAATTTCCTGTTGCGGTACACCGACTGGTTCTTCAGCGTCCCGGCGATGATCGTCTGCGTGCTGCTGGCGCTCTCGGCGCTGACGCTCGTGGTGGTGCAGTTTGACGTGTTTCGCTCGCGCCTGCCAAATTTCCATACGTTTTTCGACGCTCAGAATTGGATCTGGCTGGGGCTCACGCTGGCCGTCACGAAGGTTCTCCACGAATTCGGCCACGGGCTCTCCTGCAAGCACTTTGGCGGCGAGTGCCACGAGATGGGCATCATGATGCTGGTGCTCACGCCCTGTCTCTACTGCAACGTTTCCGATTCGTGGATGCTGCCCAACCGCTGGCACCGGGCGGCGATCGGCGCGGCCGGCATGTATGTCGAGCTGGTGCTGGCGTCCATCTGCACGTTTATCTGGTGGTTCACCGAGCCGGGGCCGCTCAATTACATCTGTCTCAACGTGATGTTCATCTCCAGCGTCAGCACCGTGATGTTCAACGCCAACCCGCTCTTGCGGTATGATGGTTATTACATCTTCAGCGACGTCCTGGAGATTCCGAATCTGCGGCAGAAGGCGAGCACGATTCTCAATCGCAAGCTCGGCGCGTGGTGCCTGGGACTGGAGGAGCCCGAAGATCCCTTCCTGCCGAAGCGGAACCAAGGGCTGTTCGCGCTCTACACGGTTGCGTCGGCCATCTATCGCTGGGTCGTGACGTTGTCGATTCTGTATTTTCTCAACAAGGTGTTCGAGCCGTACGGTTTGAAGATTCTCGGCCAGCTGATCGCGCTGGGCGCGGTGTACGGCCTGGTGGTGCAGCCGCTGGTGAATCTCTACAAGTTCTTCAAAATTCCGGGGCGGCTCGGCAAAGTGGTCCGCTGGCGGATGTATACGACGATCGGCCTGATCGTCGCGCTCGTGGCGGGGGTGCTGTTCATTCCGTTGCCGTCGCACGTCTATTGCAGCCTTGAGGTCCAGGCGCGGAATGCGGCGCCCGTCTACGTCGAACAACCGGGCATCCTCGAAAAGGTATATGTCGAGCCGGGCGACAAGGTCGAACAGGGTCAACCGTTGGCCGAGCTCAGCGATTTGTCTCTCGACGTGTCGATTGCCGAGCGGACCGGGCAGCGCGATACCTATCAGGCCCAGCTCGCGGCGCTCAGCAGCCTGAGCTACGAGCAGGGCAACACGGCCGCCCAGATTT
This sequence comes from uncultured Planctomycetota bacterium, assembly GCA_963808175.1. Lineage (GTDB taxonomy): Bacteria > Planctomycetota > Planctomycetia > Pirellulales > Lacipirellulaceae > DASYDU01. The sequence continues at coordinate 79,128 of CAWEEU010000020.1, read as the reverse complement.
CCGAGACACAGGCCAGCCTTGAGGCTGCGGAAAATCAGTTGGCCCAAAGCCAGCGGGACCGGGCCAAACTGAAGCTCGTCAGCGCCCAAGAGCGGTACCGTGTTGCCGCCGACGCTCGTGCAGAAACAAATGAACGACGCGCAGCTGCCGACGTGGTCCGGCTCGCCGCTGCGGCCCGAGAATCTCGGCGCGACGTTGATGAGCGGAACCAAGCTCTGCGAGATCGGTGATCCGCGCTGGCTCGAAGGGAGGTTGGTGATCGATCAAGGCGACGTCGAGTTGGTTGCGCCGGGGCAGAAGGTCGAGATCATGCTCCGTCAATCGGCCGGATACGTTTACGTGAGCCAGATTGAAAAAGTCTCGAATAAGGATCTCAAGAGGAGCCTCGATCACCTCTCGAGCCTGCACGGCGGCGATTTGCCGACGAAGATGGACGAAGGCGGCGTGCCGCGTCCGACCGGCAAAGTGTTCGAGGTGACCGTGCCGCTCCCGGAAGACACGCTGGACTTGTTACGGATCGGCCTGGTGGGCCGGGCCAGAATTACCACGGCCCCCCGCACGCTCGGCAGCCGGTTGTACCGCTACTTCTCGCGGACGTTTAATTTCGAGCTGTAGCCGACCGCGAAACAATTACCACTCGAGTGGTTGAGAGAGATTCCGCGGGATATAATTCAAACATCAGCGTTTCATCCAATGGATTCCATCTGACCGCCGAGCAATTGGCTCGGCTAAACTTGCTGGCGCGGGAAACGGGTAAACCCGTGCCGGAGGTCTTGGATGATGCGCTTGCGGCATTTCAACCCGTGGCGACGACCGATCCGGCGATGAAATCAGAATCGTTTTTTGACGTTGCCACCAGATTGGGTCTGATCGGTTGCATCAAAGGTACGCCTCCCGATCTGAGCACGAATAAGAAGTATCTCGACGGTTTCGGCAATCGTGAATCGTGAGACCATTCTAATCAATGCCGGGCCGATCGTAGCTCTTCTTGCAGTAGGTGACGCTGCTCACGAAGAGTGCGTCGCGAAGTCGCGAGAGTATCCGCCGCCTTATATCACGACTTGGGCGGTACTTGCCGAGGCAGCCTGGTTGTTGCGAGGCGTGCCCGATAGCATTGCCAGGCTAATGCAACTGCTCACCAACGGATTGATCTCTTGCCCGCATCTCGACGCGTCGGCCAGTTCCGTCATCGCGGAATTTGCAGATAAGTACGCCGATTTGCGTCCTGATCTGGCCGACTTGACGCTGATCTAACTTTCCGACCGGCTCGAAATCACCGCTGTCTTTACGCTCGATCGGCGAGATTTCGCGGTGTATCGAACGAAGCGCGGCCTGCCGCTGACGTTAATTCTTCTCTCCACCTGACGGCACTGCCAGCACGCTGGCTCGCTCTAGGCCCGCTTGGCCAATCTTCCTAGAATCCGCGGCATGAAGGCCAATCGATCAGCCGAGCGGGTGCGTGCTGCGCGCGTGGACGAAGACAATGGAGACGATTACGTGCCGCCGCGCGGCTTTGGTCGCTCGCGGCATCGCCGCCAGCCGCTGCGCAAGCTGTTGATCCTGTTGGCAATCTTTGCGGCAATCGTCGCCGCACTGCCGACCATCGTGGCGAAGACGCCGCTTCGCAATACGCTGCTCTCCTATGCGTTGCCGGATGATGCACTGCGCGTGACGGTGGACGATGCGTCGCTCGGCTGGCTGAGTCCGCCGGCGATCATGGGCGTGACGGTCCGAGACGCGGCCGGCAATCAGCTGGCGACGGTCGAATCGATCCGCATGAATCGCTCGCCGCTGGCGCTAGCGAGCAATTGGCACGAGCTGGGCGAGATCGAAGTCCAGCGGCCGGTCGTATATCTCGCGATCCGGCCTGGCGGTACGAATTGGCAGGACGCGCTCGCGCCGTTTTTGGCCGACGCGAAGTCAAACGCAGCCGCCGACACGACGCAATCCGAATCGGCAATACCGACGGTTGCCTTCCGCGTCGTCGACGGAACGGTGCTCGTGGAAGAAACAGCGACGGCCCAGCGCTGGCGGCTGTTCGCGCTCAACGCCCAGCTCGATACGCATGGCGCGGCCGATGGGCTACCAGCCTGCTCCATTGCCGGGCAACTCGACACGGGCTCGACCGCCGGTCCAGCCAATGCGCCCGCGAGCTTTGCTGCGGCCCTGACGAACGACCAGGGCCGGCAGCAACTGACATTGGCAACTGCAGAACATCCCGCTCGCAGCCGCCGAGCCGTGGCTGCGGATGGAGATGCCGGGCGCGGCGCTGAGTGGCGGATTGACTGGACAAGGAACCGCCTCATGGGCGGCGAACGCGACCAATCCTCTCAGCCAATGCTCGACTTTCGGCTCGCTCACGCTCGAATCCGTCGACTTTACGGCCTCTGAACTGGCCGGCGATCATCTGCGGCTGGCCCGCGTCGAGTTGCCGTGGCGGCTTACCTCGCAAGCGACGGGAATCAAAATTGAAGATTTGCAGCTCAAGAGTGACGTGGGCCGATTCGCCGCGCGGGGCACGCTCGATCCGGCAATGTTCGCTGTCGCCACGAGCGGCGACGTCGCAGCGTTCGGCACGGCCGCGCGGAATGACGTCGAATTCCAGGGCGAAGTCGACCTCGCGCCGGTCGCCGCGATGTTGCCCCACCTCTTGCGGATCCGCAGGCGACACGACGATCACGGCCGGCAAATTGCAGTTGGCCGGCCGCAGCCAGCCGATCGACGGCGGCGAGTCGCTCTCGGGGATGCTCCGTGCGTCGGGGCTCGCAGCCACCAGCGCCAGCCGGCCGCTGGCGTGGGAACAGCCGGTCGATGCGACGTTTGAACTGCGTCGCGAACAGGGCATCGTGCGGCTCGAATCGCTCAGGTGCGTGTCCGACTTCCTGAGCGTCAACGCGGCGGGCACGGCCGAGCAGCTCACGGCAAATGCGAAATTCGATCTCAACCGGCTCTCGGCACAGCTCGGACAGTTCGTCGACCTGAACAACATGGCGCTGGCGGGGACCGGCACCGCCCACGTCGATTGGCACCAGCGCGACGGCGGCGAATTTGCACTCACTGGCAATGGCGAATTGGCGCAACTGCAAATCGCGCTCGGCGACGGCAAGACGTATGTCGAGCCGCGACTCACGCTCAAGGCGGAGGCCGGCGGAACGCTCGAACCGACGACGCACAAACCGCTCTACATCGGCACCGGCCGTGTGCAAATCGAGGCCGAGGGCGACCTGCTCGACGCGCAGCTGACTGGCCCGGTCGATTGCACCGCGGCGGATGCAACGTTGCCGTTCTCGTTGCGCCTCACCGGCGAGATTTCGCGGTGGCTTACGCGAGCGCGGCCCTGGTTTGCGCCGATCCGCTCGAGGCCAGTGGGCAGAGCGACTTGACTGCCGACGTGCGGGCCGGCACCGCGGCAATTGACGTGTCCCACGCGAAGCTGACGGTGTCGAACTTGCACGTCGTCGGCGCGGGGTGGAATATCAACGAGCCGCGCGTGGAGCTGGCCGGCGATCTACGCTGGAACGGCACGAGCGGCGAATTGGCCTCCAACTCGTCGCAGCTGGTCAGCAGCACTGTCTCGCTGGCAGCCAAAGACGTGCGCCTGCAAGCCAGCGAAGCCGGCTCGCCGCGGGCCGCCGGCGCGGCAGCCTTTCGCGCCGACCTGGCGCGGTTGGCGGCGTGGCGCTCATCGCCCGGGCAGCCGTCGCCGTACCAGCCGACCGGCATGGTGACCGGCAATTTGCGTTTCGACCAACAGGCAGATCGCATCACGAGCGAGCTCACGGCCACGGGAGAGACGGTGGCATTGCAGCAATTAAGCCCAAGCCGCGGCGTTCAGTCCGCCTATCAGACAATCTGGCAGGAGCCGCAAGTCAACGTCCGTGGAACGACGAGCTATGAGCCAGCGGCTGATCGGCTCGCGTTTCGGCAGCTGCAAGTGCAGTCGACGACGTTGGCCGTGATGGCCGATGGCCAGATCGACCGCCTCTCGACCACCGCCGACGTGAATGCCAATGGATCGCTGAACTACGACCTTGCGCTCGTGACTCCGCTGCTGAAGCCGCTGGTTGGCGAGGGAATTCAACTCGTCGGCCGGGAGACCGCGAAGTTCCAGGCGACCGGAAGCCTCCGGCCGACCCAAGCCGGCAGTCACTGGTCACGCACTTTGCAGGCGCGCGGCGAATTGCCCTGGACGAGTGCCAACGTCTACGGCCTGCCGATCGGTCCCGGGAAGCTGGCCGCTACGCTCGGAGGCGGACTGGTGCGAGTCGATCCGCTCTCGATTGCCGTGGCCGAAGGTCAGCTCACCACCGCGCCGCAGGTTCGCCTCGACCCGGAGCCGATGGAATTGACGCTGCCGCCGGGGCCGGTGCTCACGAACGTCCGCATCTCGCCGCAAGTGAGCGAGGCGATGCTTAAGTACATCGCGCCGGTGCTCGCCGGGGCCACGCAGAGCGAGGGGCTGTTTTCGCTGTCGCTTAGCGGGGCCCGCGTGCCGCTCGCCAATGCGACGAAGGCCGATGTCGCCGGACAAATGACGGTCCATTCGGTTCGCGTCGTACCCGGACCGATGGCGAAGCAATGGGTCGAGCTGGCCCAGCAAATCGAATCGATCGCCAAACGTCGCGCCGCTCGCGGCGGGCCAACAGCAGCCGGTGACGCTGCTCTCGGTGCAGGATCAGCAAGTGAACTTCCGCGTCACGGGCGGCCGCGTCTACCACCAGGGGATGCAGTTCCAGGTGGGCGACGTCGTGATGCAGACCGAAGGCTCGGTGGGATTCGACCAGACGGTGTCGCTGCTCGTGCACGTGCCGATCCAAGACAAATGGATCGACGGGCAGGCGCTGTTGGTGGGTCTCAAAGGACAATCGCTCACGATCCCAATCAGCTGGCACGCTCACTCAGCCGAAGATGGACCAGAGCGCGGTCGCCAGCCTCTCGCAGCAGCTGCTGCAAGGCGCGGCCCAGCAGGCGATCGGCGGCGAGTTGAACAAGGCACTCGACAAGTTTTTGAAGCCGCGGTGAATCACCGGTCCACAATCAACAGTCCAACCAAGGAGGGCTCAACGGTGTTCCATTCTTTCCAATCTCGCTCGTGCCTAGTGCTTTTTGCACTGTGCTTTGCAATTCCGGCGCACGCTCAACTGTTGGGGCCGCCTTTGAGCCCGAACCAAATCGTCGTGGATTCGACGAATGTACTGTCCCAGAGCGTAGCGATGCCCAGCGGATTACCACAATCGATGCTGACCACTGCCCAAGGGATCGCGATCGTGCCGAACATGGTCCGGGGAGCGTTCGTGATCGGCGTTCAGCATGGCCGGGGCGTACTCTTGGTACGCGGCCCAGACGGCGCGTGGCAGGCGCCGCGGATGATTCAGATCACGGGCGGCAGCCTGGGCTACCAGATTGGCGTGCAATCGACCGACCTCATCTTGATCTTCCGCACGCCGCAGAGCGTGGCGAACGTGCTGCGCGGCACACTCAAGGTGGGCGTCGACGCGTCGGCCGCGGCCGGACCGGTCGGCCGGCAGGCGTCGGCGGCGACCGATCTGCCGATGCAGGCCGAGATTCTCTCGTATTCCCGCGCGGGGCGCATTCCTGGGCGTGTCGATTGACGGCTCGTCGATCTCAATGGATCCGCAAGCCGACGCGATGTACTACCAGCCGCCGGGAACGATTCCTGCCTCGGCGACGCAATTGGTTCAATTGGTGTCGACGCTTTCTAGCGGAGGCGCGCTGGCCGTGGCGCCGCCGACGCAGCCCACCGTGGCCGTCGTCCCTAACGGCCCGCCAGGCCCGCCGGCGACTCAAATCGCAGTGCCGGCGGTGCCACAAGCGGCAAGCAAACTAGAGACCGCGCGGCAGCAACTCGACGCCGCGTCGCGCCAGCTCGCGACCGGGTTGGACGATCAATGGAAGCAGTACCTCGCGCTGCCGGCGGAGATTTACATTCCGAACCATGCGCCGAGCCAGGAGTCGCTCGAGCAAGCGATCAGTCGCTACGAGTCGGTGTCGGAGAACCCGAAGTACGCTGCGCTCACCAACCAAGCGGCCTTCCAAGACACACTCAAAGGTCTGTGGCGCCTCGGCGAGCTGCAGCAAGGAGCGCAGGAGAAACTGCGCCTGCCGCCGCCGCCGGTCGGAGCGAAAGGTCCATGAGCGGCCGCGAATTTGAGCCACAAATCTCGGTGCGGTATAATGGATTGGCGGGCTGACGGAGGCCGCTAGTATGGCCGGTGTGATCCCCAATCCAAGTGTCGCCCAATTGGACGCGATGCATGCGGTCTATCGACAGGGAGGAGCCCATCACATGATGGCGCCTCATGTTGTATATTCGGACGCCAACTGTCCTCATGCCGGTTGCGGACGGAACTTGCAAGCCATTGATTTTCGCTTGGAGGCGTTCGGCCGCGAGATTCATGATCCTCTAGTGCGGGCGTGGTGGGACGACGTCGGCTTTGCCGGGCAGTGCCCTGGCTGTGGCGGCTGGATTCATTTCACGATCCGCGGCAAGCAAGCGATAGATGAGGCTACGGCCCAATCCCTCCCCAAGCTCCCTGCCAATTGGGCCGACGAAGCGGTGATTCTGTAGCTGCCCCGCTACCGACCACTTGTTTTCTGCTAAGCCGCCGCTTTTCCATACAGCGGTTGTCCCGACAGCGCTCCGCACCTAGATTGTGGATATTGGCGTGTAGTCCATGACGCCGGACGACGCCAACGACAACTACGCGCGACAGTTTCAGGAGAAGTGCCATGCGAATGCGACCCTTGGGAGCGTCCCAGATCGAGGCGTCGGTCCTGGGGTTTGGGGCCTGGGCGATCGGTGGGTGGATGTGGGGTGGCACGAACGAGTCGGACGCGATCCGGGCGATTCACGCCGCGCTCGATGCGGGCATCAATCTAATCGACACGGCGCCAATCTATGGCCTCGGCGCGTCGGAGGAAATCGTCGGCAAGGCACTCAAGGATCGCCGCGACCGCGCGGTGATCGCCACGAAGTGTGGCATGGTGACAAATACCAAGTTGGGGGCGCCGAAATTCCGCTCCACCGCGCTCGGCTCGTCGGAATATGGCTACATCGACGTGCGGATCTTTAATCATCCCGATTCGATTCGCGAGGAGGTTGAGCTCTCGCTCAAGCGGCTCCAGACGGATCATATCGATCTGTACCAGACCCATTGGCAGGATCCGACGACGCCGATTGAGGAGACGATGGACGCGCTATTCGCGCTCAAGCAGGCGGGCAAAATCCGGGCGATCGGCGTGTGCAACGCCAGCGTCGCGCAGATGGAGCAGTATGCCAGTCGCGGGCCGCTCGACTCGGATCAGGAAAAGTATTCGATGCTCGACCGCAAGCTGGAGGCCGAGCAGCTGCCCTATTGCCGCGAGCATCACATGGCAGTGCTCGCCTACTCGCCGCTGGCGATGGGAATGCTGACTGGAAAGATCGGACCGGAGCGCGAGTTTGGCGCGGGCGACATCCGGGGCAAACAGCCGCGGTTTAGCAAGGAGAACCGCACGAAAGTCGCCAGCCTGCTCAGCGAGCTGCAGCCGATCGCCGATCGACGCAAGCTGTCGCTCGCCCAGCTGGTGATTGCCTGGACGGCGAGCCAACCCGGCTTGACCCACGTGCTCTGCGGGGCCCGCACGCCCGAGCAGGCGAGCGAGAACGCGGCTGGGGGGAAGGTCGAATTGCCGGCCGCGGATCTGAAGGCCATCAACGAGATCGCCGCGCGGTACCGGAACGAGATTGTGTAGCCGGCTCGTGCTGATCGCGGTCGCCGCAGATGGTAGAATCGACCTATGGAGTACCTGAGACCGCTGCAAAGCCCCCATGATCGCGTGATTGGCATATCAGCGATGGTGGTTTTGGCGTCGATTGTTGCCAGTTGTCCAACCAACGCTCGAGCAACCGATCAGCAATCGGTTGGAGTTCGCAGACTCGCAGGCCGGCATCTGGTGCTCTTCACCGATTTGCCGAGCCGCCCGGAGATTGATTCGCTGCCGGCGATCTTCGACCAGGCGGTGCCGCAGTGGGCCGCGTATTTCGGCATCGATCCGGCCGCAACGGCAGATTGGAAGGTACGCGGCTTTCTGATTGGCGATCGAGAGAAGTTTGCTTCGCTGGGGCTACTGCCGGCAGAAGTCACGCTCGCGCATGGCTACTCAAAGGGCTCTGACCTTTGGCTTTTGGACCAGCCGACCGACTACTATCGCCGCCACTTGTTGTTGCACGAGGGGACCCACGCCTTCATGGCGAAATTCCTGGGCGGCAGCGGCCCGGGTTGGTACAGCGAAGGGATGGCCGAATTGCTGGCCACCCACTCGTTCGACGCCACGTCCGGCGAGCTCACGCTCAACATCATGCCGCGAGATCGGCGCGACGTGCCGATGCTGGGGCGGATCAAGTTGGTCCGCGACGCGGTAGCGGAGAACCACCTGCTCACTTTGCCGGAGGTGATGGAGTTCGATAATCAGAAACAACTGGGCAGCGACGCCTATGCCTGGTGCTGGGCGGCGGCGAAATTCTTGGATTCCTCGCCGCGTTACCGCGAACGATTTCGAGAGCTTAACAACCACGTGCAGGATCCGGACTTCAATGCGCTGGTAATACGCAAGTACGCGACCGACTGGAAAGAGCTATCAGCCGAATGGCAGGCGTTCGTCACGACGCTCGAACACGGCTACGACTTCCAGCGGATGGCAATTCAATTCGAGCGTGGAACGCCGCTTGCCGGCGAGCCGCGCGAAGTCGCGATCGCCGCGGATCGGGGTTGGCAGTCGTCGGGCGTCTGGCTCGAAGCAGGGAAAACCTATCGCATCTCGGCGCGCGGACGATTTCAAGTTGCGACCGAAGCGAACGATGGCGTCGAACACGCTTGGCCGTCAGAAGCAGGCGGCGTGACGATCGAGTATCATGACGGGCGTCCGCTCGGGATGTTGCTCGGCGCGATCGTGCCGGAGCGGGGCGCGGACGCAACGTTTGCGAAACCGCAAGCGATTGGTTTGGGGTGCGAGATGACGCCGGGCGTGAGCGGGACGCTCTACCTGCGCGTGAACGATTCGGCCGCAAAGCTCGACGATAACCGCGGTGCCTTGACAATCAGGATCGATGATTGATGATTGATGAGCTGCGGCCCGGTCCGCAATTCCAAAGCGCGGAGCAAGCTCCGCCGTTAACTGACTCGATCTGCAATTGGGCATTGGATGAACTTTATCGAACACAACGACCCCGAGGTTTGGCAAGCGATCGCCGATGAGATGGAGCGTCAGCAGGACGGCCTCGAACTGATCGCCAGCGAGAACTACACGAGTCCCGCGGTGATGCAAGCGGCGGGCAGCGTGCTCACGAACAAGTATGCCGAGGGCTATCCCGGCAAGCGGTACTACGGCGGCTGCCAGTTCGTCGACGTCGTCGAGCAGTTGGCGATCGACCGGGCGAAGGAGCTGTTCGGAGCCGAGTTTGCCAACGTCCAGCCCCACAGCGGTTCGCAGGCCAATACGGCGATCTACCTGGCGGCGCTCGAACCGGGCGATACGGTGTTGGGGTTGAACCTTGCCCACGGCGGGCATCTGACGCACGGCATGTCGCTCAACATCTCAGGAATGCTTTACAACTTCGTGCCCTATGGTGTGACCCGCGACACCCATCGCATCGACTTCGACCAGGTGGCCGCGCTCGCCAAGGAGCACAAGCCGAAGCTGATCGTCGCTGGTGCGAGCGCCTACCCGCGCGAGATTCCGCATGCGAATTTCGCCGAGATCGCCCGGAGCGTTCGGCGCGAAGTTGATGGTCGACATGGCCCATTACGCGGGGCTCGTGGCAGCGAAGCTGCACGACGATCCCGTGCCGGTTGCCGACTTCGTCACGACGACGACGCACAAAACGCTCCGCGGACCGCGGGCCGGCTTGTGCCTGGCCAAGGACGAATACGGCAAGACGATCAATAGCCGTGTATTTCCCGGCATCCAGGGCGGACCGTTGATGCACATCATCGCTGGCAAGGCAGTCTGCTTCGGCGAGGCGCTGCGGCCCGAGTTCAAACAGTATGCCCAGCAGATCATCACGAACGCCAAGGCGCTGGCCGAGACGCTGCTCGCCGGCGGGCTCAAGCTCGTGAGCGGCGGCACGGATAATCACTTGCTGCTGGTCGACGTGACGCCCATGGGGATCGGCGGCAAGCTGGCCGAGAAGGTGCTCGACGAGTGCGGCATCACGATCAACAAGAACATGATCCCCTACGACGAGCGGAAGCCGATGGACCCCTCCGGCATCCGGCTGGGTACGCCCGCCCTGACGACCCGCGGCATGAAGGCGGCCGAGATGCAGTCGGTGGGCAATTGGATCCTCGAATCGCTCAAGTCCCCCGAAGACGCCAAGGTGCACGAGCGGATTCGCAACCAGGTCCGCGAGTTGTGCCAACAGTTCCCCGTGCCGGCCGCCGTGCTCTGAAGGGTAAGCCCTTTGGACTGGTCGCTTGAGCGACCAGTTCGTATCATCACGGGATGAGCGCGAAGCAAGCCAAGCCCGAGAAGAGCCGCATCCTGATCGCGGACGACAACCAGCCGAACGTCGAGCTGCTCGAAGCCTACTTGAGCGGGCTGGACGTCGAAACGGCAATCGCGGTCGACGGGCAGGACACACTCGCCAAGGTCGACTCGTTCAAGCCGCACTTGATTCTGCTCGACATCATGATGCCGAAGCTCAGCGGCTTCGAAGTCTGCAAGAAGCTCAAGAGCGACGCGGCCACCCGCGGAATCATGATCTTGATGGTCACGGCGCTCAACGAGCTGGGCGACATCGAGCGGGCCGTGCAAGCGGGGACGGACGACTTCCTTTCCAAGCCGGTCAACAAGGCGGAGCTGCTGAAGCGGGTGGACAACATGCTCAAGCTGCGGCACGTCACCGACGAAGTCGAGCGGCTGCGGCAGTACATCGACCGGATGGAAAGCCAGCGATAAGTTCCGCGGCGCAAGCACTTCGGCCGGCGATTCGGCCCCACTGGCATACACGGATTCTCCGTCATAGGGTATGCTTATAGCAGGGTGGCTCGAGTCTCCACGGCCAGCAGGCACCGCATGATGAAGCGCAATGGACGACAGCACCGCGCCGGCGCGATCGTTTTGGCGGTCGCCGTGCAGGCGATTCTCCTTGGAGATGTCCGGGCCGCCGATAGCAAGCCCGCGGCCAAGCAGCAAACCGCCCCGTCGGCCGATTCGCTTGAGTCGCGGCTCGACGAACTGATCGAGCAGCTCGGCAGTCCGCAATACTCGGCCCGCCTCGCCGCCGCCAACGAAATTCGCAAAATCGGTCCCGAGGCCTTCGACCGGCTCCACTTGGCGACGGAAAACCCCGATCCGGAGATTGCCGCCAGCGCGAACTATCTGCTCCGACAGATCGCGGTCCGCTGGACCCGCAGCGACGACTCGGCGACTGTGTCGCCGACTGATGCGTGGGTATAACAACCGCGACGACGGCGGTCGGCAGCGAGTCATCCAGGGGCTCGCGGCATTGCCTGATGGCGAGGGGGTCGCCGCGCTCTGCCGCGTGGCCCGGTTCGATCGGACCCCGCTCCTGTCGCGGCTCTCTGCCATGGCGATCGTGCAGTCGGGCGACGACGTGGCCCAGGGGCAGCCGTCCCATCCGGCGATCGACCCGGCAATTTTCGACCGCGAACTGGGCCAGAGTTCCCGTCCACCGGTTTTGTGGTTGCGGCAATTCCAGATTCAGCTTCGCGACCCGGCGGAGTCGGTCGCCGGTTGGGAGCGGCTGATCGACGAAGAGACACAGCGGCTCGACGTTGAGGTGAACGAAACTTCTCCGGCGATCGCCTCAGCGCTGCTCTGGAATCTGGCCGACGTGTACCGTCAACTCGGTAAGACCCACGAGTTGGTCCAAACGGCCGATCGCGTCCTGACCGTCGGTGGAGCGGATTCCGAGCGATTGCTGGGAACATTTCTGCAGTGGCTTGTGCAGCACGAGTCGTGGGACGCCTTGGATGAGCTGGCCGCCGCTCACAACGATCAGATTCAAAAATCGAAACGGACGCTGTACCTGTTGGCCCTGGCCCGGACGAAGCAAGGTAAGGCCGACGCGGCCGAGGAGCTGGCCCGCCGGGCTGCTCAGCTCACACCCGCCAAGCCGCTCGATGGCCTCAATGCGGCTCAATTGCTGGTGGCACTCGGCCAATTCGATTGGGCGATGTGCGAGTATCAGACCGGCATCGAGGGCCAGCCGGTGGAAGCGATGGTGGCGATCGGCGCGGGTGGAACTGTCAAACTTGCTGCAAGACTACGAGCGGTATGAAGAGGCGGCCACCGCAATCGAGCCGCTGGCGGAAGCGATGGAGAAGAATCCCGACGTGGCGCGAGCCTACGGCAACGCCCAAAGCGAATTAGCTCAACAGAACCATTATATGCCGGAAGGCGCGGCGATCGCCGCCCGGCTCCACTTCATGCGGGCCTGTCACTTCGAGCAGGAACACGACTTCAAGCACCAGCGCGAAGAGCTGCTCCAGGCGATCGAGCATGACGAGACCGACGCCGACGTGTTGATCGCGATGTATCGACTCGCCGACGCGGACGATGCTTGGATGGCCGACACCCGCGCTTGGATCAACAAGCTCAGCCGCAAGGTCGAAGAGCAAATCGCCGACAACCCGAACAATCCGATTCCCTACAACCAGTGGGCCTGGTTGATCGCCAATACCGAAGGCGATTTCGCCAAAGCCGTTCGCTATTCTCGCCGCTCGCTAGAGCTCGAGCCGGACACCTCCAGCTTTCTTGATACGCTGGGCCGCTGCTACTATTCGGCCGGCGAATACGAAAAGGCGGTCGAGAGCGAGCGCAAGGCCGTGGCCCTGATTCCGCACATGCAGGTGATGCAGCGTCAGCTCAAAGAGTTTGAAAAGACGCTGGCGGAAAAAAAGCAGGAGGCAGAGGGTGGGGAGCAGGAAGCTGGGAAGTGGATTAACGACTCTTTGTTGATTCGATTCTCGCAAGCCGCTTGCGGTTTAGCTGCGACACAGTGCTGGTACTTTCTCACCCTCCCGCAACCGCGACCGCGCCATGAAGTCCGCCCAGCTCTCCTCGACAAAGATCGCCTACGTCGACGAAGGTCACGGTCTGCCAATCCTCCTGGTCCACGGCTTTCCGCTCGACCATACGATGTGGGACGCCCAGATCGCGGCCCAGGCCCCGCGAGCCCGCGTGATCGCGCCGACTTGCGCGGTTTCGGCCAGACGCCGCTTGCCGAGGGCGACACCGAACGCGGCATCGGGATGGAAGCCTACGCCGACGATCTGGCCGAGCTGCTCGACGTGCTCGCCGTTCGGGAGCCGATCGTGCTGGCAGGTTTTTCGATGGGTGGATATGTGGCTTGGCAGTTTGTGCGGAAGTACGGGTCGCGGCTGCGGGCCCTCATCCAATGCGACACGCGTGCGCAGGCGGACACCGATGAGGCCCGGGCGGGCCGGCTCAAAGTGGCCCGGCACGTGGCCGAGTGGGGCAGCGACCGCGTCGCGGAAATGATGGGTCCGAATCTCTTTGCACCCGTGACGTTCGAAAAACAGCCGGCGGTGGTCGCGGCGGTTCGAGAGGTCGTCTCGCGAACTCAGCCGACAGCGATCGCGGCCGCCCAGCGGGGCATGGCCGCCCGGCCGGACGTCACCGACATTTGCCCTCGATCGACGTGCCGACGCTGGTCTTGGTCGGCGAATTCGACGCGATCAGCCCGCCGGCCGAGATGAAAGAGATCGCCGCCGCGATACCCGCTGCCGAGTTCGTCGTGATTCCCCGCGCCGGCCACATGACGACCATGGAGGAGCCCGCGACGGTGAATATGGCGTTGAACCAGTTCCTGGACAAATTACCCCGTTAGCCGGCGGGCTTGTCCCGCCGCGGTGGCGAGTTGGGATGGCGAAGTGAAATAGACGCGGCGGCACAAGGCCGCCGGTTAACGGGCGGTTTGATGCGCCGAACCAGTGATTGCGGCGACGCTGTTCCTCACTTCCCCGGCAGCGAAAACACCGACTGGCTTTTGACGATCGCGTAGTCGTCGGGGAAGGTGTGGAAGGCCTGCACCCGCAAGCTTCGGTCGCGGGATTCGAGATTGATGTAGCTCATCGCCCCCAGGCCGAAGCGGCCGCTGCCTCGAAGCAATGCAGGAGTCCGTGCCGTGCGCCGGTCTGGGTGAGCTCTTTCTGGTAGGCCCAGAAGGCCTCCTTTTCCACGGGCTCAAGCGAGAAATCTGTTTTGTAGGCGATGCCGCCGCGGCATTCGAGCTCGTCGCATGCCCGGCCCTTGAGCCGGTGGGACATCAGCCGTCGCCGCTCTGGTAGCGGATGGTTGGCTGCGGCCGCCACTTCGGTGAGCGTGATCCCCTGGTACTGCCAGGTAATGACGTGTCCGGCCGTGGTGATCTGCACGACCACGCGGTAGCCGCCCCGCTCGACCACTCGCGAATTGTGCACCTCGAACAACTCCGGGTGCAGCGACCGCCCATAGAGTTGAAACACGAGCTCGGCAATCTTCGGACGAGCGGATAACACAAAACCGATCCTGAAAATTTTCCCGCAGGTCGGTGCTCCAGGGACGTAAGAGGTGCCGCACCATCCCGGACAATACGACGCCTCATGCGAGCAAAAATCGGCCTGCTGCCGTTTCGTCGAACTCGATTCGCCGAGAATCTTGCTGGTGATGTAAAGTCACTTGCGTCTCGTCGTGTCTTGTCGACGACGCTTATTATACTCTCGGCGCCGCGATGGAACAAAGGTCGGTCTGAAAGAGAGAAAATTCCATCCGAATTCAGACTTGACTTTTGCGACGCGAGCTATCTTGCGAGCCGCCTCGGCGAGCAATTGGCGGGGTGACGTTTGTGCGCTACGATGTTGGCATGCTCCACGAAGTTTACGAGAAACTGCTGGCAGCGTTTGGGCCGCAGCGCTGGTGGCCGGGCGATACGCCGTTCGAGATCATCGTCGGCGCGGTGCTCGTGCAGAACACCGCCTGGCGAAATGTCGAGCGGGCAATCGAGAATCTCCGCGACGCCGGTTTGATGGAGCCGACCAAGCTCTACGCGGTCGCCGAACCGGAACTTGCCGAGTTGATCCGGCCAGCAGGTTACTACCAAGTGAAGGCGCGGCGGCTGCGAAACCTGTTGAAACTAATTGTCGAGCGTTACGACGGTTCGCTCGACGCGATGTTTCGTAAGGATCTGGCGAGGCTCCGAGTGGAGCTGCTCGGCGTGAGCGGGATCGGACCGGAGACGGCCGATGCCATTTTACTCTATGCCGGTGGACTGCCGACGTTCGTGGTCGACACGTACACCCATCGTGTGCTCGCCCGCCACGGCTGGATCGGTTACGACGCCGGCTACGACGAAATCAAGGATCACTTCGAATTAAACTTGCCGGCCGACGCGGCACTCTACAATGAGTATCATGCACTGATGGTGCGGGTGGGGAAGGAGTTTTGCCGCAAAACGGAACCGAAGTGTGCGGAGTGCCCGTTGGCGGATATGCTGCCCAGCAGTGGAATCGTGGAACCCTTTTGAGTGAATTCATGGCCGACCTGTTTGCGGCAAGCGAAGCGGAGAATCTGCAGAAGGTGCAGCCGCTGGCGGCGCGGATGCGGCCGCGCTCGCTCGCCGAGTTTGCCGGGCAGCAGCACTTCCTGGGCGAAGGGAAGCTGCTGTGGCGGATGTTGCGGGCCAAGCGGCTGGGGTCGGTAATCTTTTACGGCCCGCCGGGCACCGGCAAGACGACGCTCGCCCGATTGCTGGCCCAGGAGACGGACAGCCGCTTCCGGCAGCTCAGCGCGGTCACGAGCGGCGTGAAGGATGTCCGCGAGGTGCTCGAAGAGGCCAGAATGAAGTCGCCGCCGGCGGCCGGCCGACGCTGCTGTTGATCGACGAAATTCATCGCTTCAACAAGGCCCAGCAAGATGCGCTGTTGCCCGACGTGGAAGAGGGCGTGGTGATTCTGGTGGGCCTGACGACGTAGAACCCGTTCTTCGCCGTGAACGACGCGCTGGTGAGCCGCAGCCGCGTGTTCGAGTTCGAGCCGCTTTCACCGGACGACATCAAGACGTTGATCCGACGGGCGCTGGCGGACAAGGAACGCGGTTTCGGCCAGTTCGGTGCAACGATCGAAGACGACGCGCTGGACTTCTTGGCGGAAGTCTGGGACGGCGACGCCCGGCGGGCGCTGGGCGCCTGGAAGTGGCCGTGCTCTCGGCCGACGTACCGACCGGTCTCCGGCTCACACGGAGACGGTGGCCGATGCCGTGCAGCGCAAGGCCATTCAATACGACCCGACCGGCGACGACCATTACGACGCCGCCAGCGCACTGATCAAGAGCATCCGCGGCAGCGACCCCGACGCGGGCCTCTACTGGCTGGCCCGGATGCTCGAAGGGGGCGAAGACGTGCGGTTCCTGGCCCGCCGGCTGGTGATCCTGGCCAGCGAAGACGTCGGCAACGCCGATCCGCACGCATTGCCGCTGGCTGTGGCGGCGATGCAGGCGTGCGAATTCGTCGGGCTGCCCGAGTGCCAACTCACCCTTGCCCAGGCGGTGACATACCTGGCTTGTGCCCCCAAGTCGAACGCCGCGACCGTCGCCATCGGCGAGGCGAGGCCGACGTCCGCGAAGGCCGGCTGCTGCCCGTGCCGCGCCACCTGCGCGACGCCCACTACGCGGGCGCGAAGCGGCTCGGCCACGGCGAAGGCTACGAGTATGCCCACAACGCCGGGGCGGCGTTGCGGCGCAAGACTATCTGGGCGTGGAACGCGAATACTATCGGCCGGTCGACCGCGGATTCGAGAAGGAGCTGGCCGTGCGGCTCGAAGCGATTCGGGCGAAGCTGCGGGCAAAACCCAATTAGGGCTCGTTCGCACTTCCCGTGTGAAATCCTATCGATCGTTGAGGACGTGCCGGCTCCTCCAGCATCTGTTGCAGCACTTGCGAGATGACTTGGATCTGCTCGTCGTGCAGCTGTACGGTTTCAGCCAGCTTCGTCAGTTGCTCGACCAGTTCGCCGGGAGTGGCCATGAGACGACGCAGGCGGACGAACGTTCGCATGATCTCGATATTGACCTTCACGGCAGTCGGTGATTTCAAGACCTTGAGAGCATCGCCACACCCTGTTCCGTAAACGCCCAGGGCCGCTTGCGGCGGCCGCCGCGGCCGATCTTTGATGTCACAATTTGTGACATCAAAGTCGTAAACTCTTTCTGCGTAAGCTGAAACGCAAAGTCTTCCGGGAAACGATTTTTGTTTCTTGAAACTTGCTGGTTTAAAACCCGCGTTGTCACCCCGTAGAGCGTCGCCAAGTCGGCATCGAGCATCACGCGCTGTCCGCGAATTACGTGAATGGCCCGCTCAATCTCGGTCGCAATGGCCGGTGGCCGGTTTCGTTTCTTCGCTGTCATGGTTTCGAGAATAGTCAGGGGTCGTGGAGAATGCCAGCATTGTTTGCGGGGGCTGGCTTGGGCGGCGATGGACGATCCGTACGTTGCCGCTGTCGATGCTGGCAAACATCATCGGGCGGAATTGCCATAGAGCGCCCCTGCGGATTCTTCTACCATTCGCCGCGGACTGCCTTCGCACCTGCGGATTACTCGGGGTCGGGGACGACCCGGCTCGCTTGCCGATGCACTCTCTTCTCGTCATGGAGGACGAACGATGAGTTCGATTCGACCGCTCGTCACGATCACGATCCTGGTGGCCGTGGGCGTGTTTCTGTTTACGAAGATGAACGAAGGCCCCGTGGCGCTGCCGCCGGAAATGGATGGCGCACTCGAACAGGCGCCGCCGCCCGCGATTCCTCCGCTTGCCACGTCGCCCACCGCACCTAGCTGGAATGACCCGCCGGCCACGACGAGCGATACCCAGCCGTCGGCGCAGGGACGAGCGAGGCCGTCACAGCAGCGTCACCGACACCTCCTGTGAACCTTTCGGCCGCTGCTCCACCACCGACCGTTGCACAAGTTTCAAGCTCTGCGACGACGCCGGCCGAGATGCCGCCCATACCGGAATTGCCACCTGCCAGCGCGATGGCCGATGCGAACGCAGTGACCTCGCCCGCTCCGGCCGAGACGACACCGATTCCGTTGCCGAAGAATATTCCCGTGGCTCAGTATCCGAGCGATGCGGCTCCCGCCAGCGCGGGGCCGGGGGCGACACCCAGTGCGGATGTAGCGACGGTGGCTGCGCCGAGTGTGTATGGCGAAGAGACCACGCCCTTGACCGCTGAAGCGGCCTCGCCGCCGGCCGCGGCTCCCACACCCACACCCTCGCCCGCTGCCATGGCCGACGACGATCGGTATGGAATGAATTCGGCTCAGCCACTTGCCGCGGCTCCGACGGCGACGCCACCGGCAGCGCCCGCTACCGCCGTGCCTGCCATGCCGCAGACGTCCACGTTTGCATCCGAGTGGCCGCAGATTCGGGCAGCGCTTAATCGTCAGGAGCTCGTCGCCGCGCACGAGATGCTGTCACGTTGGTACGGGAATCCGAGTCTCACGCCAGCCGAGGCACAACAGGTCGAAGTGCTCTTGAGCCAATTGGCGGGTACGGTCGTTTACTCGACCGAGCACCGCCTTGAGCCGCCGTACACGGTGCACGCGGGTGACACGTTGCAGACGATCGCCCAGCAGTACGACGTGCCTTGGCAGCTGCTGGCGAAGATCAACGGCGTCCCGGCCGCCAACATGGTTCAGCCAGGGCAGCAGCTGAAGGTGGTGCATGGTCCATTCTCGGCCATCGTCGAACTCGACAAGCACCAGCTCACGTTGATGCTCGATGGCCGCTATGCAGGCCGATTCCCGATGACCACGGCGCCCGGCGTGACGGTCGACGAGGGCCAGTGGGTGCTGGAGCAAAAGCTCGTGCAACCGACGACGCAGGATTCGACCGTCGTGAGCGCGTCATACACGCCAGCAGCGGTCGACCACGTACTCGTGCTCCGCAACGAATCGCCGACGGCTGCCGGGGAGACGATCTCGATCACCGGTGGGAAGTCGGCGCCTACGGGCCCGACGGCGGTGGCGCCTGTCGCGGTTCAGCTCTCGCCGCGGGACGTGGAAGAGGTGGCCGACATCCTTTCGGTCGGCTCGCCGGTCACGATTCGACGGTAGCTTGTCCGTTGTCCGTGGTTAATTGCCAGTGGTCTTAGATCGAATACAACAGACCACGAACCACCAACAACGGACCATTATCCGATGTACGACCGCGACGCACTCCAGCGGCTGATCCGCGAGAAAGCCCTGCGATTTGGCGACTTCAGCTCGCTTCCGGCAAACGGGCGAAATACTACCTCGACTGCCGCGAGTTGACGCTCAACGCGCAGGGAGCACGGCTTGTCGGTGAAGGAATGCTTGAATTGCTGAGTGGTGAGATGCCGGCGCTGGTGGGCGGAATGGCAATCGGCGCGACCCGATCACCGCGGCGATCCTGACGCTCGCCGGTATCAGGGGCGTTCCGCTTCGTGGCGTGATGGTCCAAGGAAGCGAAGCAGCACGGCACGGGCAAGTTTGTGGAAGGGCCGTTCACGCCGGCGAATCGCTGGTCGTCGTCGAAGACGTGGTCACCACCGGTGGATCCAGCTTGCTGGCGATCGAGCACTGCGAGGCGGTCGGGTTAAAAGTCAAACGCGTGCTGGCAATCATCGATCGGCTCGAAGGCGGCCGCGAGGCGTTCGCGGCGAAGGGTTATGAATTGACGACGCTGTTCACGGTCCGCGATTTTGAGATCGAAGCGGGCTAAGGGCGTCCGGTGGAGTACGCGCGAGCCGGGCCGTCCCCGGCCCCGCGTGCAAGCGATTCGTCGGGGTCGAGGACGACCCGGCTCGCCAGTGTCACGCGCCCCTATCAGGTATGGAAACCACGCTCCACCGACAGCTCAAGGCCCACTACGCGCCGGACGGCGCGCTGGTCGAGCAACGGATCGGCCGCTATCGAATCGACGTCGTCGACGGCGACGAGCTGATCGAAATCCAGCTCGGCTCTCTCTCGGCGAATCGCGACAAGATCGCCGCCCTGGTGCAAGAACATCGTGTGCGGATCGTCAAGCCGATCGTCGCCCGCAAATTTCTCGTGAAGCAACAGCGAGCCGGCGGTCAAATCGTCTCCCGCCGCCGCAGCCCCAAGCAGGGCACCGTGCTCGATCTTTTTGAGGAGCTGGTCCATTTCACGCGTGTCTTTCCCCATCCCCGCCTGGCACTCGAAGTTGTGCTCGTGGAGATCGAAGAGTGGCGCTTTCCGGGCCACGGCCGACGACGGCGCTGGCGGCGCAATGACCAACAAGTCGAAGACCAGCGCCTGGTGGCCGTGCTTGGCGGCGAGAAGTTTCACACGGCGAACGATTTCTGCCGGCTCTTGCCGCGGAAGATGCCGAACAGGTTTCACACCGGACACATTGCCGCGGGGCTCGGCGTCCAGCGCAGTGATCGCCCAGCGGATGGCCTACTGCCTCCGCGAGACCGGCGCAATCAAAACGGTCGGAAAAGAGCGGGGGGCGTGGCTCTACGAGCGGGTGGCCAAGAGGCGAACTGCCGCTTGAAGACCGTTAGCGGAAGGGCTTGCACCGCACTTATCGCGCAGAGCATAGCTCGGCAGCTAAGTGTTGTGCTTCGGGCTGATTTCGTCGTGTCGCACGCTGCTGCTTTGTCACCCAGTGCGCCTTCGCCCTTGCCCAATTTGCCACTAGCCCGTAACCTCTTTAGTCATGGGCGACGACCTTCAGATCAGTATCCGACGCTCGCCGCTCCGGCGGCTCACAGGCGTGCAAATTGTTGGCACCGGCAGTTATCTGCCGGACAACGTCGTGACCAACAAGGCGCTCGCGTCGCTCGGCTGCGACGCCGAGTGGATCATCCAGCGGACGGGCATCCGCGAGCGGCGCCATGCCCCGCCCGAGACATCGACCAGTGACATGGCGGTGGCGGCGGCCGAGAGGTGTCTCGCCGTTGCGAGGTGCCGCGCAGCGAAATCGATTTGCTAGTGCTGGCGACGCTCTCGCCCGATTACCTGCTGCCGGCGACTGCTCCCGGGATACAGCATCGCCTGGGGCTCAATTGCGCGGCGATGGACGTGGGCGCGGCCTGTGCCGGGTTCATGTACGCGCTGGTGACGGGGATGCAATATGTTGCCACGGGCGCGAGCAAATATGCGCTGGTGATCGGCTCGGACACCAATAGCCGCGTGATGAATCCCGCGGACAAGAAGACGTATCCGCTTTTTGGCGACGGCGCCGGCGCGGTGCTGGTCACCAAGGGGAGCCCCGAGCAGGGGCTGCTCGCCTACACGCTCGGCGCCGACGGCTCGGGCGAGCGCCTGTTGGTGCGGCCGGAGGGCGGCTCGCGCGATTCGATCGTGCCGGGCGGCGAGGTCAGCATGGGCTGGTTCGTGAGGATGGAAGGCCGGCCGATGTTCAAATGGGCCGTGCGGCTGTTCGAGGATTCTTCCCAGCACGTACTCGACGAGGCCGGCTACTCGATGGACGACGTGCTGTCCTGGTCTGGCACCAGGCCAACGTCCGCATCCTCGACGCGGCGACCGACACGATGGAGATCCACCGCGAACGTGTGGTTCAGAACCTCGACCGTTACGGCAACACGTCGGCCGGCAGCGTGCCAATCGCGCTGGACGAAGCCCTGCGGGCGGGGCGATTCTCGCCGCGCGAGCCGGTCCTGATCAGCGGCTTTGGCGGGGGATTATCCTGGGCACGCCGCTAATGCAGTGGTGAAGGAAGCTGTCCGCTCAGCTACAACTTTTAGCCAGAGCTCTGAGTAGGAGCGTCCGTTCGTTGGTTTCATTGCCAAGCGATGAAATCTCAACGCGCTCGAGCGATGTCCAAGCCCGAGCGACTCCCTGCCCGGAGACAGTCGCGGCGGACGACCGGTGGGACCTTGAGAGCCTGTTTCCCGGCGACGCCGCCTGGGAGGCCGCGTTTGGCAGTGGGAGAGGCGGATCGACAGGTTTGCGAAGTTTCGCCGGACGCTTGGTGATTCGCCGCCGCCATTTGCGAGGTGTCTGAAGTTCGATAGCCAGTTTGATGGAGTGGGCGAGCAGGTCGGGGACCTATGCGTTTCTGAAGACCGCCGAGGACATGGCCGAGAGCCGCTACCAGCGGATGCAGGGCGCTACACGCACGCGGCCACCAGGCGGCCGAGGCGTCCAGCTTCATCCGGCCCGAGGTGCTCGCGATCCCGCTGCGCAACTCAAAAAGTTTCTTTCGCGAAGATGCTCGCCCCTAGCGGCTGCAGCTCGAGCGGCTCATGCGCTACAAGCCCCACACGCTCTCGGGCGGCGAAGAGAAGCTGCTGGCGATGCAGAGCGAAATGGCCCACACCGCAGACAGGATCTTCCGCCAGCTGACCGACGCCGACATGAAGTTTGGCATGATCCGCGACGACAAGGGCCAGAAGTCGAACTCCGAACGCCACGTTCACCCTGTTCCTGCACTCCGCGGATCGCAACGTCCGCCGCAACGCGTTCCAAAGTTCTACGCGCAGTTCCAGGGACAGAGAATTCGCTCGCGGCCACGCTCTCCAGCTCGGTGCAGAAAGACGTTTACTACCAAGGCCCGCAGCTATGCGAGCGCCCGCGAGGCGTCGCTGTTTCACGACAACGTCCCGGTGAGCGTCTACGACAACCTGATCGCCTCGGTCCAGGCGAACCTGCCGGCCTGTACGACTACTACGACCTGCGGCGCCGGAGGATGCGGCTCAAGGACATCCATCACTACGACATTTACGTGCCCATCTTGAGCGAGGTCGACACGCGGCACACCTGGGACCAGGCCGTGAGGTCGTGGCGGCGGCGCTCGAGCCGCTGGGCGACGAATACGTCGCGCCTCAAGGCGGGGCTTGCCGGCCGCTGGTGCGACCGCTATCCCAACCAGGGCAAGCGGAGCGGCGCGTTTAGCAGCGGCTCGTTCGACGCCGAGCCGTACATCCTGATGAACTACCAGCCGGACGTGCTCGACCACGTATTCACGCTGGCCCACGAGGCGGGCCACTCGATGCACAGCTATTATTCGGCCAAACACCAGCCGTTCCAATACTACAACTACACGATTTTCGTCGCCGAGGTGGCCAGCACGTTCAACGAGCAGCTGCTGAGTCGCTACATGATGGGCCGGGCGAAGACCGAAGAGGAAAGGGCGTACCTCATCAACCGCGAGATCGACGCCATCCGCGGCACGATCATCCGCCAGACCATGTTCGCCGAGTTCGAAAAGATCGCCACGCGCTGGTCGAAGCGGGCGAGCCGCTCACGGTCGACTGCCTCAAACGGATACCGCAAGCTGCTCGCGCCTATTTCGGGCCGGATTTCGCCATCGACGAAGAGCTGGAGCTGGAGTGCCTGCGGATTCCGCACTTTTACAGGGCGTTCTACGTCTACAAGTACGCCACGGGCCTCTCGGCCGCGATCGCGCTGAGCGAACGGGTCATCGCCGGCGGCAGGCGGAACTCAACGACTACCTGTCGTTCCTCAAGGGCGGTTGCTCCAAGTGGCCGCTCGAGCTGCTTCAGGACGCCGGCGTCGACATGACCAGCCCCGACCCAGTCGAGATCGCCCTCACGCGGTTCGAGAGGTTGGTGCATGAACTCGACGAGTTGCTCTAGCGTCGATGTCGAACGCCGAACGGCCTAATCTTGTGCATCGTATGTCTGGTTGTAATTCATGACACGATCGCTGGGAATCCAAGTGGCGATCAGATATACTGTGATTTGGCCTTGAGGCCCACGCGATCTCCTTGTTTGATTGGTGTTCAAAACGGTCAATCAGTGCCTCACGGAGGTTTCCAGTGAGCCCAACCAGTCCGTGGCGAGTTGCTGTATCAATCGCATTCACCGTTCTACTGGCAGCAATAACATCCGTTGCCGCACAGTCAAACTCTTCCTCTGACCAGCTGTTTCAAGAGAAATCTCAGCTGGTTCAGTCGGCTGTCGTCAGAGTGGTTCGCGACGATGAATTCGAACAGAATGTTGGCACTGGAGTTTTGATTTCGTCCGAGGGGTACGTAGTCATTAGAAACACAACGACCCCTCGAGTGCGGCCGATGTTGCCCGGTGAATCCGTGAAGTTTTATCTTGCTGATGGTCGGAAGTTAAAGGGCAAGGTGTTGGGATGGTCTGAGGAGTGGCAAATAGCTTTGCTTCGAATTGCAGGAGAAAAGCGTTGGCCGTACGTCGAATTTGCCACCGCAGATTTGACCGCTGCCGGGAGTCCTTGCCTTGCCGCCAGCTACGATCGAGATGGCATGCACTTCTCGGAAAAACCAGTTATGACGATTGGAGATATCTCTAGCGCATCTAGATTCGGCTGGTTTACGACAAACTGCGTCCTGCCGGGGTTTCCGCCTATATTCGATGTGCATGGACGACTCGTCGGAATCACTGTCAGGAAACCGCTTGAGCAAGATGCGATCGCCACGGACGTTTCGGTATTGAACGATCTATGGCAGGATCTCACGGTCACATCCAATCTCGATCAAGCTCGGGCGATGGCGTTACGTCAAAATAGGCCCAGGATTCCCCAAGTTGACGATCAGGCCGAAGTCGGCAGCACGCCGGATGTCGATGCCGCGCAAATCGCATCCCGCTCGACGGTAAGGTTGCGACCGCTGAATCCATCTGGTCAGTCCGGCGATGGTGGCTGGAGTGGTGTGGTCATTTCCGCCACTGGGTTAATTGCGACATGTGCCCACCATGACTACCTTCCCCGCGAGCAGATTCAGGTTGAATTTTCTGATGGCCGCGTCGTTCGCGGAGAAATCCTAGGATCAAACAAAGTTTCGGACATTGGCATAGCCAAGATAACGGAAGTCGGAGCGTGGCCAAGCGCTCGGCTAGGCTATTCGCAGGATGTGTCGCCGAATGATCCGTGTTTTATAAGTGGATATCCAGCCGGACACCGCGATCTCAAGCCCCTGGTCATCGAAACCAGTGTCGTTGAACCCGAGGGATATCAGTGGTCTTGTACAATGCTCTCCGCCGCATCGTATGAGTTGGCGCCCGGCATGTCGGGAGGTGGTGTGTTCAACAAGCAAGGCGACCTCATCGCGGTTCATGAAGGCAAGAATCGGGGTGAAGTCGGCCGCCACGTGCGAGCGGAGTTTATTCGATTGCAGTGGAAATCGCTGACATCCGGCAAGACAGTCAAAGTATCCGATCGAAAACTTCAATAGCAAGCTGCAATCGCGCTTCTGCGGCTATCGGACGTAACGGAGTTGCAATCTCGACTCGGATCATCGGCGTCCCCTCGGATATTTCTTCGCCATGCCGCTGCCTGCCAAATTGCGCGGCCTCGGGGCAGGCCGCGTTATGATGAGTGTGATCACGACGCCCAGCAGCATGCCCAGGCCGGTAATCGTCGCCAGCACCATGGGGCCGTAGCGTGCTTCCAGATCTTCGAGGCCGTGGTGCAGGTTGGTGCCGAAGATGGCCATTAAAGTGGCAATCGGGAAGAAAGCGCAACCAGGATATTGAGCCGATAGGACGCGACGGACATTTGGTGGCTGCTTTCCGCCTGGGCCTCGGCCTGGCGAGCGACGGCGGCGTCGAGGCCGTTCTTCACGTCGTCGTAGAGAATCTCTGCCCGCCGCGACAGATCGTACGCATCATCACGGGCAACGATGAAGCGGCGCTCGCCGGGAATCGTCTCGCGGGCCTTTTGCAGCACGTCTTGCAAGTGGCGGGTCGCTCGTGTCAGCGGCGCCAAATGATCGAGCAGTGCGAAATATTCGCGACTTTCGTGCGCAACGTCTTCTTGTTGTTCGATACGTTCGATCACGGTACGATAGTCGGCCAAGTGATCGGCGAGCGAACTAACTTGCTCGGCCCGCGGCGCAACTTTCCAGTTGCCTTCCGGATCGCGCAAAAGAACCGGCCGCGGCGGCCTGCTTCGTCGGCCCCTGGTGGTGCGTGCAGCACCAACAGCAAATGCCCGTCCGCCGCCATGACGCGCTGGCGACCGGCGCTCTCGCCCAATCGCTGACGAAACACGGCCGGCACGTTCCAATCGCTCGGTAACAGCGTCGATTCGGTTTTCATGCGCAGTCCCCCCGTTTCACTTGATATTCGTCGGCGTGGAGTTGTTCTTGCGAATCTGCCCTAGAGTAGCGAAATTCGCGGGAAAAACGAAGAGAATTCGCCCCCAGAATCGCGAAGTGCTTTTGACAGACTACTTCGTGATCCAAAAGAATGCCGTGCCGGCCTTTTCGAACCGGTTATTGCCCTGGGTCGAAAAGTAATTCCAGTTCCACTAAAAGCGGTGGCAGATCGCGGGAGACGATTTCCCAGAGGATGTCGAAGTCAACTTGATCGTATCCGTGGATTAGGCGGTTGCGTAGTCCGACAATACTCGACCATGCAATGCCGGGGCACTTGTTCCGAGTTGTGATCGATACTCGGCCCGCCGCTTCGCCAAGGATCTCTAGCAAGCGGGTCAGCATAACTCGAAGACGCGGTCAGATTCTAAGTCATGACGAGTTCGGCCATCAGCGAGGTTGATTGCTTCCGCGGCGTGGTCACGCATCTGGCGGACACTCAGAAAGTCGTCATGCCGCGTCATACTGCACCTCAGCTTGTGCCAATACCTCGTCGCGGAAATATTTGCTAAGCGAAGCCGCGGTATGTAAATCGACGGTGCGTCCCAAGAGTTCAGTCAACTCGTTTTGCATTGTGAAGAACGCCAAACCAGGTGTTGCCCCAGGTTCGAACTCGACTAGCACGTCGATATCGCTGTCCGGACGGAAGTCCTCGCGCAGGATCGAACCGAAAAGCGATAGCGTGCAAATCCGGTGACGCCGACAGAAAGAGACAATTGTGTCGCGCGGAATCTCAATGCCGTGATATGTCATCATCACCTCCACCCTTAGTTTAGCTTCCACTGACGCAGCAAGCCACGTCGGTTCAAGCTTCACCGTGTGATCCAGAAGAAAGCCGTGCCCGCTTCGTCGACGCGAAGTTGCCCGGCGAGCCGGCCCTGGATCAGTACGCGGTCGAGGATCCGCTTGTAGAACGTGCGCGTGTGCGGAACGTGCACTTGGATTTTCGTCGGTTCGATGTGATCCTTCGCCAATGCCGCGTGGTCCCAATAGACGGGCATCTTGATTCGCGGCGCGATGGCGTCGACCGCTTCCTGCAGCGTGTAGCCTTCGATCTCGACGTTGAGGAATTCCATGAGTGCCGGTGCGGTCTCGCCCGGCGAGGCTTTCGACTCCCAGCCGATTGGCCAGCTGTCGTCGACGGTGCCTTCCGGGACGATTCGCAAGGCGAGCGGCTTGCCGAGCGATTTGTCCGGCCGAAGCGCGAGGCCGTAGCTGCGCAGCACGATGGCGAGGCCGCTGCCGGTGGTCAGGTTGCCGACTTCATCGGCGACCGGCGGCGAGGTGCGAATGATTTGTTCCGCGGCCGTGTCCGGAGCGATCGGCAGGGCGAATTTGGTTTGCAGCCGGTCGAGGAACGCTCGCAGAGATTTGCCCTGCGTGGCGAAGTGTATGGGTTGGGCAAGATCGGCGTGTGCGGCGGTGAAGTCCTTCTCCGTGAGACCGAAGCGGCCCCGCGGCGCGGTGAGGGCTTCGACGCCGTCGGCCGAGAGTCGCGCGAAGTAATCCGCCAGCTTTCGTCGATCGGTGATTTGAAATCTGCCGCCGGGCAGCCGCAATTCTTCATTCGTAGCGAGGATGCCGACGACATGAAAGCGTGGGTGGGCTACGTCGCCGCGATTCTCGACGACCGGTTTGTCGGCGGCGCTAGCAGAACGGATCCGCACGTTCTGGATGCCGAGCTCGGCCATCAGTTGCAGCCATTCGCGGGGCGCGGTAATTTGCAGGCCGCTCTCGGTGGCCAGTTCGAGCTCGACCGGCGGGGCGGCAAACGTTGTCGCCGCAAGCGCGGTGATCAAGCAGCTCAGGCATGCCGGCAGACGGAGTCGCATACCCAAACTATAGCATCGCGGAACGTGCGAGAAACGCCGCTTCCGGTTGCGAAGGAGTCCCCATGTCGCGTCCCGTCACGCTGTTTACCGGCCAATGGGCCGATTTGCCGCTGGAAGACATGTGCCGCAAGGCGAGCGATTTCGGCTATCAGGGCCTCGAGCTGGCCTGTTGGGGCGACCATTTCGAGATCAACAAGGCGACGGCCGACTCGGGCTACGCGGCCGCCAAGCGCGACCTGTTGGACCGCTACGACTTGCAGTGCCAGGCGATCAGCTCGCACCTGGTGGGCCAGGCGGTGTGCGACCGGATCGACGCGCGGCATCAGGCGATCCTGCCGCCGCACGTCTGGGGCGACGGCGATCCGGCGGGCGTCAATCGCCGCGCGGCCGAGGACATGAAGAACGCGGCCCGGGCGGCGCAGCAATTCGGCGTCGGCGTCGTCAACGGCTTTACCGGCTCGAGCATTTGGCACTTGCTCTATTCCTTCCCGCCGGTGCCCGAGTCGATGATCGCCGCCGGCTACGAGCAGTTCGCCGAGCGGTGGAACCCGATCCTCGACGTGTTCGGCGAATGCGGCGTGCGATTCGCGCTCGAGGTGCACCCGACCGAAATCGCGTTCGATCTTTACTCGGCGCAGCGGGCGCTCGAGGCGCTGGGCAACCGCGAGGAGTTCGGCTTCAATTTCGACCCCAGCCACTTGCTGTGGCAGGGCGTCGACCCGGTGGAGTTCATTCGCGAGTTTCCCAACCGCATCTATCACGTGCACATCAAGGACGCGATCGTGACGCTCAACGGCCGCACGGGCATCCTGGGCAGCCATCTGAACTTCGGCGACCCGCGCCGCGGCTGGGACTTCCGCTCGCCCGGCCGCGGCGGCGTTAACTTCGAGGAAATCATCCGGGCGCTGAATCAGGCGGGCTACGAAGGCCCGCTGTCGGTCGAGTGGGAAGACGTCGGCATGGACCGCGAGCACGGCGCCCGTGAGGCCTGCGAGTTTGTGCAGAAGCTCGACTTCGAGCCGAGCCGCGTGGCGTTCGACGCGGCGTTCGCGGAGAAGTGAGAATCGGCGCCGTTCCACTTGGACTGGTCGCTTTAGCGACCAGTCCGTCGAGTCAATTCGCGTTTGCCTCGGGCGTGTGGTACACTAGAGATATTCTCGGTCGAGCTTGCGGAACCTTCGACTGCGAGTGTCTCTTGGTGAACTTTCTGCGAAAGTGTGGCGTTGGTGCACGGCGATATTTGCGTCGCGTGTGTTCTTGCGCCGTTCTGGACGGACGCAAAGCCGCCAGTCGAAGCGGCACCGAACGGGCGAACTGCGAGCGGAATATGTTCGGCTGAGTTCGGCATATGCGGCGACAGTGCCCGGCTGGCGGCCGGAGCCGCCGACTTCGGGGTCGTTGTTGTTCGTGGCGCCGGATCAATACGTGGGCGGAACCGGACGGCGAGCCGTTTCGCGCGGCACGGAACGAGTATGCGGATTCGTTGTTCGATTTGGCGAAGCGGGCGGCCGAAGCCGGGCAGCTTTCGCTGGCGTTCGAGTGGGCGACCGAAGCGGTCCGCGAGAATCCGGATCATGCCGATGCGCGGCGCGTGCTCGGCTACGAACAGCACGACGGCCAGTGGCTCACGCCCTATGCCAAGCGGATGGTCGACGCCGGCAAGACGTGGGATCCGCGGGCGGGCTGGGTCGCAGCGGACGACGCGCGACGACGCGCAAGCCGGGCAAAGACGGCTGGCAGGTCCGCACCGACCATTTTCTTGTGACCTCGAACGACAGCCAGGAGGCGGCGGCCGAGCTTGCCGCCGGCTGGAGCGGCTCCACCAGGTCTGGCAGCAATTGTTCGCCGGCTTCTTACCCGGAGCGCGAAGTCCGCGAGCTGTTTGCCGGCGAGCGGCGGCCCGCGAGCGGCATCGGCCGTTTCGCGTGTTCTATCACCGCGATAAGGACGACTACGTGGCGGCGCTCGAGCGTCGCCAGCCGCGGATCGCCGAGACGCTCGGCATCTATTTCGACGACGACCGCGAAGCCCACTTCTTCGCCGGCGAGGCAGCGGAACGCCGCCACGCTGTACCACGAGGCGGTCCACCAATTGTTCCAGGAAACGCGGCCGGCGGCCCGGCACGTGGGCGGGACGGCCAACTTCTGGATCGTCGAGGGCATCGCCACCTATTTCGAAACGCTCCGCGAACATCGCGATCCCGCGGCGGGTCTCTACTACACGATCGGCGAGTCGTCGGCCGGCCGGTTGCCGGCGGCCCGCGAGCGGCTGTTGGTCGAGGGCTATTACGTGCCGCTCGACGAGCTCGTGCGGCTGGGCAAAGACGACCTGCAGCGCTACCGCGACTTGGCCAAGCTCTACAGCCAATCGGCGGGTTTGGCCGCGTTGTTGATGGACGGCGACGGCGGCCGCTATCGCGAGCCGCTGGTCGAGTACCTGTCGGCCGTTTATGCCGGCCGCGACGATGCGGACTCGCTCTCGGAGCCACCGGCAAAGCAACGCCGAACTCGATGCCGCCTATCGCCGCTATCTGGAGAGCTTGCCGTAGTCCGGCTTTCCAACCGACAGCGCCGGCATGTAAGTCAGGCTGGATAGCCTGACGCACGGCTCAGAGCTTGCCGTAGCGAGGTCCGATCGGTAACTTGGTTGGATCGGCAAGCGGGCGTTTTCGACCGCTCGACGGTGGTCTTTCTACGGTGGCTATAGCTCAGTTGGTTAGAGCGCCAGATTGTGGCTCTGGAGGTCAAGGGTTCGAGTCCCTTTAGCCACCCCTCCGCACCACCCGCCGGCGGACGTCGGCGGGTGGTTTGCTTTTCTCGCCAATGGGCCGGCTATGACCGAACTCGACCAACGCGGCTCGTTCTACCTCGGCCGAGAGTACGATCTGGCCAGCCTCGGCGAGACTTGATCCCGACAAAAGCCGCTCCTGTACGACAGCAAGCACCTCACGACCCATGCCGTGTGCGTCGGCATGACCGGCAGCGGCAAGACGGGGCTCTGCCTGTCGCTGTTGGAAGAGGCGGCGCTCGACGGTGTGCCGGCGATCGCGATCGATCCCAAAGGCGACCTCGGCAATCTGCTGCTCGCGTTTCCAAATTTCGATGCCGAGCGACTTTCGGCCCTGGATCGACGAGAGCGAAGCGGCCCGCAAAGGAATGTCGCCCGACGAGTTCGCGGACGATCAAGCCGACCTCTGGCGCAAAGGGCTCTGGCCAAGTGGGACGAAGGCCCAGAGCGCATCGCGCAACTTCGTCGACGCGGCCGAAGCGCGTGATCTACACGCCCGGCACCAGCGCCGGCATCCCGGTCACCGTCTTGAAATCGTTCCACGCGCCGCCGGCGGAATTCATGGCCGACCGCGACGCGTTTGCGAGCAGATTGCCTCGGCGGCCTCGGGGCTGCTGGCCCTGTTGGGCATCGACGCCGACCCGGTCCGCAGCCGCGAGCACATTTTCCTTCGAACTGATCGAGAAGCCTGGCAGGAGGGCCGCGATCTGGATCTGCCGCAACTGATCCAGCGGATTCAACGGCCGCCGTTCGACAAGATGGGCGTGGTCGACCTGGATTCGTTCTACGCCGCCAAGACCGCACGCAGCTGGCGATGAGTCTCAACAATCTGCTGGCCTCGCCGTCGTTCGCCAGTTGGCTCGAAGGCGAGCCGCTCGACGTGGCGGATGCTCTACACGCCGGAGGGCAAGCCGCGGCTGGCAATCTTCTCGATCGCCCATCTGGACGATGCCCAGCGGATGTTCTTCGTGACGATGCTGTTGAACGAAATGCTGGCCTGGATCCGCACGCAGCCGGGCACGAGCAGCCTGCGGGCGATCCTCTACATGGACGAAGTGTTCGGCTATTTCCCGCCGGTCGGCGAGCCCCCCTCGAAGCGGCCGATGCTCACGCTGTTGAAGCAGGCCCGGGCCTATGGGCTCGGCTGCGTGCTGGCCACGCAGAACCCGGTCGACCTCGACTACAAGGGACTCTCGAACGCGGGCACGTGGTTCCTCGGCCGGCTGCAGACCGAGCGCGACAAGGCCCGCGTGATCGAAGGGCTCGAAGGCGCCTCGGCCCAGGCCGGCTCGACGTTCGATCGCGGCGAGATGGAGGCCACGCTGGCCGCGCTGGGCAGCCGCGTGTTCCTGATGAACAACGTCCACGAGGACGAGCCGGTCGTGTTCCATACGCGGTGGGCGATGTCGTACCTTCGCGGCCCGCTGACGCGCGACCAGATCAAGTCGCTGATGGACCCGCTCCGACCGCAATTCGAGTCGGCTGCCAAGGCGGGGGAGCAAGGGAGCGAACGAGCCCGGCGGCCAGGCCGGCGAGCAACCGGCCGATCCTGCCGGCGGGAATCCATGAAGTGTTCCTGCCGGTCGTCGAACGCGTGCCGGACGGCTACACATTGGAATATCGCCCCGGCTCGCGGGCAGCGGCAAGGTGCACTTCAGTGCGCCTCGGAGAATGTCGACCTGTGGCGCGAGTGCCATTTGCTGCAGCCGATGCACGAATTGCCGCCCGACGACATTTGGGACGCGTCCGAGGAGCTGGCGGAGCGACTCACCACGGAGAGTGCACCGGACGCGGCGGCCTCGTTCGCCGCGCTGCCCTCGGAGCTCGCCCGCGAAAAGAGCTACTCGATTTTCGGCCGGCAATTGGAAGAGCATCTGTATCGCGTGGCGGCGCTGGAACTGTGGCGTGCGAGCCGGTCGATTGCACGTCGAAGCCGGGTGAATCGAAGGACGATTTCCGAAAGCGGCTCGAACCAATCGCCAAGAGAAGCTGAAAGAGCAGCGGACGAAACTCGAGAGGCAATACGATAAGAGAATTGCCGACGTCGAAGCCCGCATCAAGCAAGCCGAAGCCCGCGTTAGCTCCCAGCGATGGCAATTCTTTGCCAGGCTGGGCACCATGCTGTGGGTGATTGCCGACACGGTGCTGAGTATTCTGGGAAAGGGGCTGCCCGGCCGGAGACGCTCGCTTGATCCGGCGTTTCGGTCGGTCGCCACGGAACGCGGTCAGCAGATGTCCGCCCAAGCCAGCTTGGACAAGGCGCTCGACGAGAAAAAATCCCTCGAAGCGGAACGCGAAAAGTCGCTTGCCGAGCTTGACGCAAAGTTCCAGCCCGATCAGCTGCCGCTGGAGACACTTGTCCTGAAGCCTCGTAAGTCGGACATTGATGTCGATCGGGTGTCGCTCGTCTGGCTGCCGTATCGGATCGACGGCGACGGACGCGGCGAGCCCGTTTTTCAG
Source organism: uncultured Planctomycetota bacterium (assembly GCA_963808175.1). Taxonomy (GTDB): domain Bacteria; phylum Planctomycetota; class Planctomycetia; order Pirellulales; family Lacipirellulaceae; genus DASYDU01. The sequence goes on along the minus strand of CAWEEU010000020.1, from coordinate 45,937 downwards.
CATCTGACCCCCGACCCCTGACCCCTCATTCCCATTCACCATGACTGAACGCGAACGTTGGATTGTGTATCCACTGTTGTTCCTGGCCCTCGGTGCTGCGCTGCGCGACAAGCTCAGCGAGCAAACCAATACGAAACGATTCGCTGCCAGGAGTTGATCGTGACCGGCGAAGAGGTTGCCGGACAGGAGGGCGCGACGCTGGTCCAAATCGGCGCGGTGCAACGCACCTCCGCAAACTCGCCGCACTTGGGCCAGATTGTCGTCAACGGTCTGATCGAGGCCCAGGAAGTCCAGGCTGCCGGGTCAACGCGGACAACTACTTCTTTCATCGCATCCCGCTGGCGCCGCTGATGCGGAGTGTCCCGGGCGTTTCGCCGGCCGACCAGCTACGACTGCAACAGATGCAGCAGGAAGCGGAGAAGCAAAAATCCGAATCGCAGGAGACAGATGCCGGCGATAAGCAGCCGGCTGCGGACAATCCGCCGAAGACAGGTGACGAATCGGTTTCGCCCGCCGGCAAGTGATGCGACAGCACCGCGGCATCGCACTCTGGCCGCGCAGCTGGGAGCGTTAGGATGCAGTGCAGAATGGATGTTACCCGCGCTGAAACGAAGCGACGATTCGCAGAGGAGACTAGTGCCATGATTCCGTGGACGCAAAATCGCGTGGCCACATTGGCGGCAGGCGTCGTGCTGGGGCTCGTCGTCGGGCTCAACGTCTCGGGCGTCTGGCCGAGCATTCCGCTCCACGCCACCGCGACGCACGGCCTCGACAAATTCGCCATCGCCACCGGCCTGGTCGACGACTCGGTCGAGGCGATCTATTTTCTCGATTTCCTCACCGGCGATTTGCGGGCGGCCGTGATCAACCCGAAGACCGGCAAATTCAACGCGGTTTACCGCCGCAACATCGCGGCCGACTTCGGCGCCGCGGGACCGGGGGCCCGCTACCTGATCGTGACCGGTTTTGCCGACATGCCGCGGGGCCGAGCGAACTTTCAATACGCCAAGAGCATCGTCTACGTTGCCGAAGCGAGCACCGGGCAGGTCGCCGCCTATACGATTCCCTGGAACTCGGCGTTTCAAGCGGCCGGCAAGCCCCAGCAGGGCGAATTCGTGCCGCTCGACTCGGCCCAGTTCCGCACCGCCTTTGTCCGCGACGAGCAGTAGCCTGCCGGGAGCGTAGGTGACGCATGCAGATCGAAGTCAACGGCCAGCGGCGCGAAGTGGCCGACGGCACGACGATTGCGACCCTGCTCGGCGAGCTCGACGTGAAGCAGCCGCACGTGGCGGTCGAAGTGAACCTGGAAGTCGTGCCCCGGCCCGGCACAGCGAGACGCCGCTCCACGACGGCGACCGCCTGGAAGTGGTCACCCTGGTAGGCGGCGGTTGATTCCCATTTGATCTGACTGACTTACTCAATCTGGCTGATCCACTTAGCGGCGGCGCTTGCCCCGCCATCGTAAAATCATGAGCACGACCGAAGTCTCCACCGATGTTTTCCAACTCGGCACCCACCGTTTTCCGAGCCGCCTGATCGTCGGCACCGGCAAATACGCCGACTACGACACGATGCGCGAGTCGCTCACGCGCAGCGGCACCCAGTGCATCACGGTCGCCGTGCGGCGCGAGCGGCTCTACGACGCCGCCGGCAACAACCTGCTCGACTTCATCGACACCAGCCGCTACACGCTGCTGCCGAACACCGCCGGCTGCTTCAACGCCGATGATGCCGTCCGCGTCGCCCGTTTGGGCCGCGAGCTGCTGTTGGGCCTGGAGAATCCCGGCGCCGACTGGGTCAAGCTCGAAGTGCTCGCCGACAAGCGGACGCTGCTGCCCGACCCGATCGCCACGCTCGAAGCCACCGAGCGGCTCGTGGCCGACGGCTTCCAGGTGCTTTGCTATTCGACCGACGACCCGATCATCGCTCGGCGGCTCAAAGAGGCGGGCGCCACCAGCGTGATGCCGGCCGGCAGCCCGATCGGCTCCGGCCAGGGCGTCTTGAACCCGAACAACATCCGCATCTGCCTCGAATACTTGAAGGAAGACGACCCCGACTATCCGGTGATCGTCGACGCCGGCGTCGGCACGGCGAGCGACGTGACGATCGCCATGGAACTGGGCGTCGACGGCGTGCTCTTGAACACGGGCATCGCCCACGCACGAGATCCCTTGCGGATGGCCGACGCCATGCGCCACGCCACCGAAGCGGGCCGGCTCGCCTACCTCTCCGGCCGCATCCCGAAGCGGCTTTACGCCACGGCGAGCAGCCCGGAGGAAGGCGTGATTTCTCGTGCGCCAGAGTAGGATAGACTATACAAATGTCGCGGCACGTCGACCCGATGATCCATTACAAAACAAGCAAAGGCAGGAACGGAAATGCAGCTCACGCCAGATAGCATTTTGCAGGCCGCGCTCAGTCTCCCCGAAAGCGAGCGACTCGATCTCGCTGCTCGGCTTTTGGACACGGTTCCGCCCGGCGCCTTATCGATGGACGATCCGAACTTTATTGCTGAACTTGATCGTCGCTTCAACGACGGCTCGCCCACGATACCCTGGTCTGAGATACGAGATGCAAAATAATGCCTGTGGCCAAAGTCGATTTTCATCACTTGGCGCGGAAGGATTACGACGACGGCTTTGATTGGTACGCAGCTCGATCAACAGCGACGGCAAAACGATTCAAAAAGGCCGTTGATGATGCCGTCAACCGCATCATCGAAGGGCCACTCTCATTACCTAAAGTCTCTCGTGACTATCGCTGGGTGAGAGTAAACCGATTCCCTTATACGCTTGTGTTCAGGCTCCGAGCCTCAAACGATGTGGTAGTGGTCGCGGTAGCACACACAAGTCGTCGGCCGGGATATTGGCGACGACGCGAGTAGTCCCGACTACCGGCTTTAGTCTGATTCGCATCTGTGCTACGCTGGCGGCATGACGCTTTCGGTCGCCGACATATTGGGCCCGCACGGTCGCATTGCGGCGCGGCTGCCGAACTACGAGCAGCGGCCGCAGCAGCTCGAAATGGCAGAAGCCGTCGCGCGGGCGATCGGTGAGAAGAAGCATCTGGTGGTCGAGGCGGGGACGGGCGTTGGCAAAAGTTTTGCCTACCTGGTGCCGGCGATTTTGGCGGCGACCGAATTGCAGGCAGAATGCGGACCATCAGGCGGCAATGGCGATTCACCGCCGGGGCCAAAGGTCGTCGTGTCAACGCACACGATCAGCCTGCAAGAGCAACTGATCACCAAGGACCTGCCGCTTTTGAACGCCGTGATCCCGCGGGAGTTCTCGGCCGTGCTGGTGAAGGGGCGGCGCAACTACCTCAGCCTACGACGGCTCGATTTAGCTCTCTCCCGCAGCCGCAGCCTGTTCAGCGATGATGAGCAGCTTGCGCAACTCCGCGACGTCAACAAGTGGAGCAAGTCGACGCATGATGGTTCGCTCAGCGAGCTGAGCTTCCGACCGCTCGGGCCGGTGTGGGACGAGGTGGCCAGCGACAGCACCAACTGCCTCGGTCGGCGCTGCCCGACGTACGGCAAGTGTTTTTACTACCAGGACCGCCGGCGCGTGCAGCACGCGCAGATCCTGGTCGTCAACCACGCGCTGTTGTTCAGCGACATCGCCCTGCGGCGCTCCGGCGTGAGCATCTTGCCGGACTACGACATTGTAGTCCTCGACGAGGCTCACACAGTCGAAGCGGTCGCGGGCGACCATCTGGGGATCAACGTCACCAGCGGCAGTGTCGACTACGTGCTCAACAAGCTCTACAACGACCGGACGAACAAGGGCTTGTTGGTCCACCATGGCCTGGCACGCGAGCAGCAGCAAGTCGACCGCTGTCGACACCAGGCCGACGTCTTCTTCGGGGACCTCTACGAGTGGCGAGCGCAGCATGCGCCGAAGAACGGCCGCGTCAGCGAGGCGGGTATCGTCGCCAACCACTTGAGCGCGGAGCTCGAATCGCTCGCCCGCCAGCTGAAAACGGCCGGGGGCAAACTCCGCGAGGAAAGCGAACAGCAGGACTTCATCGCCGCCCACGACCGGCTGATGGGGTTGGCGGGAGAACTCGAAATGTGGCGGATGCAGCCGTACTCAGGAGCCGTCTATTGGATCGAGGCGAGTCGTTCGCGCCGTGGTGCGCCGCGGCTGGCGCTGTCGGCTGCGCCGATCGACGTCGGCCCCGCGATGCGCGAGCAGCTCTTCGACAAGGTGCCGACCGTGATCATGACCAGCGCGACGCTTTCGGTGGGGAAGTGTACCGGCGAACGTAGCTCGCCGGCTAGCCGGCGGCCTACGGCCGCCGGAGCCTTCGAATTCTTCCAATCGCGGATCGGGCTCACGCAATGCCATAGCGCGCAGGTCGGCAGCCCCTTCAACTTTCGCGAGCAGGCGGAGCTGGTCACCTTTCACGACCTGCCCGATCCGGCCAAAGAACCGTATGAATTCGAACGGCGCTGTATCCCGCTGATTCAGGAGTACGCCGGCCGCACCGACGGCCGCACGTTCGTCCTCTTCACCAGCTACGACATGCTGCGGCGGATGGCGTCGGCGCTCGCGCCGTGGCTCATCTCGCGCAATTTGCGACTTTTGAGCCAGGCCGACGGCACGCCGCGGACCCAGATGCTCGATGAGTTCAAACGCGACCCGCGGGCGGTGCTCTTGGGCACCGACAGCTTCTGGCAAGGCGTCGACGTACCGGGCGATGCGCTCCAGACGGTGATCATCGCCAAGCTGCCATTCGCTGTGCCGGACCACCCGCTCCTCGAGGCCCGCCTCGAAGCGATCCGCGCCGCGGGCGGCAACCCCTTCCGCGATTATCAATTGCCGGAAGCTGTCATCAAATTCAAACAAGGCTTCGGCCGCCTGATTCGTACCCGCACCGACCACGGCACGGTGGTCTGCCTCGACCCCAGGATCGTCACCAAGCCATACGGCAAGCTGTTTATTGAGTCGCTGCCGGAGTGCCGGCAAATCGCCGTCGCCGCGGCAACGGCTACTTGAGAGACTATGTTGATTATCTTCATAGCGGCTGCGATCGCAATTGTAACTGTATTTGTCGCTTATCGACTACAGAGGCGAATTGAACCTGCAAGTGCGACTTCGCCCGTCGTTGTCTTTGCGCTCGCTGTGCTTGGCGTGGGCATGTGGCTATCGATGTCGATTCTCGGATGCTACTTCTTGCAGGTACCCGGCTCAATTGGAACGGTTCAATACTGGACTGGCGACGCTGCAGCCATGCGAGTTTTCAACGTGCGAGTGTTGGCCGCGCTAATAGTGATCTTTGGCACACCGATTTCGCTGATTGGGTTCCTTGCTTCATTGGTGACGTTCGCTATTCCGTCGCCAGGCAGCGGAATTCCGGTCGCCGTAATTCCTGTCCTCGGATATCTCCCCTTCTTTCTGGCGACGTGGCTATTCTTCGCCTGCCACTTCTTTCCCACGGTTTAGTCGTGGCGAACCTCTACTATTCTGCGCCAGTTGACCCGCCCCAGATGCCTACCTAAACTAAGTAGTTTAGGGTACTTTCGACGATTTCGGCCTTGGGCCGCTGAGGTTGGGCGCCTCGGAACAGGGCGGCTCAGAAAGACTGTTCGCGCGATGCTCGCCAAGCGTGTGATTCCGTGTTTGGATGTCAACCTGCGGGCGGGTCGTCAAGGGAACCAACTTCGTGAACCTCCGCGACGCCGGCGATCCGGTCGCGGTGGCCGCGCGATACGAACAGGAGGGTGCCGACGAGCTGGTGTTTCTCGACATCACGGCGAGCCACGAAGAGCGCGACATCATGCTCGACGTGGTCCGGCGCACGGCCGACCAGGTGTTCATGCCGCTCACCGTGGGCGGCGGCATTCGCACGCTCGAAGACATCCGCCAACTGCTGCTCGCCGGGTGCGACAAGGTGTCGATCAACTCGGCGGCGGTCAAGAATCCGCAGTTTGTGTACGAGGCGGCCAAGCGATTCGGCAGCCAGTGTATTGTAGTGAACATCGACCCGAAGCGGGTCGTGAAGGACGGCCGCGAGGTGTGGGAAGTCCACATCAACGGCGGCCGCGTGCCAACTGGGCTCGAGGCCGTGCCCTGGGCCCGCGAGGTCGAGCGGCTGGGGGCCGGCGAGATCGTGCTCACCAGCATGGATGCCGACGGCACGAAGGATGGATACGATTTGGAGATCACGGCCGCAGTCGGAGCGGCGATCGGCGTGCCGCTCGTGGCCAGCGGCGGGGCAGGCAAACCGGAACACTTGGCCGACGCGATCACGATCGGCAAAGCCGACGCGGCGTTGGCTGCCAGCATTTTCCACTTCGGTGAGTATACGATTCAAGAGACGAAGCAAGTCATGGCCGAGCGGGGCATTCCAGTACGGCTGGCGTCGTGAGCTGTTAGCTGTGAGCTGTTAGCTGTTAGCTGTTAGCTGTTAGCCAGAAGAGAGTAGCATGCAAGATTTTCGGAACCTCAAAGTTTGGCAGAAGGCTCATGTGCTGACGCTGGAAGTCTATCGCAACACGTGTGGTTTTCCCGTCGACGAACGGTTCGGGCTTACGACGCAATTGCGTCGCTCTTGCGCTCCTGCCCCAGCAAATCTCGCGGAAGGTTGTGCGCGTGGCGGCGACGTTGACTTTGCGCGATTCGTGAATATTGCCGCCGGTTCGGCGTCGGAAACAGATTACCATCTGTTATTAGCGCGCGACCTCGGATACTTCAATGACGCCGCCTACCAGCCGCTGCTCGACCAGGTATCGGAAATCAAGCGTATGTTGAATTCGTTCGAACAGACGTTTCGTAATCAATAACCTTCTGGCTAACAGCTAATAGCTAAGAGCTAACAACTTCCCATCCATGGCCAAAGACGACGCCTTCAAAAGCAGCTTCATCAGTCGCAACGTCGACCTCGAGGTCGACAAGCTGTTTCGTGCCTGCGTGAAGTTCAAAGCCAGCGACCTGCACCTCAAGGTGGGCAAACCGCCGATGGTCCGCGTCGACGGGCAACTCCGGCCGATGGACCGCGGTCCAATCGAAGACGAAGAAATGGTCCGCCTCACGTTTCCGCTGATGAACGAGCGGAACCGCAAGATCTTCGAACGCGACGGCGGGGCCGACTTCGCCCACACGCTCGACGTCGACGGCACGATGTGGCGGTTTCGCGTGAACTTGCTCCAGCAGCTGGGTCACGTCGGACTGGTTGCTCGCCGCGTGAACAGCTGGATTCCCGACTTCGAGGGTCTCCACTTGCCGCCCTCGATCGAGAGTCTCTGCACGTACGACCAGGGGATGGTCCTGCTTGGCCGGCGTCACCGGTTCCGGCAAGAGTACGACGATCGCCTCGATGCTCAACTGGATCAACAAGCGCTACCGCAAGCACATCCTCACGCTCGAGGACCCGATCGAGTTCGTGTTCACCGAGGACAAGTGCCTGATCAATCAGCGTGAGATCGGTCTGGACGTGGTCGACTTCGAGGTCGGCATGAAGCACGCCGTCCGCGAGGATCCCGACGTAATGCTGGTCGGCGAAATGCGCGACAGGGAAACGTTCATGACGGCGATCCACGCCGCGGAAACGGGCCACCTGGTGTTCGGGACGATCCACGCGTCGAGCGCGTCGACGACGATCGGGCGTATCCTGGACCTGTTCCCGTCCGAGATGCATTCCGCCCTCCGCAGCGCGATCGCGTTCAACATGCGGGGAATCATCGCCCAGAAGCTGCTCAAGAGCATCAAGCCGGGTGTCGGCCGCGTGCCGACGGTCGAGATCATGATGTTCGACGCCAACGTCAAGAAGGCGATCCTCGAAGAGAACGACGACAAGCTGCCCGACATCATTCGCATCGGCAAGCTCTCCGGCATGCAGGACTTCACCATGAGTCTCAAGAAGCTGGTCGACGACGAGCTGATCGACCGCGAGGTGGCGATGGAAGTCGCCCCGAACCGCGAGGCGCTGAAGATGGCGCTCAAGGGCATTGAAGTGAAAGATCCGGGGATCATCTGATGCGGCAAGCTGGTTTGGCATACCTCGGTTTCGTCCTCCTGGCGTGGGGTGCCGCGCTGTTGCCTCGCGCGGCCTGGGCACAGGAAGATCAGCCGAACGCTGCCACCGACGAGGCGGCCGCCGCGGACGAGGCGACGGCAGCTCCGGCCGAAGAAACGCCTCCTCCGCCTCCGCCGCAGCTCGACAAGTGGAACGACGCCCATTCGATCCCGCGCAGCCAAAGTTTCGTCCGTCTACTGGGTGAAGCTGTTCGTCATCTGGCTGCTGTTCGTGATTTGGGTCAAGTCGGGCGACTGGATCAATCGCGACACGCAGATTTTCAATCTTGGATACGGCACTTGGAACCCGGCCATCTTCTTCCCTTTCGCGCTTGTGCTGGTTTTCCTCACGTTTCCGATCACCTTCATTGGAATTTGCTTCTTTTGGCTGGCGCTCGGGCTGCTCGTGGTCAGCTACCTGGGAGCTTTCGTTCCTTATACCGTGACCCGGAACAAAGCGGTGGCACTTCACGAGCGGGTATTCACGTCCGACTGGTTTCGCTACGAAATCGCCACGATGCTCAACAAGGTGGGCATGAAGATCGACGCCGAGCGAAAGGCGGACTATGAAAAGGGCGCCCCGGTCGACCTGATGGCGATCAACGCCGCCGACGAACGCACCAACCAGGCCAACTTGATCACCGCCCGGCAGTCGCCTGGCTACTTGCTGGTGAAGGAGCTGGTCGCCGAGATGGCCGACCGCCGCGCCGATCGCGCGATGCTCGATTACACGCAGCAGTCGGTGGTGATGCGACAACTGGTCGATGGCGTGTGGCACAACGGCCGCACGATGGATCGCGAGTCCGGCGACGTGATGCTCGCGGTGATGAAGGTGCTCTCGAATCTCGACATGACCGAGCGCCGCAAAAAACAGAGCGGAAAATTCGGTGCCAAGTACAACGAGCACTCGTACGTCGTACCGTTGGTCAGCCAGGGTGTAAAGACGGGCGAGCGCGTGATTGTCGACTTGCTGGGAGGCCAGCGCGCCAGCTACAGGACCTACGAAAGCCTGGGCATGCGGAAGAAGTTGGCCGACCAATGGGCCGAGCAGATGGCCCGCGATAAAGGCCTGGTGATCATCGCGGGCCTCCCCGAAGGCGGCATCACCACCACCACCGACGTCTCGCTGATGGAGACCGACCGGCTGCTCCGCGATTTTGTCGCGATCGAAGAAGAGAAACACCACGAGCGGGAAGTGGAGAATATTGAGGTCACGACCTATAGCGCCGAAAAGGGCGAAACACCGGCGACCATTCTGCCCGCCTTGATCCGCAAATACCCGAACGCCTACGTATGCCGTGACCTGGTCGATGCTGAATCGGCCAAATTACTCTTGGATGAAATTCGCGACGAGGACCGCCTCGTCATTACGACTGTTCAAGCCAAGGATGCACCGGAGGCCTTGCTGCGGATGCTGCAGAAGAAAGTGCCCCAGCGCGAATTCTCCAAGTACGTTTCGGCGGTGCTGTGCGTACGGCTGATTCGCAAGCTCTGCGAGTCGTGCAAGGTGGCCTACGAACCGACGCCCGAACTGGCGAAGAAGCTGGGCCTGCCCGAGGGCAAGATCGAGGCCTTGTTCCGCACACCCAAGCCGGAAGAGGTCGACAAGCCCTGTAAGACCTGCGGCGGCCTCGGCTACATCGGCCGGACTGGTATATTCGAGCTGCTGATTGCCGACGACCAGATTCGCCAGATTTTGCTGAAGGAACCGAAGCTTGAGCTGCTGAGGAAGGCTGCCAAGGCCGCGGGGATGCGCTCGTTTCAGGAAGAAGGTGTGCTGTTGATCGCCAAGGGCGTGACCTCCCTGGCGGAGCTGCAACGTGTTTTGAAACAATGAGGAAAGTCCGTACTCCGCGGTCCGTTGTGGGAACACCGCGGACCGCGGACGGAAGACGTCTACCATGTACACCGTCATCTATCTGGCCGTGTGGTTCGCGGGATCGGCAATGTTGGTTCGCGAGGGCCTCTGGAGCAACACGGTTTCCCTGGTGAATGTCCTCATCAGTGGGCTGGTTGCGTTCAGCTTCTATTCCCCGCTGGCGATCTATTTGGATGAAATGCTCAATGGAGAATACACGTATTTGATTGATTTCATCACGATCTGGGGCCTGTTCGTCGTGGCGATGATCGTTTGCCGTCTGGCGACCGGTTTTGCGTCCCGGACGAGGATGCGATTCAAGAATCCGATCGACCCGGTCGGCGGACCGTTGATGGGCGGAGCTCGCCTCCTGGGCGCTAGCGGCGTTCGTCATGGCGACGCTGCACACCGCGCCGATGCCGCTCGACGCCTTTGGCGGTGGCCTGATCTACAGCGAGGAAGAAGTCGCCTCGGCCAACGCCTTGTTCAACCCGGACCTTGGCTGGCTGCGATTCGTCGAGCGCGTGACGCGGCCGGACGGATTTGGCCACGCCAGCGGCGGCGGCTTCTCGGCGAACGCCTTCGTGCAAATCTACGCCGATCACCGCGAAAAGTACCAACAGGCGAAGCCGGATTGGATCCGCGTCCGGCGAAGCTGAGCTGCGCCGATGGTCGCCCGATTAATTTGGAAGTTAACCGTGCCAAGCAACCTTCACACAACCGCCATGTCGCCGCCGGCCGCCGTCGTTGGCGCCGAGGACGAAGCCCCCTATCGAACGATGAGCGTCTTGTCGATCGTGGGGCTGGTGCTCGGGGTCGCGGCACCGCTGGCGATGTTTGCCCCGCTGCTGTTCGCCATCCCCATCGCGGGTGCCGCCGTGTCGCTGTTGGCGCTGCGGCGGATTGCACTGAGTGAGGGGCGCTTATCGGGCGAACCGCGGCGATGATCGGCCTCGCCTTGTCGATCGCCAGCATTAGCGCCGCATTCACGCGCTCGCAACTGTCGCAGGAATTGCTTTCCCTACAGGCTCGCGCACGCGGACTCGAATGGATCGGATTGCTGCAATCCGGCGACGCCGAGAATGCGTTCAAAATGACTACCGCTAGTCGTCAAGGCGCGCCTGCGGCACCGGGAGAGCCGCCCGCCGAGCCTGCGGCAGCACCCATCGACACGTTCCGCGCCGATCCGGTCGTCAACTTTCTCCTCACTCGCGCTGCCGCAGCTCCGGTCCAATACGATCGAGATACGGCATTCGATCTAGCCTCGGGCTACGACGCGCGGATCCAGCAGCTGTTCACGGTGGCCGAACCAGCCAGTTCGGGCGGAGCATCGCCGACGGCGATCGAGATCATCCTGCAACGGGTCCGCGGCTACGATGGTGCCCCTTCGGAATGGGACGTGGCGGCTTATAAGAGCGACGACGTCACGTCACACCCATAGCGGCTCGTCGGCGGGCTTCACGTACTGACATGTCGTGGCGACAGTCGTGGGTGGTCGTCGCGGAAACGCCACGAGCTCGTGCCCTGATAACCGGCACAATCCACAATCTTTACCAGCGGTACCTGGCACAATCTCGAACGCCAGATTCGCGCCGGCGTCCGCTCGCGGCCCTTACCCGTCGCTACTGTCTCGGTAGCCGACAAATCTTGCCAAAGAGGTCGTTGGTGGCAAGATTTTCCGTGCGAATTAGGGCAAGCACTCGTCCATCATGGCTCCGCCACGGGTCGATATGACTCACGAGGCGTTGGACTGATTCGGCGGACCCATGTCGAGCGCGATGACTCTCGGCACTGGTTCGCCATCACCTGACTAGACGCGATGTAATTCGGACGGACGCTCGCGTCGGTTATCGAAAGAGGAGTCGAAGCGGTGAGAATTCTGAAATGGACAATGAGTTTGGCGGTATTGGCCGTCTGTGTCGCCCCTGCAGCGGCACAGCAGTCGATCCAAACGGCGTTCAATTACAATCTGGCCGACGACGCCGCTGCCCGCGGCGGCTGCGCCAGCCACCGAGCCGGCGGCGACGTCGGACTGCGGCTGCGACCAGTCGGCCAGCTGCGGCTGCGAATCCAGCTGCGGCTGTGAAGCCAGCTGCGGTTGCGACAGCTGCTCGTCGTGCGGCTGCGACAGCGGCTGCATGCCTGTGCGGCGATTGCTGCCTGGGCGACGCCTGGACGCTCGATAGCTGCATCGATCCTTGCGGCTGCTGTGATCACACGGTCGGCGGCTGGATCGGCATGGGCTACTACAGCGACAACGAGCGGCTCTCGACCGATCCGGGCGACTTGCTCGCCTTCCTCGACGAGCCGGACATGTTCAACTTCGACCAGGTCTGGCTCTATGCCGAGAAGGTCGCCAAAGCCGACTGCTGCTCCGCCGGCTGGGGTTACCGGGCCGACATCGTCTACGGCGTCGACGCCCAGAAGACCCAGGCCTTCGGCAACGACAGCGGCAGCTGGGACAACTCGTTCGACCACGGCTTCTACGGCTGGGCCATCCCGCAGGCCTACGCCGAGGTGGCCTTCGGTGACTGGAGCATCAAAGCCGGTCACTTCTGGACCCTGATCGGCTACGAAGTCGTGCCGGACACCGGCAACTTCTTCTACAGCCATTCGTACACGATGTACAACAGCGAGCCGTTTACCCACACCGGCATGCTGGGCACCTACTCGGCCAGCGACGACACGACGGTTTACGCCGGCTGGACGCTCGGGCTGGGACACCGGCTTCGACCAGGCCTTCGGTGGCAGCAACTGGCTCGGCGGCGTCAGCCACACCTTCGGCGACAACGTCACCGTGACCTACATCTCGACCGCCGGCAACTTCGGCTTCCGCAGCGCCGGCGAGAGTGGTTACAGCCAATCCGTGGTCGCCGTGGCCGACGTCTCCTGCAAGACCCAGTACGTCTTGCAGAGCGACTGGGTCACGACCAATGGCTACTATGGCGATCCGAACTTCGACGACGAAGAGATCGGCATCAACCAGTACTTGTTCTACACGCTCAGCGATTGCTGGAAGCTCGGTGGACGCATGGAATGGTGGAAGAGCAACGCCATCACCGGCGAGAGCACCTCGTTCTATGAAATCACGGGCGGCGTGAACTACCGGCCCCACGCCAACTTCGTCCTGCGACCTGAGATTCGCTACAACTGGACCCCCGCCGAGGAAGCCGTCGGCAACGGCTTCAACAACACGGTGTTCGCCATCGACGGAGTCTTCACGTTCTAAGTTCGGCCCCTGGGAAGAGCTGGTCTTTTGAAACGGCAACTCTGAAACCCGCGCCTGTTGAGTTAGCACCCTCGAAACGCCTCGCAAGTCAGAGCGTCCCTCCACCGGGGACCGATTTCACCTGGAATCGGTCCCCGGATTTTTTTGTTGGGGCCCATCCCCTTCGTCCCGCACTGTTCGCCGCTTCTCGTGCGGTTGCCGTGCGCGTCGGCCCTTGGATAAGATGGGGCGGCGACTCTTTCGCATTATCCCAGGCGATTTCCTGTCATGAGCACCGAGACTTCGACGACCGGTCCACCCACTCCCCAACCAGCGACCAAGCCGCGCTGGAAGCCCGTCGAAGCGCTCGAGCGGCGCGTGCTCGGGGTGCTGGTTGAAAAGGCGAAAACCACTCCCGAAAACTATCCCCTCTCGCTTAACTCGCTCAAGAGTGGTTGCAACCAGAAGAACAACCGCGCCCCGTTGATGCAGGTGGAAGAGGACCAGGTCGACGCGGCGCTCGAAACGCTGCGGCACCTGGGTGCGGTGGCCGTGATTCAGGGCAGCGGACGGGTCGACAAATTTCGGCACCTGGCCTATGAATGGCTCGGGGTCGACAAGGTCGAGCTGGCGGTGATGGCCGAGTTGCTCTTGCGCGGAGCCCAGACGGTGGGCGAGCTGCGCGGGCGTGCGGCGCGGATGGAGCCGATCAAGGATCTGGCCGAGCTACGGCCGGTGCTCGATTCGCTGCAGAAAAAGGGACTCCTCATGTTCCTGACGCCCGAAGGCCGTGGCGCCGTCGTCACCCACACGCTCTATCAGGACCGCGAGCTGGAGAAGGTGCGGCGGGAAGCCACGTCGCTCGGGCCGAGCGAAGCGCCGCCGGAGAGAGGTCCTGCCGTGGAGGTCGCGCGGTCGCAGGGGGCCGTTGCTTCCTCGCCTGCGATCCGTTCAGGCGGCGATCCTGAGTTGGCTCAATTACGTGAGGACGTCGCCGCGCTGCGGCGCGAATTCGCTGCGGCTCGCGCTGAATTCGAGTCGACCACCGAGGAGCTGCGCCGTGGGCTCGACGAGCTCAATCGACAATTGGGGAATTGACGGCTCCTCGCAGAAGAGTTTGCCATGCCCAGCGCCGACGGCCGACAACATGCTCTACCTCGGCTCGCGCAATTCTTGCGGCGACAATGCTTCTGGCTCCTGGTGGCTTGCTATGTTCTGGCTGCAATCTGGCCGTTGCCGGGGCGGGCCATGCGCCAGTGGCGGTGGACGCCTGCGGCGATGCCGGCCGTCGACGTCACGTTGCCATTGATGCTCTTGTCGCTGCTGTTGTTTTGCGCCGCGGTGCAGACGGAAGTCTCGCAAATTCGCGCGATCGGCGCCCGGCCATGGGCGCTCGTCTGGGGGACGCTCACGGCGTGGATCGCGCCGGCGCTATTGTTCCTCGTGGCCGCGGTCATTGTGCCAGTCGTGGTTGACAGGGAGTCGACCGCGGGACTATTGGTCGGACTGGCGCTGGTGGCATCGATGCCGGTGGCCAACTCGTCGGTGGGCTGGACGCAATTGGTCCGCGGCAATCTGGCGCTCAGTCTGGCCTTGGTGCTGCTCACGATCTTTCTCTGTCCGTGGGTCACGCCGTGGATGCTCGGCTGGCTGCGGTTGACGCTCTCGGCGGCGGACCAGACCTATTTTCAAACCTTGATCGACAGTTTTTCCGGCGCGTTTTTCATTATTTGGGTGGTGCTGCCCACGGCAGCCGGCCTGGCCTGCCGACACGCGCTCGGGAACGAACGTGTCGCGGCGATCGCCGCCTGGTTGACGCTCGCCAGCGTGATTTCGCTGTTGTTGCTCAACTACGTCAACGCCGCGCTCGCGCTGCCCGACGTCGTCCAGCAATCGCGGTTCTCGGTGTTGGCGACCACGGTCATTCTGGCGACGGGTTTGAGCGCCATCGGGCTCACCGCCGGCTGGCTAGTGGCACGCGTGATGCATCTCGATGCCGAAACCCGCCGCGCGCTCATGTTTGGTCTCAGCATGAAGCACACGGGGCTGGCGCTGCTCTTGGCAGGCGCGGTCCTCGCCGAACAGCAGCTGGCCATTCTCATGATCGTGCTCGCCACACTCGCCCAGCACCTGCTGGCCGGGCTGGTGCAATGGTGGACGCGGCCAGAGGGAAGCAATTGATGATCAGATTGATGAATGATGATCATGATTGATGAATGATGATCGGGGAGGGGAATTGCTTGCCCGAGCGCTGGAACGGCTCAGTTTGATGTTGAGTTGATGCTCGCTGCGGGGCCGTCGTTGATTCGGGTGTATTTTAGCGAGTGGACCAGCTGGCCGTCGATCGTCGTAGTGAGCTGGAATTCTCTTGGCCCGTTGTGCTCGAGCTTGATCGTGCCGGACCAGGGGGCGTTGGGACCGTTGGTTCCTTCGGCTTCTCCTGCGATCAGTTTTCCATCTTGAGTCGGCGCCCGATAGCGTACGGTGGCCGCGCTGCCGGAAGATGAAAAGCCTTGCTCGACGGTTCGCTGCTGGCCGGCATCCCAGCCGCCGATGAGGGCCAGATGTATGCTGCGGCCGGTGTCGCCGAGCTGCCAGGTCTGCTCGCCGAGATAACAGAACTTGCCCTCGGTCCAGCGAAACGTGGCCGAGCCGGTAATGGGCGTGTCGCCGACGTGGCCTTCGATCTTCCAATGGCCGATCAAGTGGGACCAGGAGTCGGCCACCTCCCGCGGCACACTTGCCGGCGGCTGGGCCAGTGTTACGGTGGCGATCGCCAATATTGAAATCCACACCGGCAGTGACGTGAATCGCATGACTTGGTTCCTTGTTCAAAGGGTGCGTCGGTTACGACGCGGCGGATGCCGACGGGTGCGGGCGTTTCCTGGACTCGACGAGCGAGAGGATGGCGACGACGAAATCGGAGGTCGGGAGTCCTCATGGAAGTCCCTCCAAATTGCACGTCCACCGTCGGCCTTCGGCGGCAGAGGCGGCCGACGTTGAATGACTCCCGACCTCACAAAGCGTAACGAACCGAATAACGGACCGAAGACGACGCCTGGAGCGCAGTCGCAAGGTACACAGTCTGACACTCCCTCGAACGCCCGCTGGGAGGAAAGAGAGAACGGCGACTGGCGAGTCGAGCTCGCATGCCACGTCGCAACAGTTCTTGATTCGATAGTCGGTCGACGTGCCGCCGGGGCTCCAGCGGAACGCGACCCAACTCGCCACGGCCAATCGCCGCGGCGACCTCGGGCGTAGGGTGGGGCAACAACTCGTGCCCAAAACTCAATGGCTACGCGGATTATATCAGAAGCTCTTCGCTTCTTCAATTCGTGTCATGCGCTCGGCATCAGGATTGCATTGATTCGGTGTCGAATCAACTGCAACGCTCGTGGTGCTCGCCGAGCAGACCAATTCGCTCGCGCGAGTGTGCGTGTATGCGCGAAGGGGCGCGCAATGATACAAAAAGCGGTTCGCGACGACCGCCAGAAAGAGAATCGTACCATCGGACACCGATCCGCGCGAAATCCAAAGGCAGTGGCAATCTGCCCGAGTCCGTGACGAATATGTCCTAGCAAGTGGCACTTCACGACGGGAGGACGCTGACATGAACGCAATCGCAATTCGGAGTTGGCTCTTGATGTTCCTGGTTTTGGGGCTGGCGCGTGCCGAGGCGGAAGACCTCAACGTCGGCCAAGGGATTCCTGCCGACGCCTACCTGGCAGTCTACGGCCGGCACAATCCAGAGCGAGATTTCTTGCGGAAATACGGAGAGCAGGTCTGGCAGACCGTCCAGCGCGAGAAACTCCCCGAACGCGTCCTGGCGCTGGTAATGGCTCAGGTGCCAGGCGAACAGCAAGAAACGCTCACGTCGATTTCCAACGAGCTGCGCGAGATTTTCGCGCCCGTGGATTGGCAGGCCGTGGCGGACAGCCCGGAAGTCGCCTATGGCCAGGTGATGGAGATCCCGCAAACGCATCACTTGCTACTGCTGCGTTTGCCGTCGGAGGACGTGGCCGTCGCGTGTGAGAGTGCGCTCAAGAAGCTTGACCAGATGATCGAGCGGCGCACGAAGCAGGCTGTCGTCGCAACCGCTGACGAAAGCGGCGCAGTTGGGATCTACACGCTGAGCGTCCCCAAGGCCAAAGAGATTCCGTTTCAACCGGCGTTTGCGCGGGTGAAGGACGTGCTGGTGATTTCGACGTCCGAGGGCGTCCTGCGTGAGAGCGTCGGGCTGCTAACGAGTGGTGGGCAATCGAAATTCGACGATCCGCGCCTCCACGCTGCGCTGGAAAAACTACCGAAACCAGACGATGGCTTGATATTTTACGACGGCCGCCAACAGTTCCAAGGTTTGCGCCGCATCGGTGAGTTCATTCGACAACAGGCTCATGGAAAGCCGGAGGCGGATCGTTGGGCCGGGGTCTTTGAGCGGGTTGTCGACCAACTGGCGATTCTCGACTACGAAGTCACGGTCGAGTACACCGAGGGCCATCGCCTCGTGAAGTCGTCGTTGGGTCAGCTTGTACCGGACGCCAAGGACAAAGTTTTATATCGGGCGTGCGCGACGGGTGAACCGTTTGAAGATTGGCAGCGTTGGGTGCCGGCCGACGCTCAGTCGTATTCGCTCAACACCGGCGTCAATCTGCACACGCTCGATGAATGGATCGAGAAATTTGTTCGTGCTGAGCTGCCCGAGGCGCAAGGAGGACTGGAGAAATTCGAAAGAGCACAGCAGGATTGGGGCGTACATTTGGACGCCGACGTCCTGCAGGCCTTTAGCGGCGAATACGTCTGCCTGACGCTACCAGCGTCATCGCCGGCGGTGATTGGCGGCAGAGACAAGGTCGTGGCCCTGCGCTGTCATCAGCCGGAGCGAATTCGTGAGCTGATTCAGCGAGGGATCGAGCATCTTGCCCAGCAGCCGTTCGTCCAGGGACAGCAATTGAAGCTGGTGCCGTCCCAGGAATTGGCCGGCTTCGACGAGTTGAGTGTCAATTTCTGGAGCGGCTTTGGCATCCGGCCCGTGATCGGTTTTCACGAAGGTTGGATGATCGTGGCCTCGAACGCGGCGGCAGCCCAGAAGGTGCTGCGGACGCTCGCCGGCGAGGCGCCGTCGATCGACAAGACGGAGCAGTTCACCCGATTCGGGCTGACGGTCGATGGACCGGTATACGCGCTTGGCTATACGAACCTTGCGGGTAACACGCAACAAGCGGCGCAGTTCATCCGGCAGGCCGGGGCCTTCGCACCGGTGATCGTCGGCCTGGCGGGCGCGAATCAGAGCCCCGAGAAACTCAAGCCGTTGCAGGAAGCGTTGGCGCTATTGCCGTCGATCGCCAATGTCGTTGACAAGTTTGACTTCCTCGACGCGCGGCTGTGCGTGGTGCAGAAGGGCGATGGCTA
Organism: uncultured Planctomycetota bacterium; assembly: GCA_963808175.1. GTDB lineage: Bacteria > Planctomycetota > Planctomycetia > Pirellulales > Lacipirellulaceae > DASYDU01. The sequence goes on along the minus strand of CAWEEU010000020.1, from coordinate 27,444 downwards.
CAGCTACACCAAACGCTGCGTGACGCTGGTTCGCCCGCCGGTTGCCACGGCGGAAAAGAAGCCGATAGAGACCACGCCGAAGCGCCGAAGTGGAGTGACGGAGGGAAGTGGTTTTGATATGATCGCCGTTGGAGTGGGACGCCACGAAACTCGGAGCGAATCATGCCGGAACCAGAACCAAGACCAATTGAGACGCCTGCCGCGGCGCCCGCGCCCGAAGAATTGACCAAAGCCTTCAAGGCGTTCAAGAAGCGGCTGAAGTTGACGCAGCTGGATCACGACTCGCGGATCGGAGCCAGTCCCTTGAGTGGTCATGCTTCGGGAATCGTGGCGATTTCTCCGCCGCGCGAGTATCCGCGGGCGGTGTGGGACGCGCTGGTGGCGCAGGGCAAACTCAAACGCGGGAGCCAAGGGCAGTACGAGCTGGCGTGAACGAGCCCGGCTGCACAGGGGCGCTACTGGTTACTTGTTGACCGGCTCCTGCACCAGCACCAACCAGCCCGTATCGAGCGCCGGCTCGTCTGTTGGCCGGTCGACGACTCGCTCGATCGCGCCCCAATAGCGCTTATCTGCCGGTGACCGCGGGGTCGCGGTACTCGGTGAGGAAATAACTCGTGCCCTCCGCGGCCGACTTGTCGCCCGAGAGCACTTTGTCGAACCGCTCCAGTAGCTCCGGGCCGACGAACGAAGCCCTGCCGTTGGCGTCGGCGTCGTGCGGTGCTTGGTGATGCAGGATCAGACCACGGCGCGGCTCGCCGTCGATCACGGATTCGCGCAGGTCGATCAGCACCACTTCGTGACCGGGCGGAAGTCGCTTCTCCAGCACGTTGAACTCGTTCAAGTCGACGCTCATCGCCAATACGCCGATCACTTTGTTCGCACCGGCGCGAACGCTATTGATCGGCACCGAAAACGCCACCCGCAGTTGACCTGTCGACGTGCTGCGATACACGGCCGACAGGTGAGGGCCCGTGATCGGTTTGAGGTCGGGCGTCTCCTGCGGCTGATCGCGTCCCAGCCCGTGGAAATAGTCGCGGAACGAATAGTTGACCCCGCGGCTGGCGTCGCTGCGCGGGCTGCGGGCGACCTGGATTCCGCTGGCCGCTAGCGACGAACCAGCTGTCGGCTGGGGCCTGTCGATCGTGATCGCTCTTGGCCGACCCCAGCTTGTCCTCGAGCGGCTTCCAGAGGGATTCGTCTTGCGGCGCGACGTCGACACTCCGCATGAGCCGCAAAAAATCGGAATCTTTGGCCAGCTTTTGCAGGATGTCGAACCGCAGGTTGATCTCTTTGAGGATTTCGTTGGTGGCGAAATTGGCGGCCAGCTTGAGCGAATTCTGCCGTGCATCCCGCTCTGCTTCGACCGCGCCGCGCCGCTCGGTGGTCTGGTACACGAGCCAGGCGATGACCACGACCGCCAGGCCGAGCAACACTTTCGACACGGTTCGCCAAATCGCATGGCGTTTTGCCGCCGGCAGCGATTTGGGCAGCGCCCAGTCGACCGGCGTGTGGCCGGGCTGGGTATCCGACTGGCCGGTGCGGGAGACGAGCGTCTCGGACTTCTGCAGAGACTTTCGTCGGTGCGGACGCGAGCGGCCGGGTCGCTTCCTCGACCAGACGTACGAGCTGATGCCCTTGCGCGAATGGCGCGAGCGCGGCGACGACTTCGGCCGGATCGGCGTACCGCTCGAGAGGCGACTTGGCCGTCATCCGCCGGAGCACCTCCCACAAGCTGCGCGGAATCGGCTCAGCCGACTGGATCGGCGGCAGGTCCTCGCGCTGGTGGGCCTTTTCCGGCCGCAAATCCGATTCCCAGAACGGTGGCTTGCCGGCCAGTAGATGGTAGAGCGTGCAGCCGAGGCTGTAGACGTCGGCCCGGATGTCGACGCTCGTGGTCTTCCATTGTTCGGGCGACATGTACATCGCCGTACCCATCGCCCGGTCGTCGAAAATCGTGAGCCGCTGCTGATCGTCGCCGACCAACAGCGCCAGTCCGAGATCGAGGATTTTGACCGCGGCCCGCTTGCCGGCCGGCTCGGCGGCCTCGGCAGAGTCGGTGCCGTAGCTCTCGCTCGAGACGATCGTAAGCATCAGGTTCGAGGGCTTGACGTCGCGGTGGACCATGCCGTGCTGGTGGATGTACGCGAGTCCCCGGGCGGCCTGGCGGGCGATTTCGCAGGCGTCGGCCACGTCGAGCGGGCCGTGGCGGGCGACCAGCTCGTCCGCTCCAATGCCGTCGATGTACTCCATCACCAGGTAGTGGACCGCGTCGCTGGGCGTCGACGAATCGATCGCCACGACGATGTTCGGATGCTCCAGGGCTCCGACCGCTTTGATCTCCTGGTAGAAGCGGCGGATGACCTCGCTGTGGCCGGCTTCGACGAAATGAGAGCGGATGACCTTCACCGCCCGCTCGCGGCCGAACTGCCGGTGGCGGGCCTTGTACACGTCCCCCATGCCGCCGCCACCGAGCCGCTCCAACAACTCGTAATTGCCGAGCTTCTTCGGGGCCAGCGACGGCGGTGGCGCCGGCAGCACGTCGGTCCGATGGCCGCCGCGGGCGTGAAACTCGGTCAGCCCTAAGGTCGCCGGCAGCACGGTCCACTCGCGCGAGGCCGTGTCCCGCGGCTGCGGCCGCATCTTCCGCGGGCCCACTTCGTCGTAGACCAACTCGTAGACGTCGACCAGGCCGATTCCCTTCAAGTCGCGGCGGCCATGCAAGTGAAACGAGATGCCATCCATGCCTGCGTCTTCGAGCACCGCGACCACGCTCCGCGACACGAGGATCTGCCCGCCCGTGGCGTAGTCGTTGAGCCGCGCCGCATAGTCGACCGGCTTGCCGACGAAGTTGTCGGCGTCGCCGGGGTCGATCTGCGGGATGCCGATGTGCATGCTCACCCGGACGGCGACCGGCTTGCTGGTCGGCGTGCGGATCGGGTCGTCGCGGTGCGACTGCTGGATGCCGGTGGCCCAACGGGCAGCGTGGATCGTGTCGGAAAACACGAGAAAATGGCCGTCCCCGGCCGTGGAAACGACCCGGCCGCCCAGCGCCGCCAGATCCCGCTCGATCCGCGCCCGGTGGGGCGAGAGGATCTGCTCGATGAACGCCTGATCACGTTCCGCGTCGCTCCGACCGGACATCTCGCGCTTCAGCTCGACCGAGCCGACGATGTCCGTGAACAGAAATGTCTTGAGTTCGGCCATGAATCGCCTGCTGGCCGTTATAACAGCTTCTGCCCAACCGCCGCGAGCCTGCTCCTTAGCGGCGGAGCTTGCTCCGCGGATCCAGCCGGCGGCATGTCGCGCACCGCGCATAAAAAAGGCCCGTCCCGCGTGCGATTCAGCGGGACGGGCTAAGTCTGGTCGATCATCAAAACACTCTGGGGGTGAATGGAATTGGCCCCGCGCTCGGCTCCGGCAGTGAGCAAACGGTTGGCATGCAACTTCCTGGCCCGGGCCCCGGGGGGCGGCAGCGGTCGAACGAATCGCGGCTCGTCTTCAGGCGATAGCCGGGCCGGTGTCGAACGCGCTGATTTGGTGAGCAGCCGAGACACGTCGCATGTGCTTCCGTCGTTCTCTACCGATCCGAGCACCCTCTTGAGCAAAAGAGGACGTCAACCAATTGAAACGACGATCGCTTTCAAACCTCCCTTCGCAAACTGGGTGAACATCTTGTGTGAATCGCACGTGCGTGGACAACACATTCCTGATTAGCAAAACGACGCGCGGTGCGTCAAAGCGATTTGGGATAATCTCGCGCAGCGGAGAAATTTTTTTCGCCGCATTGGTCGCATCGTAGCGATTGGCGAAGTTGGACGGTCGTCCGCCGCCCGCGGTCGGCAACACGAAGCGTGCGGGCACGAAAAATCACCGCCCCGGCCGCCCGCCACGGCCGGACTTCCACTCGCGGTTTCGCCGACCTCCAGCTCGCCGCTGCTGGCCGCCGCAACGATTCGCGGGCCCGATCTCTCGATCCAGCGAATGGAGATTCAAGACGCCCGCGGGCTTTCCCGCCCCGTGGGCCTGGCGTCGGCCCCCAAAAACAGCCAAAACGCCGCGAAAAACTTGTTGCGGCGTTGGGTCGGCTTGGTAAACTGGAAGATGTAGTGTGCCCACGCTCCGCCCGATCGGCCGGTCCTGCCGGTCTACTGCCCAGCGGCGGCACGCTTTCGGAACAGATTCAACACGGAACAGATTCAGTTCGATTCAGAACCTACGCACGCGACCGATTTTCCTGGCGCTGCCCGCGTCGCTCACGATAGAGTCATGGCACCCTCTCTGTCGGGTATAACGACGTGTTGCCGAGCTGCGGGGCCTGCGAGGACGGCGTCGTCGGCGTGAGGTTTCGCGTCACAGGCGGCGTCGCGCTTGCGGAGTGCACGGCCGTCGATTTCCCACGGGATTTTCCAGCTATGTTGCCTGCAACCAACGTTGTGCGTCGATTGGCGGTGATTCGCGGGGATTCTGCTGGGATTAACGTCGTTCATTTCCGACGTTGCCGCACAAACGGTCGATGTCGCGCTAAACGTACGCTATTCGATTTCGGGCGATACGACCTCGGGCGGAACCTGGCGGTTGGTCGCTCGCAGCTCCGCCGGGACCTTTGGCATCTCCGCACTCCACGTCAATCTGACCTCTTCGTCGATCACCGGGACGCCCGCAGCGGCCGGGCCGATCGGCGTCGTCAACGGCGGTACCGGTGCCGGTTTCTCCGAGTTCGACATGTTCGATTTCGGCGACCACTGGCTGCTCGCCACGGGCCAGGTGCCGGTCAGCGTTCCCGTCGGTGCCGGCAAGGAGCAGAGCATCTTCTATGGCGCCGGCACGCTCGCCAACGGCTCGCCCAATTTCGCCGGCAAGCCCCCCGGCAGCAACTCGTTGCCATCGGCCCGGTGTTCACCACGCTCACCGGCACCGCGCGAATTCCCTGGGCCACCACGATCGACTCGCTCGGCGAGGCCGAGTGGAGTACCGCCGTCGGACTCGCCACCGGGAGTTTCGCCGCCGGCTCGACTCCAGGCATCCAGAGCGGCATGGCCAACGTTTACACGGCGCTGGGAACCTCGACCAACTTTGGCCCCACGGTCATGGTCGATGGCGCGAGCTTCGTTGTCCATCCGAACCGCATCTTCGCAGGAGTGCCCGGCGACTACAGCGACAATGGCGTCGTCGACGCGGCCGACTACACCGTCTGGCGCGACCACCTCGGCCAGACGTTTCAGCTGACCAACGAAGGACCATTCACGCCGGGGGAAGTGACGGCGGAAGATTACACCTTCTGGAAGGAGCAATTCGGCCTTCCTGGAGCCGGTTCGGGAGCTGTTGGCGTGCCGGAACCGACCGGCAGCCAAGTCCCGGAACCGAACCGCGTTAGCCCTCTGGTTGGGGGCCTGTGGAATGTTGTTTTTGCGTTCAAAACCTGGGCTTTTACGCAGGTTTCCCCGAGTGTGAAAAAAGCGATAATCAGCGTAGAAACTGCTTGACACGCCCGAATGCGAGGACCATAATGAGCCGAAGATACGCCGCGCTATGTCGCGCGGAGGGTTTGCGTTGGCCGTATTGGTTGAACAATCGGGTATCGGTTGACCAACCGCTTTCGGCTGACGAGACCCGCAAAGAGATGAAGCCTGAGATGAACCGGTTTTCCGAGCTTCTCTTTTGGGGGCTGAATGAAAGTAGGGGGTGAATGATCGTCGACTCTTCGCACGACGAGTGTGAACGGGCACGACGGTTCTTCTCTCTCAACCACTGACTGGGTCAAGGGATTGCTGGATGCCTAGGCGGGGCGCGTAGCTTTGAAGGAAAACGAGAGTAGTTCGGAAGACAACTGGTTTCAATTTGGCTGTTAAGATTTGTTCGACTGGTTCGTGAGGAGGGTAGGCTGACAAGCGTGTGATATTCGCTAAGCGAGCCGAGCGAGCCGGGTCGTCCTCGACCCCGGATTTCGTAAGCTCAACCTCGCCCCCTCGAATGTCATCGCGGCTTCACTGCTTCGCTCAGCAACTCTGTTTTTTAACTTCGTCATTCTAAGAGGGTGGAGAGAATCTGATGTCCTGGAAGAGCATAGTTATCACGGGGTTGTTGTGTGTCTTGGCGTCGCCGGTGTTGGCCGCTCCTACGGTCAACGTAACCAGTTCCTACAATGCGACGACGGATAACATCGAGTTTATCCTCACAGTGCATCAAGACACGACGAATTCGCTGGCCATTGAGGCACCGCTAACGCTTGTGCCGGATACCACCGGCTTTGCAGTTGGTCTCAGGGGGAACAGCAGCACGTCGGAAACCACCAACAGTGCGGGCGACAACAACGGCACCGCGGCCCAGACGTGGTATTACAACGTCGATACCAATGGCACGACGAAGCTGTGGAATTCCCAGAATGATATGGCCAACCTCACCCAGAACAATGGAAACAATCCATTTAGCGCGTCGATCACGGACGGTCTTTGGCTCGATACCGCTGGGAACCGCCTATTCGCCGCCCTCGGCAGCGACGTCAATATGCCGTCGCCGGTAAAAACGTTGCATATTGCCTCGAATGACGGTGTCTTGAACTGGACCGACTTGTTGGTTGCGGAAAACGGCGCCCTTCAGTCGACGTTGACGGGGAAGTACTCCAGTATTCTTAAGGGTGACATGAACGGCAACGGTTCCGTGAACTTCGGTGACCTCGCTGGTTTCGGCTTATGGCTTACGAACCAGGCTGGCTACAACGCCGCGAACCCTGGATTGGATGGCGCTGCCCGCGCCGACATGAATAACAACGGTGCAGGTAACTTCGGTGACCTTGCGGGTTTTGGCTCCTGCTTGACGAGCCCCGCGACTTGCCCGGTCCGTGAGCAAATGGGCGTTACGCCCGGTGCTGGCAGCGGATCGATTGGGGGCGGCGCGGTTCCAGAGCCGGCATCTGCAGTTTTGGTCCTGATGGGATTGCTTGGGCTTGCTCCCTGTGTGGCACGCAACCGCAATTAGGTTTTTGCTCGGGAATAATGCATAAGAGGCAGAGTTAGCATTCGGAAGCAGGGGGCATCTCTGCTGGGTACATCTTACGACACCAACTTCATTGACAGGATGGGAGTGATTCATGAACCGACGCTTGAGCGTGATGCTGGTCGCGGGGGCTGTTCTGGCCAGCATGACCACGGCATTGACCGCGGCACCGATTTTCTATTTGTCCGATCTGCTGCCGGGCACAGCAGTGCCCGGTATTTTGGATAAGACGGTTGCTCCAGGAACCGGCGGTACGCTGGGTATCTTTGCGACATCCGATGTCCGCTTGTCGGGCGTGAGCTTGAATTTGGCGGCCACAGGGAATGCAATTAAGTTTACTGCGGCATCAGTGGCCAATCCGAATTCTCGTTGGACATTCGCGGAAAATCCGGTGACGACAGATTCGCTCGTCGCAAAGATCGGTGGCGGTGCAATTCCGTTTGTATCCGGCAACGGCATTGGTCCTGACGGTGAAGCTCCAGATGCGACTTCCGGTTATCTGATTGGTGCCGTCGATTACATGGCTCAAGGCTCGGGTACGTCTGAACTGTTTCTGCAAGTGGGTGGCAACACGATTGCTGACTGGGATGGGAACAACATTCCAGTCATTTTCGGACCGGGGAGTCCCACCACCGACGGTGGAGTGCCGGGAGCGACTGACAATTTGTTTGACGGGCGAATTTCGATCCTTGCGTCCGTTTCGGCGCCGGTCGTCACTCCGCTGAATCTGGTGAATCCGGACAGCTGTTTGAATTGTACGGTCGATGGAATGGTGATGCTCGATCCCACCAGCGATCCGGCCGATTCCTTTGGCGGTTCATTGTCGTTCCTCGGCTACACGAAGGATCCGGCCGCGCCGGACAACGCACCTGGATTGGCCCGCGATCCGATTTGGGATCCTGCCACGCAGAAGTTTAGCTGGGACACGACTGGTTCGAGCCGTGGAACCTACCAGTGGCAGGTCACCGCCTCCAATGCTGGTGGCGATGGCATGGGTGTGATCTCGGTCGAGCAGCACGCCGTTCCCGAACCGGCTACCCTGGCCCTGCTGGGGTTGGCCTTGGTCGGTTTTGCCGGCGTTCGCCGTCAGAAATAATTTTTGAAAAAAGTGATTGACAGGTCGGTTTTCTGTGGATAGAATCGGCATATCGAGAGCGACGCTCTCTACACCATCCGCGATTTAAGTCTTTCGAGTCGAACTCACGAGTATTCAGCAATTCAAAAGGTCCCCGAGATCTCGGATCTCGGTGGGCCTTTTTTATTTGCCGATGTACAAACTTATTGGCCGCCAATGTGCGGGGGGCTTGGGGTATCCGGGCATTACTCTGGCGGCCAAAAGGGAATTCCTCGCACGGTGTGGATTAAGGGTACTTGCACGTCGCACTTGCGACTCAGTGTTTCAGAATGAGAAAGGTCTCCATTCGCTAATGCAGCACCGCTGAAGTCAGCTTTTTGGATTTTGAGTTAAGAGATGGATTGTTTAAGCAACACGCCGCATGCGAAGTGCGGCCCATACTGAACCATTGAGAGGGTGATCACCATGCGTTTGAATAAGGCATTTTTTTTCACGGCTTCGATGGCGCTGGCTTTTGCTGCATCAGCAACTCAGGCGTCTCCGGTCTTCTATTTGTCGACCGACCCGTTGGGGACGGCCGCCCCTGGCATCCTGAACATGACGAACATCCCGGCGGCTTCGACGGGTACGATCAACATTTTTGCGACCGCCGACGTCCGGCTGTCCGGAGTGAGCTTGGATCTGATGGCCAGCGGTAACGGCCTGACATTTACCGGTGCCAGCGTTGAGAATCCGAATAGCCGCTGGACGTTCGCCGAAAACCCGGTCGTGACTCCTAGCCTCGTCACGAGCATCGGCGGTGGAGCAATTCCATTCGTATCGGGTAATGGCATTGGACCAGATGGCGAAGCGGCCAATGCTACGTCGGGCTATTTGCTGGGCTCCGTGAACTACACGGCGGGCGCTGCGGGGTCGATGGCCGATCTGTTCCTCCGCGTCGGCAACAACACGATTGCGGACTGGGATGGGAATAATATTCCGGTCGTTTTCGGACCGGGGAGTGCAACGTCAGACGGCGGGGCGCCTGGCGCCACTGATAACGCGTTTGACGCTCATGTTTCGGTCGCGCAAGTAACAGGCGGCATTGCACCTGTCGTCGACGATATCAGCTTTGCCACGACGACCTTGGGTGAAATCGTCAACCTGATGGCGATGGATTCGGCACCGGGCACGCCGCCAGTTGCTTTTAGCGACTTGACGGGTCCGACGTACACGCCGGGTCACGGTGCTCCGGCGGGTGCCCCCGGTCTTGGCTCGGCGACTTTTTCATGGGATTCCGCAACCCAGAAGTTCCAATTTAAGACGCTTGGCGCAACGCGGGGCCTGTATGAATGGAGCGGTATGGCGAGCAATGAGACTGGTTCCGACCCATTTAAGATCTCGGTTGACGTGACCCAAGTTCCGGAGCCGGCGAGCTTGGCTCTGCTCGGCCTGGCCTTGGTCGGCTGCGTGGGCATCGCCCGCCGCCGCGGCTAAGCTCCGCATCCTTCCTCTCCCTTCGGGAGAGGGCAGGGTGAGGGGATATGAGCAAGCACAATTTGAAACCCACAAGGGCCCTGGCAATCCCAGGGCCCTTTTTCGTCGAATCTGGGTGCCGCTGTCGTCCTCTCCGAATCCTGGCGCGCATGGTGGTAGATTTTCCTTGATTTTTGTGGATTCGAGGTCGAAAGTCCCGCTATAATCCACGGACCGAATTGGGCTTTGTCTGGGTTTCTCACCAGGGACGCACACAGACCACGGAGAAAAAGACAAGTAATGGAATTCGGAATGTCGACGCCGTGTGGAGTGTCGATCGCTTACCGAGTGTCAATGAATCGGCATCTTAAGTTTGGTTCAGATTTCGTTGTGTCCTTCGTGCCTTCGTGGTCATTCTTATGAGAAGTGCGGGTTAGCTAATGATTGGCCAGGCGACGTTTGGGCGGCAAATCGTTCTCGCCGCAATTCTCGGCACGATGCTCGTAGTTGTCGCCCGCGCGTGGCGATCTACAAATCGCCGGTTACCAGGATCGCTTGCACGATCCTTTCTACGTCGGCAGCGACAAGGCCTTCATCGGGGCCGCCTACAACTGGAGCGGCTACGGTCGGTTCGACGATCCCATTGGCACCAGCAGCAATTGGAAGCAGGTGGTGATGATCTCGGATAACTATTTCATCACCGCCAATCACTTTCGCCCGCTCCGTGGTGACGATCCAGCGGGATCGCTACCCAAGGTTCGCTTTTACCGCACGACCGATCCCAACGGCGAGTATTGGGAATCAGAAATCGCGGCCAACGGCAATGCCTACGTGGGATCTCAAATTGGTCTTACGGATCTATGGGTTGGCAAGTTAGCAAATACGCCGCCTGATTGGGTTACGCGGTATCCGGTCGCCAAACGGCACGAGGCCACGAATTATCTCTCGTATACTGACAACGACCTGTTTATCTTCGGTCAGGACACGCCGCGAAGTTTTACCAGTGTGCGCGTCGGCCGCAACGAAATCAATTCCGTGAGCACTTACGGTACGTATCAATGGGACTACGCTCCGGTCACAGGACCCGGGGCCGACGCGGCCCAAACACAAAGCGGTGATTCGGGAGGCCCCAGCTTCTTCATTAACGGGAGGGTCCCCGTCCTCGCCGGAGTCCACACTTACTCGAATTATGACACGGGAGTCTCCCGCAACCTGCCAGAAATCATCGCGACTGTCGGTGAACCTGTGTCCGTATCAACGGGATTACTGGGCGATGTCAACGGAGATTTTCTTGTCAGCCCTACGGACATGTATGTTATGCTTCGCAACCTGGGGAGATCGAGCGATGTCCGCTACTCTGATGGCGACGCATCGGGCGATGGAAAAGTAAACATCACGGACCTCTATCTCTATCAGTATGCGCTTCAACGTCAGACGAGCTCGTTTTGCGCCTACCGACTTTGACCGTGATGGTGACGTCGACGGCGATGACCTCGCCGCAATCGGCAACAACTGGTTGAAGAAAGTCAATACGCCATTCACGTGTGGCGACGCCAATGGCGACTCGATCGTCAACGCGGCCGACGTCGAAGTCTTCGATCGCAATCAGTTCCGCGCCTATTTCGGCCCACTTCCGCGCCCTCTCGCCGGTTCCCGGCGACGTAACCGGCGACGGCAACGTCAACGCGCTCGATCTCAACGCCATGGCATTGCACTTGAACGAGACCGTGACACCTGGTAGCAACGGCGATGTCGATGGCAACGGCATCGTCAACGAGCTCGATCGGTCGTACATCCTAACTCGCTTCGGCACTTCGTTCGGTGATATCAATGGCGACCACCAAGTGGGACCAGGTGATTTTCAAATCCTCGCCTTCTATTGGAACCGATCGGTATCCTACGGCCGACTCAGCGGCGATTTCAACGGCGATCACACGGTCAATGCCCTCGATGCAAAGATTCTGTTTTCCTGGTGGGGCGAACAGGGTGGCACGTTTCCCGGCATGATGATCCCCGAACCCGCCTCCGCCACGTTGTTCGCGCTGGGAATGCTGATGGCCGGCCCGCTGCGCCGCCGCACCGTTACTTCTCCCGCGCCATGCTGAGATACAGCTCGTACCGGGCCTTCATTTCGGCCAGGCTGTCGCCGCCGAACTTGTCGACCAGGGCCGCAGGCGACCTCGAAGGCCACCACGTTTTCGACGATCACGCTGGCGGCCGGCACGGCGCAGACGTCGCTCCGCTCGTAGCTGGCTTCCTGCTGGCTGCTTGGTGTCGAGGTTGATCGATTCGAGCGGCTTGCGCGAGCGTGCTGATCGGCTTCTTGGCGGCGCGGATCACCAGCGGCTGGCCGTTGGTCATGCCGGCCTCCAGCCCGCCGGCGTTGTTCGTCGGCCGGACGTAAGCCGAGGTTCGGCGTGTCGCGTTGCGACTCGTCGTATTGGATCGGGTCGTGGACCTGCGAGCCGCGGCGGCGGGCCGCCTCGAAGCCCAGGCCGATCTCGACGCCCTTGATCGCCTGCACGGCCATCACGGCCTGGGCCAGCCGGCCGTCGAGCTTGCGGTCCCATTGGGCGTGCGTGCCCAGGCCGAAGGGCAGGCCCTCGACGCGCGACTTCGACGATGCCGCCCAGCGTGTCGCCGTCCTTGCCGGCCGCGTCGATCAGCTGCTTGATCGCCTCGTCGCGATCGGGATTGAGGCTGTAGACCTCGCTCGCGTCGCGCATCTCGCGCAGCCGGTGGAGCGGCGCCTCGGCCGGGCTCGATCCGCATCGCCGCCCAGCTCGACGACGTAGCCGAACGCCGTGATGCCGAACTGCCGCGAGCAGTTGCTTGGCCAGCGCCCCGGCGGCGACGCGGACGGCCGTCTCGCGGGCACTGGCCCGTTCGAGCACGCCGCGGATCGAGCCCAGGTATTTCATCGCGCCGGTCAGGTCGCCGTGGCCGGGCCGCGGCCGGTCGAGATCGTCGAGCCGCTCGAGCTTGTAGTCCTTGTTGACGACCTCCAGGGCGATCGGGCTGCCGAGCGTCACGTTGTGCCAGATGCCGGTGAGGATGTCGACCGTGTCGGTCTCGATCCGCTGCCGGCCGCCGCGGCCGTAGCCGCCCTGGCGGCGCGCGAGCTCGACGTCGATCGGCTCGGTGTCGATCGTCACGCCGGCCGGAAAGCCGTCGACCAAGGCCATCAGCGTCTTGCCGTGCGATTCGCCGGCGGTCCAGTAGCGGAGCATGGTGGAAGGTGCGAGAGCTAAGGATGAAGAATGCAGGAAGATCGCTGTTTCGGTGCACGATCTTCATTGTAATCAGGTTGCGGCGCAGCCGGTAGAACGGCTTGCGTGCGGATTGGGCCGCAGTTACCGCATCACACGACTACACCGGCTTCTTCTTCGGCCGCGCAAGCCACACGATTTGGGCCAGACAGGCGAAGATGACCACGCCATATATCACTCGCAGCAAGATTGGAGCTGCGCCTTCGAGAGGCTCAAATGTCGCCAAGAAGCCAAAAGTGCAGAAGCCCGCGACTGCGAGCAGAAATACGACCGTAGCGATGCGGCTGCAATGGACATGCGATTCCTCACTTCCAGGCAAACGTCTCGCCGGTGATCCTCTCGAAGGCCTCGATGTACTTGGCCCGGGTCTTGGTGACCACGTCGGCGGCAGCGCCGGCGGCGGGCTGTTCTTGTCCCAGCCGCTCGTGGTGAGCCAGTCGCGGACGAACTGCTTGTCGAACGACGGCTGGCCTTGGCCCGGCTCGTAGCCGTCGGCCGGCCAGAACCGCGAGCTGTCGGGCGTGAGCACTTCGTCGATCAGGATCAGCTCGCCGTCGATCTGGCCGAACTCGAACTTGGTGTCGGCGATGATGATGCCGCGGCCCTGGGCGTACTCGGCCCCGCGCTTGTAGATGTCCAGGCTGCGGCGCCGCAGCTCCTCGGCCAGCTCGCGGCCGACGCGTTGGCAAGTCTCGTTGAACGAGATGTTCTGGTCGTGCCCGCCCCGTCGGCCTTGGTGGCCGGCGTGAAGATCGGCTCCGGCAGCTGGTCGCTCTCCCGCAGACCCGCCGGCAGCACGATGCCGCAGACGGCGCCGGTCTGCTGATATTCCTTCCAGCCCGAGCCGGACAGGTAGCCGCGGACGACGCACTCGATCGGCACGACCTCGGTCTTGCGCACCAGCATGCTCCGGCCGGCCAGCGGTTCGCGGTCGATGCCCGCCGGCAGGTCGAATTCCTCGACGTCGCACGAAATGCAGGTGGTTCGGCACGTCGAGCCGGTCGAACCAGAAGCGGCTCAGCTGCGTGAGCACGCGGCCCTTGTCGGGAATGCCGGTCGGCAGCACCCAGTCGAACGCGCTGATCCGGTCGGTGCTGACCAACAGCAGTCGGTCGCCCAGATCGTAGATGTCGCGCACCTTGCCGCGGCGGACGGGCAACTCGGCAAGCGACGTTTCAAGGATGGTGGACGTCATGGCAAGTTCGCGTGGCGTAGAGTGACAAAATTAGGGGGGTGAGCAGACAAGCGGGTGAGTCGTTGTGTAGTGGCAGCAGACAGGACTTACTTGACTCTCCACCGACGTACTCGCTCACCATTCCGCACCCGAGTATACCGTGTCGACGGCCGACTCTCGCTACGGTTGTTCCGCATTGGTGGGGTGGCTAAAATGATGAGTTCGCGGTGTCGTGCGACACAGCTTGTCTCGCTGGGCGGGACCGGATTCTTTCTTGGCGCGGAGTTGGAGTCATCTCGCACCTGCCCGACGGCGCTGCCGTTCGAAGGCGGATGCGCAGCCGGGGTTTCGCTTGACCATGGGCTTGATGCGGCTAACGGTTCACGATCGAGATCGCATTCCGCCCGGCGGCCTGGGGCAGGTTTACATGTGCGGCCAGGACGAGTTGCCTTGGTACGGCCGGGCCTACTTGAGCGGCAGCCAACTGATCGTCGAGCGGGCCGAGAGCGATTCGGGCATGCGCCTACGTGCCCTGGCGGATCGACGGACGCGGCGTGTTGCTGCTGGGCACCTCGACGCTGATGGAACGCGAGCGGCCCTATCGGCTGGAAGTCGAGCTTGCCCGCGGCACGATCAATCGGCTCCGCAATCAAATCGCCCATTGGGAGATGCTCGGCCTGGTGGTGCCGGACGACTTGCGGAGCGAAGTGCTGGAGGCGACGCGCTTTTTTCCCGCGCCGCGACGACGGAAGCAGCGGAGCCGGCGGCCGAAAACGCCGAGCGGGCGCTGGTGGCGGCGGCCGACGCGATGGACCACTCGGCGACGATCTATGCCGAGCAGGCGATCGAGATGCGCCGCGCCCAGTCGCAGAAGCTCACGACCTGGTTCGGCGTCCATCTTGGCGATCAGATGCCGGCGATCGGCGTTGCGCGGCAATTGCTGCCGGCGTTCAACATGGTTTCGCGTGCCGCTCTCCTGGCGATCGATCGAAGCCAGCGAAGGCCGTCGCCACTGGAAGCAGGCCGACGCCCAGATCGAATGGGCCAAGACGGCCGGCATGAAGATCATGGGCGGGCCGCTGCTGGAGCTCGACGACCGCGGCGTGCCCGATTGGACCTATCTGTGGGAAGGCGACTTCGACAGTCTGATCGGCTTCATGCTCGACCACGTGACGACGGTCGTGAAGCGCTACCGCGGCAAGGTGCACCTGTGGCAAGTGGTCTCGCGGATGAGCCACGGCCGCGTGCTGGCGCTCACCGAAGATCAGCGGCTGCAGATCGCCGCCCAGGCGATCACCAAGGTCCGCGAGCTCGACCCGTCGACGCCGCTGATCGCCTCGTTCGACCAGCCCTGGGCCGAGTACCTGGCGACCGAGCAGCTCGACCTCGCGCCGCTGCACTTTGCCGACGCGCTGGTGCGGGCCGACCTTGGGCCTCTCCGGGCTGGGGATCGAGATCACCGTCGGCTACCACCCGGGCGCGACGCCCCACCGCTCGCCCCTCGCCTACAGCCGGCTGATCGACACCTGGGGCCTGTTGGAGCTGCCGCTGCTGGTGACGCTGACGCTGCCCAGCTCGGCCGACGAAGATCCGCTGGCCAATCCCAAGATTCAAGTGCTCTCGAGCGACGCCAAACGACGTCACGCCCGCGTCGCAGGCCGCCTGGATCGAACGGCACGTGCCGCTGTTGTTGGCCAAGTCACCGGTGCAGGTGATTCTCTGGAACCAGCTTTCCGACGCCGCGCCCCACCACTATCCGCACGGCGGCCTGTTCGACGCCAAGGACAAGCCCAAGCCGGCGCTCGAATCGCTGCGCAAGATTCGCCAGCAGCTACTTGATGTAGCAGGTGCTCGCTGCCGTTGCAGTCTCGCGAATGCCAGGGTTGGAAATCGGCAGCGGCACGCGAGCATGCCTGCTACGTTCCGCTATTGCCGGCTGGGTTGTTGTCCGGCCCAGGCGGTCGTCATTTCGATCTTTTCGTCGCTCACGGCCGTGTCGGAGAGCACTTCTTTGAGTTTCTCCTGCAGCGCGGCCGCGTCGCCGCCGAGCACGGCGGCTTGCCGCGTCGCGTAGTTCGGCAGCGCCGCGTCCAGTTGGCTATCGCGCAGCTTCTGGGCACATTCGGCCGACAGGCCGCAGATCCGCAAGCGACCCGCCGCATTGGGCGAGCCGCTCCTGCAGGATCACCAATTGATCCACCAGCTCCGCCGGCAACTGGTCAATCTCTTCCAGCTCCAACACGAGCCGATAGATGAAATGCCGCGAGGCGATCGACCACAGCTCGTCGGCGACGTGCGGGACGTCTTCGGCGAAATGCCGCTGCGGCCGCAGTTTGACGAACAGCCAATTCGGTCCCCGATCCACACTGAGTCGGAATCCTTCAATGCATGCGTGACCACGTGTGCAGCTCCGTCTAAGTGGGCAGGCGTATGAGAGTAGGTCCCGAGAAGAGTTGGGAGGTTGGCGATCGGCGCCCGCCTGAAGGCGCCGCTCATTCCACCATCTAATCTTAGGCCGGTTCGGCGCCGCGCCGCAACTGAAACTTTATAGAATCTTTTTACTTGAACGCTGGGCACGCGGAGGTACGACTAAGATCGGCCAGTCGGCTCGGACAGACTGTGGCCTGGTCGGAATGTTTTGCCGTGCAGCTGCCAGCACTGGTGCTGACGTGATGATCTCGATGAAGGAACTGCAACCGCTGGCAATTCGCCGCTACGGCCTCCCAAGGCGAACGAAGCGAACGAAGTTCTATGCGCCGAGCATCTGTGCGGATCGTGCTTCTTGGCGATCTGCGAGAGCCTCGGGAAGCTTGGCGGGATTCTTGCCGCCGGCCTGGGCCATATCGGGCCGACCGCCGCCGCCGCCGCCCACCGCCGCGGCCACGGGACGAATCCAATCGCCGGCACTGAGCTTGCGGGCCTGCAGGTCCTTCGAGATGCCGGCCACCAGCGTCACTTTGTCGTCGCCCGAGCGGCTGGCCAGCAGCACGGCCGACGCGGACGCCTTGCCGCGGACCTGGTCGATGAGCTGCCGCATCAAATTCGATTCGACGCCTGGCACCTCGGCGACGACGACCGTCACGCCGTCGACCTGCTCGGCTCGCCTTCCAGCAGCGCCTCGCCATTGAGCGGGCCGGCCGCCTGTCGCTCGGCGAGTTGCTTTTCCATCGCCGCGACGTCGGCCTGAATCGCGGCGATCCGCTCCGGCACTGCCAAGCGGCGCGACCGAGAGCATCCTGGCCGCTTCGGCCAGCGCGTGCTTCACCTGCTCGTAGGTCTGCTTCGCCGAGCGTCGCCGGCTTCTTGGCCGCTTTCGGCGATTCCGCCGCCGCTCCGCCGCCGGAAATTTGTTTCTTGAGTTCGCGCGCGCGGGACTGCAGCACGGCAACCGCCTGGGCACGCCGACGAGCGACGATGCCTAATTGCTTTGCCGCCTGCTCGAGCGCAGCGGCGGTCTTCTCGATGTGTTCGGCGGCCCGCGTGCCCGTGAGTGCCGTGATCCGCCGCGTGCCGGCCGAGACGCCTTCCTCGGCGAGAATCTCGAAGCAGTCGACTTCCTTCGTGTTGTCGAGATGCGTGCCGCCGCAGAGCTCGCGGCTGAACGTCTTATCGGGCTGTGAGCCCATCGACACCATCCGCACCGGATCGGGATACTTTTCGCCGAAGAGCATCATCGCGCCCTGCTTGCGGGCCTCGGCGAGCGGCAGAATCTTCCACTTCGACCGGCTCGCGCCGCCGCGACGCGGCTCGTCACGTCGCGCGAGATCGCGTCCAGCTGCTCCGGCGAGACGGGGCTCAGGTTCGTGAAGTCGAACCGCAGCCAGTCGTCGTCGACCTTCGAGCCTTGTTGCTGGGCGTGCGAGCCGAGGTTCTTTTGCAGGGCGTAGTGGAGGATATGCGTTGCCGAGTGGGCGCGGCGAATGCCGGCGCGGCGGCCCGCGTCGACGATCGCCTTTACCTTCGCGCCTTCGCGGAGCACTGCCGCGGACCAGGTGCCCGATGTGGACGACCAGCTGGCCGTCCTTTTGCGTGTCGGTGACTTTGAACTCGACGCCGTCGCCGATGAGCTTGCCCGTGTCGCCGACCTGGCCGCCGCTCTCGCCGTAGAACGGCGTGCGATCGAGCACGACCCGCACCGGATTTTCGTGGCCGATCTCGTCCATCTTGTCGCAGAGGTGGTCGTGCGGCGGCGTGCCGGCGATGATGCCCTTCACCGTCGCGTCGGCCTCGGTCGTCGTATAGCCGAGAAACTCGGTCGCATGCAGAGCCTGCTTGAGCGAGTCGATCGGGCCCTTCGCGCCCATCACGGTGTGCTGCACCTTGCCCGATACTTCGCCGTGCTCCTCCATCGCGGCGTGGTAGCCTTGCCAATCGAATGCCAGGTTGTGCTCCGCCGCCAGCGATTCGAACAGCTCGGGCGGCACGCCATACGTTTGGTACAGCTCGGCCGCCACGGCCCCGTCGACCGTCACGCGATTGTCGCGTCGCATCTCGGCGAAGACGCGGTCGATGTGGTTGAGCCCCGCGTCGATCGTGCCGAAGAAGTTCGCCTCTTCCTTCTCGATCACGCCGCTGACCCGCTTCACCGTTTCGCCGAGTTCCGGATAGGGCCGCTTCATCATCTCGGCGACTTTCGGCACGAGCTTGTAACAGGAACGGCTCGCGCATGCCCATCTGGTGGCCATCGAGCACCGCCCGCCGCAACAGCCGCTTGACGACGTACTTTTCCTTGTTCGCGCCGGGATAGACATTTTCGTGGACCGCGAACGTGCAGGCCCGGACGTGATCGGTGATCCGCCGCAGCCGCCGGCCGTTGTCGGAATCGTATCTCGTACTTGATGCCGCAGACGTCGGCCGCCGCCAGCACGATCGGCATCAGCATGTCGATGTGGTAATTGGTGGGCACACCCTGCAGCGTTGCGGCGGTGCGTTCCAGGCCCATGCCGGTGTCGATGTTTTTCGACGGCAGCGGCCGCAGGTTGTTCGGCGGATCGCCCACGCGATTGAACTGCGTGAACACCAGGTTCCAGATCTCGACGCTCTTGCCCTTGGTCGGGATGGTAATAGATTTCGCTGCACGGCCCGCAGACGCCGTCGGGGCCCTGGCTCGGGGCGCTCGCCGGCCAGAAGTTTTCGTCCTCCTCGCAGCGCTCGATCCGGTCGGGTGAAAGGCCGACGTCGTTGGCCCAGAACCCCGCCGCCTCATCGTCATCCTTGTAGACCGTCACCGTGAGCCGCTGGGGATCGATGCCGAGCCATTTCTTGTCGGTGAGAAACTCCCAACCCCAGTTGATCGCCTCCCGCTTGAAATAGTCGCCGAAGCTGAAGTTGCCCAGCATCTCGAAGAAGGTGTGGTGGTAAGCGGTGCGGCCGACGTTGTCGATGTCGCCTGTGCGGAGGCACTTCTGGCAGGAGGTGGCCCGCGTGAACTCGAGCTTCACCTTGCCGAGGAAGTGGTCCTTGAACTGGTTCATGCCGGCCGGCGTGAACAGCACCGAGGGGTCCCAGGTGGGCACGAGCACGTCGCTCGGGCAGCGCTTGTGCCCCTTGGTCTCGAAAAAGGCCAGGTATTTTTCACGCAGTTCGTCGGTCTTCATGTGGAGGAGGATTCAGGAGTCAGGATTCGGGAGTCAGGAAAAACTGCCGCTTGCGGTTTAGCTAAGCCGACCGGCACTCTCCCAGCAAAACCGCCCAATATAACGCTAAATGAGGGCGGACGGCAGGCCAACAAACGCCTGCGGCGCGTGCGGGATGCGGCTGCGATACCAGAAGAGCGGTTACTGCGGCGTTTGGTTCGGCGTGAAATCAAGCACCCTCGCAGGAGCTTGCTGCCGATTTCAGTTCAACCGGCGAAAGGCAATCGCGACAATTGCCACGGCCAGCAGCACGGACGCCGCCGGCTCCGGCACGGCTGCATTCGCGATCGCCCCGCTGCCGGTGGATTCGCCGAAGTGGGTTTTCCAGCGGGTGTAGTCGTCCGGCCCGACGCCTGCCGTGTCGTCGTTGGGAAGCGACGTGCCGCTGCCGAGATGGTCGCGCCAGACGGTGTAGTCGGCGGCGTTGACGGTGCCATCCTGGTTGTAGTCGCCCGGCACTCCGGCCCCGATTGCCTGGAGGATCACGCTGGAGCTGCCGACCATGAGGCTGAACGAGCTGGCTGCCGGACCCGCGAGCGCGAGGCCGTGGTTTGTGATGCTGCTCGGCCGTGAGAACCGTGAACTGCTGGCCGATGGTGGGTGTGAAGCCAGTCGAGAGAAACGCTCAAAAGTCCGTCCAAGTCGGCAGAGCCAGCGATCGAGAGGCTGTCATAGTCGGCGCCGAGCGTCGTGCCGGCGATCTCGATGAACAGCGTGTTCGAGGCGGCCAGCGCGACGTCGCCTTCGAATTGCACTTCGGCCGGACTCGCACCGGGTGCCATGCCGCCGTTGAAGTTGGCGGTGCCGGGACCGAAGAAATCGCCAGGGCCGCTCACCAGACCATCGAAGTCGACCGTGCCGACGACGGTCACGCTGTTGTTATTGACCACCGGCCCGCCGACCGTGGCGTCGATCGGCGACCAGGTCGCCGTTGTTGGTCAGCTGGCCGGAGCTGAAGTCGCCGGCCACGACCAATTTGGCACCGGCATTGATCGTCGCCTGGTTCGTGACGTGGATCGACTGCGGGGCGTCAATGACTAACGTCGGGCCGAAGATGCCTCCGACGCCGACTGTCAGGTTGGCATTGGTCAAGTTGAAAGTGCCGGCGTCGAAGTCGAGATTGGCCAGGTTGGCGGCCGTGATGGCGCCGACCGAAAACGTGCCCCCGTTGAGCCGCAGCGGGGCGCTCAGCAGGGCAGTACCATCGACGGCGAGATGTTGATTGACGCCCAGCGTGTGGTCCGTGCCGAGGATGCCGTCGAGTTGTGCGCCGGTGAGCGTGTATCCAGCGGCCTTGGTGAAGCGAAGCGTGCCGCTGGTGAAATTGAAAGTGGATCCCGCGTCAGTGAAGATGAGACCATCGCCGACCCGCAGCTCGCCACCGTTGAGATTGACATCGCCGAGGTTGCGGATTCGCAGATTGGACGCCACGATCGACCCGGCCCCCCGCGTTGACGTTGAGCACCCCAGAACCGCTTAACTGCGATGAGGATTCCGTGCCGGCGAGCGTTAGCTCGCCGCCGATCGACCAAGTCGAGACGTCGGCGGTTGTGCTGCCGATGGTGGCTGTGCCAAAGCTGCCGGTATAGTGGCCGATAAACGCCTGCCCACCGTTCGTCACGGTGCCCCCTTTCGTGATATTAAGCGTGCCGTTGGCGCCGTTGGTAGCACCGCCAAAGGTGTCGTCCCCGAGCGACAAGTAAGTGCCGACGGTGAGCGTGGAGGTCGGTCCGTCGATGTTCGCCGTACCGACGCCGCTGCCAAACGAACCGACTTCCAGTTCCGCGGTGGTTTTCACGCTGCCGCCGCCGGAGACGTCGAGAATTCCGGAGGAGGAGCTGTCGCCATCGCCGACGTAGATGACGCTGGCCTCGACCAGTGAGCCAGCGCCATCCACGACGATGCGGCCGTTGCCGCCGGTGACGTCGCCGACGATGATTCGGGCTTGGGACGCGATGCTGCGTGTCGGGATTGCGCTGAACGGCAGAGAAGACGCCGCCGCTCGTGACTTCGAGCGTCGCGCGGTCAGCGACATTGGCGGTATTGGCCCCGCCGGCGTTGCCGACCGCAACGTCGGCCGTGCCGTGGTAATCGACACGAGAGTTCGGCCCGCTGACCGTCAGCTTCGAGCCGTCTGCGGCGCCTTGGTCGCCGATGATCAGCCGTTCCGTAGGCACGCCGACGGCGACATTCAGCCGTCCTCCCGCGCTGACGACCACGGTCCCGCGGTTGGTGTCGCCCACATGCAATAAACGGTCGACGTTTACCACCGACCCCGGCCCGCTGACGTCGAGCTCGCTGCCGGCAGAACCGGCCGCGTCGGCAACGAACATACGATTGACGTTCAGCGTGCCACCGCCGGTGACGTCGGTGAAGCCGTGCCCGTTAAGCCCGACGAGCAGGTAGTCGCCGTTGACGTCCAGTTGCGATCCTCCATCGACGGTGACGTTGCCGACGGCCGCGCTGCCGTAGCCGAGCACTATGCGGCCCGTGGTGGTGACGTGGGCATGGTCGAGGACGTTGAGCGTGCCAGTGCCGCCGGCGTCGTTGCTCGAGCCACCGACCCACCACTCGGCCGTCCCGCCAGTGGACTGGACGAGCGTTCCGGCGCCGGTGACCGTCAGCGTGCCTTCGCTGAAATCGTCGTCGCCGAGAGTGACGACGCCGTTGGTGGCGCCGGTAAAGGTGACGACGGCCTGGTCGCTAACGGTCATTGTGCCGGTGGCCAAGGGGCCGGCATTGCCGTTGCCCAGGTACATGGTGCTCGATGTGAGGGTGGTGCCCGGTCCGTCGATCACGATCGTGCCGTTGCCAGCAGGGCGGCTGCCGGCGGATAGTGCGGTACCGACGATCACCGTCGCGCCATTGCGGGCCTCAAAGGTTCCCTTGCCCGAGACGCCGGCCTGGATTTCGGCGCCAACATTGGCCGTCGCGTCTGCCCCACTCACGACGACCTTGTTGTCGAGCTTGATTGCCGGCATTGTTGCCGATGAACAGAGTCGGAGCCGACGTGCAGCGTCCCGTTGCCGTCGGCCGTGCCCAGCAAGTCCTGGCCGACCCGCAGCTCGCCCAATCCGGCGGAGCCCACGTAGAGGTCGTTGGCCACTTGCAGCGTCGAGTTACTCGTTCCGGCGCCGAACACGGCCACGCGTCCGCTACCGCCCGAATCGGCCAGGGCCATGTCGTTGCTGGTGCTGTGGACGAAACCACCCGCTTCGACCGAAAGTGTGGCGTCGCCGAGGTTCCCGATCTCGAGCCGCGCCATCGACCACTGCGAGCCGTCGCCATGGACGGTGACGTCGCCGCTGGAATCGAGCTGTTGGGCCACGAAGGCATCGGGGCTGCCATCGATGTTTTGAGTGAAAACGCCTCCGGCAGTAATGTTGAGGTGGCCGGTCCCCGAGTTGCCGATCAGCACGTCTTCGGCAATTACCTGAGAAGGTCCCAAAGTGCCGACGCCCGTCACATTGAGCGAACCTTCGCCGGTTGCCGCGTTGCCCAAAGTGAAATTGGCGATGGTAGCCGGTGACGTCGTTGACGATCCGGGCGAGACCACCGCCAGTGACGTTGAGCGTGCCGGTACCGGCATTACCAATGAAGAAACCGTTCGCGTCGTCGAGGCCGTCCGTTTGCAGTGTCGACCCATCGCCATCGACGTTCACTTCGCCGGTGGAGCCCGCTTGATTGCCGATCAAGATGTCTTGACTTCGGAAATCGCCGCCGCCATTGACGGTCAGCGTTCCGTAACCGGTGTCGCCGACCGTCCCGTCGCCGACGTTGTCCCAATTGGGGCCGTTGATGATGACGAGGGCACCATCTCCCAGTCCGGCGGCGAGCACGTCGTCGATTTTCACGATGCCGCCGCTGTTGAGCGACCCGCCGCCGAGCGTGACGCTGCCATCGGTGAACGTGACGTTGTTCGCGGCCGACGGTGCCGCCACGATGACAAAGTAGGTCGCGTCTTGATCAAAGATCGCGTTGTCGGCGGCCTTGGCAAAATCGTCGCTGGGATTCCAATTCGCGGCGTCGTTCCAATTGTTGAGTCCCAGGCTCGTATCGATCCACGCACGATCGACCGCCCCGGCCTGCGCACCTAGCACCAGCATGAACAATGTTCCCATCAAGACGACATGAGTCCGGCGGATATGGGTTTGGCGCATGATGAACTCCCAAGGTTGAAATGTCTGGTGCCGTGCCGTGGGCCTGTCGGCCGAAGGGTCGCCTGTCAGAGAGAATCGCGGCGGCACCCAATAGGGGGTCGCACGCAGAACAGTCTGTACCTTAGTACCGAGCTGAGCAGCGAACAACCGAAGACCTTACGAATGCGGCCAATTTTCACGACTTTATGAAGCGGCGTGACGAGATCAATCGCGGAATGAGTCGCGATATGACCTGAATGGGTGGCAGCCTGATAGCAGCAGCGGGTTCGCACGGCGGCACGAGAATCTGATCAAAATCGCATCGACTCGCGCCGCTTGCCTGCCGGCATCTTCACGAACACGAGAAAGTACGAGTGGTTCTTGCGAGCGTGGGCTTGCTTCTTCAGCCGACTCACGCCTGGCCGGTTCGTGCGGACGACCACGAACAAGTCCTTCGTGTAGAAACCGTTCGCTTCGTAGCGGTTGATGATCTCGACGTGCGTGAGCCGCTGGCGGTTCGCGCTGACTTCGTCCTGGCACTTGACAATCAACACGCCGTTTGGCTTGAGCACACGGTGGGCTTCAGCACCCGCGCGATAGTACAAGTCGAGCACCGCCTCGTGATACTTGGGCCCGCCGACGGTCCGTTTGCCGTTCGAGTAGTGGCCGCGAAAGGCCGCGTGCGTGCCGCCGCCGGCAAGCTGCGAACCAGCGCGGCGGAAGAGCCCTTCCATGTAGGGCGGGTCCAATACGACGCAATCGAGCGACGCAGTCCTCGTAGGGCAACTAGCGGCAGTCGACGCCGGTTTGCAGATCGGTCGCCAAGAGCCGGTAACGACTCGCGTCGACGTTCCGCCAGAAGACACCCTTGCCGTACGTCACGTCGGCGATCGTCGCCCCGTCGGCAACGTGCAGTGCGAGAATCTCGGGAAAGACGTCCGCGTTGCCGGCGACGTGGGCTGTGAGCGTGACCCGGCTCGTGGCCACCCCGCCGGCGGGGCGCCTTTTCGGCATTTTCCGTTGGGTTGTCCGCGGGGTTTTGGGCATCTGGCGACCTGGAATGCCAATCTGCTTGCCGAGCGATTGGTCCGCCGATTATACTGAAAGTCGCGGGGAAGTCGCCCATGATCGGCGATTTTTGCTCCCCGAATTCTGACTCACCACCTTCACGAGATTCCGACCTACTGACGCTCTTCAAACGCCGTTTGCTCGTCGAACGGCCCCTGGTCGGACAACTCTTTCACCCTCGGATTTGCCATCGTGTTGTTGCGCGCGCTTCGCTTCGGATTATTGACTCTCGGTTTCATGCTGTTCGCCCTCGGCCCGGCGACGACGGTTCGGGCGTACGTGCTCACCGGCGGCAAATGGCCGCAGCCGGGCGGCTCAGGCTCGCCGATCACGCTGACCTATAGCTTCCAGAACATGTTCGACGGCGGTCTGAAGATGCCCGATGGCCAGCCGCTGCCCAACAGCTTGATCCGAGCGTCGATCGAAGACGCAATGCGGCTTTGGGCCAGCGTTGCGCCGATCAACTACATCGAAGTCCCGGATAACGGTCTCGCCTACGGCACCCCCGGCGCCCAATATGGCCAGATTCGCTTCCGGCATATTTATCATCAACGGTCCCGATCCGCCTCCCCCGGCGCTTCCCGTCGCCAAGGCCCAGGCGTATTTTCCCGGCGGCGGCGACTATGCCGGCGACGTCGAATACGACGACGGCGATCGCTGGCAGGAAGTCGGCACGCTGCCGATTCCCGATATCCTCGGCGCGACGATCCACGAGCTCGGCCACACGTCTCGGGCCTCAACCACACCGACGTCGTCGACGCCAACATGTACTGGATATTCACCCGCTACAGCGGTCCCGGCACCGGCAAGCTCTTCGCCGACGACATCGCCGGCGTCCAGGCGATCTACGGCGCGGGCCACGGCAGCGTGGCATCGCTGGTGCCGGAACCGGCGACGGTGTTATTGGCCGTCGTCGGCACGGGAATCGCGTGCTTCTACTGTCGACGGCGATAATACCGGCCTCTGATCCAACGGTCTTGTGAATTGCCTACAGCAATTCATCCAATTTACGAGCCCCGTGCAACACGCGCACAACGCGAATTCCTCCCTCAATCGGTTCGTAGAATACGACGTAATTCCCAATCGTAAATTGACGGAGTCCAGCGCAAGAAATCGACGGACTGCCCCATCAATGGGTTTCGAGCGACGATTGCCAAGTCGTGCTCGAAGCGATCAATTAACCGATCTGCTGCGGCGATGCTATCCTTCGCGACGTACGCCCAGATTTGCTGAAGGTCGTCGGCGCCGGAAAAGATCGGACGATCCTGGCCATCAGCTTTGCGGTTCGCGCTGTTTGAGAATCTTGCGACCTTTCGCCTTGATCGAAGCCGAATCCCAATCCTCGACTTCGCCACGCTCGATGGCGGCGAATCCCTCCTCGAGGCGATCGCGAACGTATTGTTCCTCCAACTCGGGAAAGCGGCCCTTCTCGAAAATTACGTATACCTTTCGCGTCTCGGCATCGGAGATATAAACCGGCGCGTCCGGCTGGGCCAATAGGGCTTCGCGTTGTCCAGGCGTCAATTCAAGATTTGAGATTTCCATATA
Organism: uncultured Planctomycetota bacterium; assembly: GCA_963808175.1. Lineage (GTDB taxonomy): Bacteria > Planctomycetota > Planctomycetia > Pirellulales > Lacipirellulaceae > DASYDU01. The sequence continues at coordinate 1,087 of CAWEEU010000020.1, read as the reverse complement.
GGAATTATACCATCGAGCACAAGCGGCGTAATCGGCGATTGCCGCCGACCAACACTTCATCACCTGGGGGCCGCATCCGCGGCCGCTTGCTGAAATTCCTTGCGGATCGCCGCACCGTCGGTGTTGCCTGCATCCGAGCGCTGATACATCAGCACGTAGATCCGCTTCTTGACCGGGTCGACCCAGCCTTCGGTGCCGTACGCGCCGCCGTGACCGAACGTGCCGGGCGAGAGCATGCCGGTCACGTCTTGTGGTTGCCGCACGACGCACCAGCCCAGCCCCCAGCCGTTGCCGGGCGTGAAGCCGGTGACGATGTCGCCAGTTTGGATCGTCGTCATCTGGCGGACCGCGTCGGCCGAGACGATACGCACGCCGTCGAGTTCGCCGCCGCCCAGGATCATGCTATAGAAGCGATCCAGGTCGGCGGCCGTGGAAATGACTCCGGCCGAAGGATTGGGCACGCAATCCGGCTCGCCCAGTCCCGCCCAGCCTTTGCCGAGTTCCAATGATTTGCCGTCTTTGCTCTTCTTGTAGATGCTTGCCAGCCGCTGGTGCTGCTCGTCGGTGAGATGGTACGTCGAGTCTTTCATCGACAGCGGCTCAAAGATCCGCTCGCGCACGAATTCGTCGTACGGCTTTCCCGAGACGATCTCGATGATCCGGCCGACGACGTTCATCGCGGGGCTGTACTCCCATTTCTTGCCAGGCTGGAAATTGAATGGCCGCGCGGCAAGCAAATTGGCGGTGCACGCCAGCGACTCGACGCATTCTTGATTGCCGGTGAGACCCGACGTGTGCGTCAGAAGATGGCGAATCGTGAGCCCTTCGACCGGCTCGCCGTTCGTGAGCTTCGCGTCCTTAAACGCGGAGATGTATTTCTCGACCGGATCGTCGACTGAAACTTTCCCTTCGTCAACCAGAATCATCAGCGCGGTCGCTGTGATTGGCTTGGTCATCGACATGATGCCGAACATCGTGTCGGGCGACATCAGCCGCTGGGACTTCAAATCGGACAGTCCCAGCGCGGTAACGACCGGCGGCTTTCCCGCTTCGTGCACCAGCGTGACCGCCCCGAGAACGTCATTCA
>CAWEEU010000019.1:0-77078 GCA_963808175.1 uncultured Planctomycetota bacterium | reverse complement strand
TCAGCCGGGGGCTTTTTATTGCACGCGGCTCGATTGCACTCGGCGTCGCCGCGCGACTCCCGCAATTGCGGCCAGAAGCACGAGCACAAGACTCGACGGCTCGGGCGCTGTAGCGCCAGCAAAGCGCCGACAGTCGTCGCGTCGCTTCGCCGGGAATACTTGAACGCGTATGTCGGCTCGACGAAGCCCCCGCTGACAAAGTAGTCGACACCCGCCGAGAATCCGCTATCGAAGCCAAGTGCGTTCCCGTCGTTCCAGCCGTCGTCGTGCCCTTGGCTGAGGCCGTCTCGCTTGCCCGACGCTCGAACCCTTTCCGACTCCGTCGGCAAACCCGGTCTTGTAGCCGGCCGCGTATGCCACCGGATAAGCCCGGTCGTATCCATCCCGATCGCCAACCGTCAATCCCGTACTTCGGCCATCGTCATAGCCTTGGTCGAAGTAGTGCTGATTCCAGTCCACATAGTGGATGATGCCCCCTGAAATAACAAGCGAACCAGCACTGGACCAATTTCCATTCATTGACAGAATCGTGCCGCTACTGTTCCAGGTGTCGGTTAATGACGTACTCGCATAGTAATTCAGGCCAAACGCAGAAACGTCGACGCCGGTATTCTTGTATATCTCGCTGGCCACGCGAATCGACCAATCGATGCCGGCGTCGAACCCTTCGGCAACGCCCATGTCCCAACCCTTGTGGTGCCAGATCGGGTACTGCTGGTCGTACGCCAAATCGAACGCCAGCGGATAGGCTTGGTCCCATCCACTGTCGTAACCTTCCGCTTTGCCGGTGGTGGTTCCTTCCGACCAACCTCGGTCGGTGCCGGCGCGGAATCCCGACGCATAGCCGATCGGGTAGCCCAGCGTGTACCCCTCGTCGTATTTGGGCTGATACTCATCGGGCACTTCCGCGCCCATCGCCAGAGCACACCAGCCTTGGATCACTGCTAGCGCCAGATAGCGTGCAAATTCGCTGCGGAATACCCATCGCGCGGTTCCCCCAAATCTCGTGCGAAAAAGCGAAACAGTGCGGCACCCGACCGAAAGCTGGCAAACGAACCACCCGAGTGTATGGGCTCACCGCCGACCTGTCAAATCGTGGCGGATGTTTGTCGCTTCAGCGACATACGTCTGTCACCGACCCGTTAAGAATTCGCGTGGACTGTTCGAGACGGTGCGGGCGCACGCCTCGCGTCGCTCCGGCGCTTGACGTCGAAGCGCCTGAATTCCGCGCGAAGATAAAGGTACCGACGCGGCTACTTCCCCACGCGGGCCGCCAAGCGCCACATCCACACGGCCAGGAATCCTGCCACCAGGACCGCTACGCCGCTGGGCCATAAGGGCATCACGTGGCCAGCCACCAAGATTTCGGGCCGTACCACCAGCCGACCTACCTGCGCCGCGCAGATCAACGCGAATACCACCGCCGCCACAAACAAACCGACCTTTGGCGATCCCATCGAATCCTCCTGCCGGCGAGAGAGGCCGGCTACTGGGGCTTTGTCGGCGGACCGCTGGCCGGCGGCGCCCGATCCATTGCCGCCGGCGAACCCAGCCACTTCACGAGCAGTGGCCGAAGTGCGTCGGCCCAAACTTGATAGCCCCGGTTCGACAAATGCAACCCATCTTCGGTCATCCCTTCAAATAGCATGCCGTCCTGATCCGCCAGTTTGTCGTTGATATTGAGATAAACGACTTGCTTGCCATCGGCATAGCGGGCGATCTGGTTGTTGATCCGGTCGATCGTGGGCATGATGGCCGTGCCGCCTCCACCGTTGCGATGAATCATTGCGCGGCGTGATCCCCATCAGTACGACCTTGGCGTCCGGAGCCTGAGAGCGAATCTTATCGAGAATCGCCTTGATCCCCCGAGCGACGTCATCCGCCGCTCGCCTGCTCGTCCCGGGGCGCCGCTGGTCCCAAATTGTTCGTTCCGATCAAAAGTACGACGACCTTCGGATTCACGCCTTCGAGTTCGCCGTTATCGAGCCGCCAGAGCACGTTTTGCGTCGAATCGCCGCCCCAGCCGAAGTCGGCGGCGTTCCAACCGTGAAAGTTTTTGTCCCAGTTCTTTTTGTGTTCCGGATAATCGAGACCCTGCCAACGCCGCGTGATCGAGTCGCCCAGGAAATACACGTCGATTACGCCTTGCGACTTCTTCTTCAGCAGCCCCTCATGGGCGGGCAGGAACATCCAGTTCGACTGCGGAGCGGGCCGCGCGGCGCCGGTCGCCGCCATCGCGGCCGGCACGTCTTTGCCTTCCCGTCAGCGCGGGCAGCCAAACCTGGTAACAACGATCGTAATAAACTCGTTGCGAGCCGTTTTCCTCCAGGTGCCGCGAGTGGGGCAGGATCAACACCTCTTTCGGTGTCCGGATATTGTTCAGCGCGGCCAGAATGCTCGCCGGCGGCGCGACGTCGTCGAGCAGCCCCAATCCCGCATACACCGGGACCTCGATCCGCGCCGCAAAATACGCGGGGTCGAAATACCGGCTCGCGCTGTGCACCTTGGCCGGGTCCTTCCCTTGGGTTTGCGACCACCAGTCGGGAAAGCCTGACGCCCGTCCCACTTCGGGAGCCCACATGTCGCAGGCCGCCGGCAAGAAGGCGATGACGGCCGTCACGTCCTTGGGGCACAGTCCCCCGGTCACCAGCGCCTGCTGCCCGCCTTGGCTCGTGCCTTGCACCACCAGGATCTTGCCGTCCCAATCCGGCCGGCTCTTGAGATACTTCACCGCCTGCACGCACGAGAGATACATCCGCAGATAGTAGCTCGTGTTCGGATCGTCGTTGCCGATCGCCCAGTAGTTTTTGAGCGGACCGGCCGATTGCTTCTCGTAAAACTCCGCCGGCTCGTCGATCGGCAGATCGTGGGCCTCGATGTCGAGCGTCAGCCAACCTTCGGCCGCCCGGTCCGTCACCCACGCCTTTTCGCAGCGGGTACACCCCGGCGTATTGCACGATCAACAGCGCCGGAAACTTCTCTCCCTCCTTCGGGCGCGCCAGTTGCCCGTGGATGTGTGTTCCGTGAATGTTGTCCAGCGTCACTTTCCAGTAGTCGACGCCCTCGCGGCCGCCGTCGGCCGGCTCCAGCTGCGGATCGAGCGGCACCTCGGCCAGCTCACGCAGTTTTGCCGCCCAAAAGGCGTCGAAATCCGCGGGCTCCGGCGCGGCGACGCGGATTTTCTCCGGGGCGGCCACCGCCCCGCCGAATGCGTGCTGCACTTGTCGCCCTCGTCGCTCGGCCAACTCACGTCCAGCAGCACGGTGTTCGGCGCGTCAAATTTTGTCTCCAGCCGGGCACGCTTGTGGTCGAACGCCGGTTTGCCTTTGGCAATCGTCTTCCGTCCCCCACTCTTGGCGACGAACGACACATCAGGCACCGGCTCGTCGCCCGTCCATTCGAGCGTCCAGTGCACGGTGTCTCCGACCTGATAGACGCCATCCGGATGGTCCGCCGTCACGGTCACCGTCTGACAGTTCGCCCCAACCGCCGACGCCAACAGCGCGGCACTCGCAATCGCCGTGCGAAAGATTGCTTCTCGTTGCTATAAGCTACGTGAGATGTGAAAGTGCACTGTCGTCTTCTCCTGCCTGAATAAAACCGAGTCGGCCACCGCGTCGTCACTTCGACTCGCCCTCGCTTGCTGCTGGTTGTAGCGACCGGGTCGCAGTGTGAATGTACCGATCCGCCCAACTCAAAAACGTGGGCCAGTTGGGCCCCGTCGTGTGCCCGCCGCGATGTTGCCGAAATGCCAGCTCGCCGTCCACCAGGGCGCGTCTCGATCGGCGGGAATTCGCTCGTCCCCAAGTCCTTCTTACCCAGCAGCCGATACACGGGCCCTGCCGCGACCGCCGCCATGAAACTCCCCCGCTGGTCGACCCACTTGCCTTCGGCGCCGGGCCCTTCGGCCGCCCCGTAGCTGATGAACACCGGCCGCGGTGCACACAGGGCGATCAGCTCGTGCGCGTCGACCGGCAAGTCGCCCGCCGTCAGCGGCCCGCCGTATTTCAAAAAATTTCCCGCCATCCAGTGATATCCGCCCGCACCGGTGAGGTTCTCGACCAGCTCGCCGAAATTGCGGCGATGCAGCTTCGCTCCCCCTTCGCCGGAGGAGCCGATGAACCCGATCGCGAACCGCGGGTCGTAGGCCATCGCGACCAGCGCCGCCTTGCCGTACCGCGACAGCCCTTCGATCCCGACCTGCTTCGCGTCGACCGCCGGATCGCTCTCGAAGTAATCCAGCGCCCGGCTCGCGCCCCAGGCCCAGGCCCGCAGCGCTCCCCAATCGTCCGGCTGGCGGAGCTGCCCCTTGTTCGCCAGGCCGATGACCCCCTTGGTCAGCCCCGCACCATTGTCGGCCTGGATGCTGGTGGGAATCAGCGACCGCGTAGCCCCAGCCTTTTTTCAGCAGCAGTTCCTGCCAGTTCGGCATCGGCGTGCCGCTGGCCGCCGCCCGCGCGGCAAACCGCCGCGCCATCTCCGGCGGAAAGCTGAAGCCGAACTCCATCATCACCGGCACCGGCCCCGCCGCCTCGGCCGGCGTCGTGAGCGTCAGATCGATGTCAACCTGGATCGCCGGATACGCTGATATTGTCGACGTGACCGGCGAGCTTCTTCGTGACGACCGGCACTCCGAACTTCGTCTCCCGCGTCGTGCTCACCACGTCCCAGTTCACCTTCGGCGCATTGGCTGGCACCCGACCATACACTTCGCGATCGAAATCCTCGACGATCTCCGGCCGGCGTTCTTTCCACCACATCTGTGCCGACGTCACCCGCCGACCGTCCTTCATCACCAGTGGATCGGGCAAATTCGGATAGGGTTCGCCTTCGCTTCGTCGTAGTTGACGGCGTTCGGCGCATTGGGGTCGTTGGGATTCGCCCCGGGCCGGAGCGACGCGATGCCGAGCTGCTCCATCATCGCCCGATGATCTTCTTCGGCGGTCAGCTCCCGCGGCGCCGGCTCGGACGTGGTTGCCGTGACCGCTGCATCCTTGGCCCATGTGCCCGTCGCGGCCAGCACAGATCCCAGCACCAGAGCAGAGAAAACGCCAATGAACACCTTCTGCCGGATCGCCATGAGATGCCGCCCGCGATTGAGAAATATCGAGTGACTTGAACGCCGCACGCTACAGCAACTCGATTATAAGCGGCAGCGCGACGCGGCCCAATCACGCATTCGCGGCCCAAAAATGTCGACATCCCGTGAGCGATCGTGGACGCGTGCGTTCTACTTCCCCACCAACAAAAACGCCCCCGCCACAATCGCCAATACTGACATCAATGTCCCCGCGCCGTTGAACCCCAAATTCAACAGCGGGATCGCCCCCGTCAGTATCAGCCACACGCCCAACAACAACATCCCGATACTGCTGGTGAGTTTCATCGCAAATCTCCACTTTACTCACTTTGAATCGGCGATTGGTCCTATTCGGGGTCATCGCCTGCGGCTGTTTGCCCGCTGGCCGTCGTTTGCCTGCTACTTTTGCCGACTGACTCACTATATCGGGTGTCGTCAACGCCGCCGGCATTTTCGGCACACTGGGCCGTGATATCCTTTGGAATCGCTTGACCTTAACATCCTTGCGTCTGGCGACGACTCGATAGCTGAATTTGAGCCGGCTGGTGCCGCCGCCCTGTTCACGAACCTCGAAGCCGGCGCGGGTACGAGTGGATACAAACAGCCCCGCCGAATCTCCGTAGGGAGTGAGAAACACGTGATAGCTTCCGGTCTCCGCAACGCCAACGAACTCGCGATCGAGCTTGACGCTGGCCTTACCTTTGACCAGCGCCGCTTCACCGAAGTCTTCGATGTAACACTCCGGACTCTCCAGGCAATACAACAGCCGGCCCTTACCATCGTCATGCCTCACGGCGGCACTCTTGGTACCCCACACGGCAAAGTTCTCCAGCACCGTCAAATCGCCGTTGACTTCGACCGGCCCCACGAAAACTCCGGCACGCCCTGTGGGACTTCCCCCTCCCAGATCGAGCGCCGCCGCCCCGAACACGCCGATGCCGTCCGGATTCGGGTTGCCGTAGTCCACGTGACCGTACACGCCGTACATCGAGCCGAAGCCTTCGACGCCGATCTGGCCGCGGCGGCCGTCGCCAATGACGCCCGTCGTTCTGGACATGCCGTACACGCCAGCATGGGCAAAGGACCTCCCTAACACACCAAGGTTTTTTTCCGACTCTCCCAACACACCGACCGCGTCGCCGCCGCCCTTCTCCTCGCCCCTCCCGTCCGGATTTCCCCCAAAACCCAGCACGCCGACGCGTAGTCCGCGTCCCACATGCGGCTCCTTGTAAATCGGCCGCGGCCCGGGCTGGTTGGGATTCTCGATGACTCCTCCCGCAATCCCCACCACGCCCGGCCCGACTTCGCCGCCTTCCCCGACCACGCCGCGCCCTGCGTTTTGCGCGCGACCGTAAATGGCGTCCAGATGCTGGCTGCCCACCGGGAATTGAAATGCCAGCTCGGCGATCGCATCCGACGCGAACACGGTTTCGCCGTAAAAGAGCTCTTCGCCAGATGGCACCACCAACAGCGAAGTCGTCAGGGCCACATTGTTCACCGTATTCCTGTCGACGCTTGCCATGACATGTTCTCCAGATTGTGGAAGTCGCCCTCGCTTCGTTTGAATCGCGCGACTGCTTGGCAGCACATTCAGTACCTCAAAGATCGGTCTAACACGAATCATGCCGCGCGGACTACGCTCTCGCGCAGGCCGCGATGTGGCGTCGCGACAGGCGCCGAGTCTCATACCAACCGACAAACTACCGCTGAATCAATGAGTGGCCGCCAACGGGCCATGCACGGTCGAGAGCCGGCTGATTCTAGGATCGCCGCGTTCGAATCGTCAAGCACCGCGCCGTCATTCTCCGGTCCACTAACCATGCCCCCAGAGCGTGAGCCCGCCGGGGGTGCCGAAGCGCCCGACTTCGCCCTGCACTGGCCAACTGTTAAGATGGTCGCACGGTCAACTTAAGAGGAATCACCGCGTGACGCCAATCGAGTTTGTCCTGCTGGTCTTTGCCATCTCGGTCGCGGCCGGCGTCCTCGGCGCGCTGCTTGGGACTCGGCGGCGGCATCATCGTCGTCCCCGCACTGACGCTCGTCCTGGGCATCGACATCCGCTATGCGATCGGCGCGTCGATCGTCTCGGTGATCGCCACCTCCAGCGGTGCGGCCGCCGCGTACGTCCGCCAGCACATGACCAACCTCCGCACTGCCATGTTCCTCGAGCTGGCGACCACCAGCGGTGCCATCAGCGGAGCCTATCTCGCTGGCATCATCGGCGGACGCTGGTTGTTCATTCTCTTTGGACTGCTGCTCGGCTATTCGGCCTTCGCCATGCTCTCGCATCCGCAAGACTCGGCGGACCGCGTCCCTGCCCGATCCGCTCGCCGACCGGCTCCGCCTCCATGGCAGCTACTTCGATGAAACCACCGGCCAGCAGCGTGACTACCGCATTGGCCGCTCCAAGCTCGGATTGTTTCTGATGTACCTGGCCGGTGCCGTGAGTGGGCTCTTAGGCATCGGCTCCGGTGCGCTCAAGGTGCCCGCGATGGACTTGGCGATGGGCATCCCGATCAAAGTCTCCACCGCCACCAGCAATTTCATGATTGGCGTCACCGCGGCGTCGAGCGCCGGCGTCTACTTCAGCCGCGGCGATATCGACCCGTTCGTAGCCGGACCTGTCGCAGCCGGCGTCGTCCTCGGCGCGTTCGCCGGATCGCGGCTGCTCACGAAACTGCCTGCCAACCGCGTGCGATTACTCTTTGTGATCGTCCTTCTGGTGATCGCCCTGCAAATGCTCTATCGAGGAGTGATCGGACATGCCTGATTCACGACCTAACAAATCCGCTCTCGACTCGCTCGCAGCGCCGAACTCACACCTAACCCACGCCGAGGCCTGGATCAGCATCACGCTCCGCACGGGCGTACTCGTGAGCTTGCTATTGATCGTCGCGGGCACGCTGGTCACGTTCACCCACCATCCGCAATACATCGCCTCGAAGACCGACCTGGCCCGACTAACTAGCCCCGGCGCGGCCTTCCCCCACACGCTCGCCGAGATCGCCAGCCGGCCTCGCCGCTTTCCACGGACAGGCCATTGTCGCCGCCGGCCTGTTGGTCCTGATCGCGACCCCGGTCCTCCGTGTGGCGATTTCGATCTTCGTCTTCCTCGAAGACCGCGACTATCCATTCGTCCTCATCACGGCCACCGTCTTTGTGATCCTGATCGCATCGTTCCTGCTCGGCCGAGTCGGCGAATAGGCCGCACTTTAGCCGCGTCGCTGTTTTGTCGGAGACGAACAAGACGGGCGACGCGAGCTGTGCAGCACTTGCGGCCACGCACTCACTCCTAGACGGCCAAAAAAAGTAGTGGAAATTGAGCCAGCCAATGTGCTAAGACAGATCCACCGCCGACCAATCGGTCGCGTCGGGCGGCGCTATCTTAGTGCCTTCGCAGCTTGGCGTGAGCTGGATCCTTCCGCGACCTGCTGCAAAACGAGTTCGATGATGCAAAATGGAGCTCGATTTTGTCGCGTGTCACGCACAAACCACACTGCAAATCCAGCCGTTTTCGAGAATCGGCTGCTGCAAAATGCCTCCATTTTGCACCACTTTCCCGCGATCGATCTTCCCCCGCCACCACCTACCCTGAACCCTCCTTAGAACTTATCCCCTTCGGAACTTAAACGACGTACGACGTCTCTCTGTGACCCCCTCGAGAGAATAACGACTTACAACGACTCGGCAGAAACTGCATAGTAAAGAGAACCTGGGGCGATTCGGATGCGTCCCTGATTTTGAGTTGAATGCAAACGAGCGAACATGGCCGTCCCCTTTCCGCAAACCACACTGATCACCGACATCGCCGGCGAGCCGATCCCCGCCCTGGCTCGCCGCTTCGGCACTCCCGTTTACGTTTACGATGCGGCGCCGATCCTTCATCGCATTCGACAGCTGAAACTGTTTGACACGATTCGCTACGCCCAGAAGGCCTGCTCCAACCTGGCGATCCTCGACCTGATGCGCCGAAACGGCGTACTCGTCGATGCCGTGAGCGCCGGCGAAATTCACCGAGCTCTGAAAGCCGGCTACAAGCCTGGACAGGCCGCCCATCCGCCGGAGATCGTCTTCACCGCCGATCTCTTCGACCGCGAAGCGCTCGACGTGGTCGTCGAGCACGACCTGCACGTCAACTGCGGATCACCCGAGATGATCGACCACTACGGTCAGCGGATGCCCGGCCGCTCGATCACGCTCCGCATCAACCCTGGGTTCGGCCACGGCCACAGCCAAAAGACCAACACCGGCGGCAGCGGCTCAAAGCACGGCATCTGGCATGCTGACCTGGGCGACTGCGCCGCCCGCGCCGCAAAATACGACCTCACAATCGCCGGTCTCCACATGCACATCGGCTCGGGCAGCGACATGGAGCACCTCAGCCAGGTCTGCGGTGCGATGGAAAAGGCAGCCCGCCAAATTGGCCCATCCCTCACGTCGATCAGCGCCGGCGGCGGCCTGCCGATCGACTATCGCGAAGGCCGCAGAGCTCGCCGATACCGGCTGCCTACTTCGAACTCTGGAACGCCACCCGCGAGCGGCTCGCCAGCCGAATTCGGTCACCCGCTCGCCCTCGAGATCGAACCCGGCCGTTATCTCGTCGCCGAGAGTGGCTACCTGATCACCGAGATTCGCGCCGATCAAGCAAATGGGCGAGAACACGTTCTATCTGGTCGACGCCGGCTTCAACAACCTGGCCCGCCCAATCCTCTACGGCGCCTACCACCCCATGGCAATTTGCCCCGCAGGGGTCAGGCACCTTTCCCGATCGCCGAAACTGCCTGACCCCCTCGCACTTTGCGACGTCGTCGTCGGCGGTCCCCTGTGCGAATCCGGCGACATCTTCACTCAGGCGGAAGGTGGCTTCGTCGATCACCGCTCTCTGCCCGAGGCACAAGTCGGCGACTACCTCGTCATCGGCTACGCCGGCGCCTACGGCTACGTGATGGCCAACAACTACAACTCGAAGCCGCTGGTAGCCGAAGTACTGATCGAAAACGGCCAGACCCACCTCGTCCGCGCACGGCAAACGCTCGAAGATCTCACCCGCGGGGAGGTGATTCCGAAGCAGAGTTGAATTCCGCTAACGGAACCATCGGCGGGTTGTCTTGAAATGCCTCAATGCACTGAGTTTATCGATGGAAATCAACGAACTCCGCTATTTCGCGGCTGTCGCGAGAGCGGGCGGCTAGTGCGAACTGATTTCTTCGTGCAGCCAGTCGACTACTTTTTTCTGATAGTCGGGATTGAGCCGTGGCCAATCCTGCAAGCGATGTTCGCCGCCGGGAATCGTAATCAACTCGCACGGAACGTTTAGATCATTCAACTTCGCCTGGAATGCAACGGATTGTGAGTACGGCACGCTTTGATCCTCGGTACCATGAATCAACAAAGTAGGTGGCATGCGATGGGTCAGGTAGTTGAGCGGAGAAAGCTCGTGCAACTTTGTCCGCATTTCCCGGTCGATCACTGGCCCATGGTCGAGCAGCGCCTGGAGCGCCGGACTCACTTCGCCGCGACGCTCGCAGTCGGACAACAGATCGGTGGGACCGGCGAACAGCACCAGGCCCTGGACTTTCGTGGATTCATCTTCGGTGGCGGCAGCGAAGGCAGCGAGGTGTCCGCCGGCAGAATAGCCGACAAGCGTGATGTTATCCGGATCGCCTTTGTAATCCCCCGCATGTGTCTTTATCCAGCGGATCGCGGTCCGTACGTCGTCCATGCAAGCGGGCCAGCGATGTTGCGGAGCGAGTCGGTAGTCGATCGAAAACCAGGTGAACTTGGCGTCGGTAAACGGGTCGGTCGGCGGCACATACACCACCGCCCTGTCACCGCCGCCCCAGCCGCCGCCATGGATGAGAATGGCGACCGGAAAGGGACCCTTTCCGTCCGGGACAGAGATGTCCAGTTTTAAGCTCTCGCCGTCAACATTTTCGTACTCGATGCCCTTTTGGATTTCTGCTGCCCATGCAGGCGTGGCAAAAGCGGCCGCAATCAACAAGCCGAACACGGGCCGTTTGAGCGGGTCTGGGCCAGTCATCGAGCGAATCTCCTTCAAATCGTACGAGAAAATCCGGATAATTCGCCGGTTCCTCTCGACGCCCGGCGATCTCCGATTAAGTTGTACGGTATTCGGAGGACATTTTCTAATCATTTAATTCCGCCCGGTGATGCCCTACTTCCTGCAATTCCGAAAGGCGGGCCGTGGTTCGAACCAGTCGCCGAGTCTGGATTGGCTATCTCATCGCTGCGATTAGCATCGGCGTCGCGACGGCGATTCGCTTCTCGCTCGACGCGGCGCTTGGCGAGCACCTGATTTTTTCAGTGTATTACCTGGCGGTGACCGTGGCAGCCTGGGTCGGTGGATTGCGACCGGCGCTGGCGACCGCCGTTGTCAGCAGTCTGCTGGCCAATTATCTCTTCTCGAATCCTGTGGGCAGCCTCCGCATCAACAATGCCGAGGAGTTTTTCGCGCTGGTGTTGTTTCTATCCGTGAGCACAGTAATTGGCACGCTCGCGGAAATATCGCTGCGAGCCCTGGCCCGGGCGAAGGATGCCGAGCAACAGAAGGACGACTTCCTGGCGATCCTGGCCCACGAGCTGCGAAATCCGCTGGCGGTGATTTTCTACACCAACCGCGTCGGACAGCGGACCGGCGTCAAAAGCACCCGCGATCGCTCGGAAATCATCGAGCGCCAAGTGCAGCAGCTCAATCAGATGATCGACGATCTGCTCGACATCTCGCGCGTCACGCGCGGTACGTTTCAGCTCGAATTTGAAGCGATCGATGCCGGCGACGTCCTCGACGGGGCGATCGAAAAAGCGAATCTGCAGATCGAGGCCCGCGAACATGTACTGACGGTCAAACGCCCGAGCGAACCGCTGCCGATCTGGGCAGACCCGATGCGAATGGAACAAGTCGTGACCAACCTGTTGGTGAACGCGGCAAAATTCACGCCGAAGCTGGGTAAGATCGAACTGGCGCTCGCTCGCTATCAGGACCAGGCCGAGTTCACGGTACGCGACAGTGGCGAAGGAATTCCGATGGAGATGCTGGGACGAGTATTCGACGTGTTCACTCAGGTCGAGCGGTCGCTGGAACGGTCGGCCGGACTGGGAATGGAGCTGGCTCTGGTCCGGACGCTGGTCGAGTTGCACGGCGGCACGGTGTCGGTCAAAAGCGACGGCCCCGGCCGCGGAAGCGAATTTGTCGTCCGTCTGCCGCTGGTACCAAGCGAAACAGGCACAGCAACGTCCGATGCGAGCCGTACGCTGGCAGAGGCTGCCGTCGACGGCGAGCGGGCACAAATCATGACGCACAACCATCCGATCTAAAGCCGAATTCTACACTGAATCCGATTGGTTTCAGCCTGACTTGGCCGCTGGCCGATCCTAGGCTAAGATTGTGAGAGATTTCACGATCTCACCTTTGCCGGTGCGAGGCGGCCAGACCCGCTCGTTTCTGTCCCTCAACTTTGAACCCTCAACCCTCAACCCTCCGATGGCCAAAGCCGGACCTCGCAAAAAAGTCCCCAAAGAGTTGGCAGTGATCAACGCCGACAACTGCACCGGCTGCGAGTCGTGCCTCGAAGTTTGCCCCGTCGATTGCATCGAGCTCAAGACGATTGACCGCGGCATCGTCAAGGGGACGCAGCAATGGTGCGAGATTGATTTGGAGCGCTGCGTGGGCTGCGAAGTGTGCGTCCACATCCCGGGAAAAAAGACGAATCCGTACGAGCTTACGGTTTGCCCATGGGACGCGATTGAGATGGTGCCGACCGAGAATGTGGCGGTGGTGGTCGCTCAGATTGGCGGGCCGCCGGAATACATTCACGAGAATTGGGATCGGCTCGTGAGCACGGCCCAGCATTTGGCGGAGTTACGCGTGGCGACTTAACGCGGCGACCCACTAATTTGGCAGTTCTTCCGGGTAGTGCTATAATTGCCCTAGCTGTTCGGCCTTTGGTGGAGATGTTGCCGTGGTTCAGATCACTGTCAGCGATGATCTTGCTCGTCAAATTGCCGGGGCACCGCTGCCAATTGTGTTGGTGGATTCGTGCGGCCGACAACTCGCACAGGTCACACATTTAAACGTGACATCCGCACGTTTGGAATCCGACGAAGAATCCGCAGAGGACGAGTGGGCGGAAGCAAAGCGGCAAATGGACATCTACCGACGAGAGGGCGGCACCTTCTACACGACCAAAGAAGTGCTTGAGCACCTCAAGTCGTTGGGGAAGGGATGAATTCCTTCACGGTCGTCTGGTGGCAATTCGCCGACCGAAGACTCGCCGAACTTTGGCTTGAGGCCGCGGATCGAGCAGCGGTAACCCGCGCCGCCGATGAGATAGATCGGAGATTGGCAGCCGATCCACAGTCGTGCGTCGAAGATCGCTACGAAGGACTATGTCGTCTGACAGTCGATCCATTGACCGTGCAATTTACGATTGACGACGTCGATGCACGCGTCACTGTCTGGTCGGTCCGTCGCAACAACGCATAATCTCACGATTTGTGCGTCATTTTCCCGTCGATTGACTGCATGTACTCGATGCTCTTTCGTGCGATTTCGTCGGGGCTGGGATCGTATTTGAATACCTCCACCGAGACCCAGCCGCTGTAGTTGGTCTCTTGGAGCGCGGCGAAGATTGGTTTGAAATCCACGTCGCCCATGCCGGGTCCGTAGAGGTTTGGATCGTTCGCGTGGAAATGGACGGTCCAGTCGCGGCTGGCGCGGATGATGTCGGCGATCGGCTTTCCTTCGCTCGCCATGGCCTTCACGTCGAGGTGGAGTTTGCAACGGGGAGAAGCGACTAGCTTCGCCAAATGGATGCCGGCAGCAGCAGTAAGCATGAAATTCCCCTCGGCCGGGCCGAGCGGCTCCAGAGCGATCGTCACGCCGAATTGCCGGCAAGCGGGAATCGCGGCGTGGAGCACCTCGGCCGCATAGGCCTCCCCGTCCTCGTATGACACGCCTTCGAGCAAATTGCGCTGCTGAGGCGAGCCGAGGACCATGATTTTGCCGCCCAGGTCGGCGCAGAGCTCGGCGAGCGTCCGCAAGTACTCGGCCGTGTGGCGGCGAACGGTGGGATCGGGGCTCGTGAGATAGAGCCCCTCCGTCTTGGCCAGCAGCCAGTGGAGCCCGACGACCTCGAGCCCCGCCTCTTCCGCCTGATTCCGCACCTCGACAATTCGCTCGGCGGGAAGTTGGCCCGCGTCGAACGGCACTGCTTGCGGCGCGAGCGTGAACGGCGCGATTTCAATGCCCGTGTAGCCGAGTTTGCGGATCGTGGAAAATGTGTCGGCAAACGGACGGTCGCCGAACATTTCGTTACAAATGGCAAATTTCATGGCAATCCCGGCGTATGACAATCGTGGTAGGCTCACTTTCCGGCGAAGCACCGTCACGACGCACCCATTCTATGGGATTTCGAGGAATATTACTATGAAAGCCCCGCGATTTCGTGCCACAAGCTTGCTCCAACCGCTCACGTTTTCCTTGCTGCTGTTGGTCGCGCCGACGGTCGCGGGGGCAGACCGGCCGGATATCGCTCCGCGACTCCGCGCGGGCGAGCTGGCCGGCGCAGAGCAATTGCTCAACGGGTATTTGGCGATTCAGCCCGGCGACGATCTGGCTCGCTTCCAGTTGGGCACGGTGCAATTCGTACGGGCAGTGGAGCGGCTGGCGCAGGATGGCGCTCGTTACGGCACGCTCTCGCGCACCGTGATGCTACCGTTCATCCGCGTCGGCGGGCTGACAGCAGCGAACAACGTGAACAACCGGCCCGAACCGGTGACGTACGCGGATGTGCGTGCGGTGCTCGAACGATTTCAGAAATCGGTCCTCGCCGCTGAGGCGACCCTGGCTTCGATTCACGATAACAATCTGGCCTGGAAACTGGACTTGCGCGACGTGCGATTGGACCTCGACGGCGATGGAAAACGGGCGGAAGCGGAATCGCTGGGCGCGTTATTCCAACTGGTTGCGGTACGGCCGCGCGGGAATGCGCAGCCACAGTCGCCACCGAACCTGGTGGTCGGCTTCGATTCGGCCGACGTGTATTGGCTGCGAGGTTATTGCCACGTGCTCGCTGCGCTTTCCGACGTGATCCTCGCGTACGACGAAGAGCGACTGTTCGAGCTTACGGCTCACGCCGCATTTGCCGATCCCCAGACGGAATTCGCCAAGCGGCGCGACCTCGACCTCGCGGTCGAGCCGGCACGCAGTCCGATCGACTACGACGGATTCATCGATGTCATCGCAGTGGTTCACTTGATCGACTTCGAAGTGAAGGATCCGGCGCGGTTGAAATCAGCGCACGAGCACCTATTGCGAATGATCGAGATGAGCCGCCGCAGCTGGGAGCTGATCCTCGCCGAGACCGACAACGATCACGAGTGGATTCCCGGTCCAACGCAAGCGAGCGTGATTCCCAATCTGTCGCTCAACCGGGACCAGGTCGATGCGTGGCGGGATTTCCTCGACGAGGCGGAAGCGCTGCTTCTGGGCAGGAAGCTGATTCCGTTCTGGCGACACGGCTTCACGGAAGGGGTGAATCTCCGGCGGGTATTTATGGAGCCGCGGCCCTTCGACCTGGTGCTTTGGGTGCAAGGCACGGCCGCACTGCCGTATCTTGAAGGAGGAGAGCAAACGTCGCCGGAAACATGGCAACGATTTCAACGAATCTTTCGCGGCGAGTTCGTCGGAATTGCAGTCTGGGTGAACTAGCGGCACGCAACGGACGCGTTTCTCTTGCTGCCTCGTCGCCCAACATCTCCGAGTTTGCGGATCGTGGAAAATGTGTCGGCAAACGGACGGTCGCCGAACATTTCGTTACAAATGGCAAACTTCATCGGACGCGCCGCCGCCATGTTCGAGGAGGTCTGCCGCGACTTGCGGCTTAGCCGCTGTTTTACCATATTGAGAGTCGCTTTTCACCTGCTCGCTTTCACGCCCTCAGGAACCGTCATGTCGGACCAAGACGCCGCCCCCGATCACGCCGTGCAAACCGAGTTGATGCCGATCTCGACGCTCGAGATTGGCAAGATTCATCAAGGTGACTGCGTCGAGCTGATGCAGCGGATCGACTCCGGCACGATTGACCTGGTGTTTGCCGATCCGCCGTTCAATATCGGTTACGAGTACGACGAGTACCACGATCGGCAGGAAGACGAAGAATACATCAATTGGTCGCGGACCTGGATGGAGGAGGTCCATCGCATTCTGAAGCCGGGCGGCACGTTCTGGCTGGCGATCGGTGACGAGTACGCCGCCGAGTTGAAGGTCGACGCCGAACACAAGATCGGCTTCTCGACGCGGAGCTGGGTCGTCTGGTACTACACGTTCGGCGTCAATTGCACAAAGAAATTCTCGCGTTCGCACGTCCACTTGTTCCACTTCGTGAAGGACGAGAACAACTTCATTTTTAATGCCGAAGACCCGAGCGTGCGGGTGCCCTCTGCACGAGCGCTGGTGTACGCCGACAAGCGGGCGAATCCTAATGGCCGCTTGCCGGACGACACTTGGATCTTGCGCCCGCAAGATTTAGCCCACGGCTTCGACACGATGGACGACACGGTGTACTTCGCCCGCGTCGCTGGGACGTTTGCCGAGCGGCAGGGTTTCCATGGCTGCCAGATGCCTGAGCAGCTCCTGGGCCGCATCATCCGCGTGAGCAGCAACCCGGGCGACGTCGTGCTCGATCCGTTTGCGGGGAGCGGCACGACACTCGCTGTAGCCAAAAAGCTCGGCCGAGGGTGGATCGGGTGCGAACTGTCGGAGGAATACGTCCGCGCGGCGTCGCAGCGGTTAACAGCGATCCAATTTGGCGACTCGCTCGATGGTCCTGCCGATCCGATCGCGAGTGCACCAAGCACATCGAACGGGCGGAAGCTGGCCGAAAGGCGGGAACCGACGGTTGGAATGCCCGCGGAGCGTAGCTCCGCGGCGAGTAGCGACCACGTCAAGAACGTTGATCGGCGTGAATTACGCGAGCTGGTCCGCGACGCGATCGTCGAGGCGTTTTTCGCCGCCCACGATGGTTACTCGATCGATTGGCTACTGGCGAATCCGCAGTTACAAGAAGTGTTCCACGCAGAGTGCCGCGAGGCGGGGTTGATCGGTGGACCAGTCGATTGGAATCGCGAGCTGTTGCGGATCCGCAAAACGGGCGGCTTTCCGAAGCGTGGCAAACTCAAGAAAGTTCACCTGTCGGACTCGGAGCTCGAGGATTTCGATTTCGCTGCTGAGATCGGCTGGCGGATGGCTAACGACAAGTTCCACGGCCCATCGCTCGACGAAATCCTCTGCGATCCCGAGAAGGCAGCGTATTTCGGCCGGGTGGCCAAGAGATTCGCACCGGGATTCGAGCCGGTCAACTATCGTTGGGCGGCGCTGCGGCTCCGCAAAGCGAGCCGCGACCTGGTGGACGAAGTCAAACGATTTCATTTCGTGTTCGCCAAACGCGATTTCACCCGCTTCCAAGCGATGAACCGCATCAAGCCGTCGCGTCTCGACGGCCTGCCGGGCCTCTACCTAATGCGAGATGAAAACAAGCGGCCTCTTTATGTCGGGCTGTCACGTAGCTTGGGTCGCCGGTTGGCGCAGCATCTTGATTGTCCTGCGATTTGCGATTCGGTCCGTCAGATTTCACTGATCGCGGACGACGAACTGCCAGGCGAGGAATATCGGGCCGCGTTCAAGGAAGAGCTCGTCCGTCGCTATGAGCCACGGTGGAACGTCAACCTGGTGGGTCTGCCAGCCGCGCGACCCCATTGACGAGGCAGGTCGTCGTCACAGTGGGACGAACTGTTTTTGTTTGGCATCGTACGCGGATACTTCGCCAGTGGCGATGTGGTAGACCCAGCCGTGTAGTTGGACTTTGTTGCTACGCAGTGCCTCGGCCACCGAAGGATGGGTCCGCAGGTGGTCCAGTTGGACGATGACGTTTGCTTCGACCGCCCGCTCCAGCGCGTCCGGCGTGTCGAGCTGGCCGGCGGCGGCCAGCGAGTCGCGGACGACGGCAGCGTGTTGGAGCCAATCGGCCACCCGCGGCATCCCGCGGAGCTGTTCTGGATTCAATAGCCCGGCCATCGCGCCGCAGCCGGAATGGCCGCAGATGATGATGTTTGGCACCTTGAGCGCGACGACCGCAAATTCGATGGTGGCAGTGACGCCGCCCACCAGGCGGCCGTACGGTGGCACCAGGTTTCCCGCGTTGCGAAGCTCGAACAACTTCCCTGGCTCCGACTGGGTGACGAGTTGCATGTCGACCCGCGAATCGCTGCAAGCGATCACCATCGCATCGGGCGACTGGCCTTTGGCCAACCGCTCATAAAGCTTCCACTGCTGCGGGTAGACGTTGCGCTGGAAGGCGTGAACGCCGGCGATGATTTCTTCCATGGCGATTAGGCTGATCCGAGGGGGGTCGGTATTTGTCGGGCAGTCAACCGGTTATTTTGCTGCACCAGTTGCCCACAGGCGGCGGCAACGTCGGCGCCGAGCGAGTAGCGGATCGTGGTCGCGAAGCCAGCCGCGCGGAGCATCTTGGCGAAGGCGTCGCGCTCCTCGCGCTCAGTGGTGCGGAGCTGCGGGGCGGAGTCAATCGGGTTGTACGGAATGAGGTTCACGTGCACGTCGAGACCGGCAAGCCAGGCGGCAAGTTCGCGGGCGTCTTCCGCGGAGTCGTTGACGCCGGCAAGCATCAAGTACTCGATCATCACGGTGTTTTGCTGAATCTTGCTAACTGCAGCGACGGCAGCGCGCAGCTCATCGAGCGGAAACTTTGCGGCCAACGGAATCAATTGCTCGCGGACCTCTTGGCGGACGCTGTGCAAACTCAGGGCAAGATTGACGCCAGGGAAACGGCGGGCACAGCGGATCATCGCGTTCGGGATGCCGACTGTGGAGATGAGAATGCGTCGCGGCGGATAGTGAAACAATTCGGGCGACAGCAATGCGGCGACGGCATCATAGACTGCCCCTTCATTGTGAAACGGCTCGCCCATGCCCATGAAGACAATGTTGCGGACGGCCCGCCCTTCGCGGGCAAGATGTTCGCCCGCGAGCACCACTTGATCGAGGATCTCGGCCGTAGTGAGGTTGCGTGCAATTCCCATCTGTCCGGTGGCACAGAAGCCACAAGCGGCCGCGCAGCCGATTTGCGACGAAACGCAGAGCGACACCCGGCCGGTACCGGTTCTCAATAGGACAGACTCGATCAAAAACCCGGCCGGCGTCCGCAGCACCAGCTTTGTCGCTCCGTCGACTTGTGAATCGCGCACCGTTTCGACGGCGAGCGGGTGGAATTCCACGCGGCCGGCAAATTCAGGGCGAACGTCCGCAGGCAATTCCGCCAGCGCAGCGTCGATTCCGCTGGAACTTCTTGAACAGTACCGTCCGCACGGCCCGCAACCTGCGTGGCTCGAGCTTGAGCTCCGCTCGCAGGCGGCTCGATGGCACTCGAATCGTAGATGCTAATTCGCTCGGACACGATGATCAGCTCAGAATCGTCTTGCCGGGGGCACCAGGAATCTCGGCGACGTACCGTGGGACGGCGTAGCCCGGGAGTTGTCGGCGGAGCTCTGCGACGATTTGCCGGCCGGCTTCGACGGGCACTTCAAAATGGGCCGCACCAGCCACGCGATCGAGCTGGTGCAGGTAGTATGGCATCACGCGGTGGTCGATCAGTTTTTCACAAAGTGCGATCTGGGACGCGCGGAGTGTCGTTCACGCCGCGAAGCAGCACGGCCTGATTCAAAAGCGGAATGCCGGCGTCCGACAGCTTACAAAGGGCCGCAGCAACCTGCTCGTCAATCTCGTTTGCGTGATTCACGTGCACGACGAAAACCGGCGTGAGCGGCGTGCCGCGGAATAGATCCACCAGTTCGTCGGTCACGCGCTCGGGGATCACAATCGGCATCCGCGTGTGAATGCGGAGCCGACGCAGGTGGGAAATCGCGGCCAATTCTTCGACCAGCTGGGCAAGCACCTGGTCGACGATTACCAGCGGATCGCCGCCGCTGAGGATCACCTCGTGGACTGACTTGTCGCGGGCAATCTCATCGAGCGCGGGCTGCCAATCGGCGAGCGAGCGCGGGGCCTCGGAATAGGGAAAGTGGCGCCGGAAGCAATACCGGCAATGGACCGCGCAAACGCCGGTCGCCACCAAGAGGACGCGACCTTGGTACTTGTGGAGCAATCCCGGCTTGCGCACCGCTTGGGCATCACCGACCGGATCGACGACGAAGCCAGGAACCTCGTCGAGCTCCGCCGCGAGCGGCATCACTTGCCGCAGGAGCGGGTCGTTCGCGTCGCCCTTCCGCATGCGGGCCACAAATCCACGTGGGGCAAAGAGCGTAAAATTGGCGTCCTTCTGCCCCGCGCGCGGGCTCGGTCGGCAATCGCGCCCGGCAGCCCCAAAACATGGCACAGCTCGCCCGGATCACGGATCGCGTCGCGCATCGCGGCCTGCCACGTGGCATATCGCAGCGGGCCCCAGGTGGGGCGGACAGCGGACTCCAGGGCGGTTAGAATAGTCATCTCGATTTTCCGGCGACTTTTCGCTGCTTCTTTCCTACCACAGAGTCCCCTGACCGAACAGCAGAACCCCGAGGCCAGATTGTGACGACGTACAACACCAGCGATTTCCGCAAAGGCATCAAAGTCCAGATCGACGGCGTGCCCTACCTGATGGTCGAAATGAACTTCCGCAAGCCGGGCAAGGGGACCGCCTTGTACGAATGCCGGATGAAGAATCTCATCCGCGGCACGATGCTCGACCGCACCTACCGGGCCGGCCAGACGCTCGAAGGGGCCGACATTTCCGAGTTCGAGGCCCAATATTTGTACCGCCAGGGCGAAAGCTTTGTATTCATGGCCACCGGCGACTACGAGCAATACGAGCTCACGGCCGAGCAGGTGGGCGACTACTGGAAGTTTTTGAAGGAGGGCACGCCCTGCACGCTGATGGTCTGGGACAACAAGCCGATCGGCGTGACGCCGCCAAATCATGTGATCCTGAAAGTCGAATACGCCGAGCCGACCGCCCGCGGCAACACGGCGACGAACGTACAAAAGCCGGTGAAGCTGGAAACCGGGGGCGAGATCCCCGCGCCGGCATTTGTGAACACGGGCGACTATCTCCGCATCGACACCCGCACCGGCGAATACATCGAACGGGCCAAAGCGCCGGATGGCTGATAGCCGCTCGCGCTCAATCGCTCACGTACCACTATTTACCTTTCAACACGGAGCCAAACCATGAATGCCCTCGGGAGTGCTTTTGGCTTGCTCGCCATCATCGGCATCATAGCCGTCGTGCTGGTCGTCTGGGGCGTGGGGATCTACAACCAGCTGGTGGCGCTCAAGAACCGGTTCCAGAACGCATTCTCGCAGATCGAAGTCCAGCTCAAGCGGCGGTACGACCTGATTCCAAACCTCGTCGAGACCGCAAAGGGTTACATGGCCCACGAAAAGGGCACGCTGGAAGCCGTGATCCAGGCCCGCAACCAGGCCGTGAGCGGGCTGAGCCGAGCGGCCGCGAATCCCGGCGATCCGGCCGCGATGCAGGCCTTGGCGTCTGCCGAGACCGGCTTGACCGGCGCGCTGGGCCGGTTGTTTGCGTTGTCCGAGGCGTATCCGGATCTGAAGGCGAACCAGAATATGGCTCAGCTCAGTGAGGAGATCACTTCGACGGAAAACAAAGTCGCCTTTGCGCGGCAGGCCTACAACGACGCTGTGACAGCATATAACACCTATCGGCAAAGTTTCCCACCCGTGGTGTTCGCCAACTTCCTTGGCCACAGTCAAAACGCGGAGCTGCTCGACTTCGACGACGCCCAGATCGCCGAGGCGCCGAAGGTCTCGTTTACTTGAACCATCAAGCGCTAGAGTCGAGACGCCAACTGGAATTCCGCTTAGCTAGACAAGGAGACAGGAGATAGGGAGACACGGAGACGGACCACGGTCGGATGCTCCTTGTCTCTTGACTCCCTGTCTCCTTGTCTTTTTCATCGACTCTGCCATGGCCACCGATTTTTTCGAGCGTCAGTCGACCGCCCGGCGCAATACGAAATGGTTGATCTGGGCGTTTTCGCTGTCAGTGCTTGGCATCTTGGTGACGACGTTCGTCGTGGCCACGATGGCGGTAGGCGCGTCCGAAGCGGGACATGCGGCGATCCAATCGGGACGACCATTTCCTTGGCAAATTCCCGGCGTGGCGACCGTCGGCGCGTTCGGATTGATCGCCGGCGGCAGCCTGTTCAAAATCGCCCAACTCGCCGGCGGCGGCACGACGGTGGCCGAGCGGCTCGGCGGCCGGCGGCTTTATCCGAATTCGCTCGAACCGAACGAGCGGCGGCTGCTAAACGTCGTGGAGGAGATGGCGCTTGCATCCGGCGTACCGGTGCCACCGGTGTTTTTGCTCAATCATGAGGAAGGGATCAATGCCTTCGCGGCCGGTTTCTCGCCGAGCGACGCGGTGATCGGCGTCACCCGCGGCACGATCGAGCAGCTTTCGCGCGACCAGTTGCAGGGCGTCATCGCCCACGAATTCAGCCACATCCTTAACGGCGACATGCGGCTGAATTTGCGGATGATTGGCATCTTGAATGGCATCTTGCTGCTGGGCCTAGTGGGACGCGAGCTGCTCAGGTTCGCCAGCTACGGCGGCCGCGGCAGTCGGCGCAACGACCCGACAATCTATCTGCTATTGGTCGGCCTGGTGATGATGGTGCTCGGTTTTATGGGCACCTTGTTGGGCAACCTCATCAAGGCGGCGATCTCCCGACAGCGAGAATTCTTGGCCGACGCGTCGGCCGTGCAGTTCACACGCAACCCGGATGGCATCGCCGGAGCACTCAAACGCATCGGCGCTGCACTGAACGGCTCCAAGCTCACGACACCGCGGGCGGCCGAGGCCAGCCACATGTACTTTGCCGAAGGGATCAGCGGTCTGTTTGCCACGCATCCGCCGCTCGGGGAGAGAATTCGCCGGATCGACCCCCAGTGGGACGGCAAATTTCCCAAACCGCTTGCCGCAGCGGCGGTCGTGGGCCTGGCAGGAGCAGATGCAGCCGGCTTTGTCGGAGGGGAGCCGCGTCTCTTCCGTCCGAACGTACCGGTAGACGTGGTCCGCAACGCCGCCGACCAGGTCGGCAACCCGACGGAGACGCATCGTTGTTATGCGGCCGAGCTTGTCGCCGCGATGCCGCCCGCGATCGTCGACGCGGCGCACGAACCGTACGGAGCCCGGGCCGTGATCTACGCCTCGCTGCTCGACATGGACCCCAGCATCCGCGCGGTGCAGCTCGAGATGCTCCAACAACGCGCTGAACCAGACGTGTACGCACTCACGCTGAAGCTGATTCCCGCAATCGACCAGCTGGACGTGCGGGCCTATCTGCCCTTGGTGGACATGTCGCTCCCGGCCTTGCGGGCACTGAGTCCGTCACAATACCGATCGTTCACCGATTGTTTTGTCAAGCTGGTGCAGGCCGACAAGCGGCTTGGACTATTCGAGTGGACGCTGCATCAAATCCTGCTGCGTCACTTGCGGCCGCAATTTGAGCAGATTCGTCCGCCGCAGACTGTCTACTACGGACTGCAACGGCTTGGCGAACCCTGTTCGGTGCTGCTCTCGACGCTCGCGCGGTCCAGCCAATGCGATGAACAGTTCGCCTTCAAGACGGGAGCCGCGGTGCTGCCGGAAGTGCCGCTGGAATTCTTGCCGGCCGAGCGGTGCCATCTCGGCGAGTTGCAGTCGGCTTTGGAACAATTGGCGCAGGTGGTTCCCAAGCAGCGGGGTCGATTAGTCGACGCGGCGGCGGCCGCGATTTGTGCCGATGCAGAGGTCCGCGTCGAAGAGGCGGAGCTCCTCCGCGGAATCTGCGACATGCTCGATTGCCCAATGCCGCCGCTGTTGCCGGGCCAGCACATCGCGAGAACACAAACCACGTCATGAATCCAGCCGCAACGATTGCCAATCTGCGAAAGCGGGCCGACCTGCTGCGCCGGCTGCGTGAGTTCTTCGATGAGCGGGGCTTCGTCGAGGTCGAGACGCCGTTGGTGGCTGACGAGATCATTCCAGAACTCCACATCGAGCCGCTGCGGCTTGAAAACGGACAGTTCCTCCAGGCGTCTCCGGAACTCTACATGAAGCGACTTGTGGCGGCGGGCGCCCAAGCGATTTATCAAGTCACGCACTCTTTTCGCGCAGGCGAACGCGGAAGACTGCACAATCCGGAATTCACGATCGTCGAATGGTATCGCGTGGGTGACGACATGTGGGCCGGGATCGACCTGTTGGACCAGTTGATGCAGGCACTGCTTGGCGCACCACCGGCAACGCGGACCTCCTACGCCGAGCGTTCGAACGCCACGCCGGCCTGAATCCGCACACTGCTTCGATCTCTGAGTTGACATCAACCGCTGAAGTCCCGGCAGGCATGGATCCCACGAATCGCGACGAATTGCTC
This sequence comes from uncultured Planctomycetota bacterium, assembly GCA_963808175.1. Taxonomy (GTDB): domain Bacteria; phylum Planctomycetota; class Planctomycetia; order Pirellulales; family Lacipirellulaceae; genus DASYDU01. The sequence continues at coordinate 52,522 of CAWEEU010000019.1, read as the reverse complement.
AATCTCATTTTGGCGACGCGAGTGGAGTCGCAGCTAGGACGCAACCTGCCCGAAATCATTTATCATTATCCGGCGTCACAGGCGTCGTTGGCGCAAACTGTGATCACCAAGGCCGGCTATGAAGTCGCCGAACGGTTCGAACTCTACTACCGTGGCGTCGAACTCGCCAACGGATTCCACGAACTCGGCGACGCCGCAGAACAGCGCCGACGCTTTGCAGCGGTGAATGACGCCCGCCTCGTCGATGGCCGCCCTGCCCTGCCGCTGCCGGAGAGTTTATTGCGTGCGTTGGATACAGGATTTCCAGATTGTACCGGCGTCGCACTCGGTTTCGACCGACTGGCTATGCTGGCGAGTGGGAGCTACTTCGATCGGCGAATGTTAATTCCCGTCTTACGATCGACTTCGATAGTGATTAATGGCGACCCTTGCTGAAACAATCACTCCGCTTTCGTCTCATCGAGTTGTCGGACCAGTTCGTCGAAACGCGATGTGTACTGTTCGTGGACGGTTGCCAAATGACCTCGCACTTCTTCAAGTCGTTCACGATTTTCCCGAGCTAACTCAAGCACGTCGGCCTCGTCGCGCAATCGACCTGCTGCCAACTTCAGCTCGATTAACGACGGAAGCGAAATGTACCTCAATGACTCCACGGATCGCACCCATCGACTTGGGATGCGCGATCGTCGTCGGCGCGGGACGCTCCGTCGTGCCGGGTCGCCCACCTTCCGGCAGAACGTCGACCTCGATCCCGGTTTCTCGATGACAAAGCTTCGGCCAACGCCCCTCCGGATGGGCAAGCACTTCAAAACCGCTCACTGACGCAGCTTGCACAAATTCGTCGATGTGGTTGCTGGGCAACACGACGTCGACGTCCTGGGTCACCCGGCCGACGTATCCGTGCCGCCACACTGCCCAGCCGCCGCCCACCACTGCTTCGCAATCGACCGCGCGGAGAACCTGGTCGATCGCCTTCACCACGCGGCCGTAGCGGCCGGGCAAATCCTGGGGTTCGAGCATCCGGTCCCTCCCGGCCAAGAGGACATCAGCCAGTTGAAGCTGCTGCGACAATGCTTCGGCGGTAACTTGCATGTTCAATTATACATTACGCCGCGGCAAACGTCGCACGTCTCCAGCCCGAGTTTCATTTCCTTCGAGCTATTGCCTTGTGCCGGAAGCAGGTCACCAGGTGGTCGTTTACCATGCCGACGGCCTGCATGTGGGCGTAGACGATCGTGCTGCCGACGAACTTGAAGCCGCGCTGCTTCAAATCCCTGCTGAGAGCATCGGATTCTTTGGACGTGGCCGGCATGTGCTTCATGCTCTGGATGCGATTCTGAATCGGTCGGCCGCCAACGAATTCCCAGATGTACGTATCGAACGTACCGAATTCTTCCTGGACATCGAGGAAACAGCGGGCGTTGGTGACTGCGGCTGTCACCTTGAGCCGGTTGCGAATGATGCCTGGGTCGGCGAGCAACTTTTCGATGCGTTTGGCCGTGAATCGGGCCACCTTCTCGGGGTCGAATTGGGCGAACGCGTGACGATAGTTCTCGCGCTTGCGAAGCACCGTTGCCCAGCTCAGGCCGGCCTGCGCACTCTCGAGCGTGAGGAATTCAAACTGTTTGCGGTCGTCGTGGACCGGGACGCCCCATTCGTAGTCGTGGTAGTCGAGCATCAATTGGTCGACTTTGCCCGGCCAACCGCAACGCGGTATCTCCTTCGTCGCCATCGAGTCACCTCCCTTCACGCTCGTTCGTAGCGCTCGAAACAGATCGGATAGTCGTTCGTCTCGTCGGCTGGGTGCTGTTCCGATTCGACTAGCCGCCAGCAACCGACGTCGAACTCTGGAAACGTCGCGTCACCTTCGACTTGGGCCTGGACGATGGTCAGATACATTCGATCAGCGCGCGGCAGAGCGAGCCGGTAAATCTCGGCCCCGCCGATGACGAATGCTTCGTCGTCGCGCGCCTGTTGGGCCAGTGCGATCGCCTCTTCGAGACTGGCCGCAACCGTCGCACCTTCGGCTGGGAAGTTCACCTGGCGGGTGATGACGATCATCCGCCTGCCCCGGCAGTGGCCGGCCGATCGACTCCCAGGTTTTGCGGCCCATGATGAGCGTGTGGTCCATCGTCAGCCGTTTGAAGCGTTTGAGGTCCGCGGCGAGGTGCCAAGGCAAATTGCCGTCGCGGCCGATGACGCCGTTCTCTGCCATCGCGGCGATGAGGGAGACTCGCATCGAACTTCCCGCGTCGCGAGCGACGCGGCTAAACGGCCACCGGGGCGGAAATGTGGGGATGCGGGGCGTAATTCTCGAGCTGGAAGTGCTCGAAGTCGAAATCGAATATCGAGCGGACCGACGGGTCGATCCGCATCGTCGGCAAGCGGCCGCGGCTCGCGTGAAAGTTGCAGCCGGGCCTGCTCGAGATGGTTGTCGTACAGGTGGGCATCACCGAGCGTGTGGATGAAATCTCCCGGCGCATAACCGGTCACTTGGGCGACCATCATCGTCAGTAGCGCATACGACGCGATGTTAAACGGAACACCGAGAAATACGTCGGCGCTGCGTTGGTACATCTGGCAGGAAAGACGCCCGTCGGCGACATAAAATTGAAACAGCAGGTGGCACGGTGGCAGGGCCATCGCCGGCACATCGGCGACGTTCCAGGCGCTGACGATCAGTCGGCGCGAATTGGGATTCGTTTCGATCTGGTGGATCACTTCGCTGATCTGGTCGATTGACTCGCCGCCGTGGCCGGTCCAGGAGCGCCATTGATGGCCATAGACCGGCCCAAGCTCCCCCTCGGCGTCGGCCCACTCGTTCCAAATCGTGACGCCATGGTCGGCGAGGTAGCGGATGTTCGTGTCGCCGCGGAGGAACCAGAGCAACTCGTAAATGATCGACTTGACGTGCAGCTTCTTGGTCGTCACGAGCGGGAAACCGTCGGCCAGGTCGAAACGCAGCTGGTGGCCAAAGACGCTGCGCGTGCCGGTGCCGGTGCGATCGCCCTTGGCGACGCCTTCGTCGAGAATCCGCTGGAGGAGAGCTAGGTATTGCCGCATAACAGAATTGTACGAAGACTCGGGGTCGAGGACGACCCGGCTCGCTGGAGGCTCGCTACTTCTGTTTCGCCATCAGTTCTTCGACGAGCTTCGCCAGTAGCGCCGGGTTGTCCTGCTTTCGCAGGTGTTCGATCCGCTCGGCGGGAATTTCCAACTTCTCCAGTGCGCCGACGATGTACTTCCATTGCTTCTCGCGGCCCTTGCCCTCGGCCAGGTACAGCTCGGTCACGAGCTCGCTGAGCCGCTGGAGCGAGATCGACTCGCGGTTCTCGTAATAGTTCCGGATGATTTTTTGCTGGTGCTTGCTGTATTTCTTATCCATCGATGATGCCAAACGGGTCGAGTCGGGAACCAGCGAGCCGCAGGGCCGTGGCTCGGAGCCACGGCTTTTCCCAGCTCGCAGGGCGCGGTAGAGTAGTAGGCTACTCGGTTCAGCCAATTTCGTCAACCATCCGCATTACGGTTTATCGACATGCCGCTGGTCAAGTTCATCAAAGAGAACAAGGAAATCGACGTTCCCGCAGGCGCGAATCTTCGCAAGGAAGCGATCAAAGCTGGCATCAACGTCCATCAAGGAGTCAACGGATTTGGCGCACGCGATCAACAAGTTCACGAATTGCCACGGGCTTGGCCAGTGCGGCACGTGCCGCGTGCGGATCACCAAGGGAATTGAAAACGCCAGTCCGATGGGCATGGTGGAAAAGTCGCGGTTCTACTAATCCCGCTTGCCCGATCCGATTCCGTGCATGGCCTTCATCGGCAATGAAGACACGATGCGACTGGCATGCCAGACGCTCGTCAACGGCGACATGGAGGTGGAAACCGGTCCGGAGTTGAATCTCTTCGGCGATAATTTCTTCAGTTGAGCAGCTTAATTAAGCATCGACGCAGGCGACACCTTCTGGCTAAAAGCTGACAGCTAATAGCTAACAGCTTCCCCTCCCATGAAACAAGTCGTCGCCATCGTCAAACCTTTTCTGGTCGAGAAGATCCTCGATGCTCTCCGCCGCGCTCCGCTGGAAGCGGTGAGCGTCCGCGAAGTGAAAGGCATGAGCAAGCAGAAGACCTATCTCGACGCCTACGCCGATTCGGAATATTCGCAGACATTTCTGCCGAAGGTCGAGATCACGCTCTGGGTCGACGACACGCGGGCCGAAGACGTCACCCGCAAGATCGTCGAAATCGCCCGCACGGGTCGGATGGGCGACGGCAAGATTTTCATCTTACCCGCTGAGTCGTACGAAGCGGTGATCGACATCGCGTCGTGATCAGCATTTGGCCGCGGGCAAGTCCCCTGGGCCCAGGATGCTTAATCTCGTTCGGCGGCGTCGAAAATGCGATTGAATCGCGCGCGATTCTCAGCGAACAGGTGATCCGCTTCGGCAACCAGTTCGCTGGCATCGGCATAACCGAGCAGATAGGCAAGTTTGGCCAGTTCTCGCGGGTTTTCCGGCAATTCGTGCCGCCCTGCAGCGTTCATCAGCCGAATCCGCGCTTCGATGCTGCGCTGGAAACGGTAGCTGCGGCAGAAGTAATCGGCGTCGTCGCTCGACAGGTATCCGCCCGCTTCGAGTGCTTCCAGCGCTTCGAGCGTGCCGGGCCGGCGAATCGACGCGTCGGCGCCGCCGTGCTTGAGCTGCAGCATTTGGACGAGAAACTCGATGTCGACGGTGCCGCCTGGGCCGCGCTTGAGGTTCCGATCGGATGCCGATTCCTCCAGCCGCATCCGCATCTGGCGGATCTCGGTCGCAAACTTGGGAGACCAGGCGGGGCCGAACGCCGCGTCGGCCACCGCCTGCATCGCGTACTCTGCCGCCGCCGATTCGCCGAGCACGACGCGGGCCTTGCAGAGCGCCTGCCGTTCCCACAGCTGCCCGCGGCCTTCGGAGAAATATCGGGCGAAGGCGTCGATGGGCACCGCCAACAGGCCGCTCTTGCCGGTCGGACGGAGGCGGGCGTCGACTTCGTACAGCCGGCCGTGCGGGCCGAGGTGGCTCATCATCCGGATCACACGCTGGCCCAGCTCGCTGAAAAAATGGCCGTTGGTCGTGCTGCCGTGCGCGCCGCGTTGCCGGCCGAGCGTGTTGCCGCCGGCCTCGTACAGAAAGATGAGGTCGAGATCGCTATGGTAATTCGGCTCGCGGCCGCCCAGCTTGCCGAGCGCGAGCACGACCGGCTCGCAGATATCCCCTTCGCGGTCGGCAAACCGCTGCCACTGCTGCAATGTTCCAGCCGTCGGCGGCTCCGATTCGCTGGGAATCAAGATCGTCGGCTCGCCGAATTTCTCGACGAGCTTGGCGTACTGGCTGGCGGCGATCTGCCGGAGGCAGGCCTCGGCGACGTCGGCGAGCGAAGCATGCGTCGAGCGAACGTCATCTTTGCCCAACACGTCGCGCACACCGACCCGCAAATGCTGGGCGTTCTTGAAGCTGTGCAAAATCGGGTCGAGGTCCTCGGCCCCCTTGCTCAACTCGGCGAGTGTCTGTTCGAGCATCGAGAGCGTCGGCAAATGCTCGACCAGCAGGCTGTCCATCAGCTCGTCGATCATGCCGGGATTGCTCGTGAGGATGCCCGACAGATAGGGACAGGCGGCGCAGAGCGTCACGTACAAATTGAGCGACGGCCGATTGCTGCTGAAGAGCTCCCACAGTGCCGCTTTGCCGCCGAGCGAATCGCTCACGCGGCTGAGATTCACGAGCGTGGTATCCGGCTCGGGCGTGGCGGCGATGGCGGACAAGAGTCGCGGGGCAATCGCCGCCAGAAAATGCCGGCAGCGCCGCGTGGAAAGGAAGCGAATCTTTTCGGTCGCCAGGGCCATCAAGTTCTGGTAGGCCGCGATTCACGTCGTCGAACGGATAGCGACCCAGCACCTGCGCGATCCGCTCCGGCGGCGGGTCGGGATCGTTCACCAGGTCGACTTCCGGCTCGATCGACCCGTCGCCGGAAAACGCGTCGTGCAGCAAGTGATCGAGAATCTTGCGGTTGACGGTGGTCCGATGCGCGTAATCCGACGTGAACGCCACCAGCGCCGAGCGATGCGGCGTGCTCGGGTAGCCCATCCGCACGGCGAGCTTTGCCAGCTCGTTGCGCTGCGACGGGCAGCAGGTGCGTCTGCAGATCGAACATGATTTGCAGCCGATGCTCCAGCTTCCGCAGGAAGCTGTAGTTGTCTTCGAGGATCGACCGCTCTTGGTGGGTCAGGCAGCCGGACTGCTCCAGGCGGGCGATCGCTTCGAGCGTGTTGCCGGTGCGAACCTCGGGGAGCGCGCCGCCATTGAGCAATTGCAGGAACTGAATCACGAACTCGACGTCGCGGATGCCGCCGCGGCCGGTCTTTACGTTGCGCAGATCGGCCCCTTCGCTCTCGGCGCGACGCTCGATCCGCCGCTTGAGCGATTTGATGCCGGCGATGTCCGTGAGACTCAAGTAGCGGCGATAGATCCAGGGATCGAGCCGTTCGAGCAATTCGCTCGCCCAGCTCGCGGTCGCCGGCGATCGGCCGGGCCTTCACGTACGCCTGCCGTTCCCAAGTGCGGCCCTTCGTGTCGTAATAGGAAAGTGCACCGTCGAAGCTCACGCACAATGGGCCGCGCGACCCCTCGGGCCGCAGCCGCATGTCGACGCGGTAAGTCGAGCCCAAGTCGGTCGTTTCGGTCAGCAGGCGGATGATGTCCTTCGCCGAGCCGCTCGAAAAACTCGTCGTTGGTCACGGTCCGCCGGGCGTCGGTCTGGCCGTCCTGCTCGTAGAGAAACACCAGGTCGATGTCGCTCGAATAGTTCAGCTCCAGGCCGCCGAGCTTGCCGAGCGCCAGCACCACAAAGCGGCAAGGGCTGCCATCGCTCCGCAATGGGCGGCCATATTGCTCTTCGCAATGACGCTGGGCGTAATCTACCGCCCCTTCGACAATCGCGTCGGCGAGATACGACATCTGCCGGGCGACGGTTGCCACCGGCTGGCCGCGAACGATGTCGCCATAAGCGATCCGCATCAGCTCGCGGCGTTTGAAGCGACGCAGGGCGGCGGAAACGCTCGGTCTGGTTCTTGAGCGCCCGGACGTCGCCGACCAGTTCGTCGACCAGCGCCTCGCGCGACACCGGCTGCCCCTCGGTCATCCGCAACAGGTCGTAGGCCTCGCGGTCGACCACCAACAGATCGCTGAGATACTGGCTGGTGGAAAAAATCTGCAGCAGGTTTGGCAGCGCCTCGCGGATCGCGCTCGAACAGCGCGGCCGTGGCCATCGGGTTCCGCGAGGCGGCGATGAACCGCTCCAGGTTGTTGATCGCCATGTCGGGGTCGGCCAGTGCGGGTGCCGCCTCGGCCAGCTGGTCGCCGATCTGGGCCAAGAGATCGAGCGTGACGCCTTGCGTCGCCATCCGCGCCAAGTTGGCGTGTGCCGCGTTCGGATTCGCCACGTAGAGAGACCGCAGCCACGGCTCGGCCTCAGTCGCGTCGTCGAGATAGTTGCGCAGGCGGTCGATGTCGATCATGACAAAAGACGGATTACCGGGTCGACTTCAGTTCGGTCGCCGCCGGTCGCGGACTTACGCTCGGGAGCATGCCGATAAGCTTGATCGTGCGGCCTGCCGAGCGTCGGATTGTTCCAAGGTGATCGCCTGCCGAATAGCGATTCTATTGTAGCACGGAATGTTGTGAACGCCATTCAGTCTTTTTGGCCGTTGACCAAGGCAGGCCGCGAGAGGCCGAATACCTCCGGCCCGACGTGCCCGGTCACGATTTCGCCAAAGAGCGTATGTGCGTTGGCATCGTAGACAACAACCGGCAGGAATTGCCCAATCTGGCGGCGGTTGCCCTCGAAGACCACGATCCGATCACAGTTGGTTCGGCCTGTAAGTTGCAGGCGGTCGGCTTCGTTGCCGTGCTTTTCGGCCGTCTTGCTCGGACCTTCGACGAGCACCGTCACTTCGCGGCCGATGAAGGCCTGGTTGTCTTCTTCGCTGATCTGGTTTTGCAGCGCCAGCAGTGAGTTGTTGCGGCGGCGCTTGACTTCCTCCGGCACGTCGTCGGCATACAGCTCGGCGCCCTTGGTGCCCGGGCCGTTCGCTGTACTTGAAGATGAAGCTGTTCTTGAACCGCGACTCACGCACCAGCTCGATCGTCTGCTGGAAATCTTCGTCCGTCTCGCCGCAGAAGCCGACGATGAAGTCGCTGGTGACCGCGACGCCGGGGATCGATTCGTAGGTGCGGGCGAGCATTTCGCGGTAGTCTTCGACCGTGTAGCCCCGCTTCATCCGCTTGAGCACCGCGTTCGATCCGCTCTGGACCGGCACGTGCAGGTACTTGCTGCACTTCGGCAGGTCGCGGACCGCGGCCAAGCAAATCGTCGGTCATGTCCTTGGGATAGTTGGTGACGAACTTGATCCGCTCGAGCCCGTCGATCTCGTGCAGGGCTTCGATCAAATCGCTCAGCCGCCAGGTGCGGTCGCCGGCGCGGTACTTGTAGCTGTTGACCGTCTGGCCCAGCAGCGTGATTTCGAGGCAGCCTTCGCCGGCCAGTTGGCGGGCTTCGGCGAGAATCGCCGCGGGCGGGCGGCTCTGCTCGGGGCCGCGGACGCTGGGCACGATGCAATATGTGCAGAACTTGTCGCAGCCGATCATGATCCGCACGAAGGCCTGGTACGGCGTCGGCCGCATCGCCGGATCGCGCAGCGGATCGAAGCTCTCGTGGCTCCGCTCGATCTCGTCGCGCGAGCCGTCGGTCCGGCCGAGGCTCACTTCCATCCGCTGGCGGCGTTCGGCCCGCGCTTCGCGGACCAGCGCCGGCACCTGGTGCAGTTGGCCGGGTCCCACGACGAGGTCGACGTACGGAGCCCGCTTGAAGATCAGCCCCTGATCCTTCTGGGCCATGCAGCCCAGCACGCCGATCACCTTGTTCGGATGCTCACGTTTGGCGTTCTTGAGCCGGCCGAGCGCGCTGTAGATCTTGTCCTCGGCATGTTGCCGGACGCTGCAGGTGTTGAACAGGATCGTGTCGGCGTCCGCGGGGCTGGCCGTCAGCTCGTAGCCGTCTTTGCGCAGGCTGGCCACGACAAGCTCGCTATCGAGCATGTTCATCTGGCAGCCGACGGTTTCGATGTAGAGCTTGGGCATGGGAAAGGTTGACGGTTTAGAGTTGAGAGTAAGAATCGGTCGAACGTACTGCTTGTGGCTCTCAACTCTCAACTCTAGACTCTCAACCTTTAAGCGGCGTCGCGGCCTTTTGAGCCGCGTTTGTTCTTGGCTTGTCTTGCGGATTGATTCCATTTGCCGCTCGACTTCGGCGACGTCCTGGTCGCGCCGTCGGGCCATGAGCCGCACCAGCGACATTACCGCGACGTACCCGGCAATAAGGGCAAGCACAGTATCCCAACGATCGATCCATCCCATGGAAATCCTCCGTGACAGAGGCCATCTATGATACCGCGCGGCGTGAGCCGCCCGCGAGGGCGATTTAAGCAGGGCCCAGGCGATCGCCGACCGCAACGCGATTGCCCCGCAGGAAATCGGCGGCCGTCATGGCGCGCTTGCCGGCGGGTTGGAGAGTCAGGATTTCCAGGAGGCCGGTGCCGGTGGACGACTAGAGTGGATTTGATGGCGTCCACGACTAGCCCGCTCGCTGAAGCGAGCTCGCCGGGGGCCGCGAGTTGGACTCGGTCGATGTTGAGCCGCACGGCGGGGCCGTCGCTGCGATGCCAGAATGTGTACGCTCGGGGCCAGGGCTGGACCGCGCGAACCTGGTTCTTGATCTCGATCGCCGAACGACTCCAGTCGATCGCGCCGTCTTCCTTCGCGAGCCGCGGGGCTTTGGACGCTTCGGCTGGATTCTGTTCGATCGGCTTGGCGGTGCCCGCGGCGAGTTCGTCGACAACGCGGAGCACCAGCTTGGCACCGAGAGCGGCCAAACGGGCTTCGAGCTCGGCGGCGTCTTCGTCCGGATCGATCGGCGTCGACTCCTGGGCGAGGCAGGGACCGGCGTCGAGGCCGGGCGTCATTTGAATCACGGTGTTGCCGGTCTCGGTTTCGCCGCTCAGGATCGCGCACTGCACCGGCGCCGCGCCGCGATACTTGGGCAGCAGCGAGCCGTGCAGATTGATGCCGCCGAGTCGGGTCGTGGCGAGCGTCGCGGGGCGGAGGATTTCGCCGTAGTCGCAGACAACCAAGAGATCGGCTTGAAGAGAGGCGAGGCGGGATTGGGAATCGGGGAGGTTGACGCTTTCCGGTGTCCAGGTTTCGAGTTTCAATGATTCGCCCGCCCGCTGAACCGGGCTCGCCAGGGCATCGCGTCCTCGTGGCGGGCGGGCGACGACAAGTACGACTTCGTGCCGCGACGCCACGAGCCCTTCGAGCGTAGGCACCGCAAACGGACCCGTTCCCAACATCACCAGTCGCATGGGATCCTCACGGTGCAAGAAGATTATGTCCGCAACTGTTCGAGTTCGCGCCAGCGCGCGGCGATCGCATCGTCGCTGGGCAGCTCGCCCGTCTCGCGCCGGCTCTGAAACGCCAACTCGAATTCGTAGAGCTTGTCCTTCATCGCGGCCAGCTCCGTCGGGCTGAGCCGGTCGATAAACAGCTTGCCGTCGAGGTGATCGGTCTCGTGCTGCAGGATCCGAGCCATCAAATCCTGGGCCTCGGCGTCGAATCAAGTTGCCGTCCAGATCGTAGGCTTCCACCTCAATCGTCGCATTGCGTACGACCGGCGCCCGCACCTCAGGAATGCTCAAGCAGCCTTCTTCGTCTTCGGCCTGGCCTTTCCCCTTGCGCAGCACCGGATTGATGAACACAAACTCGGCGTCCTTCTTCGCGGGGTCGCTCTCGGGATTGGCGATAAACAGTCGATACGGCAAATTGACTTGATTAGCCGCTAGTCCGACTCCTTCGTGGGCGTACATTAACTCAAACATCTCGGCGACGATCATCCGCAATTCCGCGTCGACCTTTTTGAGCGGGCGAGACACATGTCGCAACGTCGGATGAGGATATTGGATGACTTCGAGGCTCAAGGGTCGTCCGCCGGGAGTGGAAATTTGGGAACGAAACGAGTGGCGCGGAGCTATGATTATAGAGGTAACGCCGCGTTCGGCCAACGGCCGCCGGCACTGCAGTCGCCGGCGCGAGCCGCGTTGACCTTGCAGGAACCCAGCGCTAGAATCGCGCAAGTAGTCCCCATTTCTTCGTCCCTCGGCAATTCAACATGCCGCCGACAGCAATGCCCGACTTTTCGCCATCTGCTGCGGCAGGCTCGCCACGCTGGGTTGCGGCGTGCGTGCTCTCGTCGCTGTTCCACCTGACCGCAATCGTATTGATCGTCGCGGCGATCGACGCGCGGCCCCAAGGTGGAACGACTTACTCGAGCGGCGAAATTGGCGTTGTGTTGAGCGATGAACCGGAGGCGACCGAAAATCAAGCGGAGACGGCACCGGTTGCGACCCCCGTCGAAGCGGCCGAATTCCCCACGTCGCCGCCGGTCACCGAGCCCGTTGCGGCTGCTCCGGCAACCACCAACGTTCCGCACGTCGCGCAAGTGCAACCACCGGCCGGACGACCTGGCAACTATGGCCCGCCGGGCGACGGGCAGACGAGCGTCCGCGTGTTCGGCGTCGAGGGCAAAGGCACGCGTTTCGTCTACGTTTTCGATCGTTCGAGCAGCATGGAGGGCGCGCCGCTAGCGGCCGCGAAGCAACAGCTGATCCAGAGCCTCGAATCGCTCTCGAGCGTCCACCAATTCCACATCATCTTCTTCAACCAGCAGCAGCGGAACTTCGATCTGAGCGGCGGCGGTAAGCGGATCGCCTTCGCCACCGATCGCAACAAGAAGCTGGCCGCGCGATTCGTCGGCGGGATAACGGCCGATGGCGGAACCGATCGGCTGCCAGCCCTCCGCGCAGCGATCCAGATGAACCCCGACGTGATTTTCTTCCTCACCGACGCCGACGACCCGATGCCGCAGAGCGAGCTCGATGAGCTGGCCCGGCTCAACGAACGGGCTGGCGTCGTGATCTCGACGATCGAGTTTGGCCGCGGCCCGGCGAAGCAGAGACGAAATTTCCTCACCGAGCTCGCGCGGACCAGCGGCGGGCAATACGGCTACGTCGACGTGACGCAACTGTCGCGCTGATTGGCCCGGCCAAGATGGCTTGTCCTTACCCACAAATACGTGAGTTGGAGGAGGAAGGTTTCGTGCGCTAGCGTGGCGAGGGCTAGCATGGCAAGGTGCAAGGGTGAACTCAGGTTGCGTCGAGAGCGTGATCATTCTGCTCAGTCAGCACGTAGCATGAATGCGGGCTGGCAATGAGGCGGGGCCCGATCGCGTCGGTGAGCTGGGACTCGGAAAGCCGGCGTTTCAGTTCTCTGTACGGAGGTGCCTTGCATGCTCATCCTCGACACAAACACGTGGTCTCAACAACAGTTTTCTGATTGCGAACTGGGGGACGAACGCCGCACCCGACGACTGGTCCGTCTGGCCGAACAAGTGGTGAGCCATCCCTCGGGTGGCTTTCCGGAACAAACCGAAACGTGGGCCGACTTGAAGGCCGCTTATCGCTTGTTGGATCGGGCCGAGGTGACGTTCCAGTCCGTCGCCGAAGTGCACTGGCAGCAAACGCGCAGCGCGGCGCTGGTCGGCATCTCGTGTTGGGAGACACCACGGAACTGGACTTTGGCATTCAGCGCGAGATTCCCGACCTGGGTCCCACGGGAAATGGCGGCGGCTGGGGCTTCTTGCTGCATTCGGCCTTGCTGGTGGCGGCTGAGGGGGAGGAGATCTTTGGCTTGGCAGGCCAGACCATTCACTACCGCCAGCCGCGTCCCAAGCAAGAAAACGCGACGCAGCGGCTGGGGCGTGATCGGGAATCGAAGGTCTGGGGCGAAGTGATCGACGCCGTGGGCCGCCCGGCCGAGGAGGTCGAGTTGGTGCACGTGCTGGACCGTGGTGCGGACAACTTCGAGGTGTACTGTCACTGCTTGGAACAACAGGCGGATTGGGTCGTACGGGTGGCGCAAACAAAGCGTAACATTCTCACGCCCGACGACGAGCGGATGCCGCTGAAATCCTACTTGGTCACGTTGCCTCTCTCAGGCACGTACGAGTTGTCGTTGCGGGCGCGGCCCGGTCAAGCGGCGCGAACGGCGAAGCTCCAAGTGCGCCGCGGCGCGTTGCGGTTACCTCTGCCGGCGCACCGCAGTCCGTACGTCAAGCGCATCAACCCGGGTCCGATCGAGATGCATGTCGTCGCGGTGCGTGAAGTCGACGCGCCCGCGGGCGTCGAGCCGATCGAGTGGATTCTGCTCACCTCGCTGGTCGTGGAAGACTTCGAGGACGCCTGGGTGGTAATTGGTTACTACGAGAAAAGATGGCTGATCGAGGAATGGCACAAAGCGCTCAAGACGGGCTGCCGGGTGACCGAACGTCAATTGAAGACGAAGCCTCGCTTGGAAGCGATGGTGGGCCTGTTGAGTGTGGTGAGCGTACGCTTGCTGCAACTGAAATCGGCCGCCCGTGCTGAGCCAAACCGCCCGGCACGGCAGATGATCCCGCCACGTTGGATCACGCTACTCCAAGCAGCCCGCAAAACTCTCAAGCAGGTTAAGTCATGGACGGTCGGCGAGTTCTATCGCGAGTTAGCCAAACTAGGCGGCTTCATCGGTCGCAAATCCGACGGAGAGCCGGGTTGGATCACGATCTGGCGCGGCTGGCAAAAGCTCCACCTCATGGTCCGCGGCGCGGAACTCGCTGACACGATTCAATGACAGAAAATGTGGGTAAGGACAAGGCCAAGATGGCCGGGCTATATAGTCGACCCATCTTGGGTCGGCCTGGGCGCGATTACCATGGCCCGCGGACGTTGTAGACGCCAAATTGCGTGGTGTCGCTGGGCCAGATCGGCGTCGTGCGATAGGGTCCGCCGAACGGGCCGCCGCCGGGGTAGTTGCGTCCGAACTGGTGGTCGAGCCGCTCGAGCCGCGAGCTGCCAACGCCCCAGCCCCAATTGGTCTGCATCGTGGCGGTTGGCGGTACCACCAGCGAGACCGGGGCGCCATAGGTCGTGTTGGCGTATGGTTTATTCCAATCGTAATAACGCGAACGGCGGACCGGCCACACGACCGGAGCGGCCGCGAAGGCTTCTGCAGCCGTGGCCGCGATCATGGCGGCGGCGAGCAGAGAGAGTACGAGTCGGCGGTTCATCTTCGTCTCCGAATGTGTGCAATTCGATGCATGGGTGGGGGCAAACGCTGGAAATTCCGGCGTGGCCGCCGGCGCTTACGCACTTACCGCTTACCAGCGCTGGCCCGGGTAATAGAAATCGTTGTGCACGGCGGTGATGTTGTTCGACATCGGATAGTGCCAATCACTGCAAAAATTCCAGAACGGCTGGCAGCAAGTGCCGTAGCGGACGTTGGTTCGCGTCCAGCCCGAGCCGCGATTGTAGGTGTAATACGCCCGCTGATGGTTGTAGGTGTACTCGTGCGGCATAAAGGGCTGGTACGTCGTGTAGGTATGTCCCACGTTGGCCGGCACGGGCAGCGGTGAGACGTACATTTGCGAAGGCGTGTTGTAGAACGGCCCAGGCTGGGCGTAGTAGTTGTAGAACAGGTCCTTTTGCTGCTGGTAGCTGATCCGGCGCTTGCCGTCCCAGCCGGCGTGATCGGCGTAACAGATCGCGGCGCCGGCGTGGCAAACGATGGCGACCAACACCAGATACAAACACGTGGAAATGACATTTCGCCGCATCGGATGGTTCCTTCATGCGTTTTCGGGTAAGTCGGCCGCGGGCAACGTCGAACGTTTTGTTCGACGCGGTGGCCGCGGGCGGCAGGCGAGTTCACTCTTCGGCGCCGCCCGGTGGGAAGGTCTACCAATGGTGTCGGCCACGACACGTCGTGCGGGTGAATCTTTGTGTAGCGGATAATCGCAATGCAGGCGGCGAAGCGATTGTGCGGGGCAAAATCCGACTGGGTTCGAGGGTATTGGCCGGTTATAATCGGTAGGACCCCTACAGATTCACAAATCGAGCGACGAGGGGGTCCGTCCCCGTCACTCGCATTCGAGCCCGCCCGCGATTCCGAGCGCGGCGATGTAAACGGGGACAGACCTCGGCGGAGAGATTCGATTGGCAGTAAAGCGTAAGAAACCGGCGCCCAAACGAAGCGCCAAAAAGAAAAAGGAACCCAACGAGTCCCTGCGCGTTTCGGCCGAACCGAGCACCAACGGCGACGCGCCTTACACCAAGAACGGAGCTCCGGAAGATACGGATGACGCTGTCGTTGCGCCGAGCCGGCGCCGCCGGGCCACGGCCAAAAGCATGGCCGCCGCCCAGCGCGACATCTCGGTCAGCGAGTTCTTCGCCAAGAACCGCCACCTGCTCGGGTTTCGACAATCCGCGCAAGGCGCTGCTCACCACGGTCAAGGAAGCGGTCGACAATTCGCTCGACGCCTGCGAAGAGGCCGGCATCCTACCCGAGATCTGGGTCCACATCGAGCAGACGGGCTCGACCGCTACAAAGTCGGCATCCAGGACAACGGCCCCGGCATCGTCAAGAAGCAAATTCCGCTGATTTTCGGCAAGCTGCTCTACGGCTCGAAGTTTCACCGGCTGCGGCAAAGCCGCGGGCAGCAGGGCATCGGCATCTCGGCAGCCGGCATGTATGGCGTGCAGACCACCGGCAAGCCGGTGAAGATCATCTCTCGGGTCGACGCCAAGAAGCCGGCCCACTACTACGAGATTCAGATCGACACGAAGAAGAACGAGCCGCGGATTCTCAACGGCGGCGGCGAAGGCGTCGACGTCCCGCCCGGCGACCAAGGGAGCGGCTGCCATCGCCAAGCACGGTATCGAATGGGTCGAGCAGTCGCATGGCACGCGGGTGACCATCGAGCTCGAGGCCAAGTTTGTCCGCGGCCGCGGCAGCGTCGACGAATACCTCACGCAAACCGCGATCGCCAACCCGCACGTGACGTTGCACTACGTCGACCCTGACAGTAACGTGCGCGACTTCGCGCGTTCGGCAAAAGTGCTGCCCCCAGAGCCAAAGGAAATCAAGCCGCATCCGTACGGCGTCGAGCTCGGCCGGCTGGCGGCGATGCTGCAGGAAGACTCGGGCGAGTCGATCTCGCAGTTTTTGACCACAAAGTTTTCGCGCGTCTCGTCCGGCGTTGCCCGGAAGATATGCGCGACGGCAAAGGTCTCGACGCGGGCAAACACACGCAAGATGGGTCGCAAAGAGGCGGAGGCGCTGTATCAGGCAATTCAAGGCACGCGGATCGCGCCACCCGCGACCGATTGCATCTCGCCGATCGGCGAGGAGCTGATTCTCAAAGGTCTGCACCAGGTCGTGCCAGGCGAGTTTTACGCCGCCGCGACGCGCCCGCCCGCCGTATATCGCGGCAACCCGTTTCAGATCGAAGTCGGGCTGGCCTACGGCGGGCTCGGCCGCTACGCAGCACGTTACGAAGGAGCTGCTGCGCGAGTTGATCGAAGAGACCGACGCCCGCACGATTCGTCAGTTTCTCATACACACGTTCAACGGCCTGGGCACGGATGCGGCCGACAAGATCATCCGCGAAGCGAGCCTCGGCACGCGACAGTCGCCGTCGAGCCTCAAGCCGAAGCAGATCGAGGCGTTATTGGCCGCGATGAAGGGCGTCAACGTCGCGGAAGGGCAGACGATGGAGGTCTTCCGCTATGCCAACCGCGTGCCGCTGCAGTTCCAGCCGGCCAGCTGCGCGATCACGCAAACCGTGGTGGCGACGAACTGGCGGAGCTATGGGCTGTCACAATCGCGCGGCTCGGTGCCCAAGGGGCCGGTCACGCTGATGGTCCACATCGCCAGCGTCTGGGTGCCATTCACCAGCGAATCGAAGGAAGCGGTCGCCAGCTATCCAGAGATTCAAAAGGAGCTGCGGCTCGCGCTGCAATCGGTCGGGCGAAACCTCGGCATGTACGTCCGCAAACGCCTCAAGGTGAAGCAGCAAGGCGACCGCCGACAGGTTTTCCTGCGTTACCTGGGCGAAGTCGCCACCGCCGTGAGCGACATCAACGCCGTCGACCGCGCGGCGCTCTACGATCAGCTCGTATCGGTCGCCAAGAAGCGAACGAGTGACGCCGACATGAAGCTCGACGAGCGCGGCCGGCCGATCGAAGACGCCGAGCTCGAACTGGGCAAAAACGTACTGATTGTCGACCCGCTCGACTCGGCGGCCGCGATCAATCGTGCTTCGACCGCTCCCGAAGAGTCCGCCTGACATTTTTCTCACGCAAAGGCGCAAGACGCAAAGGTTTTAACTTGTTTCCTTGCGCCTTGCGCCTTTGCGTGAGTTATTCATCGTTCAACCGAAGTGAAATCATGGCTAAGAAAATAGGCCGCAAACGCGGCGCCGTTGCCGAAGCAAAACAAGTCGCGGCGAAGCTGACGCCACGCGACAAAAAAACGATGGGCAGCATCGTTGGTCTGGCGGACGGCGTGGTCGTCGCCGCCGAGAAGCGGCAGCGACCCGCACGTCGACATTCCCTCGCGCACACTCTCGAATGTCCGCTACAGTCCTCGGAAGCGGATTCTCGAAATGGGGAACTCGACGAACCGGCGGCAGCTGTTCGATCTATCGCAGGCCAAGGCCTACATGCGGACGATGCTGGTCGCCAGCGGCTGTAAGAAACTGCTCACACAAGGCAAAACGACCAGCTTGCGTGGTATGTACTACATGCTCAAGCACACGATCGAAGGCGCAAAGGAAAACACGTTCGACGACCAGAACGAATGCGATACCGTGATCGAAGACATCGAGGTGTTGCTGGCCAGCCTGCGGGAGGAGCTGCATCTGTATGCTGACAAGCGCGGCGAAATGGTCGGCAATATCATTCTCAACGACAGCGGCGACGAAATCGATTGCTCGCGGATGGGTTCGGGCGGCTATGCCATTCCGTCGATCGTCGAGCCGGAAGTGATCAAATTTGACCCGAAGAAGTGCGACGCCAAGTTTGTGCTGCATGTTGAAAAAGGACACTGTTTGGCAGCGATTCAACGAGGACAAGTTCTGGAAAAAACACGACTGCATCCTCACCCACGGCGCCGGCCAGCCGCCGCGCGGCGTCCGCCGCATGCTCCATCGACTTCATAACGAACTGAAGCTGCCGATCTATTGTGTGCTCGATAACGACCCGTGGGGGTACTACATCTACAGCGTGATCAAGCAGGGTTCGATCAACCTGGCGTTCGAATCGCAGCGGATGGCAATCCCCGACTGCCGTTTCTTGGGCCTGCGAAGCAAGGACTACGAACGCTGCAGCTTGTCGGAAAGCGTGCAAATTGCGCTCAACGACAACGACCGCAAGCGGGCGAAGCAAATTGCCAATTACCCCTGGTTCGCCAAGAAGCGCGATTGGCAGCGGGAGATCGAGAAGATGCTCAAAAACGATTTCAAGCTGGAAGTCGAATCGCTGATCTCGAAAGACATCAGCTACGTCACGGAAGAGTACGTGCCCGCGCGGCTTGCCGACAAGGATTGGCTCGACTAAAGGCGTTCTTAGCGTGCAATCCGTTCGCGTCGGCGGCGACGCCGAATCAACGCCGACATCATGCCCAATAGCACGCAGGCCGCCGGTTCCGGGACCGCAAGCTGGGCCGGTGAAACGGCGGCTTCACCACCCCTCGAACGACCGAAGTTCGCTTTCCAATCGCCGTAATCTCCGGCGGTGTACTTGGCCCCCAGCCCGTCGCGCCAGACGGTGTAGTCTGCCGCGTCGACGGTGCCGTCGCCGTTGAAGTCGCCGGCGAGATTCGTGCTCAAAGAGACGGAATACAGCTGATAGTTCTCGTCCATGTCTTGATCGGCACGATAAATGACCATATTGCCATCGGGGCTAAATCGCCAGTCGGTGACATCGCCGCCGGCAGTCAGTCGCCCATTGAGTTTCGTGGTGGTTCCACCGGCCGTCGGTACGGCAAACAACTCGAAAACCTCGTCCTCCTCCTGATCGGCCAGATAGATGACGTACTTGCCGTCAGGGCTGAAGGACGCGCTGACGACCGCGCCGCCCGGGACAAAAGGCGCGGAGATACCAGTCGCCGAGCCGCCAGTCGCCGAGACGAGGTACAAACGGACCGCTTCGTCTTGCTCTTGATCGGCGCGATAGAGGACCAGTTGACTATCTGGGCTGAACAGAGCGTCATCCATCACGTCGCCGCCATTGACCAGTGGGCCATTGAGCTTCACTGCTGTGCCGCCGGCGGCCGGCACGCTGTACAGCTCGAAAACTTCATCCTCGTCTTGATCGGCGGTGTAGAGTACCCGCGTGCCGTCTGGACTGAATCGCAATCCCTGCCAGCGGACGTCGCCGTCTTGGACCAACGGTCCGTTCAGTCGCACGCTTTCGCCGCCGCCGCTGGGAACGCTGTAGATTTCAAACACTTCGTCCGCATCTTGATCGGCATGATAGAGCACACGCGAACCGTCGGGACTGAATCTGCTGACTGCCGGGTGTGACGTCGCCGCCGTTGGCCAGCGGCCCGTTGAGCTTTTGTGGGGTACCTCCTAAAGACGGCACACTGAACAACTCAAAGACGGAATCACGTTCCTGATCGGCCGCATAGAGAACGCTGTTTCCATCCGGGCTGAATTGCAGCCCATCCGCCAATACGTCGCCGCCATCCACAAGTTGCGCGTTCAATTTCACGGGCGAACCAGCGCCGGGGGCCACGCTGAAGAGTTCCTCCCGTTCGTCGACGTCTTGATCGGCAAGGTAGAGGACGCGAGCGCCATCGGGACGCACCCAGACCCGACGCACGTCACCGCCGTTGACCAACGGACCGTTCAATCGGATCGATTCGCCGCCCGCACTGGACACGCTGAACAATTCGTAGAATGGCCCCGAGAAGGGCCCGGTCACCTGACTTCCGATGTACACAACCCGGTCGCCGCTAAGACCGGCAAACGCGCCGCCCTTGCTCCCCTCGTCGACCAATGGTGCGTTGAGCTTCTGCGCCGTGCCGCCATCCACAGGCACGACATAGACTTCCTGCAAGTCGTCGGTGTCTTGATCCGCCCAATACACGACGTGACTGCCGTCGGGACTGAGCTGCCAATCGGAGACGTCACCGCCTGCGGTAAGATCGCCATTGAGCCGCACCGGAACACCACCATTCGTCGTCACGCAAAACAGTTCCTCGACCGTGGATTCGTCACCGTGAATAGAACGGTACAGGACCCAACGTCCGTCGGGGCTGATTTGAAAATCGTCGTCGACGCTGCCCAGCGGAGAATCGCTGGCGTCAAGCGGATGAAACCCATCCGCCCATCCGATAGAAGGTAGACCCCCTAGAATGCCGAGAACTGCTATCCACGCATACTTTGGATTCATGGTCAAGCCGGCTACCTATAGTCCAAAAAGTTAAGCTCCCCAGCGGAGGCGCTCTACGCAAAGCGGGGGGATTATTTTAACCAGCCGTCGAATGAGATTTCAAGTTTTTTTTGGCATATATTTTGACATCAGATCGGGGACCGCTGGAGCGACGCAAAATACTGCGAATCGCCTTATTTTCTAGCAGATTGTGCCCATAAAGTGCGCTCGCATAAGCCGAAAACTTCACCTCGCTTGCCCCGATTTGTGAAAAACACCGTCAATTTTGAGAGAAGCTATCGAATCCACAGCGGCATCGGACTTGCGAATAGAAGTCGCTTGCGAGCAAGGAGCCACGCTCGAAATCCATTCGCTCCAGAGGTCCGGGGGAGCACGGGCTAGGGAGCGGCACAGCGGATCGTCCGGCCCAACTCGGTGACGGATCCGCGCGTTCGGAGAAGCGTTCTCCCAAGGGAAGGCAATCGTGAGTATGACGTTTTCGACCAATGAGTCTGAAACAGCGGCCCGTCATGGAGCGGCGGCGACGCCAGGCGGCTCGAGATCCCTGGGTGGTTCGGTGCGGATGGCCGCCATCTCCGCCGTCACCAACTATCAGCCGATTTCACCGCCCCTGAATTTCACGCAAACGCCGGCCCAGGAGCTCTTCGGCTGCCAATGTCTTCGGCAAGGCGCAGATGAAGGCCCGGTTGCCCAAGCCGGTTTTCAAATCGCTGATCAAGACGATCGAAGCCGGCGAGAAGCTCGATCCCGCGATCGCCGACGTGGTCGCCGCCGCGATGAAAGATTGGGCCATCGAAAAGGGCGCGACGCACTACGCCCACGTCTTTTTCCCGCTGACCGGGCTGACCGCCGAAAAGCACGACAGCTTCCTGTCGCCCGACGGCGACGGCGGCGCGCTGGCCGAATTCAGCGGCAAGCAGCTGATCCAAGGCGAGCCGGACGGCTCGAGCTTCCCCTCGGGCGGCATCCGCGCGACGTTCGAAGCCCGCGGCTACACGATCTGGGACGTGACCAGCCCCGCCTACATTCTGGAGAACCCCAATGGCACGACGCTCTGCATTCCGACGGCGTTCGTCTCCTGGACCGGCGAAGCGCTCGACAAGAAAACGCCGCTGCTTGCGTTCGATGCAGGCGCTTAACGGCCAAGCGCAGCGGATTCTCAAGCTGTTTGGCAAGACGGACGGTGCGTTTGTCGCGTCGACCGCCGGCCCCGAGCAAGAGTACTTCCTGATCGATCGGCACTTCTTACTTCGCCCGGCCCGACTTGCTCAACGCCGGCCGCACGCTGTTCGGCGCCAAGCCGCCGAAGGGCCAGGAATTCGAAGATCACTATTTCGGTGCGATTCCCGAGCGCGTGCTGGCCTTCATGCTGGATGTGCGAACGCGAGCTGTTCAAGCTCGGCATTCCGGTCAAGACGCGGCACAACGAAGTGGCGCCGGCCCAGTACGAAATCGCGCCGGTGTTCGAGTCGGCGAACCTCGCCAACGATCACCAGCAATTGATCATGATCACGCTCAAGCGCGTGGCCGAGAAGTACGGCATGACCTGCCTGACGCACGAGAAGCCGTTCGCCGGCGTCAACGGCTCGGGCAAGCACGTCAACTGGTCGCTCGGCAGCGCGTCGCAGGGCAACCTGCTCGATCCGGGCGACACGCCGCACGACAACGCCCAGTTCCTGGTGTTCTGCGCGGCTGTCATGCGAGCCGTGAACAAGTACCAGGGGCTGCTGCGAGCCGTGGTGGCGACGGCCGGCAACGATCACCGCTTGGGTGCCAACGAGGCCCCGCCGGCGATTATTTCGATCTTCCTGGGCGACCAGCTCACGGACGTGTTCGAGCAGATCAAGGCCGGCGGCGCCAAGTCGTCGCTGGCCAAGGGGACGCTCAACGTCGGCGTCGACGTGTTGCCGCCGCTGCCGAAGGACGCCGGCGACCGCAACCGCACCAGCCCGTTCGCCTTCACCGGCAACCGGTTCGAGTTCCGTGCCGTGGGCGCCAACCAGTCGATCGCCGGTCCGCTGGTGGCGATGAACACGATCGTCGCCGAGTCGCTCGACTTCTGTGCGACAAAGCTCGAAAAGGCCACCGGCGGCGACCCGACAAAGCTCAACGCCGCGATTCAGTCGCTGTTGACCGAGATCTATCACCGAATGCGAGCCGATCGTGTTCAACGGCGACGGCTATTCGGAGGCCTGGCATCAGGAAGCCGAGAAACGCGGTCTGTTGAACCTGAAGATCATCCGTCGACGCGCTGCCGGAGCTCAGCAAGCCAGGAGATCGAAGGAGCTGTTCAAGAAGTACAACGTGCTGACGCGAACGCGAGGTCGATAGTCGTCTGGACATCTACCTGGATCAGTACTGTCAAGACGGTGATGACCGAGGCCAGGCTGATGGTCGAGATGGCCAAGACGCTGATCTTCCCGGCCGCGATTCGCTACCAGAACGAACTGGCCTCGACGTGTGCGAACTTGAAGCTGGTCGGCTACGAGTTCGACACCGACACGCTCGACAAGGTGACCGAGCTGGTCAAGACGCTGCAGGACAGCATTGGCGATCCTAAAGAAGGCGATTACCCACCACGGCGACGGCAGCTTGTTGGAGGAGGCCCGCTACGTGTACGACGAGATTCTGCCGGCCATGGCCATGGTTCGTAAGTATGCCGACGAACTCGAAGGCTGGGTCGCGGACGACCTCTGGCCGCTGCCGACCTACCAGGAAATGCTGTTCATCAAGTAGGGCTATTCTGGGCAGAAGTAACCGTACAACGGTTTCAAATGATCTCAGGGGGAGTCGCCCGCGGCTCCCTTGCTTTGTCGAAGTACTAGAACCGGTAAGCGCGAACTCCACCGAGCACTCTCGGTTGCGCTGACAAACGTTTCCAGAAATATGCCGAGCCAATTGCGTTTGGGCAGCGTGTTTCGATGCGAGACTGGTTTTCTCGAAAATCCGAGGTGCGGTTCTGCGTCAGCTATTTGCCCGATTGGTGTGGTCAGCGGCGTCGCGGCCCTCGCTTAAGGAACTTATCACTTGCTACGCGGCAGGCGGCAGACCGACCAGCCTTAACTCAGTGGGGATCCGCGTCCGGACACGGGCCATTGGCGTGGTTGGCGACTGCGAGCGACGCCGCCCAAAGCTTAGGCACAGACTGCCAATGTCGCCCGCAAAACCTAGCCCTGCCCCTCTGCGGCGCTCGAAAAAACCGGCAAAAACCGCGGGATTGGAGGAGTTTTGTCGTTTTTGTCAGATTTTCGCACGGCATTTGCATGCGGTGCTAGCCCGTGGTGGGGTTTTTCTTCTAATCTTGCCTCGCGGTTTTCCACATGACGTTCGCCGAATTTGAACGCCCTTTCAGTGGCTGTGTGCGCGGCGCGGACGTTGTATTGCTCAATTGCGTTTTGCAGAGAGTTGGCGGTGACTCGGCAGGACGATTCGACCAATTGAGATTCGCTCCGCTCGTAGTCGGCGCGAATCGAACCCTTCTGGAATGGGAGATATTGAACGATGGGACGACTAATAGAATTCGACCGAGGAAGGCTCTGGTTGCCATTGTTATTGATGGTGGCCGGTGCGCTGGTGCTTGGGGTGACGGCCCATAGAGCCGTTGCTCAGGAAGAGACGGTCACGGAAGAGGCTGTGGTGGAAGAGACGGCGCCGGCAGCCGATGCGGCTACGGAGGCGCCGGTCGCGGAGCCGGCGGGATGGAATTCGTCGTTAGGCGCGACCTCAAACGCCCTGGATACGGTCTGGGTATTGTTGACGGCGTTTCTGGTCATGTGGATGCAGGCTGGTTTCGCGCTGGTAGAAACGGGACTGACGCGGGCCAAGAACGCGGTCAACATCTGCATGAAGAACTTGCTCGACTACTGCTTCGGGACGCTCACGTTCTGGATCATGGGCTTCTCGATCATGTTTGGCGGGGCCAATGGGTTTTGGGGTGGCCTAAAAGGGACGTTTCTGAACACGGCCGAACCATTCACGTCGCTCGATTGGACGCTCGTGCCGCTGGATGCAAAATTTTTCTTTCAACTCGTTTTCGCCGCAACCACAGCGACGATTGTTTCCGGTGCGATGGCCGAGCGCACGAAGTTTACTTCGTACATGATTTATAGTGCCGTCGTCTCAGCCGTAATCTATCCAATTTCCGGTCACTGGATTTGGGGTGGCGGTTGGCTGTCGACCATGGACACACCCTTTTTTGACTTTGCAGGTTCGACTGTGGTGCATAGCTGCGGCGGCTGGTTGTCGCTAGTTGGAGCATTCATCCTCGGTCCGCGGATCGGGAAATTCGCCGCCGATGGCACGCCGCGGGCCATACCGGGCCACAATCTCGTGCTCGTTACACTCGGCGTGTTCGTTCTCTGGTTGGGGTGGTTTGGCTTCAATCCGGGCAGCACAATGGCGGCGAATGCAAGTGCGATTGCGATCATCACGATCAATACCAACGCTGCCGCAGCCATGGCTGCGATCGCTGCCCTGTTTACTGCACGGGCCATGTTCGGCAAATGGGAAGCCACGATGGCGCTCAATGGCGCCCTGGCTGGGTTGGTGGCAATTACCTGCCCTTGCAATTGGGTCAGTGTAGGGTCCTCGGTGATGATTGGTCTGGTCGCTGGGATACTCGTTGTGCTCTCGGTCGTCGCCATTGAGAAGTTTCTCAAGGTCGACGATCCGGTGGGTGCGATTTCCGTCCATGGCGTTTGCGGTGCTTGGGGAACGCTTTCACTGGGCCTGTTTTCGCTCGGTGGCGAGGGTAATCCTGCACTCGGGCTATTCATGGGTGGTGACGCAAAACAGCTGATTTCGCAAGCAATCGGTGTCGGTGCCGTCTTCCTGTGGGCAACGATCGCTGGCGGCATCTTGTTCCTGATAATCAAGAACACGGTCGGGCTGCGCGTCTCGGCCGATGAAGAACGCGAAGGCCTCGACTTCGGCGAGCATGGCAACGAGGCCTATCACGGCTTCGTGCTCGAAGCCATGCCCGAGGGTTGATCGAGCCGATAATCATGTAACGCGGGAAAAAGTGTGGGGGTGAGGAGCCCAGGAAACGGTCCCCCTCACCCCCATTCTCCCGAAATCGAAACCGGCGCTCGTCCATTAACAGCGCCGCTCGCGTCGCAAAACAACGAAAATACAAATCAGTCTTGGAGTCCAGGATATGAAAAAAATCGAAGCCATCGTGCGGCATCACAAATTGGAAGAAGTCAAGGACGCGCTCAGCGCCAAAGGGATCACCGGGATGACGATCACCGAGGTCCGCGGCTTCGGCCGCCAGAAGGGCCACACCGAGGTCTACCGCGGTACGGAGTACACGGTCGACTTCGTCCCGAAGGTCAAGGTCGAAGTCGTTGTCGATGACGGCAAGCTGCAGACGATCGTCGACACGATCGTCAAGGCCGCCCAAACCGGCCAGGTCGGCGACGGCAAGATCTTCGTCTCCGACCTGTCGAACGCCATCCGCATCCGTACGGCAGAAACGGGCGCTAGCGCGCTCTAGCGTGAAGTGAGAATCCTTCGGCCACCCACGGCGGGCAGCGGGAGACAAGCGATTCGTGATCGGCGAGTATTGATCGATCCGCCAATCTCAACAGAAGCAATTGCCTCCCCTGCCCACACATTTTTTTACTGACAAAGGACGCAGCCTAAATCTTGGGCACACGGGTTGAGTTGTGCCGCGACGCGGGGCATTCGACCGACATTGAATCGATGGAATTCACCGAGTTTCTCGGCATTTCTACGGTTTCGCGCGGAATTCTTCACATTTAGCACAACATTTGCTAGCAGCTTTGGAACTGCGGATTCGTTTGAGCGACGCTGGGGACGACCTGTGAGCGTGCGAACGCCTCAACAATTGCTTGCCGCTCGAAATACGACGGCGCTGATTCTCGCGCTCTTCGCGTGGGGAAGCATCTGCGTCGCTTCTTCGCCGACCAGGCGGGTCGAGCCAAATCGCAAAACTGCCGTCGGCCGTTTCGTGGATTGTCGGGCCGCGGTGTCGGCTGCGAACGGCGTCGCAACGGACCCAGAAGATTCGGATGACGCACTGTCGGAACCCGCGCCAGAATGGCCGAATCTGGCGGAAGCCGGTCATCCCGCGGTTTGGCCGGAGTCGACGCCGCTGGTGACGCACTGTTCGGTCCTGCGTTCGATTTCGCAGAATCTCGTCGTTTTCGCGCCGACGCCCGATCATCTCATTGAGCTTCCCGGCACACCTCCGCCAGGACTGATCTAGTCTAGGCGCTACGGGATGGGCAGCGTTCGCGAGCTGCGCTTCGTTGTGCTCTCGTCTCGTTGATCATCTGCCGGCAACCCGCGCCTTCGCCGGCATGCCATCATCCTCGAGCGTTTTCATCGTCCGCCCTGAGCAGACGATTTTTCCAATGCGCCTGGCACTGCGCCTAGCGCGGTTCTACATCCTTCTGTCGTGGAGAAAATGTCTATGGTATCTACTTTTGAATGGGGGCGATCCAAGCCCTGGCTGCTCGCGATGGCGGTCGTGAGCGCGTGCCTCGTGGGGCTCGTTACAAACTGGGCAGCTGCCCAAGAAGCGGCGGCACCAGCGGAAGCATCCGCTGCCCCCGCAGCTGCCGCGCCGGCGGAAGTGAAGCCGGACGCAACGGGTGAGATTACTGGCGGGGCTTCGGACGTGACCTCCGAACCGCTCTCGCTCGATAACATCGCCGACCGCGTCGGCAAGAACAAGCTCTCGATCAACATCGTCTGGACGCTGATCACGGGCTTCCTCGTGATGTTCATGCAGGCCGGCTTCGCGATGGTGGAAACGGGCTTGACCCGCGCCAAAAACTCCGCCCACACGATGGCCATGAACTTCATGATTTATCCGCTAGGCATGTTGGGCTTCTACGTCTGCGGCTTCGCGTTCATGTTCGGCGGCGTGGGGACGCTCGGCGCCCTCGGTCCGGGAACCGGCGTGCTCGACGCGATGTACTCGATCCACATCGGCGACAAGACGATCGACCTGCTCGGCTGGAAGGGATTCTTTCTTGGCCCGAGCGTCTACGATTGCGGCATCTTCGCACTGTTTCTGTTCCAGATGGTGTTCATGGACACGACCGCGACGATCCCCACCGGCGGAGCCGCCGAACGCTGGAAGTTTTCGGCCTTCATGCTTTACGGCTGTGCGCTGGGCACGATCTTGTATCCCGTTTACGGCTGCTGGGTCTGGGGCGGCGGCTGGCTGGCCGACCTCGGCACGAATTACGGCCTGGGACACGGCACCGTCGACTTTGCCGGCTCGTCGGTGGTCCACTTTCAGGGCGGGTTGCTATCGCTACTTGCGGCCTGGTTCGTCGGGCCACGCATCGGCAAGTACAACAAGGACGGTTCAGTCAACGCCATTCCGGCGCACAGTGTGCCGATGGCGGTGATCGGCACATTCATCCTGGCCTTCGGCTGGTTCGGCTTCAATCCCGGATCGACGCTGGCCGGCACCGACCTCCGCATCGCGATCGTCGCCACCAACACCATGCTCGCATCGGCGACCGGTGCGCTGACGACGGTCCTCTACATGTGGAACGTCCGTGGCAACAAACCCGATCCGACGATGGCCTGCAACGGCATGTTGGCTGGGCTTGGTCGCCATCACCGCGCCCTGCGCGTTTGTCACTTCCCTGTCCGCTTGCATCATTGGCATCATCGCCGGCATTCTTGTCGTCGAGGGCGTGCTCTTCATCGAACGCAAGATGAAGATTGATGACCCGGTCGGTTCGATCGCCGTCCACGGCGTGTGCGGTGCCTGGGGTGTCATCGCACTCGGCCTGTTTGCCGACGGTACGTACGGTGACGGCTGGAATGGCGTTTCCGGCACAGTGACCGGTCTGTTCTACGGCGCTGGCTGGGGTCAATTGATCGCCGAGATCGTCGGGCTACTGGCCTGCACCGTCTATCTCGGCATCGCCGGCTGCATCGTGTTCAAGGTGACGGACATCTTGTGCGGTGGCATCCGCGTCTCGCCCGAGGTGGAAATGGAAGGCCTGGACATTCCGGAAATGGGCGTCCAGGGCTACTCCGGAATCCATCTCGACAAAGACGTGGAGACGCCCCATTCACACTAATGGTCGGTTGGACTTGGCGGTTCGCCTGAAGTCCACTCATGACAATTGAAGTTGTTCATGAAGTTTGAAGAAGAATTGTTCCAGTGGAAGACCGGTTCAATGGGAGGACGGAGCTGCCGTCGGATTTGATTTAGTCGTCCCATTCGACTAAGCAGCTTCGTCCCTCCCGCTCGAATGCATGCAATCGCGGACGGGTCTACCTGAACACGCGAATTTACGAATTAACGATCCAAGATCGGAGCTACAAGTTATGAAGAAAATCGAAGCCATCGTACGGCATCACAAATTGGAAGAAGTCAAGGACGCGCTCAGCGCCAAAGGGATCACTGGCATGACGATCACCGAGGTCCGCGGCTTCGGCCGCCAGAAGGGCCACACCGAGGTCTACCGCGGTACGGAGTACACGGTCGACTTCGTCCCGAAGGTCAAGGTCGAAGTCGTGGTCGATGACGGCAAGCTGCAGACGATCGTCGACACGATCGTCAAGGCCGCCCAAACCGGCCAGGTCGGCGACGGCAAGATCTTCGTCTCCGAGTTGTCGAACGCCATCCGCATCCGTACCGCGGAAACCGGGGCCAGCGCCTCTAGGTCGTAAGGCAACGGAGCTGGATGACGGCTCGGCAGCCAATTCGTGCCTGGATTGTGCGATCAATGGGCTCTCGCGTCCGGTTGGCCGATGGGCCCATCAACCTCGGGCCCACCTCTCACGAACCGAATTATCCATCGACCCCTGCAAATCCTGCGATTTGCAGGGGCGAATGGAAATCCTCTTTTCGAAACGCGATTGCATGCGACACTCGCTCACGATAAGTTTGTGTCTACTCGTGCCGCGACAGCGACGGTCCCTGGGACTCAGCTTGCTGTTTTGCGGCTGATCGAAGTGACCGCAGCTTAACCTGGTTTGTGTTTGGCGGAACACGATCCGGATTCCTCTTCCCTGCTCGGTACCGTCCGCTCTAAGGAAAGCCGTTCTGCGCGAAACGTGTACGTCGATCGCCGCGCGAGACCCGACTCCGCAGTGTCCGCGACGACGCAATCCAACGCACTCAATCGCCCGGCACAGGGCCGGTGCAGTATTCACCTTTTGGAAAGGGAGACTTGTACCATGGGACGACCATATGGATTTCGATCGCTGGAAGCTCCTACTTCCATTGTTGATGGTAGCCGGCACGCTGGCGTGGGGACTGATTCCGAAATCGGCACTCGCACAAGATTCCGAACAACAAGCCGCCGTCGCAGCCGAAGAGGCCGCGGACGCCGCCGCAGTCGCCCAGGCGGCCGATCCGCTCATCGCCGTCCGCACCGAACTAAGGTCTGGGCATCGACACGGTCTGGGTGCTTGTCACCGCCATGTTGGTCTTTTTCATGAACTTGGCTTCGGCTGCGTCGAGTCCGGCTTCTGCCGCGCGAAAAACTGCGTCAACATTCTTTCGAAAAATTTCATTGTGTTTGCCGTGACGACGGTGTTCTTTTGGGTCGATCGGCTTCGGCGTCATGTTCGGCAACGGTTCGCCCTATGTCGGGCAACACGGCTTATGGTTTCTCGGCGGTGCCGACAACAGTCCGGCGATCGCTCGACACGTATCAAGGCGACTATGGAGCATTGAACTGGACCGGCGTCCCGCTGCTGGCGAAATTCTTCTTTCAGTTGGTGTTTGCTGGAACGGCGGCAACTATCGTCTCCGGTGCCGTCGCCGAGCGGATTAAGTACATTTCGTTCATCTTCTTCAGTGCATGTCATGGCCATCGTCATCTACCCGGTTGTTGGACACTGGATTTGGGGCGGCGGCTGGCTGCAGTCGACAAACATTTCCTCGATTTTGCCGGTTCGACGCAGGTCCACTCGATCGGCGGCTGGGCGGCGCTGGTCGGCGTCTTCATGCTGGGCCCACGCATCGGCAAGTATGGACCCGACGGGAAGCCACGCGCCATCCCTGGCCACAATATGACTCGCCGCCACCATTGGCTGCTTGATCCTCTGGCTGGGCTGGTTCGGATTTAATCCGGGAAGCACTATGGGTGCTGATTCCCGAAGCGCTATCGCCGATATCTGTGTCACGACGAACCCGCGGCCGCCATTGCCACGCTGACCGCTACGGCCACTTGCTGGATGCATGCTCGGCAAACCAGACATCGGCATGACGCTCAACGGCTGTCTGGCCGGCTCTGGTCGCCATCACGGCTCCCTGCGCCTGGGTCAGTCAAAGTCGGCGGCCATCATCGGGGCAATTGCCGGTGTACTCGTCGTGCTGTCCGTGATCAGTTCTTCGACCGCATTAAGGCGGACGATCCAGTTGGGGCGACTTCGGTCCATCTGGCGAATGGCATCTTTGGCACGCTTTGCGTCGGCCTGTTCGCCGACCCGGCAATCATGCCATCGGTAGGAGTAACCGGCGATTTACAAAGGTGGCCTGTTCTTTGGTGGCGGCAGCGACCAATTGATCGCCCAACTTATCGGCATCCTCGCCACTGGCGTTTACGTCGTCGTCGCCTCGGTGATTTGCTGGGGAATCATCCGGGCCGTTCTCGGCATGCGCGTCACGCGCGAGGAAGAGATCGAAGGGCTCGACGTCGGCGAGCACGGCAACGAAGCCTACCACGGCTTCGTATTAGCGCCGTCCGATGCCTGAGTCGGAGCGATTCGCGTTTCGATGCGACGCAGGAAATCGACGAGTGGGTGGGGGATTCCAACCCGAGTCCCTCACCCAGCTCGCTCGCGATCAATCACGAGCAAACAATTGCAGAAGAGATCACAACGACTCATCAAAACAAACAAAACATAGGGAGCCCAAGAACATGAAAAAGATCGAAGCGATCGTGCGTCACCACAAGTTAGAAGATGTTAAAAACGGCCTTGCGCAGGCTGGCGTTACCGGCATGACGATCACTGAAGTCCGCGGTTTCGGCCGCCAAAAAGGACACACTGAAATCTACCGCGGCACCGAGTACACGGTCGATTTTGTTCCCAAGATCAAGATCGAAGTGGTTGTTGACGACGGGAAGTTGCAGACGGTGGTCAACTCAATCGTCCAATCTGCCCAGACCGGGCAAGTCGGCGACGGAAAGATCTTCGTCTCTGAACTCAAGGACGTGATTCGCATTCGGACCGCGGAAACCGGGGCCAGCGCCCTCTAACGCTGTTTGACCATCGGCCGAACCACTGCTCCGCCTTACGCCCGGCGATCGTCCAATCGTTGACTTGCGACGGTTGGTCTGTCGCCGGGATTTTCTGCACCAGCGGGCAGAGAGCCTCGATTTTCCGGCGAGTTTTCGCGGACAGCGTGCTGCAAAGCAGTGCAAATGCACGCCACGATTGAACTTGACGCTACTTAGTGGACTGGAGAAGATGCGCGCCATTTCACCCTTGGGAAGGCCGAGAGAATCCGTCTCGCGTCTCTCATAATTTATAGTTTTGAAACGATCACGGACGAAACGATGTCAAAACTGTCACAGCTGATCCGCAAGGCTCGACCGCGCACGAGTGCGTCGAATTCTTCGCATGCACCCAGCTGGTTCGAAACCCGTCGCCGACTGGCGCCGACCGTCGGCACCGCCGCGCAGCTCTATCGACAACCGGAGCAAGTGGAAACCGTCTATCCGCGGCTGCGGTCCTTCCTGGATGAGCCGGCCACGCTCGCCGCCCTAGAGCGCGACAATGTCCCGCTACCCGCCACCATCGACCGCGAGGGCTATTGTGAGAATCAACACCTGGCTTATTGGTTGAGCGGCGTCGAGGACCTAAGAATGGTCGAGCGGCTGGTGCCGCACGCGTCGTTTCGCCACGTGCTTGACTTTGGCGGGGCCTCAGGTCGATTCGCACGTCACATTGTCCTTGCCGACGAATCGGCCAAGGTGACGATCACCGATCTCAACGTTAATCACGTCGAATTCGTGGAGCAGCACTTCGGCCCGGCGGTGCGCGCGGTCAAGGTCAGCCCCTATCCATATTTCCCTTTGGCGGACGGCAGCGTGACGTTTTGCGTCGGTCTGTCTGTCTTCACGCACATCGACAGCTACGAATCAGGCTGGCTTGCGGAGGTTCATCGGGTGATGGCCGACGGCGCCTATGCGCTATTGACGATCCACTCGGAAGAAACCTGGCAGGTGCTGTCGTCGCAGGGAGGGCTGCTCAAGCGCCTGCAGCGTCACCCGGAGTTCAACGACGTCTACCGACCGGGTGAACCGATGCCGGCGGGCAGGCTGGTGTTCACGTCGAATCCAGATTCGATCGAACACAATTGCAACGTGTTCATGGACTCAGACTACGTTCACCAGCGGTGGGGCAAGTGGTTTGAAGTCGTCGACGTCGCGCACCGCGCGCATCACGACTTCCAAGCCGCAGTGATTCTGCGCAAGTCGAATTGACGCCAACGCACGCCGCGCGCGATCTCAGCCCTTGCCTCGTCGCCGCGACAGTCTGCAGCCCGCGAGTGCCAAAATTACCAGCGCCAGCGAGCTCGGCTCCGGCACCGCGCTCGCCATCAAACCCATGGCGCCCGTTCCGCCTGCCATTAGCGGCACAGCTTTTTGCAGCCAAAAATCAAAATTAGTGAACGCGTCGTAGCTCTGCGATTTGAGCGGGTCAATCATGACCCAAACCGTATCGCCGACGTTGAGCTGGCCCAGCTCGCGGTCGAAGCTGGTCACCGAGCCATTCGTCGACACGCTGGCCTCAGAGCCGATCAGCGTATTGTTGAGGTACACGAGCACGCCCAGTCCGTCTTCTTTCTTGGAATCTGTCCCGTCGGTCTTTTGAATCGAGGTGTCGACGAGTTGATAGAGGCCGGCTCCATCTTCCTCTTGAATCGTGTAACCGGCGATCGGCATGTAACCCGGTGTGCCGGGATGACCCCATACTTCACCGAGCTGCAAGTAGTCGTCGTTGTGCGACTTGCTGCCAGGCGCCATCGTTGCAGCGCCGGTCGTGTTATACATCTGGGCGGAATCGCTCCACAAAAGCGGTGAAAAGCTGGCCGCATCGCCTAGCTTGCCAGTCGGATTCCATGCATACGTCCAGCCCGTCGCCGGACCACCACCTTGGAAATCGTCTTTGTAGCCGCCGATGGAAGCCCATTCCATCGGCGTCGGGTCAGGCTCAGGGCCAGGATCGAGGATCGGTCCGGTGACGGGAATCGGATCGGGTCCCGGCGGCGGTGGCAACACGGCCGGTGACGATGGGTCAAACGTCACCAGTCGCCGCGCGAGCTGCGCGCTGCCCCAGCGACTGCCATCGGTGTAATAAACGTAGAAAGTTTGGCCCGTGACTTGGGGGTCGGGCCCGGTGCCGAGAATCGTCGGATACATCTGTTCGCCGGAGTCGAGCACCAGCGGTTGCCGTGCGGACCAATTCACGCCGTCGGATGAAGTCGCCAGGTATAAGTCGGGACCGGTGCCGCCGGCTTGCCACTGCGAGCTGACCAACACCATTTGATCGAGATACTCATTGTACGAGACGCTCGACCACCAATTGGCCGGATTGCCGACCTCCAGCGGAGACGACCTTCCACCGATGCCCGGTTCGGTCCAGCCGCCATTGTAATATTTCGTGAACGCCGTGGGCCGCCCGGCAATCGAATTACTGATCAAATCCGTCAACGGCGCGCGGGCCACTGCGAGTTCGGCCGAGAATCCATCCTGGGGATTGGCCAAATAGTCGCGAAAATAAACGTTGAACATTCCATCCTTAATGGCGAACGAACCTCCACCCAGGTCAGATGAATAGGGGTTCTGTCCGACGGGGATATTGGGCGTGACGATCGGCCCGAGGTCAAAGAAGTCGAGCCCTTTTGGATCAAACGAGATTGCCAGGCCGAGATCGGTCGAGTATCTGCTGCCGAAGTGCTTTTCGGCATGATAGACCATCAACCGCGTGCCGGTCCCCGCGTCCTCATAGACGGGACCGCCGGCAATGTATTTATACGTCTTTTTGGGAACATTCCAGATCTTTCCTTTGCCGACCTTTTTGGCCGCGGGATCGTCGAGCGTCCCGCGAGTCACCTTGATTTTCGAGCTATTGGCAGCATAGAAGTCGTAAGTGCCGTCGCCGTTGGAGACCACGCCGAAATTGCCATCCGGCCAGGATTTGCCCTTCTTTTTGCGTTGCGACGACGTGTAGACCGTTTCCTTCGCTCCCACGGAAAAAATCGGCGACGCTACGGCGTGCTCGGATGCGAGGCACGTAAGAGCGAGAATTGCGATCAAGGACAAACGAACGAAACGGGCCGACGAGGCGGCAATGTGACTCGGCATCGGATTGGTCTCACTAGGCGGGAAAACGGCAGGGTGAGAGACGAGGTGGGTCGACCGCGACGAGCAGTGTTCGTGCGGGCCGAGGCGCGAGGAAGCGCGAGTTCATTCGCCGGCCGCGTCGTGTGACACGGCGACGCATTCCTCGCTGAAGCTCCAGATTAGTTGCGAGCTCGCGGCGGGGGGAAAATGATGCCGAAAAACTACACCCCGTCGTCAGAAGGCCGGCCCCGGGCCGGTTGTAACAGTCGTGCCGAATAGATGGCCCGTGCAGATCCTACAATCGGACTGCGAGCCGGAATCAGACCGCGTTGGAATCACGCAGCGACTTTAATCGCACTCGGTTTCGTGTGCGCCGCGGTCAAAATGCGGTCGGCAAAATCTTCGCCCGGCTTGAGGCTGTGCCGCTGGCGGATGGCGCGGGCTGCTTCCTGGCCCATCGCTTGCCAATCGTGGCGTCGTTGCCAAGCCCGTTCGAGCACGTCGTCGATCAACTTTGCCGTTGCGGCGGGCGCAACAAACCCGCTGATTCCGTCGTCGATCAGCTCGGCCGCACGACCAACGTCGGTCGTGATCGGCATCCGGCCACACAACATCGCTTCGATCAGCGACAGCGCATTGCCTTCCATCCGCGAGGGCAGCAATAACGCGTGGTATTTCGACCAAAGTGACTCGATGTCGTTTGAAAATCCGCCATAGGAAATCTGCTCTTCCAGGCCGTAGAGCTTGATCATGTCGGACACGGGTCCGAGGAAGCCGTCGTCGTTGCCCCACATAGTGATTTTCAGCGGGCGGGCGCGCCACTTCGGTTGGCGCAGCACGTGGATCAACAGATCCTGGCTTTTCGAGATGAAGTGGATTCGCCCCACGTAGGCCAGCTTCCAGAATGGCTCCGTGCTTGGCCAAGGCGGCGCCGCATCCGGACGCACCATGAACGGGTTGTCCACAACTTCCGTATGCGAGAGATCAAGTACCAAATTCGACTCCATGATTCGCCGATTCTCGTCGGAGACGAAGTAACACTGTCGGGCATTCGCGTAGGCCGAGCGAAACGCCGGCGCATCCTGCGGCCGAATCCAATTGCCGTAACCGGCCGCCTGCAGCAGGATCGCATACGGGATGCCCAGCATGTGACAGGCATTGGCGATTTGCGGCTCGTCCGTGTGGCAAGCGAACGAAATCACGACAAACTCGGGCTTTGTCTTCTTCAGCCAGGGGAGATATTTCAGATCGATCAGGCGCGTACGTTCGAGCACACGTCGCAACGAACGCCCCAAACGCATGCGCGAACGAAACGCGGGTTTGGCCCCCTTGTCGATCAATCGCTGCAGCGGTTCGGCCACCGAGTGCCACTGGCGCGAGCAGAAGTGCACCTCGTGCCCGCGATCCAAGAGCGCATCCGCGGCGCGGCACCAAAGTTCCTCGCTGCCGCCCCACGGCAATCCGCCCATGGTGGAAAAGAAAGCAATTCGCATCTGATCTCCCTCTATCTCTTCGATTCAACTGCGGGTAGAGATTCTGAAAGGTCTGTCGAATCAAGCGGCTTGCGAAGATGGATTCACGGAGTCGTCCGTTAGTTCGACCAATCCCTTGCGGCACTTGATCTGGCGTTCGGCGTGCAGCAGCCGCTGCACGTTCGGTCCCTGGCTCCAGACTCCCGGGTTGGACTCGTCGAGCGGGTGCCACATGTGGTAGGCCTGGGTCGATCCGGCGATGGTGCGAATGCACTTTCCTGCCATTCGCAGCCGCGCGGCGAAATCGTCGTCCTCGCAGCCCCAGCCGACATACTCTTCGTCGAAGCCATTGACGTCTTCCAAATCGCTCCGCGAAATCGCGATATTGAAGCCCATCAGCTTCGGCTTGATTGGGTGGCGGCGGATTTGATATCGCTGGTCGCTGATCCAGCGGCGCCACAGCCGCCAGCGCTCGACGTAAGAGACGGTTCGCCGATATCTTCCGGCAGCAACGTCGGCCACGGTGAGCCACTGGGTCGTCACGCGGTCGAGCCGAAAACAGTTACCGGCGCGCACCACGCCTGGCTTGCAAGCGCGCAAATGCGCGCGAGATGTGTCGGCGGAAACAGGCAGTCGCTGTCCGAAATCAGCAGATAGGAGCCGGCGCTTGCCCGCACGCCGTCATTGCGGCAAAGTGCTACGCGAAAACCTTGATGCTCGTGCGTGGTCAGCTTGACGGGAAATTCGACCGTCCGCGCGAACTGGCGAACGACTTCATGCGTGCGATCCCGCGAACCGTCGTCGACGACCACGACTTCAAATCTGCCGGCCATGTTCTGTTGTACCGCGAGCGACGCCAGGGACCGCTCCAAATGGCGGGGTCGTTCATAGGTCGTCAGGATGACCGAAAGCTCAAGCTCTGCCGGCATGACGCGTAGACTTTCGAAACAGCCCTGGTTGCTGCGAGCGCCAGCGTCCGAACACCTGGCCGCTGCCCGATTTGCGGGGGCGAGTGTACCAAAACCACGCGCTGGAAACCGCAGACCAAAATCTGACGACGCTCCCCATCCCGAGTGGCGGTGCTTGCATCCCCGGCCGAACTGCCGTGGCACAGCTTGCCAGACCCGTAGAAGCTCCCGCCAACCACGGTCGACCACGACTACGACCGGTTTCGACCTGCCCCCAACTTGCTGGCATTCCCAAGATGGCCGTGCGAAGATGAGGCGAGGCGCGGCCGCCACAGGCGCCATCGGCTGCTGGCGGGGTGATCATGCCCCGGATCCGACCGAGCGGGGCGTCGGTTCGTCTTGTTCTCGGTGGGAAAGCACCGCTAGAATGCCGCGCCGATTGAAGTTGCGCAAGCGCGCCGCGGCGCCGTTGCTAGCACCGCAATCGAGAGGCTTGAATTCCCATGTCCATGTGCCCGACCCGAGTCTGCCGGCCGCGATCTATCGCCTTAGTCGCCGTCGCTCTATTGCACTGGTCATCTCGCCAGTCAAACGCCGCAGTGACGACGGTCGGCGCAGTCACGCCCATCCCTCCCGCGGGCGGCGGGACCTCAAACGCCCAGTGGATCGTAGGCTCCGGCACCGTCAACACGGGCACCGACATCTGGGGGTGGTCCTCGATCGATGGCGGCACATTGCTGCAATATGGAACGCTCATCGTCGGCAACAACGAAGGCTTCTTTGGCCAGGTCGACGTGTCAGGGGATTTTCTGGCCGGCATGAATACCAAACTCAATTTGTCCGCGCCAGGGAGGAGGCACCGCAATCCCACCGTCCAAATCGGCAACCAAGGCACCGGATATCTAAACGTCAGTGGCGGCTCGACAATGACGCTCACCAGCCAGAACGCGGGGATGGCCGTCGGACTTCAATCGACTGGCGTCGGCAACGTCACCGTCTCCGATCAGTTTACAATCCTCACCGCACCGTTGACCTTGGTCGTCGGTCAGGCCGGATACGGCACTCTCAGCATTGAAGATGGAGCGCTTGTGCGGACCCAGCAAACCAGCCGCGCCAATTTTGTCAGCATCGGTCGCGATGCCGGCGGCGTCGGCAACGTCTCGGTCGACGGGCTAGGGTCGCTTCTGCAATGTGCCAGTAGTCTGCGGGTCGGCGAATCGGGGTTGGGAACGCTCTCGATCACCCACGGCGGCATGGTCAACGTAATCGATGGTGCGACGCCGCTGATCGGCCCACCGCAGCCCTTCATGAGCATCGGCACCAACGCAACTGGGGTCGGCAGCGCGGTCGTGGACGGTAACGGATCCAGGCTACTGGTCCGCAGAGATTTGCAGATCGGCAACTCCGGACAAGGCTCGCTCAAAATCAGCAACGGCGGTTTGGTGCAAATTCTCGACAATCCCGCCGCCACGTCCACGATCCTCGTCGGCCCCTACGGCCGCATCGACCTCGACGGCGGAACGCTCGCCGGCTCGACTCCCGATCCGGCGGCCATACCGGCAACGTTCGGAACGATCGTCAATGGTTATCTGGGCGGTTCCGGATTGGTCCGCGGCACGGTCCAAGTCGGTGAGGACGCCTTCTTGGAAGCCCACCGCGGCGACATGTTGCGGTTCGATGGCGCCGTCTCGAATCAGGGCTCGGTGACCGTCGACGGCGGTGAACTGCAATTCAACAAGTCGTTTACCAACAACGCAGCGGCAGGCCCCATTCCGCTGGGTCGCGTTGCGGTGGAAAACGGCGGCACCGTAAGGTTCACCGAGCCGCTCACCAACGACGGCGTGCTCAGCTCCGCCATCGGCGCTACCAACTTTTATGGCACGATCAGTAACCCAGGAACCATCGTCGTCTCCCGAGACAGCGTCGCCAGTTTCTATGGCTCTGTCACTAGCTCGGGAACGATCACCGTGCTGCCCGGCGGCAACGCACTCTTTCTGGCCGATCTCACGTTTACCTCCGCCGGCGCAGGCGCCGGAGATTTCGGCGGTGCGTTGAGCGGCGGCGGCGCCGGCGGCGAAGCGGCGCTCATCCTGGGCATCGACACGGAGAATCCCGGCGGCGCGTCGAGCCATGTCAATGTCAGCGGAGTGGCGACCCTGGCGGGCACGCTTGAGCTCTCGCTCGAAGGCGGATTCTCATCGCTGGTCGGCCAGACGCTAAACCTCATCACGGCCAATAACGTCGTCGGTGCCTTCGACTCGGTCCTGCTGCCGCCAGTGCCCAACGATCTTGCGGTCGATCTGGTCTACACCCCCACCGGGGTCGCCATGCAAATCACTACGATCGCGGGCGGCATCCCTGGCGACTACAACGAAGACGGCATTGTGAATGCCGCCGACTATACTGTCTGGCGCGACCGGCTCGGCAGCCCAACCTCACTGCCGAACGACGACACGCCCGGCGTCGGCCAGGACGATTATGCCAGGTGGAAAACGCACTTCGGCGAAACCGCCCCTTTGGGCACCGGCTCGATCTCCACGAGTCCGCCTCTTGTACCCGAGCCGACGTCCTGGTTCCTGGCCACGGTCGGCGTTTCCGCCCTCCTCAGTCTGCGGGCAAAACGGCGCGGCGGCCCGGCGCCTCGGCTATAATCGATCGAATGCTGTCCGCTTCGTCGATTGTCTGTGCCAGGTCGGTCGCGTCGAGCGGCGTGCTCGTCGTCGCAGTGGCAATCGCCTTGGTGCCGAATCGAGCAGCCGCGGCCGTGCTCGATTCGCTCGCGCCTTACTTGATCGATCACTACACGTTTGACAACCCGCTCGATTCCGATCCGCTCTCGCCGGTCGAGTTGGACCTCGGCCCCGATGCCACGAGCATCGATCTTCTCAACGGTGCGCCGCGGGTTGTCGACGGTGCTTGGTGGGACAGCCACTTTTCGCTCGAAACGGGACAAAAGAACTCTTCGCCGAACGACGACTGGAAGGCAGGCGTGATGTTCTCTTCCTCCGCCGCTTCCACGCTCGCCGGCACCAGTCACGTCACGGGCGTCACGATCATGGGATGGTTCAAGCCGCTGGGGAACGTCACCGACAACCCGAGCCCCAACACGAATACTCCCGCGCCCGACGACTACTACAACGCATTCGGCCTGGCGGGATTGCTCCGCGGCGATGAAGGTGTCGGCACCCTCGATGGGCATACCGTTCGCGCGCTATTGGAAGTGATCGACGGAAAGGTCACGGGGTTGGGTCGCCGCCTTGACGGTCAGACTGGCTCCGGCCAAAGGTCATCGCTTCAAGATTGGGACGAAGTGATGCCTCCCGGCATTTGGACTCATTTGACCGCCACGTTCGATTTCAATCGCGGGAGGATTTTGCTCTATAAGAATGGCTCGCCGCTCGCCTCCTCGAACAACTCCACCGACAACTGGGAAACCACGTCCTGGTACCGACTACACTTCGAGCACGAGTGCGGGCGGAATCAAGATCGGCGGCAGCTATCCAGACAATTCGCAGGAAAAGAATCCATTCAATGGCCGCATCGACGAATTGATGTTCTTTGACAAAACACTCACTGCTCAGGAAGTCGCCGATCAATTCCAGCTGGTTAGCAATATCGCGGGCGATTTCAACCGCGACGGCAGGGTCGACGCCGCCGACTACACGACGTGGCGCGACGGGCTCGGCGACGATTTTTCTTCGGCCGATTATCTTGATTGGAAGTCAAATTTCGGTGCTGCCGCGCAAGAGTCCGGCGGCGCGGCCCGGGCGAGTCGGCCCGTCACGATACCCGAACCGACGGGCATTTCCCTGCTGCTTTTTGCCTGGGCAATGCGATTTGGTCGGATTTTCCCTTCCAACCTCTCCCGCCGCGGTTCGCTGGCCTGCGTCCGGCTAGCGAGCTAGAGTTATGGAAGGGTTGCTCGCTCAAAGTGCGTGATTCGGTCACCGGTTTTTCTGGAGGTAGGGTTCCATGAATGCGCTTCAACGCAAGGTCGGCGGCGGGATGTTCGTTGTCATCGTGTTTTGCCTCACCGCGGCATTGGCCAGCAATGCCCAAACAACCGCGCCGGCCCCCAAGCCGATGCCCGCATCCAAGCCGACGACCACCGTGCCGGCTCCCACCTACAGCGAGCCCGGCATGGACGCCGAACGCGCCGCCATCTGGAACAGCCCGAACATGCTCCGTGCCCGGGCCTGGCTGCAGGAATATTGCGCGACCTCCAAGAAGGTCACACCGGAAGAGGCCCAGCAATACATGAACGAGCTCCAACACATGACCCCGATCCAAATGAAGCTCTGGCTCATGAAGTTCGACGAAGAAGAGGATCAAAAGAAGCAGCAGCGCGCGTTCTACCAACAGGCACAAGCGACCGCCATGAAGCAAGCCCAAGCGGCCGATCTCGCCACCAGAAAGTCGTACGGCGCCGTTGAAAAGGAAGAGAGCGGCGCTGCCAACGAGGAACAAGCTCAGGTCAGCGAGCAAGAACAGAACGAGCAACAGAACCAGGACGACAAGCAAATGGGCCCCTATACGCCCTATGGCCAAGGTTACTATCCCGGCGGTGGAATTCACTACCACTTCCACTTGTATCCCTATTAATCGTCCCGGATCGCTTGGCACTGCGTTTGCCCTTACCTTCCTGTGCTCGCAGTACGTGCCGATTTTGCAGTCAAATTGACTGCGATCGGCTCCGTCTGACGACACTATTTCTCAGGAGGGGTTAACCGATGAACGCTCGGTCGCATACGGGGTTTTGCTGGTTCTTTGCGGCCTGGATCACCTTTTTCGCTTTGGGTTCCGCGGCCACCGCTGCCGATAATCCCTGGGCCAGCCGTCCGGGCAGCATCCTCGTCCCGTCCGACGCCGTGATCCACAGCAGCGGCGGTGCAACGGCTTCGACGAGCACGCTCAGCGCCTATTGGGAGAGTCAGCGTCGGTCGCAGCACGACACGGCTTTCCAACACAGCGCCGCGCGTTATGGCGACCTTGGGCCGCACTACAGCGTTCCAGCACCCTACATCAACGGGGCGATCGGGCCGCGAGAATTCTTCAGTCCGGGTTACTATTCCGGCAGCTGCTACAACGATTGCGCCTATGCGCCCGGCCTCGCGCTTTACGACTGCTTGTACGGCATCAACCATTTTGGCCGTCACCGAGGCCCGTGCGTAACCGACGGCTGCCCGCGACTTTTCGACGATTGCAGCTGGTGATCCGTGGCCGTCGCAACGGGCCTGCTAGCTGAAGTGCAACGCGGCGGCCGACGTTTTACAGGCCTGCGGCAAGTTTGACTAATCGCAACTCGCCGGGAATGCCGACTGCGCCAAGCGCGGGAGATGCTGCGCCGCTGCAGTACGCGTCCGTTCTACGTACGCCCAGGGAGGGGCTCGTGTCACGCCGCCTGTCGCTTTTCCTATTGGCCACCATGCTCGGCGGAGGATGGCTCTACTTCGGCGGACATGCTCCGCAACAACAGGCTCCGTTCGGCACACCACCAGGTGGTTACAACTCGCCCGTCGCTAGCACCAGCAACTATCCGGCCGCGTCGATACCGAGCACCGCGCCGGCCGCCCCGCCGCCATCCGTGCCGCTGGCCGGCGGCGCGACCATTCGCATCGCGTCGTTCAACATCCAAGTCTTCGGCGACGAAAAGGCGAAGAAGCCTTATGTCATGCAGACGCTCGCCTTGGCGATTCAACAATTCCACGTCGTGGCGATTCAAGAGATTCGCACCCAGGACAGCTACTTTCTCGACAACTTCCTCCGCAGCTACGTCAATGCGGACGGTCGCCACTACTACGACTACGTGATCGGTCCCCGCCTCGGCCGCTCGAACAGCAAGGAACAATACGCCTTCATCTTCGACACGACCGCGGTCGAGGTGAACCGGCGGAGCATCTACACCGTGAACGATCCACAAGATCTCCTCCACCGCGAGCCGCTGGTGGCTTTGTTCCGCGTCCGTGGTCCCGCGCCCTCGGAGGCATTTACGTTCATTCTCGTCGACATTCACACCGACCCCGATGAAACCAAGGAGGAGCTCGACACGCTGGCCGACGTCTACCGCGCGGTGCGGCAGGCCTCTGGCGGCGAAGACGACATCATCATCCTCGGCGATCTCAATGTCGACGACAAGCACCTTGGCCGGCTCGGGCAGATACCGGGCGTGCGGCCGATCGTCACCAAGGTCTTCACCAACACCCGGCAAACCGCGCTCTACGACAACTTCATCGTCCACCAACCGTCGACCGCCGAGTTCACCGGTCGTTGGGGCGTGTTCGACATTCGGCAGCTGGTCAATCCACCGCTCACGTTGAATCAAGCGCTCGAAGTCTCCGATCATTTGCCGATCTGGGCCGAATTCTCAGCCTACGAAAGTGCCGCTCCCGGTCGAGTTGCCAGCCGGCCAACCGCTGCTCCCGCGCCGGCTCAACGTTAATCGCCAGCGATTCGTTCCGCATAGGTGGCCAAATTTAGTTGTTGAAATTGAGCCACGCCTTGTGTTAGGGTGAGGCTCGTCAAACGGTATCCAGCGGAAGCCGCCTTCCCTTAGCGCAGCATCCAAAGAGCCCGACGTCGGACATCGATCCGCCGCCGGGCTTTTTTCTTGCGCGCCTACAGATCGAAATCAAATTTCCATGACGCAAACGAACCGGCAATATCTACTGCCGCTAGACGAGGCCCGCACCGCGATCCGCGATGGCGACTTGCTGCTCTTCCGCCGGCGCAGCCTCATTTCGATCGCGGGCCGTGGCGAACACTCGCACGCCGCGAAGGCCGCCTGGTGGGGCGACGAGCTGTTTTGCCTGGAGGTCCGCGAGTGGCACGGCGGCCGGGCCGTCACGCTCGCGAGCCAGGTCAAACAATATCCCCGACGAATCGACGTCTTTCGCGCCAACGCCCATGGACGATGGCCGGAGTACGATCGTACGCGCGCGACCGATTTCATGCGGCGCCTGGCCGGCTGCGACTACGGTTATGCCGCCGTGCTGGCCGCCGCGATGCTCCACTTGCCAGTCGTTCGGTTGGCGGTGCGGGCAGAGGTAAACGACAGCGCGATCGATCGCCGGCCGCCGTTCTGTAGCG
The DNA here is from genome assembly GCA_963808175.1 of uncultured Planctomycetota bacterium. Lineage (GTDB taxonomy): Bacteria > Planctomycetota > Planctomycetia > Pirellulales > Lacipirellulaceae > DASYDU01. The sequence continues at coordinate 8,340 of CAWEEU010000019.1, read as the reverse complement.
ATGCCTGCGCGATGGCCGACCGGCTCGGCGGAGGCGTCGACCCCGTGCCGCACCTGGCGGACCGGCTTACCGAACCGGCCGACCTCGCGCGGAGCCCGTTCTACGAATACCTGTTCACGCTCACACCGTAATAAACAAATCATGAAACGCTTCATCATCGCTTTGCTGCTCCTGTTCGTTGTGCTAGACGAGGCTCGTGCCCAAGTCTGCTACGGCGGGACGTGCTACTTGCAACAACCAGCGTCGGCAGCGCGGCTCGTGATGCCGATCGAGCCGACGGTTCAGATTCCACACGACGCCCAGTGCCGAATCCATGTGGGCGATGGAACCATCGGTAGCGGTACGCTGATCTCCGCGAACGACTCGACCGGCTTGGTGCTCACCTGTTCGCACTTGTTCGACACGTCGTCCACAGACATCATCGTCGAGTTTCCGTCCGGCCGCCGCTTTGGTGCACGGCTGATTGACCGTGACCCGGCAAATGACTTGGCTGCGGTGTTGATTCGCCGGCCCGACGTCGAGCCCATCCCGGTCGACGATGGCGAGCCACAAGGAGTACTCGATCGCCTGTGGCTACGGAGGCGACGGGCAATTCCGTCCCGTCCGCGGCACCGTGTCAGGCGCTGTTCAAGCCGTCGACGCGACGTTTCCATCGCTGAAGATTCGCGGTGCCGTGCGTCCCGGCGATAGCGGCGGCGCGGTGCTCGATCGAGCGGGCCGCCTCGTCGGCGTCGTCTGGGGCTGCCGCGACGGCGAAACGTATCTCACCTGCGGTCACCCACTTCACGAATTCCTGCACCGCATCCAAGGCGAGCGGGCTTCAGCGCGCGGTCAATCACCGGAGACAGCTCCCAACAACAATTCACCCACGATCGACTCGCAAGCCTGGCGGGACGAGATTGATTCCCGCCTCGCAGCACTCGACGCCAAGAAGCAGGACCGCGGCGATTATCTCAAAGCGGGCGACCTCAACAACTACGCACCCCGCGACGAAGTCACCAAACTCGTCGCCACCAGCAGCGAGCGCATCGAATGCGCTCCGCACCGCCGTCTTCGACCGGATCGAAGAGCGTGTCAACACGGTGAGCCCTGGACTCATGAGCGGCTTGTCGCTCGGAAAGATGCTTGCCGGTGCGCTCGGACTGAGCGGCCCTCTTGCAATTGCCGTCATTATCGCCGGCGGACTTGCCGGGCGACGGCTCAAGCAACGCGTGTCATCCACAACGAAACCCGCGGCTCGTCCCATCGCCATCGACACTCCACCACCTCCGCAGCAAACCGTGCCCGAATCCCATTACGTCCCCGTCGATCGCGACGAATTCGCCCGCGCCCACCAGTGGGCTCGCGAGCAAGTCGCCCGCAAGTATCCTGGTGCGACCGAAATCCTCTCGACGCTCGAATCACTGATCAAGCAACAACTGGCAGGTAATTAGGCGCGAGTTGGACGGCGCGAGGCGCGAGTTAGGGGACGCGAGCATTCGTCCAACTAGCGCCGATGCCTACCAACTTCCAACTCTTACCAACTCTCTCCGAAAGGACCAACCCATGCCCATCACCAACAGCGACGCGATCCTCTGGTACAACGTCGGCGTCTTCGGCGACGCCGGCTATGCCGTGCCGAATTGGTCGAACGACATCGGCAGCCTCAATCCGCAGATTCTCGATTGGACCGACCTCGTCGGTCGCAATCTGTTCTACATCATGCACCACGAGGATGCCGATCTGCGGATCCCGCCGTCGATCAACACGCTCAAGCGGATCCACAAGCTCTACCTGCGGGCAGCCAGCATTCTCGCGGGTCGGGCCGTGCCGCCGGGCCAGAACAACATGGAAATCCAACACGCCCGGCCGGCGGGCGAAGAGTTCCGTGTCTATCCGGTGCCGTACTTCAAGGTCCGCAATCCGTTCATGCGGCGGTGGGCCGGGCTGGTGCTGGTGTCGCTCGCCGAAGCGATGCAACACACCGAGAACCGCAAGGAGATGGAAATCTCCACGTCGTTCTCCGGCCAGGTGGGCCAATACATCAAGCGGGTCTACGTCAACATGGCGATCGAGCTGTTCGGCAAACCGCGCGACGCGGCCGACGCCGATGGGTTCGTGCTCAACGACGCCGACTTCGCGGCCTACAACCCGGGCGACTTCTTCACACAGACCGAAATGGTCGACACCGTGCCGCGGCTCGATCGCGTGTTCACAGAAGATCGCCTCGAGCTGTTGGCCGAGGGCATCCCGGTGACGCAGCTGCCAGCGAACCTCGGCCCTTGGCCGACGAACCTGACGAATCTCTACGAAGGCACCCGGACCGACGCCACGATCGGCGGCAGCAGCGTGTCGACGTCCACGAGCGCGACGTCGGCTCCGATCATTCCGCCGGCACCGGGCCCGTGACCTACTCACCTACTCACCTACTCACTTACTCACCCCTCCCATGTTCGACTGGCCTGCAGCAACGGTGTTACTCGGCAGCCTGGCGACACTCGCCGTGGCGATCCTCAAATGGTCGCCACGGCGCAGTGAGCCGGCCAACGGGCGGATTTACGCGCGGGCCACCGACTTGGTGGAGATCGGAGCCCGGCTCGCGGCACTCGAGTCGGCGCATCATACGTTGCGGGCGGAGATTCGCGCTGATTTGAAGGACCTCCAGGAGACATTGCAACAGGCGCGAGTTGGAAGGCGCGAGGCGTGAGTTCACGCGACCGATGACTCCCAACTTGCGCCTCGCGCCTGACAACTGACAACTCCCCATGGCCTTGTTGACTAATTCCACTCGAACTGAGGCAGCCCGAGGTGGGTGAAACGGTTTAAGATTTTGCATCTCAGACGGGCTTCGGCCTGTTGGTTTTCGAGAATCCTGTTTTTCACATTTCCTCCGAAACAACACTTCATGCGATACATGGCGGTTTCCGCCAGGCTGCGTCGATGATATCCCACGTCTTCCTTCCACCGTTTCCGACCAACTCGGCGAATCTCGCGGATCGCTTCGTCACGCTCCAAAGGCGGCTGGCTCGAGTTGCCGTGTTGCTTGATTTTGGCATTGCGACGCGGAGGAATGATCGGCTCTATCTCGTCGGCGCCGAGCGTTTCGTACACTTTCCACTGATCATAGGCCCCATCGCCGGCAAACGAATTGATGGGCGAATCAATCTGCTCCAGCAATTCCTCCACTTGGTCCGCGTCGTGCCCACAGTTTTCCGTCAGCACTTCCGCTTCGATCTCCTGCGTATCCGGGTTCACGGCCAAGTGCAATTTCCGCCACGTGCGTCGTTTGCTCACACCGTGCTTGCGAGTTTTCCATTCGCCTTCGCCAAACACCTTCAAGCCGGTGCTGTCGACGACCACGTCGATCGGTCCCTGGCGGTCCGCAACGTCCAAGGCGATTTCCAGCTTGGCCGCCCGTTTGGCCAGAGACGTGAAGTCGGGAATCGCCACGTCCACCTGCATCAACTGTGCCAGCGAACGCCCCAAACCTTCGGTCTGCCGATAGGGAAGCCGAAACAACTCCCGCAACATCAGCAGGCTTTCAACGGCCGTATCGCTGTAAACAAACGGGTGCCCGACCTTCGTGGCCTCGTTGGTATGTTCCCACGCGTCGATCACGTCGTCGCTAAACCAGAACGTAATCGAGCCCCGCTGCACCAGCGACTCGTTATATTTTCTCCAATTGGTAATCTTGTAGCTCGTTTTCGCCTTGGCAACCATTCACGCGCTCCTTCAGTGTGAGGGGGAATCCATTTCTCCCCTGATTTACGAACTGAACATGCGAATAGTTCGACAAGGCCACTCCCCATGCTCATCCGCGATCGAATCAAGGAGCTGCGTCGGGTCCGTGCTGCTGACTTGCGGCCGAACCCACGCAATTGGCGCACCCATCCGCCCGCGCAACAGGACGCGCTGCGGGGATTGCTCGCGGAAGTTGGTTATGCCAACGCACTGTTGGCGCGCGAGCTGGCCGACGGAACGCTGGAGCTCGTCGACGGACACTTGCGCGCCGAAACGACGCCGGACGCGATCGTGCCGGTGCTGATGCTCGACGTCGACGAGGCCGAGGCAGACAAGCTGCTAGTGACGCTCGATCCGCTCTCCGCGATGGCAACCACTTCGCACGAACAGCTGCAGGCGCTGCTGGCTGAAGTAGACACAGAGAACGACGCAGTGCGGGCAATGCTGGAGGACGTGGCCCGTCGTCACGGCGACGCGAGCGAACTCGACGCCGCGGCCACGATTCGGCCCGAGGTTCCAGTGCCCGAATGTTACCAGGTCGTCGTCGAGTGCCGCGATGAAGAAGACCAACAAACCGTTTACGAGCGAATGCGCTCGGAGGGATATCGATGCCGCGTTTTGACGTTGTAGTGAGCTGCCCGGTGCACGATTCGTTCCGGGTGCAACAAGTGGCGGGGATGTTCGACGTGCCGCTTGCGGAGAAGGCCACCGAGCGGTTTTGTGCCGAGCTGCCGACCGACCTCGACGACTGGCAAATCGGCTTGATCGTCGGCCCCTCGGGCAGCGGCAAGAGTACGGTGGCCCGCCATGCGTTCGGCGACCATTTGTACCGCGAGTCGGCCTGGCCCGCGGATCGGGCGGTGATCGACTGCTTCGACGACTTACCGGTGCGGACCGTGGTCGAGCTGTTCACGGCCGTGGGCTTCGGCTCGCCGCCGTCGTGGATCAAGCCGTATCAGGTGCTGAGCTGCGGCGAGCGGTTTCGGTGCGACTTAGCGAAGGCGCTGAGGCGCTAGTTGGCAGGCACTAGATCCGTCAACTAGCGCCCAACAACTCAGCGCCTAACGCCTCACTCGTCGTCTACGACGAATTCACCAGCGTCGTCGACCGCACGGTGGCCAAGGTTTGTTCGGCCGCGATCGCCAAAGGAATTCGCCGCGGGCACATCCCTTGCCGGTTCGTCGCGGTGACGTGTCACTACGACGTGGCCGAGTGGCTCGAGCCGGATTAGGTGCTCGACATGGCGACGCAGACGCTCTCGCGGAGGTGCCTTCGGCGACCGCCGATCCGACTGGAAATCCATCGCTGCCGCCTGGCGGCTTGGGAACTGTTTAAGCGTCATCACTATCTGAGCGGCGTCACTCGCACCGCAAGCCCGCTGTTACCTCACCACCTGGGACGGCGTGCCGGTGAACTTCTGCGCGACGTTGCCAGTGATCGCCAAGCGCAATCATCGCCGCTTCACGCGGATCGTGACGCTCCCCGATTTCCAAGGCCTCGGCATCGGGATGCGAGCGGTGGCGGCGGTGGCCGAGCTGCATCGCGCCGAAGGCTACCGGATCAACGTCACCAGCAGTCACCCGGCCCTCATCCGCCACTGCCAGCGCTCGCCGCTGTGGAAGGCGGTGAGCGTCAAAAAAAGCGGCGCGAGTCCAGCGCCGTCAACGAGATTCCCCCAGTATCGCAGCTCAGCCGGCCGGGCCGTCGTGTCGTTTGAGTATTTGGGAGCATAAACCACAACTGTCGTGTTTGAGGCCCGTCGATGAGTCGCCTGATTGACTACGTGAATCCAAGGACCCGTCCTGCAAAAAGACGAGAACTGCATGGCGCGCGAATCAGAACGTCCACCATTGAGCAACGAGCAGAAGCAAAAGGTCTGCTTATATCTCTCGGCTGGTTGCGACCGGGAGTCGGCTGCCAAGCTGGTCCGCTGTTCGCTCTGGGATATTCGATGCGCGATGCAGTTCGACGCGGCGTTTGGCGACGAAGTCCGTCATGCCGAAGGTGCCAGCGAATTGGCTCACGTCCGCAACGTCCAGAACGCGGCGCAAGACGTCAAGAATTGGCGTGCGTCGGTCTGGTGGCTCGAGCGGCGCTCGCCCGAGCGATTTGGCCGGCGTGCCGCCGGCACGGTGACGACCCGGCAACTCAAAGCGTTTGTTGCCCAACTGGTGGCCATGGTCGTCGAAGAAATGCGGGATGCGGACGACCGACGACGGCTCCTGGAGCGTTTCGACCAGCTCGTGACGACCTTGGATCAATTGGTCTTCGAGGACACCGAATTGGCGAGCGATTCGGCTGGACCGGCCTCGACGCCAATCTCGACGAATGCGAACGAAGACGACATGCACGACGTCGCTGGCAATCCTCTCGACCTGGACGACGAGTTGGCATGACCCACGTCTCACGACCATCTGGATTACGCGTCGATGAGACGGAGCTGCCTCTTCCGTCGCACCGCCGAATCGGCGGCCTGATGCAACACGGGCTAGTGGGCGGATTTCCTCCAGCACCTTCCGAAAGCTGCTGCCCCACTCGGCAACTCGATACGCTTTCCTGGGGTCGAACGTATCTGGCAACGCACTTCGCCAAGCCTCCATCGGCCATGCACGAATGGTTGAACCGGGAGCTGGCCGAATTCCGTACGCGCGGCCGCAAACTGAACCTGATCGCTCCACGCGGCGGAGCGAAATCGACGATTGGCACGCTCTGCTACGTGCTTCAAGCGGCCGTCGAGGGATGGGAGCATTACATTTGGATCGTATCCGACACGAAACAGCAAGCGCAGACGCACTTGGAAAACGTCAAGGCGGAACTCATCGACAATCTGGTCATCGCGCGAGATTATCCGCGGTCCGCCGGACGCGGGCCGCGCTGGCAAGCCACCTCGATCGAGTTGGCCAACGGCGTCGTGATCGAATCGTACGGTACCGGACAGCGGATTCGGGGTCGGCGGCGGCGCGAGCATCGGCCGACGCTGATCGTGTGCGACGATTTGCAGAACGACAGTCACATCTCGTCGGCGGCCCAGCGCGAGGCGACGCGGCGGTGGTTTCACGGCACGCTGCTCAAGGCGGGGACGAAGGAGACGAACGTGATCAACCTGGCGACCGCCCTGCACCGCGACGCGCCTGGCGCTGGAGCTGCTCACGGCCCCCGGCTGGACGAGCGCGCGGTTCGCGGCGATCGAACAGTGGCCGGAGAATCTGGAGCTGTGGCGGGAGTGGGAGGAGATCTATACGCGGAGTTCAGTTGGCGAATTGGCCGCGTCGCTGTTTTGTCGGAGACGAACAAGACAGGCGACGCGCGATCGAGAGCGCGTCGCAAGCGACGCGGCCAAAGCGGCTCGCGCGTTTTATGAGGCTCACGAGGAGCAGATGCTCGCCGGCGCTCGCGTCCTCTGGCCTGAGGTCGAGGACCTGTACACGTTGATGCGGATGCGGGTCGAGAGTGGGCATGCGGCGTTCGAGCGCGAGAAGCAAGGCTCGCCGGTCGATCCGGAGCTGTGCGAGTGGCCGGAGGATTATTTTGGCGACCACATTTGGTTTGAATCTTGGGAAGAGGCGGGCGAGTTGGCAGGCGAGCAGCGTGAGTCGTGGAACTAGCGCCTCCCAACTACTCCCGCCTACACGCCTTCCCTGGTCGTCAAGACCATGGCTCTCGATCCGAGCAAGGGGGGCGACGGGCGGCGGGGCGACTACTCGGCATTCGTGATGCTGGGGATCGACGCGGCCGGTGTCGTCTATGTCGAGGCCGACCTGGCCCGACGGGCGACGCCGCAGATGGTGGCGGACGGGGCGGAGCTGTGCCGGCGATTTCGGCCGCAGGTGTTCGGCGTCGAGGCGAACCAGTTTCAGGAGCTCTTGGCGGGCGAGATCGCGGCCGAGTTCGAGCGGCGGCAGATCGCGTCGGTCACGCCGGCGGCGGTCCACAACCACGTCAACAAGCAGATGCGAATCCGCCGGATCGGCCCCTATCTGTCGCAGCGGCGGTTACGCTTCCTGGCCGGCTCGGCGTCGACGCGGCTGTTGGTCGAGCAGCTGCGCGATTTCCCGGCCGGGGCGCACGACGATGGGCCGGACGCACTCGAGATGGCGATACGGTTGGCGGAGGAAATCTGGCACGGAAGGAACGCAGACGACGGCCTGGGGGATCGATTGATAAGCAACTAACGCAACATTTCACGACACATCGAATTTCTCTCGCAGAGACGCAGAGACGCAGAGAACAAGCACAATGGAAAAACAAGTGGACCACGACGACACGACGACACAAAGTCGGAGAAACAGGAGTGATCGTTTTCATGGACTTTCGTCGTGTCGTAGTGCCGTCGTGGTTACATTCCCACCTTTGCGTCTCTCTCTGCGAGAGAAATCAAACCATAATTGCAAAGGAGTTGGATATGAACAATCTAGGCCGTGAAAACACCCATCGGATTGAAGATCGCTTGCTCGAAGCGTTCGATTTGCTCTGGGACGACTTTGTCGATCCGCGGGAGCCGTTTACCGACGTGGACGGCCAGTGGTGGACGCCGGTCGGAAGTCCGGGGCCGGGGACGGCCCGGCTCGCTGCGCCGGTTACGGAGCAGCAGCTTTGCGAGCTTCGCTCCCAGTGTCGTCG
>CAWEEU010000018.1:0-104394 GCA_963808175.1 uncultured Planctomycetota bacterium | reverse complement strand
AACTGACTTTTGCCGCAGAGTGTCGAAAGCCGGCGGAGACAATTCGTGCCGCCGCGAGTCTGTGCCGGTTATGCCGTTTGGGCAATTGCCCGGCGCCGTTTTTCGCGTGGAGTTCCGGCAACGACCGTTGCTTTCTGGCAACGTGTCGGCGGAAAATTACTAGGACTTGAATTTTTTCGAGCCTCCTTAAACCATTGCCGGGTGGGCACTTGAACTGCTGACAGCAAAGAATCACGTGTTTGCAGTCATTTGCCACCGGCTGTTTTGTCTCGCAAACTCCAATTGAGGCACTATCGCTTCGGCCGGGTTGATTCGGGTCACCGATGCGGTGGACGTGCAGAAACTCTCCAATTTCCAAACGGGTCGGGTCATCATGAACAACACTCTTCGTTCCTGGATCGGTGTCGTCGCGCTTGGTCTGTGTGGCGTCTCGGCCGGTGCGGCGCGCGCTCAGTGCAATTCGTGCTGCGAGCAAGCCTACAAATTGGTCTGCCAGACGGTCTACGAAGAGCGGCAAGTTACCGCCTACAAGCAAGAGTGCGAGACCGTGATGGACCAGGTCGAGGTCACGCGGCAGGTGCCGGTCTGGGAAACGCAGGCCCGCGAGCGTCGCTACGCCGTGCTCAAACCGGTGACCGAGACCTCGATGCGCGAGGAGCGCTACACCGTCCAGCGGCCCGTTTACGAAACCCAGATGCGCGACGCCAGCTACAACGTCGTCCGCAACGTCAGCGAGACGTCCGAGCGCGAGGAGCGCTACGTCGTCCAGCGGCCGGTCACCGAGACCGTGATGCGCGAGGAGCGGTACATTGTCCAGAAGCCGGTCACCGAGACGGTCCAGCAAACCCAGTATCGCACCGTGATGAGCCCGGTGACGACGTACACCACCCAATACGCCGACCAAGGTTGCTATCAGGACCAGGTCAGTTGCATCCCGGGTAGCCGCTCCTGGCCGCGACTCACTTGGGGCCAGCCGCAGCAGTTCTGCGATCCGGCCACCGGCGCCGTGACGACGGTACGGGGCGGCCTGTCGTGGGTGCAAACCGAAACTCCGGCCCGCCAGGTGGTCCAGAAAGTCTGGAAGCCGAACATCGTCGCCGTCCAAGTACCGCAAACGTCGTACGTTGCCCAGCAGGTGGCGGAGTGCGTTCCCGTGCAGGTCTGCAAGATGGTCGCGGAGGAGCAGGTCCGCCAGGTGCCGGTGCAAGTCTGCAAGATGGTCGCCGAGGAACAAGTCCGCAAGGTGCCGGTCACCACGTGCCGACAGGTCGTCGAGCGCGTCGAACGCCAGGTACCCGTACAGGTTTGCAAGTACGTCACCGAAGAGCGGGTTCGCCAGATTCCCGTAACCACTTGCAAGGTCGTCCGTGAGGAACACGTCGAGCCGTACGAGGTGCAAGCATCTGCCGCTACGAAACCCGCAAAGAAACGGTCCAAGTGCCGCGCGTCGTCACCAAGCAGGTGCCCGTGACCTACACCTACCGCGTGCCGAAGACGGTCGTACTCAAGGTTCCGGTCGATCCCTGTGAGGGCTAGCCGGCCACTGGTCAAAACATACTGATCCGAGGGAGGCGACTGCCAGAGTCGGTAGTCGCCTCCCTTTATTGTTTTCGGCGGCACAAATGCGGTTGGCGGGAACCTGCGAATGAGTCGTCAACCTCGTTGACATCGAGGTATCAGCCGGTGAGACTAAGTGCTTGCTGCACGCTCTTCGAGGCGGTCCCCGTATGAAGCAGGAGCCGTCGCGCTCCGTTCGGGCCGGCACGTCGGCGCGGGCGGCCGGGGCGTCCGCACTGCCATTGAGGCCGAGGACCAAGCGTGATCGCCGGTATCAGCGAGAAATCTGAACGATGGCTCGACGGTCGCCGTGTCGCGCTGGTGGGTAAGCTGGCTGGCCTTCCGCGCCGCGAAGCGGAAGAGCTGCTGCGGCAGCATGGCGGCATCGTCGTTGCGCAGATCGATGTCGACACCGACCTGGTGATCGTCGCCGACGATGCTCCCGACGCCGGAACGATCGGGGCCGCTGAATCGTGCGCTCGACGACGCGACCCGTCAGGCCTGGCAGGCCGGATCGCTGCAAGTCCTCCGTGAATCGGAATTGTGGTCCCGCCTGGGATTGATCGACGCCTCTCAGGAAGTGAAACGGCTCTACACGCCGGTGATGCTCGCCGAGCTGATCCGCGTGCCGGTGCGGGCGGTGCGGCATTGGCACCGCAAAGGGCATCTAGAGGCCGAGCGGTCGGTCGGTCGGTTGCCGTACTTCCACTTCGAGCAGGTCCGCATCGCCCAGCGGTTGGCCGAGCTGCTCTCGGCCGGATGTTCTCTCTCGCAGATCGATCGGAAGCTCGACGAGCTCGCGCGGGTCCGGCCCGACGACCCGCGTCCTTTGGCCGACCCATCGGTCGTCGTCGAGGACCGGCGCCTCTATGTCCGCCGCGGTGAACAGCTCACGGAGCCCAGCGGGCAGCTGTTGATCGACTTCGATGCTCCGCAGGAATTGCCCGGCGAGGAGGATCTGGCTGCTGCGGCGACGATTCCGTTTGTGACCGCCGCTCATCCCGGTGCAGCGGCAGCGCGCAGGCGTTCGGCACGGACGAACTCCGCTCGCTGGCCGACGACTTTGAGCAGAGTGGCGAACCGCTTCGGGCCATCGAGGTCTACCGTTCGATCTTGATGTCAGGCGATTTTACAGCCGAGGACCATTTTTCGCTCGCTGAGCTGCTCTACCGCAATGGCGATTTGGCCGCTGCTCGCGAACGCTATTATGCCGCGATCGAACTGGACGAGAATTACGTCGAAGCCCGCGCCAACCTGGGTTGCCTGTTGGCCGAGCAGGGCGAAGACGTGCTCGCGGAGGCGGCGTTCCGCGGTGCGCTGGAATATCATCCCGACTTTGCGGACGCCCATTTTCACCTTGCCCGCTTGCTCGACTCGCAGAACGACTCCCGCACGGCATCGCACCACTGGCAGCGATTTTTGGATCTTGCCCCGGCCAGTCCCTGGGCCGAGGAGGCGCTCGATCGGACCGGCGCCAAGCCCGTTACCTGCTCGCCTATAGTTTGATTACCGGCCGCCTGTTTTCCAGTCAGTAGTCGCGCGATGAGTGAAATCCTCTTTCGTTATGAGCAAGTGGCGCCCACGACCTGGGCCTATCTCTCGTCGCTCTTGACGATCGCGCTGTATTTCAAATTCAGCCGCTTTTGGAGCGTGCGGAACCTCGATTTGGTCATGCTCATCTTGCTCGCACCCGGGTTGTTGCTGGTCCAGTATGGGATGGACCAATTTACCCCGACCGACCGCACTCGCTTGATCGAACACGTTGGCTACATCTGGCTGTTCGCGGCCAACGGCTGCCTGCTGTTGCGGCTGCTGTTGGACGCGGCGATCGTACGCCGGCCGTTGTTGGAGCCAAATCTGTCGGTCGGCGGGCTCTCTTTCCTGGGTATTTCGCTGTTCGTGTTCCTCATGGGCAACGTGGTCACCGGTACTCCGGCGCGAGCGACGTCGCCGGCTCGCAGCGGGCCGATCAGCTCCAAAATCTCGAAGCCTCCCAAGCCGAGCTGACCACGCTCAAGACGCACGGCCCCGGCTTTCCATTGATTTATCTGCTGCCCCACATCTCAACCCAGTCGCTCCTGGGCAAGGAAGCTCAGGACATCGAAAGCGTTCCCCACACGCCCCTCTACTCGGTACAAAAAGTCAACGTGGTGACTGCCCAGGTGATGGCGATCCTGTCGCAGCTGGCGATCGTGCTGGGGATGGTGCTGATCGGCTTGCGGCATTTCGACAGCATCCGCGCCGGCATCGCCGCCGCGACGTTCTACCTGCTGCTGCCCTACACGGCCATGTGGACCGGGGCCGTGACACATGCGTTGCCGGCTGCGCTGTTGGTCTGGGCGGTGCTGCTCTATCGCCGACCGCTGTTGTCGGGGGCCATGCTGGGACTCGCCTTTGGCACGATCTATTATCCGCTGTTTCTACTGCCGCTCTGGATCAGCTTTTATTGGCAGAAGGGGGTCGTCCGCTTCCTGCTGGGTTTCGCCGCCACGGTCGCCGTCATGGTGGTGACGCTTGTCTTCACGTCGACCGACTTGGCAATGTTCCTGGCCTGCCTCCGACAAATGTTCGGCATCCAGTTCCCGATTGCCGAGGACCTCCGGGGCGCCTGGCAATTCTGGAATACGGTCTACCGCTACCCGATCATCGCTGCCTTCATCGCCTTGAGTCTGAGTTTTGTCATTTGGCCTGCGCAGAAGAATCTGGCGACGCTCATCAGCTGCTCGGCCGCGCTGATGCTGGGCACCCAATTCTGGCACGCTCACACCGGCGGCGGCATCGCCCTGGCCTGGTACCTGCCGCTGCTGTTGCTCGCGGTGTTCCGCCCGAATCTGGAAGACCGCGTGGCCACGGCGGTGGTGAAGTAGACAAGGAGAAAAGGCGACGGGGAGACGGGGAGTCTGGGAGACGTGGACGTCGGAGCCGATTTAAATCGGTTCCCCTTGTCTCCCCCTCTCCTTGTCGCCTTGTCTAACTTCTATTGGTCGCGTCGCAAATCGACCGGATGCGCTTTCGCTTGCGCCGAGAGCCAGGCCCGCCAAGCCGCTTGGTCGAATCCGAGGTTCACGCCCGCGAGCTTCGCAATTGCCGCCAGCACGGCGGCGTTCTGAAGCTCGCGCGTGACGAGCTTCGCCCCGCTGCTGCCCATGTTCATCGCCGTGCCGCCCGAGGGCGTGAAGACGTAGGTGTGCTGATCCGAGGGGCCGCTCCCCTCCATCACTTTGTGCTTCGTCACGAGGGCGCCGATCAATGGCCCGATCGCGTCGCGGTCGCCGATGATGCCGATTGCTTTGGCCGCGCGGTTCACGATCGCGTTGTCGTTGTTCCGCAGCGCCCGCACGTACGGCCCAGCGATCCCCGGGCGGCCGGTGGCGATCAGGTGGTCGAGCGCCGCCTCGCGCACGCCGACGTTCGGATCGTTGAGCGACAATTGCACCAGCGTGTCCAGCACCAGCGGCGTATCCAGGTTGGCCGCCACGTCCATCAGCAACTTTTGCACTGCGGGATTCTTTTCCTCTGCCAGCAGTGCGACCACGGCCGGCGCCGCGGCCGGATCTTTCAGTCCAAGAAATCCCTGCTTTGCTTCGTCAAAGCGGTCCTTGCGTCGCCCGGTGAGCCAGCGCCGCCAGCGCTCCAGCTGGTTGCCCCAATCGGCGTCGGTCTCTTTGGCGGCCTTAGCCTGTTTAAGCAGCTCAATGTGCTGCTGTGTGTAGTACTTGCCGTCGTAGAGGATGAGTCCGCGGGCGGCCATCACCTCCTCGCGCGACATCCAGTCGCCATTTTGCTTCTGATGGCCGAGGCCAAGCCGCGCCTTTTCGTTATTGGGGTCGATCGCAAGAATCTTCGTTAGCTCCTCGCGATACTCATCGACGAGCTTTCGCTGGCGGCACCACTGGGCAAGCTGCCAATGGGCGTCCACCGTGTCGGCTGCGGCCAGTGCCTTGCGGTGGTACTCCTCTTGCTCTGGCGATTGATGCACCACCCGCACGACTTGCGAGCGCGGAATCGTCAGCCGCCCGCCGCCGTCGGTCGCGATCTCGTAGGTCGCCGCGGCCTTGTCGTCGGCGTTGGCGACCTGGCCATGAATCTGGCCGCCGTTGGTGAGCTCAACGACGTCGGCGTACGCCGACACACCGACAATCGAGAGAAACAGCGTCAATATGTTCGAGAAGCGAAGACGCATTGAATCCGGCCGCTGATCCGCTATTCTGGCTAACAGCTAAGAGCAAGTGGCTAACAGCTCCCTCTATTATACCCCATGAGCCAATCGACCCAACAACATCGCCAGGAAGCGCCCAAAACCGTGCGGTGCGCAGTCGTCACGGTGAGCGACACCCGCACGCTCGAAACCGACCGCGGCGGACAATTGCTGGTCGAGAGTCTAGAGACTGCTGGCCACACGATTACCCGCCGCGAGATCGTGCCCGACGATCCGAACCGCATCCGCTCGCTGGTCGAGGAGCTGGCCGATGCGGGCGTGCTCGATGCGATCTTGATCACGGGCGGCACCGGCATCGCCGCCCGCGACCAAACGTACGAGACGGTGAGCGCGATGTTGACCAAGACGCTCCCCGGCTACGGCGAGCTGTTCCGCATGCTCAGCTACGAAGACATCGGTCCGGCCGCCATGCTCAGCCGCACGATTGGCGGTGTCATTGGCCAGGTGGTGCTACTGACGATGCCCGGCAGCCCGGCCGCGGTCCGGCTGGCGCTCGATAAGCTGATCCTGCCGGAGCTGGCCCACATCGTCTTCGAAGCGCGGAAGTGAGCGATCCCGTTCCGAAATTTGCAATTCCCATTTTGCAATTTGCAATTGCTTCAACCCTCCGCCGCCGTCTCCGCCTCGGCCATCGCTTCCGCTTCGGCGATTTCATATCCTTCCGGAGGGCCGCCCGTGATCTTGTCGTGGCCGATGCGATTCTCGATCTCCACCAGAATCTGGTCCGTCGGCTGGCGCTTGAATTTGAAGTCGTCGATCACAAACGTCTTGTTGCGGCCGTTGTCGTCGTACCGCAACTTGGCGATGCCTTTGTTGCGCCATTGGCGCTTTTCGAGCGCGGTGACCTGGTCCATCGCCACGGTCTGGCCCCAGCTGGAAGTGAGTCCCGCGTCGCTGAGCTCGATCCAGCGCCCGCGCGACCGCCATACGGCTAGCAGCGGAAAAAAGCCGACGACGCCCGCCAGGCCGGCCATCGCGAATTGAATCTTCACCTCGGTTTCGAATTCCTCCTCCGGCTTCGATGCTTCCGGCGGCGTCGTCGACCAGCCGCGCTCGATCGCGTACGCATCCCAATCGTCGCCCCGCTTTTCTTCGAGCAATTTCTCGAATGCCAGCGCACGCTCTTGTCGGTTCGGGTAGCGAACGAACCCGTCGTAGAGGCACCAACCGGCAAAACCCCAGGCCACGAGGCCGATGATCAGAAACCGCAAATAAAACCGCGGATCACGTTCCGCCCGGATCGTCATAGCACAGCTCCCCGCCTGATTACCAATAGATAGATATGGAAGGAGTTCCGAATCACTCCATCCTAATGTGACGGGTCAAAATCCGCCACCCGCGAGAAGGCCGCAATCCCAGCGGCTTCAGCGGTCAATCAGCTAAATCCGTCGCAGATGCCGACCGCCGGCATGGCGAGTCAGCCAATTCATGTTTCCACTCTTCGATCGAATTGACGCTCTACCAGCGAATCACGGCCAGATTCTCGATCGCATCGAAATGCGTGTCGCGGGTGACGATGGAGATTCCGTGTTGCTGCGCCAGAGCTGCAATCCAGAGATCATTGATCGGAATCGGCCGCCCTGCTGCTCCCAGTCTCTGCCGCAACGATCCGTACGCCTTAGTCGTCAGTTCATCGAGTTGCAATATGGCATACCAGTGCGCGATGTTGTCGATCTGCTCAATATTCTCATCCAAACGTGCCGATCGAAAATGCTCCGAAATACAATTCTCCGAGAACCGGGATCGGTATGAAAACCGCGTCAGCTCGAGATACCAACTGCTGCATCGCCAAATCTCCGCCGACGAGAGCGATTACTGCGTTGGTATCGAGCAAGAATCTACCATTCACTGGGTTCGATCCTCTCGCACTCTTCTTCGATCACTCGCTGCATCAATTCAAGATCGTCGCGAGGTATGGTTCCAGCGATGCGAAGCAATTCTTTTCCGGGCGTCCCACGGGGAGACGGCGTTTGTGCGGACGCAGTAAGTGTTCGCGCGAAGTCGACGACGCGAGCTTGGGCATCAACCGGAAGCTGGCCCATGTATGATAGGAGTTCATTTTGAATCGCGGGATCCGGGCTCAATTCAAAACCTCGCTCGGTTGTCGCGGCAACGGCCGACACTCTAATTCTACTCCGCAGTTAGCTTCAATGCCAACCGTCTCACGAACGATTGGTTGCGAACGACGTCATTCATTTGTCGATCAGTTCAATCCGCCGCTGGTGCCGGCCGCCTTCGAAAGGCGTCGCCAGCCAGACTTCGAGGATCGCCAGCGCGTCGATCTCGCTGACCATCCGTTCGCCGATCGAGAGGCAGTTCGAGTCGTTGTGCATCCGGCCGAAGCGGGCCGACTCGGTGTCCCAGCACAGCGTGCAGCGAACGCCCTTCACGCGGTTGGCGACGATCGCCTCGCCGTTGCCCGAGCCCCCCAGCACGATGCCGCGCTCCACCTCGCCCCGCGCGACCGCCTCGGCCACCGGCCGAATGAACACCGGATAGTCGCACGGCGCGTCCGAGTCGGTGCCAAAGTCCCGCACCTCATGCCCGAGCTTCACCAGGTGGTCCTTGAGCAGTTCCTTGTAACGGAACCCCGCATGATCCGAACCGATGCCGATTTTCATGGCGTATTATGTCGTCAGTTTTCAGTCTTCAGTATCAAGTCGCCGGAAGCGGCAACGAGACCTCAACAACTTACCACTGACAACGGACGACTGACAACTGACACCCGACACCTCTCTTTTTTTGCCCGCCGGCCGCAGCCAAGGTACAATCCAACCCGAAGTTGGATGTCCCCGGGTTCGCCGCGCGCTCGAGCCGCCGCGAGCAGTGCAATGGCGGCGGGGATCCAATACGCAGGTTCCGGTACAAGGTGGCCGTCGTTCAGGGCGGCCATGCCTGGCCCGGAAGCGGCAGGAATGAGATCGAATTCGAAGCCAGGCGCGATGGTCTCGATGGCTAGGTTCGCGGCCCTCGTATCGTGCAACTCATACCGACTACGCTGAGCGCCAAGAGGGCCAGCGTCGACGGTTCGGGGACGGCGGTCCCGTGCAATGTTGCTGGGGCCAGCGTCATAAACCCGCTCTGCGAATCGGTCACTAGTTGAAGCAGCGTGGGATGATTGCCCAGCAGCGACAGCACTCCCAGGTTGGACGGGTTAAACGGATCCCCCATCGCCAGCATCACGTCCAAATTACCGCCCGCGATCGATGCCGCTAGAAGTCGGAAGGTCGTTCCGACGTCGAGCGTCCATGACAATTGCTCAAGCTCCGAAAGACTGAGCGATGCAAAGCCCGCCAGCTCCGTGAAGGCCTCTTCCCGTCCGGAAGAGCCCGCAAGAATGTGAACGTCAAACAGGTCCTGATCGAATCCGCCGAAATCCAAACTCACGTCGATACGACTCGCGGAGCCGCCTTCGCTCGGCAACAGGTCCCAGTCTCCCGGCATAATGCCCTGTGCCACCAGGTCATCGTGACTGAATCCGTCAACGTAGCGCTTGAGGTGGTAGACGGGGTTGTGAAACAACCCTGTGCCTTTGTCCGGTTCGTCGGGGGGCTCGGTGATCTCCGAGACGGCGTTGATAAACTTCTCAGTATCTCCCGACACGACGTCGTAATCCATGATCGAGAGATTGTCGGGATCATCCGCAACCGACGGATTGACGTGCCGCAGTCCGAGGGCGTGGCCCAATTCATGCGCGGCGTCCTCGGCATCCAGTTCCGTATCTCCGGTGAGAAAAACCGCGACGCCGTCCTCGAAGCGTTGATTGAACTGGTCAATCCCGGTAAATGCTTCACCGAGCAGCGAGGTGCCCAATGAATCTGCAAAATAAATGTTGGTTCCCCCGTCGACAAAGCCGTCGACGATCGAAACGTGGATAATGCCCGAGTCTACCAACATTAGTTGCATTCGATCTCGGATCTCCTCTCGCGTCGCCTGGTCGACGACGGCCGCCGGCGTCGATCCCTCTCCCCGGACTGTCGCCAAATGACCCGCGAGATCCGTGATCGCGGAATACGCCACTGGCACATTCTCTCCCCAGGCCAGTCCCACTGACTGTTTTTCACGCACGAACAGATACGCTGAGCCGGAGGCGGTGCCAAGGTCGTTGTCGAGAGGTGCCCCGACAATGGCCACGTCGCCGCTGATCGCCACCCTCCCGAACCCAACATTCGCCGCGGCGTCAGAGGGGTTCAGCTTGGCTGTCTGGCTGCCCGTGTCCGGGTCGAACAGGTACGCCGAGCCGAATCCGGTCAGGTCGCCGACAATGGCGGCGCCGCCGCTGATGCCTACGGAGTAACCAAAACCTTCGTTCGCTGCGGGGGCGGAAAGCTCACGCAGCTCCTGGCCGCTGGTATTGAATATGTAGGCTGAACCAGGCGTAACGCTGGGGTTTTGCGCCCGACCACGACCCTGTCGCCGCTGATGCCTACGGACAAACCGAATTGATCGCTCTCTGCGGCGTTGGAGGGCGTGAGCTTGGCGGTCTGGTTGCCCGTCTTCACGTCGAACAGATAGGCTGAGCCGGCCTGGTTGTCGTGGCCGTACGCCCCGACAATCGCCCAGTCGCCGCTGATGCCCACGGAGTAGCCGAAGTAATCGAGCGACGCGGCGTCGGAGGCAGTGAGCTTGAAAAGCTGGTTGCCCGTGGTTACGTCGAACAGATACGCCGAGCCGGCGTAGTTGCCCGGGTTGCCGCCGCCGCCTTGTGCCCCGACAATGGCCACATCGCCGCTGATGCCTACAGAGATGCCGAAGTGATCCTGCGACGCGGCGTCGTCGGCGGCAGTGAGCTTGAAAAGCTGGTTGCCCGTGGTTACGTCGAACAGATACGCCGAGCCGGAACTGAAGCCCGCGTCGTCGGAGGAGGGCGCCCCGACAATGGCCACATTGCCGCTGATGCCTACGGAGGTGCTGAAGAGATCCCCCACCGCGGCGTCGGAGGCAGTCAGCTTGAAGAGCTCGGCGCCAAAGGTGTCGAACAGGTAGGCCGCGCCCCTCTGGTCACCGTCGCCGCGCGCGCCGACAATGGCCGTGCCGCCGCTGATGTCTACCGAATTGCCGAAGTTATCGCCCGCATCCCCGTCAAGGGCGGTGATCTTGACTTCTTTATATTGTGCTTGGGCGGCGGCCGGAAGCAGGGACGCCGCGGCAATCATCGCAACTAGTGCGATCCATGAAAAATCTGCTTGGCGCTTCATTAGGCTTTCCTTCCAAAGGTTGATTGACCGGCATATCGTAGGTATTGCGCGTGTTCGCCCGAGCACGCGCTCGAGCCGCCGCGAACATGTCAATGCTCAAGTGATCAACATGGGGCCGAAAACGGGAGAAGCGAATGTGCGCATCTTTCCTTGCATCAGTTCAACCGCATGCGCGTCGAAGTATTGCCGCTCGCTCGGTTACCGGCGACATGTATGAAATTGTGGCGAGGGTCGTACTTGGCGCAGGTTGCGAGCGGGTTGACGTCGGTTCATAAACGAATGCTCCGCCGAGCCGGCCAACTCCAAGAGGAAACCGGATCTTCTCGCGAATTTACCTCCCAGCCGGCCAGCCACAACCCTGAGAATTCAGGGGTCGGTGCGAATTTCGCCGCGATTGAGCACATTTTCCTTAGAATTTGCGCAAATTTGCTCCGGGCTGCTCGATCCATTAAACTGGGCGATAACCGCTAAAATGGGGCCTTCGTCCCGCGTCCACATTCGGGAGGGAAATCAGCGATGCCCGAATCGCTGCGTTTGCGGCTAAACGACGTGCAGGCCGTGCATCGGCTCGTGGAAGAATGCCGTGAACTGGGCGATGACCCGATTGCCTGGCGGACGCGGTTGGTGGACGGCACAATGCGGCTGGTGAGAGCGCGCGTCGGCATGTGCGGCGAGATCGTGCTGGCGGACGCCTACTACACTATGCCGCAAGTCGAGATGGGCTGGGAACCCTGGCAAAGCGAGATTTGCCACGACTATTGGCGCGAACACCTGAATCAAGGCGACCCGCTCTGGCAGCGCGTAGGCAACGACGACGGTTTTCTGCGGACGATTGCCAGGCAGCAGTACATTCCAGACGACCAGTGGCACGCGCTGCCACACGTCCGTGAGACGCTGGCGGCGGCCAGCGTTGACGACCTGATTATGTCCGATCGGATGTGCACCCGAGAGGAACCAGCGCTCGATCGGCTAACGGTGTTTCGGGGCTGGGGTGATAAAGTGTTCGGCGAGCGCGAGCGGTTGTTGGTGCAGCTATTGCATGACGAAATCGTGCCGCGGATCGGCTTTCAATTGTCGGCCGCAGACGAGCCCGGCCCGGCCGGGCTGTCGCCCCGCAAACGCGAGGTACTAGAGTGCCTGCTGGACGGGGACAGCGATCAGCAGATCGCATCACGGCTGCAGATTTCCAAGGCAACCGTCAGCGAGTACGTGGCCGCAATCTTTCGCCACTTCCGCGTCAATAGTCGTTCCCTGCTGCTCGCGTATTTCCTGCGAAGATTCCGCATGCCGAGGCGGTGAGCGCCAGGATTACCTCGTGCCATTCCTTGGGATGAATTAAAGGGGACGGGGTGCGTCGGCGTTAAGCCGGAGGAAGGTAGCGAATGAGAGAGTCGTACGAGGTAAGACCTAGCCCGGATATTTCATACGACGTTGCTGCGTGCTTGATTCTGGCGGAGAGACTGTTTTTGCGGTGGGCTGGTGCCGAATGCGTGGCCAAGAGCGCGCAAGACCCCCTTTCCCCCATGGGGGCCGTGGTGGCTCGAATTGGCCGCGGATCATCCGGGTCGGAGATGAACCGACTTCGCGATCCGCTGGAAGAGCGCCTGGTAAGGATACGAACTGGCCAAATGAAACACGATTCGGCGTACCGACACGACGACGCGAGCGGCCACTTTGAAGAGCTTCAAACGAATCGTGCTCACCTGCGCACTTTCCAATTCCGTACCAGCCAAGTGGTGCTGACGAAGATGGGAAGTGAGGACGTACGCAAAGCTGGATAACAGCAGGCGGAATTGGTTCGCCTCGAAGTCGTGGCAGCTCGTGCGATCGGCAAACAGCATCAGTTGCTGCTCTTTGATCCGGTTCTCCATGTCGCCGCGCTTCACGTAGTTCTCGTCATACAGTGCCTGGTGACGGCCTTTGAGGTTGGTCACGATAAAACGGCTGTTGGGACCAGCCGGCAGACGTTCGGCCTTCATGATTACACGCCGCTCGTGATCCCACGTCTCCGCTGTGTATTTGATTTCACCAAACAGCCGCTGCTTATCCCCCGTCGCTTCAAAGGCCGCCTCCGCCTTCTCCATGAGCCGCTCTATCCGTCGTTCCAATACCTGATTGCGGGCCAGCCCCAAAATGTAAGAAACCCCGTGTTTTTCGCACCATCGCATCAACCGCCAGCGGCAGAAGCCGCTGTCTCCACGAATCGTGATTTTCACATCCGGCCACCTCTGGCGAATATAGTCGACCAGCAGCTTCGTGATGGCTCTGGAATGCTTGGCCGCGTCGATGTTGCTGGGGCGGAGGTAGGCACACAGCAGGTGCTCGCCACAAAACACGTAGAGTGGCAGGAAGCAATAGTGGTTGTAATAGCCCTGAAAGAAACGCCGCTCTTGATTGCCGTGAACCGGATCGTCGGTGGCGTCAAAATCGAGCGTGATTTCTTTCGGTGGCTTCTGGTGAGACGCCAGAAACGTATCGACCAGCACCTTGGACATCCTTACCAACGCTTTGCGATTCACGCGATTTTCCAGCCGGCAGAGCGTCGGCGGTGAAGCCAACGGGGATTCCTCCTCTGGCTCACAGCCAACAGCCGTTTGCAGAGCAGGATCAGCTCGCATCGTCTGCTGGTCGTTGAGATCCTCATAACCCAACGTGATGGAGAAGATGCGTTGGGCCAGCATCGAGCGTTGCTGGTGAACGATTAGGAGCGGCTCACGAGGATCAGGCAGGCATTCGTTGATCGCATCAATGAACCCCAGTCGTCTGTCGACTTCACGCAGCAAGAGAATTCCAGCGTCCGAGGTCAACCGACCACCGTTGAAATCCGCGACAACCTTGCGTCGCTCGTGCCCTGTAAACTCCATGACGTCCGTGCTACACTCTGTCATGCGAATGGCCTTGGTCTTGGTGATGGGAATTCGTCGTTGAAACCCCTTATTTACCAGGACTAAGGCCATCGCGCTATAGGCATCAGCGCTTCGGCGTATGAAATATCCGGGCTAGCCAGTCGCCTTGGCCTCGAGTGATGCGTCGTGTCGGGCAACCGGCAGGGCGAAGCGTTCACAGAGGTACAGCCGGGCGGTGTATGGAGCTCCGAAAACATCCTTTTGTGGTGGCCGACCTTGTCCTCACAAGGGGAAGGCAATAGTCATGTCGAACGTCAACGGCAAGTTCGATGTTACCCCCACGGAGTCTGAGACCACAAGCACGGCTGGAAACCTTGCTCACGGAAGCCGAGAGACCCCGGTGACGCCCGTTTCTCCCAGGGAAGCGGACCGGTCGGAAAAGGCGCGGTAGAATTAAAGGGGGCGGGAGTCAAATCGGCGATGTGATGGGTGCTTTGACGCAGCAGTTGATGAATCTTTGACTCGACCCACCTCTTGTGGTCGATCGCTTCCGGCAACTTTTCGCCCATTCGGGCAACTCGCGCGGTGGCCAAAAAATGTTGTTGAATTTATCCATTCCGTGCGATAGAACGAATGTTCAGTAGGTGGCAAAGGCGCGAGATGCGAGGCGCCGGTTGGAAGGTGCCAGGCGCCAATTGTTCGCATCAAGCGCCTGCCAACTTTCGCCTCGCATCGGCTCCGGCTCTTTGGCTTTTCGATCGATCCCACATCGCAAAACATTCGGTTTCGCGGCAGTGGTTGGGGTGCGTCATCGCTTCGTCGGTGGCTGGTTCGTCCGTGGCTGGTTCGTGGGTGACAAAAGTCGGGGTACCGACTTTTGACAACCAATCGGTGGCTGCCGACCAGTTGATTTTTGGAACTTTGCCCATGAGGCGCGAATTCGAGCATTTTTGGAACCGGACATGTGCGAATCTGCCTGGTTTTTCAAGCGTTTCGAGAAAGGAGGGGTGACAATGAAAGTGATTTGTGGAACACCGAATCGTGTTTCGCGACGGTGTTCCAAAAATCCAAAATTCGGGTCCGGCGCAGCTTGGCCGGCGGAAGGCTCGGCAGGAACCTCGCCCTTCCGACACCTGATACCTGAGACCTGTCTTCTACTCCAGCCCATACGCGCCCGCCGGTGGGATCTCGATGCCGGTGCGGCGCGTGACGTTGAGCTTCGGCAGGAACCGGGGCTCGACCAGGAAGCTGAAGCCGACGTCGTTTTTCGATTGGTCGTAGTTGGCCCCGACCGTGGCGATCAGCGATTCGCCAATTCGGCTGATGTGGAACGACTGGCCGATGTTGCCCGAGTTGCCCAGGTCGATCGAGCCGGTCGCCGAGCCGATCCATTTGGTGCTCATGCGATAGTTGACCGATCCGATGATCAGATTGGCCGTGAACGGCCCGTCCATCGTGCGGAAGCCGAGGTAGGCGTTGCCAACCATTGGTCGGTTGATCATGCCGCCGAGCGAGACGGTTTTGAAGCCGTTGCCAAAGGTGTCGGCCGCCCCGTCGGAGAGGATGCTGAAGCGGTCGCCGATGAACCACCGCCAATCGTAATCGATCAGGCCGATGTCCTGACCGAAGTTGTCGCGATTCGAATCGGGGAACCAGGTCGCGTTCGAGTCGAACGTCATCCAGTCGACGATCCGCTCCTCGCCCGGCGCGCTGCGCTTGCGTCTGCAGCCGATGCCGCATGCCGAACCGCACGGCAGTCAAGTCGTCGGCCAATTCCATACTCGTGGCCGACACATCATCCTGGATGCCGGAGCGAATCGCCCAGTAGCGCGGATCGAACTTCGGATCGAACTGACCGGCCAGCACCGGGCTGCCGACCGGCGCGAAGAACAAGCGGCGGCGGAACTCGACGACCGACACGTCATCGATCGGATCGTAGAGCGGGAACTCGGTGAAGTTCTGATTGGCGTCGGCGTAGGAGGCCTCGGCGTCGAACACGACTTTGTGGGCCAGCCCGTTGAGGTTGAACAACGGATCGCGGACCGTCGGATCGACCGCCCAAAACGGAATGCTGCCGCGCAGGCCGACCTGGCCCCAGAGCCGGTCGATGTTGTTGCCTTCGAGGTCCGCGCCCCAATGGCCATATTCGCCCATGGCGTAGGGCACGACCTTGAACGGGGAAACGTCGATCGGGTAGTCGATCTCGCTGCGCGTGACGAATCGCTCGCCCTTGGCCTGCGTGGGATTGCCCAGGCTGTCGACTTCCCAGGGCAAGAGCGTCCACTGCGAAAGCAGCGTGGGATTGGTCGGCGGCGTGGCGATGCCGATGTTGGCGTAGGCGGCCGACGAATGCGAATAGAGCGTCGTCGTGTCGTCGAAGAGCGACTCGCCGAGCCAGTAGAAATCGCCGCGCGGCAGCCACTGCGTCTGCGTGAAGAAATCGTTGAGTCGCCCGTTGGCCGCGATCGACAGCGACTTATTGTCGAACAGTCGCTTGAGCTCGAGGCCCGTGAGCTGATCTTTGTTGTTGTCCCATTCGTTTTCGTAATACTCTTCCATGAAGGTGCGGTCGCTGATCCAGCCGACTTCGCCCTCGACGGTCCAATCGTCGAGCCAGCCGCCGACGAGCTTCTGCCGGTGGTTCCAAAACACGCGGCCGCGGAACTTTTCTTCCGGCCGCACGTCGCGGCGGCCAAGACCCAGATTGTCGAGGCCACGATCGTCAATGAACCAGCTGTCGACGCGGCCCTTGGTGGGGCCGGGCAAATTGAAGAAGCTATCCCGGTCGTAATCGACCGTGGTGCCGAAGCCGAGCCCGCGCTGGCTGAGATAGTCCAGGTTCAAGTCCCAATTGACGCCTGCCGGTGCATCCTGATAGCCCAACAGCTGGAACGCGTCGAGATCGGTGAGCACCTGGAAGCCGAAGATCGAATCGTTTCGCACGCGGAAGTTGTTGACGTAGAACGTCGGCTTTTCGAGCGTCGTGGCGAACGTGGGCCAGTACAGCACGGGGATGCCCGCGACCTTGAGGAAATTGCTCTGGCTCTGGACTTGGTATTGGTGCGCGTAGGCGGGCTCGCCCGTCGCCGGATTGACGCCGACCATCCCCGTGTAGGGATCGACCTGCGGTTGTTGCTGATCGGTGAGCGTGATCGTCTGCGATTCAAAGCTGTAGGCGGGATCCTCCAGGCGGCTGGTGGTGAGCAGTGCGTCGCTGGCGACGAACCGCGAGGCATCGAGTTGTCGCACGGCCGCCGCCTTGAGCCGCACGAGCCCCTGGTACTGAAAGCCGCCCACTGGCGGAGGCGGCGTGAACAGCTCGGCGCTGAGGATCGTGCCGACCTGCCGGCGGGCGTCGTAGAACATCCGGTCCGCATACACGACGCGATCGCCCTGGCGAAAGACGATGTTGCCTTCCAGGTAGATTTCCAGCGGCTCGTCGGCACGTTGCGCGATTTGCTGCGTACTGATTTCCGGCATCCCCCAGCCGACGATCCGGTCCGCTTCGATGTCGACCGTGCCGAGTGGACCGAGAGACGCCGGCAGGCCCTCGACGGTCAGTCCTTCAATGATGATGTTGACTCCACCGCTCAGGACGCCAACCCGCTCACCACCGGGCGACGTGAAGTACTTTGCCTGGAATCCGACGTCGCTCCGAGGATTCGCTGTGACGTGTCGAAACGGCGCAGTACCCGCGGGGATCAACGAACTGGGCGGCGGCACGGCCTGGGCATACTGGGCTGGTACAACAGCTGCATCCCGCTTTGCCGGCTGTCGTGCCAAGGACGGTTGCGGACCGAATCGCGCCAAGCCGCGCGACGATCGGCGGCTCGATAGTCGGGGCGGACTCCGGAGGCGGGAGGTGGAGATCGACGCCGGACCTTGTGGTGAATTCACCAAACCAGCTCGGCGTCTGCAGCCGGTCGCCGCGCACAACGTCTGTCGTCGCATGCTTCAGCAGGACTCGCCGCTGCGGCCCGCCCTCGAAGTACGCGATCAGCTTCGTGGATTCAGCCGGTTGACCTAGTTGGGCCGGCTTGGTGGGACCGTCCGCTGTGCCGTGATCGATCCACAACACGGCTTCAGTTCCTTCAGCGCTGGACTCGCCCTGCTCGACGCGGCAATTGCCGCGTAAATGCCAGACATCGTATTCACCCTGTCGCCAGTGCTCCGCGGCACCGGCTTCAACGCGGATCGGCACCGACTCATCTGCGCGGGGCAGCGTAATCGCTTCTTGGGCCAGCACGCCGCGCGCGACACCCAGCGCCAGTGGCAGCAACATCGAGAACCGGCGCACCGCGAGCGCAGAGTTTCCCTCGCCTTCGCTGAGGCGGCAGCGACGTGCGTATCAAACCGAAGAACAGACCGGCATCCTTGCCAAAGCAGTGATCAGCGCAGGGCGTGTGTGGCGCAGTTTTCGCGCATGCCGGCCGCGTCATTCCAAAGCAAGACGCCGCCGGCAATTACGAAAAAAGTCGCGACAAAAATTGCGGCGGATTATAAGTGTGCCGAAACCCAAGGGTCAAGCCGCGTTCGACTCGCTAGCAAGCCGCGCAAACTATGCTCAATAAAGAGCTTGCGCTCCATGATAGCTATGCATTTTGTTGATTTGCCGCGCACCAGTTCGAAGCTTGGCGGAATTCAGCGAACTGCAATGCCTCTCGCGTCAGCCCCAAGGTGCCCTGTCATGCATTAATTTCGCGAGCCGTGGGTTTTCGGATGGTAGATGATCAATCGCCGCAATCAGCGCAGCAAACGCCATTTCGTCGAGGACCCAATGACGACTTTCGTTCGGCGAGGATTCCGCATCGCGCTGCTCAGCCTCGACTTTGCATTCGATCGGAGTCTCGTCCAACGCTTCACTCGCGTTAAGGCGCACTCACGCACAACGCAATCGCGGCAGAGATTTCTTCCATTTGATCGTCGGTCACTTTGCAAATTTGGCGCAGCAATCGGTTCTCGGAAACCGATTTGACCTGAAACGCGTCAGCACCGGAATCCTTTGCGAGTCCACTCAATTGTGAAGCCGGGACGAAAACGAACCACGGAAATCCCGCGAAGGGTGGTTGCCAATCGGTCAATGGCACTACGATCCGGAGTGGAAGGCGTCCAATCGAATCAACGTTGGCGACCACGGCCGGCCTCAGCTTCGTCCTCGCCGAATGCGTCGAAACCGCTAAGTGCCGGATTGAGGAGATACGCTTGCTCTGCCTTTGCGGCAGATTCGCGCAATATCACATCGCGTTCGCTAGCGGGCAACTTGCGAAGTTCAGTTGCTTTCCAAGTGCCGTCCGGCGCTGTTGATCGTGAGATCATGTGGGATTCTCCAGAAAATACCGGCGGCTGACACGAGCGTCATCGAATCTAATTATAGCGTGCGATCGGAAGCGTAGCGATGTCGTAAATCGGTCATCTCCCTGCTACTGATTCAGCGAATACAAAAGCACGTTGAGCCCGATGCGGGCGGCGTCCTGGCGGGTGTAACCGCGGCAGCCGAGGGCTTCGTGTTCCTCCAGTGCGCAGCTGATGTCGAAGGGCGAGAAGATCACCGCCCAGCGGTCGCCGATGCGGATGCCTTCGAGCTGCGGTTCGGTCTGACGCAAGCGGGCGGCGATGGGCTGGGCCGCGCCGGTCGACTCGGGGTCGCGGAGCGTCACCTGCCGGATGTCATAGCCGCCGTAGGCCGTCGTGAAGAGCGGATCGTCGGGCGGGATTCGCTGGATCGAATGGGTCGGCAGCGTCTCGCCGAGTTCGCGGCGGAACGCGGTGGCAAACGGCTTCGACGCGCAGATTGCGTCGGCCATCAACGTGCCGCCGCGCTCAAGGTACTCGGCCAGCCGGGTTCGCTCGGCCGGCGTGAAGCGGAAATCGCGCCGCCCGTGCATGAAGAGCAGGGGGTAGTGAAACAGGCTCGCGTCGCCGACGCCGACCATTTCCGGCGCGGCCCGTACCTGCAGTTTCAGTTCGCCTCCCGACGCCGCCCGCACCAGGTTCAACAGCGCCCCTGGCGCGTCGTTGCAGCCGCCGCCGTGGTAGAGCTTGGCGATCTCGATAAAGCCGCGCGAACCGACCTTGCTCGGATCGAGGTTCGCGGTGGGCAGTTCGAAGCTCTGCTCCTTGCCTTTTGGTTCGCGGTTGGTGGCGTAGGTCAGCACGTTGACGCCGACCGCCAAGGCATCGTCGATCCGCTGGTCGACCGCCTCGGGGTACTTCACAGGCCGGCCCCGTTGCGCGAGCTCCCAATAGCAGGAGAGGTCCTCCGTCGAATAGACGACGGCCGTCCGGCAGCCGTACTCGACCGACCAGAGCTTGCCGAAGTAGGGCGACTCGGGCCGCACTTTGTCTTCCATCCGCCAGATCGGGTGGCCGGGCGTCATCTGCTGCAGCTTGTACTCGGGCTCGGGAAACACGGTGGCCATCAGTTTCCGAAAGCTTTCGTCAAAGCGGTGGGAATCGCTGCAGCAGGCCTCGGCGAAGATGAACCCACCGCGATCTACGTAGTCCCGCAACTTGTTCGCATCGGGCAAGAGCGAAATCGCCCGGCTGCCGCTGATGTACAGCACCGGCGACTGCAGCAAGTCTTCCACCGAGGCCTTTTCGCGCGCTGACGGTCTGCCAGGTGAGGCCGAGATTCCATTTCGTCTCGGTGTAGGCCACCAGGTTCGCGGCATCGCGGCGATGCTGGTTCCAATGCTCTGGCTGGCCGTACTCGAGTTTCCCCACCACCACCGGTCTGCGTCCCTTGGCGAGAAACAATAGCGAGAGCGCCGTGCTGATGTGGGGCTGCTGCTCGGCGTGCCACGTGCCCTTCCAATAATGCGAGAGCGGGTCCTGATCGTTGACCAAAAATTCGGCACCCTCGCGATACCAATCGTGGTCGCCGATGAACCGCCGCGCCGTGAGCCGCCCGGCCCGCTCCAGGCCGTAGAGATAGTAGTACAAACATGCCTGTCCCGACCCGGCTGGCCGCGGATTGCGACTGATCGAAAAGTGCTGTGCGAGCCAGTCGACGGCCCGCTCCAACGCATGATCTGCCTGGTGGGGCCGGCAGCAGATCACGCGGCCGCGGTCCACGGTCGCGTCGCCCGATTCGAGCGCGGCGGTCGACGTGGCCAGCGCGCCGATTCCCGCGCAAGTCATGCTTCCCGATCCGGCGTCGCCCGGGACGTAGCCCCACGAGCCATCATCATTTTGCGTGTTGCGCCAATAATCGGCGGCCAGCTGCCAGGTCTGCCGCTTGACTTTCGCGCCGACGCTCTGGGCATCGTAGAGGGCGAGCACGGCAAACTGCGAATTGCTGTTGTCGCCGCCCGGTCCTGGGTACGACCAGGCCCCCTTGCGATCCGCCTGGATCACCTGATTCGCTTCGAGCCAGCGGACGTTGCGGTCGATCAGCAGCATGTCCTTCTTTGGCTCGGCAGTGCAGAAGACCATTGTCTGCAAGGAAACGACGTAGGTCCGTTCGAGCTTGAGCGGGCGGAGATAATCCAGCGCCTTGGCGATCACCGGATCGTCGGCCGGCACGCCGGCGTTCAAGAGCGACAGAGTCACCAGGGCCGTTACGCCGCCGGTATACCCCGCCATCTCGCCCCAATCGCCGCGGGGCGACTGCTCGCGCTTGAGATAGGCAATACCCCGCTCGATGGCGTCGCGGACCTGGGCGGCGTCGATCGGCTTGTCTGCCGCCGTCGCACGCATCGCGCCGGCCGCTACAACCGCTACGACCAGCACTGCCGCCACCAAGTTCGTGCGACCGCTCGGTCTCATCCATTATCCCTTCGTCAAGCCAATGACAAGCCATCTTTAAGTAGTTTACGATCCGCAAGTTGAAGCGGCAACGAGACCGCCGGTAATTCGTTGTCCGTCCGGGCGCCGACCGATAGAATGCTTTGCGAAGCTGTTAGCTCTTAGCCATTAGCTATTAGCCAAAAGCATCCCCGTTTATTGCCGGCTAAGTCTCGATGTCTCGATGTCCATATATTGTCTGGCTAACAGCTAAAAGCTAATAGCTAACGGCTTCCACCCCCATGTCCACCAGCAAAACCCGCAATCTCGGCGACGTGCTGCAAGAGTTCCGGCAGCACCGGCAGATCATGCAGCGCGAGCTGCAAAAGGTGATCGTCGGTCAGGACGCGGTGATCGAGCAAATCTTCGCGGCAATCTTTACTCGTGGGCACTGCCTGCTGGTCGGCGTGCCTGGCCTGGCCAAGACGCTCATCGTCAGCACGCTGGCGCAGATTCTCGATCTGCAGTTCAAACGGATTCAGTTCACGCCCGACTTGATGCCATCCGACATCACGGGGACCAATGTGCTGGAGGAAGATGAGCACGGCCGGCGGTCGTTCCGGTTTGTCGAGGGTCCGATCTTCACCAATCTGTTGCTCGCCGACGAAATCAATCGCACGCCTCCCAAGACACAGGCCGCGCTGCTGCAAGCGATGCAGGAACGCGAGGCCACGGTCGGGCAATCGACCTACCCGCTCCCCGAGCCGTTTTTCACGATCGCCACGCAGAACCCGATTGAGCAGGAAGGCACCTATCCGCTCCCCGAAGCCCAGCTCGACCGGTTCATGTTCAACATCAAGGTTGACTATCCGACCGCCGCCGAGGAGCAGCAGATCCTCGCGGCCACCACGCGGCAGGACCGCCCCGAGGTCGCCAAAGTTCTCTCTCAGCGGGCGATCCTCAATCTGCAAAAGCTCGTCGGCTCGGTCGCGGTGAGCGAGCACATCATCAAGTACGTTTCAGCGGTGGTCCGCGCGACGCGGCCCAAGGACGAGTCGGCGCCCAAATTCGTCCGCGACCTGGTCGACTGGGGAGCCGGTCCTCGCGCCGGCCAGTTCCTGATCCACGGCGGCAAAGCGCTGGCCGCGATGGACGGCCGATTCAGCGTCGCCATCGACGACGTCCAGCGCGTCGCGGTCCCGGTGCTCCGCCACCGCCTGAGCACCAATTTCCAAGCGCAGGCCGAGGGGCTCACGACTGAGGATGTGGTGACCCGCCTGCTCGCGGAAATCCCGGTTCCTGAGGTTCCCAAGTTCGCCGGATGATGCTGGATGCTGGATGCTGGATGCTGGATGCTGGATGCTGGATGCTGGATGCTGTGGAGGCGCTGCTTTTTGGGGCTGGAGGAGAATCTGCTTGAGTTATCGAAACCTTGAGATTTGGCAAATGGCTCGATCGTTGACGACGGATATCCATCGAATGACGATTCGCGATCTACCAAAATTTGAGATGTATGAGGAAGGCAGCCAAATCCGTCGCTCGATGAAGTCCATCCGATCCAACATCGTAGAGGGATATGGACGTCGTCGCTACAAACAGGAGTTCATCAAGTTTCTTACCTACTCGTTGGCCTCAAGTGACGAGACGATTGATCATCTGGAAACTCTTCGCGAAACAGACTCTCTCACATGCGATGTACTCTTCAACGACCTTCATACACGATTGGAGACATTGGGTCGAAAAATCAATAGTTTTCGCAAGGCCGTGGAAGACGGTCACCGCACCTAATCCAGCATCCAGCATCCCGAATCCAGCATCCACCCATGTCCACCGTCGAAAAATACCTGAAGCCGGAAGTCATCCGGCAGATTTCGCGGCTGGACCTGCGGGCGCAGTTCATCGTCAAGGGCTTTTTGCACGGGCTGCACGCCAGCCCCTACCACGGTTTTTCCGTCGAGTTCAGCGAGCATCGCAAGTACACGCCGGGCGACAATCCCAGCGACATCGACTGGCTCGTCTACGCCAAGACCGACAAGTACTACGTCAAGAAGTTTGAAGCCGAGACCAACATCACGGGCTACCTCGTGATGGATCTGAGCCAATCGATGGCCTACACCTATCGCCAGGAGCTCACCAAGTTCGACTACGCGATCTGCCTCGGGGCGGCGCTTTGCTACCTGATGATCCACCAGAACGATCCGGTAGGCCTGGTGACCTTTGCCGAACAGATCAATCACTACCTGTCGCCCAAATCGAAGCGCCAGCAGATCGGCAACGTGCTCTCGCTGCTGGCCAAGCTCGAGCCGACCGGCCAGACCGATGCCGCCCGGAGCCTTGGCCAGCTCGCGGCGATGCTCAAGCACGCGAGCCTGGTGATGGTCTTCAGCGACCTGTTGGCCGAGCCCGCTCCGATCATCGCGGCCCTCCGCCGGCTACGGCATGAAGGGCACGACGTGATCCTGTTCCACATCCTCGACGAGGCTGAGGTTGACTTTCCCTTCACGGGGCTCGTGGAGCTGGAAGAGCCGGAATCGCATAACCGGCTCGAAGTCGACGCCGACAGTTTCCGCCGCGACTATCTCGCCGAACTGGAGTCCTTTCGCGAACATTACCGCCGCGAGTGCTTCCAGAGCCACATCGACTACGTAGCCCTCGACACCAGCATGGCCTTCGACAAGGCGCTGACCGAGTATTTGGCGATGCGGCGTTCGCGGGCATAATAAATTAAGAATCTCACGCCAAGGCGCCAAGGCGCAAAGGAAATTCAACCTTTGCGCCTTGGCGCCTTGGCGTGATACTTTTCTGATCCATGGAACCACGATGGGCTTCGTTACACCAGCACTGCTCGGCGGCGCGCTCTTGATTGCCGTCCCTATTGTGTTGCATCTGGTGATGCGCCGCGAGGTCCAGCAGCTGGTGTTTCCCGCGCTGCGATTCGTCCAGCAGCGGCAAACGGTCAATCAGCACCGGCTGCGGTTGCGGCAGCTCTTGCTCCTGTTGCTTCGTTGCGCGGTGATCTGCCTGCTGGCGTTCGCGCTGGCCCGGCCGACGCTCCGCGGTTCTGGTGCGACCGGCAAGGAGGACAGCCCGATCGCAGCCGCGCTGGTGTTCGACAACTCGCTGCGGATGAACTACCTGTACGAGAACCAGACGCGGATCGAAAAGGCCCGCGAGCTGGCACTCTGGCTCCTCGAGCAGTTTCCCACCGATGCACCGGTGACCGTGATCGACCGCGCCAGCCGCTACGGCGGGCGCGAGTCGGACAAGGGTTCGGCCGAACTCCGCCTTGAACGGCTCGACGCCAGTTCGGTCATTCGTCCGATCGAAGACTCCTTGCGCGACGCGGTAGATTGGCTCAAGTTGCAGACCAATCATCGCGGCGAGATCTACGTGCTCACCGACCTCGCCAGCGCCGACTGGACGAACGACGCGCTCGCGGCGTTCAAGTCCCGCCTCGATGAGCTCCCCAGCGCGAGCGTGTACATCATCGACGTGGGCGTCGAGCGGCCGCACAATCTCGCGCTCGGCGCCCTGCGCCTCTCGAGCCAAGAGTTGTCGCCCGGCAGCCTGCTGCAAATCGACACCGAGCTGACGGCCACGGGGACCACCGCGTCCGGTAGCGCGGGCGGCCCGCAAGACTTGACCGTCGAGCTGCACACGATCGATTCTGCCGGCGGCTCACAGAACCGCGGACAACAGGTCGTCAAAGCCGCCGATGGCGACGCCGCTCCGATCGAGTTTTCACTCTCCGGTTTGCCGCTCGGGACGCACCAAGGATTCGTGCGGATTGTCGCCGACGATCCGCTGCACGTGGATGACGTCCGTTACTTTACGGTCGAAGTCCGCGAGCCGCGCAAGATTCTGCTAATCGGCCAACGGTCCGCCGATACGTTGTTCCTCCGTGAGGCCCTGGCGCCCGTGTCACCCGCCGGCGTGCTCAAATCGAATTTCGTCTGTGAAACGCGGACATTTGCCGATCTCGACAATACGCCGCTGGCCGACTTCGATGCCGTGTGTCTTGTCGATCCGACGGAATTGACTCCCTCTGCCTGGCAAACGCTCACCGACTACGTCCACGCCGGCGGCGGATTGGGCATCTTTCTGGGCCGCCATGCCAAACGCGACCCACTGAACGAACCCGCCCCGCAGCAGCTCTTGCCCGCGAAGCTCCGCTGGCAGTCGCGCGACGCCACCTATTTGCGGCCCACCGCGACAGAACATCCGGCGCTTCACGAGCTTGCCGAGCTGGGAGCTGCGGTCCCTTGGAGCGAGTTTCCCGTCTTCAAATACTGGGAGCTCGAATCGCCGGCCGACGACGTCTACGTGCTGGCGCCATTCGCCAACGGCCAACCGGCGCTTGTCGAGCGACGCGTCGGTGCTGGCCGCGTGATCACGATGACCACGCCTGTCTCCGATCCGGCGTACGATGAACCGTGGAACATCCTGCCGACGGGTCCCGATCCCTGGCCGTTCCTGGCGCTCGCCAACGGATTGGCCGAGTACCTGGCCGGCGCCAACGATCAGCAGCTCAACTTCCAGGCCGGCCAGTCGGCGATTCTACCGCTGTCGGCGACAGAGCAGGTCTCCAGCTACGTGCTCGACATCCCCGGCGCCGCGCCCGTCCGGCAAACGCTCACGCCCGGCCAACAGGACTTGTCGGTCACGTCGACCGACGCGCTGGGCAATTACCGCGTCCGCGCGGGCGGCCGCGGCGGCCGACTCGATCGTGGCTTCAGCGTCAATTGCTCGCCGGCCGTAAGCGATCTTGCACAGATTGACTTCGCCGCGATTGCCGCCGCGCTGGGCAAAGACCGCGTCCAGCTCGCGCGCTCGCGTGCGGAGATCGAAGTCCGCGTCGGCCAGGGCCGCAGGGGCCGCGAATTGTTTCCGTCCTTAATCGTCGCCATGGCGATCGTGCTTGGCATCGAGCAGCTGCTGGCCAACCGTTTCTACCGCAACACCGCATGAACGAGCTCCACCTACACCCCGTGATGGATCCGCTGGCGATTGCGGTCGTCATGGCGGGGCTGGTGGCATTGTTGTCGCTGCGGCCGCGATTCGGCGACTGACTCGCGGCCGCTGGGCGGCGCTGGTGGCGCTGCGGCTGGTGGTCATCTTGTTGACGCTTTTCGCGATGCTCCGCCCGGAGCTGGTCTATACCAAGCAGACGCCGCAGCGGGCGGCGCTGGTGGTGCTGGTCGACGACTCGCGGAGCATGCAGGTGGCCGACTCGCTCGGCGACGCCCCGCGGTGGGATGCCCTAAAATCGCTGCTGACTACTTCCGCCGAATATTTGGCGAAACTTTCCGAAACCTGGGACACCAGCGCCTACCGCTTCGACTCGGCGACCGCGCCGCTCAAGATTGACCAGGGTGAAATCGAACTCCCCGCCGCGCCCACCGGCGAGCAGACCGCGCTCGGTGCGGCGCTCAACGACGTGCTCGATCGCCACGCCAGCGGCCGCGTTCTCGGAGTGCTGTTGTTAAGCGACGGCGCGCAGCGGGCCGTCGCACCGAACGATCTGCCGCCGCAAGTCGCCGCTCGCCGGATGGCGGCGGAAAACATTCCACTTTACACGTTTACCTTCGGCAAATCAGGAGGCAGTGACCGGGCCGACCTGGCGATCGACGACCTGGTGACCAACGAGAGCATCTTCGCCGAGGCACCCACCGAGGTCCGCGGCTTGCTTTCTTCCGCAGGCTTCGCCAACCAGCGCGTTGCCGTGCAGCTGCTGTGGGAAAGCCTCGATTCGAACAATGAAAAGAAAATGGAAGTCGTCGATACCTTGCAGGTCGACACCCAAAACGCCAACCAGTCGCAACCGGTTCTGCTCCACTACACGCCGAAGACTCCCGGCGAATACAAGGTGACTCTTCGCGTCGAGCCGCGTGAGGGCGAGCTGGTCACCACCAACAACGAAGCCAGCACGTTCGTCACCGTCCGCAAGGGCGGCGTCAATGTGCTTTATCTCGTCGGCGCTACGCGGATCGGCGGCAGTCCCGGGCTGGAGCAGCGGTTTGTGCGGGCGGCGCTTGCCCAATCGCCCGACGTCGTCGTCGAGCGGCGGCTGATCAATTACCAACCGCCCGAGCAGGACCTTCGCGACGTGATAAATAAGAGCAAAATCGACGTCGTGATTCTCGACGACGTCGATGCCCGCGGGCTGTCGCTCTCCAGTTGGCAGGCGCTGGCGGAGCTGGTCCGCCGCGGGGCGGGCCTGATGATGATGGGCGGCTACCACAGCTTTGGCCCCGGCGGTTTTCGCGAGACGCCGCTTGCGGACATTCTGCCGATCGACATCGGCCCGGCCGAGCGGCAAAGTTTCGACGAACCGCCCCGCACCGACGTCCAGCTCCCCGGCCCGGTGCGGATGCGTCCCGCCGCGCCGCTCGGCACGCGTCATCCCATCATGCAACTTAGCGACACGAACCCGTCAGCCCCCGGTTCCGCGGGGGGGCCGTCCGCCGAGATTTGGCAAGAGCTCCCGCCGCTCGACGGGGCGAACCTGATCGATCGCCGCGATCTGAAGCCGAATGCCGCCGTGCTCGCCGAAGCGGACGATTCACGGCGGCATCCACTGCTGGTGGCCGGCCAGCCAGGCGACGGCCGAGTGCTCGCGTTCGCCGGTGACTCGACCTGGCGCTGGCAGATGCAGGGCTTCGGCGACGCCCATCGCCGCTTCTGGCGGCAGGCAGTGCTATGGCTCGCCAAGAAAGACGAACAGACCGCGGGCCGCGTCTGGATCAAGCTCGCCGGCCGCCGTGTGATGCGCGGCACCCGCGTCGACTTTACGCTCGGCGCCGAAAACTCCCGCGGCGAACCGGTCGTCTCTGCCCGGCCGACCGTCACGCTCGACACACCCGACGGCCGCACGGTCGACATCCGCCCCACCAAGAGCGGCGACCATTGGTCCGCGATCTTCCGCGAGACCGGCAAGCCCGGCGACTATCGCATCAAGGTCGCGGCCAATGACGGCGCTCAAGTGTTGGGTACCGCTGAAGCCCGCTTCCTCGTGCCCAACCAAGACATCGAGCTCGACCGCCCCGCCGCCGAGCCGAGCCTGATGGCCCAACTCGCCGAGATGACTGCCGCCGCCGGCGGCAAAGCACTCGCCGCCGAAGAACTGCCCGCGCTCTTGGCGAAGCTCGCTGCCGAACCGCCCAAGCTTACCGAAGAGGTCGTCGCCAAAACCACCTATTGGGACACCTGGCCCTTCTTCCTCGCCTTCGTTGCGCTGTTAGGCACCGAGTGGTATCTGCGGAAGCGGTGGGGACTGGTTTAAGATACTAAGAAGCGGAGATACCTAAATCTCTACAAATTCGGCGGACGAGAAAGTCGTTGATCTCGCGATGACGTGGCACGGCCGAAACTTGACTATTTGCCGGATTCACGTAGACGCTATGTCGGCCACGATCGCGCAGCAAGTAACAGCCGTTACGCTCCAGATGGCGGATTAAATCCACGCGCTTCATGGTATGGAGATCTGAAACGGTTCGCGGACAACCGATTGCCCGACGAGCGACTTTTCCGCCAGCTCGCGGTTAGCCTCCAATACCAAGTTCACCGCCTCAGCGAGATTCTCGCGGGCCTCTTCCAAAGTCGCCCCTTGAGTATTGGCCCCCGGCAATTCCTCGACGAAAGCAATGTATCCTTCCGGTACCTGCATGTAGACGGCAGTAAGAGACATCAAAGCCACCTCAGCGAAGGATTTGAGTACACAATCCGAACAACGGAGAACGAATCTACCATAGGATTATACCCTATCTAAAATGGGATGCTATCCAGGTCCAGTGCCGGTCGGAGGTCATGTGAACGGAATTTCGCTCGAACCCTAAGCCGGCGACCAGCGATTGTATTTCCTCCAGCGTCAGTGCCGCATGGAGCGAATCGGCGAACAGCTTTTGTTGGTATGGCGTCGCCTCGCCGGCGTACGCTTCGACGAGCCGTGTAAGCTCTGCTTCGTCACGAGGTCGACAAAGATCCCGATGGAACTGTAGCGCGTCCGCCGTTGCCACGCGAACCGCCTCCGCCAGCACGCTCGCCGGTTCGGCGATGTGATGCACGATGCTGTTGCTCACCACGATCGGAAACGTCACGTTCGGAAAAGGCAGCCGCTTCGCGTTCGCGAGCACAAGTTCGATCCTTTCGTCGAGTCTCGCCGCCGCAACATTTTCCTGCGCCACGGCCAACATGCTCGCCGCCGCGTCGACCGCCAGGACGCGAATCTCCGATAGGCGGCGGCACATTTCAATCGGAATTAGCCCCGTCCCCGCACCTAGATCGAGCACCACTAGTGACTGAGCGTCCGCGATTTGGATTGGTCGCTTAAGTCGCTCGGGACTCGCCTGGGAGAGCGACCAGTCCGACAGGGCCCCCACGAGATCCGCGACGAACACGGCGTTCACCGCGGCATGATCCATCGCGTCGTACTCGCGCACGTCCTCGTCGCTATCCATCACTTCGGGTTCGAGGACACGATCCATCATGATTTCGCTAGTGCGGTAACGAGCGCCATCGCGGTTCGCCGGCAGCGTTTCTTGCTACATCGCGAAGGCGATCTATGTTGCTTCGTTACGTGTCTTGTTCAAGTCAAGTGGGTTCTTATTCGCCGAGCGAAGCAGCTGCTTGCCGCCCCGATCAGCAGGGTCAAAATCGTCGGTTCAGGTACTTCGGCAAACGCGAGGCCATTGGGGCGACTAAGAGTGTTTCCCAAGAACGTGCGAGATCCAGTGCTTGGATCGATGGTAAATAACTTGTAGCCGCCATCGTGACTGACCATAAGCATTGTTCCGTCGCTTGGCCTGACGGCGAGTCCGGAACTCCCATTCATCGGAACGGCGTTGTTGATGACGGTTAATGCTGCGTCTTGCGCGTTGATAGTAAAGAATGAATCGTTTCCGATACCGTAGAGTTGTCCCGCCATATCGAACGCGAGCGACTCCACACTAACCGCCGGCGATAGAACTGCAATCGTCGTTACAACACCGGTGATTGGATCGATTTTAACAAGGTTGCTGCCGCTGACTCCGATGAAGTCCAAGTTCGTTGGATTGATTGCAATCGCCCGGACTGACGCGCTTAGACTGACAACAGAAACGATCGTTTTGCTCGCTGGTTGAATCTTGGCAAGCCGGCTCGTAAACGATGAAACCGACCAAACAAACGTGTTTCCTGGCTGGCCATTGCCGGAGAGGCCGGTCACGGCGCCGATCGGCAAGTCCATAATGCGCATTTGACTACCGGTCGCCTCGTCGATCACGTGCAGTCCAGATCCTTGGATTCCAGAGGTTGAGAACAACTGGCCCCCATATGCCAACACTGCCCCACTAAGGTGAAGTCCAACGAGAATCGCGGCGAGAATCAGAGTCGTTCGTTTCATGAGCCAGCCCTCTCCTGAAATATAAGTGGAAAGCAAACTCTTGGAAGTGAGGCAGCGGCTGAATCAAAGGGGGATAGTTACCGCGATCATCACCCACACCCACATGAAATCCAATTGCGATTTTGAACACCGATTCTAACTCTGGCCCGCTGGCGAATCAAGTTTGTGAATCCAGCCTCAAGGCAATATGCAGGTTGGCTCGTCGCCAGACTACGGCCTCAGCACGATCTTCCCCGCCAGCGCACCGCTTTTCCCGACGGTGCTCTCCTCCTGCAGCCGATGGGCCGTCGCGGTTTCAGAGAGCGGCAGCACGCGGTCGATGCAAGGCTTGAGCTGGCCCGCGGCCAGCCAGCGGTTGATGTCGTCGGCCGCGGCGCGGAGCTCGTCGGTCGTGGCGTTGAACATGGCGAAGCCGTAGAGCCGACAGCCTTTCACGTAGAACGGGCCGACGGGGAAAGGGGGCCGGGCGTCGCGGCCGGCCATCAGGATCATCCGTCCGCGCGGTGCGAGCAGATTCACCGTGCGATCGAAGTCCGGCTCGCGCAACGTCTCCCACCAGACGTTGATCCCATCGGGCGCGAATTCCTTGACCCGCGCCGGCACATCATCGGTCTTGTAGTTGATCGCCAGATCGGCGCCGAAGCTCCGTGCCTTGGCCAGCTTCTCGTCGCTGCCGGCGGTGGTCACGACGCGGGCGCCGATCGCTTTGGCCATCTGCACGACCATCGAGCCGACGCCGCCGGTGCCGCCGTTGACGAACAATGTTTCGCCCGGCCTTCAAACCGGCGTCGCGGACCAGGCCCAGGTGTGCCGTGAGTGACACCAGCGCACAGCCGCCGCCGTCTCGTCGCTCACGCCTTCGGGAATCGGATTGAGAAAACTCTCGTCCACCGCCGCGTATTCGGCGAACGTGCCCTGACGGCCCAAGATCCCCTGGCACGAGCACCACACCCGGTCGCCCGGTTGGAATCGTTTTGCTTCGGGCCCCAGTGATTCGACGACGCCCGCCAAATCGCAGCCGACGATAAACGGCTTCGGCAGCGGCATTGCCACCGTGCCGCCGCGGATGTACGTGTCGATCGGATTCACGGCCACGGCCGCCACCCGCACGAGCACCTGGCTCCCGGTCGGCTCGGCGTCGGCAAGTCGCCGTACGACGATGCTCTCCGGCGGACCGGGTTGGTTGATGTAGGCTGCTTTCATGACGCACGACTCCGTTGGCAAAAAAATGAAAGTCAAGGAGAGGGGGAGACAAGGAGACAAGGAGAACGACGAATAGCAAGTATCTCCTTGTCTCCCAGTCTCCACGTCTCCTTGTCTTTCTTTGTACCCATTGGTCTGCCAGCCGCAATGGAGCCCCTCCCAAATGCGGCCTATAATCAAGCAATGACTGGTTCGCGACACACCAATGGCCTGCTGGCGATCGTCTCGCTTGCCGTGATCGGCTATTTGCTGTTCACGCTGCCGCCGAAGGTGCTCGAACATTACGAGACGGCGGCCAAGCTCGGCACCTGGCCGGCGTATCTCTACCTGGCGGCCGTTGGCAGCGGGGCGCTCGTCCTGTTCGGCCTCGCGGTTTGGGCGCTGACGCGTGTCTGGCAGAACACGCGGCAGAAAACAGCCGAGGTAAAACGCCGCAACCTCAGCCCCAGCGAGATGTCCTCCGGCGAACGGGCCCGCGAGCTGGGCGAAAACCTCGCTGCCGGCAAAGATACGCCGTCGGCGAAGGCGTTTCGCCGCAGCTTCGCAGCGAGATCGAAGCCGCCGTCGCCGAACTCGAAGCGAAGCGCCAGTCGCAGCGGCTCGAGATCGTCGCGTTCGGCACGATCTCCAGCGGCAAGTCGTCGCTCTTGAACGCGCTGGCCGGCCGCGACGTGTTTCGCACCAGCGTCGTCGGCGGCACGACCGTCACTCGCAGCGAAATCCCCTGGCCGGCCGGCGACTCGATCGTGCTCGTCGATACGCCGGGCCTGGCCGAGGTCCGCGGCGAATCGCGGGCCGCCGAGTCGGCCGCCGCCGCCAAGAACGCCGACCTCGTGCTGTTCGTGGTCGACGGCCCGCTCAAGGCCTACGAGCGCGAGCTGCTCGCCGTGCTCGCGAAAATGGAAAAGCGGATCGTCGTCTGCCTCAACAAGGAAGATTGGTACGACGACCGCCAACGCGACGAGCTGGTGGGCCAGATCGTCGAACAGGTCGCCCCGATGGTCAAAGCGGCCGACGTCGTGGCCGTCCGCTCGCGGCCGGTCTCGCGCCGCCGCGTGCACGTGCTGGCCGACGGCACGCGAAGAAGAAGACGCGGCGACCGAGCCGGCCGA
The DNA here is from genome assembly GCA_963808175.1 of uncultured Planctomycetota bacterium. Lineage (GTDB taxonomy): Bacteria > Planctomycetota > Planctomycetia > Pirellulales > Lacipirellulaceae > DASYDU01. Next base: position 71,155 of record CAWEEU010000018.1, on the reverse strand, counting down.
CATCAGTCCGCTCGCCCGCCGCATGATGTCGATCGTCGAGCGCGACGGCCGCGAGCTGCTGCTGGCCAACTTGCTGCTGCAGTCGCGCGGCCTGGTCGACGAAGCGAAACAGCGGGTGCTCGCGGCGCTCGACGAGCGGGCCGACGCAGTGATCACCAAATACATGTGGGCGGCCGGCGGCGCGACGGCGATCAACCCGATTCCGCTGTTGGACCTGGCCGGCGGCAGCGCGATCACGGTGAAGATGGTGCTCGACCTGGCGGCCATTTACCAGCAGCGGATCGACGCCGACACGGTCGTGACCCTGCTGGGCCAACTCGGCAAGAATCTGCTCGCGATGGTCGGCGCCACCGCCGCGACGCCGGCCATTGCCGCCGGCATCGGCTCGCTGTTGAAAACGGTGCCCGGCATCGGCACGATCGCCGGCGGCATCATTCAAGGGCTGGTGCAGGCGCTGGTCACCCGCTGGATCGGCCGCGTGTTCTGCGAATACTTCCGGAACGAAATGCAACCGCCGCCCGGCGGCCTGGCCGAGCTGGCCCGCCGCGAATGGGCCGAGCTCACGACGCCCGACCAACTCCGCAAACTGATCCAATGGGGCCGCGAAAGACTCAACGAGAACAATTAGCCGCGTCGCTGGCGACGCGCTCAAAACTGGCCGCGCTCGCAAGCGACGCGGCTAAGTCCACGCATGACCGACGATTTCTCCAGCGACTGGTACAAACTTTCCGGCCTGTTGCCGCCGGATGAAGTTGCGCCCACAATGCCCTCGACGACCGCCGCGCCGACGATTCGCGATGCCGACTACGATGCCGCCATTGCCACGGTCCGCCACGCCATCGACCAGTTCAGCGGTTGCAGCGCGGAAGAACGCGCCACGCTCCAGCGCGACCTCGAGCAACTGCACGACATGGTCGAGAAGCTCGAAGCCGGCCGCGTCGAGATCGTCGTCTTCGGCGAGATCAGCACCGGCAAATCGGCGCTGATCAACGCCCTGGTGGGCGACGCCGTCGACGCAGGTGAACGTCCGCGGCGGCTGGACCAAAGACGTCTGGCACGTCCCCTGGAGCGGCGCCGGCTACTGCGTGCCCGGCCTGGCGAGCTCGGAATTCGTGCTGATCGACACGCCCGGCCTCAACGAAGTCGACGGCGCCCAGCGCGGCGAGATGGCCCGCGAGGCGGCGCAGCGGGCGGACCTGGTGCTGTTCGTCACCGACTCGGACCTGAACGAAGTCGAGTTCTCGGCGCTGGTGGAGCTCGCGGCCAGCCACAAGCCGATTCTGTTGGTGCTCAACAAGGCCGACCTCTATTCGCGGGCCGAGGTTGCCGATCTGCTGGCGATCCTGCGCGGCCCGCGGCTGGCCGGCATCGTCGACCCGGAAAATGTGCTCACCGTCAAGGCCGACCCGCGCGAGGTCGAGTACATCATCGAGTCGGCCGACGGCCGCACCCGCTGCGAATGGCGCAAGCCCAAGCCCGACGTCGAGAACCTGCGGGAGCGGATCCTCGAAGTGCTCGAAACGGAAGGCAAAGCATTGGTCGCGCTCAACGCGGCGATGTACGCCGCCGACAAGAGCGACCGGATGGGCGCGCTGCGGGTCCGGATGCGGAACGAGAAGGCCACCGCCACGATCTGGAGCTACGCCGTGATGAAGTCGCTCGCCGTGGCGCTCAATCCTGGCGCGGTGCTCGACGTGCTGGGCGGCACGGCGGTCGACGTGACGATGGTCGTCACGCTCGGAAAAATCTACGGCATCGAGATCACGATGGCCAATGCCCGCGATCTGGTGACTTCGATCCTCAAGGCGGCCGGCTGGGTGATGCTCGGCGAAGCGGCGGTGAGCTACGCCTCGTCGTTGTTCAAAGGTCTCACGGTCGGCTACGGCACGGTGCTCACGGCGCTGCCGCAAGGCGCGGCCGCGGGCTACGGTTCCTACATCGTCGGCCAGGCCGCCCGCATCTACTTCGAGCAAGGCGCCAGCTGGGGCGAGCAGGGACCCAAGCGCGTCGTTACGCGAATCCTCGACAACACCGACAAGGAGTCGGTGCTGCAGCAGCTCAAGGAAGAGATCAAGAAGAAGATCTCGCTCAACCCCTACGCGGCGAAGTAAGTGACAAGGAGACAAGGAGAGGGGAGACAGGGAGACTCGCGGAAAGGCACGATTCCTACAGTCTCCTTGTCTCCTTGTCTCCCGATCCCCTTGTCTTTGTAAGCCCAAGGACCAGTGCCGCCCCGCCGAACACCGCCGCCAACGCCAAGGCGATCCACTGGATCCAGCGGTGCCAATCGAGATTGAGCTGCATCGCGTCGCTGGCCGGATGTTTGTAGACCTCAAACCCGGTCGTCATCAGGGGCTGGTATACGTCGTTCCACTGCTTCCAGGCCTGGAGTGGCGTCATGGTGCTGACCATCTGACTAACCGTATTGGCGTATTTGGCCGCATCGATCGTGGGAATCGGCTGCTCCGTGAGGCGACTGGCCGCCGCCACGACCAAACACGCAACGGCCAGCAGCAAACAGGCTGTGATCGCGCCCTGCCGGCGCCCCAAGCTTGGCCGCTGACTGCCGGCGCGTCGTCTTCCGCCTCCGGCAGTTGACGCAGCTGGCGGAGTGTCGGCACGGCGAGCTGGGCACCGCAGTCGCACGCAATCGACTCGCCGGCCTGTCGAGTTTCCACCGTATGCTCGCGGCCGCACGCACACGCTAGTAGGTATTTGGCCATCAGGCGGGTTCCGACGCTGGTCGAATCGTCGTTCGCTGCAAATCATTTAAGCGTAAAGACATACGACTATGTTGTCGTGCTGCCATCCGTTTACGATACCACCGATTGGGCCGCGCCGTCAGCCCGTCGCGGGTCGGTCTTCCCGCATGGTAGTAATTTTTCGGTCTTTGCCTATGGACCCGTATGTAGGGCTGCTTACAATTGAAAGGCTCGAACTCCCGGCCATGGGGGTATCGAAACGGCCAGGGATCTGGCCTTGGGTGGGTGTGCCAAGGAAAAGCTTTGGCCGGGCTTTGGCACACCGTCTCGGGAGTACCGTCTCGAGTTTAACGTGTTGGCGGAATTAGGGACTTGCGTGGACGCACGACCTCTTTCTGACGACCTCCAACGAGGACTGGATCAAATGTCGCGAGACCGATCGGTTGGTTCGCGTCATATAAGTTCAACGCGCCGAACAGAACTAACGCGCGATCCAGGCACGATGCCCAGCTGGGTTCGAGTTTCCCCTCGCCGCCCGCGACGGGGAAGGATTGCGCATCCGAAGCTGTGTTCGACTCTACCTGGAGCCGAGCGCGGCGGAGGGCGGTGCTGTCTGCTCCGAGAGCAGGGGCTTGATTGAACTTGATCGCGCCGCAGCTCGTCGGTGGCGACCGGATCACGAAAATAGTAAATCGTATCAGTTAGTAAAACGTTGCTGTTGAAAGTCGAAACGAAGCGCGGCGCAATCTTTTACCAAATGCCGAGCGACGCAAGACAGTTCAACAGCTGGTGTTAGAATTAGTTGTCTTTCAACGCACCTGGCAAGGGAAAGATTGGGGTAGCTCATCGCCGCTGGGGAGCGGTTTGGTCTCGACTCGCCTGTCTCCACGAGGAATCGCACGTCTTTGAGGGAGTTCCTACCTACCAGGACACCTCGACGGCGACCCGTGCAAATAACACAGTGCGACCCGACGTACCACACCGTGTGACTCGCCCTAAGCAGCGCATGACGCAAGCGGAGTCTTGAATCAATCGACTGGCCGGGCGTTGTATTATGTAAGCCCAACGATTTTGGTAGGAGTGTGAATCTTGTACGAATCATTGCTGGAACACGATCTCGAGGATGAAGTAGGAGTTGCCGGCGACGTTGCGACCGAGCTCGATCCCAAACTGGAGGACGACGACGATACGGAAACCGACGAGCTGAGCGATGATGCGGACCCGAGTGCGGCCGACTCGTCCGACGATGGCGATGTAGACGCCGAATCGCTGCTGGATTCGACCGACACCGAGTCCTGGTCGGACGATCCCGTGCGGATGTACCTCACCCAGATGGGCGAGATTCCGCTTTTGACCCGCAAGGAAGAAATCAGCCTCGCCCGCCGGATCGAGATCACCCGCGCCGCCTTCCGCCGCAAGCTCTTGGCCTGCGACTACGTGATCCGCAGCGCCGTCAAAGTGCTCAATCGCGTCCATCGCGGCGAGCTGCCATTCGATCGGACGGTGCAAGTCTCTGTGACCGACCGGCTCGAAAAGGAGCAGATTCTCGGCCGCCTGCCCCATAATCTGGCCACGCTCGAACGTCTGCTCGAGCGAAACGCCGAAGACTATCGCGTCGCCACCAGCAAGAACTACAAGCCGCAGGTCCGCCGCGCCGCCTGGCATCGGCTGAGCCGCCGCCGCTGCCGCGCGGTGCTGTTGGTCGAAGAGCTCGGCCTCCGCACCCAGCGGATCGAGCCGATGATCGGCCAGCTCGAGCAGTTCAGCGAGCGGATCGACGACCTGAAGTGCAAGCTCGAGATCATGAAGGCCGAGAAGCGCTCGCTGGCCGAGCGGAAGCCGCTGTTGGTCGAGTACCGCAACATCCTGCGGGCACTCCAGGAAACCCCCTCGAGCCTCCGCAATCGGATCATGGATCTGAAGCGGATTTACACCGAGTACCAGCGGGCCAAGCGGGGCCTCTCCGAAGGTAACTTGCGGCTGGTGGTCTCGATCGCCAAGAAGTACCGCAATCGTGGCCTGTCGTTCCTCGACTTGATTCAGGAAGGCAACGCCGGGCTGATGCGGGCCGTCGACAAGTTCGAATACCGCCGCGGCTTCAAGTTCTGCACCTACGCCACCTGGTGGATTCGCCAGGCGATCACCCGCGCCGTGGCCGACCAGAGCCGCACGATCCGCATTCCGGTCCACATGGTCGAAACCATGAGCCGGGTCCGCAACGTTTCGCGGCAGCTGCTCCAGCGACTCGGCCGCGAGCCCTCGATCGAAGAGACGGCCCGCGCCGCCGAATGCTCGATCGACGAAGCCCGTCGCGTGTTGGCGATGAGCCGCTACCCGATCAGCCTCGACCGCCCGGTCGGCAACAGCGAAGACAGCCACTTCGGCGACCTCCTGCCCGATTCCGGCGCCGAAAGCCCGGCGATCGGCGCCGCCCAAGAAATGCTCCGTGGCCAGATCCACAAGGTGCTCAAGACGCTGAGCTACCGCGAGCGCGAGATCATCAAGCTCCGCTACGGCCTGGGCGACGGCTACAGCTACACGCTGGAAGAAGTCGGCCACATCTTCAAGGTCACCCGCGAGCGCATCCGCCAAATCGAAGCCAAAGCCGTCCGCAAACTGCAGCAACCCAGCCGCAGCGCCGAACTGATCGGCTTTTTGGACTAGAGTTGTGGTGGTCGGTTTTGCTTCGTCCGGAGTGCGAATGACTGCCAACGACATCCGTGAAGTAGTGCGAACTCAGCCGTTTCGTCCGTTCACTATTTTCATGGACGACGGGGCATCGTATCGGATTGCCCATCCAGATGGCGTTGCCATCGGAAATTTTACCGCAATGGTAGCCATGCCAGCGAATGACGAAGGGGATTCCTATATGCGGCTCTCGATTCGACACATCTCGCGGATTGAGCAAATCGATCCCGTCAACGGCGCAGCAAGAAGCGAATTAGCGGCGGAGCTGTTTTGTCGGAGACGAACAAGACAGGTTTGTCGGAGACGAACAAGACAGGTTTGTCGGAGACGGACAAGACAGGCTCCACGCGACGAAACCGGGGCGTTCCCGCACGCCCCGGTTTTTTCATGCGCGTTGGCGTCGTCGGCCACGACGAACGTTTGCTAACACGGCCCAACTCTACAACCCTTCCGCCACGCGCCGGTAGTGATACCCGTGAATCGCCAGCCGAATGGCCGGCGGCAGCTTGCGGGGATGGCGGATCAGCACGGTCGCCAAATACTTCCAAAACGCCCGCCGGCCGTGGTGCCACACGCCCATTACCCACAGCGATTGCAGCAGGGCCCGCACGTGCAGCCACGTTGGCCGCAGCCGCGGTCCGCGCGGCCGATACTCCCGCAAAAACACCAGCGCTCGCCGGTAGTACGTGCTTGGTTCGTAGAGCGTGGCCATCAGCCGACGATAGCCGTCGACGAGGAATTCGCGATCGAGCTTGGGGACAAAGTTCAACACCGCTTCGGTGTTGTTGCCGGTGGTGGTGGCGACCAGCCGGCCTTCGCCCAGCAGGCGATGATAAAGCTGCGTTTTGGGTAGCGCAGACAGTAACCCGACCATCGCGGAGGCGATCCCAGTCCGCTGGATGAAGTCGAATTGCAGCTCGAAGATTTCGCGCGGATCATTGTCGAAGCCGATGATGAAGCCGCCCTTCACCTCGAGCCCGGCCCGTTGGATCGTGCGAATCTTCTCCGCCAGGTCGCCGTGCGTGTTCTGCACCTTCTGGCACTCTTCGAGGCTGGCCGCGACTGGCGTCTCGATCCCCAAAAACACGCTCGAGAAGCCGGACTGCGTCATGAGTTCGAGCAACTCGGCGTCGTCGGCCAGGTTGACCGAAGCCTCGGTGAGAAAATCGATCTGCGGCTGCCGCCGCGCTCGCCAGCCGACCAGCGCCCGCAAAAACTCCTTCACGCAGCGTTTGTTGCCGATGAAATTGTCGTCGACGAAGAACACCGTGCCCCGCCAGCCAGCGTCGACCAGCGCGTCGAGCTCCGCGAGCATCTGCTCGGGCGTCTTGGTCCGCGGCTTACGCCCGTTCATGATGATGATGTCGCAAAACTCACAATCGAACGGACAGCCGCGCGAATACTGGATCGAGGCCGTGGCGTAGTGCCGCAGATTGATCAACTCCCAGCGGGGGACCGGCGTCAGTCGCACGTCGGGAAAGGCCGCCGGCGCACGGTACAGCTCCCGCAGCTCTCCCGCTTCCATGTCGTGGATGAGCTCGCCAATCGACTCCTCGCACTCGCCGACGACCGCATGCACGTCGCCGGAATATTCTTCGTAGCCCGTGGTGAAGAGCGGTCCGCCCGCCACGATCGTCCGGCCCCACTGACGGCACCGGGGGATCACTTCCGCGTCGACCGACGCCTTGTGCACGATCATCGCGCTCACGAGCACGTAGTCGGCCCATTGGATGTCGGCATCCGTGAGCCGCCGGACGTCCATGTCCACCAGCCGAAGATTCCACTCGCGGGGCAGCATCGCTGCCACCGTCAGCAAGCCCAGGGGCGGGAAGCGCTCCGCCGGGCGACAAACCGCATCGCGTGCCGAAAACTCCAAAACGTCGTCGGCGTCGCAGGAGAAACCAACAAAACGTTCATTGTGGCCAAACCTCCTGTTCGGGACCGGAGGGACAACCATGATCGGTCAGTTTACTCCCCCGGGCCGCTCGTCTCCAAGCCCCCTTGCGCCACGGCGGCCGGCCGACGGGGGCAAAAACCGCAGCTTCCGGCCGCGAATTAGCCCAGCGGCGCTGGCCGCATGTGAGCTTGAGGTGTGATTCGTCGCGGCGGTTCGTTTCTCGGCCAAAATGCCGCCCTCCGCTGCTTGATTTCTTTCCCGCTGCCAATCCCGCTATCCGAGCGGTACATGGAGGGATTCCCCTCCAAGGATTTGCCAACACGTCTTCCGCAGCAACGCCATCGCTTGCCGTGTTCGCCGACACGCGAGCGGCACATCTCTGTCGCAGAAAGAATCCCTCGATCGCAATTGCGAAATTCTTTCGCAAGAAACCCTGCTCTCCCCTTGACGTGACCAAATGGTCACGTTATAAATACGTCACGTATTCACCGCCGCCTCCATTTCGCTCAGGAGTCCCGCCATGAAGCTCGAAGAACTCACGCTCGACGTCGCCCAGGAGATCGAGATTCACGCCGCCCCCGGCGACGTCTTTCGTAGCACGCTCGATCGGCTCACCGACATGCGGCCGAACGCCGACCAGCCGTCCATGCAGCTGGTGCTCGAGCAATGGCCCGGCGGTCGCTGGTTCCGCGATCTGGGCAACGGCCAGGGGCATCTCTGGGGCTTCGTCCAGGTGATCAAGCCGCCCACGCTATTGGAAATCACCGGGCCGATGTTCATGTCGTATCCGGCAGCCGGCCATCTTCAGCTGCGGGTCGCGCAAATCGCCGGCGGCTCACTGCTGACGCTCCGCCACCGCGTGCTGGGTATGATCGACGACCAGCACCGCCAGGGCGTTAACGAAGGTTGGAAACAAATCCTCGAACAAGTCAAAGCCGCCGCTGAAAAATAATCACAACATCCTGAGCGCCCCAACCTCCGCCTGACCCCTGACCCCTGACACCTATGTCCCCCGACGACCTCGATCATATCTGGAAGGCCCTTGCTGATCCGACGCGGCGGACGATCCTCGATTTCCTCCGCGCCGGCCCGCGCCCGACGACCGCCATTGTCGAGCAATTTCCCGACCTCTCGCGGTTCGCCGTGATGAAGCACCTCGACGTGCTGCGACAGGCGGCGCTGGTGATCACCCGCGAGGAAGGCCGCCAGCGGATCAACGCGGCTCAACGCCGTGCCGATCCGCGCGATCTACGAGCGGTGGGTCAGCCATTACGAGGACCTCTGGGCCGACACGCTGTTGCGCGTGAAAGACTTAGCGGAACGGGCGGCATCATCGCCGTCATCTGCCCGGCCGGCGAAGATGCCGCAGCCCGGGCGGAAGCGAAAGCTGCAAACGCGAAGTTGACGCGAATCGCCGGAACAGAAATTGCTGTGGATTGATTTGGAACCTTGCAGAATCGCAAATAAAGGTTTGCAATTGAATAAGGAGCACGAACATGATCGACCATAAAGTTGTTTCGCGCGAAGAGTGGACCGACGCACGCAAGAAGCTGCTGGTGGAAGAAAAGGAGCTGACGCGGCGCAGCGACGAGCTGGCCCGCCGCCGGCAGGAGCTGCCCTGGGTGCGGGTCGATAAGAAGTATCAGTTCGATACTGACGATGGAAGTGCCTCGCTGGCGGACCTCTTCCGCGGGCGGTCGCAGTTGTTGGTGTACCATTTCATGTTCGGGCCGGACTACAACGCCGGCTGTCCCCACTGCTCCTCGATCGCCGACGGCTTCAACGGGTTCTGGATTCATCTGGCGAACCACGACGTGATGCTTTGGGCCGTCTCGCGGGCACCACTGGCGCGGCTCCAGGCATACAAACGGAGGATGGGATGGACATTTCCCTGGGCCTCCTCCCAGAACAGCGACTTCAATTACGACTTTAATGTCTCGTTCACCGAAGACCAACAACGCTCGGGAGACGTCGAATACAACTACGAGAAGAGTGGGGTCCGCTCGCGCGACAACGAAATCACGGACAGCAAAGCCGAATCAGACGTCGGCGCGGAGCTGGCGGCCACAGTCGGCACCGACTGGCCGACCTACATCCGCGAGACTCCCGGAATGAGCGCTTTTGCGCTGGAGGACGGCGTCGTTTATCACACCTATTCGGCGTATGCCCGTGGATTGGACGGCCTGTGGGGCATCTATCAGTGGCTCGACCGCGCGCCCCGCGGGCGGAACGAAAGCGGCGTTTGGATGCGCCGGCACGACGAGTACGAGTCGCTTCCCCAGAACGCCGGCTCGTGCTGCCACGGCGCCGATGCTCGCGCGTGAACAAACCGGTGCCCACAAACGAGTAGGTAAATCCATGACCAGCGGATGTTGTTGCCACGATCGGTCCAACGTCAGCGTCGCGCGGCGATCGTGGAGACGCGTGGCTCGGCGAGCCGCGTCCTGGATCTTGCCGGGCGCGGTGTTGGCCGTCGTACCGAAGTGCCCGATCTGCGTCGCGGCGTACGTCGCCGTGCTGACCGGTTGCGGCATCTCGCCTGCCGCCGCTGAAACACTGCGGCTGGCGGTAATCGCCGCTTGCGTCTCCGTTCTTACTTCGCTCGCGCTCCGAACCGTTTGCCGCCTGCGCCGAAGCGAGCCGCCACAGCCACCGATCGCGGCCTAGGTCTGCGGCGGACGTTGACCCAAGAAGAGCGCGATCACGCCGGTGCCGGCCAACGATACAATCCAGACTGCCCCCGTCGCGTAGTCGTTCAGCCGGGCCATGGGCACAAGTTTTTGGAAATCGGGATCGAGCATCATCAGCGCGATCGAGCCGGCCATCAGCGTGCTCACGATGGCCGAGGCCACCAGCACCCAACCGCAATCTCGACGCCAGTTGGCGGTGTCGGTGGCCATCTTGCCCAGCCAGAGAAATCCCCAGGCGGGCAAGGCCATCGTCGCCAGCGCCAGCCACTTGGGGCCGAGCTCGTCCGAGGCAAATGCCGCCAACGAGCTGCACACGAAAAAGAACCCCGCCGTAATGTAAACGCCAATCCCGACGACGCGTCGCGGCGAAGTCTCGCGACTCACCAGCCGCACGAATCCTTCGCCCGCAAAAAATGCATTGGCCCGCGGCGAAAACAGAAATCCGGCGACTACCACGAAGAACACCGCCCCCGGCACCAGAGCCAGCCGCAGCGGCGCCGCCAGCCAGCCATAGCCCAGTTGCACAATCGTCCAGGCGACGTACAAATGCCGGGCCCAGTTCTGCCCGTACAGCAGCGAATAGCCACACACCAGGCCGATCACCGCCCCGGCCAAGAGCATCCCCTGCTGCACCGCGACCGGCACCGGCCGCCGCGCGAGAATCTCCTGCACCTGCGGATCATTCGCAGGCGCGAACGCCGCCGGCAACGTCAAAAACCCCGACGCCACCAGCAGCCAGCCAATCACCGTGATGAAAATGGGGCGGGTTCGCATCGAATTCCTATCGCTTGATCTCGTCAGCTGTCCTACCGAACGAATTACGATCGTCGCGCCAGTCTGCCATCGAGCCGGATCGTCTGGCCCGGCCGCGTGTCGAACTTCGCGGTCTTCTCGCCGCGTCGGACCTCGAGCGGTTTGCCGAGCTTCGAGCGAATCACCGCCTCGGTCAGCTGGCCGTCCTTCCAGGCGACGTCGACCTCGAATCCGCCGCGGGCGCGGAGGCCGGTCACGTGGCCGGTGGGCCACTCGGTCGGCAGCGCGGGGAGCAGGTTCACCTCGCTGGCGTGGCTTTGCAGCAGCATCTCGGCGATGCCGGCGGTGCCGCCGAGGTTGCCGTCGATCTGGAACGGCGGGTGGGCGTCGAGCATGTTGGGGTAGGTCGAGTTGGCCAAGAGGGCCACGACGTTTTCGTGAGCCGCTTCGGCGTCTTCGAGCCGGGCCCAGAAATTGATGATCCAGGCCCGGCTCCAGCCGGTGTGCCCGCCGCCGTTGGCGAGCCGCCGTTCGAGCGTGGCCCGAGCTGCTTTGGCCAGTTCGGGTGTGCCGCGGAGCGTGATCTGGTTGCTCGGGTGGAGCGCGAACATTTGCGACATGTGCCGGTGGCCCGGCTCGGCCTCGTCGAAGTCTTCGAGCCACTCCATGAGCTGGCCGTGCTTGCCGATCTCCAGCGGCGGCAAATCGGCGAGCGCGTCTTGGAGCTGCTTGCGAAACTCCGGGTCGACTCCCAGAATCTCGCTTGCCTGGATGCAGTCGGTGAAGAGCAGCCAGGTGATCTCGCGGTCCATCGTGGCGCTCACGCACAAGCGGCCCTGATTGCCGCTGGCGTCAATGAACACATTTTCCGGCGAGAAGGAGGGGACTGTGATCAGCCGGCCCTTGTCGTCGCGGATCATGTAATCGAGCAGGAACTGGGCCGCCTCTTTCATCGCGGGATAGTGCTCGGCCAGAAACTGCTTGTCGCCGCCGAAGGCGTAGTGCTCCCAGATGTGGGTCGAGAGCCACGCGCCGCCCATCGGCCAGAGGCCCCAATTGGCGCCGTCGACCGGCGTGGTGGCCCGCCACAAATCGGTGTTGTGATGCGCGACCCAGCCGCCGGCGCCGTAGTGCTCCTTGGCCGTCTTGCGACCCGAGGGCCGCAGCTCTTCGATCATGTCGAACAGCGGCAAGTGGCACTCGGCGAGGTTCGTCACCTCGGCCGGCCAGTAGTTCATCTCCGTGTTGATGTTGATCGTGTACTTGCTGCCCCACGGCGGCCAGGGATTGTCGTTCCACAAGCCCTGCAGCGTTGCCGGCTGCGTGCCGGGCCGCGAACAGGAGATCAAGAGATACCGGCCGAACTGGAAATAGAGCGCCACCAGGGCGGGGTCGTCCTCGCCCTGTTTCATGCGTGCGAGACGCTGGTCGGTCGGCAATCCTTCTCCCTCTCCCTCCGGGAGAGGGCCGGGGTGAGGGTCTTTGCCCAGGTCGAGCGTGACGCGACGGAACAGCGCTTGATAATCGTCGACGTGCCGTTTGTGCAAGTCGTCGTAAGAATGGCCGGCTGCGGCCGCCAACTGTCGCTCGCAATCGTCGGCCGGCGATTTCCCGCGAAAGTCAGTCCCTCCGGCGAGCAACAGCGTCGCAGCATCGGCACCCTCGACCTCGACGCCGTTGTCGACGACTTTCGTGCTGCCGCCCTCGGCGAGGACCCGCAGCCGCGATTCGAATGCCAGCCCCGGCCCAAACCAGAGCGCGGCGAGGCTTCGGTACTTGGTGAGATGCTCCTCGGGCGTCTTCGCGGTCCCTTGCCAGCGGCCGTCGATCGCGACGTCCGCCTCGCCATGCTTCGCGGCCTCGAACGGCTGCAGGCTGTCGAGCGTCGCGGTGAAGCTCAGGCCGCCCGGCTTGTCACACGTAAGCCGCACGACAATCACCTGGTCCGGCGCCGAAGAGAAATACTCGCGCGAGTACCGCACGTCGCCGATCTTGTAGCTCACTTTTACGGTGGCCGTGTCGAGATCCAGCTCGCGGCGGTAATCGGTGGCATCCTCCTGGCCCGGAAACTCGAGCTTCAGATCGCCGAATGGTTGCAGCGACTGCAAGTTCAGCGGCCGGCCCATCAGGTGCGCATCCGCCATTTTGAGCGCTTCGCCGTACTTGCCGGCCAGGATCAACTCGCGGACCTTCGGCAGATACTCCAGCGCGTCCGGATTGGTCGACTCGTACGGCCCGCCGGACCAGAACGTATCTTCGTTGAGCTGGATGCGATCGTGGTCGACGCCGCCGAACACCATCCCGCCGAAGCGGCCGTTGCCGATCGCCAGCGCTTCGGTCCACTCTTTGGCCGGCTGCCGGTACCAGAGCTTGAGGTCTTCCGCCGCCGCGAGAGTCGAAACCATCACCAGGCAGCAACTTACGACCGTGACTCGAATCACCCACTTCCAAATTCGCCCGTCGAACATTTCAATTTCCTTTCTCTCCTGCCACAGTACCCGGCCCTCAAGCGGCACACAAGTTTTTTTGCGCGGGACTTTACAATCGCAAAGCCCTTCGATAACGTGGGGTCGGTTAATCGTGTGTTGGTGGTCGGTGGCAGTTTTTTGGTGTCGCCGACGAAACAGGGAACTCCGGTGCCGGATTCGATCTCGAATCCTAGTCCGGGACGGCCCCGCCGCTGTAACCGAGCTCGTTCCGCGAAAGCATCTGAAAATGGCCATTATTCGCTGCGGCGAATGAGAAGGCCCGCTTTCACGGCCGCTCGGGAGTCAGAAGACCTACCAACACCTGGCATGCGGATCGCTGCGAGGGACAGCGGCCGCGAGCAGTTTCATCGTACCAGGTTTGCGGCTCGAACGTGCGTTGATGCCCGGCGGCATGCGCGCGCCGATCCGCAAGCGGCCCCGTCATGCGTGCCCCATTTCGATCGCGCGGGTTTACGCTCGTCGAGCTGTTGATCGTGGTGGCGATCATCGGTGCGCTCGTGGCGCTGCTGGTGCCGGCGATCCAGGCCGCCCGCGAGTCCTCCCGCCGCAGCGAGTGTCAGAACAATCTGCGGCAGATCGGCATCGCCATCAATTTGCATGTCGATCGCCACGGCACGCTCCCGGTCGGATGCATTGGTTGTCGGCCGCGCGCCGTGGCCGACCAGCCGCCTGTCGTGCTGCGCTACATTGCCTGGAACGTCCAGTTACTTCCACAACTCGAGGAGGAACGGCTCTGGCAGAAGTTCGACTTCTCGCTCCCGTCGTATCATGCGACGAATCGGCCGGTTGCGGCGACTCTCGTGCCGGCGTTCCTCTGCCCGAGCACGACGGATCCGAATCTCTTCAGTTCTCAAAACGTCTGGAAGGGGGCCGCGTTTTCCGACTATGGCGGAGTCTACGGCGTTGAAGACAAAACCGACGACACCACGATGATCGACCCGACCGCCACTCAAACGCTGCGCGAAGAGCGGCTGGGTGTGATGCTCTACGAGGTACCGATCGCGCCGAAACAAATCGCCGATGGCCTTTCCAAGACCGCTTCGGTCGCAGAGGTTGGCCTGCGCCGCTACTCCGCCGAGACGGAGTGGGTCAACGGCAACAACATCTTCGCCAAAGAGGCGTCCACGCCGATCAACGGGCCGGTCGAACTGATTAATGAAATCGGCAGTCCACACCCCGGTGGGGCGTCGCTGGCGTTTTGTGATGCCCGCGTCGAGTTCATCTCCGAGTCGATCGACCAGGCCGTGGTAAACGCGATGCTGACCAAGGCAGGGGGCGAACAATGAGCAGACGGAACTGCAAAATGCAAATTGCGAAATGCAAATTGCGAATTGGTTCCGTTTGCCTCATTGCGCTGCTGGCGTCACATGTCGATGCCGCGCCATTTACGTTTGACGACGTCGAGTTCTGGATTGGTTCCGGGGCGAATCGCGCCGCCGTCGCCATCGACTGGGTCGAAGACTCCACGGACGAACCGGCGCTCGTATGGGGATACCGCTGGGACGGAATCGCGAGCGGCCGCGACATGCTGACGGCGGTCGCAGCGGCCGACGATCGACTGTTCATCAAGCTCGGCAATTCCGCGGCGAATCCCGTGCGGCTCTATGGTCTTGGCTACGACACGGACGACGACGGCAACTTCGGCGCGTGCAACGAAATCGAATGCACCGAATTTGATGATGCGGGCTTCGCCTACAGCGGCGAAATCTTCGTCTCCGCGACGGGCATCGACGAGGGCGACGCCTACCGCGAAGGCTGGGCGACCGGCACCGGCTTCTGGCACTATTCGATTCCCGCGGTGGCCGGCACCAATCCCTACGACGGCGGGCAGTGGTCCGACATCCAGGTCGGGATGGCGTTGCGGACTCTCGTCGACGGCGACTGGGACAGTTGGGTCTTCCAGCTTTCCACGACGCCTCCGTTTGTTTCGCATGCCGAGAATCCTGTCGCCGCTCCATCGCCCTATTCGCCTGGCGACTTTGACCGCGATTTGCTGATTACCGTGAACGACTATTCCCTCTGGAAGAGCAAATACGGCTCAACGAGCGACCCGGCTGTCGATGCGAATCGCGACGGCGTCGTCAATGCCGCCGACTACACGATCTGGCGGGACCACTATGCGGCCGGCACCGCCGCCACAACGCGCGGCACCATCGGCGTGCCGGAGCCTCCATTGATTCTTGTGTTTGTGAGCGCAGTGCTATTGATTCTGCAACGTGCATTCCACCCCCGAAAGGAAAGAGTCTCATGAAACGATTGCTTGGTAATTCGGTCTTGGCGCTTGGACTTGGCTTGCTCTTCGTTTCGCGCGCTGCGCTGGCGCAGCACGCGATCGAGGTCGTGTCGTTCGATCCCGGCACGACGGCGGCGGCCGGGTTCAATCAGCTGGCCGCGGTGCTCGGACCGCCCGCCAAGACTAACGGCGCCAATCCATTCGAAGGCGTCATTTCGCCGTTCAATCCGTCCTACAAGAAGGGCGACCTTCTCTCGATCGGCGAGACTGGCCATCTCACGTTGCGGCTTTCCAACTATGTCGTTCCAAAATCGGGCGGGCCCGAGATCGGCGTGTTTACCAACGTGGGGCTCCTCGACTCGGACTATCCGAACGGCAAGGCGGGCGACGTCCTCGGTCCCGACGACAACACGTTCGGCATCGATGGCGCGCTGGTGGAAGTCAGCGAGGACGGCACGACCTGGGCGAGCCTGGGCAGCGTCCTGTTCGATATTCCATCGAACGCGTTCACCGACCTCGCTGATCCATTTAGCCTCGCCAATGGCAGTTCCCTCGCCGATTTTCAGAAGCCGTTCACGGGCAGCCTCGCCGATTTCGCCGGCAAGACGTACGCTGGCGCCAGCCCGAACATCCGTGAGCTACTCGACGGCTCGGCCGGCGGAACCTGGCTCGACATTTCGGCAACTGGCCTGGCACAAGTTGGCTTCATCCGATTCACCGTGCCGGAGAACGTCGCCGCTCGAGTGAGTCTCGAACTCGATGCGGTGTCGATTGCTCGCGACGCGCTCGGGGCGCCGACCGTTCCAGAACCAGCGACAATCGGGCTACTTGGCTTGGCGTTGCTCGGACTGGCCATGAATTGTCGTCGCAGTCGATCATGCCAGTGATCGGTTGCTACTGCTTGGTGCTTTCGGACGGCATGGACACCGTCCGCGAGCCGCGTCGCACGATCGGCGCCAATTCCAAATAGGCGAAGATCACCAGCGACGCGATCAGCGTATTGGCGACCATCCCGAATGGCGAGTACGCTTGGATGGCGGTGTATTCATCGCCCAGCACGCCCACCAGCGCGAGCGATGTCTCCAGCGCGCCAATCGCCAGCGCCGGCAAGAACGCGGCCGCCAAGCGCGGCCACCAATAGGGCTGCCAGGAAGTCCACAACCACACGATCAGCACGGACGTAGCAAGGGCCACGTCGCCAATGGTCAGCATGACAAGCGACTTCCACAGGTCCTCGCTCTCCAAGAGCAGCTCCGAACCGCGGAGGGCAACGATCACCAGCGCGACCACCGTCATCGCGGCCAGCATATGGCTCATCGAATACTGCCACTGATTGCTTTCGTCGGAGCCGACCAGTTGTCGCCAAAACGAGGTCTGTTTCAGCAGCCACAGCACGAGCGCGAGCAGCGAAACGAAGCTGCCGTAGATTCCGCCGGCTTCGGCGAGGGAAAGCTCGGCAAAGCGGGGTTCTAACAGAGAAACCACGCCGACCGCCAGCACAGCGGCTACCAAAGCAGTTGAAGCATTCCGCGCACCAAAGACGCCCCACATCGTGACGACCGAAAGCTGGGCGGTCACCAGCGCGTCGTAGAGGAACGCCGCTTGCGATTCGGTTCCACCTTCCATCATCCACATGATCGCCACGGCGTCGACGGCCGCTGTCGCAGCCAGCAGCAGCCAGAACAGAATTCTCGGTGGTGTTTTCACGGTCGACTTCGCTGATGTTGCAGAGGGGCGATTCAGCGGTCAGAATAATCGGTTCGCCCTGTCGGGGCGAGCTTGATCTATTGCTCTGCCGCTCGCCGTGCGAGAAACCGCCTGTGACTAGCGCCACGCTCATCGAAAAATGTTGCCTGATCGCCAGCCCCGTGGCCGGCAATCCGACCCATTTCATGATCGAGCAGGCGTTCCTGCTCGCCGGACTCGACTGGCGGTTCATGTCGTTCGAGGTCGATCCGAAGGAGCTCGGCGACGCGATGCGCGGCATCCGGGCGCTCGGATTCCGCGGTGTGAAGGTCGCCGAGCCCCACCAGGTCACCGTGCTTGAATACCTCGACGAGCTCACCGATCGGGCCCGGCTCTGCGGCTCGGTCAATTGCGTCACCTCCGACGGCTCGCGGCTCTTGGGCGACAACACGGAAGGCCTGGCACTAGTGGACCTGGTGCGGGTCCACTCCGACGTCGCCGGCCAAAAGGCGATCGTGATTGGCTCCGGCCGGCTGGCCCGCGTGATCGCCGTCGCACTGGCCCAGGCCGGCGTCGCATCGATCACGGTCGCCAGCCGCTCTCCGGAATCGGGCCAGCGACTGGTGACGTTCATCGAGAATGAAACTTCCGCGGCGGCCTCGCTCATGGAATTCAGCGAGCGGGAGCCGATCAAGATTGCCGGCGACGTCTCGCTGTTGGTGAATGCCTCGTCGCTGAGCACCGCCGACCCCGCCGCCGCGCTGCCGATTGAACTGGCCGGCCAGGCCGCCAATGGAATCGTCGTCGATGTCTCCTACGGCTCGCCCAGCACCTGGCTCACGCAACAAGCGGCCAAGCGAGGCTGCAAAGTCATCGACGGCGCCGAGCTTTACGTCGAGCAGACCGCCCTGGCATTCAGCACCTGGACCGGAGTCCAACCGGACAAGACCGCGATGCACGAAGCGGCGGAAGAGTTTTTGGAACTTTAGTCGATCGCAGAGAATGTCGCGCGGATTGTTTATCACTGGGACCGGCACCGATGTCGGCAAGACATACATCGCGGCCTTGATCGCTCGATCGCTCCATGCGGCTGGCAAGCGAGTCGGCGTCTACAAACCGGCCGCCAGCGGTTGCGAACTTCTTGACGGCAAACTCGTGTCGTCCGACGCGCTCGCACTCTGGGAGGCCGCCGGCCGGCCGGCGACGCTCGGACAAGTTTGCCCGCAGCTGTTCGCCGCACCACTCGCGCCACATCTCGCGGCGCGGGCAGAGGGTCGCCGCGTCGATCCTGCGCTACTGCGGAGCGGCCTCGACGTCTGGCGCGAGTCGTGCGACTTTGTGCTCGTCGAAGGAGCCGGTGGCCTGATGTCGCCCATCAGTGACGACGACTTTAACGCCGATCTCGCCGAAGAATTCGGCTATCCGCTCGTGGTCGTCGCTGCCAACGTGCTGGGCACGATCAACGCCACGCTGCAAACGCTCATCGTCGCCGACACTTTCCGCGAGGGCCTCGCCATCGCCGGAATCGTGCTAAACTCGCCTCGCCCAGTTGACAACGACCCCAGCACTGAGAGCAACGCCGACGAACTCAAGCGGCGCTGCGTGCCGCCGCTGCTGGCAAACGTCGAGCACCGCGGCGGCATCGACTCGGACGTCGACTGGTGGGCGCTCGCTGAACCCGATTCGCTGGGGCGCGTGATCGGCTAATCCAGGCCTTTGCCGAGCGCTGTAGCTGTGCAAGTAACTATTCGGCTGCAAAGCTCCGCTCCCCGGTCCAGCGGAGAATTCCCGACCGATGTGAGAAACTGCCGGGCCGACGGAAGTGCAGGCAATAATATTGGCCAAGAATGGCCTTGTTGACTAATTCCACTCGAACTGAGGCAGCCCGAGGTGGGTGAAACGGTTTAAGATTTTGCATCTCAGACGGGCTTCGGCCTGTTGGTTTTCGAGAATCCTGTTTTTCACATTTCCTCCGAAACAACACTTCATGCGATACATGGCGGTTTCCGCCAGGCTGCGTCGATGATATCCCACGTCTTCCTTCCACCGTTTCCGACCAACTCGGCGAATCTCGCGGATCGCTTCGTCACGCTCCAAAGGCGGCTGGCTCGAGTTGCCGTGTTGCTTGATTTTGGCATTGCGACGCGGAGGAATGATCGGCTCTATCTCGTCGGCGCCGAGCGTTTCGTACACTTTCCACTGATCATAGGCCCCATCGCCGGCAAACGAATCGATGGGCGAATCAATCTGCTCCAGCAATTCCTCCACTTGGTCCGCGTCGTGCCCACAGTTTTCCGTCAGCACTTCCGCTTCGATCTCCTGCGTATCCGGGTTCACGGCCAAGTGCAACTTCCGCCACGTGCGTCGTTTGCTCACACCGTGCTTGCGAGTTTTCCATTCGCCTTCGCCAAACACCTTCAAGCCGGTGCTGTCGACGACCACGTCGATCGGTCCCTGGCGGTCCGCAACGTCCAAGGCGATTTCCAGCTTGGCCGCCCGTTTGGCCAGAGACGTGAAGTCGGGAATCGCCACGTCCACCTGCATCAACTGTGCCAGCGAACGCCCCAAACCTTCGGTCTGCCGATAGGGAAGCCGAAACAACTCCCGCAACATCAGCAGGCTTTCAACGGCCGTATCGCTGTAAACAAACGGGTGCCCGACCTTCGTGGCCTCGTTGGTATGTTCCCACGCGTCGATCACGTCGTCGCTAAACCAGAACGTAATCGAGCCCCGCTGCACCAGCGACTCGTTATATTTTCTCCAATTGGTAATCTTGTAGCTCGTTTTCGCCTTGGCAACCATTCACGCGCTCCTTCAGTGTGAGGGGGAATCCATTTCTCCCCTGATTTACGAACTGAACATGCGAATAGTTCGACAAGGCCGCCAAGAATTGCCAATTTCTTAGTCATCGGCCCGCGTCGACTGCGACCATTCTATAGAACGACTTGCATGCCGATCCCGCTGGGGTATCTATCTTGCCGAATGACACAGAACCAGATTGGGGCCGGATAGTTGAAGATCATGGCGCCCGCGTATTGCGGATTGCGACGCGGATCCTGGGGTCGGTGCACGAAGCCGAAGACGTGTCTCAGGACGTTTTTATCGAGGCGAATCGGTTGTACCGAACCGGACCGGTACAAAGCTGGGCGGGATTGCTGGTTCGATTGGCAACGTTGCGGGCGATCGATCGGCGTCGGCAGATGCGGCCGACCGAAGACCTTGCAGACACCGATCACCCGACGACCGTCGGTCCGTTCGAAATTGCTGTTGCCAACGAATTGGCGAATTGGCTACGAGCGGCAATTGGCCGCTTGCCGGACCAGCAGGCGGCGATCTTTGCCCTGACTTACTTTGAGCAGTTTTCGCGCGAGGAAGTTGCTGCGAGTCTCGACATCACGCCGGACTCAGTCTCGACGGCGCTGTACAAGGCGCGGCAGCGCCTTATGTCCCAGCTCTCCGTCTCCAACCGAGAAGAACCGAGATGAACCTCAATCACGACTCGCAGAATATGCGCGATCTCGAACCGCTGCTGTTGAAGGCCGTGCAAGCGGTTCTTTCCGATACACCAACCGATGAGGCTGTCTCGCGTGTAGTGGACCGCGCCAAACGACTACAAACGCCGACTTCCGGCCGGCCGACGACGACGAACGTGCCCGCGCCGAGAACTCGCACACGGCCGCCCAGGCAGTTCCTAGCCTGGAGTGCGTCGGCGGCCGCTGCCATCGCCGCCGCATTGGTTCTTGCGCTATTCCTAATTTCCGGCGGCACCAGCGTGTCGTTCGCCGAAATGATGGCGGCGGTTGCCAGCCGGCCGTGGATCCACGCCACAACGACTTACTCCGCTGGTGGACAGAACGCAAAGGCGGAGTCATGGGTATCGACTGCACATCGTTTTGTGGCGATTAAGTTTGGCGACCGCCGGCAGTTCGAAGACCTCAAGGCGGGAGTCTCGCAGCAGTACGACACCAAGGACGGTGTGATTTATCGCGTTCCTTTGCTTCGCATTTCGGAGGGACGATTCACAGAAGCTCAACTCCCCAGCTTGTTGGATCGGTTGATTTCCGATCAAACCAACTCGCGTGACTTGTTCTACGGAGAGCGCGTCGTCATAGCCGAGCGACACGAGGCAGAGCAAAATGGGAGGCACTGGCTCGATTACCTGATCCATCTGGAGCGAATCGACAATGCTTCGCTCAATCGGACGGTTCGTATCCAGCTCGACCGAGCTACGCAATTGCCCGAAATGTGGGAGGAACGAAAAGCGGACGGGAGCGTGGCAGTAACTCGCTTCGACTATCCCAATCGAGGACCACAGGACATTTACGCGCTGGATGTTCCCAAAACGGCGAAGTTGATCGATCGCGTTCCGCAGGGTGAATTGGCGCAAATCGCTGCAGCACAAGAGGCAGGGCGTCGACAGTTCGACGCGTATGACGCAATCGTAGTCGATTCCACCGTTGGTGCGACGACGAATTACGATCAACTGTTGAACCTGTCCGTGAAGCGCGTTCGACGTAAAGGTGGCCAGTACCGTGTCGATCAATTGCTGACGGCGAAGGAAGTGCTGGTCGCCCCGGCACCGGGAACGAACATGCAGCAGTGGTGGCAGGAAAACCGCGACCGATATTGGTCTGTCCCGCAGCTCATTTGCGATGGCCAGACCGCGCATCTCTACAAGATGCTGGACGATCGCCTTGTTCCGGGGAAGAAACCGAATCTGTCCGTCGTCGACTACAAACAAATGCCGATCTGCGTGCCGACTAACGACTCGCCGGTCGAGTGGCCACAGCTGATGCCCGAACAATGCAGCCGTCCCCATCTCTGGGCCTCGGATACGACGCGTGAGTTTGATGTGGACGCCAAATCGAACGACGGCCCGCAGGGCACGGTGCGGGTCGTTATCACTACAAAATCGAAGCCCCGTTCCGGCGAATTGTTTCGCTATTGGTTCGATCCGGGCAAGGACTACATTTTGCGGAAAGAGATCAGTGCGGTGTTTGACTCTCACACCAACGAGTTGGATTATTTGGACACCGAGGAGTTCGAAGACTTCGCACAGTCACCCAGCGGCAAATGGTATCCACGGCTGGTGCGGCGTACGACGTCTAACGATCCGCGATGGCAGGGAGTCGCGCAATTCTTTATCGACTTCCAAGCCGATCTCGACGCCGATTTGTTTCGACCGGTTGCCGAAGATTAGACTGTCGGCTGGTGTACCCAACGAGAGTAGCGCGGCCGGGCAACTACACACCAACGCCAATCTTTTCCGTCGTCCGCCGTCGCTCGTCGTCGGCCGCCGTGCCAATCGACAGACGAAGCTGCACGCTCCAGCGGCCCTCGGCGTCGGCTTCGACGAACCAGTGCGGCTGCACCACGACCGATTGGTGCACTAGCTCGAAACCGGCTTCCGATTGGCTCACGGTCTCGATCGGAAATGTCCACAGGCAGCTCGGCCGGTCGATCTTGAGATCTACGTCTAGGCCGAGCCAGCCGTCGGTGAGCCCCAATGCGTCGACGTCCACCAGGTCGAGCATCGTGCCGAGTTGGCCGAGCACTTTGCCCTCACCATCGCGGAAGTAGCGGTCGTCGGCGCCCGAGGGCATGCCGGCGAAATTGAACTCGACGCCGAAGTGGAGCGTCTCGCCAGGCGTGCAGCCCTTCGAGCAGATACGCGATTTCGAGCACCTCGTCGCCCGCTTCGAGCGTCACGCCCTTCGTGATGCGGACCGTGCGCTCATCGGCATATCCTTCGCGGACCAGCTGCACCTGCATCCGATCCGGGGCCCGGCGGAGCTTGGCCTCGTAAGCGCCGCCGACGAAGTCGCCGACTTCGTCGTACGTGCCGGCCGCGACCGCGGCGATCGTCGCGTCGAGCGGATAGAAGTGGTCGATCAGACTCTTGCGCGGGTGGCGGTCGTATTGAAGCCGCTGGTCGAGGCCGTGCTGCTTGAAGACGACGCGATCGTGAATGCTGGCGACGTCGCCTCCGGCAGCTGATTCGCCGGCCCGAACTTTATGATGATACGCTTCCTCGCGGCGCGCTGAGCGTGGCGAGCAGATTGTGGCAGATCGAGCGGATGTCGAGCTCGTACATCTGCCCACCTTGCGCCGGCGCGACCAGCGCCAACAGCCGGTTGCTGGCCAGCCGCACTTCGGGCCGGCCGTCGAGGTTGTAGTCGCCGGAAGTGACTTCGACCCACGGGCGGTCCCCCTCGGCCAGGCCACGGCCGTCCGCCTCGTCAAGCAGATTGTCGGCCGAAATCAGGTGTTGGAAGATCGCGTTCCGCAAATGGGGCAGGTACGCCCCGCCGAACGCTCCGTGCCAATAGGCGCAGTTGCACTGGCCGCGGTAAAGCTCCGTGCGAGCCTGGTCGACGAGCGATTCGCTGCCAAAGCGTCCATTCCCCTGGGCCCCGTTGCCGCCGTGCGAACCGTACGATGAGGCGGCCTCTTGCAGGCGGCGGCTGACCATCTGCATGCGGGCGTACATCTCGTTCGTCTCGGGATACTTCACCTTGAAGTTCCGCCAAAATCCGCCGCGGACGAACGGCGCCACTTCCGCCCAGCGGCCCTCCTGCTCGAGCCGATGGTGCAGGTCCCCGAATTCGACGAGCCGTGTCGGTCGGCAGCGCCCACTCGGTCATCTCGCGGTAGCTGCCTTCGGGGATGTAGATCTTGCCGCGCGGCGGAACCTGCTCCAGCACTTCGGTCGGCGTCACGACTTGCAGCCAATCGCGATTGGCGACCAGCGCGTCGAGAAACCGCCGCAACCAGCCGTTCGTGTAGACGTGTTCGTGCGTGCCAGGCCAGCTGCCGAACTTCTCGCCGTCGTCGCCGAAGACGACCACCGCGTTCGGCTGCTGCTCGGCGATGCCGCGCAAGTAATTGATCGACTCCTCGGGATCGGCGAACGGAATCAAGTACCGCAGCCGCTCGCTGCCCAGGCAACACCGCCAGCAGCTTCGATCTCGTCTTCGGTGACGTAATAGCCGTGCAGTTCGTCCGCGCCGAGCCCCGCGTTCTTGAAATGAAAATCGTCGAGCAGCGTGTAGCGGATGCCGGCCGCGGCGATGTCGCGCGTGAGCGATTGCTCCCACACGCGCTCCGGGATCCACATGCCGCCTATCGGCACGCCGAATCGCTCACTGAGCCAATCGGAATACCGCGAAATCTGCCCGATCGCGGTCGGCCGTCGAAATCATCGTTAGGATCGGCTCGTAAAACGCGCCCCCGACGATCTCGATCCGCCCGGCCGAGGCCAGCACCGCGAGCCGCTCGACGTATTCCGGATGCCGCGCCACCAGCCACTCCATCAGCGAGCCGCTGGTGTGCAGCGCGATCGGCAGCGCCGGATACTGCTCGAACACGTCGAGGAACGGCTTGTAACTATCCTCGTACGCCTGTTCGCAGACGCCGTCGAAATTGCCGACCGGCTGATGGTTGTGGAATACGAGGACGAGGCGTAGCGGGTGGGTCATGATAGAAATTCCTGCCGGGAAACTCATTTCGCGGCGGCAGTCAACCTTGTGTGGCCTGAGTACGCTAGCAGCCTGAAGAGGGCGGAGCCCAATCGTCCGGGCCGATCGAGCGAGCCTTCGATCCTACCCCAACTCCGCCCAACGCGTCCATCCGGGCGAACCGTTCTAATCGACAAAATATCGCCAAGCTCGACCAACCATGCCGCCAGCCGCCCGGGCGACTCCGTCATCTTCCGCACTTTACGGGACCGTCACGGTCTTTACTGGATCGACACGGCCGAGCAGTTGGCAATACAGAAAAGCTAGCTCGACCTTAATTGTTGTGCGGCTCGGTTCGGAGAGATCGGATTGATATAGATATGCGTGGCCAGCTCGACGCCCGCCAGCGGATTGACCCGTGGCAAGATCTCGATCCGCCAATGGCCGGCCCGGGCTGCGTCATCCTGCCAGGGCGCGGTGCGAATGAGAAGATTATACGAAGGCCGCGGCAAGATCGCTTCGATCCGCACCAGAAGACGATGCAGGATTGTTGCGAGTGCGTGATGGCCTGCCGGAAGCGACCCCTCGAACCACGGCTCATGCGCGGTCGGTATCAGCCAGACCTCGCATGGCTGCAGGCTCGCGTACGGGCAGAACGCGATGAACCCATCGCGGTCCAGGACCACGCGTTCTCCGTTCTTCCGCTCGTCCTCGATCAGCCGGCAGTAGGCACACTTACCGCGCTCCGAGAACGACTGTTTCGCCCGTCCCAGCTCGGCGGCGACGGGCGCTGGCACCTCCGCCAGCGCGATGAGCTGGCTGTGAACATGCGAGAGCGACGCACCCGCCGCCGCACCGAGGTTCTTGAATATCAACCCATAGCGAAGCCGGCCCTCCCCGTGCCAATGCGCGAGCCGCTGACGATAGGCAGCGAGCACGTCCGCCAACTCGGCGACCGAGAGTTCTGCCATCCGGTCGACGTGCCGCGGCGACTCGATGATCACCTCGTGCGCCCCCGCGGCCGGCGAATCGCCTGAGGTCTCGACCGCCGGAAACTTGTTCGGCACCACCCGCAGCCGCCAGCGACCGGCATCATCCGCCAGTGTCAGCACCGCCGGTGGCGTGTTTCCTTCCTGGCCCGGACAAAAAGGGCAGGGGCCAGTCGAATGTGGCGCCGCGCGATCGGCTTCCACCGCCGCAAACTCATTCGGCCGCAGCGCACGATTCTCTGCCAATAGCACCGCACGCCCGGTCAAAAAATCTTTGCGAAGTTCGGTCACAGCGGGCCCGACAATGTCCTACTAGTTCGCAGACATTGTACCACGGCTATCGATCACGGAAACGCCACTTAGCCGCGTCGGCCACCGAGCAGAATGCTTGGTCGGCAACGCGCAAATTGCATCCGGGCGACCCTGCTTCCGTTGCTCGCAAGTTGCCGCGGCGGTTGCGCGGGCTAATCCGCTCCGTCGCAGCACGGGCATACTGCTTCGCCTTCTAGCTCCACCGTCCCCTTGCCGCCGCAGCCCAGACAGGGCGAATCGAGAAACTGACCGCTGCCGTGGCAGATCGGGCAATTGACGACCTCCACGCGCGGAACATATCCAGTGCCCTCGCACTCCAGACATACGCAGAGTTCAAGTTCCGTAGACATGGTGAGTGACTCCCGTTTCCCGCCCCCACACTCATTCACTTCAGCGCGCATGTCACGTCACCGAAGCGGTTTCTTTCTTCGACTGAGTCTGAAAAACAAGGTGCGGCCCACACCACCTGCCCGTGCGGCTCGCACTTGTCATTCGTAGTCGTGTTCACCGCCGGCCGGCAAGAGTCTTTTCGCAGAGATTTCATTAAAGTCCTTGAACGGTAACGACGGCGCAATTGGGGTGAATTGGAGCGGGACAACCTGTCGCAATCACGACAAAACGCGATCCCGTCACCACTGGACAGCACACGAGGATTACTACGGCTTGAGGCAATAGATACCCATCGACGCCACGGGGAGGCTTGGCGTGATTGGAGCAGAGAACGAGTCGCACGAATGGCGTGCGATTTGCGTGAATGGAAGAAAATGAGGGTGGAAGCCAGTTGTGTGAACTGCCACTCCCACCCTCGTCAAGGCAACCACTTTGAGTGTGATCCGATTCGTCGACGGTCAAACTTCATCAGCCCAACAATCGACTAGCCTTCCGTCGACCGACAACTGTACCCATCAGGCCGACCCCTGCCAGCAGCAGCGCACTTGTCGCCGGCTCCGGGATCAAGTTGGCCGCGGCGTTTTGCGAACCCAAGTAGGTGCCGACGTCATTCGGACCTGGGTTGGAATCACCAAACGGAGGATCAAACAGGGCTTCGTGGGTCTCGAAATCATATATCCCGCTGAACTCATAGAATTCATATCGACGAAGGATCGACGCCGCTTTCGGACCGACGGGCGCTCCCAGGCCGCTTTCCAATTTTCCTGAGTCCGGGTTATTGATGTCCTTCTGCAAGAGTTGCCACTCGATTTCAGTTTCCGCTTGTTGGACGTGATTGTTGTCGGCGACGAGATCCTCCAGCTCAATCGGATCTTCAAACTCGGTGGTGAATACTTTGACCCACAGCGCAGTCCCCAAATTCAAAGCCCCCTGGATCGGGAGCCTCGACCTCTGCGACTACGATCGGCGGGGCGGGAGGAAGATTGGGATCCGGAGGAATCACATTCCACACCGGGGCAGGAAGCTGGACGATGCCATTGGCGCCGCCCAATACCCCCGGCGATACCTCATGCAACCAGCTGTAGGTGGTCTTCGTGGGATTACCACTCGTGCCGACGCCAAAATGATCGCAGGAAGTGCTTGGGCCGTAGCCGATGCCACCACCCGACCAGCAATTGTCCCCCGGCGTAACCACGTTGCCGCTGGGCGTGTTGTAGTCCCAATTCGTGCCATCATAGAGGGCACTATACGTGACCTTAGTGCCGAAAATCGCCCCATTCGTATATTCAGCGATCGTGGGCGCCCCATAACGCTCCACGCTGGTCGCCGGATCGAACCCGCGGCCGGTGGGAAAGCCACGCCCCGGGCCGCCGAAGACGTCCGTTATCTCGGAGCTGTGCAGCCCTTCCAGATCAATTTCAAAGCCATACGCCGTTTGACCCGTGTCATTGATCACGTCGAAGTTGCCGAGGAAACCAATCACCGCCGCCGTCGCCATGCGCGGCGCAATTGCCAGAGATAGGACCACGGCGATCGCCACGACCGGTGGCAAAAACTTCGTCTTCCGTCGGGTCGATTTTGTCGGCGACGTTCGCACGCTGTTCTCGCTCACCCTACTTGTCAACGATGGATGCATCATGAGCTGCTCCTTTGTGAGATGCACCGCGACCTCGATTCCAAGAGCTGACGTCCCAAGGACGGCCCTGCCAAAAGCCCATGAAATCGAGCCGGGGCGCTCACTTCGATTTTGGTCATCAATTGAAACGCACGGCTATGACCATTTCGGTGCATGTGCTGTTCGGTACCAGACTGGGCTACTTTGCACAGGGCGTCTTCGCACACGCGATGAAATTTCCCGCTCGAACGAAACTACAGGTGAACAGCGAGCGCGAAAGAAGGAACAGGCTGATCAAGGCATCTAGCTTCGCACCGCGAAACCCCTCTGCGACGCGACGAAACGCCACATACTGGAAACCAGCGCAGACTATCACGCGCCCCGAGGCCAGCGTGCTTCAGCGCGCGGACCACACAACGGCTGATATCTAGAATTCGCCGTTGTTCCCCTGCGTCGCGTTCTCAAACCGCAAAGCCGCAACCAGCGCCTCGCCGTATGTCTTCCACAGCGCCTCGCCGTCCATGCCGGCGTCTTCCGGCAGCTCCCACGTGATGATCGGCCGCTGGAGCGAGTTGCCGACGAACGAGCCCAGCGAGCCGGGGCGACTGCCGACTTGCTTGACCGGGAGCGGGCACTTGGCCGCAATCGCCGCCGCGAGCCGCTCGGCCGGACCGTCGTAGTCGATGCAGCCGATCGGTTGGTGGATGCTGATGATCCGATTTGGGTAGTAGCGGCAGATAAGCTGCATCAAAGTGCGCGACTCCGGTTCCGAGAGCGGCGTCTCGCCCGGCTTGAACGACCGGCCGTGAGCAAACGTGTCGCCACCCGTGCTCGTCTGCGCTTTCGTGGAATCAGGGCCGCCTGGCTCCTGTGGCACGCCCCAATTGCTGGCGGGGAAGTTGCGGTTGAGGTCGACTCCATGCGCGTTGAACCGCTCGTTCGCTGCGAAGCCGTCCGGATTGGCCACCGGCACGATCACCACCGTGCGGCCGGCGAGCTCCGCGGGATGCGCGACCAACCACTTCGCAAACGCCCCCATCAGCGGCGTCCCCGCCGGCTCGCTGCCATGAATCGTGGCGATCACCATCAACACGTCGGGCCCATTGCCGTAAACTTCGCAATCGATCGGCCGGCCGCCGACCGATGTGCCGGCAACGTATTTGTTGACGAGTGGGGGCTTGTCCGTCGAATCGTCTCCAATCGTGGCACGAACTGTGAATGCAATCACTAAGCCGGCAGCGATGATTCCGGCGAAGTGTCTGACGCGACGTTGACGACCAGCCATACCCATTGCTCCCTGAAGATTCGACGCCTGTCGAGCGCAGCGCCAAACGCCACCCGGCTGCATTCTAATCGTGACGGGCTGTCACTGGAGACGCAAAACGCCGCCAGCGACCAACAAGGACGGGAATTGAAGAAGGCCGCTGCGCAAAAGAGTCATTCGCAGTCGCCACCCTTGCGCTGAGCATGCTTAATCACGCGGGCCCAAGACCGCGTCGACGTGGCGCTGGCCGACAAGCTCGCCCGCCGTGACACGGCGATCTTTGCCAAGCGGGATCGAATGCTCTCCCTCGCCAGAGAACGTCGTGCTCGCCGGCGGCAAGCACCTAGAGAAACGTCTGTCGCCTGAACCACCACACGAGAAGAGGCTAGCCAGGGGCCCAGGGGGCGGCAATGAGCACCTCTGGACTGCGTTTACGCAACCAACTTCGCGGCGCAGCCGCTCCTCAAATCACTGAAATTTTAACTTACCATACCCATCTCTTTCATTCTCTAACGCAACACCTCGCAAATTCCAGCTCACGATGAACCAAGACACTCCAACTGCTGACAGAGCACGGCTTCGACTGACTTGCCGAAGCGATCGAGCTCTTGTTGAACGAAGTGATGAAGATCGAACGGTGTGAGACGCTGCATGCCGCGCCCTACCAACGGACCAAGGAGCGTCAAGGCTTGCGCCAACGGGTTCAAAGACAAGTCTGCGCACAGCCGCGTCGGCGATCTGCACCAGAAGGTTCCCAAGGCGGCGCTACGTCGACCACTACCCGCAGACCTTGGAGCGAGGGGTTCGTAGTGAGCGGGCCTCGACCACGGCCCTAACCGAGATGTATATCCAGGGGGCTCGACGTGCAAAGTATCGAAGTTCGTCGAAGAGTTGTGCGGCCACAACAGCAGCACCCGCCCGCCCGCAATCGACGCCTCCATCAACTGACCACTGAACTTGTCCTTGGCCCGCCCGTCGCCGAATCGCTCGGCGAGGTGGTCGAGCACTTCGAATCCAACATTGTGCCTCGTCTGGTGATATTTGCGTCCCAGGTTGCCCAAGCCCACGATCAGCTTCATCAGTCACAAGGAGTATAGAGCAGGGAGCATGGAGTCGAGCGTTGTTACTCCCTGCTACCCGCTCCCTGCTCCGCGCTTCGCTATTCCTACTCCTCGGCCTCGCCTTCTTCGCCGCGTTTCTCGTCGCCGGCAATCCTTAGCGGCCGCGGCCGATTTTAACGTCGGTGACCATGTTTTTTGGAAAGAGGGCGCCCGGGCCAGCGACGGCGCTCGCGAGGTCAGCGTCGAGCACTTGGCCTTTCCCGGCACGGTGCGCGACGTACAGAACGTCTTTTTTGTTCCTCGGCACCGGCTGCATCAATCAAGACGACGCCCTCTCGGCCGACGAGGCGCTCGATTATTTTTCACGGCGGATCAAGCAGAATCCGGGATTGCCCGCCTTGTGGAACAATCGCGGCCGCGTGTGGGAGGAGAAGAAAGAATTCGACAAAGCGATTGCCGACTACAACGAGGCGGCCAAGCTAGCCCCCAACGACGCCGCGACGCACAACAACCTCGGCTCGGCCTACCACGCTCAAGGCAAGCTTGCCGAGGCGATCGAACATTTCAATGCTGCGATCGAAGCGGCCCCGACAAACGCGACGCTCTATTACAACCGGGGACGGGTCAATCAAGATGCGGGCAACTACGCTGCCGCCGCTCAAGACTTCACACAAGCGATCAAAGTCGACCCGAATTATCTGCCGGCCTACAACAACGCGGCCTGGTTGGCGGCGACGTGTCCCGACCAGAAGTATCGCAATGGCAAACTCGCGCTGGAGTATGCGGAGAAGGCGGCCGAGATGACCCAGGGAAAGGTATGGGAATTGCTCGACACATTGGCCGCCGCCCAAGCCGAAAGCGGCGACTATGCCGCCGCGGTGAAAACCTCGGAGCAGGCGCTCACCCTCGGCAGTGACGCCGCGATCCACGCGGGCGTCCGCGATCGGATGACGCTCTACCAGCAGGGCAAGCCGTACCGGATGCCAGCGGACTCCCCCGCCTCACCACAATCTACCTACGCACGCTGGTATCGTCGAGCGGCGATTCCTGCCCAGCCCGCCAGGCCACACCAGGTCAGGAGCGACAGCGGTTCCGGCACACCACCGTCCTCCACGATCACGTCAATGCTCGTGGCGGCAATAGGTAGCGCTGTCGTGGAACCATTCGCGAACGCGATCAGCTCAAAAGTATAGATTCCCGCAAGGTTCGGGTTGAACACGATGGGGAAGAAGTCCATTCTCCACGAATTTTGCGCGACATTCTTTGAGGCGATCAATCCGTCGTACATCGATTGACTGGTCGCAACCGTCCCGCCACCATTTCCTGTGAATTGATCGCCGATGGCGTGATCCCAATAACCAGTGACCGGATTCGGGTCGTTGACCGGGTCGAACGTGAAAAAGCTGGTTGACGGGCTTGGATCAGTATCGATGCGAAGTTCGTAAACTAAGTCGCGCAAGAACCGCAAATTCGTAGTTCCATCCCAGCTCGTATTGATCGACCATTCAAAACTCCACAGGGGCCGGCCCGCGTCATTTCCAGCAGGTTGACTGTAAGTGCCGTCGCCATTGCTGTTGAACTGATTGAGGGGGACGGGAAATCGCGTCTTCGCACGTAAACCAAGTTCGAGTCCGACAGCACGGTCGGTCGTGAAGCCACCGTTCGCATTGCCGCTGCCGAAAATGACCTCAGGCGTCACGTTTTGGTCATACTCAATCGCGGCAAATGAGGTAGCTGGCAACATCACGGCGGATGTTATTAAGATGAACCTCAACATAGACACCATCCCCCCATGGAAGCTAATAGTGATAAGATGCGTAGAATAACACGAATGCGTTCATAGTCAACATAAAAAATGTACATAGGCGGAATAAATTGTGGAAATTCCGCTGAATGCCGGAATGTTCGGCAAGTTGGCGACGGCAGCCGGCTCTCCCGCTCGCCGTGCTGAAATCTTTCGAGCAGGCGCTCGCAATCGGTGCTGACTTCTCGGTCCGCGGCGGAGTCCGCGACCGGATGACGCTCTGCCGGCACGGCAGACAATATCGGATGTCGACGGACTCAGCCGCTTCGCCGCAATGCTGCCGCCTAATTGTGCGAATTACGACCGCTGATGCCGACGAGCCGCCACGGCACAATTGATTAGGCCGCTCCGTAATCGATCACCGCTTGCAACAGCGCCCGGAACTCGGGCGGCAACGAAGCCAACTGTTCGAGAGTGATCGGCGGCGACGGCATGTGCCCCATGTCGCCGAAATCGCCCCCTGCGCGAAGACCAATTTATTGCACCAGGGCGTGAACGGTTACATTGAACCTGAAGAGGCAACTGCGATTGTATAGGGAAAAATTGATACAGCTGCGGCCAAATATAATCGTTGAATTCGGCCGCGCCTTCTGTTAGATACGCATGTACACATTCGAGCGATTGCCGTTCGCGTGCGAGGTGGTCTCGCAGTTGATCCAGTTTTGTCCTCTGCGGCGGACTGCGGACGAATCGGCAACGCTCGTGCTCTTCGAAAAGTTGAGTACGCCTTGGAAAGGTGTTTGATGTTCAGCAGGTGCAAGTCCTGTCCGGCCGGGGTCGTTCCAGCCGGTAGCAGCTGGAGGGGTGGTAGAGGCGACGAAACCGCCTAAGTCTCTGGCGCAGAGGGTCGCATTTGGTGACTCGGCGAAGTTGCAGGCCGAAACGTGAGTGAATGCTGAGCAAGCCTCGAAACGAATGGCGTGGAAGCCGACCGTCTTTGAGTTGCGGGAAGGCCGCCGCCGCGAAGGAAGGAGAACGACATGAGCACTTCACGGTTCCACCGGGGTATTGGCATCGGCATGCAGCGAAGGACGTCAGACGCAACAAGGGAAGTCTCGCCGGTGGCAGGTTCACCTGCCAACTGGGCTCCCGTGAGGGACAGGCCAGGCCGGTGGAGATGGCGGAGAGGCCCGTAGTAGCGAAGAAGCCAGGTAACTCTGGTGGATGCGAAGGGGCCTCAGTTCATGGATAGCGCAAGAAGGAGCGAGGGACGATGACGATTGGCGAGAAGCCTAGGAACGCAGACAAAGTTCAACAGCTCCAGGCGGCGCTACACGCGAAAGCGAAGGAGTCACCTACCTTCCGCTTCTACGCTCTGTACGACAAGGTCTATCGGTGGGACGTGCTGAGGGCCGCTTACCGGCAGTGCCGTCGGAACGATGGCGCGCCCGGGGTGGACCAGCAAACGTTTGCCGAGATCGAGGAGTATGGCGTGGAGCGGTGGTTGGGTGAACTTGCGGAAGAGCTTCGGACGAAGACGTATCGTCCGCAGGCGGTCCGGCGGGTGTACATCCCCAAGCCAGACGGGAAGCAACGGCCTCTGGGAATCCCCACGATCCGCGATCGTGTCGTGCAAACGGCGCTGATGCTGGTTGTGGAACCGATCTTCGAGGCCGACCTGCAACCAGAGCAGTATGCCTACCGGGCCGACCGCAGCGCGTTGGATGCCGTCTCGGCAGTCCATCGCTGGGTCTGCTACGGACATACTCAGGTGGTCGACGCGGACCTGAGCGGGTATTTTGACACGATTCCGCACGCGGAATTGATGCAGAGCCTGGCTCGCCGAATCAGCGATAAGGCCGTGCTGCATCTAGTGAAGATGTGGCTCGAAGCGCCTGTGGAAGAGACGGACGAGCGAGGACACGTGCAGCGCACGACTCGCAACAGGGACACGAGACGGGGAACCCCACAAGGCTCTCCCATCTCGCCGCTACTCGCCAACCTGTATATGCGGCGGTTCATACTGGGCTGGAAGACCCTCGGGCACGAGCAAGCACTTCGGGCCAAGATCGTCAACTACGCGGATGACTTCGTGATTCTGTGTCGCGGCACGGCCGACGAGGCCATGCGAGTGATGCGGAGCATGATGGACAGGCTGAAGCTGACGGTCAATGAGCAGAAGACGCGGCTCTGCCGTCTGCCGAACGAGACGTTCGACTTCCTGGGTTATACGATCGGTCCGTTCTGGTCGCGGAACAAGCGGCGGATGGTGCTCGGCACTCGTCCCTCACGCAAATCCGTAGCCAAGGTGAAAGCCAAGATCAGCGAATTGACCGGTCGTCGCCAAGTACTGCTGGACGAAGTGGAAGTCGTGAGGCGTATCAACAGGGTGCTGCAAGGCTGGGGAAACTATTTCTCCCGCGGCCCGGTCAGTCCCGCATACCGCGACATCGACCTCCACACGCGCCAGTTGTTCCGCAAATGGCTGGGGAACAAGCATCAAAAGGCCGGGCGGGGAATCAACCGATACCCCGATTCCTACCTCTTCGACGAGCTAGGCCTGATCCGGCTCACGAGCTTGCGCACCAGCTACCTCCGTGGGCGAACCGCGTGAGAACCCATGTCCGAGAGCCGGATGCGGGAAATCCGCAAGTCCGGTTCGATGAGCGGGAAGTGGAAACGGAAGCATGGTCGGGCTAGTGCCTCGCCCAGTCTGAATTGACAGGCTTTTTCTGATACTGTATTTCGCATCCTGGCAATTTCGATTCCTGCAGGAGAGCGAACATGGGCAAGGAAGCCAAGTATGTGGTGCGGTTGTCGCGTGCCGAACGAGATTCTGTGGAGCATCTGGTAACACGCGGTCGCGTGGCGAAGGCGACGCGGCAACGGGCCCAAGTGTTGTTGCGTGCTGACGAAGGGGAAGCGGGGCCAGGGGCCTCGGACGAGCAGATCGCCGTCTTGGTCGGCGTGAGCCTGTCGACGGTACATCGCACACGGCAACGTCTGGTCGAAGAAGGCTTGGAGGCGACACTCCATCGCAAGCCGTCCGCGAACCGGCAATATCGCAAATTGGACGGGGCGCAAGAAGCCCATTTGGTGGCCTTGGCCTGCTCGGCTCCGCCGGCGGGCCGCGCGAGTTGGACCATGCAATTACTGGCCGATCGGTTGGTCGAACTCGAGGTGGTGGATTCGATTGGCGAAGAGACCGTTCGCACGACGCTGAAAAAAACGCGCTGCAACCTTGCGCAAGGAGCAATGGGTACTGCCGCCCGAGCAAAATGCCGACTTTGTCTGTGCCATGGAGGACGTCCTGGAAGTCTACCAACGTCCCTACGATCCGCGGCGTCCGGTCGTCTGCTTCGACGAGCAAAGCAAGCAACTGATTCGAGAAATTCGTCGGCCCGTCCCCGCGGCCCCGGGACGACCGGAGCGGATCGACTATGAATACGAGCGTAACGGCACGGCCAACCTGTTCATGGTCTTCGAGCCGTTGGCCGGCCGCCGACGGGTGAAAGTCACGGATCGGCGGACGGCGATCGACTTCGCGGAAGTGATTCGCGAGACCGTCGACGGTCATCCGACCGCCGACAAGATCGTGCTGGTGATGGACAACCTGAATACGCACAAAATGGCCTCGCTGTACGAAGCTTTCCCGCCGGAAGAAGCACGCCGACTGATCGAACGTCTGGAAATCCACTACACTCCCAAGCATGGCAGTTGGCTCAACATGGCGGAGACCGAACTGAGCGTCCTCACAAAACAGTGCTTGAATCGACGCCTCGCCGACCAACCAACCCTCATCCGTGAAACCGCCGCCTGGGAAGCATCTCGCAACACCGCCCGCTGCCGGATCGACTGGCAATTCACCACCAAAAACGCTCGCATCAAACTCAAACGACTCTACCCGTCAATCCAGGTCGGGTGAGGCACTAGTGAGGCACCGGCAAACGAAAGGGCCGGACACCGATAGGCCAAACCTAAACCACCGCGCCACTTCTCGACTCTACAACAAGCCGTCGGCCGTCAGCTTTCAGCCGTCAGCCAGAGGGTCTCTGCTGCGCCGCCCAGAAACGCGGACGCCCACGCTACCGCTGCGCGCACCAAGCAAAGAAGGGCACTCAGTTCCATCCCTGCTCCCTGTCCCCTGAATCCTGCCCCCTCAATGATCCTGGCGAGTTCGAGCGAAACTTGGCGAGTTGGCAAAAACCCGAGGTATTTTGACGTAACAACTTGGCGTCTTCGGCAAAACCCGGAAGAAAACCCCCGAATGCCGGAGCAAGCCCCCAGTCCCCCGCCCCCAGTCCCTCTAATCCGCTTCCTCACAAACCATTTGGCCTCGCCGCGACAGCGCGTGTTCGTAGAGGCGACTATATTCCTGGGCACTGTGGTGCCAGGACCAGTCCTGGTTCATACCGGTGCGGATCAGCTGGTCCCAGACCAGGCGATTGTGATACGTCTGGCAGGCGCGCTTTAAAGTCTGTGCGAGGGCGACCGGCGTGTAGTTGTCGAAGCTGAAGCCGTTGGCCGTGCCGGCGGCGAGCGTTTCTTCGCTGAGGTTGGTGATCGAGTCGGCGAGGCCGCCCGTGGCGTGGACCACCGGCACCGTGCCGTACTTGAGGCTGTAGAGCTGGTTCAATCCACACGGTTCGTAGCGGCTGGGCATCAAGAAGACGTCGGCCCCGGCCTCGATCCGGTGGGCCAGCTCGTTCGAGAAGCCGAGCTGCACGGCCAACCGATCCGGGTGCTGCTGGGCCAAATCGGTGAGCAACTCGTGGTAGCGCGGGTCCCCGGTGCCGAGGATGATCCACTGCACGGGCGACGACTCGGCCCACTGGCCAATCACGTCGGCCACGAGATCAAAACCCTTCTGGTCGGCGAGCCGGCCGATCATCGCCACCAGCGGCTGGCCCTCGACTTCGGGCAGGCCGAACTCCTGTTGAAGCGCCCGCTTGCAAGCCCGCTTGCCCGCGGCGAAGTTGTCGACATTGTAGTTCTGGCCGGCAAATTCGGGCGTTACCAAATAGTGGTCGGTCGCCGGGTTCCACACACGGTAGTCGACGCCATTGATGATGCCGAACAGGTCGTCACGGCGGTGGGAGAGGATCCCATCGAGGCCGTAGCTCAGCGGCGGCGATTGGATTTCCTCGGCGTAGCGCGGGCTGACGGTGGTGATCACGTCGGCGAACGCGATGCCGCTCTTGAGGAAGTTGAGGTTTCCGTAGAACTCCATCTGCCGCCAGTTGAAATACTTCCAGTCGATGCCGGTGAGCTCCATGTCCCAATGCCAGAAGCTGCCCTGGTAAGCGATGTTATGGATCGTGAGCATCGAGACGAGCGAATCGAACGGCGGCACACCGCAGAACGCCGTCTTGAGATAGGCCGGCACAAGGGCGGAGGTCCAGTCGTGGGCGTGGACCAGCTCGGTGCCGAGGTTGAACTGCTTGATCGCTTCGAGCACGGCCCGGGCGAAGAACACAAATCGCTCGCAGTTGTCCTTGTAGTCGCGGCCGCGCTCGGTGTAGAGCTCGGGGCGATCGTAGTAGGCATCGTTCTGAACGAGGTAGACGGGCACACCGTCTCCACTCATGCCGTCGCGAGGGAGCGAGCTGCGCAGAAAAGTGCCGGACACCATTTTGCGGCCGATCGGGACTTCGAAGTCGACGCCGGTGGGCTCGATCGGCCGGCCGGATTCCAACGCCTGGCGGAAGGCAGGCAGCACGACGACCGGCTCGTGGCCAAGCTTGGCAAGCTCCAGAGGCAGGCTGCCGCAGACGTCGCCTAATCCGCCCGTCTTGGCGAACGGTACCGCTTCGGTCGTCGCAAACAGAACTTTCACGGAGAGCTTCCTGCCGGGGCCGCTTGGTGGCCAGGTGCGCAACGGGGACTACTCGATAAAATAGCACATTTTTACAGCTTTGGTGCGTTGCGTGGGCTCTGCGGGGCGTGAGTCGTGGCGGTTGCGGCGTCATAATCGGTAAGATGCAGCGACCCGCCGGTACCGCCGGTTGGAGGGCATTTCGTTCGATGAGTGGAGATCAATCATGAGGCTTCGAGCCATTGGCTTCGTGTGCTGCGTGCTGCAGTTCGTTCCCGCGACGTTTGGCGAGGAGCTTGGCCGACGCGCTGCCCCGAAACCGCTGTACCGCGACCCGGTATTCGACGGAGCGGCCGATCCGGTCGTGATCTGGAATCCGCAGGCCCAGAAGTGGTGGATGTTCTATACCAACCGCCGGGCGAACGTGGCGAACCTCGCGGGCGTGTCCTGGGTGCACGGCACGCCGATCGGCATCGCCGAGTCGGCCGACGGCGGCCTCACCTGGAAGTACGTCGGTACCGCGGAGATCGAGTCGCCCAACTCCTCGGTCGACCAGCCGACGTACTGGGCGCCGGACGTAGTCCGCGGCGACGACGGCCAGTGGCACATGTTCGTGTCGTTCGTGCCGGGCGTGTTCAACGATTGGAATCATCCGCGCACCATCGTGCATTACACGAGCCGCGACCTGCGTCATTGGAGCAATCCGCGGCCGCTCGAATTGGCGTCGGACCGCGTGATCGACGCGTCGCTGTTTCATTTGCCGAGTGGTCCGTGGCGGATGTGGTACAACAACGAACGTGACAACAAATCGATCTACGTGGCCGATAGTCCGGATTTGAACAAATGGACGGATCGCGGCCGGGCCAACGGCGTGGGCGACCGCTGTGAGGGGCCGAAGGTGTTTCGCTGGCGCGACGCGTATTGGATGGTCGTCGATCAGTGGCGCGGGCTCGGCGTGTTTCGCTCAAGCGATGCTGAAAACTGGGAGGCACAAGCAGACAATTTGTTGCAAGCGCCGGGCCACGGCAACGAAGATCAAGTGCAAGGTCAGCACGCCGACGTGCTGGTGAACAAGGACCGAGCGTACCTGTTCTACTTCACGCACCCGGGCCGCCGTGGACCGGACGCTAACCGCGACCAAACCGAGCAACGCCGCAGCTCGATCCAGGTCGTCGAGCTGACGACGAAGGACGACTGGCTCGCCTGCGACCGCGACCAGCCGACGCACATCGACCTGGTGCCGCCGTGAGATGGACTTGTGCGCCCCTACACACGACAACACCCGCACTCCGGTGGCGACGGGCACTGTGTGAACAGCGGCCGGCCGTGCAGATGCCCGTTGAGGGTCTTGAGCTGGCGAGGATTCATCGAAATCGGACGGAAGACGATAAAAAATGGCGATCTGTCCGAAATTTGTTGACGCAGGGCAATTGACGATGTTACGATCAAGACCGGAAGGTGGCCGAAGCTGCGCCATTGATATGATTGGCTCCGTCCGGTGCTTAAATGGCATCGTGTCGCTCTCGCGGTTGGGAAGGCCGGCGTGGCCCGTACATAAGGAAGCTAATGACTCGCAGTAGCTCGTAACACATCAAACAATGGCATCGCGGATGCCATGGGAGAAATGCAATGAAGGCGGTGATCGTTGTCTCTCCTCGTTTAACGAAGGCGTCTCGATCTTCGAGAAGATGGTGTCCGATGGTGACTAGCACCAGTCTCTTGTCGCTCGCGGCCAGAGCATCCTCGGTTGTTTCTGTTCTGCTTCTGTTCGCCATCGTTTCCTCTCCGGCTTTGGCCATCGACGAATACTTTTGGGACGACAATTCGGGCGATAGTGGCTGGGGAGTTGTGACCGCTACTCAGCCGGACAGAAGCTTCGCCTGGCTGAATCACTTTGTCATCCAGCCACCTCCGCCTCCACCCCCGCCGGCTCCGCCCCCCAATCCCCTGGCGCCTCAGATGATTACGGCGATTCGCGTCGCGTTCGGCGGTCCTCCTTCCAGCAATCCAATTCCCGACGGCACGCCAGTTTCGCTGTATTTGTGGGCCGACACCGACAACGACGCGCGGCCCTATAACAGTGCGGGCCTCGGCGAGCCTGTGTTGGCATCCACCACAGGCCTTGTCGCCAATTCGGGTACGAACTTATTCAACACATACACGCTGCCCGTGCCCGTCACCCTCTTTCCAGGCGCCAGTATTTTCGCCGGCGCGATCGTCAACTACAGTTCGGGTCAGCACACCGTGGGTCGGCTGGACGAGCATGGCCTGGTCGGTCTGCCGCCAGTGCAGAGTCCGTATCTGCAGAGTTGGGTCGCAGAGGCTGCCGGCGACTTTTCCACTGGCGCCGGTGCGCCGCCGGTCAATCCGTTCGACTTGTCGGCCGCACAGATTCCGCCGGATTTGGTCTCCTCCGCGTTTTCTTCTGCTTTACCCACAATTCCGACGGGCAGCGGTGATGGTTGGTGGATGATCCGACTTAATGCGACGGTCGTTCCCGAGCCGAGTGGCGCGATGCTAATGCTCGCGGGACTCGGTATTTCGTGGGTTCGCCGTCGGCGAAAACTTGAGATTCGGGTCCTCTAGCCGCCTCGCGCTTCACCCAGCCAAGCACGTTCAACGCGCTACATCTCGTGACTAAGCGAAGCCGATGCGCCCCAGATCGGCCAGAGCCGTCCGCCGCTCCGTTCGATGCGATCGAGCCGCGTGTTGTAGACCTCTTCGATCGCGTGGCGGGTGACGACGTCGTGCGTCGGGCCTGCGCAGTGTACGCGGCCGGCGCGGAGGATTAGTGTCTTGGTGATGCCGGGAACGATTTCTTCGACGTGATGGGTGACCAGGATCACGGCCGGCGAGTCGGGCGCGGTGACGCGCTCGTCCAGCCAGCTCAAAAACCGCTCGCGGACGCCCGGGTCCATTCCGGCGCAAGGTTCGTCGAGCACCAGCAGCAGCGGACCGACCGTCCGCGCCCGGGCGACGAGCACCTGCTGCCGCTCGCCCTGCGAGAGCACGCCGAACGGCTTATCCGCGAGCGAATCGCAACCGAGCTGCGCGAGTTCACCGGCGGCGGCGGCAAAGTCTGCGTCGGTCGGCAAATGGAACGGCAGCCGCCGCAGGCCGATCATGCCGAGCCGGCCGGTCACCACGGTCTCGAGGCCCGTGTCCTCGGGCGGGATGCGACCGGCCAGGTCACTCGATACCCAGCCAATGCTCCTTCGCAATTCACCGAGATCGATGAGCTCCTTGCCGAGCCGCAGCACCCGTCCGCTGGTGGGCCATGTGTAGCCGCTGGCGATTCGCAGCAGCGTCGTCTTGCCACAGCCGTTCGGCCCAAGCACCGCCCAATGGTCACCAAGCAAAATCTGCCAATCGACGTCGGCAAGAATGTCGACGCCTTGCTGGTGATAGCCAACTTGCTCGCAGGTGATGAGATCGGACATTCAGGAATCCTATCGTCGGGTGGCTACCGTCGGGTCGAACCAAGTCGCAAGCTGCGGCCGGACCAGCCGCATGGTATAGTTTCAAAGGGCCTTGTTGACTAATTCCACTCGAACTGAGGCAGCCCGAGGTGGGTGAAACGGTTTAAGATTTTGCATCTCAGACGGGCTTCGGCCTGTTGGTTTTCGAGAATCCTGTTTTTCACATTTCCTCCGAAACAACACTTCATGCGATACATGGCGGTTTCCGCCAGGCTGCGTCGATGATATCCCACGTCTTCCTTCCACCGTTTCCGACCAACTCGGCGAATCTCGCGGATCGCTTCGTCACGCTCCAAAGGCGGCTGGCTCGAGTTGCCGTGTTGCTTGATTTTGGCATTGCGACGCGGAGGAATGATCGGCTCTATCTCGTCGGCGCCGAGCGTTTCGTACACTTTCCACTGATCATAGGCCCCATCGCCGGCAAACGAATCGATGGGCGAATCAATCTGCTCCAGCAATTCCTCCACTTGGTCCGCGTCGTGCCCACAGTTTTCCGTCAGCACTTCCGCTTCGATCTCCTGCGTATCCGGGTTCACGGCCAAGTGCAACTTCCGCCACGTGCGTCGTTTGCTCACACCGTGCTTGCGAGTTTTCCATTCGCCTTCGCCAAACACCTTCAAGCCGGTGCTGTCGACGACCACGTCGATCGGTCCCTGGCGGTCCGCAACGTCCAAGGCGATTTCCAGCTTGGCCGCCCGTTTGGCCAGAGACGTGAAGTCGGGAATCGCCACGTCCACCTGCATCAACTGTGCCAGCGAACGCCCCAAACCTTCGGTCTGCCGATAGGGAAGCCGAAACAACTCCCGCAACATCAGCAGGCTTTCAACGGCCGTATCGCTGTAAACAAACGGGTGCCCGACCTTCGTGGCCTCGTTGGTATGTTCCCACGCGTCGATCACGTCGTCGCTAAACCAGAACGTAATCGAGCCCCGCTGCACCAGCGACTCGTTATATTTTCTCCAATTGGTAATCTTGTAGCTCGTTTTCGCCTTGGCAACCATTCACGCGCTCCTTCAGTGTGAGGGGGAATCCATTTCTCCCCTGATTTACGAACTGAACATGCGAATAGTTCGACAAGGCCGTTTCAAAGCGTAAACCGTGTAGACTCAAACGACCAATTATAGTCGGCCGGACTCACCACGATGAATGCCGAACCACTTCTCAATCGCGTC
Source organism: uncultured Planctomycetota bacterium (assembly GCA_963808175.1). GTDB lineage: Bacteria > Planctomycetota > Planctomycetia > Pirellulales > Lacipirellulaceae > DASYDU01. The sequence goes on along the minus strand of CAWEEU010000018.1, from coordinate 28,719 downwards.
GCCAAGGTGTTGGCCGATCACCGTTTGGAGGTTGTCATGGTCGGCAATGCCGCTGCTGCATTGCAGGGAGCGCCGGTAACGACACTCGACGTCGACTTCATGTTCCGCAAGACGCCGACGAATTTGAAGAAACTCAAGGCGGTCGCGAAATCGTTGGGTGCGGTTATCATGCGGCCTTATTATCCGGTTTCGGAATTGTACCGGGTTGTGAACGACGAGCACGGATTGCAGCTCGATTTCATGGCGAAACTCGACGGCATTCGCTCGTTCGAGGGGTTGAAGGCACGTTCCGAAGTTGTGAAGTTCGGTCAGCGCGAGCTGCGGATTGCGTGTCTTGCGGATATCATCAAGAGCAAGCGCGCCGCTAGTCGCGCTCGCGACAAAGCGGTGCTCGAAATCCTGCGGAAGACGCTCGATGAACAAGAAAAAGATCAAGCCTAAGCGATCCGCGAACTCCGCGTTGAAGAAAGAGAGCGACCGTGCGCTGGTCGAGCAGATTCGGCGGCTCTTGGCGCTGCCGATGAACAAGCGGACGCATTTTTTGCGCGTCCGGCACCCCGGCGGCGGATCGCATTTGTAGTCGCGACGATTGCGCTCGCGCACCGGTCAATTGATCGTCGCCCCATGGTCGACGACCCGGCCATTCTCCGCACGGCTCCAAAGCTTCCATTGCGGCGTCGTGATCAGCACATAGCATTTGCCGCGGCTGGCGGTGATCGTGACGACCGGCTGCGGATCGCCGGTCATCTGCGAGGCGAACGTCTGCTGGGTAACTTGAGCCAACTGCTGGGCAACAGCGTCTGACTCAGCCTGCGAGATGTTGGCCGCCATGTCGTCGACGCCTTTGCCAAGTCGCTTGAGCTGTGGCACGAGCTGGTCATCGGCCCGGACAGAACTCGTTGCGCCCACTGTTAGCGTAAACAGCGCGACGATTGCCAGAACCGAATGCCTGAGCATCATTTGTCGACTCCCGATGAAAGAGAAACGCGGCGGCCGTTTCGACATTCAAAGGAAGTTTAGCTCACACTTTGACCGTGCTGGCAAGCTGCGGTGGTATCCAACGTGTCAAATGGAAAAGCCGCAGTGAACTACGATTTGACCACTTCCGCGATCGCTTCGCACAGGCGGCCGACGTTGTCTTTGTTGATGCCGGCCACGTTGATGCGGCCGGAATTGACGATGTAGATCGAGTACTTCTTTCTGAGCGTCTCGACGTGCTCCGCCTTGAGACCGGAAAACGAGAATATGCCCCGTTGCCGCGTGATGAAAGAGTAATCGCCGGGGACGCCTTTGGCCTTGAGCGTGTCGACGAACAGCCGTCGCGTGCTGTTGATGCGGTCGCGCATCTGGTCGACTTCGCCGCGCCAGAGTTTTTCTAGCTCTGGGTCGCCGAGCACGGTGACCACTAGCTCGCCGCCGTGGGCGGGTGGGTTCGAGTAGTTCGAGCGGATCGTTGCTTTGACCTGGCTTTGCACGGTGTCGGCCGCGTTTTTGTCGGAGGCGACGATCGACAATGCGCCGACGCGCTCGCTGTACAAACCGAAGTTCTTTGAGAATGAGCTGCAGACGATCATCTCTGCCCGGGGTCGAGGACGACCCGGCTCGCCGACCAGCGCCGCAAGCCGACCGCGTCCGCTTCGATCCCGTCGGCGAACCCCTGATATGCAAAATCCAATAGCGGCAGGATGCCAAGTTGGGCGAGCTCATCGGCGATTTGCTTCCACTGTTCGGCTGTCGGGTCGATGCCGGTCGGGTTGTGGCAGCAGGCATGGAGCAACAGGACGTCGCCAGCGGGGATCTGCTTCACGGCACCAATGAACTCGTCCCATGCGAGGCCGTTGGTCTTGGCGTCGAAATAGGGTACGGTCTTCGCGGGCACGCCGGCAGCGGCGAATATCTGCGGGTGATTCGGCCAAGTCGGCTGGGTCATCCAGATCGTCGACTTGGGAAGATTGCGATGGATCAGGTCGGCCGCCACCCGCAGTGCGCCGGTGCCGCCTGGGGTGTGGCTCGTAGCGACGCGCCCGGACGCCACCGCCTCATGTTCGGCGCCAAACATCAGCTTCTGCACGGCGGCCGCGTAGGCCGGCGAGCCCGGAATCGGCAGGTAGGACTTCGACGAGAGCTTTTCGACGACGCGTTGGGCCGCTCGCTTGACGGATTCGAGCACCGGCGTCTTGCCGCTCTCATCCTGATAGACGCCGACGCTCAGGTTGATTTTTCTCGGATTCGGATCGGCGCGAAATGCTTCGGTGAGACCAAGAATCGCGTCAGCAGGCGCGGGCTGGAAAGTTTCGAACATCGTCATCGTGGGAGCAGCCTCGATCCGTGGTGTAACGGGCAAAAAAGATGGGATCACCAACCTTTGTGGTCGGCCGCGAGGGTTTGCTTGACGCAACCACCCCGACCGTGGGACAATAATAGACATTGCCCGGTTCGCTTCCAAGTGGATGGGGCCCGAATCCGCAAGAACGCCCCACCTTTCTGACTTCAGGCATGGCACAGGCGCGCATTGGCATCTGGTTGATTGGAGCGCGCGGCGGCGTTGCCTCCTCAGCCACACTAGGCCTGCTCGGGCTCCAAAAGCAGCTGACTAACACTGTGGGCCTAGTGAGCGCGCTGCCGCAATTCGCCGGCCTTCCGCTGGTCGACTGGAACTCGCTCGTCGTGGGCGGGCACGATATACGCGACGCGCCGCTTTACGAGTCGATCGAGCGGCTGCATCGCGAGAGCCGCGTCTTCGACGGCCAGCTGATCGAGGCGGTCCGCGGCGAATTGGCGGCCGTCGACCAACGGACCCGACCGGGCACGCTCTTCCGCTGCGGTACGACCATCGAGAACCTGGCCGACGAGACGATGCGCTCTCTGGCGCACGAGTCGCCGCGGGCGGCGGTCCAGCGGCTGCAAGCGGATTTCAAGAGTTTTGAAAAGGAGTTTGGCCTCGGCCAGGTGATCGTCGTCAACGTGGCATCGACCGAGCCGGCGACCAACTACGTCGATTTGCCGCCGCGCTGGGAGGACGTCGAGCGACTGCTCGATGAAGGGTCGGCCTGTCCACTCTCGGCCAGCTCGCTCTACGCGATCGCCGCGCTCGACCTGGGCATGCCGTTCATCAATTTCACGCCGTCGCCGGGTGCGACGCCGCCGGCCATCGGCGAGCTGGCCGCGCTGCGCAAGACCTGCCATGCCGGACAGGACGGCAAGACGGGCGAAACCTTGCTCAAGAGCGTGCTGGGGCCGATGTTCGCCGCCCGCAACCTCGAAGTCATGAGCTGGGTCGGCCACAACATCTTCGGCAACATGGACGGCCAGGTGCTCGACAATCCGATCAACAAGTCGGCCAAGATCGAGGGCAAGGACAAACTCCTGGGCCACATCCTCGGCTACGACCCGCAGACCCTGGTCACGATCGAGTACATCCGCAGCCTGGGCGATTGGAAAACGGCCTGGGACCACATCCATTTTCGGGGATTTTTGGGCACGCCGATGACGATGCAATTCACCTGGCAGGGGTGCGACTCGCTGCTGGCCGCGCCGCTGGTTTTGGACCTGGTGCGACTGGTCGAGCTGTCGCATCGCCGCGGCGAAACCGGCCTCTTGAGCCACTTGGGCAGCTTCTTTAAGCGACCGCTCGGCCTCGATGACCATGCCTTCGGCGAGCAGATGGCGCTGCTCGACCAGTGGGCGACTAAGCAGTCGAGGTGAGGCGCGGCGGTCGGCAACGTGGCCCACATTCTGTCCGTCCGTTGGCCGTTTTTCGCGGATTCGCCTTGACTTATCTTGTCGAGACTTGAAACAATGCCCGCGCGAAGCTGAGCGTGCCGCATTGCTGCGGGCGCGAGTTCGCAACCCTGATGTCTCTCCCCGTACTGTAGCGCCCACGGGATTGACGACCAACTGTGACTCGGGCGCTTCGAGTTGAAGGAGTCATTCGCAATGGCCAAGAAGAGAAAGGCCGCCAAACGGGCCGCCAAGAAGTCGCCGAAAAAGAAGGGCGCCAAGTCGGCCAAGAAGAAAAAGCCGGCCAAGAAGTCGCCGAAGAAAAAGGCTTCCAAAGCCAAGAAGCGCAAGGCGAAGCCGGCCTCGCCGGCGCCAACGCCGGCGCCCGCGACCCCCTGGGGTTGAGGCTCGGCCGCGTGTGAAATCTGGCCCTTGGGTGGGCCGCTTGTATCGAGCCGCCGGCTGGCAGCGGGGTCTTCCGCCGCCAGCCGGTTGCCTTTTGGCCCGGACGGTTGTGGTTCGAAAGCCGCCGGGCAGGATCGGAAACCGGCAGCGCGAATGGCCAAGTCGGCCCCGCCACAGTATCATCTAATATCACGCGCGACAGATTGGCGGGGCGATCGAGGGCTGGACCGGGCCGCTGGCCATGGGAGCCGCTCGCCGCGAGTTCGTCAATTTTGCATCTCCATCCAATCACTTTGCTTTGACTCTCGATCACACTGCAACTACTGCTGCCCCGTCCGCCACCGAGACGATGAGTTTCCCGGAACTTGGCCTTTCGGACGTAATGCTCGCGTCACTCGAAAAGGCCGAGTATCTTTCCCCCACGCCGGTTCAAGCCGGCTTGATCCCGCGGGCACTGGTCGGCGTGGACGTGCTCGGGCAAGCGCGCACCGGGACCGGGAAGACCGCCGCCTTTGCGATTCCGATCCTGGAAACGCTCCAGCGCGGCAAAAAGGGCGGTGCACCGCAGGCGCTGGTGCTCGTGCCAACGCGGGAACTCGCGGTGCAGGTCCGCGAAGAGATCGAGAAGCTTGCCCATGGTCGGCGGCTCAATTGCGTGCCAGTGTATGGCGGCAAGCCGATCAAGGGGCAAATCGCCAAGCTTCGCCAAGGGGCGGAAATCGTCGTCGGTACCCCCGGCCGCGTGCTCGACCTGCTGGGCCGCGGCGCGCTCGATCTCGCCGGCCTCAAGATCGTCGTGCTCGACGAGGCGGATCGGATGCTCGACATCGGCTTCCGGCCCGACATCGAAAAGATTCTCCGCCGCTGCCCACAATCGCGGCAGACGCTGCTGTTGAGCGCGACGGTTGCCCCGGGCGTCGAACGGCTGGCCCAGAAATACATGCGCGACCCGGAGATGATGGACTTCTCGCCCAAGGGGAAGGCCGTCGAGACGATCGACCAGTACTACTTCACGGTCGACCAGGAACGGAAATACGACCTGTTGGTGAAATTGCTGGAGCGCGAGCAACCGGCGCAGGCGATTGTCTTCTGCCGCACGAAGCGCGGCACGGACCGCGTCTGGCGGAAGCTTAGCAAAAAGCTCACGGGCGTCGACGTGATTCACGGCGATCTGGTGCAGTCGGCCCGCGACCGCGTGATGAAGGCGTTCCGCGCAGGGGAGGTGCGGATCCTGATCGCGACCGACGTGGTCGGCCGCGGAATCGACGTGTCGAGCATCTCGCACATCATCAACTACGACATTCCCCAGTCGTCAGACGACTACGTGCACCGCGTGGGCCGCACCGGCCGGATGGGCCGCGAGGGCGTGGCCTTTACCTTCGTAACGACCGAAGAGGGCGGCGAACTGACGCGGATCGAAATACTGATCAATCGGCTGCTGAAACGCGACGAGATCGAGGGCTTCAATGCAGTGGCAACGACGGTACCGTACACGCAACCGGCGCTAGCCCCGGGATCCCCCTCGGGTGCCCAATCGGTGGAGCCGTCCGCCCCGGCCGCGCCAAAGAAATCGCCTCCCGGACAACGCCCGCGACGCCGGCACCGCCGGGGATTGTGATGCGGTGCTAGGGCGAGGGGCTGGTTGACTCGTAAGCCGAGCGGATGGGTAGCGCGATGAAAACGTACGTGGCGCTACTGCGCGGGATCAATGTCCTCGGCAGGCGCGTTTTGCCGATGAAAGAACTGGCGGCGATTCTCAAGTCGCTCGGCTGCCAGAACGTGACGACGTACATCCAGAGCGGCAACGCGGTATTTCAGCACAGCGCGACCGACGCGTCACGACTGGCCGCCGACGTCTCTGCCAAGATCGCCAAATGCCGTGGATTCGCGCCGCACGTGCTCGTGCTCACGTCCCGACAGCTGGCGAGGGCGGCCAACGAAAACCCGTATCCAGAGGCAGAAGCCGAGCCCAAATCGCTGCATCTGTTCTTTCTCGACGCAAAGCCGGACAAAGCAAAACTCAAACTGCTCGAAGAGCTGCGCACCAAGACAGAGCGGTTCGCGCTCGTCGGCTACGTATTCTATCTTCATACGCCCGACGGCTTCGGCCGCTCGAAATTGGCAGCGAACGTCGAACGGAAGCTGGGAGTGGCGGCGACGGCTCGCAACTGGCGGACGGTCTGCAAACTGCTGGAGTTGGCCGAAGCAGGAAAGTCGTCGCTCAGAAATCGTGCTTGAGAATCTCCGTCGTCCGCCGGCAGAGTTCCCGGCCGTAGTCGCCCCAGATGCCTTCGCCCCAGTAGCGGTAACAGCTGGTCTGCGAGCAAAGCAGATGGAAGAGCGCGTTGCGGTAGCGATCTTCGTTGGAAGGAATGTGCCGCTCCAGCACCTTCTGCGAGAACATCGAGCTGGCCGCTTCCATCGGGCCGAGGATGTCTTCGTAGCCGCGGACCCAGGAGATGTTATTGGTCCAGCTGCCGCCTTCGACGTGGAAGCGGTGATCCTCCTTGCGGAGCCGATCGATCACGCGTTCCATTTCTTCGGGACCGGCACCGGGCCGAAACTCGTCCCAGATTCGCTTCTGCATGATCGGTTGCACGGCGGGAAAATCGCCGTCGGTGATGCCGATCGTCTGCAGATACTCGAGGTATTCCGAGACGTTTACTGGCGGCGTGTCGCTGCGAGAAGCCTCGTGCATCACATCCAGATACTTGGACGGAAACTCGTTCATCATCACACCGCCGTTCTCGCCATCGGCGATCTGGGTGACGAGCGCTGGGATCGAGTGCCCGCTGAGGTCCTGGCGTGCGAGGCCGCGAGCTTCGTAGTAGGGCTGCATCTGGGCGACCAGCTTGGTGTCGCTGCCCTGGGTCTTGATGATGGCGACGATGCTTGCTTCCTGGCCGTGGGAATTTCGGGACACGAGCCGATGCGGAATATGTGGCCGGGTGATCGGCCCGCCATCTTCGGTCCGTTCGATGGTGTGCTCCTGCACCAACACCCAATGATAGCCGCAGTCGCGGAGCGTGCGGACAAATTCGTAGGCCACGTCGGGGTGGTTGGGAAGGGCCATCTCGGAAGGCGAAAACCCTCGGACGCGCTGCAGGGCTTCGATTCCGAAGATGGCAGCGAAATGATGCTGCCACGCGCGGACGTGCAGCCGGTAGTCCTGCACCGGAGTCGATGGTGCTACGGCATGTCCCCACGGCGCACCCAGCCACTCGACGCAGGAGCGGTAGCTCGGATCGCAAGTGATTTTTTCCAGGTTCTCGAACACGTCGTCGAGGCCCATCTGCCGTAAGCCATGCAGCAGACAGCCCGAGTATTCGAGCATGATTCGCGGGCGGGCCCCTTGGTCGACAAGCTGCGGGATGAACTCCCCCATCCGCTTGTAACACCAGTGGAAGACCGCGGCGTTGTGATTGTCGCCGATCTGCGGGTGCTCCAGCATGTATTGGAGATTGCTGATCAGGCGTGCGGTGTGAATGTCGTCGCCGCCGGCGGGGATCAGCGGCTGCTGCATGTGGAGCGCGCAGGCGAAACCGCTGCGAATCGAGCCGAAGTCGATCCCGCTCTCCGGCAGATACCTAAGCGCCGACGTCTCGAGCACGTCGGCCAGCAGCCCTTCATTGCCACAGATGTTGGGCAGCTCGCCCACGTATTCTGGCAAAATGGTTTCGCAGGTCGTCATTGCCGAGACCTCGAGATCAAAACACCGCTTAGCTCAAAACTTCGTGATAAATCGCCTCGGTGCGTTCGGCGACGATGTCCCAGCTGTAGCCGTAAGCAGCCTTGACGCGTCCTCGACTGCCCATCCATTGGGCATGAGCGAAGTTGCTGAACACCTGGTTGACACCCCAACAAATCGAGTTGGGATTGTCGTAGATCAGGTAGCCGTCTTCGTTGTGCGAGATGATATCGCGCGGCCCACCGTTGTGCGTGGCGATGACCGGCTTGCCGGCAGCCCAGGCTTCGAGGACCACGATTCCAAACGGCTCGTTGCGGCTGGGTACGATCACACAATCGGTGCTGCGATAGAGCTTGGTGAGCCGACCGTTCGGCTCCATCGCGCCGAGGAAGCGGACCGCATGCTGCACGCCGAGCTCCCAGGCGCGGTGCTCGAGCTGGCCGCGCATGTCGCCGTCGCCGACAAACACGATCTTAGCGTCGCCGCGATAATTCAGAATCCCGGGCACGGCTTCGAGCAGGATGTCAGGACCCTTTTGAGCGCTGAGTCGCCCGACGAAGAGCACCATCGGGTCCATGGGAGCGATGCCGTACTCGGCGCGGCAGGCCGCAACGTCAACCTCGATGTCGAATCGCCGGCATTCAACGCCGTTGGGCACTGTGCGCAGCTTCCAGTCCGGCACCTCGTATTGCCACTTGAGTTCATCGGCCAGCGCGCCCGAAACAGTGATCGCCCGGTCGGCACAATAGGAGCCCTCGCGCTCGATGGCCCGGATGCGATCCGAGCGGCCGTTGTGGAAGTGATTGCCGCAACGGCCAAATTCGGTCGAGTGGAATGTGAGTACGGTGCGGCTGCCGCGATCGTTCTTGGCCTGGACGACGCCCTTGGCGCTGAGCCAGTCGTGTCCGTGGACGACGTCGAATCGCGCGCCCTGATGGGCTTCAGCGTTTGCCATGAAATAGACAAAGCTGTTGCCCATGTTGTTCATCTCTGTGACGAAATCGGGATGAAGATCGATTGGGCAGCGATGGTAGTGAACGCCGTCAATGACGTCGTATGTTCTTTGCCCTTCGCCCAGGCGGACAAAGTTGTGGATCTCATGACCGCGGCGCTGAAGTGCCGCGGAGAGCTCGGTGACGTGGGCTGCGACACCGCCCACAGGGACTGAATGCAGACTCTCCCACGAAAAAAACGCAACACGCATCGCTTTCACCTTTCCCGCCCAATGGGTTAAGGAACCGATTAAGACGCAACGATACTGGCGTCGGCGATCGGCGTGTTCGATCGATAGTCAACTTGGCGTTGAGTTTAGTCGCCCGAAAGGCCAATGCCAAGGAATGCTAGGTCACGGTTTGGCAGGCGGCAACTAAGGGCCGATTAGGCGGCAAATTGGGAACCTGGTAGACGACGCTGATTGGGGAAACTGGCTTAATCGCCGGCCGGGAAATCGGCCTGAAGGATTTTGGCGATTGCATTCCAATGATCGGCAGCAGCGGCAAAGTCGGCAGGCATGGCGCGGACGTCGGTGGGCGTCTTCACTCGGTTCGAGGCGGTGACGCCGATTCGAGTTGGGATCATTGCGCTGGTGCCACCTGCCAGCCGCTCCGCAACTTCGGCGGAGAGCAGGTACTCGAAGAGTTGCTCGGCCGGCGCGGGATTTGGAGAGTTTTTGACCAGCGCCACGGTCGAGGGGACGAACAACGTGCCGAGCTGCCCCTCGTCCTGGTCGGGATAGACAATCTTGATCGGTGCGCCGGCCGCTATCTCGATGGCGGCGTCGCTCGAGTTCGTGAGTCCGAACGCGAGCCGGCCGGTGGCGACTTCGTGGGCGACCTCGCGGTCATCTGCCAGGATGCGAGCCGTGCGTTTCACGGCGCGGTAAAACTCCTGGGCCTTTGCGTCGCCCAAAGCGGCGAAGATGCAGGCCGCGTGAACGGCCGACGGGCCATCGAGCGGCTTGGCGATCGCCGCGCGTTCGTACCACTGCGGATCGGTGAGGTCCTTGATCAATTTGGGCTGCCGGGCTTCGGCAATTTGGTTGACGTTGATCACCAATACCCGGGCGAACAGGGCGATGTTATACCAGATGTCTTCCGGCGATCTCTCGGAGGCCGGGAACTGGCTCGCGGCGGGTGGAGCGAAGGGCCGCAGCAAGCGGTTGTGGTTGAGCGACAGCGTCTCGAGGATGTCTTGGTTCCAGACCAGATCACAACGCGGGCTTTCGCGCTGGGCAACAATTTCCTGAGTCAGATCCGTCGAGCAAGCGGACGATTTGCCGTACGTGGCGTTGATCTTGATGCCCGTGGCCTTCGTGAAGTCCGCGAAGATCGGCTGCGCCACTTCCTGATCGAGCGACGTGTAAACGACAATTTTTGGCGGAACCTGTTCCGTGCACCCGGCGCTAGCCCAGGCGACGAGAACGACCGTCGCCACGCCGATCAAATGCCGAATTGTCCCAAGCGATCTCACAATTGACTCCAGGCATCAGCAATGCGAAGGGCGAGCGCCCGTAAGCCGTGCCGGACCCCAGCGTTGCCGGCCCATCGGCGCGCTGTTAAATTCACCATAATTGGACGGCCAGCGTCAACGGCAGCGTTCCCGAGTTAAATTATAGCTTTCAAATTCCGCCATTTCTCTTCGAAAGCGTGGCTCGATGAAGCTCGTTCTCCTCGGCACCGGCGGCTACTATGCGAACGAGCGGCGCCATACGGCGTGTCTTATGTTGCCCGAGGTGGGCGTGGTGCTCGATGCGGGCAGCGGAATGTTCCGCCTGGGTGACTATTTGGGGACCGATCGGCTCGACATTTTTCTGTCGCACGCACACTTGGACCACGTGCTGGGACTGACCTACTTGCTCAACGTCGTTCCCGACGAAGTGCAGCGGCAAACGACGTTGCACGGAGACAAGGAGAAACTCGCGGCGATTCGGACCCACTTGTTCTCGGGACCGATATTTCCCGTCGCGCCAACGTTTCAATTCGAGCCGCTAACCGGCGACATGGCCCTGGCCGGTGGCGGGACATTTTCGTACTTTCCGCTCGCCCATCCGGGAGGGTCTCTTGGCTTTCGACTCGAATGGCCAGGAAGCTCGCTGGCCTACGTGACCGATACGAAGGCCGCCGCGGAAGCCGCCTACGTTGACCACATTCGCAACGTCAACGTGCTGGTGCACGAGGCCTACTTCGCAGATGGTGCGGGCGAGATCGCGGAAGTGACCGGACACAGTCGTCTGAGCGACGTGGCTCGAGTGGCCGCCGCGGCCGAAGTTGGGCTGCTGGTGCTGGTACATATCGATCCGGCTTTCCGCGACGACTCACAATTCGACTTGCAGCCGGCACAACGCATTTTCCCAAATACGCTGCTGGGGACCGATCGCATGGAGATCGAATTCTGAGCCGAACCAACTGGAGGCCCACAAGCTTCACCGCAGCCGATTGATCCATCGCTTCAGTTTGCGCCGGTAGCTGAAATGCTCGACTTCCAGCAAATGCCGTGGCGAATCGACGTAGCGGATGCAGCTGGTTGAGCCCCCGCCGCTTCGCTTCGCGGTTTGCAGGCGGAGAGCCCCGCGACGATTGCTCTTCAATCCCTGTATATAGCGAGCAATGAGCTGTGCTTGGAAATCCACCAGGCCGAATTGCCCGCTATCCGGCTGGATCAGCCCGGCTACGAACAGATCGTCCCGCTCGGGGTGAAACACGTTGAGATACAACGCCGGTCGGCCGCTCTGCCAATGCAGTTGCTGGGTATCCAGAAACGGGAACGAAATATTGAAGCCGGTTGCATAGACGATCACGTCAACCGATTCGCGTGAGCCATCGCCAAAGAGCACGCGGCGTCCCTCGAGTTCATGGATATCCGGCTTGACGACGATTGCGCCCCGCTCGACGTCGATGGGCCAACGGCCGTTGATGGCGGGGTGGGTTTCAAAAATCGCGTGGTCGGTAGTAGGGAGCCGCCCCCGCCATGACAGGCGAATCACGCGGGCGATCGCCAGTCGCCGTAACCAGAGCGGCAGCCGCCAACCGAGCATCCATTCGCCGCCCTGATCGACCGGCCGACCACGAAAGAACCGCGGCAACAGCGGATACCCGCGGCGCATACTATGAAATGTCGCGGTCGCATGGCGAGCACTTTCCGTGGCGATATCGTAACCCGAATTACCGCCCCCGACTACCAACACGCGACGCCCCGCGATCAAGTCGGGCGTCTTGTACTGCGACGAATGGATCACCTGGCCGTCGAAGCGGCCTGGACAATTCGGCCAGCGCGGGTCCCAATTGTGACCGTTGGCAATCACCACGCCGCGATAGCGCCGCCGCTCGCCGCTGGCGAGTGAGACGTACCAGCCGCTCGCTCCCTCGATTGCGGGCTCGATCCTGCTTACGCTCGTGTGGAATTCGATGCCGCGGTAGAGATCGAAATGCTCGGCATAGCTCCGCAGATATCGCCAGACCATTTCCTGATCGGGATGATCAGGATAGTGCTCCGGCATGGGAAAATCGGTGTACTCGGTAAGCGGCTTCGAGGAAATCAGCCGCGTCGAGCGATAGACGCTGCTCGCCTGGCGCCCGTAGTACCAGTTGCCACCGACGTCGTCCTCGCGTTCGAGGCAATCGAACGCGATGCCGTATTGGCGAAGGTTTTTGGCGACCACTAAGCCCGATGACCCCGCGCCGAGGACACAGAACTTCTCGGCGCTGGCGGTATCGGCGGGAGGCGAGTTCTCTGGTCGGGTACTAGCCGTCGTCAGCATCGGCTCATGATAGCGTTCATCGCACGCACGCGGCTGCTTGATGCGGCCGACTTGGCGCGACTGTCCAGACGAACGGCCCTGCGTTTTTTTTACGCGGCCCGATCGAGGCCCGTAGCTGTTGCATTGTTGGTCACACGCCCGAAACTCCGCGAAATCCGCTGATTTTCGCGCCACGCTGGCAGACTGGGCAGTTCACGGGAATTCACTCATTTTCAGGACGGTCGCTTGACAGAGAGCCGCTTCCCTTGACAGTCGAGCTAGATACGCAAAAAATTCAAAAGAAATTGCTGCTGCCGATTCTCGCGTCGTCCGACGAATTTGCATAAGTCGAGACCGTGGAACGGGAAAGGGTGATGAATCGTCACGGCAATTCGCTGAGTCGGGGTATCAGCTCCCCCGCTTGCCAGCAGCGATCATTGGTGTTGCACCCGTTTGACTCCCCAGGAAGGTGAAGCATGCATACATGGAGATAACTCCGATGGCGAGGAAAGCCATTTCTAACGACCGGTACCGCCTGGTGGGTACCTACGAACGTCTTCGCAAGTCTCTGCTCTCTCAGCCCGATGATGGGCGACTCGACAAGTCACTCTCTTACTGGGTGCTTCCCACGGACCGACGCCTGCCGATTGCGTTTCTCGATCGCACGCTCCGCGATCTATTGGCGCGGCCGCTCGACGAACTAATGTCGACGCCCGGCGTCGGCCAAAAGAAGGTGCTCGGCTTCTTCGATCTGTTGAAGCGGGCGTCGAAGGCCACGTCGCCCGATGCGCCGTTTGGCATGGGGCCGGTCGAAGTGAAGTCCACCAAGCCTCCTTCGGCGACTGGCGGCTTCGACGCCTCGATCGTCTCCGAAGCGCTCTGGACCAACTGGTGCGACACGGTCCATCGCTTCAATCTCGGCCCAGAAAAGCTTGGTCGCCTCGCGCCGTCGCTCCAATCGCTGCCGACCGTTATCTGGCACACGCGGCTCGAGGATTATTCGGACCGCTCGCTCGCGCAGATTCGCCGGCTCAAGACACATGGCGAGAAGCGCGTCAACGCGGTGCTCGAAATCTTCTGCACGATTCACGAAGCACTGGCCACCGCCTCGCTCGATCAGAACGTCGACGTTGTGATCGTGCCCAGGTTCCTGCCTCCCTTGGTCCGTTGGCTCAATGAGACGATTCGCCAGCCGGAGCTGCCCGACGTCAACGAGCTTCACGAGCGGATCGTGCGGCCGATGATCGCCCAGATCAAGATCGACATCAGCGACCAGGTGGCCGAGCTGGCCGCCGCGCGGCTCTGTCTCGACGAGAATGCCCCGAGTGTCAAGCAGCAGGCGGAGACGCTGGGCGTGACCCGGGCCCGGGTCTATCAGTTGCTCGAAGACTGCGCGAAGGTGATGGACGTCCGCTGGCCGGAGGGACGCTGGCTGCTGGCGCCGCTCACCACGCGGTTTGGCACTTCGCGGCCGGAAGCGATCGGCCTGCTGCACGGCATCTGCGACCTGTTCTACCCGGTTGAACGGCCCGCGATGACCGCCGTCGAACTCTAGGTCGCAAGGGACGCAATTGCTTTGGCGAGCGTGCTTTAGCACGCGGGGACGGGGCAGGAGTGATCCGTAATTTCCCCGGCAAATTCCCCGCGCCCCTCTTGACAGGCTCCCCGGCGAGATAGTATACGGAAGTACATGATCGCCTCCAGCACGGCCATTTCCCCAGATTGCCCCGCCGCCCGCCGCCCTCCGTCTCGGCATCGTTTGCCGCCGGCTGCCTGCGGTCCGCAGACGATCGCCACCAACGTCCGCCGCGTCATGGCCCGCGACGGGCTCACCTTTGCCGACGTCGTCGCAGCGACCGGACTCGACGAACGGACGATTCGCGGCCTGGTTCGCGGTGCGAACAATCCCCACGCGCCGCACGCTCCACAAATTCGCCCACGGTCTGGGCATCGAGATCGACGAGCTGTTCCAGCCGGCCGGCTCGCGCTCGCGGCAGGCCTTCGACCGCACCACCAACCCAGTCGTCCAGGGCGTCGTCGAGGCAAACGCCGAGTTGTTCACCGCCTGGAGCGAGTCCGACTTCGACGAACTCTACAGCCAATTCGGTCACGGCGGCCCGCTGAGCGAGGCCGGCGTCGTTGCGGTCGCCGAAGCCATCAACGCCAAGCGGGCCCTCTTGCGGCAAGTCGCCGTGATTCTCGAATCCGGCGAATCCGAGCTGCTCGCCGACTTCGTCAAGCTGCTCTATCGCCGGGTGACCGTTTCCGGATTTTCCCCCGCAACTGCCGCAAGCGTTGCCGACATAGCGGGCTAGGAACTCGCCAAGCTTCCGACCATCGCGACAATCGTCAGTGCGTGGAAGCACTCCACCAACGTGCATTCGCACTATTCATCGAGATGGTATTCCCGGAGTTGAATTTGCAGATAGCAGCTCACTCGCCTGACGGAAAATCGGAGTCCTGTGCGGAATGAAAGGAATATGGTCGAGGTCCTCTGCCGCTAGAATGAGCCAGTACATATCCACCATTCGAGGTCGATTCGACTTCGATTTCGCGGGGCTCGAAATACCCGGAGTTGCCTTATGAAACGGATGTTCCGAGTCGTTTGCGCCCACCCGACGTACATCGTTGCCCTCCTGTTAGTCGCGGCACCGGCCAGCCGTGCTGCCGTCTTCGAGCGGGATTGGAAAACGGCCGGCGACGGGTTGCTCACGTATGACGACGTGAACCAGCGGGAGTGGCTCGACATTCCGGAGAGCTTGCTGTCGCAGTTTCCCGGCACCACCCTCGAAATCAAGTATCAGGCCGTGGTGGCGGAATTGCTCCCCAGCGGCATGTTCGAAGGATTTACTCCGGCCGACGCGAATGACGTCGTCGCGCTGGCCCAATCGGCGGGGATCGATACGGGAACGACCGATTTTGCGGCGAATCATGCCAGTGCCCAACGCTTGATTGAACTCTTGGGGCCAACGGACGTTTTTCCTCCGTCTGGCTTGGCTCTGACACGAGGTTTGCTCGATGAACTCGATCCCGACTGTAATTGTCGGCTAATTGCCAACATTGCGGTAGGGCCTTCTGGCGCAGGCCTCAATTTCTTCTCCGTTGCGGAATACGGAGACGACAGGCCTGCAGAGATCACAGGCGTATTCTTATACCGCGCCTCGATCCCCGAACCTTCGACGATCTTTCTGGCGACTTGCAGCCTGCTGGGGGTTTTGGCTGCTCGTATCTTGCATCGCACGACGCTCGATTGACGGTAGCTTTCATTTCTTCACCTTAACTCGCGCAAAGGATTGAACCGTGTTGAAGAAAATTCATTTCTACCGGGGTTTGCGAAGGCGAGCGTCCCACAACCGCAGTTTACCGTTCGAGCAGTTCGAGGAGCGCCGGATGCTGACCGGCCTCAAGGCCGACGTTGTGTTTCTTATCGATGAGTCAAGTTCCCAACTAAGTCCGGACAACCAAGCGTGGCTCGCCGCCCTCGTCAGCGGAGACGTCGATGGCGACGGCAACAATTCGGGCCCTCCTGTGGATACTATGAGCCTTGCAGAGAAGCTCAGGGACGACGGGATCGATGATGTCCGCTATGGGTTAGTTGGATTTGGAGAGTTCGATCAAAATGATAATCCACGCTATGCCCACTCCCAACTGTTCGATTTCACCACGGGCGACCCGGATTCGTTATTTGGCGATCCGACGGCCCCCCAGTCCGGTCCGCACGACCCCCTCGTGGACACGAGCGACCTGAACACGATCTTCGATACCAATCTACGCGAAAGAGGTGGCATCGAAGACGGCTGGGATGCGTTGGAGCACGCGATCGCCGAGTATCCGTTGCGTGAGGGGGCGGTGCCGATACTCGTTCTGGTCCAAGGCGAAGAGGGCCGTGTTCCGTTGAACGAAGCTCTTACTCGCGATGGCGTGCTGGCAGCGCTGAAGAGCAAGAATGCGATTCTCAACGTGATGACGGTCGGTGACAACGTCATCAATTTCAACGGCACGGCTGCCTACGATTGGGAGCCGCTGTTCGATCTCGCGCCTACGAACAGAGCGCCGGCGATTTCGCCGACCGACGGATCCTGGGCGTCGAAGCCGACGCGGCCGACGGCATTGTCGACGGCATGCACGACTATCATCTGATCGAAGAGGGAACCGGTGCCGTCGTCACCGCGAAGCCAGCCACGCACTCCGATGCGCTCCAGCTTAGCTACAACGGCTCCAACACCGGCGCCACGGGCATGGTGGCCGGCGGGAAGAGCGTCCTCATCGGCGAGAATATCTCCGGTGGGATCGGCGGCGGACCTGGCAGCGCGAACTCATATCGTGCCAAGAGCGTGCCGTTTGCGCCGGAAAATATGTCCGGTGCAACGGTCGTCGACCCATCACAACCAATTTCCATCCCCTTTGGCTTCGATTACTTTGGCTCCACCGAAACGCAGCTGTGGGCGAATTCCAACGGCCTGATCACGTTTGACGCCGCCAACTCGAATCTCTCGAATGAGGATTGGTCCCAGGTGAATCCCGCCTCGGATCAGCCGTCAATCGCCGTCCTATGGGACCGAATTGACGCGGGTTCCAGCGGAGAAGTGCGAACGAAGTACTTTAATCTCACGGGAACTGACGATGACTACTTCGCGATTGAATGGACTCAGTATAGGTACGCTGATGACTTTACCGGCGACCTGGATCCCATTACCTTTCAGGCCGTGCTCAGTGCAAATGGGCGCATTCGCATAAACTATCTGGATCTGGAAAGTTTACCTTGGTGATGTCAAGAATCAATTGCAACACAATCTGGATGCAAGGATTTCCGCAGGCGTTCGATAGCCGAGTCGTCGGCGAGGACGTTCGTTGAGTGATCGTTCCACGCGGGCCACCTCACGGTGACTGACCTGCGTGAAATCGGTGCCTTTGGGGAAGTACTGCCGCAGCAGTCCATTCGTGTTTTCGTTGGTGCCCCGTTGCCAGGAGGCGTAGGCGTCGGCGAAGTAAACGTCCAGTCCGAGCCCTTGGGTCAGTTTTCGATGCTCCGCAAACTCCTTGCCGTTGTCAAACGTCATGCTCCGTCGGAGGGAGGGCGGAAGGTCCTTCATGCGTCTCTTGGCCGCACGCATGGTTCTGGCCGACTTCATGCTCTCCACGCGGCCAATCCGGGTATAGCCACTTTTTCGCTCGACCAAGGTCAACAGCGCGCTGCGGCGGCCTTGGCCGACGATGGTGTCTCCTTCCCAATCACCGTACCGTCGTCGCCCGTTGATCACTTCCGGTCGCCCGTCGATGCGGACACAATCGGTCAGTTTCCCCCGTTTTTCCGGAGGCCGACCACCGCGACGCAACAGGGCCTGCCACTCGGGCACTTGATCGTGAATCCAATCGTAAATGGTTTGCCTCGACAACCAGCGCCTGGGGCACGCGGGAAGTCGCTCTGCGCCCGACCGGCGATCTGATCCGGCGACCAATATTCTTCGAGTCGGTCTTGGACGTATTGGTGCACGTCGGGGTCATCCATTTTGTGGGGTCGGCGACTTGCCAAACGACGCTCGTCGGCCAGGCGTTGGGCTTGCCTCGGCCGATAACCACGCCCGCCCGTGTTGCGAGCGACTTCGCGACCGATGGTGCTGCGGTGCCGTCCCATCAGCTCCGCAATTTCCGCGTTCGACTTTCGCCTCTTCTTCAACCGGTATAGGAACTGTCGCTCCTCCAACGTAAGATGACTAGCCATCGCTGGGCCTCCGTGTGAACGTCGCTTGAAACCACCACGACATTCAAACGACCCAGCGATCCTTTCACCAAGCTCAGTTTTCAACATTGTTGCATTTGAAGTCTGACATCACCCCTTCGAATGACAGCGACACGACGTTAAATGATACGGGTGGGATCAGCGCGACAGTCGGAATCTGGGGCGGCCAGGACGACTCGATCCCGCTGCCGGCCGGCAAATACGTGCCGGGGCCGCATGACGTCAATGGGACCGTCTTTGAATTCATCCAAGGTGGTGGTGACTTTCCCGTCGAAACTGTCGACACAAATGACAGCTACGTTCGCATGGCCTGGGACACCGGTGGGGCGGCGTGGGACATTGGTGTGGTCGACGCTTATTCGGAAATCGGCGGAATCAATAGTTCTGAAGCCGATGCTCTGCGTGACGCCTTTATCGACAGCCTCGGCAGCCAGATTCTGCGGGCCGCGGCGGCCGGCGAGGTATACCACAACGATGAAGTTCTGTTGGCGCTAAATGTCGGCAGCGATACTTCGTTCGATGCAGGATCCGCTGGAATCTTTCGCGCAGACGATGGCGCTTACACTGCGCCGGTCAATGGTGGGCCCGACACAGGGGCGGCCGCGGTTGATTCCTTCACCATCACGGCACAAACGGTCGATGTCACAAGCACCAATTCGATCCCAGCTGGCACAGAATCTATGCTGCAGAGCGTGTTCGCCTCCGCTCGCGGCGAGGCGACAGACGATTTTGTCGACGAGAACATCAGCTTCACGGTTGATAAGCTCGACTTCAGTGGCATTCCGACCGCAATGTCCGATGGCACCTACGTTGTCGAGTTGTTCTTCGCTGAGCTCGATGTTGCTACATCTCCCGGCAGCCGCGTGTTCGACGTGCGGCTTGAGGGGCAGACGATGCTGAACGACTACGACGTCTTCGCCGACCATGCCAAGATCAACGAATCCTATAGTCTCATCGAGACCGATTCGGAACAAACCGGCACGTTCACGGGCTTGGTCAAGCGGTTTGAAGTGGAAGTGAGCCACGGCGATGGACTGCAAATCGATTTGATTCGAGAAGCGGGCGATCCGATCCTTAACGGCCTGCGGATTCTGCGGGCTGACACGACGCGCGTCGAAAGCGTGATCGTGAAGGGCAGCAATTGGGCCGACGGCGTCGACTACCCCTACGCCGATGTGATTCCCGACGGAGGGCAATTGCGGCCAATATACTTGGAGGGTGCCGACACGATCGAAATCCATTTCACGGGTCCGGTCAATTTGTCCAGCGGCAGCTTGGTGATTCTGGGTGACAACCAAGTACCGTTGTCGACGGTGCCGTTGACCGCCGGTTACAACGCGGTTTCGCACGTCGCCAGTTGGAGTCTGTCGGCACCGCTCGCCGCCGGAAAATACGCGATCCAACTTTCCGGCGTGACCGGCGCGGCCGGTAGCTTGCTCGACAGCGACTGGGACAACCTGTTTGACGGCTTGCCAAGCGCACCCACCATCGACAATTTTGCCGATGACCCGGTTGGTCGAAGGTTACTCTCCGGCGATGGAACACCAGGCGGCGAGTTTCAATTTTTCTTTGCTGTGTTGCCGGGCGACAGCAATCAAAACGGCGTCGTCGAGGCGGACCCGAACGGTGTTCACGCCGATCTCGATGCTGGTGTGCTGCGAGACGTTGACGGTGACGGCGTCTCAGGAACTGCCGCCGACGCGGCGATCGCTCTCAGCGTCGATGGCGAAGTGCTGCCGTTTGGCCCTAGCAGCGCCGACATCGTCGATTACGACAATGACATGGTTGACGTGCTCGATTGGATCGCCTGGAAGTCATTCCAGGGGACCGGCGATCCGCGCGGAGACTTGGACGGCGATGGCGACCAGGACCTCTCGGATTTTTGGATCTTCCGGTCAAACTTCGAGTCGTTCAGCGCCTGGTACACGGGACCACTTGTTGGAGTAGGCAGCGGGTCGGCGCTGTCGCTGGTCGTCACTGCCGGGGCGCCGCAGGTTGAAAATGTCATCATCAGCGGATCGACCTCCACGCATAATCCGTATTCATTTGCATCCGCGACGAACAACGGCCAGCCCGTTATCGGTTCGGGCAATCAACTTCGAACGGTGCCCGTTGGGGGTGCAGACACGATCTCAGTTACTTTCAATGAAGATGTGAATATTCTCGCAAACGACCTGACGCTCGTGGGCCTGCAGGCGGCGAATCGGCCTGTGCTGGCCGAATTCACATACGACATCGGTACCCTAACTGCGACGTGGCGATTCGAGAATCTAGGTGAAGCCGATCAATACCTAATCTTGCTCGCCGACGCTGTCACGGACGTCGAGGGCAATCCGCTTGATGGCGAATGGGTCAACCCGGCGAGCATCTTCACGACCAATTCTGTCGTGAGCGAGTTCCCGTCGGGCGACGGCACGGCCGGAGGAGACTTCAATTTTGTATTCACGATTCTGCCGGGCGACGCAAACCTTGACAGTTGGGTGCAATCGAGTGACCAAGGAGATTATTGGAGTAATTATTATTCCAGCGGCGAAGATTGGCTGTTCACGGATTGCGACTGGGACGGTGATGGAATCGTCGATTGGCCGGACGAAGATTTGTTTTACCTAAATCTCGGAACTAATCTCCAAAGCATTTCCCTGCTCGGTGATCTTAACGGCGACTGGGTGGTCGACGAATCGGATGGCAACATCATAGATGCGAATTTTGGAATGTCGAATCCCACGCTGGCCGACGGCGACTTGAACGCGGACGGCGCAATTGACGTCCACGATCTCGACCTGATGTTCGCCCAGTACGGCCTGGAGCTCAACGTGGTGAGTTAAGCGCTCGGCAGCTGCTTGACCGTGGCCACCGGCAGCGTGTCGAACCGTTCGGATTGCGTGTATTCGAGCAGCTGGTAAATCTCCCCGTCAGAGTCCACCAGCCGGTGGTTGTGGTCCAGCGGCGTGTCGTCGGCGAGCATCACTCGGTAGGTGGCGGTCGAGGTCGGCGGGTCGGTGGTGTGGTCGATCGAGGTTTGGTCCGGCTGGATGCGGGCCGGCACGGCGGCGCGGAGCGTGGTCCACCCGACGATTTCTGGGCCCGACCCGCTGTCTTCCCAAATCGCTTCTTGAATTTCGATGCGATCGACCAACTCGTAGACGATCCGCAAATTGCGTGCGGAGCATCGCAGCCGCGTCTTCGCCACGCGATGCTCGATCGACAGAATCGTCCAACAGTCGTTGGCGGAGTCGATCAGCGAATCGCCGATCCGCGGCGGGTCGATGCCCGCGTCCCAGTGGAACTGCCAAACCACGTCCCATTGAGCGACGCCCGGCATCCCCGGCTCCGCCTGCTGGGTGAGCGACGAAAAGCGCCAGGCCTTCGGCACGGCGATCGTCGTGGCGTTGGCCCTCCGTTTGAGCGTAATCGCCTCCGCGGTATCGATGATTGCATCAAAATCGCCAGCTATGTCTAGATCGACGGCCATTTAGCTGACTCCTTGCGAGCGGACTTCGAACGGCTCGTATTCCGAAAGCTTGCGGTCACACCAATCGACCGTCCGTTGCAGGCTTTCGGCATACTGTTCCCAATGAACTCGCTGCCCATCGAGCCAGTAGGTCGGCTTGGGGTTGGCCCGCAGCTCGTCGAGCTGAGCCAGTGTTTGAGTGCGAATCGATTGAATCTGCTCGATATCGGTCATGGTTCCTCCCAAGATGCTGGATGCTGGTTGCCTGATGCTGGATTACCAATGCCTTGCGTCCGACGTCCAGCATCCAGCATCCAGCATCCAGTTAGATCACCCTCAATTGGAAGCGGACGATCGACTTCTGCCCGGTGGTCGGCGTCAGCTCATAACGGATCTGGTACGCGACGCCCGCCTTCGGAAATGCCTCGGAAGTCGTGACGTCGATTTCATGGCGGAAGTTGTAGCCGACGGCGTCGAGCGTCCAGAGTCCGCCGGTCTGCAGCGTGTTGTAAATCACATTGGCCACAGTGAGTGCGACGCCATCGTGGCCTGCCACGGCAGTGAGGTTTTCCCGCCGGCAGGGATCGAGCTCGTAGATCGAGTACTCAATCGCTGCGACGCCGGATTGCTGCACGTTGGCACCCGCCGCGTCGACGATCCGCGCCATCAACACCGCCGAACCGTTCTTGAACGCCGTGCCAAAAATGTCGTTTGCTTGGGGCATTAGCTGGATACCTCGCCAATGGAATAGGATTCACCGTCGCTCGATCCGGCGATCGCGGCTGAGCCTCGCAGGACGCGATTGGCGTCGGCCGTCGCCATCGCCGACCGGTAGGGCGAAATGAATTGAGGCAACGCGATCAGGCCAATCGTCGGATTCGTTGGATAAAGCACCCGCGGGTGCTCGATCACCCCTGGACCGCCGGAGGTGGTGAGCGCGGGGCCGATTGCAGGCCAGTTCAGATCCCGAATCAGGCTCCGATACCACATCAAGTTGGAGAGTCGAGCGGTGAGACACAGTGGTGAACAGCCCATCCCCAACTGCGCTATCTCCGCATCCGAGAGGGCCACGTTCCAGGCGGAGATTTCCGCCAGGTCGCCCGCCCACATCTCCATGCTTCCGTCCATGCGGCTGGCGCAGCGGCCCGCGGCAGTGGTCGTCGTGAGCGTGACGCTCGACTTGGACGTAACCAATCCGCCGTCGAAGTACGCCAACAGCTGGCTCCCTGTGTATGCGAAAGCCATGTGATGCCACTCGCCGGCTACCCACTTGCCGGCGACCGTGAGATCGTTCGTGCCGCCGTAGCAGGCAAAGTAGGCGCCTGTGCCGACGCGGCCGATGGCAAACATGTTGTTCGTGCCGATGCTGCCGTAAGCCATCAGCCAGCCGAATCCGCCAGCGGTCGTGGAGGGCCGTCCCCATCCGACCAGTGTGCGTGGATTGGTGCCTGTCGGAAAACCGGTGGGACTGAAGCTCGCGTATTGCGACGTGCCGTTGAAGCTGTAAGCCACGCTACGCCTCCTGGACTTTCACGGCCAAAACCTCGGCATCACCCGTCATGTCGTCGTCCGCATGCGTGACGTCTCGCGTGAGCGCAATGCGAAACGCGTCGCCGGCCGCTGCCGAGTCGAGTGCGGTAAGCGTCGCCGTCGCCACCGGGAGCTTGCCCGACGTAGCGTTAGCCGCCGACGTGACGGCGGAGGCTGTTTGAAAGTCTGACGCGTCCAAATCCGGGCCATTCGCTTCGAGCCGTTCAAACTGAACGCTCCAACGAACGGAACCGGTCGTGGCGCTGGTGGCCATCCAGTGAATCACGACCGACAGATCGCCGCCGGCATAATGAGATGGCAACATGCCCGCCAGATACGTCGTCTCTGCCGTCGCGGCATCGAAGTCCAACACCGTGCGGCCGTTACGCTGGTCGAGCGTCGCCGCATTCGAGGGCGGCGCGGTTGCCGCCAGCGCCGCCCAGGCGGCTAATGTGTCGCCGATTGCCGTGCGAAACCCCTTACGATTTCAAGATTTGATGAAAAAGCGAAACAAGGGTCGGTGTGCGGTTTGGGCGCTCAGTTCCCTGTCGCGCCCAAACCGCGTCTGTCGGCATCGCCATCCGGCTCGGTCGCCCAGAGCGAAGCCGAACAACCGTTGCCACAGACCACCGACGACCCGAGTCCCGCTGGCGCTAACCCGTGCTCTTGACGATGTAACGCGGGTTGAGCACCGCCGCCGCACCGCGCTCGCTGGCCTTGAACCGCAGCACGATGTCGCTGTTGAAGTCGGCCTCGCTGCCCAGCGGCGCCTGCGTCACCGTGATCGGCCAGTTTTCCATGTAGGCGAACGCCCGGCGGAAATCGCCGACGAAGAACCATTTCTTCGCGTCGGACGCCGCCGCGCCGGCCGCCACGATCCGGCGGTAAACGAGCCGGCTATCGAACATCCGGTAACCCGTCAGCGGGTTGGCCGAGAAGGTGGCCGTCGGCTCGCCGTCCGGTGAAAACTGCAGCTGCGTCGCGTTCACGATCCGAAGCGCCGTGTGCCGATAGGCGGGCGTCACCAGCAGCGTGGTGCCACTCACCAATACTGGCTCTCCCGTGTTCGGATCGAGGATGTCGGCGAACAGCTGTTCGGCCGCGTCCAGGTCCGTCCAGTCGACCAGCTCGTTGCCGGTGATCTGGTTGATCCACGGCGTGCTCGCCTGGTAGGTGTTGTACGTCGTGCCCTTCCACTTGTAGTTGTTCGTGGCACCGATCACGACGTCGATGATCCGCTTCTCCTTGTTGAGACCGAGGATCTCGCCCACTTCCGCCGCCCGGCTCAGCACCAGGTGCGTCCGGTCGAAGAAGATCGCCTCCTTGGTCACCGGCACGATGAAGCCGCGCTTGGTGGTCGACGGCGTTTCGATGTAGTCCTCGCTGAAGCCCAGGTGTGGATATGGCATCCCGGGCGAGACCTCTTCGATCTTGTCGGCGATCCGGCCGATTCCGGGAATCTTCTCGCCGTCCATCCGCGTGGGGATCGTGTCGACGAGCTTCGAGCAGACAAAGGCCTCTTGCGTGTAGGCCTCCATGATCTTCGAGTAGATCACCTGACCGGTGATGTTGAGGAACGCGGTGACGTCGACACCATCGCTCGCTTCGAGCACACAGACGCTGCCGGCGCTGCGGGGATCGAGCATGCGGACCCACTCGCGGCCGTCCGGCACGATCGCCTCGGCCAAATCGCGGATGCTGAAATCTTCCGGCTTGAGGTGGCCGGCCTGGAGCGCCTCGGAGAGGTGGCCCACGGTTTGCTCGCCGCCATCGAGCTCGTAGCGGCGCTTGAGTTCGCGGTATTTTAATGTCATGTGTGAAGCTCCTGTTAAGTTGTCAGTGTTCAGTCGTCAGTCTTCAGTTGAGAAAGAGCATCGGTTACATCATGTCTTGCGGGCCGCCGCGCTGGACGGTGCTGACGACGTCCACGAGCACGCGGGGCGCGGCGGGATTGACGCGCTTTGCGCAGCGGCCGATGGCCAGATTGGCCGTCGCCACCGGCGTGACGAGCTGCTTTTCGAGGGCGGTCCCACCCGCGTTCTCGTCCGCGCCAATCAACTTGCCGACCTCGTAGGTGCCGGTGAGGCAATCGAACTCAAACACGCCGGCTGTCGCCACACGGATCGGTTGCGTGTCGCCGTTGCGCGAGGCCTGCATCGCCACGCCGGCAAATTTGTCGTGAAACGCTTCCTGATTCGCCGCCTCCGTGCCGGCGTCCGACTGGGACGAGGCCGGCCTGGCATCGTCGGTCTCCAGATAGACGAGGTCGCCGATTTCGATGACCGTCGTCGCGTCGACCGGCAGCATGACCGGTGACGTGTCGCCATATCGCCAACGCATTGTGTTTGCCACGGGAAAGGTCTCCTGAAATTGGGTGAGTAAGTGAGTAGGTGAGTCAGTGAGTCGGTTTGGCTAGCGGCCGCAGATGGCTGCGGCGAATTCTTTGGCATCGCGGACGATGCCATTGGTGCCGTGCGAGACGGCCAGTTGATCGCGCGATTGCGGGCGTGGGCCATCGCTGGCCCGAGCTGCATTCCAGCGATTCGCCGAGCGGACCAGCGCTGCCCGCTCTTCGATCAGCTGCTTGAGCTCGCGATCGTCGGCCGCGTCGAGCAGCGTGCAGACAAATCGCTCGCTGGTGATCCGGCGCGACGCTTCGTCCGCGCTATTGGGCAGCGGCAGCTGGTGCTCCTGAAGCAACTCGACGATTCGGCTGCGTCGCTGGGAGGTCGCTTCCCGAGCTGCCGCTTGATCGAGTTGGTTTTGCACCTCTTCGAGCTCCGCCGAATGGGCCGCACGCAGCTCTGTGAGCAAATCGGGTCGATGCAGCTCCAGCTCTTCGAGTGTGAGACGATCCCACACAACGGCCGTCGCCTCCTGCTCGAAAAGTCCACGCGTGGTGGCCGGATCGGCCACGAGATCAATGCTCTGCACCTTCGTGATCGCTTCGACGACTGTTTCGCCGCCTTCGCGCGCCGTCCGAGCCAGCACGTTGTGCGACAGGCCGACGTTCTGCGAAGCGTTTTCAGCGTCCCACATCAGTTGCTCCGAGAGCGTGTGCTTCGGATTGAAGTGCAAGTCGCCGAACAGCCCTTGCTGCGGCCGAAACTCGACACCGCTGATCACGCCGAGCCGGTCCTGGTAGTCCCGCGGCGAGAGCGGGTGGCCCTTCGGATGGTTGATGTTGACCTTCGCGCCCTCGTAGAGCGCCGCGGCCTCCGAGAGCGCGTTCTCCCGATAGCGTCGGCCGTTCTTCGACCGCAGGCCGAGCAACTTCACGCCCCGAATCACGCCGGCCGTCCGGTCGACCCGCAGCGGCTGATTCCCCGAATCGACATGCTCTTGCAGCAATTCCGACATAGGAGTCCTCTTGGTGAGTTGAGGTATGTGCAATAAAAAAAGCCCGCCGAAAAGCGCGATTGCTTTTCGATGGGCTCGATCTCAATGCCTGGTGTGAACCAGGCTCGATTCGATACCAGTATTAGCGTTGAGAGTTGAGTGTTGAGAGCTGAAGGTTTAAACTCTCAATACTCAACTCTAGACTCTCAACCCTCACTTAATCATCCTCTCCAGCGCCACGCGAATGTGCTGGATCCGTCCGTCCTGAATGCTCAAGGTCAGGCCAGCGGTGCCGTAATAGCCCCGCCGCGAGGCGTCGGCCAACAGCCGGACAAACGCCTCCTGGGCCTGCTCGGCCTTGTTGACTTTCGTCGGTGCTTCCAGTGCCGCGGGCATGGTCCCCACTATACCGATTCATCTGTACAGTTCAACAACTATTTTTGGCCACCTGCAAATTGCGTTTTGCGTTTCCATTTGGCCCAGAATGCTACTCCTGGCTGGCTAGCCCACATCGCTCGACCCTTCTTGACTAAGAAGTCGCTTTGCTGATCTCATGAAAGTTAATGCAAGCAATATCGATGAGAGAATCGGAAATGCTCCTTTTGAAAACGAGAATAATAGCTCGAGGGCGAGGACCGTTCTTACACCCAATAAGCTTTTCCGGTAAATGAAGATCAGGACAAGGAAAGCCGGAATAAATGAGAAACTGATATAAGCGATGGCTTGACCGGATTCTCTAGGACCAAACATACCGGTTTCTGGATTGACAAAATGCGCGACGAAGCTATCTCGAAACCCACGCCCGAATTCCGACTTCGGGAAATGTTCGCTCGCCCAAATGGCGTACACAGCAAGACAGATGCATCCAACCATCCTAAGTATCGAAAAGAATCGAATTATCTTTATCGGCCAAGGGGATTTCGTAGTCATGCCTTTTCCGAATGATGCCAAGAGCGCCAGGGTTGTGGAGATCGACGAGCCCGTGCTGCATCTTACCGGCTATTGGTCGCATTCTCAATTGACTCCGATGAATCGCCGCGACCAACGGTCGTGGCTCTATGGCGAGCCACGATGCGACGCCAGATTCTTCTGCTCCTGGTCGTAATCAAGGCCCGAGGTGCTGGCTCCACGTTTGCGGCGAGAGCACGCCGTGCGTGTACGCGATGCGATCCACCTGTGCTTCGCGGAGCTCGTCGCGGACTCGTAGCGAGGGGCCGCTGATTTGGATTTCGAGGCAATCGCGGGCCGTCACCGGCAAGCGGCCGACGCTCACGGCGTTCTCGACCACGCGCCACATCACGGCCCGGTCCTGTTCGATGATGCTCGCCTGCAGCCGCTCGAACATCCGCACGGCCGGCGCTTCGGCGACCATCGTCGAGGCGAAATTCGCATTCGACGCGTCGGAGGTGAACATGAACTCCGGCATCACGAGCCGGGCGGCGATCGCCCGCAGCTCGGCCTGCAGGATGGCGACGAAGCTCGACGCATCGAGGCCCGCGGTGGGGAAGTCGTACTCGAGGCCGGCCGGCGCGTCGAGGATCGTGCCGGGGCCGTACTGGGAATAGTGCCGCGTGCGGCCGGTCGCTGTGCTGGTCGCGGTCGCGTCGGCACCCGCGGCCACAAATTGCTCCACGCCGCTACGGCTCACGCCGCGATGCTTGCGAATCAGCGCGATCGCCGATTGGATCTCCGCCACGACGCTCATGTTCCGCAGCAGCTTCTCCGCCCGCCGCAAATTCTTCCGCACCGGCGTATAGAGCGGTAGCCCCCGCTTCACGTTCAGGTCGACATTCGCCCGACGATGCTGCACATCCACCGCGTCGACCAGCTGGCCGTCGACGTAGTAGCCGTGCACCGTCTCGACGTCGTGCGGGTCGGTGAGAATGCCAAATGACGAATGCGGCGAGGCGCGAGGCGCTAGGTGGGAGGCGCGAGTCATGCAACTAGCGCCTATGCCTTCCAACTAGCATCCTGCCGCGGCTCCGCCACCTGGTCCGGCTCGATGAACCGCACGCGCGTGAGCCCCGCGTGGTCGACAAAGAACCGCAAAAAGGCCTCGCCGTCGCGGTCCATTCGGCGGACGATCTCCTGCTGCCGCAGATGCCACTGGT
>CAWEEU010000017.1:0-51699 GCA_963808175.1 uncultured Planctomycetota bacterium | reverse complement strand
GAGTCGTCGCTCGATGATAGCCCGAGCTTCATCGAGAGTACTGCTTTCGATTTCGCCGCGCCGGTAGGATGCGACGCGTGCCCTCAACTCGATGCCGAATTCGTCCGATCCCACTTCCTCACCCGGCACATCTAAACTTTGCAGAAGTTGAAACGCCAAATCGGCGCGCTCGGATTGAGGCAAAGACAGAGCCGTTGCGAAAAAAGGATTTTGTGACGCGCTCATGGGTCAATTATCCTCCGGTTCCACAAACGTGGCAATAGTTGAGCTACTCGTCTTCGATGACTTCGCAACGCTAATTGGTCGGTCTCAACAACTCCAGCGTCTCTTGCGCCGCGGGACGATTGTCGGATGGAAACGCGCCTGTTCGAGCTCGGCGGGTTTGGCGGCGACGATCTTCTTGAGGACCTCGATCACCGACGTGAAGTTGGCCGCGGGAGCTTTGCCGTGCAGCTTCTCGACCGCCTCGATCGCGTTGGTGACGATCAACGAGCGCTTGTAGAATTGGGCCGGCGTCCCCGACTCTTCACGGATGCTCGACATTTCCTCGGGGTCAAGCATCTCGGCGAGCGTGGGGATTGCGGCCGCGTCGCCGTGATGTGCCAAGGCGATCGCGGCGTTGTAGCGGGTGTCGGGGTGTGGATCGTCGACCATTTTTTCCAGCTCGGCCAGCGCCGTCGGCGTGCCGAGCTGGCCGAGCACGTAGGCCGTTTCGGAGCGAACCAGCGGGTTCTCGTCGACGGCCAATTTCAAAAGCGTCGGTTCGACGTTCGGGTCGGCGAGCGTCCGCGGCGGATCGAGCTGCGACAGGTTGTACGCCCGAACCGCCAAGGCCTGCAGGGCACCCCGGCGGACGAGCGTTTCCTGCGGATCGCGGTTGGTGGTCGCCGTTTTCAAGAGCACGTCGGTTCCTTCGTCGACGTGAAACTCGCCCAGGGCCCGCGCCAAAAAGTAGCGGAGCGTGATGTTCTCCTGATCCATTCGCTCGCCGCCCTCCGCCGCGTCGACCTCGCGGTCGAGAATGGTCGCGAGCTGCGCGGCGGCCTTGCCGTTGGTGCGGAAATCGGCGAATCGATCATTTCGCAACAGGTCCGCCAGCTCGCTGGCCCGCTGCCAGCGGGCGACGCTCGCCGTTTCCAACCCGTCGATCAGATCTTCAGGCCGCATCGTCGTGCGGTGGACCAGCCAGGTGACGACGATCCAGACGCCGACGACCAGCATCACGATCAGCGCCGGCACGACGAATAGTTGGATGATGAAGCGGGCCGAGGGGGGCTCGACCGGCGGGAGCATGTCGTCGGCGCCGACGGCGGCAGACGATCCGGCCGGCGCGGGCGGATACGGCTCGCGGGCACCGAATTGGGGCGGCTCGTCGGGTCGGGGGTGGTCGCTCATGAGTTGCGTCGTGTAGTGGGGAGGTCTGTTCAGTCTCCCGCACGCACCGGGGCGCCGTCAACCGGACGCCAACCGCCTCGGGCGGCGGGATTCGACTTGCGTCGCCCCGCTGGGGTGTGAGAGAACGACGCCATGCACCGCCTGCACCTCACCCTGGAATCCCCCGCCGAAAACATCGCCCTCGACGAGGCCTTGCTCGATGAGGCCGAGGCCCGCGGGCCGGACGCCGAGTTCCTCCGCGTCTGGGAATCACCGACGCCGCTGGTTGTGCTTGGCCGCTCCTCGCGCGCCGACGAAGTCGACCTCGCGGCTTGCGCGGCGCGTGGCATCCCGATTCTGCGACGCACCAGCGGCGGGGCCGCGATCGTGGCGGGGCCAGGCTGCTTGATGTACGCGGTGGTGCTGAGTTACGGCCGCCGCCCCGATGCACAGCGGCATTCATTCGTCCCATGCCTACGTGCTCGATCGCCTGGCAACTTCACTTCAACAATTTGCGCCCCGAGTGGCCCGCGCTGGGACAAGCGATTTGGTGCTCTTGGGCGACGGTGGCTTGGACTCGGCCCGCAAAATTTCGGGCAACAGCTTGCGCGTGAAGCGAACGCATTTCTTGTATCACGGCACGCTGCTGTACGACTTCGATCTGCCGCTCGTCGCTGTGTGCCTGCGGACCGCGCCGCGGCAACCGGAATATCGCTCTGGGCGAGCGCACGGCGATTTCGTCGCCAATTTGCCGCTGGAGCGAGCCGACCTTGAATCCGCGCTCGCGTCCGCCTGGCCAACCGAGCGCGAGGCGACCGACTGGCCGCGCCGCCGGGTCGTGCAGCTGGTGCACGAACGGTACAGTCGCGAGGACTGGAATCTGGCGTGAGCTTTGAGGCGCCGATTGATGAATGATGGGCAATGAGCTACTCTAGATTCGTCCTCCGCTTTCGGATGACATGGAGAGGGAAGGCCGGGCGCCCACCGTATTCCCTGCGTATTCACTACGGAGTGAAACATGTCGATCCTGGTGACAATTCGCCGATTTCGCAACCAGCCGGACGCAGAGATTGCCAGAAACTTCCTGGAAGCCAACGGTATCCACGCCGTGGTTCAAGCCACGGATGCAGGCGGCACGGTTTCTGGTTTTGCGGCATGGGCAGCAGGGGAAGGTGCGGTTCTGGTATGGGAAGAAGACGTCGAACAGGCACAGTCACTCCTTGAGTCGGCTGACAGTGAAGAGACAGCTGCCACTGAGCAGTAGGCCATCTCCGGTGCGGGGGCAGCGGTGCTCCGCCGGCACATCGACCGCCGCACTTTTCCCGCCCCTGCTTTTTCGGCCCGAGCGCTGCTCTATTGCGGTGGGGCGGGTCACTGCCCCGCCCACACCGCCAGCCCCAGCACGACGGCGACCAGTGTTGTGGCGATAAGTAGGGTGCGAACGGAGAAATGCAACAGACGTGGGCTGGAGATGAGGTAGAACATCAAAAGGATTGGCGGCGCGAAGTACCAATCAGGCAGGGCCAGGGCGATCGGATTGGGGTAATTGACCAGCTCGAAGCCATATCTCGACCAGCGGTGCTGGACGTGGGCCTTTGTGAGCGAGAGCGTTGCCTCATCGGCCGTCATGCGACTGAATCCCCAGGCGAACCGGGCGTTGGCCGATTCGGTGGATTCCCAGAGCATCGTGCAGCGGAGCTTTCCGTCCAGCGAAGCAAGCGAGCCGGAACCGAAGTTGGGCACGCGGGCCCAGAGCAGGTCGCGCCACCAATAGCTGCGTACACAGAGGACGACCAGCGCAACCGCGGCGATTGCCAAGACTCCCCGCGCGATCATTCCGAGCCGGCGCAACATCGAAACCCCGTCAGCCGCGTAACAGGAACAGACCGACAATCGACAGTGTAATTCCAACGAGGCGTGCCGCGGTCGCCGGCTCTTTGAAGAACAGAAACCCCGCAACCGCCATCAGGGCCGCTCCGCCGGCCAAGATGGCTGGCACCGCCGAAAGCGGCCCACCATTTTGAAACAACAGAAAGAACAAAATTGTTCCGACGCCGACACAAACGCCAGTCAGCACGGAATAGATCACGCCCGGCGCAGTCAGCTTTTGCTGCCAGGTGCCGGAGAGATACAGCAGTGCCAAGTACGCGAAGATCGTGACCGCCGCGGTGGCCTCAACAACGAATCCACCGACGCCGTCGCCAATGCGCTCCGACGCCATCCGCGTGAAGATTTGGTGCATGCCGTAGAGGATCGCCGCACCGATCGCATACAATCCCCAGTCACCCATTTCAATTACCTCGCCTGGTCTATCAAGATTTGGGACATCGAAGTCGCTCCGACGGATTTTACCACACGGCAAAAGGGCGGGTAGAATCCAGGTATGACGACCGCAGAATGCGGCAGCGCGTGAAAAGGCGGGCGGAAAGGTGTCACGAACCTGCTTCGGTTCCGACAGTCGGTCGGGGCGTCGCGAGGATTGCAGTGCGGCCCAGTAAGCTCAGCGGTCGCTTTTGCGGCGGCGGCGTTGGCGGCGCTCGGTGGGTTTGCGCGGGGTGGGTTTGGCGCGGCGGTCCTTTTCGGCCTCGCGCTTTTCGATCAGCCGCTGGAGCTCTTTGGGGACTTCTAGTCGTTTGGCCATGTTGGTGCTCGTTCAATGAGGATCGGCGTTTTGAGTTTTTTGGTGATCAATGCCGCTTGATGTTCGCAGTGGCGTGGCCGCCACCGCTAAGCCCATCTCTTCGCTGCCGTTCGTTGTTTACGGTTGATCGCTAATGATCGAGCCGTCGCCGGCCGTGCCGCCGTAATCGGGGACGAACTCGCCGGCCGTGTCCGGCTGTGGTTGCGACCAGGCTTCAGGTTGGGCGAGTCCACCGTCGTAACATGACTCGCCGTCACCGGCAAAGTCGCTTTCCGCACCATCGGCCAGTCGCTCGCGCGGATAGGGTTTTTGCGGCACATAGTATTGGGGCCACGGCGCTCGACAGTAATTGCACGGGCCGGCGTCGACCTGGGGCAGAGCTGCCGGTGGCGGGATGTACGGCTTGGCGACGCGTTTGCCGTCGGCCAAATGGACGTCGTACGGGCGGTCGGTGTAGCAGAGCGGGCCTTTGTAGAGCGGAGTTTCGGCGCGGACTAGCTCGCCTTGCTCGAAGTTGTGGTAGTCGGGGTCGTAGGGCCGAATCCGCGGCACCAGCGCGATGATGACTTCCTTGCGCTGTTTGGTGATGTCCGACTTGCGGAACAAGAAGCCGACCCGCCACATGTCGCCGAGATAGGGAATTTTCGACTGGTTGGTGATGTCCTGCTCGTCGATCAGTCCGCCGATGACCATGCCCTCGCCGTCGTCGAGCATGACGTCGGTTTCGAGCTCGGTGGTTTTTTTGTTGGGCACTTGGGTGATCGGATCGATCGCCCCGGTGGAGACTTCGGGACGGACGTGGAGCAGGACCCGGTTGTCGCGGGTGATCCGCGGCGTGATCGTCAGGAGAACGCCGACCTGCAGGAACTGAGGTGCCTGGGTCGATTGCAGCTCGGAGGTGACGGTCGTCTGATAGCCGAGGTCTTCGCCGACGTGGACCATAGCTTCTTGCTGGTTGAGCACCAGCACCTTGGGCGAGCCGAGCGTCTTGGTGTCGTTGGTGGTTTGCAGCAGCTGGATGACGGCGTCTAAATCGGTGCCGTTGACGGTGGTAAGAAACGCGGGCGAGGCGGCGGCGCTGGCGAAGCCGACGGTCTTGAAATGGATGTTCGCCCCGGCGATTCGGGCCAACGCGTCGAAATTGACGCCGTTCTGCTCGTCGTCCTTTAGTTCTACCTGGAGAATGTGGGCCTCGATCAGCACCTGCCGGGGCGGACAATCGACCTCGGAAATGTAGGCGGCGATGCGGGCGATCGCCTCGGGAATATCTTCGACGACGATCATGTCGCGCGTCCGGCGATTGTCGGCTTTATCGCTTTCGACGACGGTCATCTTGCCGATCGGCGAAAGGAAATTGGTGACCGTCTCGGAAATGACCGACGCGGAGACGAAATCGAGCTCGAAGATTTCCGTCTGGCGGCCCTGCACCTCGGGCGAGAGCTGGGTGGAGTCGCTGAGCGAGGTGATCAGGATGATGCCGTCGCGGTTGACCCAGGTGTAATTGGCCACCGAGAGGATCGCCGTGAGGGCTTCGTCGAGCGCGACGTCGTGCAGCGTGATCGAGATCACGGCGTCGATGTCGTTGGCGGCGACGATGTTGAGGTGGTACGACTGCGCCAACAGAGCCAGCACCTTGCTCAGCGAGGCGTCGCGGACGACCAGCCGGTCGATGCGGCCATTGGCACCTTGGGCGATGTCGACGTCGGCGTCCCAGCCAGCCATCGGCAGCTTACCCTCGACGCGGGGCGTCCCCTGCGGCGGTGTTGGCAACGCTTCGGGAGGCGGAGCGCCGCGGTTTTGCGCGAGCCGGACTCGACCGCTGTACTGGCTCGGCTGTCGCAACTGCCCGCCGCCGGGCGGCGCGTGGGCCACTTCCGGCGTATCCGTGCCGCGCTCGACGCCGGCGAACCAATGCCGGGTATCGGGCTGCTGGGCCGACGCCGGCGTGAGAGCCAGAAACAGCATCAGGAGCGGGCCCCCCAGGATCGCGCAGCACCGCGCGGTGCGCGGAACGACGCGATCACTGACCGCTCGAAATGTTTGTCCCGACTGACTCATTGGCGTAAATCCTTGGCCACCCGGACGCCGTCGGCGTCGATGGCAATCACCGTAAACCCGTCGATCTGATCGCCGACGTGAACCTCCTGGTCGCCGACCATGGCGACAAAGTGATCGTCCCGCTTGATGATCACGTGGACCCCCTGCTGCCGGAGCCCCTGGAGTTCGCTTTCGCTTTTGGACCGCTCGGCCTGGAGCGCCGCCTGTTCGGCCGCCGCGGCTTCGGCGGCGGCGGCGCTCTGCGCCAGGGCTGCTGAGTTGTCGGCGTGCCCCGGTTGCGGGAACGACGCCGGCAGCGCGAACGGATCGTATTCGATCACCGGCTTCAGGTCCGGCGATTGCCAAGTCGCGACCGCGCCCGTCTTTTTGCGGAGGGTGGCGTCGTCGGCCGCGGCGGCCGGAGCGGCTTGCGCTGTCGCGGTGGTTGTTCTGATCGTCGAGTCGGCCGCGGCGGCGGGGAGAGCGACGCGCGTCGACGTCTGCCCGCCAATCGGCCCGAATTGCAGGTAGAGCACTCCGCAGAGCACGACCGCCAGCATGGCGATGAGCACCAGTTTGCCCGGCGTGACGCCGGCTTTTTTTGCCCAAGTGACGTTGTTAGCCACGGCTCACCTCCGTCGGGGCGGACGCGTCGTTTTCGCCTTGGAGCCCGAAGTAGATGACGATCGTTGCTTTCATCGGATAGTCGGCCGACTGCGGATCGACGCTGACGGTCAGATCCTTGACTTTGGAGAGCCGCTGGATTTTCGAGAGGCGGTCGAAGAATCTGCAAATGCTGGCGAAGCGTGCCTTTCCCGTCGAGCATCACTTCCATGGCCGCATAGCCACTGGTCGGGACCGATTGGGCCGGTTGAAAGCTGCTGATCGTCAGCTGTTCCTGGCTGGCGATCTCGCTGACGTGTTTCAAAAAGCTGCCAGCTTCGGCGTTGAGCGGAACGCGGCGCTCGAGCGCGGAATAGCGGGCTTCGATTTCCTGCAGGCGGCTGGTGAGTCGCGCGTGCTCGCGGCGGATCACCGGCGCGTTCTGTTCCGACACGGCCAGCGCGTCGATCTTCATTTCGGTGTCGAGTATGTCGGCTTCCATGGGCGCGTAAAACCAGTTGTAAGCCAGTGCGCTGGCGATCAGCACGATCGCCGCTCCCGCATAATGGAGCAGGCGGCCGAACCGGAGTGTTTCATCATCAATGACGGGTGAGCTCATGGCGTTGGCTGTGAGCCGTTACAGCTCGCAGCGGACTTCGTAGTCGTATAACTCGGGATTATGCTCCCGTTCCTGTGATTTGATCAGCTTGACGTCGGCAAACAGACCGGATCGCATCAAAGAGTCGTGGAATTCGGCGACGGTGGGGCTGTCGAGCGCGACGCCGAGGAGCGTCACGGTGCCGGGATGTGCGGCGCCTTCGCCGCCGCCTGCGGCAACTTCGGTCGCTTGCAGGTCATCGACCTGACAATCGACGACGCGTAATCGGCCTTCGGTTCGTCGCGCGGCCTGACTGACCGCCCCCAACAGGGTCAGCACTTGGCGCTGCTGTTCCAGCTCCTGGGCAATGGACTGATGCTGCTGCAGCTTTTCAATTTTTCCGCGCATGGCGGTGATTTCGCGGAGCATGTTCTGGGCGGGCCGGCCCGCGCGGGCCGCGGCTGCGAACTGCCGCTCGAGTGTGCTGATATTCGCGGCCCTTGTACCCGGCGGCGACGCCGATCGCCGAGAGTGACGCCAGCAAGACGACCGACCACTGGATGGCGCGGCGTCGCACGAGCCGTTGGCGGCGGTAAACGGGCGGCAGCAAATTGATGGCGGTCTTCATGCAGCCCTCCATGCCAGCGCCGAGAGGGCCAGCGCCGGCCCGAACAGCGCGGCCTGGTGGTCGTGAACCGAGCTGGCCCGCTCGCGTGCGGGCGGCACGCTCCAGATCGACACCGGCAAGTCCAGCTCCGCCGACAAATGCGGCCCGATGTTTCGGACGCTCGCACCGCCTCCCATCAACCACAACGACGTCGGCGGCTGATAGCGGCGTTGTTGCTCGACGAAGCGGAGGGTGCGTTCGATCTGTTCGACGAGCGACGTAGTGACTTCGCTGATCGCGGCGGTGATGGCGGCCTGAATCTCCGGCTCTCCGTTCCCCTCGGATCGGGCCTGGGCGTCGGTGGAGACCACGCCGTGCAGGTTGGCCAGGTGTTGAGCGTGATCCCGCGTAACGCCGAGCGATTCTTCAATCGCGGTGAGACACTTGCGAAAATGGCAGTCGTGCAGCCGCCGCGCGTAGAGCGGCCGGCCGCGGCCCACCACGGCGAGCGTCGTGTTGGAAAAGCCCCAGTCGACGGCCAGGGCACGGTCGCCGTGGCGCTCGGGAGCGGCAAGAGCAACGGCCCGGGACATGGCCAACGGCGTACCGTCGACCGCCCAACAATCGAGCCAGACCCGCTGGCAATCGGTAGCGACCTGTTCGATCCAGGGCCGCGTCACCGACATCACGTTGACATTGAATCCTTCCGCGGTTTCGATGCCTTTCTCGCCGCCTAGCTCCCAGTAGTCGAATTCGATGGGCCCCGACGGCTCGCCTTCGTCGTCGGCCAGCTCGCTGGCGATCATGGCCCGCCGCTCGCGGGCGTCGCCCTGCGGTATCTTGAGGCCGCGCAGCTCGCAGACGTTCATCGGCAGGAGGCAAGCGGCGTTGCGTCCGCGGAAGTCGCCGCACTCGAGCGCGGCGAGAATTTCGGGCCACGACGGGTCCGGCTCGTCCAGCGCCAGCGCGTCGGCTTCCGACCAGGGGCTGGGTCGCTGGATCACGGCGGCGTTGCCCAGGCGAACGCCGTCCGCGGTGCGCACCGCTTGCGCCAGCTTGACGGTGTGCGTCCCCAGGTCGACGCCGATCCAGCCTAAGTTATTCGAGAGCACCAATTTGTGACTCCTCCGTGAGTCGCGGCGGCAAGCGGCGGGCGAGCCCGCCCGCTAACTGGTTTTTCCGGCTTTTAGTGTTTGTTGCTCAGCTGCTTCGCCAGGCCTTCCATTCGCGACAGGCGACCGTCGATCTCCTTGAGCGTGGCTGAGATGTCCTTCAGGATCGGAACCGACTGCTGGCCGCCGCTGAGCATGTGCTGCGGCTGCGGCGTGGTGACGATCTGTCCCCAGGCGATCGACGGCAGCGTGACGTTGGAACCGATGAACATGCCGGCACCCAACAGCGCCGCGGCCGAGAGTGCATATCGGAGCGAGCGCCGCGGAGCATGCGAACCAGGTTGGATTCGAGTCATTGCATTACCCTTTCGTTGTATTTGATCAGGGGTCCCAAACTTATCGATGCGCAACGTGGCGATGTCGAACATCGGCATCATCACGGAGATGACGATCGTTGCCACGATCACGCCCATCACGACGATGATCAGCGGTTCGAGCATCGTGGCGAGCTCGCGGAGGCGGGTCTCGCCTTCTTCTTCGTAATGGGCGCCCATCAATTCGGTGACCATGCCGAGCGTGCCTGTGCGTTCGGCGGTGAGGACCATTTCGGCGGCGACCGGCGGCACGAAGCCGGCCTTGATCAGCGAACTGGCCAGCCCGCGGCCGTTGAGGATCGCCTCTTCCAGGTTCTTGAACAGGTCTTGGTAGAGCGAATTGCGAATCGCGTTTCGCGTCAACTTGAGACCTTCCAAGAGCGGCACGCCGCTTTCGATCATCAGGCCCAGCAGGCGGAACGTCCGGCCGATGTAGAACGCTCGCGTGATGTCGCGGATCACGATCGTGTTGAGCAGGGCGCCGTCCCACCGGCGACGGCCGGCGGCCGTGTAACGCGAAACGATCAGCCCGACGATGGCGGCGATCACCAACGGCACCCAGATCCAGACGAAGTGGCGCAACACGTCGGAAATGGCCACGAGCACCTGCGTGACGGCCGGCAATGGAACTTCGAACTGGTCGAAAATCTTCTGGAAGCGAGGCAACACGAACAGTACCAGACCGGTGACCACGGTGGACGAAATCGTGGCCAGCAATATCGGGTAGGCCATCAGCGTGCGGATCGTTGCCCGGTTACGAATTTCGGAGCGCTGCAGCTCGGCCAGCCGGCCGAGCACGTCGGGCAGTCGACCGGCCGCTTCGCCGGCGGCGACGCTGGCGACGTAGGCGTCGCCGAACACTTCGGACTGGGCCCGCATCGCTTCGGAAACCGCCTTGCCACCCGTGACGTCTTCGTGAATCCGACCGAGCACTTTGCGA
The DNA here is from genome assembly GCA_963808175.1 of uncultured Planctomycetota bacterium. GTDB lineage: Bacteria > Planctomycetota > Planctomycetia > Pirellulales > Lacipirellulaceae > DASYDU01. The sequence continues at coordinate 41,413 of CAWEEU010000017.1, read as the reverse complement.
ACCCGTTCGTTGCTCGATTGGTTGGCGAGCGACTCGAACGCGCTGGCCAGGTCGACGCCCGACTTGGTCATGATCGCCAGCTGCGTGGTGACCGAGAGCAGATCGCGCTTGCGGAGTGCAGATTTTGGCGTTCGCCCGGTGAACCGCGCCCACGTCGAGCGGGCACCCTGCTGACGGACGTCGATTGGGAAGAGCGACTTCTCGCGGAGTGCGCGCTTCGCCTGATCGACGTCGTCGGCGTCGATGTATCCGCTCTGGATGTCGCCAGAGTTCGACTTGGCGGTGTAGGTGAATTGCATCGTGTTCTGTTGTATTCGAGAGCGCGGGGCAAGCCCCGCCGCTAACTGCTCCACTACTGCATGGCTGTTCCGTTCATTTGTTCCACAAGTATTGCTTATTCGAAGTAGGCCACGCGCATGACTTCATCGAGGCTGGTTTGTTCCCTTTCGGCCAGGCGAATGCCCTGATCGAGGAGCGTTTTGCCGCCGGAGCGGCGATAACAATCGCGGATTTCGTCCGAACCGCTACCGCGGGCGATGTGCTCGCGGATTTCGCGGTCGACGACCATGACTTCGTAAATACCGGTACGACCGACAAAACCGGTATCGTGACACTTGGGGCAACCTTCGCCGCGGACGAAGCTGCGTCGCTGGTCGCCGGTGTAGTGAATCGTTTCCAAGCAGCTCGCGTGACGGATAGGAAAACGTTTTGCAGGCCTGGCAGACCGTGCGGATCAGCCGCTGGGCCACCACGCCCACCAGCGCGGCCGCGATCTTGAACGGCTCGATGCCCATGTCGATCAGGCGGTGGATGGCCCCCGCACAGTCGTTGGTGTGGAGCGTGCTCAAGACGAGGTGGCCGGTCAGCGCGGCCTGGACCGCGATCTGGGCGGTCGGCACGTCGCGAATTTCGCCGATCATGATGATGTCGGGGTCCTGCCGCAAAATCGAGCGCAGTGCCGAGCTGAACGACATCTGCCGCGAGTCGTCGACTTGAATCTGGTTGACGAGCTCGACCTGGTACTCGACCGGGTCCTCGACCGAGACGACGTTGCGGTGGACGCTCTTGATCAGCTCCAGCGCCGAGTAGAGCGTGGTGGTTTTGCCGCTGCCGGTGGGGCCGGTCACGAGCAACAGGCCGTACGGTTTGGCCAGCAGGGCCTTGAGATTCTTGAGCATGTCGGGCGGAACGCCCAACAGGTCGAGATTGAAGCTGAGGTTGTCCTTGTCGAGGATGCGCAGCACGATCTTCTCGCCGAGCACCGTGGGCAGCGTCGAGACGCGGAAGTCGACCTCGCGGCCTTCGACCGTCACCTGGAAGCGGCCGTCCTGCGGCTTGTGGTGCTCGGCGATGTCCATCTTGCCCATGACCTTGATGCGGGACACCAGCGCGGGGTGCATGTCGCGCCGCGGCGCAGCGCTTCGTACATCTGGCCGTCGACGCGGAAGCGGACGACCGAGAACTTGCGGCTGGGCTCGATGTGGATGTCGCTGGCGCCGGCCTTGATCGCCTGCATCAAGAGATAGTTCACCAAGTTGATGATCGGGCTGCCGTCGACCAGCGCCTCGACGTTCATCAGGTCGACGTCGGTGCCGTCGGCCTGCAGCTGGACGGCGCCTTCGTCGATGTCGGCGGTGACCGTGTCGACCTCGAAGCCCTCGTCGTAGCAACGCGGCAACGTGCGTTGAATGCTGCTGCGAAAGGCGAACACCGGGCGAACGCGGAGCTGGGTGATCCGCTCGATCTCGTCGATTTGCTCGAGATTTTGCGGATCGGCCATGGCCACGCAGAGTGAATCGCGGACCTTGAACAGCGCCAACACGTCAAGCCGTTCGGCGATCCGCCGCGGAATCAGCCGGACGGCCACCGGGTCGATGATGCCGTCGCGGAGCCGCGTGGCGGGGACGGCGAGATGGCCCTCGATGAACGGCAAGATGGCCTCTTCCTGGACCATCCCCATGTCGACCAGCGCTTCGCCGAGCCGCAGACCCTTTTGCGAGCCTTCCGACAGGGCCTGGTCGAGTTGCTGCGGCGTAATTACGTCGGCGCCGACCAGCAGCTGGCCCAGCGTGCCGGCGCGGCATCGCAGCAGCATTTGCCGCGACTTTCGCAGTGTCGACCGTGGCTGAACTCATAGCAAAAAGCTCCGAACGGCGCTACCCGTGTCGCCAAATACCTCGAACCGAGCGCCGACGCCGGTCACTTTGAACACTTCGCTGCACAGCGCACCGGGATTGGCCAGCTTCATCGCTCCGCCCAGCCGTTGGCATTCGTCATGCGTGTCGAGCAACAGTTCCAAGCCGGCGCTGTCCATCAATGCAATACTCTGCAGGTCGAGCACGATCCGCGGCTGACCGCGGCGGAGGCACTCCTCGAACACGGCCGCCAGCTCGGAGACGTGCTCGCCGCTGATCCGGTCACCGCCACCGATGACGTCGATGGCTCCTTGTCGTTTTTGCTCGAACATGGTTTGCTAGGCGCTAGTTGGAAGGCGTAGGCGCTGGTCGCGCAACTAGCGCCTTCCAACTAGCGCCTCAGCGCCTCGCTTATCCCAACGGCAACACGATCTGGAACGTGCTTCCCTTGTCGATTTCACTTTCCACCGAGACGCGGCCGCCGTGCAGCCGCACCACTTCCTGCACCAGCGCCAGCCCCAATCCGGTTCCTTTTTGCTCCTGAACCCGCGGGTCCTCGCTGCGGAAAAACTTGTCGAACACCTTCGTTAGTTCGTTCTCCGCGATCCCGACGCCGGTGTCCTCGACGTCGATTTCGAGATTCTGGTCCGTGGCGTGCACGCGAAAGGCGACGCGTCCGCCGGAGGGCGTGTATTTCACGGCGTTGCCCAGCAGATTCACCAGCACCGTGGCGATCTTGTCCTTGTCGATCCGCGGCTCGGGCAGCTTCTCGGGGATCGACACCTCGAACGTGAGCCGCTTCTCTTCGATCTGCGGCTTGATCTTTTTCAGCACCTCATTGAGCATACGATGCAGCTCGGTGACCTGCTTGTTGAGCGTCATCGAACCGACTTCCATGCTGCTGACGCTCAACAGGTCGTCGACGAAGCGGGCCAGCCGGGTGGCTTCGGAATTGATCGTGTTGAGGAACTGCTTCTGCTGCTCGACGTCGATCATGTCGGCCAGGGCGAGCGTCTCGGCGTAGGCCTTGATGTTGGCCAGCGGCGTGCGGAGCTCGTGAGTCGCCGTGTCGACGAACGAGTCGCGCATCTCCTCGGCCATTTTCTGCTGAGTGACGTCGCGGATGATCCAGACGTGGCATTCGTGGTGGACGCCGCCGACGATGCAAATCGGGTGGCGGGCCACGCGAACAACCCGACGCTGTCCATCCTGGACGCGAGTCAGCTCGGTGACGACCGGTCGATCCTTGTTGTCGGCCGAGAGCAGCGCGTCGCTCGGGGACAGCTTCCAGGTTTCAATCAACAAATCGGTAAGTTTCGGAGCGTTGCCGGCGCTGTAGTTGGCGTCGCTGGCTCCGACAATGTCGTTCATGCCCAGGATCGCGGCCATGGGGAGGTTGGTATAAGTCAAGCGGCCGGCGGCGTCGGTGGTGGCGACGCCGTCGGGAATGCTGTTCAAAACCCCGTCGAGTCGGCCCTGCCGCCCTTTGGCCAGCGACTGCTGAATCTGTTGCCCCAGCTCACCGGCCTGGCTGCCCGAGGAGCGATGGTTGACGACCCGATTCCAGCCCATCGCCGCGGCGCCGACGCCGGCAACTGGCTTGAGCTCGCAACCCTCGACCGACGCACTCATCGCCACGCGCGAGAGCTGCTGCTCGATGTCGGCGACGGGTTTGACCATGCGGTTGAGCAGTACCGCACCGATCAGCATGCAAAAGGCTGGTCCGAGAATCGCCAGCGGCGCGTGGTGTGCTGCGCTGGAGAAATAGGTCCACAGGCCGGGCTGAGTGACGCCGTAGACCAAGGTGCCGATGGGCTTGCCGCCGATCGCCAGCGGGGCCCGATACTCGTCAATCAGCTCGCCTTGTGGATCGACGTACTCGAGCCGCAGCGTGTCGCCCCACTCGTCGGTCGTGCCCTGATGTTCGGCTGCTTGCTTGCCGACGAGCTCGGGCATTGTATGGGCGAGATAGACGCCGGTCTTGGCAAGCACGGCACAATATGCGGCGCCGCTTTGTGTCTTGAGCTCCTCGACGAGTGCTTGCAGCTGGCTATCGCCGTGCCGCACGTATTCGAGCGTCAGCCGGGCGGACGCGCGTCCGAGCCAGCGGAGGCTCGCGCTCTCGGAACGGCTTTGAGTGACCTCGCGCGCGACGTAGAACGCGCCGCCGCCGAGCCAAATCACCGCCGCCAGGCCAAACAGCAGGAAATAGGCCGTCACGCGGCGCGGCAGACGAAGTTGGATCGAGGTGGACGACATTCGGATTCCATTCCGAGGGTCAAGCGGAGATTGAGTCGGACAAGCAGCTATTGCGTTTTGCGGTTTGTCGTGGCCACGTCGCTGAATTGGTTTCGCAGCGTCGTCGCCGACGCCGCCAACCCCCATGCTTCGATGCCAGTAGGCCGGTCGAAATTGGTCACAATCATTGGATAACCGCACTAGCCGACGTTGGACGCCAGCGATTCTTCGATACTGGTTAGCAATTCACTCGGGCTGAAGGGCTTGGGCAACGCCGCCGTCACACCCAACCGCTGATGCAGCTGAGCAAAGTCGATCTCCATGCACTTGGCCGTCAGCAGGATGAACGGCGTGTGAACGTAGTCGGGCATCTCGCGGACATGCTCGCAGAGCTGAATGCCGGTCATCTTGGGCATCTGCTGATCGGAGAGGATCAGGTCGAAATGCCCGCGTTGGAGGGCCTCAATGGCTTCGCGTCCGTTGCCCACCGCGGTCACCTGATAACCGGCCCGCGTCAGGTTGAAACAGATCACGCCCGAGAGAGCGACGTTATCTTCGACCAACAAGATTTTTGCTTTGTCGCCGCTCATGGGAATGCTTCGTCTTTCATTGGACCCGCGGCTCGTGCTAGCACGGTCGCACCACGGCGAGAACCTAGTTCTTCAAAACATGTCTATCGGCGGCTGGCAGCGGCAAACTTTCAGCGATCGGAACAATTCGCCCAATCCGCAGGCAACTCGCATTCAACTCATTCTACGCACCTTATCTATTCGCGAGCCCTAGGCCTTCGCTAGTAGGTGCTGTAAGCCACAGCTGGAGTGCTGTTGTCGGTGTCGGACGAGTTGACCATGAACTCGCCCGTCGAAGTGTTGTATCGCCAGCTTTGTGCGCCGCTAACCGCGTTCGTGGTGCCGGTGGCGACCGTCGCATCTTTGGCCCCCACGGGGCACGTCGGAAACGGTCCGCGAATGTATGGCGCGATTTGCGTGGTGAAGCTGGCATCCGGAAAGCTGCCGTTGTTTTCGGCCGCGTAGCGCTCGATGGCGTCGCGAACGACCGACAGCGTTTGACGCAGACCATTGTCAGTTGCGGTACCCGAGGTGCCCAGCAACTTCGGTGCAGCCACAGCCGCGAGTATGCCCAGGATCATCACCACGACGACCAATTCAACCAACGTGAAACCCTGACGCTTGTCCATCTCAAAATTCCCCCAGCGAACTCGAATCTGACCACTCGAGACTCTTCCGCAGACAGCCATCGATCCGCCGACATGGCAACCGACGTGTTTGCGGGACCATCCCCGCGGATGGCAGGCATGCAGAATCTTCTGCCCATCTGTAGGGAACCGTAGCTCGTGAAACACAGAGGTGGTGGCAACGCCTGGGAAAATCCGCCAGCTTTCGGGGGGTTTCGACTCGATCCCGGCTCCTCTGAGGGGGCACCGGCCGGTCGCGCGCGGCCTGATTTCGCGGCGGCTCGACACAAGCTCACTTCAAAATCGCTAATGGCCGCGCAATCGGCATCGACGGCGCGACGGCAACGAACGGCAGGCGCCGCGGCATCGGCTCCGACGCCGGCGAACCGTTATTCGCCGGACCGGTTTGGCAGACGAAACCAAGCTATGGCGAGCTATGGTTTAGTTAGTCCCCAGCACGGGGAGACGGCGTCTAAATCGACAAAGGTGGCATGATACGATCGCAGCCGACAGAGCTGACACGACTAGTTTCTTGGCGCGGTCGCTTGCGCGCCCGCCGGCGTTCGATCGTACGAGCGCGCCGGACGAATGCCTTTACGATCATGGAGTTGATGGTCGTGCTATTAATCATGGGCATCATCGCGGCCACCGCGACACCCAGCTTCTACGTGTCGCTGCAACACCACGAGATCGAAACCGCGTCGCGCCGATTGGTGCTCGATCTCGAGCTAGCGCGGCACACGGCCCGCGTGAAGAGCCAGACGCAATCGCTGACGTTTACCGGTCCCACCGCCTATCAGCTCTCAGCTGGGATCCAAAGCCTCAAGGGGGCCAGTCAATCGTATACGATCGATCTGTCGAAAACTCCCTACGATCTGCATAGCCTCACGCTCAACCTGGGCGGAGCGACGGCCGTCTCATTCGACGGCTATGGAAACACGACGACCGGTGGCACGATCGTGCTCGCGCTGGGAGGCCAGACGCGGACCATCTCGCTCAATAATTCCAACGGAGAGATCACGGTCAGCAATCCGTGATCCGTGGCCGGCCAATGCATCCCCAACGATCGCCACTCAAATCGCGGCAAGGCCATACGCTCATCGAGCTCGTCACCGCCATGGTGTCGGGTGCGATGCTGCTGGCGGGGCTCGGATCGGTGATGATGATCGCCAGCGAGGTGGCGAACACGCCGGACGCCTCGACTCGCCGCCTAGAGGCCGCGGAAGCCGTCAACGAGTTGTCGAACGACGTTCGCTTCGCCACGTACTTCATCGAGCATTCCGCGCATGTGCTGGATTTTGTCGTCGCCGACCGCACCAACGACGGCACCGCGGAACGTATTCGCTACGCCTGGTCCGGCGTGCCCGGGGACGCTGCTGTAAAGACGGTACAACGGCGGCACGGCCGTAGTGTGGTCGATTCGGTTCAAGATTTCCAGCCACTGACCTCGTCACTCGCAGCGCGGTCGACTTCGCTTCACTACGACCGACGGAGACGGCGCGAATCGTTGCTGGCGAGCTACGACGATACAGTTCTGGCAATCAAGAAGCGACTGGGACTATCACAGCGCGACACAGGGCCAATTCGCCGCCCAGCGGCTCGATCCGACGACGTTTCGCCGCGTTCCCGGCCGACGCCATCGGCTGGAATGCTCACCACGCGTCGAATTTCCAGGCACGCCAAGGCAGCGGAGGCTCGACCCATAACCTCCGCGTGCAACTTCGCGCTGCGGGCGATCCCTACTATCGTCCGACGAGCGAACTGCGGGGGGAAGTCGTGCATTCCGGAAAGTTCGATCACTGGCAGTCTGGCACGAACACCGCACCTTTCGCGTCCCAGTACGCAACCTGGCGCTGCACCGCGGGTATGATCTCGTTTGGACTGGACGTTGAACGAAGCGGGCAACGCCGGCGCGGCTTGCTCTATTACGACGTCGGCCGGCAGCAACATGCGTCAAGTGAGCGAGTCCGAGCGACGGCGGTGCGACGTGGACGACCATTGCCGACCGCAGAATCCACTATCGCTTGTATGGCACGTACTCGTCGCCTGGCCCGACGTATAACGTCACCCGCAACTACGCGACCCGCGTAAAAGTCTCGCTACAGACGGGGGAAGCCAGCCAATCGCGGAACGACGCCAGCGTACCGCTGGTGAACCAGCCGGAATTGCTCTCCGGATATTGGCGGACCGACTTCGACACGAATCCAACCACCGACGACGTCACCCGCGACGGTACCAACGATTGGGCGACCAGCAGCGGCGGCGCGTTCAGCGGGGCGAGCGGCGGCATCTGGACCGCCAGCGGCGCCCTCGAGTCGCGGCCCAAGAATAATTTTACGACCGTCACGACCATTCAAGCGCGGCTGCGAAACACGAGCGTGGGAGGCAACGGCGCGGTCGTCCGCATCCAGGCCGATCGGCAGGGCGGCACGCACGCACCGCTGGAGGTTCGTGTGCAGAAGCAAGCCGACCTCTCGCAAACGCTCTCGCTCTACGGTAAATCGAGTGACGCGACTGACGTCCTGTTGTTCCAGCGGAAGAACTTGTCGAGCGACTTTGTCCGCGTTCGGCTCACGATTCTGCCGGCCAACAACGTAGTAAACCTCACCATCAACGACGTGGACGAAGGGACGTACACCTATCCGACGTACGTCCCCTCGAATGACAACCGCTTCCTGACCTTCTTTGCCGATACGAGCAGTGCCGAATATGACTATGTCGAGATGCGCCTCGCCGAATGACCGTTCGCGCCGACGACCACCGCGTCGTCAGGCCCTGACGCTCGCCGAGGTCGTCGTGTCGACGCTGATCGTCGGCCTGATGACCGTGGCCGCCCTGGACGGGCTGGGCTCGGCGACTCGTTCGAGCGAGTTGGCCGGCGACCGCGGCATCGCCAAGGGGCTGGCCGACGATTTGATGGCCGAGATCCTCAGCACCGCCTACAGCGATCCGGACGGCTCGGCCGTGTTCGGGCTGGAAACGGGCGAAACGGCGCCCCGCGCCAATTTCGACGACGTCGACGACTTCAATGGCTGGAATCAACAGCCGCCCAAGACCGCGGACGGCACCACGATCGCCGATCGGGCGAATTACCGTCGTCGCGTCACGGTCGAGCGCGTCGTGCCCACCAATCCGACGCAAGCGACGGCCGGCACCGATCAGGGGGCGAAACGAATTCACGTGACGGTCGAATGCGATGGCGTCGTGCTGGCTGACGAGTACGCCGTCGTGACCGATACGGAATGAACAAACGGAGAATGCAAAATGAAAAATGCAAAATGAAAAATGGGGAAACAAAGCTTTCTCTTGCATTTTGCATTTTTTTTTTTCTTTTTTTGCATTGAACGTGAAACAGCCTATGTATGCCAAACACCGATCACCCGAGCGCCGCGGAAGTGTGTACCTGGCCGTGCTCGGCACGGCGATGATCGTCTCGGTACTGGCCTTTTCGGCGCTGGCTCTGCAGCGCGTGCAAAACCGGATGCTGACCGCCTCGGCCGACGTCCGACAGGCGCAGCAGAACGCCGAAGCGGCGGTCGAGCTGGGTCTGTTGGCGATCAAGAATGATCCGAATTGGCGGAGCACCTATCCGAACGGCACCTGGTTTTCCAACCGCAATCTCGGCGTCGGCTCGTGCACGCTCTCGGTGACGGACCCTGACGGCAGTCTCACCGACGACCCGAACGATTCGATCGTGATGACGGGCGTCGGCACGGCGGGATCGGCTGAACAACGAGTCGTGCGGACCGTGGATGCCTTCCCCGATCCGCTCAGCTGCCTGAAGTCCAGCGTCGCGGCGGGCGACACGATCAGCCTCAACGGCGGCTCCGTCTTGCGGGCCTCCAACTCCGGCCTGATCACCGCCAACTCGAGCACGGCTTCCGGCTCGACCGTGTACGGCCGCGTGCGCGCGGTGAACGTGAGCGGCTCGACCTATGCGGAGCCAACCGCCCAAGTCGCCGCGGCCGACCGGCCCACCATGCCGGATTGGTCGACGCTCTTCGACTACTATCGCACGAACGGCACCGAGATCGTCCTAGGCAGCGTGCCGTCGACGATGCCCAACATCGGTCGCAACGTCAACATGGGGAGCGGCACGACCGACTGGGTCGGCGATGCGCCGGGTGTCGGCCAAACGGCCACGCTGTCAGCGTCGGGCTCGACTTTCTATCCGGGAGTGAACAGTACTTCTGTTCGCGTCTATAACCGCAGCGATTGGTATGCCGGCGTGGCGCAGCGGATCGACGGCGTCGTGAAACCCGGGCAAGAGTATTACGTGGAAGCTTATGTCTACCGCCCTTTTGTCTTCGGCGCACCGGCGACTGCTAACTTCGGCATCACCTGTTACACCAAGGGCACCGGCGATGGTGCGCCGCAGATCGATGGCGGGCCGGCATGGCCGAATCAGTCTGCCGCCGTGCCGCTGTTCAGCTGGAAGAAGATCTCGGCGACGGTAACGGCACCCGCCTGGAGCGGAAATTTGGAGTACGCCTTCATCAAGTTTTCGGGAAGCAATTCCACCAATACGTCCGAATTCTACGTGGACGACGTGGTGATCCGCGAGACCACGACGGGGCGATTCATCTACCGTCAGGTGATCGGGCCCGGCGTCAACCCGTTCGGCATCGCCAATCCGCAGGGGCTCTACTGGATCAATTGTGGCGGCAACAAAGTGGTCATCGAACGGTCGCGGATCAAAGGTACGCTGCTGTTGGTGAACCCCGGCAGCGGCTCGATGATCGGGCCCGGGCCGATCAACTGGTCGCCGGCCACGCCGGGCTACCCTGCCCTGCTGGTCGACGCCGACACCGCGTCCAATGCCGATTTCACCATTGCCGCCACGAATCGCGCGCTGAGCGAGTCCGAGGACGGCGTCAACTACAATCCCGTGGGGGCCAGCCACGAGACGCTGGGCACCGATAGCGACATGAACGACACCTATCCGTCGGAAATCCAGGGCCTGGTCCTCGTCGAGGACGACCTCACGTTTCAGAACAATGCCCTGGTGCGCGGCTCGGTGATCACCGGTGGCGACGTGACCTCCTCCGGCGGCAGCCTGGAAGTCGTCTACCGCCCCGACGCGCTCTACAGCCCGCCGCCAGGATTGAGCGGGAGCTTCAAGGCGGTCAGCCGGCCGCTCTCGGCGCGGAAGACCGTGGGGCCGTAGCAACGGGTGACAGGCTTGTCAGGTGTCAGGGTTGGTCGTCGGTTGCGACGAGCCGCCGCGTCGGCCAATAATGCGCTTCTTCCGACACCTGATACCTGACACCTGACACCTTCCTCCCGCCATGCACCGTCGCCCGCTGCTCGACATGCTCCAGTGCTATCGCCATGCCTTTCCGGCCGAGGCGGCCGTTGTCGACCGGATTGTCGAGCTTGTCACGGTCCATGCCGATTGCTTCGAGCGGACCTGCCGGCCGGGGCATATTACCGGTGCCGCCTGGATCGTATCCGCCGACCGGCGGCGATGCCTGCTCGCACACCATCGCAAGCTCGGTCGCTGGTTGCAGCTGGGCGGTCACGCCGACGGCCAGGCTCAGATCGACGAGGTCGCCCTCCGCGAGGCCCGCGAGGAATCGGGGATGACGGAGTTCGACGTCGTTCCGATCGCCGGGACACTGCTGCCCTTCGATCTAGATGTGCACCAGATTCCCCCCCGCTACGACGCGACCGGCCGGCAACTGGAAGACGCGCACGAGCACCACGACGTGCGGTTCTTGCTGGTAGCCCATCCGGAACAGGAAGTCACCGCGAGCGATGAGTCGCACGAAGTCCGCTGGTTCACCAACGACGAAGTGCTGCGGCTTACCGATGAAGAAAGCGTGCTGCGGATGCTCTACAAAGCGGCGAGGATTCTGGATTGAAAAGGAGATTCGCCGTCGGCCTCCCCTCTTTCCCCCAGTCTCCTTGTCTCCCACTCTCCTTGTCCTCTGCTCCTCGCCCCTGTTCGCTGGTCGCGGTGCGCGTTAAGTTGTCCAGCGGTCGCGAGCATGGGTTGCGACCGACACACCGAGGAGGACGGAAGATGTCGACCGCCGTTAGTCTCAACAAGATGCGCCGCGAAAATGTGCCGGACGGTCAAGTGCTGTGCGAGTACTGCACGGCCAAGTGCTGCCGCTATTTCGCGTTGCCGATCGAAACGCCCGAGACGCACGAAGACTACGAATTCATCCGCTGGTTCCTGCTGCACGACCGGGCGACCGTGTTCCGCGAGGATGACGATTGGTACCTGCTCGTGCACACCGAGTGCGAGCACCTCCAGGCCGACAATCGCTGCGGCATTTACGAGACCCGGCCGCAAATCTGCCGCGACTACACGACCAAGGACTGCGAATACGACGACGACTGGACGTACGATTTTTACCTCGAAACGGCCGACCAGGTCGCCGAGTTCACCGAAGCGGTGCTCCCCAAGCGCGGCAAGAAGATGCGCAGCCCGAAGCCGGCCCTGCTGCCGATCCTGTGACGAATTCAATCTTCGAATGATTTTTTGCGCAAGGCGCAAAGGGGCGAAGATCGCCAAGAAAACCAGATGAGTCGTTTCGTCGGGCTGAACCTGCGGCCATCTCCGTTGTACTTTCTTCTTTGCGTCCTTTGCCTCTTGGCGACTTGCGCGCAAACCATTAGTGAATTCGACTTGTGCCTGCAGACGAAGAAAAACCATTCGAAAGAATCCAACCGCGGACGCTGAAGGGCTTCCGCGATTTTTTGCCGGACGCCATGCTCGCGCGGGAGCGGATCATGGAGACGGCGCGGCGGGTGTTTCGCTCCTACGGATTCAGCCCGATCGACACGCCGGCGCTGGAGTATCTCGAAATCCTGCTCGGCAAGGGGAGCGAGGAGACCGACAAGCAGCTCTACCAGTTCCAGGACCACGGCGGGCGGGACGTGGGGCTGCGGTTCGATCTCACCGTGCCGTTCGCGCGATTTGCGGCCCAGCACATCGGCCAGCTGGGCACGCCGTTCAAGCGGTACCACATCGGCACCGTGTGGCGCGGTGAAAACACGCAGCAGGGGCGCTACCGCGAATTCATGCAGTGCGACTTCGACACGATCGGCACCACCAGCGTCGCGTCCGACGTCGAGACGGTGCTGATCGTGAACGATTTGCTGCGCGCACTCGAAATCAGCCGGTTCACGATCCATTTGAATCACCGGGGTACACTGGTCGGCCTGCTCGAAAAGCTCGGTCTGGCCGATAAGTCTGTCGCCGTGCTCCGCGCGCTCGATAAGCTCAACAAGATCGGTCCTGCGGCGGTCGCGAGAAGAACTGACGCGCGTGGCCGACACCACGCGCGGCCAGCAACCAACAGCTGCTCGCGCTTGTCGACGCTTACCGGAAGCAACGAAGATATTCTTGGTGAGCTTGACAAGCTCGTCGCCGGCAACGAGACGGGCACTGCCGGCGTCGCGCGGCTGCGGGAAATTCTGGCTGCCGCCAGCGCGGCACTGCCGTCCGCCGCGCGCAGGCGGCTGCAGATCGAGCCGTCGATCGCCCGCGGCCTCGACTACTACACTGGCCTGGTGCTGGAAACGACGCTCGACGAGCTGCCGGAGATCGGCAGCGTTTGCAGCGGCGGGCGGTACGATAACCTGGCCGAGCTCTACACGAAGGAGCATCTGCCGGGCATCGGTGCATCGCTGGGGCTCGACCGGCTCTTGGCGGCGATGGAGCAGCTCGGGCTCGTCGAGCCGGTCCGAACGCCGGCCGAGGTATTTATCCCGTTTTTTGCAGCCGAGCGGATCGGCAGCTATTTGCAATTGGCGGCGGAGCTGCGTTCCGCTGGTCTCGGCGTCGAGTTTTATCCCGAGCCCAAAAAGCTCGGCAAGCAGCTGCAATACGCCGACAAGCGCGGCCACCGCGTCGCGCTGGTGATCGGCGACGAAGAGTTCGCGGCCGGCCAGTGCCAGGTGAAAGACCTCGCCAGCGGCGGGAGCACGACCGTCTCGCGCACGGCGGCACGGCGGTCCTCATTGCCGAGATCCGCCGCATCTTGGCGGAATAAGGCGTAGCTGTTAGCTTTTAGCTATTAGCTGTTAGCCAGTCGACAAGTCAGCCCCTTCTTTCGCCCTTCTGGCTAATGAGCTACCAGCTAAGAGCTTCCCCGCCATGAACCGTGACAACCACTATGAGGCCGCGTTCGAGGCGTATCTCCGCCGCGCGCGGCTGCCGTACATCGCCGTCGACGAAGCGCGGCGGAGTCTGGTGCCGGGCGGTTCGCTCAAAAGTCTCGACTTCATCGTGTCGCCGCCGAGCGGCCCGGCCTGGCTGATCGACGTGAAGGGGCGGCGATTCCCCTCGGGCGACGAACACCAGCAGTACTGGAAGAACTGGTCGACGCGGGACGACTTGCGGAGCCTGGCCGCCTGGGAGCGGCACTTCGGCGCCGGATTTGTGCCGCTGTTGGTGTTCGCCTATCACCTGGTCGGCAGCCGGTCGCCGCTGCCGCCCGAGCAGCTGTTCGAGTTCCGCGGTTCCTACTACGGCTTCGTCGCGGTTCGGTTGTCCGACTTTGTGCCGCACGCCCGGCCGCTTTCCGATCGTTGGGACACGGTCGCCATGCCGGTCGGGGAGTTTCGCCGCTCGGCTCGCTCGCTCGACGAAATGCTGCAATCGCCCGAGAATCCCGTCATCGCGACGGCGATGACCGCAACTGATTGGCAACCCCTGCCGGCGGGAATAGAATAGGGTGAGAGATCGCCGGGGCAACTGCCCGCGTCGCCAGCGTCGCCATCGTCACAGGCTTCGACTTCCATGTACGAACTTCTCTTGTTTGCCGCCAGGCCCGTCACGCACGACGTGGAGATCCACGTGTCGACGGGCACCAACAGCGTTTCCTGGGCGCTGCTGATTTTTTGCGTGGCGCTCGGCTTGATCGTGACGCTCAATCCCAGCCGGCGTACCGGCGAGATCAAGCGGGCCAAGGAGTAGCCGCCCTCCGGGCTCAGGCCGCGGTAGTTGCGGACAGGCGGCTCTTCGCCTGGCAGAAATTGCCGATCGCGTCGATGACCGCATCCTGCTCGGACTCGGTCAATCCCGGATAGATCGGCAGCGACAACACTTCGCGGGCCGCCCGTTCGGTCGCCGGCAAGCTGCCTTCGAGTAGCCCAGCGCCGCGAAGCACTTTTGCAGGTGGAGCGGCACCGGGTAATAAATCGCCGAACCGATCTGTCGCTCGGCAAGGTACTTTTGCAGCGCGTCGCGGCGGCCGTTGGTGACGCGCACCGTGTACTGGTTCCAGACGTGACCGGCAGCCGGTGGCCGACTTCGGCGTGACGATCTGCGCGGCCAGGCCGCGGCGCTGGAACTCGGCTTCGTAGCGGGCCGCGTTCCGCGCGCGGGCGTCGGCCCACTCGTCCAGATACGGCAGCTTCACCGCGAGCACCGCCGCCTGCAGCGTGTCGAGCCGGCTATTGAGGCCGACGAGGTGGTGGTAGTAGCGCGGCTGCTGGCCGTGATCGCGCAAAACGCGCAGCTTGGCCGCCAGCCGGCCGTCGTTGGTCGTGATCATGCCGCCGTCGCCGAAGCCGCCGAGGTTCTTGGTCGGATAAAAGCTCAGCGCACCGCAGGTGCCGAGCGACCCGGCCCGCCGGCCGCGGTACTCGGCGCCGATCGCCTGGCAGGCGTCTTCGATGATCGGGATGCCGCGGGCGGCGGTGGCGATTCGGCAAATTTCGTCCATCGCCGCGCACTGGCCGAACAGGTGCACCGGAATGATCGCCTTGGTTTGCTGGCTGATTTTGCCCACCAAGTCGCCGGGGCTCATGTTGAACGTCGCCGGATCGACGTCGACGAACACGGGCCGCGCGCCGAGCCGCCAGACGGCGCCGGCCGTGGCGAAGAACGTGAAACTCGGCACGATGACCTCGTCACCCGGGCCGACGCCCAGCGCCATCAGCGCGAGCAGCAGCGCGTCGCTGCCTGACGCGCAGCCGACGGCGTGCTCGGTGCCGCAGTAGGCGGCGATCGCGGCCTCGAACTTCGCGCAAGCCGGACCGTGGACGAACGCGCCGGAGCGACAGACGTCGGCAATCGCGGCGTCGATCTCGTCGCGGAGCTGGTTGTTCTCACGCGAGACGTCGAGCATTGGAACGTTTGATACAGGCGGCGCATTGGGAGCGGCGGCAGCTAGCGTGGCGGACATGCGAGAATCTCCTCGGCCAGAACTGGGTCCAAAACGGCCGGACAAGGGTACGGAGAAACTCGGCGGGCGGTCAATGCCGTTCCCGCGGCCGAACGGGCCCGGCCAGGTGACGCTCGAATCCGCCATCGACGGCCTCGCTAGCAGTTGCTAATCTTGCCGCCCCATTCTTCTCCAAACCAAACGGCTCTCTCGGATCCGTTCGATGTCGACGAAACGCCTGAGTTGGAAAATCACGCTGGCCGCCTGCGCGGCGGTGATGCTGGGCCTGGCCGCGTATAACTATCTCAAGTGCTATTGCAGTGGCCCGATTCATCTGACGCTCAGCGGCGGCGACGTCTGTCCGCTCCGCTCCGAGATGGCAAAGCGAATCTGCGCCGAAGTTCGCAACCAGGGCATCGAGCTGGAATCTGTGTGCGACACGAATTCGGTCTCGATCGGCGCCGACGTCAACGCGCATCGGCTCGATCTCGGGCTCGTGTTGGGAGGCTTCCCACCCAACGCGCACCCCAACGTTCGGCAGGTGGCGACGCTCGGCATCGAGCCGCTCCATTTGCTCGTCCGCCCCCAGCTGCTCGCCGGCACGCTCCAGTCGCTCGCCGAACTCCGCGGCCGGAGGATTTCGCTGGGCGAAGCGGGTTCGAACGGAGCCCATCTGGCGACAGACTTGTTACGGTTCGCCGGCTTGCGGCCCCCGACGTCCAAGGCCACCGGCGACTTTGAAGCGGTCTATGTCCGCGAAGCCGAAATGATCGACCAGCTGCGGACCTGGAAGCGGGCCGCACCGCCGGTGAGGGAAGTGCTCGCGGAGCGATTGCCGGATGCTTTTTTCATCGTCGACAGTCTGCCGGCGCCGCTGGTGGATGAGCTGGTCAAAACGGCCGGTTACGAGCTCGTGCCGCTGCCTTTCGCCACGGCGTTGCATTTGAACAATCGTCGCGACGAAGCCCATCAGCACGACCACGTCTTGGACAACCGCCTCGAAGAGACGAAGATCCCGGCCTACACCTACGGAATCGCGCCGGCGGTGCCGGTCCAGGATTGCCCCACGTTTGGCCTGCGGCTGCTGCTGGTCGCGCACAAAAACGTTTCCAGCCATGCGATTCTGCGGCTGCTGAGGGCGCTCGACCAGGGAGCGGCGCGGCGGTATCACGTCGATCTCGACGCGGTGGGCGTCGACAACGAGCTGCCGATGCATCCGGGCGCCGTGGCCTTCGCCCAAGGCCGGCGGCCGCTGGCGGTCAACGAGCTGCTCGAGCCGCTCACCAACTTCTTGAGCGTGCTGGGTGCCGGCGGCGCGGGGGCGTTGGCGCTGTGGGGTTTCTTGCGTGGGTTGCGGGCCGTCCATCCGGACGTGCATCTGAAGCAAATCGACCGCATCGAGCGGTTGCTCGCCGGGAGCGAGCGCGACGAGTCGGCCCCCACGATGCCGCTTGAATTCATTGACTTCCTGGAGGCCCGCCTGGCACAGATCAAACAAGCGGCCATCGACGATTACGCGCAAGGCCGCATGAACAGTGACGAGGCCATGGTGAGCATTCTCACGCTCGTGGCCGACACCCGGCACATGCTCATCCAGCGGCGCAAGCAGCTGGGCCTCGCAACGTCCGACTCAGCACGGACCAGCCGGCTGGCCGACGCGGCCTAAGCGTATTCTGGACCAGCAGTTGGCGTGTGCCGCCCTTCCGGATCGACAGGGCACCGAGCGGGCAGTATATTGCCCAGCGGCGTGCGCCGGTGCTTTGATCCTTCCTCCAAGTGTGTCGTTGCGCGAGGTTTCTATGAAAACTGCACGGGTTTGGGGAGTCTTGTTGTTCGTTGGTTCCGTCGTGACGGTCACGGCGTTTCGCGCCAGCGGGGCGCCCGAGGGCGACGATCCGTCGCCGGTGATCGTGACGGTGTCCGACGTCCACATCTGCTGCGGCGGCTGCGTCAAGGCGATTGCCAAGGCGGCGCAGGTCGACGGCGTGCAGGCCGAGGTCGATCAGGACGAGGCGACCGTGGTCCTGACCGCTGCGACGTACAAGGACATTCAGAAGTCGCTGGAGAAAATCGCCAAGGCCGGCTTCTGCGGCAAGATCGAAGACGACACGCAGGCCGGCAAGGTGAACTTCCCCGAGATCAAGCTCGCCGACGGGAAAGTGAAGAAGCTCTCGGTGAAGCACGTCCATAACTGCTGCCGCGGCTGTTCGGACGCGCTCGTAGAGGCCGTCGAAGGCGTTGAGGGCGTTTCGTCGCACACCGTGAAACCGAAGGCGGTGGCGTTCGTCGTCGAGGGCAACTTCGATCCGAGTGAGGTGGTCCAGGCGCTCGAAGAGGCGGGGTTCTATCCGCAAGTGGAATAACCCGCCGCCGCGAGGACTTTCCCGGTCGTCGGACGAGCAATCGCGCTGCGGGTCGCCGCGACTTTTGGCGGTCCGAAATCGCCGCTGGCGGCCGGTTGCCGGCGACGCGTTTGCGGGTTGCCGTCCAGGCGGAATTCGCATAGTGTACGTGTGTTTACAAGTATTTTGCGTGGTTGGTCAAGCTCCGCTGTTGGCCACCCGCGTCTTTTCCTGTTGAGGTAGGCAATCATGAATGCACGCCGAACGAAAATCGCTCCTTGGATGTCGATAATGATGGTGTTAAGCGTCGCGGGCGTTGCAGCGGCACAAATGGCGCAGCCAACGAAGGAGCACGAGATTCTCAAGGAAGGCGTCGGCACCTGGGACGGAACCATCAAGCTCTTTTCCGCGCCGGGAGAAGAGCCGGCCGAGAGCAAGTGCACGGAAACGGTCGAGCTGGTGGGCGGGATGTGGCTGGTGAGCAAATTCGAAGGCGAGATCATGGGCACGCCGTTCGAGGGCCGGGGTACCAGCGGCTACGATCCGGAGAAGAAAAAGTACGTCGGCACGTGGATCGACAGCGTGAGCCCAACGATGATGCTGATGGAGGGAGACTACGATCCGGCGACCAAGACACTGACTGCCACCGCCGAAGGCCGCGACCCGGCCAGCGGCGAGAAGGTGATTTACAAAGAGATCTCGCGGACAATCGACCAGAACACGCGCTCGTTCGAGATGCAGATACCGGGCGAGAATGGCGAGTACTGGACGATGATGACGATCGAGTACAAGCGGCGGGGAAAGAAGTGAACCACGACCCCGGGTAGGACGAGTCGATTCGCTCGCGGCCGGACGGCAGGTCATGCGCTCTCGACGAGGGGGGGCTTGACGATGATATCACTATGTGATACTATTGACTAGCCGATGAATCGGAAGCAATTTCGCACGCTGGCAGCAATTTTCGAGGATCCGGTTCGGTCGAATATTCCGTGGCGGGACATAGAAGCTCTGCTTGGGGCTGCCGGAGCGGAAATCTCGGAAGGTACCGGCTCACGGGTGCGGGTGGCACTCAACGGCGTCCGAGCCGTGTTTCACCGGCCACATCCGAAGAAGGAAACTGATCGAGGAGCAGTTCGTTCTGTAAGGAGATTCCTCGTCGAAGCAGGGGTGACGCCATGATGGAACACAAGGGATATATTGGGAGAGTCGAGTTCGACGACGAGGCTGCAGTGTTTCATGGCGAGGTAATCAACACGCGGGACGTGATTACGTTTCAGGGTGAGAGCGTCGCGGAGCTGAAGCAGGCGTTTCGAGATTCGGTGGACGAGTACCTTGCATATTGTGCCGAGCGCGGCGAGGAGCCGGACAAACCGTTTTCGGGCCAGTTCGTGGCGCGCGTATCGCCGGAATTGCATCGCCGCGCGAGCCGGGCTGCCAGCCTGGCGGGAAAGAGCCTCAATGCCTGGGTGGCCGAGCAGTTGCAGTCGGCCGTGGAAGTGGCGGCTCCAGTAGCCGGCAGCCGCAAGACCGTCGTGTCGTCGAACGGGAACCGCAACTCAGCCAAGAAGTCGACGCGGCGGGAGCGATCGCGGAATCGTTGAGCGTGTGCGCATTGCCCTCTGGCGTCCTCGGCTCGCGTGAAGTAGGCTCGTGCATCGCGCTATTGCCAATCACGCCCGACCTGTTGTCATCGTTCCGCCGCCCGTGCCGTGCCGAAGATTTCTCGCTCCGCCTTGATTAGCGCGCTGGTGGCGACCGTGCTCTTTGGGAGCGTGCCGGCCTGCATTCGCGTCGTGCATCTCGATTCAATTTCGATCGGCATCGTGCGGCTCACGCTCGGAGCGGCAGGGATGACGGCGATCATGGCGGCTCAGCGGCGGCGAGCGCTTGTGGATTTCGTCGTTTTGCTGCGGCGCCAGTGGCGGGTGCTCGTGGCGATGGGCCTGTTGTTCGGTGTCCACTGGCTGACGTACTTTCTCTCGATCAAGTGGTCGACCGCGTCGATCGGCACGCTCGGCTTCTCGACCTTCGGCGCGCAGCTGCCGCTGTTGGGTTGGGCACTGGGATTCGGACGGCCGTCGACGCGGGCCTTGCTGGGCGTGGTCCTGGCGTTTGTGGGAACGTGGTTGTGCCTGCCGACGCACGAGTTGTCGGCAATTTGGTCGACGAGCGGGGAGAACGGCGTGGCCACCGGATTGGCGATCGGAGCACTCAGCGGCACGGCCTATGCCTTCCTGCCGCTGTTGCACCAGCGCCACGCCCACCTGGATCACGAGACCCGCACCTGGGCCCAGTTCGCGTTGGCCCTGCCGGTCTTCCTGCCGCTCGCGCCCTGGGGGACGTGGTCGTTCGACTGGCTGGACGTGCTGCTGTTGATCCACCTGGGCCTGGTGGTGACGCTCATCGGCCACTTGCTGTGGGTCAAGGCAACGACCGAGCTGCCGATCGAGACGACGAGCGTGATCTCGTATCTGCAGCTGCCGGTGACGCTGGCGATGAACTGGCTCTTGGTGGCCGAAGGAATGACTCTCCCGATGCTCGCCGGGGCGACGCTGATCGTCGTGGCGAACGTTCTGGCGCTGGGACGGCGCAGCCCGGCAGCGGAAGAGTTGGCGGAGGGGCAATGAAGTGCAACTGGCGGGCTTCTTTGACCTGTCGCTCGAGGTCGCGATCTACGCTGTTGGGACGAAAAAAGATGCAGAGAATCCTGAGTATACAATTGGGAAACTCCGGCTAAAATGGTGGTCGAACCGCAATTCGTCCGATCGTGTCTCCTTAAGTTAGGTATGGTAATGTTTCTTCCACTTGACAACATGAAAGCGCTGCAGGCAGCAAGCGTAGTGGCGCTTTCTGAGGGTCGACGGATCGGGAAGTTGCGACTCTTGAAGCTGCTGTACATTGCGGATCGTCGAAGCCTTCGGGAGACGGGACGACCGCTTTTGGGATGCAAGGCCGTGGCAATGGATCATGGTCCACTACACAGCGACGTGCTCAAGGCACTGGATAATCTTCATCCCAAGTCGCACGAATGGGCTCGCCATTTCCAGCAGCAGTCGAAACGCGATTTTGTGTTGAAGTCTCCTGCGGACAATAATGCGCTGTTGCGCTATGAGATTGAGCTGCTGCAAGACGTGGTCGCCCAACACGAACAGATCGACGACTGGCATTTGTCGGAATTGACACATGATTTCGAGGAATGGAAGAAGCACTGGCAGCAGGGCACGTCACGGACGATTCCACTGGAAGACATCATTGATGCGGTGGGCCGGGGCGACGACAAGGCAGCCATCTTGAGCGATCTACGGGACGATCTGGCGTTTGATCAGTTCTTTGAACGATGCAATGCAACATGAGTGGTGGCGACACGCTGATCATTCCCGCACCTGGCACCAGTCTCGATTCACATCTTTGGATCGTGCTTTCCGATCCGACGCTCGATCACTTCGCGCTGCTCGTCAACTTGACCAGCTATCGTGCGGACAAGGACGATGCGTGCATTTTGGACGTGGGCGACCATCCGTTCATTCGGCATCGTTCGTGCGTTAATTATGCGAAGGTGAAGCACATTGCCGTGGCACAACTGGAGGCAATTCTCAAGATGCCGTCGGTTGAACGGCGCGAGCCAATGAGCGCCGATGTCTTGCAGCGTATTCGCGAAGGAGCCGGCAAGTCGAAGTTTATCGAGCTGGGCTATTGGCAGATGCTCGTCGAGCAGGGGCTTGTGAACGAATAATCGGTGTCTGCACGCCAAAGGGTGCAACGCGCGCTCCGAAGAGTTGAAGAAAAGCTGCTCGCGGGCCTCGTTGCCCTGGCGCTTCCTGCTACGAGCAGCTTGTGTCGTGAGGGTGCAGGATTGAGGGGCGGTCGTTGCGTGCCGTCCCTGCTCCCTGCATCCCGACTCCCGACTCCGATTCCTGATTCCTGATTCCTGATTCCTGATTCCTGATTCCTGATTCCTGATTCCTGATTCCTGATTCCTGATTCCTGATTCCTGATTCCTGATTCCTGATTCCTTTGATTCCTTTGATTCCTTGCATTCCTTGCATTCCTTGCATTCCGCGTCGCGAGCGACGCGGCTAAATCCATTCGCTCAACTACATCCCATCGAACTGCCGCAGTTGTGGCACAGATAGCAGTTGCCGTTGCGGACGGTGATTGCGCCGCAGTTGTCGCAGGCCGGGGCGTCCGATTGGAAGTCGGCGAACTGTTCGCTGCGGGCGGTCGTCGGGCCGCCGTCCTTGACGAGCACGCCGGCGCGGGAGAGCAGCTGGAAGTTGAACTCCGCGTTACCTTTTGAGTCGCTGCCGTTGCCGTGGCCATTAGCGGTACCGTTGGCGTGACCGTTCGCATGGCCGTTGGATGCTGGATGCTTGATGCTGGATGTCGGCGGGGCGAGGGTCGCGGTTTCGCCTTGGGATTTTTCGGTGGCGGGCTTGGTCTTTGGGACGGTTCCACCTTCCGCGATCGGCGGTCGCGGCTTTATGGTCGAGCCCTGACCGCCGTCCCCCGATTCCTGTCCCCCATTGCCAATCGTCGGGGTCGAGGACGACCCGGCTCGCTCCGTCGCTCGCCATTTTCATCGTCCTTGCCAGGGGTGATGCCCAGGCTCGCTTCCTTGAAGCCGGGGAGGAACGTGTTGCCGAGCCAGCGGAAGATGTAGTCGATCAGGCTCTTGGCGATGCGGATGTCGGGGTTCTTCGTGTAGCCCTGCGGCTCGAACCGCATGTGGCTGAACTTGCGGACGTAATCCTCCAGCGGCACGCCGTATTGCAGGCTCATCGAGACCGCGGTGCCGAAGGCGTCCATCAGGCCGCCGATCGTGCTGCCTTCCTTGGCCATCGTGATGAACAGCTCGCCGGGGCGGCCGATTCTCCCGCTTCTCGGGAACAGGCCGACGGTGATGTAGCCCTCGTGGCCGGCGACGTTGAACTTGTGGGTGATGCTCTGCCGCGTGTCGGGCAGGCGTTCGCGGCGCGGCTTGGCGGCAATGGCGGCAGCCGCGGCGGCCTTCTGGCCTTCGCTGCTGGTGTTGAGCGGCTGGCTCTCCTTCGAGCCGTCGCGGTAGATCGCCAGCGCCTTGAGGCCCAGCTTCCAGCCGTCGACGTAGGCCTTGGCGATGTCCTCGGGCGTGGTCTCGCGCGGCATGTTGACCGTCTTGGAGATCGCGCCGGAGAGGAACGGCTGGGCGGCCGCCATCATCAGGATGTGGGCCTGCCAGCGGATCGAGCGCTTGCCGTTGCGCGGCGAGAAGGCACAATCGAACACGCCGAGGTGCTCCGCCTTCAGGTCGGGCGAGCCTTCGATCGTGTCGTGCTCGTTGATGTAGGCCAGGATCGAGCCGATCGTGCGGCTCGTCGTAGCCGATCGTCTTGAGCGCGAGCGGCACGGTCTGGTTGACGATCTTGAGCATGCCGCCGCCGGCGAGCTGCTTGTACTTCACCAGGGCGATGTCCGGCTCGATGCCCGTGGTGTCGCAATCCATCATGAAGCTGATGGTGCCGGTGGGGGCGAGCACGGTGGCCTGCGCGTTGCGGAAGCCGTGGACCCGGCCGGCGGCCAGCACGTCGTCCCAGGTGCGGCGGGCGGCGTCGACCAGGTACGCCGGGCACTCGCTGTTGATCTCGTCGACCGCGTCGCGGTGCATCTGCATCACGCGGAGCATCGGCTCGCGGTTCTTCTCGTATTCGTCGAACGGACCGACGGCCTCGGCCAGCTCGCTGCTGGTGAGGTTGGCCGCCCCGTGCAGCAGCGCCGTGACCGCGCCGCAGACGCCGCGACCGGCGTCGGAGTCGTAGGACGTGCCCTCGCTCATCAGCAGGCTGCCGAGGTTCGAGTAGCCCAGCCCCAGCGGCCGGAACAGGTGGCTGTTGCGGGCGATGTCCTGCGGTCGGATAGCTGGCGTGGTCGACGAGGATTTCCTGGGCGATGAAGAAGATCCGGCAGGCGGCCTTGAAGCGCTCGGCATCGAACACGCCGTCCGGCTTGCGGAACTTCATCAGGTTGATGCTGGCGAGGTTGCAGGCCGTGTCGTCGAGGAACATGTACTCGCTGCACGGGTTCGACGCGTTGATCCGGCCGCTGTTGGGGCAGGTGTGCCAGCGGTTGATCGTCGTGTCGTACTGCACGCCGGGGTCGCCGCAGTGCCAGGCACACTCGGCCATGCGATTGACGACCTCGCGGGCCGGGTAGGTCGGGCCGGGCTGCTCGGGATTGGTGACCCAGTGGGTGGTCCAATCTTCGTTCCGCTCGACGGCCTGCATGAAGTCGTCGGTGACGCGGACCGAGAGGTTGGCGTTCTGGAACATGATCGAGCTGTAGGCTTCGCCGTTGAAGTTGGCCTCGTAGCCGCCCTTCTCGATCAGCACGCGGGCCTTCTGCTCTTCCTTCCACTTGCACTCGATGAACTCCATCACGTCCGGGTGCCAGACCTTGATCGACTGCATCTTGGCGGCGCGGCGGGTCTTGCCGCCCGATCTTCACCACCGCGGCCACCTGGTCGTAGACGCGCATGAAGGAGAGCGGGCCGCTGGGCTTGCCGCCGCCGGCGAGCTTTTCGCGGTGGGAGCGGAGCGTCGAGAGGTCGGTGCCGGTGCCGGAGCCGAACTTGAAGAGCATGGCCTCGCTGCGGGCGAGCTCCATGATGTCTTCCATGTTGTCTTCGACGCGTTGGATGAAGCAGGCCGAGCCTTGCGGGAACTCGTACGGGTTTTCGGGCTGCACGACGTCTCGCGCCTGCGCGTCCCAGCGCCAGTTGCACTTCGCGCCCGTGACGCCGTACTGGTGGTAGAGGCCGACGTTGAACCAGACGGGCGAGTTGAACGCCCCGTGCTGATGCAGGCAGAGCCAGGCCAGCTCGCGGTAGAAGCGTTCGCCGTCGTGCGGCGGAGGCGAAGTAGCCGTCTTCGAGGCCCCAATCGGCGATCGTGCGGGCGACGCGGTGGACCAGTTGCCGGACGCTGTATTCGCGCTCGGGTGTGCCGACTTCGCCGTAGAAATACTTGCTGCAGATGACGTTCGTGGCCAGCTGGCTCCAGAACGAGGGCACTTCGCAGTTGGTCTGCTCGAAGATCAGCTCGCCGTTCTCGCCCTTGATCTGCGAGCTGCGGACTTCCCAGTCGACGGTCGAGAAGAGATCGTCGACGTCGGTCGGGCAGAAGGTGGCATCGACCTTGAGCCGGCCGTGGAAGCGTTTGGCCGAGGAGCTGGTCGAGTTGGAGGAGCGGATTTCACAGGACGGGAGGCGGTAACGTTAGCTGTGGCCATCGCGGCAACTCCTTTGCGGCTTGAGAGGGGCATCCTACCAGTATGAACAATTGTACATTGTCTACCCAAGAGGATCGGCTTCCTCCCGGCAGGCACTGCACCAGATTTAGGGCCTCGATTGCCCAAAACCCGAAAATTCGGGATCAGCGTCGCCCGAAAACCACTATATGTTGTGTCCGATGCCCTCATGACTACAACATACGTGGTTAGGGAGTCTGATCTTACTCGTTTCGCTTAGGCCGTCAATGCAATTTCTTGGGCGTCGTAAGTTGCTAGCACACAATGGGTTGTGGCATATGTTAAATTCTAGCGTTGCTGGCATAAAGGTCCAGTGAAGATGAAAAATGGCCTGAAAAATCGGGCCGCGGCGCGTTTTCGAGCGATTGAAAAAACACGCCTGAGCGGCGGCAAGATTTTTTGATTTTGTGTCGGTAGGATGCGCAGACTCTAATGGCGAGGCAAGCAGCCAGACGAACATTTCGTCCAACTGGCGAGTGTCGCTGGTCCAATATCATGACGACCTATCGCTGGAACACGAGCGCGGCAGCCGAAGCCTTTGACGCGGGTGCGCCGGCGATTCATCCGTTTTATGTTGTGGTGCAGGACGAAATTCTGTCGCTTCTTGCCGGCGAAAGGAGCGAACCGGAGTGCGTCGTCGATCTCGGCGGCGGATCGGGACGGCTCCTGGAACGCGTGCTCGAGCGATTCGGTGCACGCACACGCGGTGCTGGTGGATCAATCGGCGGCGTTTCTGGCGATCGCCGAGCGGCGGCTGGCGCGGTTCGGCGATCGGGTGACGCTGATCGAGAAACGGCTGCAGGATGACTGGCGACTCGGCGCTGCCCGCGGCACCGCAATGCGCTTGTGAGCATGTCGGCGATTCATCATCTGGAGCCGGCGGAGAAGCAAGCGCTCTACGCAAAATGCCACGCTGCGCTCGCGCCGAATGGACTGTTCCTCAATGGCGACGAATTCCGGCCGGAGAGTGACGCCGACTATCTGGCGATGCTCAAGTGGTGGTCCCAGCAGAAAGACGTCGACACGTCGGAGGGCCGCATCCCCGAGTCGTTCCGGCCGGTGTTCGAAGCCTGGCACGAGCGGAACATCACGCGCTTCGGCGAGCCGAAATCGAGCGGCGACGACTGCCACGAAACGGCCACCGTGCAAGAAGAATACTTGCGGCGGCCGGTTTCCGCGACGTCCACCTCGCCTGGAGTGAACGGTTGTGGGGCGTCCTGTTCGGTCGGCGCTGATTGCCATGCACCGAAGTCCATTGCTGCAGATTCAGCCGCCGACGCGAATATACCGGCCGCGCTTCAAGCTCGCTCGTCGGCTTGCCCTTTGTCGGCAATGAGCTGTAGCGACTTGGCGATGCGGCGTGCGCGTCTCCGGCTTCTTCGCTTCGTCGATCCAGCGCAAGTATTCTCGCTGGTGAGAAGGAGCAAGCTGAGAACATGCGCTTCACAGCTGGCCGGCCGGCCAGCGCGGCCGCGAAATCTTTCGGCATCGCGGGCTGCATACTTCGCGCGACCTTCTTCATCCGATTCCTCAGCGAAGCAAAGCCGGACTATCAAACGATCAAGGCTCAAACAGAGATTTCAGCAATCCGCACGCGGGTGAACATCGCCCGGAAGCCGGTCTTCTTGCGGAAGTTTTTGCGGCGGCGGAGCTTCTGGATGATGTGCTTTTCGCCGTGGACCGGGCCGAGGACTTCGGCCGTGACGCTCGCGCCCTTCACCAGCGGCGAGCCGAGCTTGGCGTCGCCAGCCGCCGCCGCACGGCCAGCACGCTCTCGAATTTGAACTTCTCGCCGGCCGGCGTGTCGCGGTAATCGACGTTGAGCTCCTGGCCCGTTTCGACTTTGTATTGGCGGCTACCGTCGGTGATGATCGCGTACATGGCTCGAGACTCGCTGATGGACTGGGTCGCAAACGGGACAATTGAGAATCCTTAAGTGTAGCAATCGCTCTGCAGGCCGTCGACCGCTGTTGGGCCGCGGAAATGGGCCGGTTTTTCCGGTGGAATTCGGCCGATCTGTCGGGCCAAGACGCGGGGACGCAGTGCTTTAGAATCGAGGCCGTTTCGGTTGGTCATTGCAAATTTGTCATCTGTCATTGGGCGATTTTCTTAAAGATAAGCCCGCATCAAATAGCGGAAGAGGTGCAACATGCCAGAGCGAGCAAGTACAGCGGTTTGGGAAGGCGATATCATGGGCGGCAAAGGGACGATGACCATCGGCAGCGGCGCGTGGACCGGGCCCTATTCGTTCAAGTCGCGGTTCGAAGACGGCGCGGGCACCAACCCCGAGGAGCTGATCGCTGCCGCCCACGCCGGCTGCTATTCGATGGCGCTTTCGGAGCGCTTGGCCGCAACAGCACGCCGCCCAAAAAGATCGAGACGAAGGCGAAGGTCGACCTGATCAAGGAAGAAGCCGGCTTCCGCATCTCGAAGATTCATCTGACGACGACCGCCAGCGTGCCGGGCCTCGACGCCGCGAAGTTCCAGGAAATCGCCGAGACGGCGAAGAAGAACTGCCCCGTGTCGAAGGTGCTCGCCGCCGCCGAGATTTCGCTCGACGCGAAGCTGGTGTGAGTGGGCAAGACTACTGAGAATCTGTCGCGATCGGAGGCACGCTGCGCGCGTGCCTGATTGCCGATACAATCGCTGTTGCGAGCAGAAATAGAATCGCCGTGTGGAGGATCCAGGAAACTGGGTTCCACGCGAGTACATTTTTCCATAGCCAAGCAAGATTCAATGCGTAGAGCGCCGTGGAAATGATGGCCGGAACGAGTGGCGTCCATCGCGCCAGGACTCCCATGGCAACAAAGACGGCAGTTCCACCGATGCAAACAGCGCTGAACACGTCGAGGGCAAATCCGTAGATCGACCAATACATTATTCCGGGAGCGAGATAGACGACGGCAGCACCCAAAAGTGCGTTCGACGTTTGAAGTCTGCCATCCGTTATGAGTCGACCGGTACGAGCCGTGGAAATCCTCCCAGATTCGTTTGAGGCCATGCGGCAGATTGTTTTACATTAACCCTGGGTGGCACGCCAGGAGCTTCCAGCGACGGGCGTGGTTGATCACGAGCGCGACCAGCCACGCCCTTCGGTGAACCTCAGGGACGTGCCGCCTTATTGTTTGCACTCTGCCGTGCTTTAATTCCGGGAATTTCACTCTCCGGCTGTTCGCGTCGACGCCGTCGATCTGCACCGCTCAACGAACGGCTACCGCGCCGCGACTCGTTCCAGAATTGCTTGAAGCTGAGCCGAGGGAACTTGCCCGCGGACTTCGAGTACGTCGCTCCGTTGCAGCTCGCAGATCCATGAGCATTTGGCGACGCACGGCTTCACCAGGTTGGTCCGCGACGCCCTTTTGGGATGCCACGGCAGTGGAATTTCATCTGCCACCGGTGGATCGCTGAAACTGCCAGTAATTGCCACGGCGAATAGCGCCGAAGCTGAGCGAATCTCCGAATTTGCCGTCACGACAACAAGCGGGCGAATCTTTTTATTTCCGCCAGCCGGATCGAGCACCGACGCGCGAACAATGCTGCCTTGCTGTAGATTCGGCACAGCTCATCTCAAAAGATTTGCTCTTCATCGCCTTGGAACCAGGCCGAGGGCGGTCGGCGATGCTTCGCGATCTCCTGCAGTTGATCCGAGGAGAGACTTCCTTTCGCGTCCGGAATCGGCTCCGGGGTCTGCAGCGACTTGAGCGGCTTAGCCAGAATCTTCGCCTCGCGGAGAACGAGTACGAATGGGCTCCCATCCGAATGCGTCGAGAGGTCTTCAGTCGGAGAGGGCATGTTCAGCATCCTTCCGGAAAGCGACACCAAATTGCTTGCGATCGACTTCTTCGCCGTTCGCGAAGATCACAAGATCATGGAGTCCAATCGTCTGAAACTGGAGTTCCGGGTTGTGAACAATTACATCCATCGCCATCAGCGGGTCAGCAACATCAAATGCAGTCGGTTCCGAGCGAGCTACAATTTGATTCGTCGTCAAATCATGTATCTCAACCAGAAATTCATAATGGCCCATCGCGTCCGTGATTTGACAGAACAATTCGATTGGTGGAGCCATCAAGGAATCGTCAACAAACAAATTGTTGACGACACCCGTCAAATCTATACTGCCAGACTTATCCGCGTCGACATGCTGGCAGAACAAAATCGCTTTGCATACTGGATGCGGAGTAGCAATGGCCGTGCCCATCAACAAATCCCTCGCGGACGTAGTCAAACCAACTGAATACCCTAACTTTACTCCATGGCAAAGCATCGGTCCAGAAATGACGACGATTCACACAGTTAGGCGATCGCTTATCATTCCGGGAACTTCACTTCCCGCCCATTGGCGTCAAAGCAATCGAGCTTCAGGTATTCGGGCGAGAGGCCTTCGCCACTGACGATCTGGATCTGGACGTGGTTGTCGTCCTCGATCTTGGCCAGCTCGCGGCGCTTCTTGTTGTTGAGGTAAAGCGCCACTTCCTCCTCGACGGTAACCGTGACCTTCGAGACCTGTTCGAGATGGGTCCGCAGCAGTAGTTTACGGACGACTTCGATCGCCATGCTCTCGGCCGACTTGACTTGGCCGCTGCCGCTACAGGCTGGGCATTCCTTGTAAACGCTTCGCTTGAGGCTGGGGCGAATCCGCTGCCGCGTCATTTCGATCAGGCCGAAGGGGCTGGTGCGGAGGATCTTGGTGCGGGCCCGGTCGCGCTTCACTGCGTCGCGCAAGGTCCGCTCGACGTCGCGCTGGTGGCGGTCCCTGCGCATGTCGATGAAGTCGTTCACGACCACGCCGCCCAGGTCGCGCAGACGCAATTGGCGGGCGATTTCCTTGGCGGCGATCTTGTTGAGTTGGAAGGCCGACTCCTCGGCCGAGCCGTCGGTGCGGAAGTTGCCGCTGTTGACGTCGATCGCCACGAGGGCTTCCGTCTGGTCGATCACGAGCGATCCGCCGCCGCGCAAGGGGACGCGGCGCTGATTGATCTGAGCGATCGCCTCGTCGAGGTTGTATTTCTGGAACAGCGGCTCCTTGCCCTCGTAATGCTGCAGCCGGCTGACGTAGCGGGGCATGACGATCTGCAGGAACTCCTTGGCCCGCTCGTAGGCCGCCGGCTCGTCGATGAAGATCGCGTCGACGTCGGCGGTGAAGATGTCGCGGATCGTGCGGATGATCATGTCGCTCTCTTCGTAGATGTCGATCGGAGCCGGGTGCTTCTTGATCCGGCGGACGATCACCTTCCACAGCCGCAGCAGATAGGCCAGGTCGCGCGACAGTTCCTTCTTGGTCCGGTCGGTGCCGGCAGTGCGGACGATGAAGCCGACGCCGCGGGGCGGATTGAGCTCGCGGAGGATGTCGCGCAAGCGGCGGCGGTCGTCGTCGCTCTCGATCTTGCGGGAGACGCCGATCCGGCCGAGTGCCGGCATCAGCACCAGGTAGCGGCCCGGGATGCTGATGTAGGTCGAGAGGGTCGGGCCCTTGGTGCCCATGCCTTCCTTGATCACCTGCACGAGCACCTCGTCGCCGCGCTGGAAGATGTCTTGAATCGGCGGCTTGATCCGCGGGCGGACACCGAGGCGTTGCGACGAGTTGCGACCCCCGGGACGGCCGCGGCCATTGTCACGCCGCCCTCCACCGCCGCCGCCGCGCTCGCCGCCATGTTCCGCACCGGCGTGGGCCGGCTCTTTCTCCTGCGACTGCGAACCATCGGGGTTGATCGGCCGATTCGGATCGTATCCGCCCTGGCGGAAGTACTGCGGCTCGACGTCGCTGATGTGCAAGAAGCCGTTGCGGCCGACGCCGAAGTCGACGAACGCGGCCTGGATGCTCGGCTCGAGGTTGACGATCTTGCCCTTGTAGATGTTGCCGACGAAATTGCCCTGGCTGGTGCGCTCGACGTACAGTTCTTCGAGCACTCCATCTTCAACGATCGCGATCCGGCACTCCTCCGGCTGCGCGACGTTGATCAGCATTTCTTGTTTCATAGGTGGTGGGTTGCCTTTGTACATAAATGTGTTACGTGGACGTCGGGACCGGGGTTGCCGATGCGGTGTCAGGATACAAGTGGACAGGCCATGAGCCGTCCGTCGGCATCCGGCATCCTGGCCTGCTAAATCCGTATGTCCGGCACGACCTTGGAAAGCTCTTCCTTGAGGTACGTGCGGACGTGGTGGGCGCTGTCGAATTCGATGCACCGTTTGGTAACTTGTTCGCAATGGGGCAGCTCGACGCTGCGGCAGACGCGTTTGATCTCGGGAATCGCGGCCGGCGTCACGCTCAGGCTCCGCAACCCCATGCCCAACAGCAACATGGTGTAGAGCGGGTTGCCGCACATCTGGCCGCACATGCTGATCGGCACCTTGTGCTCATGGGCAGTTTTTACCGCCATGTTGATCAGCCGCAGCACGGATGGGTCAGACGCGGTGTAGAGCCCGGCCACGTCCTTGTTGCTGCGATCGACGGCCAGCGCGTACTGGATCAGATCGTTGGTGCCGATGCTGAAAAAGTCGACTTCGTGAGCGAAGTGGTCCATCATCAAGACGGTCGATGGTACTTCGACCATCATGCCGACCTTCATGTTGCGGTCGAACTTGATTCCCTCTTCCGTGAGGTCTTCCTTGGTATCCTGGAGCACGCTCTTGGCGGTGCGGAATTCCATCAGCGTGCTCACAAGTGGAAACATCATGCGGATGTTGCCCGTGACGCTGGCCCGCAAGATCGCCCGCATCTGCGTGCGAAACATCGAGCGGTGTTTGAGCGCCAAGCGGATGCTACGGAGGCCGAGGAACGGGTTGCGTTCGTCTTCGGGCGCCGGAAGGTTTGGCATCTTGTCGGCCCCCAGGTCGACGGTCCGCATCACGACGGGCTGGCCGTTCATCGCCTGGGCAACTTCGGTATAGGCAGCGAGCTGGGCTTCCTCGCTGGGCTGGCCGTCGCCGGAGAGGAACAAGAACTCCGTGCGATAGAGTCCGATGCCGTCGCTACCCCGCTCCTTACACTGCTCGACTTCGTGCGGAAACTCGATGTTGCCCAGGAGCTGAATCCGTACCCCGTCAAGCGTTTGGGCCGGCAGATCGCGGAACGCTTCGAGCTTGCGGGCTTGTGAACGTTGCTGGTCGGCTTCGTAACGATAGCGGGCGATTGTCTCTTCATCGGGATGCAGGATCACCAGGCCCTGGTCGCCGTCGATGATCACCGTCTCGCCACCGGAGACTTCAGTCAGGAACGGCCCGGTGCCGACGACCGCCGGGATGCCCAGCGCCTCGGCAACGATCGCGGTGTGGCTGCCGGGCCCGCCGATCTCGGTAACGAAGCCGCGGACAAACTTCGGATTGAGGTTCGCCGTCTCGCTGGGGGTGAGATTGTGGGCCAGCACCAGGACTTCCGAAACGATGTGCCCCAGCTCTTCGCGGCGCCGTCCCAAAAGGTGCCGCAGCACCCGTTTCTCGATGTCGAAGATGTCGTTCGCCCGTTCCGGCATCGCCCCTTCGAGCGACTGGAACACCTTGGCGTAATGGCGCAAGACCCGGCTCACCGAGTATTCGGGCGAGTAGTGCCGCTGGCGGATCATCTCCTCGAGCTTGGCCCGCGGAGCGTCGAGTCGTTGAGCATCTGCACGTGGGCGGAGAAGATCGCACCGTATTGCGAGCCCAACTCTTCGGCGACGCGGTCGCGATTCCGCTCGATCTCGGCGGTGGCGCTCTTGATCGACTGGTCGAGCCGCTCGAGCTCATCTTCCACGGCGTCGCGCGGCAGGAACCGACGAGGGATGCGAAATCCCTCGTTGTCCATCACGAGCGCCTCGCCGATCGCCACGCCGGGCGAAACGGCAATTCCTTGGAGATGTTCCATTGCGTACTAGCGGGCACACCGGCCGAAGCGGCTAGGTCGCCGGTGCCACTAGCAAATCGAGCGGTGAAGTGCAGCTTCTGCAGCCAATCATCCGAACTCGCTCCGCGGTGCGCCGCCGGCGGATGGATCGCGGTGTGGTCCGCTGCCGCAACAATCGCCCGGGGAAATAAGGTCGCCGCGGGCGCCTAGTGGTGGCTGGCAGTGGGATTGGTTGCGATCGCTCTCCGCAGCAGCTGATGTGCCCTGATTGTTCTGGTGGTGAATTGTGATTCGCGGCCGTGACGCCCGACGAGGGCGTCGCCGCGGACTGGTCGTGCGATCCGGCGAGTCGCGGCCGAACAGGTGGCCGCTCAAGCACCGGACTGGTCGTCCTATCGCTGTCGTGGTAATTCGTTAATTCTTTGCGCTCCAGTGGCGGAGCTGGCGTTTGCTCGTCGAAGTTCTGTTCAATTGGCCGGCTTCGACTCTTCGGCGAATCCGCCCGCTACAAGTGTGGCCAAGGTGTCGACGGCTTCTTCGGCGTCCTCGCCATCGGCCTCGATTACAATTTCAGTTCCTTGCGTCGCCCCCAGGATCAGCAGGTTGAGTGTGCTCTTGGCGTCGACCCGCTCGCTGCGGCAAACGACCTCAATTCGCGAACGGAATTTCAGTGCGGTCCGGGCCAGCATGTCGGCCGGACGTGCGTGCAACCCCTCTGTGTTCACGATGACTACGGCGCGCGTGACCGGGGAAGTACTCATGACTGGTGCCCGTCTGCCACTATTCGCTCACAGATCGCGATCAGGGTGCGTTTCGGCCGGCCTCAGCGAGCTTGCCCGTGAACGGACAATGCGCCTAGGAAGCGGCCTGGTTGTTATCTCCTTCTTCCAGCAATTGCCAAACGTCGTTCGGAGTCTTGCTCTGCTTGAGAAAACGGCAGAACGTGTCGTCCCGCAATTGCCGCGATATGTTCTCCAGCGCTCGCAGGTGATCGCCGGGCCGGTCGGGTGGCGAAATCAGCAGGAACAGCAGGTGAACCTTCTCGCCATCGAGGCTGTCGAAGTCGACGCCGTCGTCGCTGATGGCCACGGTGCCGACCAGCTTGTCGACGGCCGGGTGCTTGGTGTGGGGTACTGCGACGCCTCGGCCGATGCCGGTGCTGCCGAGTTCCTCGCGTTTGAGGATCGCGGCCACGATGCTCTCGAAATCCTGCTCTTTGATTTTGCCGGCTTCGACCAGCGCCTTGCCCATGGCGCGAATCACGGTTTCCTTTTCGTCCGCCTCCAAGTGCGTGCGCACCGCTTCCTTGCAAATAAAATCAGAAAACTTCATCGTCTCTCATGCCTCGTCAAATGCGTTGAATTGTTTTGATTTGCGTCGGGGACAAAAAAACTCGCCGTCGTGACGCGATGTGTTGTTTCGTGCGGGGCGAGCCCCGTCGCCAAATGTTTACTGTAAACTGTTAGTCGACGCTGGCCTCGGTGCCGGGAGGCGCCCCCTCGCGTCGCGCGCCCGGCTGACGGTGGCGATCTTGCACTCTCTCCTTGTACTTGCGGAGTTGCTGTTCGAGCCGATGGAGCACCGTGTCGATCGAGCCCTGGAGATTGTCCGACTGATCGTGGGCCACGAAGTCGTGCTTGTGCTCCGCCGACAGCTTGGCGTCCACCCGCGGAGAATTCGAATCCTCGAGGTCGATCGTCAGCTCCACGGCGCTGATCCGGTCAAAAATCCGCAAGAGCTTCTCGGCTTTGGCTGAGATTTTCTGCTGCGACGCTTCGCTCAAGTGACCATGCCGCGTAGAGATCTTGACCTGCACCGATTGCGCCTCCCCAGAAGCAGCGGGACGACCCGGCAGCCAGCGGACCCGACGAGACCATCTCGGCGACCCGTGGCCAAGCCAGTAATTTTAACCTGATCGGGCTGCGTACACAAACCGGGTTTCCCGCCGGAAGAAACGTCAGATTTCGGCGGCAAGATTTACGGCGACACGGGCGGCGCCTCGCCATCCTTGAGCCGTTGCCGCCAGAGGCGGATGCCCCGCGCCCGTTCGGCCGGAGTGCCGGCTGGATTCGACATCAGTCGCATCCCGGTGACGTCGGCCATGTCCTGGACCGCCAGCACGCGGTAGTCGAGGCTGTCGTTTTCCATCCAGTCGACCAGCCGCGTGCCCAGACCATTTTGAAACTCGGCCGGCGTGCCAATCTGTTCGGGACCGAAGCCACAGAGCATTTGGTAGAGGTCGTCGGCCGCCGCTTTGCCGCGCTGGTCGACGAGCGTCTGGTAAATCTTGTCCGCCGAATCGGGGCCCAGCGACATGGCCGAACGCAACGTGTCAATGTGCGTCTTCCACGCGGCCTTTTGATCCGAGTCCCGCAGCGCTTCAACGAACGGCACGAATAAGCCGGCATACACGCTGCTGCGCGCGACCAGCGACTTCACTTCGCGCCGACGGCTGCTTTGATAGAGCTCGAGCAACTGATCCTCGACCGGCCGCGTGGGATCGAGAGCCGCCTCGACCGCCGGTGCGCCGAACAGCTTTTCGCTGCGCTGTTCGACCGGCTCCTGGTCGATCCAGTCGGGGAACGTGACGTCGGCCGAGACCTTCGTTGCGATGCCCCCGTCGATTTTCCATTGGCCGGGCGCCGAAACGGTGTTGGTACCGGCCGCGTCGGTCCAGGTCACGTTCCCATCGCGGGCATAGAGCTGAGCGACGATCGGCGAAGGTGACTTGCGCGGGTCCTGACCCGGCAGATACTTCGGCACGACGTCGACCGCCAGTGTAGCGTTGCGGCCGAGGTGAACGTCGGCAGTCTGGTCGCCGATGGTAAGCTTCAGAGCACTTTCGTCGTTTGTCGTGTTGACAATCGACGACTTTACCATAGTTGACGCTGATCGACGGCTCGCTGGAACCGGCCACTTCCGGATCGAACGTGATCATGGTCCCGCCGACGAGTTTCAGGTGAATTCCGGCGGCGAGCATGACTTTCGGAAAGAACGCCGGCAGCGCGAGCACCCTGTCGCCCGGTTGGATTGCCGTGCGGGGCGTCATTCGGTACCAGGAGTTGGATTGCCTATCGAAACGAACCAAGATGTTCTTGCCGTCCAAATAGGTGCCAATTTCCACCGGCTCCGGTGGTCCCTCGACGACTTTTTCCTCGGCAGCCTCTACCGGCGTCGTGGCAGGCGTTTCGGCATCGGCTTTGGGAACGACTGCAGTGGTTGACGCGGCGGCGACCGCGTCAGCGGCAGGCGGCACCACGTTGGTCGCCGCGGGAACGGCCGGCACCGAGCTGGCTAAATCGTTCGGACCGGGCGCAACGTTCGCGCTGTTGGAACTCGGGGTCGTCACCGTCGGCGCGTTGTTGTCGGCGTAACGGTCGGTCGATTCGCCTGGCTGTTCGCCGTAGCCGTAGGCAGATTCGTCGACGGAGACGACGGGAGCTTCGGTCGCGGACGCTGATTCTGGCGTGGAAACCGACGGCGTCTGGGCCGGCGGCTTCGGGCCACCCATCGCGGGTAGCGGCATCCGCGGCGCGGCGGCAATCGGAGCGGGGGTGTCAGTTTTCTGCGCGGTGACTTGGCTAGCGCTGGCAGGAGGTGTGTCGGAGGGCTCCGTACTCGTCGGTTCGCTGGCAGCGTGTTCCGGAATCGCGGGAGGCTGCAACGGTGGTTGGGTCGGCGGCTCGACGTCGCCGCCCACTTCGTTGCCGGGCGCCAGTGCCACCTGCTGCGCGCTGCCAAACCAGCCACTCATTCCCGTGTAGAGCAACCAACCAAGGGCGAGCAATAGCACGGCTGCACAGGCGGCGAGCAACGCACCGTGGCGAGTCCAGGACGACGCACGAAGATAATCGGGAACCGAATCCATGGCAGCTGGAGCCGATGGGACCACGTGCGTCGGCGGATAGACGTGGGGCGGCGGCGTCACGGCAGCATAGTCCTGCACCGGAGTCGGGACCGTGTGTGCCCCTTCGATGCGAAGCTGCTTATGCGGTTGGGCCTCGGTCGGCAGCGAGTACATTCTCTGCCGCGCCGCGGGATCGATCTCGGCCGGCTCGCCCAGCACCATCGTCAGCACGTGATGCGCGGAGGCCACCTCGGCCAAATGCACGTCCGACTCCAGACAGATCCGCTCGAAGTCGGCGACGCTATCCGGCGGCAGCACGTTGTCGAGATACTCCGCCACCGTGTTCGGATCGAGGCCAATGCCCGTGCCGATCACCTGCGGGGCGCTGAGCCGCAGGCGGCGCATCGTGTCTTTCGTGCGATGGATCAGGTCGTGAGCAAATTCGCTCGACTCGACTTTCTTGGCAAGCTCTTCGCGGTCCGATGGCTCGAGAATCTCGTCCATGTATGCCAGCAGAGTTCTGAGTGTTAAGCGCATCGCCAAGTCTCCAGGACCGAGGAATTGGATACCGTTCTGACGGTATTACCATTCGTTATCTAGTTAGTGGCCCAATGCGAACCGATCCGTGCACAGATCTGGACGGAACCGGAGGATTTCTCGTAAGCTATGCCCTGCCAGGCGGTTGTGAAGAGTCGCCTGGCAAAAATCGGGCCGAAAGTCGCTCTACTTGCCGGATCGCTTCGGATCGGGAACGGCAACCAATGCGAACAAGGAGACCAGTGTCTGACCGACCGCGACGACGAGCGGGTGTAACGCCGGCGGTTCGGCGAGCGATGAGGCCCAATGGTGAGGCTGTTCCCAGCCGTCGACTGTGCGTACCCATTCGACTTCGCTCTCCGGCGCCGTTGCGTCGGCGGACCGTCCCTCGATGCGGCAGGACATCAGTCCGACGCCGAGCAGAAGCACGAGAATGCCGCAGATCGAGCGCATGGGGCCAGCCGCTGCGCTTGCCGATGCGCCGCGCAGCGCAGCTGGGGAGGGATGATGAGAAGGAGGGAAGAGCGATCTGGTCGTGAAAGCGGAGATGCGTCCGCCTGCACGCTGCCATCCGCAAGGTCGATGCCGAGATCGAAACAATAGCGGGCGAACTGCAAAAAACCGCGGCGAATTGGCAGGAAATCGAATTTGCCGCTCGCCAGACTGCGCCGCGACGTGGTCAAAACGCGACGTTGCGATGCGAACCTTGATGATGGATTTCAACACCTTTGGGGACTGCGATTCGACGGCTCGCAACCGGATGCCGCCGTCACTCGAGCCGTGACCAAGGTCGCGCCAGTGGCCGCTCGGCGGCAGAGCTTTCCCCAGCCGAACCACCGGACCATGCGGCCAGGTTTACCCCGGCGATTTTGGCAACCGTTTTCGAGAAGGTGTGCCTGAGTTTCAGCAAAAAATCATTTGGGTCCGCCGTAGAAGCCGAGTACAATTTGATAGTGGGACGAACAGGCGCTCCCCCAGGCGACGCGACCAAGGAACATCACGCGTGTCTCGCAACCGATTACAACTTCGCAGGGCAATCGAAGAAGCCGACGGCTACCTGGAGCTGGGCATGCGCGAACACGCTCTGCAAGCACTGGAGCGCCGGCAGACGTTGGTCCACACCAACGGCCGGGCCAGTTTCATGGTGGGTGATACGCTCCGCGAATTGGAGCGGTATGAAGAAGCCTTGTCACCGCTCCAGCGAAGCGCGGAACTCGTGCCGGACGACATCCACGTCTGGCTCGCACTGGGTTGGTGCTACAAGCGGACCGGTAAGCTGGCCAAGGCGATCGAAGCCCTTGAACATGCCGTTGAAGTCGACCCCGGTGAGGCGATCATTCACTACAACCTGGCTTGCTACTGGAGCCTCGCGCACAACCGCGTGCTAGCACTGCGGTATCTCTCGCACGCGTTGGAAATGGACTCCAACTACCGCGACATGGTGCTCCACGAGCCCGACTTCCTGCCGCTGCGGCATGACCCGGAGTTTCTACAGCTCACGGGCGTCGAAAGCTATTGAGAGAAGCTGTTAGCTATTAGCTCTGAGCTCTTAGCCAGGCGAGTTTCGACATCTTTGCTCGACACGGATTTGAACTGGCGGGCAGGCGTTTGCTCCCTGTTTGGCTAATAGCTAACGGCTAACAGCTAATAGCCTTCTCAGTAATTGAACTCCATGCCGGCTTGCAGGCCGTGGATCAGCATCGAGCCATCGGAATTGATCCGAGCGGTGTCAGCCCGGTTGATATAGGCGGGCTTAATCTGGTCCACCGCCTGCGCGATGCCGCCGACGCCGATTACGCGGTAGGCCAGGATGCCGCGCCAATGCGACGTGAACAGATATCCGCCGCCGAGCCGCATCTCGCCCAAGAAGGCAACGTCATCCTTGTCGGAATGGACGTTCACGTTGCTGCCGTCTTGGGAAAACGTCGCGTACCCGCTGATTGGATTGAACATCCGCTGGCGCTGCGTGATGTAGTTGTTGTAGATGCCGAAGTCAGTGTCCCAGAAGAAGTTCCAACGAGTTGCAACGCAGTAGTTGGTGGTAGTGCCGAGCTGGAGGCCGACGAGGTTGTTCTCCGTATTGATGTCATGAAACAACTCGTTGGTCCCGTTGCGCCACCCGTCGAAGGTCGAGCCGGGCCCGGAATTCGAGGTCGCCCACTCCGTGTCGAAACCTAAATCGTCGTTGATGCGGAAATAGCGGACCCCGCACTGTCCGGTGAGCCAGAAGCTCGGGCCGCAGCCATCGCAGCTACACCCGCCAGTGAAGAGCGGCAACCGCATGATGTTCAGCTCGAGGTTCTGGCACGAGAAGTTGGTGGTGACTCGTTGCGAGAGCACTGTGCGTGCCGCGGTAGTGTCGCCGAACGCGGGTACGTCGGAAATAGGAAGCTGATAATTGTAGAGATAGTTCACGGGGTCGCCGCCACCACCGTCGTCGTATTACAGGCCGGCGTAGTTGACCATGCCGTAGTAGCGAAACGTGCCGGGATTCGGAACCGGGCCGTCGACGAATTGCTCCTGCCGCTCATCGCCGAGGCCCCACCAGGCAACTTCCCAGGCATACATCTGCTGGCAACAAGGTTGGCAGCAGGGCTGGCAGTCGCAGGAATTGCCGGAGTTGCAGCCGCACGCGTTTGACTGGCCGT
The DNA here is from genome assembly GCA_963808175.1 of uncultured Planctomycetota bacterium. Lineage (GTDB taxonomy): Bacteria > Planctomycetota > Planctomycetia > Pirellulales > Lacipirellulaceae > DASYDU01. The sequence continues at coordinate 1,241 of CAWEEU010000017.1, read as the reverse complement.
TGCAGCCGCAGCCGTAGCGAATCGCCGTAGCAGTCGTCGCAACCGTCGCCGATGCCAAACGTGCTACCCAGGCGAACTTCGACGCCACCGCGCCAGTGCGGCACCAGGAACGCGCAGTCGCTTTCGTTTTCGATTTCGCTGAGCGTAGGCAGTGCGTTCGAACCGTCCGGGGTATCAACTCCAGCCGTGTAGGCGCGGTATGGGCCACGAGTCCGCGTCATGTACAGTCCATAGATGCCACCGAACCACTGATTGCTGTAGCCGTCGTCCATGCAGCCGTCGAGCGCCCCGTAACCATCGTCCGCGGGATTACAGCCGCCATTTCCCATCGCCATCGGGTCACTGCGGAAAAAGTTGTCGGTCGATGGATAGGGCATCGTGGCGTTGACGCCGGCCGGAGCGGGCAGCGTCCCCGTGCTGGCGGGCGGAGTGCTCGTGCCCGGCGTCACCGTGTCACTCGACTGCTGCGCCAACTGCGGATACGTCGGGCGAACACCCGGCTGCTGATACTGCGGCGGCTGATATTGCGTAGTCACTTGAGGCGCCGGCGCACTGGCGCGTAGCGCTGGCTGGTCGTGCGAGCGGCAGGCTGCTTCGCCAAATCGGCAGGTGTTTGCTGGGAGGGCTTGAAGGAATACGTGCCGCGGGCAGCGGTGTAATACGTAGCCGCGTCGGTCGTCGGATAGGGATAGGCGGACGACTGAGTCGATTTGCTCGGCGCGACGCCGTACGGCGCCACCGCGGAAGTGGTCGGTGCCACGGAAGACGACGGCGTCTCCGCGTACCGCGGCGCCTCGGTCGACGACGGCGCGGCGTATTCGGCCGCGGAATAGGGCGGAGTCGTCGAGTAGGGCCCGAACTGGCTTTGTCCGGCGGCCAGCTGTCCGCCAAACGTTGCGATCGTCGTCGCCGCCGCCGCGGTGACACGAACCCACGCCAGATGCATCTTCATCTCAATCTCCTTCTTCCCTGAAGGGTGCCCGCGCACGTGCGTCAACCCATCGCTGAAACTTCTGCGTCGGCCAGACAGACCGTTCGGCGATTGCGGCAACCTCCCTGTCGCCACGGCTCCCTGTGCGCACGAAATCCGGCACAACACGAAGCGCTCGCCAGCTTTACCAATCGACGGCGCGGACCGACGCCGTCGCTAAAATCAGCACAGTGCCCCGCCGATAATTGACTGCCTGCAGCGGTACGACCCGCAAGACGCGCAGGGCTTTTGTGGGTTGCCAGAAGTGCCT
>CAWEEU010000016.1:0-158442 GCA_963808175.1 uncultured Planctomycetota bacterium | reverse complement strand
CCGCTCAAGGCGATGTCCTTGTCGACGCGGCTGTAATGGGCCTTGCCGTCCGGGCCGGCTTCGAGGTTGCCGAAGTCGCCCACGTGTCGCTCGAGCCGAGTCCGGTCCACCGTGCGGCATGCCGTCCGGATTGAAGTGTCCGCCGGCGCAGGTGCCGTCCATCATCGAGCAATCGCCGAACTCATGGACGTGAAAGCCATGCTTGCCGGGCGTGAGGCCGGTGACGTCGGCTTCGATCTCGATCCCGCCGGCGACTTTGGTGAACGTCACCTTGCCGGCCGTCTTCGTGTCGCCCAGCGCGTGCACGACGGCCACCGCCTTGGTCGGCGCGGGAGATGCGGCCATCTGCGCCGTCTGCCCGACCGCCGTCTGCGCCAACATCGAGTCGAGCGCCATCTGGCCGATCAGCACCAGGCCCACGGCGCCCAACGATCCAATCAACATCCTCTGCCATTTGATGTTCGTCATCTGCAGTCTCCTTCGGGGTTCGAGTCTTGCTGCCAACGTCGCCACCGCGACTGAACCCGTCATTGTAGGGCGAAGGGACTGCCACTGCCAAGCGTGGCAAATTGGCCGAACGGTTCAGGCTCCGGGCGGCATTTGCGATCCGAACGAATCAAGCAATTGCAGCCGCGTCGCGCTGAGCCGCGCCGCGAGCGCCAACGAAGTCCGCCGCAACAATTCGTAGCCGAAGCGCGGGTTGCGCTTGCAGATCGTAAGCAGCTCGGCGGTGTTGATCTGGGCCACTTTCGACGCACAGAGCGCGACGGCGGTGGCGGTCATTTGGGTTTGTTCCAGCAGCGCCGACCAGCCAAGGATTTCGCCCGGTCCGACGGCCATGATCCGGCGGCTGCCGCCGCCGAATGTGGCGATGTCGAGTGCCACGCTGCCGGCAATCACCAGGAACACGTCCTGCGGCACGTCTCCCTCGCGGAAGAGCGTTTCGCCCGGCGCGGCATTCCGAATCCGCGTCACCTCGGCGATCTTGAGCAGATGTTCATTGTCGATGTCGTGCAGAAATCGCACCTCGCGGAGCGCTTCGATCATTGCTTCTCGGTTCATGGAACAGCCTGCTTTCATTCACGATCTATCTACTGAACATTGCGAACTATTCTGCGTCGCGCCGTGTCGGAATGTCAATCGGCGAATCGCCATCGGACAGCGGCCCTATTTCTGCTTATACTGGTCCCTGCAAGACTGTCAAAGATTGCGGGTCGAATGCGTGGGGAGATGGGCAGTGCCATGACTTGGGAAGCGTACTTTACGCTGGCGGTCGTCGCCGGGATCTTGATCTTGTTGGTCCGCGAGACCTTTCCGACCGACGTCGTCATGGTCGGGTCGCTCACGCTGCTGGTGGCCGTCGGCGAATTATTTCACAGCGACAAGCTGCCGAGCATCGCGCTGGCCGTGTCCGGAATGGGCAACTCGGGCCTGATTACCGTCGGCGTGCTGTTCGTGGTGGTCGCCGGCCTCGTGCAAACCGGTGCCATGGAACTGGTGGCCGGGCCGATCATCGGCCAACCGAAGACGGCCCGCTCGGCGCTGGTGCGGCTGCTTTCGCCCGTGACGGTGCTGAGTGCCTTTCTCAACAACACGCCGGTCGTGGCGATGTTCATGCCGATCATCGAAGACATCTGCAAGCGATCGCGGATCAGCCCGGCGAAACTCTACATGCCGATGGCTTTCGCCGCCACCTTTGGCGGCGTTTGCACGCTGGTGGGCACGAGCACCAACCTGATCGTGCAGGGGCTGCTCACCGGAGAATGATCATGCGGGCATGAACATGTTCGATCTGACTTGGGTCGGCTTGCCGTGCGCGGTGGCGGGGGTCGCGTACTTTCTGGTCTTTGGGCTGTGGCTGCTACCCGATCGGCGCCCGGCCGTCACGACCCACGACGACCCCGCGAATACACCGCGGAACTGGTGGTGCTGGCCGACGGCCCGCTGGTCGGCAAAAACATCGAGGAGGCCGGCTTGCGGCACTTGCCCGGATTGTTCCTCACGCGGATCGAGCGTGCCGGCGAGGAGATCACGCCGGTCTCGCCCCGCGAACGACTGCGGGGCAACGATCGGCTGGTGTTCGCGGGCGTGTTGGATTCGGTGGTCGATCTCACCAAGACTCGGGGCTTGGCGCTGGCGTCCGAACACTCTCGAAGTCTGGATACTCCCGTCGGCAGGCGTCAGCTCATTGAAGCGGTGGTCTCGAGCCGCTGCCCGCTTGGTCGGCACCAGCATCCGCGAGGGCGAGTTTCGTTCGTATTACAACGCGGCGGTGGTCGCCGTGGCTCGTGGCGGTCAGCGCGTGCCGGGGAAAATCGGCGACATCGTGCTGGAGCCGGGCGACACGCTGCTCTTGGAGACCGATGAAGACTTCTTGCTCCGCCAGCGCAATTCGAGCCATTTTTTTCTCGTAAGCGGCGTCGAGAACTCGCAGCCGGTGCGCCGCGATCGGGCTTGGGTCGCGCTGGGCCTGCTGGTGGCGATGGTCTCGGTCGCCGCGATCGGATGGCTCGATCTGTTGACCGCCGCACTGATCGCCGGAGGACTGATGATCGCGCTGGGCTGCTCGTCGATCAGCCAGGCCCGCCAGAGCGTCGACTGGTCGTTGTTGGTGGTGATCGCCGCGGCGCTGGGCATCGGCAAGGCGATCGAGCTGAGCCAACTGGCCGACGTCGCCGCGGCGGAGATCATCGGTTTCGCCGGCGGGCATCCCTGGTGGGTGCTCGTGGCGGTGTATTTCGTCACGATGGTCTTCACCGAGCTGGTGACCAACAACGCCGCCGCGGTGCTCGTCTACCCGATCGCCATGTCGGCCGCGCGTTCGCTCAATGCCGACATGATGCCGTTCGTGATCGCGATCTGCATCGGCGCCTCGGCCGGCTTCGCCACGCCCTTCGGCTACCAGACGAACCTGATGGTCTACGGACCCGGCGGGTATAGATTCACGGACTATCTGCGGGTCGGCATTCCGCTCGACCTGGTATTCATGGCGGTCACCGTGACGCTCACGCCCATCATGTTCCCATTCTATCCGTGAGAGAGAAGATAGTCGTTTGTTGTCAGTGTCACGCCATGATGAGTGGCTGTCTCTTCTCAGACGCCTTGCATCGCCGCGTGAATATGCTGGCCGCCGCGAAAATTAGCAGCACCAGCGTCGCCGGCTCGGGCACGGCGGCGTTCGCACTGGAACCCGAGCCGCCGCCCGCCGAGTATGCCGAAGTTGGCTTTCCAGGTGGCGTACTGTGCGTCGCCGATCGGGACGCCGAAGTTGGGGTCGTTGGCCAGCGTGCCGGCTGCCTTGGCCGACCGCGTCGCGCCAGACGGTGTAGTCGGCGGCGTCGACGACGCCGTTGCTGTTGTAGTCGCCGAACAGCGGCATGATGCCCGCGGGCGAGCGACCAGGCGACGTCGAACTCCGCCGGCGTCGCGCCGTATTGCGATTCGATCAGGTCGAGGTCGAGCGAGTCGACGAGGCTGTCGGCGTTGAAGTCGCCGACGGCCCAGGTGCCGCCCGTGGTATCGAAGTGGTCGGCGAGCGTGACGAGGTCGTCGAAGTCGACCAGGTCGTCGAGATTGGCGTCGCCCAGCACGGCGGGGGCGACGATCAGCGTATCGCTGGTGACGTCGCGACCGTGGAAGCTCGTGAGGCCGAGGACGGCGTTGTCGACGACGGCCAGGCCGTAGTCGGGATTCGAAGCGACCCAGCTGCTGGTGAGTCCTTTGCCGGTGTTCTTGCCGGCTTGTTGCCAGGCGAGAAGCGAGGCTGAGCGTGTTGCCCTTGGACTTGAGCGCGACGAAGCCGCCGCTGGCGACGTCGATCGTGCCGGTGGGATTATTGGCCGGGCCGCTGATGGCGATTGTCTTGAAAAGTTCGAGGGCTTCGCCCGCGCCGGGATCGATGCGGAGGACGCCGCCCGTGGCCTGGATCGAGCTGAAGCCGGCGGCGGCGTGGCTGGCCATCACCAGCGTTCCGGCCTGCACGTCGGTGATTCCGCCGTAGGTGTTGAAGCCGCTGAAGATCTGGGTGCCGCTGCCGACCTTGGTGACATTCAACAGCTGCGTGCTGCCACCGCCGCCCGTGTTGCTCACGACGCCGCTGAAGTCGCCGTCGGCATTGGCGTTGCCGAGGGTGAGCGTTTTGGTGCTGGTGCGGTTCTGGATGTTGCCGGCGCCGTAGAGGCCGTTGATCGACATGTCGCGGCCGTTCATTTCGAATTGGCCGTCGTTGATGACGAGATTGCCTTTGCCGGCGCCGAAGGGAAGGCGGACGTTGCCGTTGAGGATCAGGATGCCGGCGTCGATGATCGTGTCGCCGGAGTAGGTGAGCGTATTCGCGGCGCCGTTCATGATCCAGCGGCCGCCTTCGTCCTTGCGGAACGACGTCTTGCCGCTCACCGGGTCGCCGAGCGCGAAATTGAACTCGCAGTCGGCGTTGACGCCCATCAGCGTGAACGTGCGGTCGCCGGTGCCGCTCTGGACGACCGTGCCGGTCGAGCTGAGCTACGACTTTGCCGGTGCCGGCGGCTTCGATCGTGCCGCCGTTCTCGGTGACGGTGAAGAGGCGGTTGGTCGTGCCGGTGGAGCTGCCGGTATAGGTGAGCTTGCCGCCGTCGAGCACCAGCATCGAGGCGGACGTCCCGCTGCCCAGCGGGCTGTTCGAGTCGATATTCGCGACGCTGGTGACGGCGATGACGCCTTCCTTGATGACGATCGGCCGCGCGTAGGAGCTCGAGCCGGTGAGCGTGAGCGTGCCGGCGCCGACTTTGTTGAACTGGCCGGCGGAGGACGAGGTGGAGCTGAGCGCACCGGAGTAGGTGGTGTCCTGATCGTTTCCGCCGACGTTGGCCGTGAACGTGCCGAGCGCCAGGCCGCTCGAGCCCTTGAGGCCGCCGATGTTGACGGAATTCGTCACAGCGACGGCGAGCGTTCCGCCGCCGGGGACGAGGTTCGTGCTGGCCAGCGCATCCGAATGCTCAACTAGCAGCGTGCCGCGCGTTGAGGTTCGTGTCGCCGGCGTAGGAGTTGGCGACGTCCATCCGCAGCGTGCCCGAGCCGAGCTTGGTCAGCGAGCCGGTGCCGCCGATGGCCTGGCTGAGCGTCAGCGTGGAACCGCCAGTGGAGATGTCGAAGCCGCCGTCGAAGGTCGACCAATTGACGTTGTTCGTGGCGAGCGACGTGATCGCGGTGCCGCTGGTGCGGAGGATGCCGCCGGCGAAGGTGATGGCGGCCGAAGAGCCGCCGATGTTCGAGAGCGACGCGATTTCGCAGCGAGCCGCCTTCGAGTCGAGTGCCGCCGGTGTAGTTGTTCGTCGACGCTGGAGAGCACGAGGCGGCCGGCGCCGCGCTTGGTGAGGGAGCCGCTTCCGCTGATGGCTTGGCTGACGGTGAAGGTGTTGCCGGAGCTGTCGATGTCGAAGCCGCCGTTGAAGGTCGACCAGTTCACATTGTGGCTGCCCATCGAAGTGAGCGTGGTGCCGTTGATCCGCAACAGGCCGCCGGCGAAGGTGATCGCGCTGGTCGCGCCGCCGATGTTGATGTCGCTGGTGATGCCGATCGCGCCGCTATGGAGCACGGTGCCGCCGGTGTAGGTGTTGTTGCCACTGAAGTTGATCGTGCCGGTGCCGATCTTTTCGACCGAGGCGACGCCGTTTCCGCTGCTAATGATGCTGCCGGCGAAGGTCGAATCCTCATTGCTGCCGCCGAGAGTCAGCGTTGTACCTTGGAGGTCGAGATTGTGAATGCCCGCCAGCCCACCGAGCGAGGCTGTGAGGCCATTCAGGTCGAGCGTTCCGCTGTTGATGACGACGGTCGAGTATTGCAGAGCCAGCGGGTCGGTAATTCGCAAAGTGCCGGCGGCGACGGTCGTCGCGCCGGTGTAAGTGTTGGCCGCCCCGAGGATCAGCGTGCCGGCGCCGATCTTGGTGAGTGAACCCGCGCCGCCGATCGCTTGCGACATCGTGATCACGCCGCTCGCCTGCTGGACGTCGATCGTGCTCGCGCCGCTGAGCGTCGTAACGCGGCCGACTGTGCTCGCACCGGACGTGGTGAAGCGGAGCGTGCCGCCGGCGAGGCCGAGCGGGGCGGAAGCGGCGCCGAGGCGGGCGTCGTCGAGCACGCTCAGCACGCCGCCCGCGGCGACGGTGCCGGCGTGGTTGTTGTTGGCCGTGAGCACCAGTGTGCCGGCCCCGCGTCTTGGTGAGGGTGCCGCCGCCGTCGAGCGTCTGGCTGATCGTGAACGTGTGGCCGGCGGAGTCGACGTCGATCCCGCCGTTGAACGTGCTCCAATTGACGATGTGATTGTCGAGATTCGCCAGGCTGGTGCCGGTGACTCGGAGCGTGCCGCCGGCGAATTCGATCTGTGAGCCGATGCCGCCGATGTTCGCGCTGGCGGCGACCGAAAGCGTGCCGCCAGCGAGCGTGGTGCCGCCGCTGTAGGTGTTGATGTTGGTGAGGGTGAGGATGCCGTCGCCGGTCTTGACGAGTCCGCCGCCGGAGATCGTGGACGACACGGTCGCATTATGACCGGCGGTGTCGAATGTGCCGCTGCCGGCGAGATTGACCGGCGCGGTGACCTGCGAGATTGCCGAGCGCGGCGATCGTGCCGCCGTTGAGCGTGACGCTGCCGCCCATGCCATCAGGCGCGATGAACGTGCTTTTGAGGACGCCGCCGCTCGCTGACGTTCACGCTTCCGCCATAGCCAAACGAGCCGATGACCACGTTCGTGGCCTCGACGGTGCCGCCGTTGACATCGAGCGAGCCGGTGCCGGCGTCGCCCACGAGCAGCGTGTTCTTCACCTGGAGCGAGCCGCCGCTGACGACCGAGAGGGTGGCCGCGCCGTCGCCGCCGATGCGGACGTCCCAGCCATTGGCGCCGGCGGCGTCGATCGTGGCCGCGCCGCTGGTGCCGCCATCGCCGCGGATGAATGCGTTGTCATCATCGGTGGGCAGGCCGGGGGACGCCCAGGTCGCGGCGGTCGACCACGTGCCGCTCGCCGCGCGCCAGACCTTCTGAGTGTGCGCGCCGCCGAGCTCGTTGATGTACTCCTCGAGGCGCGTGTAGCCGAAGAGGTTAAGGTTGTTGCGGTCGGCGGCGTTGTTGGGATTGAGTCCGTGGGCGGTTTCCCAGGCGTCGGGCATGCCGTCCTGATCGGTGTCGACGGGCGCCGCGCCGCCGGCAAGCGTGCCCCAGCCGCCGACGTCGGCCGGGTCGCTGATGAGCATGCCGGTCTGCGTCATGACGCCGTTCACGAGCCGCGTGTCGACCGAGTCGCGCGAGAGCGACGCGCCGACGTTGTTGAGCACTTTTTCGTAAGCCCGGCTGGGCCGAGTCGGTCGCGATCTGCGGGTAGTCGAACCGCTCGGGCACGTAGGTCAGCTCGTCATCGACGTCGGCCTGGGTGAACGGCTGGCCGTCGAGCACGCCGTTCAAGTTGCCGTCGTAGTAGTTGCCGTCCAGATACATGCTGTAGTTGCGGTTGCCGCGCGAGATCGGATCGTGCAGCTCGCTGCTCGAGGGGCCGGCGATGAAGTAATTATTGACCACATTGCCATAGCTCAGCCCTGCCGAGTCGCCCGCGACGTACGAAAACGCGCCCCAGTTGAAGACCACGTTGTTGACGAAATCGAGGATGCCCTTGGTCTTCGGATTGCGGTCGTTGTTGCTGGTGTACAGGCTGTGGTGGATGCTGATGCCATCGTTCCACTCGATCAGCCCGCCCATCGAATGATTCAACAGGCCCTCGCCGATGATCGAGTTCTGGATCGTGATGTTGCTGCAGCTGGTGATGCTGAAGTTCTCGTCGCGGCCCCACGAGGCGGAGATGTGGTCGAAGATGATGTTGTTCGCGCCAGTGGCACCGACGGCATCGCGGCCGACCGAGTCGACGTACGGCCCCTGGCGGACGCGCAAGTGGCGGGCGATCACGTTGTCGGCGCTGCTGAAGCTGAGGCCGTAATTCTTCAGGCCGATGCCGTCGCCCGGCGCGGTCTGGCCGGCGATCGTGATGTTGTTCTTCACGCTCACCGGCGAAGCCAGCTCGATCCAGCCGCCGACGTCGAACACGACGGTGCGATTGCCGGTGCCCACGGCGTCGCGAAAGCTGCCGGCACCCGAGTCGTTGAGATTGGTGACGTGATAGACGCTGCCGCCGCGCCCGCCGGTGGCGTAGGCGCCGAAGCCCCCGGCCTCAGGAAACGCCAGCATCTGCCCGAACGCGACGCCACTGCTGCCGGGCACGATCAATGCCATCAGGATCGCGCCGTGTCTCGCCCTCAACCAACTCCCGTTCGCTCGAACCATTGATTACATTCCGCTACGAGCGTGGAAGATCCTGCCTAGGCCTCGTCGGAGGGCCGCCACCTGTGATTTCTCCAGATTAACACGCAGTCTGCAGAGCTGGCAACAACGGCGACTTCATTTCCCCTTCTATTCGCGCAACGGGGAAAAGTCGGCTTTCCCGGTTCCTGCCGTACGTTAACGGCGTGATGGAACTCGCGCGTTGAACCGGCGCCGCAAGCAGGCCCCGGTCGCTACGCACAACCAAAGAATCAACGATTCCGGCTCGGGCACTGAAGTGAGCGAATGGGCATTCGCGCCGCTGCCCGCCAAGTTGCCGAAGTGCGATTTCCAGATATCGTAGTCGTCGTCATCGATCTGGTGGTCGTGGTCGCCGTCGGCCGCGAGGTCCATGCCCATCTGGCCGAGCGTGTCGCGCCAGACAGTATAGTCGGCGGCGTCGACGACGCCGTTGCCGTTGTAGTCGCCGATCAACGACTGGTCGGCGATCTGGACGACGACGTTGCCCGGCTGTCCGAGCGGAGAGTAGAGAACGGTCACGTCCCAGTCGAAGACGTCGTTCTCGTCGACGGCGGAGACCGTGTCGAATTCTCCGTTGAGGGTGCGGGCGTCGATCACCGTAAACTGGTCGCCGACGTCGGGCGTGAAGCCATCGACGATCACCACGCGCAGCGCGCCGGCAAGCTCCGCCTGGTTACCGACGAGCAGTTGATCGTAGTCAGAGCCGGCGTTCTCACCGCCGATCTCGGCCACAAAGAGTCCCGTTGCCGTTTGGGTGTAGTTGAGGCTCGCCGACGCCGACCCCGGTGAGCTGAGGCCGACGTCCAGCCGGCCGGCGTTCTCGATGAGCACTCCCACGACGGCGCCATCTTCGAGCGCTAGCCCGGCATTGCTACCAACAGCCAGCACGCCTGGGCCGGTGAGTGACGCACCGCTATGGATCACGTGCTGCGTCAGTCGCAGAGTTCCTGGTCCGGACAGCGTCAGACGGGTCTGCGAGTCGGCAAACGTAACAGTCCCGCTGACCTCCAGCGGCGCCGTCGTCACGCTCGACCCGTCCGCGTGGACCGTGCCCACAACTTCAATCCGCGACCCGGAGAGTATGGTCTGGGGAAAAATGCCGAAATTGATGTTCAGCGTGCCAGCCATCCGCCAGGCCGCGTTCGGATCCGACAGGTGGACAGACAACTGCCCGTTGAAATTGACGTCGATCACATCCGAATTGAACGTGCTGTTTCCCTGATCGACCTGGTCCACGTTGAGCACCAGCGGCGCGCCCAGGACGATCGTCTGGCCGGCGCCGTCACCGTCGAGATCGAACTGGGCCACGTCGACCTCTGTGGCAGCGGAGACGGTCGTGTCGCCGTTCAGGACAATCGTACCCGCGCCCGTGTAACTGCCGCCGGCAAAATTCGTCGGGCCGTTGAGACGGAGTTCACCCCCGGCAGCGACGCTGACGTCGACGGCGGCTCCGAATTCGACCGTACCAACGAGCTGCCCGATCCCCGTGACGTTGATTGTGCCTTGGTTTACCACCCAGGGCGCGGAATCGAGCGTAGCGGCCTGGGCGGTGGAGCCCCCGCCGTCGAGGTTGATTTCACCACTGCCGCCCAGAGGCGTGCCGAACGACCAGGGTTCGTCGAAAAAGACAGTCCGCGCCGGGCCGACGTTGATCGTGCCATCGAAGGCGTCGTGAAGCGGGCCGGATACCAGGATGCTCCCCAGCACCGCGAAGAGCGTGCCGCTTCCGGTTCCATCCAAGTCGATGTCGCCGCCGCCGGTCGCGTCGAGAGCCAGCACGTCGGTCGTGCCACCGACCGGAGCGACCGCCGTCACTGTCCCTGAGTTGACGATGGATCCAGCCGAAATCCGACCGCTACCGGTCACGACGCCGCCCGCCTCAATCGTGACGCTCTCAGCCGCCACGGCCGTGCTAAAGATGCTGCCGCTGGTGAGCAGTGTGCCGTCGTCGCCGACTTCGACACTCGCGGCGTCGAGCATGCTGTCGGCCGGTACGAAGAGCGTCGCCGTTGGACCGCCTGCGCCTTCGAGACGTAGCCGATTAGTGACCGAGAGGACGCTACTGTCGATCGTGACGTCGCTCCCATCGGCGATGGTCAGATTCCCGGCCGCCTCGTCGGCGAGGATCGTTACGGCGCCGCCATGACGAATGAACACGTCGTCTTCGGCGTCGGGGACACGGGCCCCGATCCAATTTGGTCCGAGCTCCCAAATGGTGCCCGTCAGGAAGTCCTTCCGTGGCAGGTCAATGGTGGTCCACACCGGATTGGCCCCGGCGGCAATTGCCAGTACGTCGGTCGCGGACGGAAGCACGCGGACGTTGGCACCGATGGTCGGCCGCATCAGCGCGATCGTGCTGTTAAAATGCTCGTTGTCGCTGGCTGGAGTCCGCACCCGGACCACATCGCCGCCGACGAAACCTGGATTCACGTCGTAATAGTCGTCGTTCGACTCCGGCTGAGCAATCTCATTGAGCGTGCCAAGCAGGTGACCCAGCTCATGCAAGGCCACCGAAAAAGCGTCGACGCGACCTTGGGCCGGTCCAGGCATGCCATCGTCCGGATCATCGTCGATCGCTGGTCCCTGAAATCCGGCCTCAAACAAATCGGGCGGCGGCGGAGTGACGTCATAAAAAAACGATTGGTTGCCACCCGAGAGTTCGCGAAATAACGTCTGCGAGAGCGAGAATTCGGAGTTATTGCCCGGGGTCGGGTCGAAATAGTAGGGGGTCAAACCGCCCGCCGACAAATCGTTGAAAATCACGAAGGCGTCGTGCGGCATCGACGGCTGAACGATGCCGTCGATACAGGCGTTGCCAGAGGCGTAACAAGAAAACGCCTGCTTGCTGCTGGGCTGGTAGGCCACCTGCACGTCGTAAACGAATGGATCACGGATGATGTCCGACCAGTAGTTGCCGGCTGACTGCACGATCGAGACGAGCTTGGCGCCCGTGGGGTCGAACGCGGGCAGGTTGCTCAGTGGCGACAGACTCACGTTGAACGTTACGCCGATGGCCGTTGAAGGAACTAACCAGGCCCAGGCCATAGCGCAACCGATCGCCAAGGCGGAATGGCGCGCCCTGCGACGCGGGTTCTTTGGCTTGCGGGCCGCAAGTTGAGCGTACATTGCCCTCCCTCCAAGCGAAGCGCGGAATCTGTGCCAGACGGCGGACGCAGGGGCCACGCCAGCGGTCCATCATAACGTGCCCAAGCGTGCGTGTCGCACCGAGAGATGCCGGATAAATCTTCGGACTCCAAGGTTCTCTCCACTTATGTCGAAAAACAAAGTGCCGGCTACTCATCGATGCTTCGCTTCTGCTCGTCGTGGCGGTCGGCACTCCCTGGGGTGATCAAGCGGGCAGAACGGTCGTACGTCAGATAGTTCCAGCCCCATTGTAGGAACACCAGCACGCGATTGCGGTAGTTCACGATGTTCATCAGGTGGACGAACAGCCAAAGCACCCAGGCCACGAAACCGCTGAGCCGCACGCGGCCGAAGTCGGCCACCGCCGCGCTGCGGCCGATCGTCGCCAGGTTGCCCAACTCGCGGTAATGAAACGTCGGCAGCGACTTGTCATTGAGCCGCGCCGCGATCAGTCGCGCTACGTAGCGACCTTGCTGAATCGCTACCGGGGCGACGCCCGGCAGCGGCTTACCACCCTGGTGCGTGTAGCGGGCCATGTCGCCGAGCACGAAGATCTCCGGGTGCCCCGGGAGCGACAGATCCGGCTCCACGTCGATCCGTCCGGCGCGATCGAGCACGGCACCGGTCGCCTCGGCGAGACGCTTGGCCAATGGGGACGCGGCCACGCCCGCCGCCCAGATCACCGTCCGCGTCGGCAGGCGTTCGGTATGGTCGCCCGCATTGGAGCATCACGTGGTCGGCAGCGATCGACGTGACGATCGTCTTGAGCCGCACCTTCACGCCGAGCTGCTCCAGCGCGGACCTGCGCTTTGGTCGAGAGCTCGGGCGGAAAGGCAGCGAGCACGCGCTCGCCCGCTTCCACGAGCACGATGTGGGAATTGGCCGGGTTGATCCGGCGAAACTCGTGCTTCAGCGCGTAGCGGGCGATTTCGGCCAGGGCCCCGGCCAGCTCGACTCCCGTCGGTCCGCCGCCGACGATCACAAAGTTCAGCAACTCCGGCCGCGGGGAAAGGTCCGCTTCCCGTTCTGCCAGTTCGAACGCGGAAAACACCCGACGCCGAATTTCGATCGCGTCTTCGAGCGTCTTGAGTCCGGGGGCGTACGGCTCCCATTCCGGATGACCGAAGTAGCTGTGGCTGGCGCCGGCCGCGACGACGAGCGTGTCGTACGGGATCGAGCTGCCATTGACCGCGACGCGGCGATTGGCCACGTCGAACGCGGTGACCTCGCCCATCAGCACTTCGCAATTCTTCTGCCGTTCCAGGACGCTCCGCAGCGGCGCGGCGATGTTCGCGGGCGAGAGCTCGCCGGAGGCCACCTGGTACAAGAGCGGCTGGAACAAGTGAAAATTCCGCCGGTCGACAAGCGTGACCTCCACGGGGGCCCGGCGCAGATAGCGGGCCACGTTGAGCCCCGCGAAGCCGCCGCCGACAATCACGACGCGGTGGGGTACAGACGATGCGTTCGCAGCAGAAGTCGTCATGGCGCCGGTCGATCCCTCGCGCCTGAAGTCACCCGATTGTAAATCGCACGGCACAAAATGCAATGACTGCTACTCCGGCAGCGGTTTGTCTTTCGTTTCCGGGGCGAACGGTAACACAATCAGGCCAATTACGAAGATTCCGCACATCGTCAAACCCGCATATCGCAGCGGTTCGGCCGATTCGGCATAGAGATGAGACGTCAACCAACCCAGCATGAATGGCCCGACGGCCGCCACGAACCTGCCGACATTGTAGCAGAAGCTCGTACCCGTGCTGCGGAGGTACGTCGGAAACAACTCAGGAAAATAAACCGCGTATCCGGCGAATAGCGAAAACACACAGAATCCCATCACTGGCAGCATCCAGAAGATCTGCTCGAAGTCTCTCAGCCAATAGAACACCATCGCCGTGCTCGCGAATGCCGCCAAAAAGCACAACGCAAACGCCGGCTTGCGTCCCATCCGTTGGGTCAGGATCGCGAAACCGTACATCCCCAGCGCGCCGCCGATGTTCATCATGATCGCCGCGATGCCTTTCCAGCGAGCCACCTGCCCGCCAATGACGTCGGCCGCGGTCCCGTTCGATTGGAGCCGTTCACGCACGACGTTTCCGACCAGGTCGAACGCGAAAAAGGCGACCGCCCACAAACCAACGATTCCCGCAAACGCCAGCCCCAAGCCAACCAGCGCGTTCTTGCGCAAGTCGGATCACCAAACAACTCACGATAAGAGCCGAGCTTCTGAGCGCCCGCTCCTTCGTGCGACACGGCCTGCCAGCGATCCGGTTCCCGCAATCGCATGCGAATCACCAGCGCCAACAGCGCAGGAATCGCGCCGACGACGAACATCGGCCGCCAGGAACTTGACAAGATACCCCTTGCTGCCAGCGAGCCGAACGCCATCGCAATCAGCGCCGCGGAAATGTTCCCCACGACGGTCAAGGCTTGCAGCGCGCTCAGACAATACGGCCTCGCCCGATCGGGCATCACCTCGGCCACCAGCGCCACGCCGACGGCAAACTCTCCGCCCACGCCAAGGCCCGTCAGGAAGCGGTAAGCCGAAAAATCCCAGAACCCATGGCTTAGCGCGCTGAGGCCGGTGAACACGGAGTATACGAGGATCGTGACGATCATCGTCTTCGCCCGGCCGATTCGGTCGCCCAGCACGCCGAAGATCAGACCGCCGATGGCCCAGCCCATGAGAAAAATTGCCGTCGCGTAACTGCCGTAGGCATCGATTTGTGACTGCTTCGCCGCCGCGCCCAGCAACTCTTTCATCGCGGGTTGCCGCGCGAGCACGAACAGCTGCTGGTCCAAGCAATCGAACAACCAGCCCAACACGGCCACAACCAGCACGAACCATTGGTAGCCATTCAGGTCGCGATACCAGCGAAAACGTTCCTCGGGCATGGCATGATCCTGACCGAAACGCTGCCGATGAACGGCCGGCGCTCAACTCATTCGGGCAACGGCTGATCCTTAGTTTCCGGAGCGAAGGGCAACGCGAACAGCCCTAACAGAAAGATCACGCACATCGCCATTGCCGCATAGCGCTCCTGCAACCCCGGTACATCGCTCGCAAATACGTCGGTCGCCAACTTGGCCGAAAAGAAGCTGCCCACCGCCGCAGCAAACCGGCCCAGGTTATAGCAAAAACTCGTACCTGTGCTCCGCATCCGGCTGGGGAAGATCTCGGGAAGATAGATCGCGTAGCCGGCAAACACGCCCAATTGGAAAAACCACATCAGCGGCATCATCCAATACGCATTGATCGGGGTATTCATCGACCAATAGACATACAACGTCACCACTAGCGCTCCCAGATACCAGATCGCGAACGCTGGTTTGCGGCCGAGCAGGATGCAGGCCCTGGTCATGAACCACATGCCTACGGCCGCACCCGCCATTTGCAGCAAGAACGCGTTCGATCGCGCGCTCTCGACCAGCGCGTTGATCTGGTCCGCCGCAACGTTTTGTTGCTCGAAGTAAATTCTGAACACCTTCCTTTGCAGATCGGTCGCATACTCGCCGATCGCCCATAATCCCACGACACCGGCCGAAGAGATCAACGCCCCCACAATCAAGTTCCTCGTCCAGGTGCTATCGCTCAACAGCTCCAGGTACGGTCCCAGGATGCTCCCTTTCGGCAGTCGTCCCTCGTCGCGGGCTTTGAGCCAGGGCTCCGGTTCGTGGAGGTACTTCATGATGAACACGACCAACAGTGCCGGCACCGCTCCGACCAGGAACATCCACCGCCACTGCGTGCCGGCCGTGAGCACTCCCGACGTCGCCATCGAGTCGATGATGATCTTCACACCGCCGGCCGTGAGGTTGCCGACCGTCGAAAGAATCTGTAGCCAACCGAGCGCCCCGCGCGGGCGCCGGACGGGAGCGTTTCGGCAATCAGCGCGACGGACAACCCGAACACGCCGCCCACGCCCATACCCGTCAAGAATCGAAACAGAGCGAAGTCCCAATAGGTGTGACTGAAAAACGTGAACCCCGTACACAACGAATACATGAGGACCGTAAAGGTCAGCATCCTCGCTCGCCCAAATCGGTCACCCATTGGACCAAATACCAGGCCGCCAATGCCCCATCCGATCAGGAACAAGGCCGTGACATCCTTCCCAGTCGCCTGCACCACGCCCGATGGCGTATCGGCCGGCATCAAATCGGCCAGCGCGGGGATACGGGCCAAGGAAAAGAGCCGCTGGTCCAAGCAGTCGAAGAACCATGCCAGGCTGGCAATGGTGAAAACAAACCAGTGATACGGCGTCAGCTGCCGCATCCAGTGAGTGCTTTCTTTGGCCATCTCGTCTTTCCCTCCGCGGCGTTTCAATCGGGAAGCATTTCCTGCGTCGGTTCGGGCAAGAAGAACGACAGGATCGAACCGAGGCCATAGACAAACAGCGCCACCGCCGCCGCGGCCAGCGCCATCGAATGCTCGGGCATCAGCGGGGCCAGATTGGCCGTTACCCAGGCGGCCATCGTGCCGATCATCCGCCCACCGATGTTGGCGGCAAAGCTCTCACCCGTGCCGCGCAGATGCAACGGGTAGACGCGCGGCAGATAGTTGCCCCAGAAGCTGAACTGGGCGACGGTGCAGAGCCCCGCGATAAATATGCCCCACTTCAACAGGTCCAAGTTTTCCCGGGCCGGGTAGAAATACACCAGCGGGATGATGATCAACCCCGGCCATTGGAAAATCCGCAACAGCCACCGTCTGCTGATGATCCGAACCGCCAGAATTGCCAGCAGCACCCGCCCCACCAGGCCGCCGATCTCCTGGTAGCCGTTGACGGCGGCGGCCACGGTTTGTTCGATCTGTTTTTGCTGAGGCACTGGCTTGTCGGCCGTCATCGCTTTAACTTGCGGCAGTCCGGGAACGATTTGCGGCGTTTGTTGGAGCGCGCCAAACGCGGCCGCGTAGCTACAGGCAAACATCAATGTCGTAACAATCGTCGTTCGTCGTAGGTTGGGCGCGAACAACTCGCTAAATCTCGGCCGCTGCAGCGTGCCGGCGTCCTTTTTAGCCTTCCAAGCCGGCGACTCCGGCAGGAACGGGCGGATGAGGATCAACGGAATGGCCGGAATCACACCTGACATCAGCGTGTAGCGCCAGGCCTCGTGGGAGCCGTGGATCGCTGGCAACATCTGGCTGTATTGAATCGCGAGATAATTTGCCCCGGTAACCAAAATGCCACCCAGCGAAGAGAACGCCTGCGTGTAGCCGAGCACCGCCTCGCGCCGCTCGCGGTTCGGGAAACAGTTCCGCCAGCCAGGCCACCGCGGCTACGAACTCCACGCACACGCCGACAAACGTCGTCGAGCGGAACACGAGCAGCCACCACACCGACGTGGCGAGTCCCGCCGCCACGGCCGACGCGGCGTACAGCAGGATGCTCCAAGTCAACACGCGCCGCCGCCCCAAGCGATCCGTGAGATACCCGCCCAGCAGCCCAAACACGCCGCCGAACAGCGCGGGAATATAGAACAGCCGCCCGACCCACATCTGAAACTCGGGCGTCCCCGGCGCCGCACCGACCAGCTCCAGCAGCGCCGGCCGGGCGATCAACGGAAGCACCAATAGTTCATAGATGTCGAAGGCAAAGCCAATGGCGGCAATGACACAAACGGTCCACTGCACAGCTGTTAAACGGTTCGACTCCGCCATTGCCCACCGGCCCTCACATCCGCACTGCCGCAAGTACACGCAAGTACAAAGTGAGGGCTATCTTAGCACACCGCCGGACACCTGACACCCCGCATTCGAGCCCGGCACACGGCCAGGTCAAGCCGCAGCAACCCGCGCAAACGCTTCAATACGTGGAAGCCGTATCAAGAGTTCGACGCCGCGAACCGATCCTCACCCCGGCGAGAGTTCGTTTATGTCGGCCCCGCACTCGGATCAATTGATCGAATGATCACTGCCGCCCGTTAGGCGACCAAGGGGACATACCAGGGGTCAATCTACGCTTGTTGAAAACCAAAGTGTTCACTTTTCACCCATGGTCAGGCGCCGCCGCCGAGTCCCCAGTACTTGGCAAACGCGGCATCCACCGCCGATTCGAGAGTCTGCTTGCTTGTCTCTTCGACCAGCAGTAGGCGGCTCTCATCGGCGGCCCGATTGCTCTCGCTCGCGAGTCGTGCGCTTGGCCGTCTCGAGGACTCTCACATCGATCGACGGCTGGACGACCAGCGGATCACCGGGCAGCGGAAGGAACGACTCCTCCTCCCAATTGGTGTCAACCATTTCGATCGGCCCGGTGTACGGCGACACCAGCCACGCCGCCCCGGCACTCAGGCAGAAATAGATCCGCGTAAAGTCAGTCAGCGTGCGGTAACTACCGTAGGGATCGCGAAGCTTGACGCCCGTGATATTACCGACGCCGTCCTTCAGAATGCTGTCGACCATGTAGATGTGCTGGCCGCGACGGAACGTGCTTTCGTTGCCATCCGTTGCCGGGTCGTCCACCTGCAGAGGCGTCCCGTTGCCGATCCCCGACCTGGCGCCCGTATACACGGCCTGGCCGGCCGCCAGTTGGGCGTCCATCCAGTTGAGCAGCCCCACCGCGCCTGCGTGCACCGCGTCGCTGATCGCGCCGCTTGGCGAACCGCCGTTGTACCAGGCAATGACCTGCTCGGCGGTGATCCCGTCGTCTACCTTCCACGAAGCCTTATCCAGGTTCAGATGGTTCTGGAGCGTGCCGTTCCCGGAGGCGATCGACGCATAGCTGCCTTGCTTCTTGCGGAAGTAGGCGTACGCCTTCTCGATGATCGCCACCCAAACCGAGCCACCCTCGCCCAGATCGGCGTACCGCAAATCGCCAGAATCGGTCACGTACAGATCGGCATCGACGCGAACGTAAACCTCCTGGCCCTGATCGTAAAATCGGACCGCATACGTGCCATCGCCCAGGTCCACCACCATCTGTTGGATGTAGTTCGGGTCGGCGTCGGCGATCGCCGACAGCGATGCCATAAAGTAGCAGTCGCCGACCGACCCCTGAAACACGTCGTCCTGGCCGGGCCGTTCGCCGAGAACAGCGGATTGTCGTAAAAATTCTTCAGCTGCAGCGAGACGGGATTGTCCGGATCGTAGATCGCATTCGGATCGGCCAGATTGCCGCCGTTCAGTTCTTTCCCGACCGGCGCAAATGTCTGGCCGCCGTCGAAGCTATAGCCCATGAACTGCGCGACTTGATGGATGTTCTTTCCGGCGACTTCCTGGCTGGTTGCATCCGCGACGGTTTCGGTCGAGTCGAGCCAGAAGCTATCGACGCCGTCGCCGCCGCTCAGTGAAGCGATCCCGCCGCCAATGCTCACGAGCACGTCGTTGCCCGCTGCACCGTTGAGCGTGTCGCTGCCGGCGCCGGCAAACAGCAGGTCGTTCCCAGCTCCGCCGCTCAGGAAGTCGTTTCCGCCTCGGGCATAGAGCTTGTCGTTGCCTCCATCGCCGTAGAGCGCGTCGTTTGCGTTGCCGCCCATGAGCAGGTCGTTTCCACTCCCGCCATGGGCCGTCGCCCCGATCGAAGTCATGTTGTAGAACTCATCGTCGCCGTCATAACCCCAGAAGTTCACGTGGTTCACGTTCTGAAGCAGGACCTGGGAGTCGGTAACGACAAACGTCCGTTCGCCGTTCACCATTTCATATTTGCCGAGCGTCACGTGGGTGACCACGATCGGCGGCGTGTTGATGTCGACCTGCGTCGCCGACTGCGATATCTCGACCTTATCATCTGCGTTCGTCCCGTAGATATTCAAAGCCCCCGTTTGGGCGTTGTAATTGATCCCGGACGCAACCTGCGCGTAGTTGACGTTGAGGCTGGAGGCGATCGGCGTCGTGGACGTGATCGGCGCTGGAGTCATGGAGAACGCCAAACGCTCTTCCAAATTCTCGAAGTATTGACCAACTCGGCGACTGTAGCGTGTGGTTCGGCTCCTCATCGTCTGTTTCCTCGTATTGCAAAGGAAGTTCGAAACCGAGAGCAGAATTGCGAATCGTTTTCCTTACACCGGGCAACAAGTGGTGTAACCCTACAGTTTGGGCAACGAGTTCTCGGCGGCCACGATGACCGAGCCGCCCAACGAGAGCAGCACGACCAACGCTTGTCGGCCCGCTACTCCTCCTACGGCCGACCATCACGCTGTTACAGACAGCGCCAAATAACAGCAAATCGAGGTGGGCGCACTTGAACAATCGGAGCATCAGTTCCAGCTGGCCTCTCGATTTGGACGAGGCCCCACAGCGAACAAGATTCTCGCCCGCTGCGAGAGGGACTAATTCAGCGTCCGGCCGCACCCTACCCAATAATCACCCGCGATCGCTTCTTCGCATCGGGTTCCGATTTGACGATCAGCTCGCGGACCAGCCAGGGGACGTTGCCTTCGCCGAACAGGAGGAAGCTCAAGTTGGCCGCCAGCGGGTTTTCGTCCGACCAGCCGAAGTGGATCTCCGGCGGTTTGCCGGTCTTCGAGAGCTCCAGCGCGACGGTCGCCACCGCGTGGGCGATCGAAACGCAGCGTCGGAGCCGCACGATGAACCGTCCCTCCTTCCTGGACCACTTCCATCAGCGGATTCTGATGGAACTCGCTGGTATCGCCGAGCACTGCCTCGACGAACACGATCGGCACCTGGTCGTCGAGCCGATGGACGCGCCGCATGCGTTCGTCCTTTTGCTCAATCGTGTGGTGGCCCGGCCGATGGGGCACCAGCACGGGAAACTCCAAATGCCGCAGGGCGTCCCACAGGAACCGCGAATGCTCGTCGACGAACTCGAACTTCTCGAACCGCAGCTCCTTGCTCCGCTGGAGCCGCGAGATGAAGGAGAAAATGATGATCGACGCGATGAACGCCCCGGCGATTTTGATGCCGTCCGGCTTCTCGATGATCACAGCCACGGTGGTGTAGAAGAACACGATCATGGCAATGAGCGACGTCCACGGCACACGAACCGGCCAAGGCCCGCTCCGCGTCCGCCACTCGTGAATCACGACCGCCACGGCGGCGCTGGACATCAGCACCAAGACGCCAGTCGCATACGCCCCGCCTTGCGCGACGACGCTGGCGCCGAAAATCCAAGTCACGATGAGGTTCACCCCGGTAAATACGATCACCAGCGCCCGCACGGCCTCGGCCCACCGCGGGGCCATGCCGTAACGCGGCAGATAGCGCGGCACCAGGTTCAACAGCCCCGACATCGCGCTGGCGCCGGCGAACCAGAGAATCGCCACGGTGCTCGCGTCGTAGAGCGTGCCGAATTTCTCGCCGAACATCGGGTTGACTTTGGCGATCGACGCGCCATGGGCAATGAATGCCAGGGCCCGGTTCTGAGCCATCCCTTCGGTAACCAGGGCCCGGGGGTCGATCAGCATGGCCGTGATCGTGCTGGAGCCGAGCAGCATCACCGACATCACCAGCGCCGCGGTGATTAGCAGCTTCTGCGTGTTGCGAATCCGCTGCGCCGGCTTTTGCGGATCGTCGTTGGCGTCGCCCCTTACTAGCGGCATCACGGCCACACCCGTCTCGAAGCCGGAGAGCCCCAGCGCCAGCTTGGGAAAGAACAGGACGCAAGCCGCAATCACCGCCAGCCAGCCACTCCCCTCATGCTCGAAGTACCAATTGCCGGACAGCACCGACTCGTACCAATGACTGATCCGCTCGGGATGAGTCACCAGATAAAACAACCCGCTGCCGATGACGATCAAGTTCAGGACCAGGTAGAGCGCGACGATCACGATCGCCACCGCGATCACTTCGCGGAAGCCGCGCAAAAACATCGCCCCCAGCAGCACCAACAGCGACATGGTGATGATCATTTGGCTGTGAAGAATGTCCGGCGCATTGACCCAGTAGGGATTGTGGATCAGATGCTCGGCCGCGTCCGCCGCGGAGAGGGTCTTGGTGATCACGAAATCGGTGGCCGCGAACCCCAAGAGCACCAGCACCAGGATCTTCGCCCACCAGCCGCGCAACAGCCGCTCCAGCATTGCGATCGAGCCCTGCCCCAGCGGCGACTCCTCGGCCACCTTGCAATACACTGGCAGCGCGCAACCGAGTGTCACGGCCACCAGCACAATCGTCGCCAGCGGCGCGAGCAGCCCCACGGCCTCGAAGGCGATCGACGGCTGGTAGCCGAGCGTGCTGAAGTAGTCGACGCCCGTCAGACACATGACCCAAAGCCAAAAGCTCTGATGTCCGTGATGGGCGGAGTCTGCTTGGGGAACAGGATCGTTCACAACGAATGGAACTGGGTCGCTTTTGGAACCAAGCCGCACTAGCGGCCGGCGCTGTTGGCTGCATTGGCCGCCTGTTCGCGATATCGGGTCGCGGTGCGTTTGGCGGTCGCCTTGCCTGTTTGGCTCTTGCGATTCCGTGCGCGGCGCTCGTATTTCTCGGCCAGCGCCGTTTTCACGCGGACGATGTTTTCAACATCACTCTGGTGGGTCATGAATCCCGTTTCTCCAAAAAGACTTGCGACAAGATCGAGTGCGACGGTCTTTCCAACCGACCGTTGGACCGCGTGATTATCGTCGCCGCCCCGCTCGATTGGCTAGAGGCGTGATTTTGCCGGCAAATTGCCCGAATTTTGCCTTTGGGAAACTCGGCTAAACCCGCCAGCTCGCACAGCGTATACTTAATGGGAGCAATATGGACGTGATGTTCAACATTTTCCGGCATTTGGTCGTCGCCAGCCTCTTGGCTGGCATGGGCGCGGCGGGACTGCCGCCGTGTCTCGTGGCGGGCGGCAATTGCCAGCTCGTTACCGCGCAACACAAAGCCAAGACTTGTTGCTGTCACGGCAAGTGTGGCGCACATTGCCGGATGGCGTGCTGCCAATCGCCGTCTCCCACTCAAGATCGAGCCCCCGCACCCACCAGGGTCACGGACGATACGTCGGTGACCTTCGGCCTGGCCGCGAACGCCGCGGCCCAGCTCCCCGCTGCCGCGGCCGCTAACTTCCGCCGCGGCGTCTCGCCCTGCGGCATCTGCCCTCGCGGCGCTCGATTCTCTGCTTGACCTGAGCATCCGTCTCAACGTCTGATTCGATTTCTTGCCCGACCGCTGCGCGCCGATCCTGCGCTCGGATTTCGCGCGTTTGGCTGCGCTCCATCGTGCTGCCGGCGTCCGGTCGCACGGAAACTTGCCTTGGCATTCGCCCCTCGAATTGGAAAGGAGTTGGTTATGTCTAAGTTCTACTCGGTGCTCTCCCTGTTTGGCTTGGCGGCCGCCGGCGCCGCGCTGCTCGGCTGCTCCAAGGAATCCGCTGCTCCGCCCGCGACAGAAGAAAAGGTCGTGGATGCGGTGGAGGTCCCTGCGCTAGAGACCGGCGAAACGTCCGAAGCCTTGGCCGGGCTCAGCGAAGCCGATCGCGCCGCCGTTCTGGCCCAAAAAGTCTGCCCCGTGTCCGGCGAAGCGCTCGGCGAGATGGGTCCGCCGATCAAAGTCACGGTCAAAGGCCGCGACGTGTTCCTCTGCTGCGAGGGTTGCCGCGGGAAGATCGAGGCCAACCCGGATGAGTATCTGGCCAAGCTGGATGCGAACGCCAAGTTGGACGCCAAATAGCTAGTGCTGGCGGAATGGGTCGCGGCAAGCGGCCCATTCCGCCCCGCCATAGGCCTCGTTTTATGACTGAACAATCCACGAATTCTCCGCCCGGCGAAACGCCGTCGACCGCGTCCGAAAAGTTTTGGTTCACCATCAAGGCAATCGAAATCCGCCTGCGATTTATCGCCGTGTTGGTCGCGATCGGGCTGGTAATCGGCTACTGGGACTGGATTCAAAACCATTGGGACAAGTGGACGCGGCCCGCGCCCGACGCGGTTGCAGCCCTCTCCGGCGGCGAAGAGTACTACTGCCCGATGCACCCGAGCGTCGTCCGCGACACGCTCGACCCCGGCGGGGCGATCCCGAAATGTCCAATCTGCGGCATGCCGCTCTCCAAACGGCTAAAGGGCAAACCCACCCCGCTCGCCGAGGGCGTATTGAGCCGCGTTCAGCTCTCGCCCTATCGCGTGGAACTGGCCGGCATCAAAACGGCGGAAGTCGCCCACGAGCCGCTCACGCTGGACGTCCGCGCGCTGGGCGTGGTGGCGGTCGACGAACGGAAACTCTCGCGGATCGTCGTGCGGGCCTCCGGCTACGTAGAAAAACTCTATGTCAACGAATCGTTCGCCCAGGTCAAGAAGGGCGAGCCGCTCGCCGAAATCTATAGCCCGGAAATCTTCACGGCCGCCGGCGACCTGTTGATCGCCCGCGGCGGACAGGCCTCCAACTATCTCGACGCCTCCCGCAAGAAGCTCGAACTATTGGGCCTGGCAGACGAAGAAATCGACCAGATCATCCGCACCGGCAAAGTAAATCCCGCGATCGTGATCCGCTCGCCGCAGAGCGGACACGTCTTCGAGAAACGCATCGTCGAGGGCGACAGCCTCCAGGCCGGCCAGACGCTGTTCGAGGTGGCCGATCTGTCGACCGTCTGGATCGAGGGCGAACTCTATGAGAAAGACGCCGTCGCGCTCAAGCCGGGCCAGATCGTCGACGTGACGGTCGACGCCTATCCGGGCCGCGTGTTCCAGGGGCACGTCAGCCTGATCCATCCCCACGTTGAGACGGCCACGCGGACCTTGCGCGTCCGCTCGGAGGTCGACAATCCGCACCACGAGCTGCGGCCCGGCATGTTCGCCACACTGCAGTTCAAAACGCCGATCGTCGAGCTGGAGCCGTTTCATTCGGACCTCGCCGACTATCATCAATGGCAAAAACTCTCCGCGGCCGACGCTCCCGAATCCCAAGAACGCGACGAAGCGCTCGCTGCGCTGCAGAAGACTTGCCCGGTCTCCGGTAACAAGCTCGGCAACATGGGGACGCCGGTCCGCATGGTCGCCGCAGGACACAACGTGATGTTGTGTTGCCCCAGCTGCAAAGAAAAGCTCGCCGCCCGACCCGACTATTATTTGGATCGCATGAACCTGGTCACGGATCGCGGAGTGCTCGCCGTGCCCGAGCGGGCGGTCATCGACACGGGCACTCAAACCGTGGTGTACGTCGAGCGTGACCCCGGCGTGTTCGAGGGCGTGGCGGTGACGCTCGGCCCGCGGGCCGGCGGAAAATACGCCGTGATCGACGGTGTCTCCGCCGGCGACCGCGTCGCCGCCGCCGGCGCGTTTCTGGTCGACGCCGAGACCCGTCTCAACCCGGCCGCGTCGGCCAACTACTTCGGCGCCAGCGGCGGACCCGATGCCAAGAAGAAATGACGACCGAGTGCAATGAAAACAGGCGGAGCAAGCTCCGCCGCTAAGCATCGACCGAAACCCTGAACCTCACCTCACTCTCAACCCTCCACCATGATCGAACGCATCATCGAATACTCGGTGCGGAACCCCTTCCTGGTCGTGTTCCTCGCGCTGGTGGTGGCGGGGATTGGCGTCTGGAGCGTCGTCAACACGCCGGTCGACGCGATCCCCGACCTCTCCGAAAACCAGGTGATCGTCTTCGCCGACTGGCCCGGCCGCAGCCCGCAGGAAGTCGAAGACCAGATCACCTACCCCCTCTCGGTCAATCTGCAGGGCCTGGCGGGCGTCAAAGCGATCCGCGCCACCAGCGAGTTCGGCTTCTCGATGATCAACATCATCTTCGAGGACAAGATCGACTTCTACTTCGCCCGCGAGCGGGTGCTCGAGCGGCTCTCGATCGCCCAGACATTCCTCCCCGCCGGCGTCACGCCCTACCTCGCGCCCGACGCCACCGCGCTCGGCCAGATTTTCTGGTACACCGTCGAAGGCGACGGCTACGATCTGGGCCGGCTGCGGGCCATCCAGGATTGGTACGTCCGCTACCAGCTCTACAGCGTGCCAGGCGTGGCCGAAGTCGCCTCGGTCGGCGGCTTCCCGATCGAATACCAGATCGACGTCGACCCCAACAAGCTGCGGGCCTACGGCGTCACGCTCGGCGAGCTCTATTCCGCCGTCGAACGCTCGAACTCCTCGGTCGGCGGCCGCATCATCCAAAAAGCCAACTCCGAGTACCTCGTCCGCAGCGTCGGCTGGATCCGTTCGCTCGATGATGTGCGAAACATCGTCATCAAGACCGTCGGCGGCACGCCGATCTACGTCTCCAGCGTCGCCACCGTGCAGTTCGGCTCGGCCATCCGCCGCGCCAGCCTCGAGAAGAACGGCAACGAAGCGGTCGGCGGCGTCGTGCTCGATGCGCTACGGCGAAAACCCGCTCGCCGTCACCGAGCGGATCAAGGCAAAAGATCGAGCAGCTCCAAGCCGGCCTGCCGCCGGGCGTCCGCATCGTCCCCTTCTACGAGCGGACCGAGCTGATCCACCGCGCGATCGAAACCGTCACCGGCACGCTCAAGGAAGAAATGTTCGTCGCCAGCGTGCTGATCCTGCTGGTGCTCTGGCACGTCCGCAGCGCGATCGTCGTCTGCCTGACGCTGCCGCTGGCGGTGCTGGTGTCGTTCATCCTGATGCGGTTGCTCGGCATCCCGTCGAACATCATGTCGCTCTCCGGCCTGGCGATTTCGATCGGCGTGCTGGTCGATTCGTCGATCGTGATGGTCGAAAACGCCACGCACGAGCTCTACGGCCACTTCGGCCGCAGCCGCGTCACCGGCGACACCCGCGAGCTGGTGCTGCCGGCGATGCGGACCGTCGGCCGGCCGATCTTCTTCTCCGTGATGATCATGGTCATCAGCTTCATCCCGGTCTTCGCGCTGGGCGGCATGGAAGGCCGGATGTTCCACCCGCTCGCCTGGACCAAGACGTTCGCCCTCCTGGGCGTGTCGATCCTGGCGATCACGTTCGTCCCGGCCCTGGTGCCGCTGATGATCCGCGGCCGGCTCCACAGCGAAGAAGATAGCTGGCTGGTGCGCAGCGTCACCGAAATCTACCGCCCGGTGATGCGCTACCTGCTCGACCACCCCTGGCCGATCGTGCTGTTGACGGGCGTGATTTTCATCTTGGGCTCAATTCCGATCGGCGTGCCGATCGTGTTTCATGATCGCGCTGGCCGGGGCGATGGTCGGCCGCGGTCTGGGCCGACTTATGCCGACATTCGCGGCAGCACGGCTGCGACGATTGGTGCCGATCGCTCGCGACGCTCCTGTTCGTCGCGCTGGTGGCGAACTCGACGAATGACGCCGCTCGGCAGCGAGTTCATGCCGCCGCTGGACGAAGGCACGATCCTCGACATGCCGGTCACCATCCCCCGCGCTTCGATCACCGAGGTGGCCGACGACCTCAAGGCCCGCGACGCCCTGCTCCGCTCCTTTCCCGAGGTCGAATTGGTCGTCGGCAAGGCGGGCCGGGCCGAGACGCCCACCGACCCCGCCCCGCCCGACATGGTCGAAACGGTCGTCAACCTCCGCCCACGCGACCACTGGCCGAAGCGCGAGCTGCGGTTCGACGCCGCCCGCCGCCAAACGGAAGACATCCTCGCGGCGCTCGTCGCCCGCGGCTGGATCAAACCGCCCCCCGCCGACGACGAAACACCTGGTCAACGACGCCACCATGTTCGCGCTCGAAAAGTTCGACCAGGCGACCCGCGACATGGCCTTCCAGACTACGCCCAGTTCCAGCACGAGCTGGCGCCGGTGCTGCTTCGCTTTGCCGTCGACGAAACTCTGACGTTGATGGCATCGCAGGGAAAGCTCGAGCCGCGCCCCCAGCCCGGGGAAATCACCGCGATCGTCGCCAGTCTGCCCAAGGAAACCGGCGTCCACCTGGTCGAGTCGCCCGACGTCCCCACCGTCACCAAGCTCGCCCAACAGGTCGCCGCCGAGCTGACCAAACGCGGCCTGGCCAAGCCCGGCCCCGACCTGCTGCTGCTCGATCCCGGCCCGATCCGCCGCGTCGTCCAAGAAGCGGGCGAGGTCCTCGGCCGCGAGCGAGCCCACGTTCTTCTCGACGCTGCTCGCCGCCGTCGAGCGCCAGCGAAGCGACCGCTGGACCGAGCACGTCAAAAAGTTCAACTGGACGCTGTTCGACCGCACGCTGCCCTACTACACCCAGCAAGCCACCGCCGAGCTCTCGCCCAGGCCAAAAAGCTCAAGCTCACCAACTCGACGCCCAGCGACGCGGACCTGAGCCAATTCAACGCCGAGCTGACCGCACCGTTTGCCGACCGGGCCCATCCTCTGGCAGAAATCGAAGGACGGCCTGCTCAAGGAAATGGACAGCGTCGCCCAAGTCCCCGGCTGGGGCAACATCTGGACCCAGCCGATCATCAACCGCGTCGACATGCTGGCCACCGGCGTCCGCACGATGATCGGCGTCAAGGTCTACGGCGACAACCTCGACAAGATTCAACAGGTCGCGCAACAAGTCGCCGACGTGCTCAAGACAGGTGCCCGGCGCCGCCGACGTCTTCCCCGACCAGATCGTCGGCGAAGGCTACCTCGAGATCGACATCGACCGCGACAAGGCCGCCCGCTACGGCGTCAACGTCGGCGACATCCAGGACGTCGTCGAGACGGCGCTCGGCGGCAAGGTGATCACCATGACCGTCGAGGGCCGCGAGCGGTTCCCCGTCCGCATCCGCTACGCCCGCGCCTTCCGCGAAGACGAAGAATCGGCCAAGAACCTGCTCGTCGCCGACGAGCGAACGCATGACCCCCCAAAGCGCAATCGTCAGCAGTGGGGAGCGAGCCGGGGCGTCCCCGACCCCGATCTGAAATGCCCGGGGCCGAGGACGGCCCGGCTCGCTCAACAGGCATGGGAGCCGCCTCTTCCTCTGCTCCCTCCTCCCTCGAACCCTTCGCCACCGGCCCCACGCAAATCCCGCTCTCCGAAGTCGCCGACGTCCGCATCGTCGCCGGCCCCTCGATGATCAAGAGCGAAAACGGCCTGCTCCGCGCCTACGTCCAGCTCAACGTCCGCGACCGCGACATCGTCGGCTTCGTCGAAGAGGCCCAGCGGGCCGTCGCCCGCGAAGTCAAGCTCCCGCCCGGCATGTACATCGAATGGAGCGGCCAGTTCGAGCACCAGGTCCGCGCCCGCCGCACGCTCACCGTCATCGTCCCGATCGTGATCGCCATCATCTTCGTGCTGCTCTACGTCACCTACAACGACTTCGTGGACGCCGTGCTGATGATGCTCGCCGTGCCGGGCGCGGTCGCCGGCGGCGTCCTGTTCCAATACCTGTTCGGCTTCAACTTCAGCGTCGCCGTCTGGGTCGGCTTCATCGCCTGCTTCGGCCTGGCGACCGAGACCGGCGTCGTGATGCTCGTCTACCTCCGCGAAGCGGTCGAACGCCGCGGCGGCCTCGAAAAAATCGAATCCCTCGCCGAGCTCAAGCAGGCCATCATGGACGGAGCCGTCCACCGCCTCCGCCCCAAGCTGCTCACCGAAGGCACCACGATCATCGGCCTGGCCCCGATGCTCTGGGCCACCGGCACCGGCGCCGAAATCATGCGCCCGATGGCCGCCCCCGTCCTCGGCGGCCTCCTGGTCGCCGACGAAGTCATCGACCTCCTGCTCCCCGTGCTCTTCTACCACGTGAGGGCCCGCCGATGGCGGAAGCTGCACGCCGACGACAAAAAGGTACAAGAAGAACCATGGATTCAGCGGCTTAGCTGCAACCGACGCATTTTCGTTCCCTCTCAGAATCCATGGGAGAGAGGACAGGAGAGCAATTCCTGCGTTAGAAAAGCCCTAGATCGCACTGGATCAACGCGCAATTGCGAGTTGGCCTTCTCCAGTCTAAGATTGACTATCAGACCTATCCGTCCTAGCCACAGCCCACCTCAAATCGAAAGGGAGCATTCAGATGGCCAGCAGAAAATTGCCATTTTTTATGAATCCTCCATTTCGATTCATGGCAGAACATCTCGCACAGGACGATGACTTTCTTGCTGATGCTCGCAAGATTCTTGCCATCGACGACAATGCGTACGCGCGATTGGCGACTCAGCTTGCGAAAGAAGATGCGTTTATTAGCCTGAACGACTTGAAGTCGATTGTTAGTGGCCCTCTAAAGGACAAAGATGATGCCGAGCGCGTAGCCGAAATCATCTACCGTGTTGGTGGCATTGTCCATGACGCCGAGATGGACAATCGTAAAGCGATGGACATATTGGCAAGCGTAATTGAAGAGAAATCTGAATCGCTTGACCAAAACGAAAGGAAGACACTTGTTGAGCGTTTGCGAAAGCTGGCTGCTGAGCCAATTGGCATCGCCAAGCAATATAAGGCGCAGTTTGGTCGATGTAATAGGTTCAGAGCTAGACGATTTTAAGATTATCTGTGACATTCGTCCAATCTTTGATGAATCTCGCAAGCGGGTAGATGGAGCGATACCGCTTTCTGTTCTTCGTCTGGAGTATACTGAACAAGATGGTGACTCATCTGTAATCGAGATGCGAATCACGGAAAAGCAACTCGCAATGCTTGCTGAGAAGATCGCCGATGCCAATCATAAGCTGAAGTTGATAAAAGAACTGATGGCAAGTCATTCCGTTCCTATTCCTCGGACCAGCGCAACTGTATCAGAGAGCGAATCAACGTGACTCAGCCATATGACAATAGGGATTGGAATGCAGAGCGTGATGTGCTCCGAGCAGAGCTTGCGCGATTTGAAAAGGCGATCAATGATGCGATGAAACAAGCTGGATTCACAAAGACCCTAAAGTCGTTAAAGAAAGGGCATTTGCCTTCAACTGATTTGATGACAGTGCACGGAGGCGTCGTAGAAGAAACAATGTTTGGCGAGTACGATGCGGTGCTCGATACTGACAAAGGGCGAGTCGTACTTCGTAGTGCTCAGCGAACTGATCGTTCAGCAGACCCTCAACTAGTCACGTCAATCATTCGACAAGATGATGAAGCTACTTCGGACGCGGAAAGTCAGAATTGGACATCTGATGAATTGCTTGCTGCCCTTTCAGGCTCATCGGGCAAAATACTGCCTAGCATGGTGTGCGCGATCGAACTAACGGGCTTTGATCATGCGCAGACGAAGATTCTGCTTCCATTGCTTTGGCAGTATATTGTCGAACACCGTGACAGTAACGATCGTGATGAGTTGATAGCAGTTGGTGCGGCAATCCGCAAATACATCGCGATCATGCCAATGGATCAGCTTGGCAGCTTGTCTGTCCTTCTCGAATCTGGACATCGAACTCCATTACCGATGGAGCTTGAGATCGAAATCGCAAAAATGGTCTTGCGTAACTGTGAAGTATGTCCTCCCGCAGTTGCGAACCGATTCCCTGAATTGAGTCAGAGACTTTGGGAGTTAGTTCAGGCGTACATCAATCCAAGAGTATTATTGCGGGATAAGCATGCGGCGGTTACCTCGCTTGCGATCGAAGCAATCGTCGGATTGCGCAGCGAACTTTCCGAACAGGCCCTTGAGGCCGCAATCTCTTGTTCCTACGGCTGGTTCGCGGAACTCGTCGTCGACGAATTGAATGAGCTGGCGTCAAAGTGGGACAAAAAGAGCGTAGAAGCTGCGGATTGGCTTCGGCAGTTAGTTGCTGGTGTCACTGTCACTAGTTGATCGGGAAGACTGGAGTTGGACATGCCCAGTCTTCGAGTCACTGAAGCAACTATATCTCTTGCAATCTTTGACGTGGTCGGTAAAGACGGTACCCAGCCGCGATTTGTAGGCCATGCCGGACTTGTACCTCGCTCTGGTTCGCACCAGAAAGCCAGCGTTCCCATACTCGATATGGCACCGCCGTTACATGGAACTAGTTTTCCTTCCCGCATAAGGGCCGATGTAGTTGGTGGAGCATTCTTGAACGATGACGAAGTTCACAAAATCAAGGCCTTTGTGGATCGCCATGAGGGCGAGCATATGGCTTTTCAGCTGCTTAGCACTCGTCAAGTGCTGATTCGGGCACCGCAAATGTACGCGATTCATCCACATGCCTCGCCACTGACTGAAAGTGACGGGCGCTACACACGCACAAGATTTAGTTGCGCTGGCTTTGTTTTTGAGGCATACAAGAAGGCGAGAATTGTACTCGTCGATCTTGACTCACTGCCTCTGGTTAATAGATCGACAATTGAGCTGGGGTATCCACAGCACATGAGACTGATTGAATCTGGCCGAATAAATGGTGAAGACTTGGGGCTTCGTGGCGACGGCCCTTGGCCGATCCTGCTTTGCGGTTATTTGTTCCACGCATTGAATCGGGACGCAGAGACAATTCGGCGCCAGATGTACACACCAAGTTTAATCAATCAGCTATTCTAACGGGTCGTCTTTGTGACCGTCATTTGCTTTCAAGTCGCCGGATTTGAATGGGCAGAATTTGGAGTTTATCAGCACTAACACCTAGCTATTTACCCGGCACACCAGAAAGTCATCTGGTATCGCGAATCCAACAACGCATCCGCCCCATCTGGAGCAAACAAACTCAGCTCCTCCGCGCCCCTGCGTAAGCACAGTACGTGGGCAGCAATTATTCGCCGCCAGCCAACAGCCAAGAAATGTCGCTCGAAGCGTCACCTTTCGCTCGTTTCCCTTGGTCCTCGGTGACCGCTGATGGCAGTCGACTGGGGGCTGAAAGCTGAGAACTCCCGGCTTCGCCCCCGTGGCCAATTCTCGTCCTTGAAATCCGCCACCGGATCGGATAGTGTACGTATGGATAGATAAAGAAATGGCCGTCAGTCTTCAGCCGTCAGCTAATCCAGCATCCAGCTAATCCAGCATCCAGCATCCAGCTAATCCAGCATCCAGCTAATCCAGCATCCAGCTAATCCAGCATCCAGCTAATCCAGCATCCAGCTAATCCAGCATCCAGCTAATCCAGAATCCAGCTAATCCAGAATCCAGCTAATCCAGAATCCAGCTAATCCAGAATCCAGCTAATCCAGAATCCAGCTAATCCAGAATCCAGCTAATCCAGAATCCAGCTAATCCAGAATCCAGCTAATCCAGAATCCAGCTAATCCAGAATCCAGCTAATCCAGAATCCAGCTAATCCAGAATCCAGAATCCAGAATCCAGAATCCAGAATCCAGAATCCAGAATCCAGAATCCAGAATCCAGAATCCAGAATCCAGAATCCAGAATCCAGAATCCAGAATCCAGAATCCAGAATCCAGAATCCAGAATCCAGAATCCAGAATCCAGAATCCAGAATCCAGAATCCAGAATCCCGTCAGCCATCAGCACTGAGAACTGAAGACTGAAAAACCAAGCGCTAATCGCTGAGCGCCGCGTTCACGCTGCGCACTTACCAATGCGGAACCGTCCAATGTTCCTTTCCGACATCAACAATCTGACATCATCAATCATCGATCCATCTCCAACTCACTACCGCCTTCGGCCTGCATCCTCCCTATTCGGTCGGCGGCCTCAGCTGCTCCGTCAACCCTGGGCTCTCAACCCTCAACCCCTCGAAAACCTGGCGAGTTCGAGAAAACCCGTTGTTTTTGCACCGCCAAACTTGGCACCTTCAGCAATCCTGGCTGCTGGCTCCTGGCACCTTCCCCAAACCGCCATGTCGGACTCTATAGGACAATTCGAGAGCGCGTTTTGTCAGCGGCACTTCGCGGTTTTCCCTGTGCCGAGCTTGCCGCTCGCTTCGATTGGCGGACAATTCGCGCGTGAATTGTCGCCTCGGATCGAGGTCGCGTTTTTGCGCGATCTCGCAACCGATGGGCCGGCCAGGATTTACGCGCGGGCCCAAAAAACACGTGCGGACAAAACGCGAAAAACCCCGAGCGCCAATGCGATTTGTCCGATCTGTCCGAACCAGGGCAGGACAATTGCCAGAGACCAGCCGTCAGCGGACAGTCCCCAGCTCCCAGTCCCGAGTCCCCAATGACCAATGATCAATCACCAATTTGCAATGACAAATCCCCTTCCGTCTTCCCCACTCCCCCTTCCTCCCCAAACTCCCGCCTCTCCCGCTCCTGCTGCAATAATCCGGCGGCGCCCTGGCGAATGGCTATCGGTGGTCGCACCGCCGCGGCCGCCTCTCGTCTTGTGGGCCTGCCGACGGCCCGTCCCTCGTCGGCCACCGCGTTTACGTACGCAATCAGCAGAAGGAGGCTTCTCGATGCTACCCGCACATGCGACTGCGACCACAACTCCGCTCCGTTCCGCCACCCGACCGCAATTCGCTCCCCAGCCGCAGCGACGACCGTCGGCAGGAGATGCTCGACCGCTCGTCGGTCCCGAGCCGTTCGAGCGGTTCGGCCGCTGGGCCGAGCCGGTTCACATTGCCCGCGACGGCACGATCGGCCGGCTGGCCCGCTGGCTCGCGCTCGACGGCCGCGAGACCGACGACGGCACGCCACTCTGGAACCGCTGCCGGGCGGCGAACCGCGACTGCTTCCGCACCTACCAGGTCGTGACGCTGGATCGGCCGTCATATTTTCTGCCGGCGGGCGACGTGGCGTTCGAAGTGATCGAGAATCCGACGCAAATCCCCGAGCGGCCGCCGCAAGGCGTGATGCTGCGGCATCTGGAAGCGATGGACGCCTTTGCGGCCGCGACGTTCTATTTTCTGCGGCCCGTGTTTGTCGCCGAGCCGTGCCTGCGATTGGCGACCGTCGGCGAATTGCGCCGCGAAGCCTACTTCGACGAATTCGATTCGCTGCAACGGGCCCGCCGGCTCGGCTGGGCCTATCGCTCGCAGGCCTGGCTGGCCGAGAAGCGAGATGCGGCGATACTCGCCGCGTTGCGCACGACCACGCGCGCTGTGGAAGAACTCACTTGGACGGTTTCGCCCAGGCTGCCGGGCAATGCCCCGATCGACGCCGCCACGCGCCGCCGCCTCCGCCGCCAGCTCCGCGAGCGGCTTGCGCGGACGGAATCACTCGGGCTGGTGCGGGAAAGTCGCCGGCTGGAATTCGCCATCGAGGATCTGCGGCGGCGGATCACGATCGACCCGGTGCTGGCGTTCGAGGTGGCGAGCCGGCCCGGCGAGCTTTGGTTCGAGGCCCACTGGTATGCCGGCATCGACGGCCGCACGTACGTCCACTTCTGACACCGATCGGCGAGACTAGATTTGCACCGACCAGAACATCGTGAAGACGGCGATCAGATGCCAGTAGGAGACCTTGCAGTTCGTGATGTCGACGACTTTGCCGCAGGTGAAGCACCACCCGTGGTTGTTGGGATCCTTGTAGTACAGCTGTCGTCGGCATTTGTCGCAGTACATCGCACGCCCTCCTCCCGCCGCGATCGCACGTCGACCGTCGCAGGAAGTCTGCCCAAAAAATTGGCCTACCTTAGATAAGAAACGAAAGCCAGCCGGAAAAGCAGCGGCGCATGACGGATCGCGCATCGCTGAAAAGAGCGGCTTGAAACGCAGCCAGCCCTTCAACCGCAACTCTAGGTCATAGTGGGAAGAAGTCAAATTGCCGGGCGACGCTGGATTGGATCGTTGGGATTGTGACGATTGTGGAGCATCGGCCCGTCACTCATGCCGTAGCGCTTCGATCGGATCAAGCCGCGCGGCGCTGGCGGCCGGGTAGACGCCGAAGATCACGCCGACCAGCACCGAGATCGCGAACGCCAGCGGCACGCTCCAGCCGATTAACTGCGGCTCCATCTGCTGGATCAATTTCGGCACCGTCGCCATCTGCTCGGGAAACCACTGAAACAGCTCGTAACGCACGAAGAGCGTAATCGGCCGGCAGAAGACGCCGCCCAGGATGCCCAACGTGCCGCCGAGCACCGAGAGCACGATGCTTTCGCTCAGGAACTGCCGCGTGATGTCGCGGCGCTTCGCGCCGAGCGCCCGGCGGATGCCGATTTCGCGGGTCCGCTCGATCACAGTGGCGAGCATGATGTTCATGATGCCGATCCCGCCCACCACCAGCGAGATCGCCGCGATCAGCCCCAGAAACAGAATGAACATCAGCTGTGTAGTGCGTGCCTGTTCCAACAACTCCAGCGGCACGGTGATGCCGAAATCGGGTAACGTGTGAGCATATTGAATCGTGTTTCGCACGACCTCGGCCGTTGGCAACACCAGATCACGGTCGGCGACCTGGATGGTGACCTGTGTGACCTCGTTGATGTCGCGCTGAAACTGGCCGGGGCGGATCGAAACGATCATGTCCCCTTCGCGCCGCCAGAGGGTCGTGATCGGCACGTAGATGTCGTTGGAAAAACTCTCGGCGGCCAGCGAACCACCGACACCAGCCGAAGGCGCCCGCGGCTTCATCACGCCGACGACCTTGTAGAACTGGTCGCCAACCATCACCTGCTGGCCGACCGCGTCGCCGATGGGAAACAACTTGTCGGCCACTTCGGCCGCCAGCACGCAATAGTTGCGTTCCTCATCCGCGTCGGTGTCGGTGATGAAGCGGCCGCGATCGACGACCAATCGCGTCACGTCGGCATATTCCGGCATCGTGCCCACCAGCCGGCCTTCCATCACGCGGGTGCGATTGCGAAATTCCATCGCCGGAATGATCCGGATCGGAATCGCCTTGGAAATCGTCGGCACGGTCGCCACCAACCGCAGATAATCGGCGCGCGTGAGTCCGTAGCCGGCGTCCTGCACGACGTCGCTCGAGGGCTTGATCGTCCGCACGATGATGTTCAGCGCCCCGAGGCTGGCGATTTGCTCCTGGGCGGCCCGACCGATCCCCTGCCCGATCGCCAGCAGCCAGATCACGCTAGAGACGCCGATGAAAATGCCCAACACCGTCAGCGTCGAGCGCAGCGGATGCATCCACAGGCTCTTGATGCTCAACTGCAAAGTTCGCAGCCAGACGTTGAACATAAGGCGGGATTGTAGATGTGAGATGTCTGATTGCAGATGTCAGAAGCGGCTAAAGCTCTTCGCAGGAATTCTGACGTCATCAATCGAACATCTTCGATCAAACATTCTTCACACCAATTTATAAATATCCGGATGCGGCTCGCCCATCACGTGCTTGGCATCCGACACGACCTGCCCGTCCTTGAGCACGATCGAGCGTTTGGTCCGCGCGGCGACGTCGGGCTCGTGCGTCACCATGATGATCGTCCGTCCTTCGTCGTTGAGCCGTTCCAACAGGTCGAGGATTTCGCCAGTCGTGACGGAGTCCAAGTTGCCGGTCGGCTCGTCGGCCAGGATGAACTCGGGGTTGTTCACCAGGCTGCGGGCGATCGCCACCCGCTGCTGCTGACCGCCGGAGAGCTGCGTCGGACGGTGATTGAGCCGCTGACTCAAACCGACCAGGTTCGCCAGCTCGCGGCATCGCTTGCGCGACGCCGAGTTGATCCGATTGCTATAATACAACGGCACCTCGATGTTCTCTTCGACGGAGAGCGCGGAGAGCAAATTGTAGGACTGAAAGATAAAACCGATCCGCGTCGCGCGGATTTCCGCCAGCTGGTCGTCCGACATCTTCGAGACGTCGACGCCCGAGAGCATGAACTCACCGGACGTGGGCCGGTCGAGACAACCCAGCAGATTGAGCATCGTGCTCTTGCCGGAACCGGAGGGGCCCATGATCGAGATGTAGTCGCCGACCGGCACGTCAAACGACACGCCGCGCAGCGCGTGGATCGTCTCCCCGCTCAGGACGTAGTCCTTGCGGAGATCGGTGACGCGGACGGCGGATTTCATCCCCGGGCTCCCTCACCCGGCGCCGCCGCGGCTTGCGGCTCGGCGACCTCACCGGGCTGCTGCGTTCCGCCGCTGTCGGTCTGTTCTGCGATGCCCTGGGGACCCGGTCGACGTGGCCGGCCGCCGGCAGCGGCGCGGTCGGATCGCTCAGCACCGCCAGCAACCTCAGGTCCGCTCGTCCCGTTGAGCAGCTCGGTTGGAGTTTGCCGCACGGCTCGCTGCGCCAATTCCGGCGCTAGCTTTGGCAGATCGACCTGGGCCAGATATGCCCGCGGATTCATCGACACGCGGTCTCCCTCGTTGAGCCCGCTGTCGATGACGAAGAACTTATCGTTGGTCGGCCCGGGCACGATCTCGCGGGCCTCCCACTTTCCCGCGTCGTACACGAAACAATAGAACTTGTCGCCATAGCGAATAGACCGACTGCACGGGCACTTGCAGCTGCGTCCGGCACTTCGGCGCAGCGGATCGTCACCGAGGCCGTCATGCCGGTACGCAAATCGGGGGCCGGATCGTCGATCCGTACGTAAGCTTTGTAATCCTTGACGTTGGCCTGCCGCCAACCGGTGGGCTCGGCATATTGATTCACTTTCTCGACGGTGCCCCGCAGCACACGGTCGCCGAACCCGACGGGACTGATCACGGCCGGCATCCCCGGTCGCACGTGCTGAATCAACGATTCGTTGATTTCCAAATTCACGCGCATCGAGTCGGCGTTTGGCAGACGAATGATCGTCTGCCGCTCGCGGACGATGGTCCCTTCCTCGACGATAAACTGCTGGTCGCCGC
Organism: uncultured Planctomycetota bacterium; assembly: GCA_963808175.1. GTDB lineage: Bacteria > Planctomycetota > Planctomycetia > Pirellulales > Lacipirellulaceae > DASYDU01. The sequence goes on along the minus strand of CAWEEU010000016.1, from coordinate 120,671 downwards.
GCCCGTCCGTGACGTGGGCGTATTTCACCACGCCGTCCTGCGGAGCGGTGATCGTGCACTTGGCGATCTGGTCGTCGATCTCGCGCAGCTTCTTGAGCTCCAGCTCGTGGCTGCTCTTGCCCGAGTCCCACTGCGCTTTGGCGATCTGGATCGCGCTTTCGAGCGTCGAAATCTGCTTCGGCTTGGTAAAATCGTCGAGCACCTGGAGCTTCGTCTTGGCGGTGTCGAGATCCTTTTCGGCCTTCTCGACCGCGAAGTGGTCCGCCTCGAGTTGCAGCTCGTTGACGTAGCCCTTCGAGGCCAGCTTCTGGCTGTAAGCGTAATACTCCTTGGCGCGATTGAGGTTCTCCTCCGCGACGAAGACCTCGCTTTCGATCGTCTGCCGGTCCTGTTTGTAGGTGCCTTCGAGATACTCGCGTTTGGCGATCACCGCGGTGTCGTAGTTGTTCTTGGCTTCGATCTCGGTCGCTTTGGCGGCGTTGACGGCGATTTGCTGCGTGGTCCGCTCCGCCGCGAGCGCCGAAGAATCGAGCTCGACCAAAAAGTCGCCCTGCTTGACCACCGTGCCTTCCGGCACGATCCGCAGGATCGCGTTGCCCGACGTGTTGTTCGACTTCACCAGCGAGCGAACTTCGGTCACGTCGAACGCTTCGACTTCGCCGCGCTCGGTCACGTTGAGCTCGAAGTCGCCGCGGGACACGGTGTGGAGGATGAGATTCTTGTCGGTCGTCTCACCGCCGCTGCGGGTCCACCACCAGACGCCGCCGCTGGCAGCCGCAACCAGCAAGGCGATCGACACCAGCCCCGCCAGGCCACTGCTGCCAGTGCGGCAAGCGGGCCGATGACGCCGCATCGGGGCCGGCCAAATCATCTGTCGTCGCCTGTCAGCATTCATAGTTCGCTCTCGCGGATCGGTTCCAGTATAAGCGATGTACCAAGCGGTGTCAGTCGGAACACCGAACCACTACGCCACCGCGCGGTGCACACTCTCCCAGAAGTTGAAACACCGAAAACCCAGGGAAGTTTCGAGCATTTCAGCCTCCCTGAGCCGCAGACTTTGCCCACTCCGGCGAGTCGTCCTCACCCGCTGCCGCCTCCGGCTGCATGCTGAATCGACTCAGCGGCAAGCGCTGCGACTGCGGTCCGCACCGGAGGCGGCAAGACCTCTTCGCTCGTCGGCGTCTCCTCCGGCAGCAAATCCAGCGATGGTAGCACGTTATCGCCCGATTCATCCGGCGATTCCGGCAAATCGGCCGTTGCCTCGTTGCAGGGAGCCGGCAGCTCGAACGGGGCCAGGCACATCCCATCGTCCAAAAATGCGCGCAGCGGCTGCGTATGCTCTATACGCTGACCGTCGGGGGAAAGTTCCATAATTCCCAGGTCATAATCCAGCTGCAGCCGCTGGACCTCGTGATCCACCCAGACGCTCAAGAAATCATTCTGGACGTTGAGCAAATCGATCAGGGCGTTGACCAGGTCGCGGGCCACGGTGTCGCCGAATTGCGACTCGCCGCCTGGCGTGACGGGCGTTCCCGGAGCGGCCGCGGCGACCGGCCGGGCAGGCTCCGACAGCGTCAGCCGCGCCAGATCGACCTGCGTGATCGCGGTGTGGACCGCCTCGCGGCGGAGCTCGAAGTTCAGCTGGTCCACGCGCAGCTGCCGAATCGTGCTGCGGATCCCCCGGTGAATGTTGTCGCGGAAACGATAGTAGTTCCGCCGCGCCTGCTGATACTCGATCAGCGACTCGCGATAGACGTTGCGCTCGGCCAGCCGCGTGAGCGGGGCGTCGAATTGCAGCCCGACGCGGAGCCGGCCATTTGTGCCGCGGAGCCGCAGCGGATTGTCGCCCACGTTACCCACGTCGCCACTGAAGACGAAATCCAGATCGCTCTGCAGATCGTCGGCGTTGAACGTGATCAACCGCCACGAATCCACCAGAGATGCCCGCGCGTTCATCCAATCGCGGCGATGACGGCTGGCAATGCAGTAGCCTTCCTCCGGCGTCAGGTCGATCGTCTCGAACGTAATCGTGTCGAGCCGGGCCCGGGCCTGCAGCAAGGACAGTTCGAGCAACTCGCCCGACAGATCCGTCAGCGCAGCGGTCATCGCTCTTTGCAGCTGAGCCGGCGGGAGCGACGTCTCGGTGGTCAATCGCGTCGATCCGCGCCAGGGCGGACTCGTATCGTTTGGTCAACTCCGCCAGGTCATGCTTGAGCGAAGCTGCCCGCTGGTCGAGGGCTGCGGTGCTCAAGAGATCGCCGGTGATCTCCAACTCGCGCGCGTCCTCGCGTTTGCCGAGCTTTTCCAGCTCGCGGCGCCGCGCAGGAATCGCCTCGTCCATTTTGCGAAAGTCCTCTTCGGCGGCGGCCATTTGCGCTTTTGCCTTGGCCACGATCTCCGCCGCCTGGTCCGCCACTTGCGCGAGCTGTTCACCCGTCAGCTGCACGCGCGAATCGTCGTGGAACAAATCGAGCTCGCCCGCCTCCGGCGCTGCATCTTCGCGCTTAGCGATTGGCGCCACCTTCGATCCTTCGCGCAACGTATCGAGCAGACTGGTGACCTCGGTCTGCAATAGCGACAGGTTTGGATCGAGCAAGTTAAAGCTGTCGAGCAGCGGATCACGCACCAGCAGGTCCAAATCGGGCGGCATGCCAAATTGCACCTTGAAATTGTCGAGGCTGGTTTGATAGGTGGCCGCTGAATTGAGCAACTGGCTTTGGGCGTTGTAAAGGGCCTGGCGGGCCAGATCGACCTGGAAACGGTCGAGGCGGCCGGCGTCGTGAGCGGCCTGCAGCTGCTCGACGCTGTCGCCCAGGGCAGCGATGTTCGAGTATTGATTGCGAATGATCTGCGCCGACTGCAAGAGGCCGATGTAACCGCCCGCCTGCTGGGCGCCGGCACCGCCGGTGATTCCAAAGCCTTGACCGCCGTTGTTGCCGCCGCCACCGCCGACGCGGCCGAAGCCGCCGGTGCCGACGCCGCTGAAGCCCTCGAGGCCGCTGCCGCCGAACACGCCGCCGCGGCGATTGAGGCCATCGCCAAATGACGAATTGCTGCCCGTGACCACTGCCCAAATAGAAGCTGCGTCGATACTGCTCCATTTGCCGGACGTTGGCCAGCAGGGCCCGTTCGGCGATCGTGAGCCGCTCCATGACGCGGGCCCGGCCGCCGGCCCGCAACAGCGGCTGCACCAGGCTGAAGTCCAACAGCGTGGTGCTGCTGTAGTCGTCGGGGCCGGCAAACTGCCAGACCAGTGAATTGGCCAGTCCCACCACCAGCTCGCCGCCGGTGGTCGTGAGCTTTTTGGCCTGCAGCGGACTGCTAGCCGTGCCGCCCGGAATGCCATTGCTCAGCGGCGACACGACAAATTGGCTCGAGCCGAATCCGGTGCCGGTGCGTTCCGGTCCGTCGGCGGTAAAAAAGGTCGACGAGCCGCCGAAAAATTGCGTGTCGAAGCGGAACCGTTCGAAGGTCACGTCCAGGCACGAGAGATAGAGCGTTTCCAATTGCTGCTGGTAGTCGGTCGATTGCAGCAGCGCCATGTCGACGGCACCCTGCAAATCGAGGACCACCTGATTCTCGTCGTTACGAGGCAGGAACTGCTCCCAATTGGGATTGTCGGCATACGGCGTGTGGGGCGCGTGTCGCCAGCAGGGGGCGCCGGGTTTGCAGTCGACGCAATTCATCAACTGGTGCGAAATCGGATCGTCGGGCGGCATCGGCGGACAATCGGGGTCGTCCGGGTCGAACATCCGCGAGCGCGGGTCGATGTTGATGTTGAGCGAGCCCGGCGTGACGCCGACCGCTTCCGACTTATGGTCGATGATGCAATTGACCTCCTGGTCCGCCTGTTTGCGATAGTAGGCCCGCGTACAGCCGGTCAGCCCCACCATCGCCGCCAGCAGCACCACCGCCGCCGCCAGCGGCCCATTCGATCTGACCGCTTGCGGCTTAGCGACCGTGGCCGCCACGCTGGCCAGCAGCCGCTCGACTGTGGCCGCTCCCTCGGCCGAGAGTTCCCAGCGTCGCCGGCGGCGGTCGCCTGCAACCAACTGCGGAACGATCAACCCCTGGGAGCGAAGCCGTTCGACCACCGCACTGACTTGAGCCGCCGAGAACGCGAGCTGTTCCGAGATTGTCGTTTGATCGAAGCCGTTGGCGGCTTGCTGCCGCAAGCACCAGAGCAGCTGCAGCTCCGGCTCGCTCAGCCTCAAGGATTTGGCCCAGGCGGCAATGATTCGGCCGGCGCGACGACCCTCGACGGCCGAACGACAAGTCCCGTCGACGCGCAGCACCGACGCGCCAATTGCCTGATAATCCGCCGCTGCCACTGCTAGCCGTCCTTGACGAGCGTGTCGAGATAAGAGGGGAAATGCCCGGCTCGCGCGTCGTAGCGCGCGAACCGGGAGCGAACTCGTTCATCCGTGAACGGTTCATTTTCCAATTCTTCGGAACGAGAAGGTTCCGACTTGAAAGGTTTTCGCTGACAGCATCCGGAATCGGATCAGTTGTTTCCGCCGCCGCGCCGGCCGCCGCCGAAACCGGGTCGGAGCTGGGAACGATCGATTTCGAGGGTTTCGCCCTTCATCGCTTCGAACTGCGTCTTCTGCTCTGGCGTCAGCACGCCGAGCAGCCGCTCACTGGCCGCGTCGCCAATCTCGCGGAACTTTTCGCGGCGTTCGTCGCGCGACATGTCGCCAAGGTTCTGGAAGGCCTCCGTCACAACCTTTTCATTTTCGGCACGGGCTTCGTCGAGTTGCTTCTGTTGTTCGTCGCTGAGCTTGAGATCCGCGATCACGTTCGGTTCGTTCAGCGCCGCGGCGCCGTTGACCTGGATGTCGATCTGCTGGAGCCGCTCGCGCTGAGCGTCATCGAGAGCTTTGTCGACTTCCGCGGAAGCCTCTCGATTCAACTTCTCCAGGTCCGCGCGGATTTCGGCGAACCGTCCCATTCCGCCACCGAACAAATCCCGGCTCTTCTGACGGAGGTCATCACTTATTTCGGTGATCTTGGTCTTCTGCTCGTCGCTCAGTTTCAGGTCTGCCTGGACCTCGTCGAGCGTCGCCAGCCGAGCCTTCGAAATGCCACCGCCGAATCCCCGGCCGAAGCCGCGTCCGCCGCCACCGCCCCGTTGGGCCCAGGCGGGTTGGGCCATCGCCACCACCAAACCCAAACCTACGACCAACATCCCACGACTGCCAAAGTGCCGGAACATACGCTGGTTCCTTTCTGTGGGCAGCTCAGCCCACCGAGACAAAAATACGAGCCGTCCCCACGACGGTCGCCGCCAACTGGGTCCGCGGCACCGTCCCACCATTTAAGTCCTCACCCGGCCGCCAATGTAACACGGCCCACCGAGGAATTAAACACTCGTCACCGCCGAAGGTTTCGGCCAGGCATGGCAGAAAGACGCGGCTTTTGAGCCGCCTGGGGAAGGTCGATCGGCTGCTGGCCGCCCGACTATCGCACCAGCCTCTGGACCAAAGAGTCGGCCAGCCGGCAGGTCCACCCAACTTCCCAACTTGTCCAAGTGGATTTTTGCCGCTGAAAACACCTCGTCCACCGGATGCCGGGCCACCCCGCTCAGCCAAACGTTTAGTTCGGCTTGCGATTGGAATTGCTCTGGAAACTGTTCGACCGATGGGGGCGGGGCCACCAGCATCTGGAGCCAGTCGTCGGCCACCAAGACGCGGTCGACTTCAAATTCGGTAACGAAGATGGGGAGAAACAAATCCGACCGTAGTTCGTTAGGCAGGCCCAATCCCCAGAATGTCACGCCGCAGCCGCTAATTCCTCCCCCGCCAACAGCTTAGACACAACGCTTGCGGTTTAGCTAACGCCTAGCACTCCGTCACCGCCACCGCCAAACCCCCGCGCGAAGTTTCCTTGTACTTCGAGAGCATGTCGCGTCCCGTCTCGCGCATCGTGCGGATCACGCGATCGAGCGACACGCGGTGCGTGCCATCACTGGAGAGCGCCATCCGCGAGGCGTTGATCGCCTTGACGGCCCCCATCGCGCACCGCTCGATGCAGGGCACTTGAACCAGGCCACCGATCGGGTCGCAGGTCAGCCCGAGGTTGTGCTCCATGCCAATCTCGGCCGCCATCTCGACCTGGGCGACCGTGCCACCGAGCACTTCGGTGAGCGCGCCGGCCGCCATCGAACAGGCCACGCCCACCTCGCCCTGGCAACCGACTTCCGCGCCGGAGATCGACGCGCCGAGCTTGTAAAGAATGCCGATCGCCCCGGCGGTGAGCAGAAATCGCACGATCCCTTCGTCGCAGGCCCCCGGCGTGAAGCGATCGTAGTAATGCAGCACCGCGGGAATGATGCCGGCCGCCCCGTTGGTCGGCGCGGTGACGACGCGTCCGCCCGCGGCGTTCTCCTCGCTCACCGCCAGCGCGAATAGATTGACCCAATCCATGACTTGGAGCGGGTCGGCCCGCGATGCCGTGTTGGCCCCCGTGAGTTGCTCGAACAGCTCGGGTGCCCGCCGCCGCACCTTGAGCCCGCCCGGCAGCAGACCGTCTTGCCGGCATCCGCGTTCGACGCTCTGTTGCATCACGTGCCACCGCTCGAGCATCCCCGCGCGAATCGCCGCGTCGCTCCGCCAGCAGCGTTCGTTCTCGAGCGTCATGTCGCTCGCCGAGAGGCCCGACTTCGGCGGCCATCGCCAACAGATCGGCTGCCCGATCGGTACGGATACGGCAGCAGCGTCTCGTCCGGCGATAGTTGATCGGCCGTGCTGCATCCGCTTCGTCGACGACGAACCCGCCGCCGATCGAGAAGCAGACGTGCTCGACGAGCGTATTGCCGCCCGCGTCGCGGGCGATGAACCGCATCCCATTCGGATGCTGCGGCAGCGACTCCTTGCGGAGAAAGAGCAAGTTTGCCGCCTCGTGAAACGGGATCGTCGGCCCGCCGGCAAGCGTCAGCCGCCCGCTGTCGCGAATCGCCGCAACCCGCGGCTCGACGTCGTCGGGGTCGATCCCTTCCGGCGTCGCCCCTTCAAGCCCCAGCATGATCGCCTTGTCCGTGCCGTGTCCTTTGCCGGTGAGCGCGAGCGAGCCGTACAGCCAGACGTCAACCGCCGCGGTTTGCGCCAGCAGCCCCTCGTCCCGCAGCCGCTCGACAAACCGCAGCGCCGCTCGCATCGGCCCGATCGAATGGGAACTCGATGGTCCAATGCCAATCGTGAACAGGTCGAAAACGCTGATCGCCATACACTATTCTATGCCTAGATCGTAATCCAGTTGCGTATCAACATCGAACGCGACTCCTGGGTCGTCCACAGGCAGGCGGATGCACAATTGCGGATGATCGAGCCAGAACTGCCGCAAGCCGCCCGCGCCCTCGTAACCGCAGATCAGTTTCGCCACGTTGGGCGGAACCAGAACCGGATGGCCGCCTTTGCTGCGAAATTGCGGCATGACCGCGCACTGCGAGTTTTCGTCGGCAACCACGAGCAGGGTTTCAAGCGTGTCGCGCCGGACTTCCGGGTGATCGGCCAGATGCAGCAGCAGTTGCACTGGTGAGTCCTCCGGCACATTGCAATTGATCGGTGCGACAGCCAGACCGATCCGCACGGACCGAAACATGTCGCCCGGCTCGCCAAATGCATAGTATCGAAACTTGCGTCCTTCGAGCGCCGCCATCACAGCTTGATGCTCGTGTCCCAGGACCACGAACATTTCGTCGCAAACCCGCGCGATCGCATCGAACGCAGCGGCCACAAGCGGTTTGGATTCGTCACTCTTAGGCGGCCAGGACAAGAGCTGCTTCAGCCGCCCCATCCGCCGGGACTCGCCCGCCGCCAACAGAACGCCGATTCGCTTCACTCGTTCCATCCCTTGTCGAGGTTAGTTCACCACGACGACACGACGGCACGACGAGAGAACCGCAAGCGATTACTCGCCCTTCGTCGTGCCGTCGTGTCGTCGTGGTTCGTTGGACTTACCTTTTGCGATTCGGCTTGAGAATCGCCTCCGCGGCCGGCGAATCGCGCATCGGCAGCTGCGTTCGCACGATGCCGTCGTACTTGTAGAGCGCCCCGGCGATCGAGGGAGCCGTCGGCACCAAGCCAATTTCGCCCACGCCGCGGGCGCCGTGCGGACACTCGGGGTCCGCCTCTTCGACGAAGATCAGTTCCATCTCCGGCATCTGATGCGCCCGCAGCACGCCGCAGTCGTTCATCTTCGCCGCCTGAATCACGCCGCCTTCGACCTCGAAATCCTCGGTCAGCCCGTAACCGATCCCCATGTGGAGCGAACCGTACATCTGGCCCGCCAGCTGCACCGGGTTCAAAACCTTGCCGACGTCGTGGGCCGCGACCATTTTCACCAGCCGGCCCTCATCATCCAGGATCGCTACCTGTGTGGCGAAGCCATACGTGAGATGCGTCTTCGGCCCGCCAGGCTTGTCGAGGTCCTTGCCGAGCTTGCTGGTGTAGTTGCAGATCCACTCGCCGGCGAAAACTTGCCCGACCAAATCAGCGAGCGACTTTGCCGGCGTCGAGTTCCGCTTTGAGTTTCTTCCCCGCCTCGGCGATCGAGTTGCCGGCGAGCACGGTGCCGCGGCTGGCGGTCGTCTGGCCGCAGTCGAGCGCGAGCGACGTATCGGTCGAGCAGCGGAACAGCTCCGGCGCAAGGCCTGTCGCCTCGACGGCGAATTGAATGCAAATGGTAAACAGCCCCTGCCCCATCTCGGTGAAGCCGGTGCGGATGTGGAGCGTCTGGGCGTCTTCGACCGTGATCGCCGCCCGGCCGATGTCCGGCATGCCATTGCCGATCCCCACGTTCTTGATCCCGCAGGCGATGCCGGCGTACTTCGCGTTCTTATACGACGTCCTTCACCGCTTCGAGCGTCTTGCGGAGCCCGAACGGCTTGTCGAGAATTTGCCCGGTGGCGAAGGCGTCGCCGCGGTCGAGGATGTTTCGCTCGCGGATGTCGTAGCCGTCGATGCCGACCTTCTCGGCCAGCCGATCGAGCAGCCCTTCGATCGCGAACGCCGCCTGGTTGGCGCCGAAGCCGCGCATCGCCCCGCAGGGCGGATTGTTCGTGTAGACGGCGAGCGATTCCATGTCGATGTTCGGCACGCGGTACGGCCCGGTCGAGTGTCCGCCCGCTCGCTCGAGCACCTTGGCCCCGACCGACGCATAGGCCCCCTTGTCGCCGATGATCCGGGCTTTCACGGCGGTGATCCGCCCCTCGACGTCGCAGCCGATCTTGTACGAGAGCTCGATCGGATGCCGCTTCGGATGGATGCGAAAACTCTCGGGCCGCGTGAGCGTCATCTTGACGGGCCGCCCCGTGAGCCAGGCCATCAGGGCGGTCTGAGCTTGGATCGACATGTCCTCCTTGCCGCCAAACGCGCCGCCGTTGGAGACCAGCTCCACGTCGAGCCGATCGCGGTCGACGCCGAGCACCGACGCGCATTGTCGCTGATCGTCGAAAACTCCTTGTCCCTGGGTATAGATTTTGAGCGATTCAAAGCGAGCCGGGCGGTCCTCCGCCCCGATCGGGGTCGAGGACGACCCGGCTCGCTCTGTTTGCGGCACCGCGATGCACGACTCCGGCTCCAAAAACAAATGCTCGATCGGCTGCGTGCGGTACGTGTCTTCGATCACGTGGGCCGACTCGGCGAGCGCCCTCTCGACGTCTCCCCGTTTGAGCACCGATTTGCTGAGCAAGTTAGTGCCGCGCTCGGGATGCACCAGCGGGGCATCTGGCTTGAGAGCCGCGTGTGGATCGGTGACCGGCTCCCTCACGTCGTACTTCACGACGATCTTCTCGGCCGCGGCCCGGGCCAGCCGCTGGGTGTCGGCCACCACGCCGGCGATCACGTCGCCCGTGCAGCGCGTCTCCTCGCCGATCGCCACGAACACCGGCCAGTCCCTTTCGATCAGTCCGACATACCGCTCGCCCGGCACGTCCGCCGCCGTCACGACTCGATGCACGCCCGGCATGGCCAGCGCCGCCGAGGCGTCGATTTCGAGCACCGCCGCGCGCGGATGATCCGCCAGCCGCAGCTGCGCCGTAGAGCATTCCCGGCACCGTCATGTCGTCGATGAACTTGCGATCGCCGAGCACGGCGTCGTGGCCCGAGTAGCGCGGCAAATTCGTGCCGACTCTGCCGGACCGATCCGCCGCCGACTCTTCAGGTAGCGGCTCGCCCTGCCGCAGCTTGCCGTAGAGTTCCACGCTGTCGACGATTTGCTGGTACCCGTGCAGCGACACAGATGCGGCTTGAGCGACTGGGCGATTTCGTCGCGCGACGGCGCGTGGCCGTTGCTACATAGCCCGACCGCCCGCATAGCGATCCCGGGAATGCAGAAGCCACACTGCACGCCGCCACAGCGGACGAACGACTCCGCGATCTGCTGGCGATGCGGCTCGTCGAGTCCCTCGAGGGTCGTGATCGATTTGCCTTGGGCCTTCTCCGCCTTCAGCGCACACGCGAGCACCGGCTTGCCGTCCAGGAGCACCGTGCAGCAGCCGCACTGGGCTTGCGGCTGGCAGCCGTCCTTGGGCGACGTGATGCCGAGCCCGTCGCGCAAGAAATCGAGCAAGGTCCAGCCGGTCTTCGGGAGTACGAATTCGACGTCCCGGTCGTTGACACGACAAGAAAGTACGCCGCCGGAGTCGGAAGTTGGCTGCGGAGCAATCGTCGCCATGGTAAAGTTGGCCTCCCGTAAACGTACCCCATGCTTGGCCAAGAGCAGGCGGCACGCTACAGCTGGTCGCGGATGGTGGCCAACTCATGCCCCGGCGCACTGGTTCGACTCGCCGGGACTATCCTTCCACCACACTAGTTAGTTTTGCACACCAATCGTGCCGCCGCAAGCTCGATGCCTCGGTAGGGGGCGGCCTTTTCCGTCGTGCCACCTAGCTGTTATAAGGGGCGGCTGGGCTCAACGACACGCGGGGCCGCGGACGTGCCCGGCTCGCTCTCGCTGACCTCTGAAGGCTGACGACTTACAACCCTCGACTGACAACTCCAAGATGCCCATGCCCCACCCCTATCTCGCCCAAGCCAAGAAATACGAAAAACCGATGGTCGCCTTCTTGCGCGACATGGTCGCGATCCCCAGCGAGTCGGGCCAGGAACGCGAGGTCATTGAGCGGATCCGCCAGGAAATGAAGGCCGTGAACGCCTTCGACCGAATTTGGACCGACAAGATGGGCAACCTCTTGGCCCAGGTCGGCACGCCAGGCAAAGGCAAGAAGCTGATCGCCATCGACGCCCACGTCGACACGGTGGGCGTCGGCGATCCCGAGGAGTGGAAGCACGATCCGTACAAGGGCAAAGTCTCCGGCGGCCGAGTCTGGGGCCGCGGTGCGGGCGACCAGGAAGGGGCCATCCCGGCGATGGTCTATGCCGCGAAGATTTTGCGCGACTTCAAGATCGATCCCGACGGAGTACTGCCTGCTGCTCACCTGCACGGTGATGGAAGAAGACTGCGACGGCCTCTGCTGGCAGTACATCGTCAACGAAGACAAGTTGCGGCCGGATGTGGTCGTGGTGACCGACTCGACCGATTGCCAGATTCTCCGCGGCCAGCGTGGGCGGATGGAGATCGGCGTCACCACCCACGGCCGCTCCTGCCACGGTTCGATGCCCGACAAGGGTGAGAACGCCGTCTACAAAATCGCCGCGATCGTCCGTGAGATCGAAGAGCTCCACAAGAATCGGCTCAAGAGCGACCCCTTCCTCGGCAAGGCGACGATCACGGTGAGCCACATCGAATGCAAATCGCCGAGCCTCTGCGCGGTGCCGGGCCAGGCCTACATCCATCTCGACCGCCGCCTCACGACCGGCGACACGAAGCAGTCGGCCGTCGCCGAGGTGAAGGACGCGATCAAACGCGCCGGCGTGAAGGCCGACGTCGAAGTCCTCCGTTACGCGGCACCGAGTTACACCGGCCTCGTCTACGAAACCGAAAAATACTTTCCGACCTGGTGCGAAGACGAAGACTCGCCGCCGGTCGCGGCCGCCGTGAACACCTATAAACAGGTCCTCGGCGGCAAACCGAAGGTCCACCGCTGGACCTTCAGCACCAACGGCGTGGCGATCGCGGGCCTGGCAAAAATCCCCTGCGTCGGCTTCGGCCCGGCGCCGGAAAGCGTCGCCCACACCGTCGACGACAGCGTCCCGATCGAGCACCTCGTGAAATGCGCCGCCTTCTACGCCGCCTTCCCCCAAACCTACTGCGACCTCACTGCCGACTCAGCGAAAGAAACGAAAACTAGCACCAAACGCAAGCAATAAACTATGCGCGCCAAGACGCCAAGGAGCAAAGTCCGCCAAGAAGATTCTCTCTTTGCGTCCTTTGCCTCTTTGCGTCTTGTGCGTAAAAATATTCACGTCGAACTAAGCGAGCAACCATGGCCAACCTCAAAGGCAAAGACTACATCGAAACGCAAGACCTCTTCGGACGACGAGCTTGGAGCAGCTGCTCGATACGGCGATCGAGCTCAAGGCCCGCTTCCACCGCGGCGAGCCGACGCTGCTGTTGCCACATCAGACCGCGTTCCTGTTGTTCTTCGACAAGTCGACCCGCACCCGCAACGCGTTTGAAGCCGGCATGACGCAGCTCGGCGGGCATGCCCACTTCCTCGACGCCGATGCCACGCAAATCAGCCACGGCGAGACGCCCGCCGACACCGGCAAGATCCTGGCCTCGATGGGCCATGGCATCTGCATCCGCCACGACCTGGTGCTCGGCGAAGGGAACAACTACATGCGGGCGATGGCCGAGGCCGCGAACGTGCCGATCATCAACATGCAGTGCGACGTCGACCACCCGACGCAGACGCTCGCCGACCTGATGACGATCCGCGAGAAATTCGGCGAGAATCTCAAGGGGCTCAAGATCGCAGTCAGTTGGGCGTTCGCCCCGTCGTACGCCAAGCCGCTGTCCGTACCGCAGGGACTGATCACGCTGATGACCCGCTTCGGCATGCACGTCTCGCTGGCTCGCCCCAAGGGCTACGACTTCATCGAACGGACCATTTCAACGGCGAAGTCGAACGCCACCGCCAGCGGCGGCAAATTCGAGATCGTCGACGACATGGACGCCGCCTTCGCGGACGCCGATGTCGTCTATCCGAAGAGCTGGGGCATCTACGACCTGATGCTCGCCCGCCAAGCGGCAAAAACCAAGGAAGAAATCGCCGACAACCAGCGGGCCTGCCTCGCCAAGAACGCCGAGCACAAAGACTGGATCTGCGACGAGCGGCGGATGAAGCTGGCCAAGAAAGACGCCATCTACATGCACTGTCTCCCCGCCGACCGCGCGAACGAAGTCACCGACGCGGTGATCGACGGCCCGCAATCGATCGTCTTCCAGGAAGCCGAAAACCGCCTGCACACCGCCAAAGCGATCATGGCCAGCACGATGCGCGAGCGACCGTTCTAACGCGGTTCGCAAGTGACATGACACCATGCCCGATGTACGTCAAAGAATGGTCGTGGCACTCGGCGGCAACGCGATCAGCGCCCCGGGCAAGATCGGCACGATCGACGAGCAGTTCGAGCAGGTCACGCAAACGGCCGAATCGCTCTGCGACGCAATCGAGCGCGGCTATCAACTCATCATCACCCACGGCAACGGCCCGCAAGTGGGCAACGTGCTCCGCCGCGTCGAGATCGCCTCGCGCGAGCTCTATCCGATTCCGCTCGAGGTTTGCGTCGCCGACACCCAGGCCGGCATGGGCTACATGATCGCCCAGTGCCTGGCCAATGTGATGGGTCCGCGGCACCTCACAAGCGACGTCACCGCGATCGTCACGACGGTGCTGGTCGAGCGCGACGATCCCGCGTTCGCCGAGCCATCCAAAGCGATCGGCCCCCTGCTGTCGGCCGCCGACGCAGAAACTCATCGCACGAAGGACAACTGGATCGTCCGCGACGAGGGCAACGGCAAATTCCGCCGGGTCGTGGCCTCGCCCATGCCGCGCAAGATTATCGAACTGCCGGCGATCCGCGCGCTGGTCGACGCCGGGCAGATCGTCGTCTGCTGCGGCGGCGGCGGCATCCCGGTGGCCGTCGATCAATGGGGCGTCATTCGCGGCGTGCCGGCCGTCATCGACAAGGACCGAACGACCGGCATACTCGCTCGAGAGCTCAACGCACCGACACTCGTGATTCTCACCGCCGTCGAGCACGCCTGCCTGCACTACGGCCAACCGATCCAACAGCCCCTGACACAGGTCACCGCCGACGAGGCCGAAGCCTACCTGCAAGCGGGCCACTTCGCGGCCGGCTCGATGCGCCCCAAGATCGAAACCGCGATCGACTTCGTCCGCCGCTCGCCGAACACCGATGCTGTGGCCATCATCGCCCACGTCGACCATTTCGCCGCCGCGCTCGACGGCAACAGCGGCACGCGGATCGTAAGGTGATGACTCACTTCACCGTCAGTAAACTTCATCATGAGTGCCGACGGTGAGCAGTAAGATCGCCTCGACGCCGTCACGTTCAGCGAACTCGAAGAGAATTCGCAGATCGTAGCCGCGCTGCAGGCCCAGACACCGTCGAATTCACCCTTGAGCTTGTGGGTCTTCAAGCGCGGATCAAACGCGTCGTTGGACAACAGCGTCAAGGCCGTTTCTACGTCGACGCCGACTTGTGGACTCTTCTTGAGATGTCGCCGTAGAGCTCGCACAAATGCCGAAGTGCGAACAAGGTCACGCTTCACCGCTGGCCTCGTTGATGATGTCGCCGGCGCTTGCGGCTTGCGCTCGACCGGAGGCAAATTCATCGCGCGACTGCTTCACCTCGTCGAGCAACTGCTGTCGATTGCGTTCCACGACTCTGCGGCGAAGGATTTCCAGCAGCGAGATCTGTTCATCCACCGACAACCCGTCGGCAGCGTCGACAATTTCAGATAAGGTGGTCATTTCTTGCTATCCTGACACGGGGAGGGCCGTCTTCATTATACCTCATCTGCATACTCAAAGCAGTCCGACCTCAAACAAGGTCCGCTCTTACTCACATCGACGACGTCACGCCCACGCCATGACCGCGTTCCCACGCTCCGCGTGGGAACGCAATAGCTCGCCGCTCCGCGGCGTTACTCACACGGTATCGCCGCCATCCTCTTGAAAAGTGCCCGCGCAACATCGACCGCCGCCGCCCGCTCTTTCGCTTCATCGCAAGTCACGACGTGCCCGTTCCGCAGCACCCACCAGCCATCGATCATCACGTCGCGAACGTACTCGGGACCCATCACGAAGAGCAAATGACTCGCCAGATTCTCGGCCGTCAGCGGCAAGGCGGGGCGAAAGTTCGTCAACACCAGGTCGGCCGCCGCCCCCGCTTCGAGCACGCCCAACTTCACGCCCAGCGACTGCGACGCCCGGCGGGCCGAT
This sequence comes from uncultured Planctomycetota bacterium, assembly GCA_963808175.1. GTDB lineage: Bacteria > Planctomycetota > Planctomycetia > Pirellulales > Lacipirellulaceae > DASYDU01. Next base: position 105,298 of record CAWEEU010000016.1, on the reverse strand, counting down.
TCGCCGAGCATCTCCAGCACGCGCGACGGCGAGAGCGGTTGATGCGCGTTGTTCGATTTGAAATATGCCGTCCGCGCTTCGTTCCACAAATCGGCCCCGATGCCGTCGGTACCGATCATGGCCGGCTTTTCGTACCGCGCGGGCGCCGCGTAGCCCACGCCGTTGTTCATGTTCGAGCGCGGATTGTGGGCCATTGTCAGCGTCGATTGGTGCGCGTTGATGCGGGCGACGTCGGCGTCGGTGAAATGCGTGCCGTGCGCAATGATCGTTCCCGCGAGATCGAGCAGCCCGTGGTGCTCGAAGCGATCCACAAGCCGGTAGCCGTGCCACGAAAGCGTGTTGTGCTCGTCGATCGGATCCTCCGCAGCGTGGATGTGAACGCCCACGCCGAACCGCTTCGCCAGAACGATGCACGCCGCGAGCGATTCACCGTCCAGCGTGAAGCTGGCGTGAGCTCCTACGAGCGCGGCGAATTTGCCATCCGCTCGCTCCTGGCACAAGCGAATGTACCGCTCGTTCTCCGCCAGTCCCTCGCGGGCCTCGGTCTTGCGGTTGCGGCAGGTGACTTCGTAACACATCACTGCCCGACAACCGACGGCCGCGATGCCTTCTTCCAAGGCCGAGAGGCTCCCGGCAATCGCCTCGGGCGACGCATGATGGTCGATGAGCGTCGTCGTGCCGCAGCGGACCGCGGCGAGGGCCCCGATGACGCCGCACGTGCGGACGCTCTCGAGCGTGTGAGCCCGATCGAGCCGCCACCAGATCCACTTGAGAATCTCATGAAAGTTCGTCGGCGGCCAAGTCGGCGCCGGCATCCCCGCCGCCAGCGCCGAGTACAAATGCGTGTGCCCGTTGACGAGCCCTGGCATCAACACCGCGCCGCTGCAATCGACGATCTCATCCTTCGCCTGCGGCTCGACCGATCCGCCCACCGCCGCAATCCGCCCCCCCTCCTGCCGCAAATCGCCAACTTCGACCCACGGCGGATCGAGCTGCACGAGCGTCGCGTTGCGAAAGAGGGTTCCCATAACGACCTGTGGCCAAAGGATTTGGTGGATTCAAGTACGTCGGGCGGCAGTCAATTCTAAGCCGCGGCTCCAGAGTGCCCAGACGAGTTTTCAACCGCAAAAACCTGCCGAATTCACGCGAAATTGTCGATGATAACACTGCGACGCACAATGTTATCATGATCCGAACGCAAATCAGCCTTTCCGCCGAAGAATACAAAGCTGCCAAGCGCGAGGCGAAGCGGCTCGGCATCTCGTTGGCCGAACTGCTCCGCCGCTCGCTGCGGACGATGCTTCCCGTCGACGAATCGAAGCCCTGGATGCGTTACGCGGGCATGATCGAAACCGGCGATCCACAATCGAGCCAGCGAATTGACGAGATCGTCTATGGCCAAAAACCCTGAAGCGTTCGTGGATACGTCGGCGTTCATCGCATTTGCCGATCGCTCCGATTCGTACCATCCGCTCTTTCGGCGATTGTTTGCCGATCCGCCCCGGCTGGCCACCAGCACGCTGGTCGTCGCCGAGGGCCAGGCTTGGTTCCTGCGCCGATATGATCGGACACGCGCGCTACAATTCTTAGCTATGATCGAGGATATGCCACTCCACGTGGTCAACGTCGGCTCCACGGAACTAACGGCGGCCACGGGCGTGCTCAAACGATTTTCTGATCGAGACCTCACGCTCACCGATGCAGTCAGCTTACACATCATGCGCACGACGCGCAACAAAAGTTGCTGGTCCACCGACTTTCATCTGGGGCTCACCGGCGTGCCGCTGGTGATTCACCACGAATGACCGCGACCACCGGTCGCGGTTTTATGGGACGATGGCGTCGGCCTCGATTTCGATCAGCGCCGCGGCGTCGATCAGCTCTGCTACTTCAACGATCGTCGTCGCCGGGCGGATTTCGCCGAACACGCTGCCGTGCACCCGGGCGACCGCTTCCCATTGCGAGACGTCGGTCACGTACATCCGCGTGCGAATCACGTGCTCGAGCTTGCCGCCCAGCGCTTCAAGCGCCGCGGCGATGATCGCCAGCGAGCGGGCGGTCTGCTTACCCAGGTCTGGATCGTACGTGCCGTCGGCGTTGATACCGACCGTGCCCGTCACGGCGATCGTGTTGCCGCTCCGCACCGCGCGGCTGTAGCCCATAATCGGCTCCCACTTCGACCCGCTCGACGCGCACTTCCGGCCGGAGCGTTCGGCGACCGTGATTTTCACATCCGACATAAATACCTCCAGGCCAAAATTGAGCCGTCCACTATACTGAATCTCAGCCGCCCAAGCGAGACGCCGCTCATCGCGCGGTCGAAGTGGCGGTTACGCTGGCCGACGGCATCAAGCCCGCGAGCGGTACAGAGTCGGATCAACAGCCGCGGCCATCCGTTCCACGTCGCAATTGCCGCCGAGAAAGTTCGCCATCGCGGAGGCCGACGCGAGCGGATCGGCGACCACGTCGCGGTAGTTCACCGCGAGCAGCTCGATGTTTGACTGCTTCGCCAGCCAGCGGCGAATGCGGTTCGTTTGTGCCGCGAACGTCCGTCGCAGCTGATCGTCCGAGATGTGCTTCGCCGTCCGGCCGTTCCGGGCGAGCATCCGCCGCTGCGACGCGAGCACTTCGTCGAGATCGCGCTCGACGTAAATAATCTGGTAGCGAAACGTCATCGGCAGCGCGGGCAGCAACTGAGTGATGATCTTCACTGCCTTGCCTTGCGCCGAATTCAGCCATGAATTGTCGTTGCGAAGATTCTTGACCGCATCGTATTCCAGATAGCCGCGCGGATTGCTTTCGTCGGCCTCGCGTCGTCCGTCCGCCAGGACTGGCATGCCGCCGGCCGCCAGCATTTGCATGACCATCGACGTTCCGCTCCGCGGCAGACCACTCACAACCGTAATCGCCGCTCCAGCCGCGTCGACGGTCGCGGCCGTCTGCGGAATTCGATTCTCGATCGGTGCCTGCACCGGATCAACGTGTGGCCCGCCGGAGCTCGGCGCAGACGGCAGATTCGCACTCGACCGGTAGCGACGTTTCGCAGCGCGGACCTCGCGCCGGGCGATCCGCATCTCGCGCGCTAACTTGCGATGTACTTGTGCTTGCGCGAAATCCCCCAAACGGCGGCGATGGATCACCGCCAGCAGCCGATGCGCTTCGGCAAAATGCGGATTGATCGACAGCGCCACGTGCAAGGCGTCGACTGCCGGGAGCGTCCGCCCCATCCGAAACAGCGCCCGACCGAGCATGAAGTGGGCCAGCGGCAACTGATATCGCAGGCCGATCGCCCGCAGCGCCGCGTCGGCCGCCGCTTCGTTGTCGCGCCGCAGCATCTGCACCCGGCAGAGCCCTAAGTACGCCAGCGGGTTATCCGGATCGATCTCCACTGCCCGTCTGAAAACTTGCTCGGCCCGGTTTCCTTGCCGCAATCGCAAATACGCCTCGCCAATCTGCACCAGCAACCCTGGCCGCTCGGCGTCGATTTGTTCGGACTGCTCGAAATGGGCGAGCGCCCGCTCGTAGTCACATTCCGCCAGCGCCACGCAGCCCCACAGATAATCGATCGTCCGCGGATTGTAATATGCCCGGCTCCGCAACGCGCGAATTCGCCGCGTCTCCACCTCGGTCAGCGGCGACCCGGCGTCAGCAGGAGACTCGGCAACGCGAGCGCGAATCTGCTCGATGAGCTCTCGCAGTTCATGCCGGGCTGATTCGGCATCCGTCCGGCGCCGCGTGTCCAGGTCTTCGACCACGGACCGCAAGTCGGCGATTCGATCGAGCGCTTGGTAACAGCTGCCCAATTGCACGCCGAAGCGATGCTCGTTCGGCCAGCGTTCGTAGAGCTCTTCCAAGATCTCCGCGGCGGCGCCGTGCCGACCGTCGTCCATGTACGAACGCGCCAAATTGTAGCGCAGCTCGCGGACCGTGTGGTCGACCGCCAGTTGTCGGTTCGCCGGTGGCGGATCGATGTAACCCAGCGCCACCAGCTGCTGGATCGCTGCTTGAGATTCCACCGGATCGAGCTGCACGTCTGGCGGATGGAGCCCCGCCTCGCCCGGCACATCGTCCCAACTGGGGATGACGTCGACCGGCGGCGGATCGCGAAACGCCTCCAAGATCGGCCGACCGTCCATGTCCTCGCCCACCGGCAAGCCGTACATCGCCAGCAGCGTCGGCACGACGTCGAGCAGATTCACGCCGTGGATCAGCTTGTCGGCCTCGATGCCCGGCCCCGACATCACCAGGATGCCGAAATCGCGGTGCTCGAACGCCGGCCCGGCCGGCTCGACGGGTATCCGCCGCGGCCGCAAGTGATCCGCGTGGAAACCGTGGTCCGACATCAGGATCACGGTCGTCTCCCGCCCGGCCAGCTCGACGAGCGTATGGAGCATCATGTCGTGGTACCGATAGCCGGCCTCGACTACGCCGCGATAGAGCTCAAAGTCGTGCTGGTCGACGTGCTCCTGTCGCGGCGGATGATAACGCATGAAGGCGTGGCAAAAGTGATCGATCGCGTCAAAGTACACGCCCATGAAGTCCCAGGGACGATTGGCCATCAGCCAGGTCGCGACGGCATTGACGGTCGTGCACTCCGCCAGTATTCGTCCGCAACTCGCCAGCCGGCGGTCCTGCGACTGATCGATCTCTGCCGCACGCGGCACGAAGGGCAGAATATGATCGGCCAGCAGCTCGTTCGGATTGACCCGCAACTTCGCCAGCGCCTCGGTCAGCTCCGGCGGATGCACGGCGCCGGTCGGCACCGGCCAGGGCTCCTCCGGCGGACCGACCGCCTGCTGAAAATGGTTCGAGACCATGACGCCGCGAATCGGCTCCGCCGGATGCGACGGCCACCAACCGACGACGTTGCTCGACAGCGAGCATTGCGACAGGATGTTCCAGATCGCCTTGGTCTTGCGCGACAGATTCGTCACGGGGCGGATTCCCGCGCCGTCGGGCGTCGGCTCGCTGAACCCAAGCACGCCGTGCTTGAACGGCCTTTTACCGGTGGCGATCGACGTCCACAGCATCGGCGAGAGCACCGGGTGCAACGTCGCCAGACTGGCCATCGTGCCGCGCTCGATGAGCCGGGCCACGGTCGGCATCTTTCCGGCGTCGACCAACGGATGGATCACTTTCCAATCCGCGGCATCCCAACCGACGAGCAACACTTTGCGGCGGCTTGATGCATTCATGGCCCGGAAGTTGGCCTCGAGTGCATTACTTGGATCGCCGCCGCAGCGCCGCGACCCCAGCGGCGCCCAGCGCGAGGACGCCGAGACTTACGGTCGCGGGCTCCGGCACTTCGCCCGCCAGTGCGCCGCTACCCGGCGCGTTGAAGTGGTCGCGCCAGACAGTGTAGTCGGCCGCGTCGACCGATGCGTTGCCGCTCCCGTCGGCACCGGTTCCCGCAGGTACGCTTTGGCCGAACGAATTCTTCCAGGCCGTGTAATCTTCCGGCCCGACCGTCCCGTTGTTGTCGTAGTCGCCCGGCACGCTGACGCTGCTCATCTGTCCGGCCATGATCGACACACCGGGCGTCGTCTCATACGCCCATTGAACAATCTCCAGCGCACCGAGACGGTCGAGCCCAGACGGATTTTTGATCGAATCGGTGCGAATCTGAATCCAGCCTGCCGCACTTCGATCCCGCCGGTCCAAAAACGAACCCGGCAAACGCCGTATCGTTGACGCTCCACTCGCCTTGGGTAAAGGCAATGTTGTAGAAGCTGGTGGCCGACATGCGCACGACATAGCCAGTCGAGCTGGGCACTGCCGCCGGTATCACGGAGTTACTGGCAAAACGGCGAACGTTTCCGCCGTTGCGGCCGATGAGAGCGACACCGCTAGCGGTGCCCTGCGCAGCGCCAAGATATCGGTATCCATAAAAATAGCTATCCGTGTAGGACACCGCTCCGATTCGCATGTCGTTCGAGCCGTCGACGTCCAGATCGATCTGCTTGATGTCGTTCGGCCCGCCGATGGGCATTTCCACGCGAATCGGGGTCGGGGGCATGACATGGTTGATCGCCCCGTCGGCCGACGCCACCCCCGCCAGCGTCGCGCCCGTTGCCGCCGCGAACCGCTTCCAGGAACCGGCGCCTCGGTCGCCGCGCCGGGGAAACTCGCGCTCGGTTTTGAGCAATCGCGCAGTAGGTATCCAGCCGTCGATCCAGCGTTTGCGTCTCTTTGCAACTCATCGCCTGGGTCCCCCAAATTAGTGATTGATGAATCCAATGATAGCGGCGCGAGTGCCGACAGGCTGTAAGATAGCAACCAGCGGCCAGAAATTCCAATTTCCCCGTGACGGACCGGCCCCAAACCTGCCCATAATGACTGGGTAACGGCGAATCGAGCATATGACCAGCCACGCGCAAAGTGAGATAGACAAACTGTTTGCGTCCGCCAAGCAGGGCTCGACGTCCTGCCTGGGACGGCTGCTCACGCTCTATTCCAACTACCTGAAACTGTTGATCGCCGCCCAGCTCGACGACCGGCTGCGGGTCCGGGTCAGCCCGTCCGACATCGTCCAGGAGACTTTTTTCGAGGCCCACCGCGACTTTCACCAGTTCCGCGGCCAGTCGACCGGCGAGTTCGTCGCCTGGCTCCGCAAAATATTGGTCAACAACCTGCTGCATGTCGTCGAGCAGCATTTGCTGGCTGAGAAGCGCGACGTGCGGCGGGAAGTCTCGCTCGAGCAGATCGGCAAGCGGCTCGAACAATCCACCGCCCGGCTGGAATCGCTGCTGGCCGAACCGGGCGACTCGCCGAGCGGCTATGCCCAACGCAACGAACAAGAAGTCATGCTGGCCGACGCGCTAGCGGAGCTCCCCGGCGACTATCGCCAGGTGATCCTGCTCCGCCACGTCGAAGGCCTGCCGTTCGACGAGGTCGCCCGCCGGATGGACCGCTCCAGCGGCGCCGTCCGCATGCTCTGGCTGCGGGCACTGGAACGGCTGCGTAAAACTTTTCCGGAACGTGAACTGGCTTGATACATCCGGCCAAGATGGCCGGGCTATATAGCCGAGCCATCTTGGCTCGGTTCGGCTTGGTTCGACACGGCAATGCAACGGACCCTTGATTCGAACGTGAACGAGCCGATCCACCAACTCGACGAAACGCTCACGCAAACCGCCGCGCCCGGCGCGAGCTGGCGGAGATTCTCGAGCAGTATCTGGCGGACCTCGAACGGGGCGCCGCGCCGATCGCCATGCGTTTTTGGCCGCGCACGGTGAATTCGCCGCCGAGCTCGCGCCCTACCTCGACAGTCTCGACAAGCTCCACGTCGCGACGCACGACCTGCGGGCGATGCGTGCCTTCGGTGGAAAGAACGTGGTGGAACCCGCCGCCAAACAGATCGGCGATTACCGGATCGTCCGCGAGATTGGCCGCGGCGGCATGGGCGTCGTCTACGAGGCCCACCAAGAATCGCTCAACCGCCGCGTCGCGCTCAAAGATCCTCCCCTTCGCCGCCGTGCTCGATCAACGGCAAATCGCCCGCTTCCGCAACGAGGCCCAGGCGGCCGCCCAGCTCCACCATCCGCACATCGTCCCCGTGTTCGCCGTCGGCCAGGAGCATGGCGTCTACTACTACGCGATGCAGTACATCGACGGCAAGTCGATGGAGACCGCCATCGACGAGCTCCGCGCGGTGAGCGGCGTCACGCCGACCCAAGGCACGACGCGCGTCCGCGGCGCGCTGGGCGGCTCGACCAGCACCGTCGTGCTCCACCGCGGTTCGATGCTTTCGAGCGACCAGTCGATCCGCAGCGGCGAGTTCTTCCGCAGCGTCGCCCGGCTCGGCAAAGAAGCTGCCGAGGCCCTGCAGCACGCCCACGAGTACGGCATCGTCCACCGCGACGTGAAGCCGTCCAATCTGCTGCTCGACCTGCAGGGCAAGCTGTGGGTCACCGACTTCGGCTTGGCGCGGATTCAAAACGACAGCGGCGTCACGCTCACCGGCGACGTCGTCGGCACGCTCCGCTACATGAGCCCCGAGCAGGCCTCCGGCCAGGCCGGCATGGTCGACGCCCGGACCGACGTCTATTCGCTCGGCGTGACGCTCTACGAGATGCTCACGCTCCAGCACGCTTTCTCCGGCGACGATCGCCACGTCGTGCTCCGCAAGGTCGAGCAGGAGGAGCCCACGCCGCTTCGCAAGATCAATCCCTCGGTGCCGGTGGACCTGGAGACGATCGTACTGGCGGCGATGAGCAAGAGCCGCGACGAACGCTATCAATCGGCCCAGGCGCTGGCGGACGATCTCGGCCGTTTCCTGTCCGGCGAGCCGGCACTTGCCCGCCGGCCGGGCCTGGTGGACCGCGCCACCAAGTGGGCCCGCCGGCATCGCGGGATCGTCACCGTTGCGGCCATCGGCATCGTGCTGTTGAGCGTTGTTTCTTCCGTTGGGATGGTGCTCTTAGCCCGCGAACAGGCCCGCACCAAGGCCGCCTTTGCCGAATCGGAAAAGAATCGCCAGCTCGCCAACGAAAGTTTCGCCCGCGCCGAAGACAGCTTCCAAAAAGCCCGCGCCATGCTCGACCGGCTCGGCGTGCAGATGGCCGACCGGCTGGTCGACGTTCCCGGCAGCGAACCGGTGCGGCAGCAGCTGCTGGCCGACACGCTGAACTTCTATCGCCAGTTCATCACCCAGGCCGCCGGCGATCCCAAGCTCCAGCACGAGCTGGCGCTGGCCTATTTCAAATCCGGCGTGATCGAGGCCAAGCTCGGCAACACACCTCAAGCCGTAAGCGAATACACCCGCGCCCAGTCGCTGCTCGAAGAGCTTTCCGTCGCCGACCCGGCGAACGTACAGCTCCACTCGCAGCTGGCGCTAGTGCACAACAACTTGGCGATCCTCGCCGCCGCCCGCCGCGACACCGACGAAGCCCGCAATCGCTACGAGCTGGCCCGCAGCGTCCAGCGGCGACTGGTGGCCGAGCATCCCGATGACCCCGAGTTCGCCGCTCAGCTGGCCGACACCGAGTCGAATCTCGGCCTGTTGCTCGATTCGACGGGCGACACCGCGCTCGCCGAAGCCTCGCTCGAAGACGCCCTCCGCCTGCTCCGCCCTCTCGTGGCAACTGCCCACGCCGATCCGCGTTACACCCGCAACCTTTCGATCGCGGCCAATAATCTCAGCTACGTCGTCGCCAAGCGCGACCCTGCCGCGGCGGAGCACACGATGCGCGAGGCGGTCGAGACGCTCGAGCGGCTCTCAACGGCGCCGGGCGGCGAGCGTTACCAGAGCGACCTCGCCCTCTGCTACAACAACCTGGCCGCGCTGTTGAGTCGCAGCGGCCGTGCCGCCGACGCCATCGGCTGGCACCAACGAGCCGCCGCGCTGCAGGAACAAATGCTCCGCCGCTCGCCGGCCGTGGTCCAGCATCGCAGCGACCTGGCGGTGAGCCTCAACAACCTCGGCGTGGCCTACTGCCGCAGCGGCCAGGTCGACGCGGCCGACGAGCCTTTCGGCCGGGCACGCGACCTGTTCGCCACGCTGGCAAGCGACTATCCGAACGAAATCGGCTACCAGAGCGCGCTGGCCGGCCTGCTTGAATAATCAGGCCCTGGCCCTGGCCGGAGCGGGCCGGCACGAGCGGGCCGATCGGGATTTATGAAGCTGCCATGAAGGCCCAACGACGCTGCCTGCAGCAAGCACCCGCCTCCGAATTGATGCAGGAAGTTTTGAGCAAGATGGTTTATAATCAGGGTCGGTCGCTGGTGGCGCTGGAGCGTTGGGAAGAGGCGCTCGACGCCGCCCTGACCCGACGCAAGATTTGGCGCGCGAGCGGCGACCGCCTGTTCGGCGTGGCCATCGAGCTGGCCGGACTCAGCCGCAAGATCCCCAACGACGAGCTCAAGCAGCGTGCCGACCAAGAAACCATCGCCACGCTCGAACAAGCCTTCGACAACGGATACCGCCAGTCCCCCGACGAGTCGCTCGCCACGGACCAACACTTCCACCACCTGCAAAGCAACCAACAATTCGCCAACCTGATCGCCAGGCACCCCCGTTAGCCGGCGGGCTCGTCCCGCCGCGAGCCGCGGCAACCATGTTCCACTTACGCAAAAACCGTCGCCGCCGCTCCGACGCCCCCGCGCCGCGCGTCCGCCGCCCGCGCTCGCGCCGCCTGGCGTTCGAGCCGATGGAAAACCGCCTGCTCCTGTCCGGCAATCAAGCCACCAGCGGCGAACTCGATTACACGATCTGGAATCTCGACTCGCTCCAGGACAAATACGAAATCATCTCGCAGGGCGAGTCGCTCCCGGGCCCGTCGATGAGCACCTCCAGCACCGCCGGTCCGTCCGGTGCCGAGCTGGACGTGAGCTGGGTCAAGGTGCCCGACATGCTGCTTAGCGCCAGCGATGCCCAAAAGCTGGCATATTCGCAGTATCGCGAGGCGATGAGCCAGGGCGTAATCAACTTCCAGCAGTCCTCAGCGCTCTATCAGGAGTGGCTCTCCGGCTTCTCGTTCGACACCAGCTCGGCGCTAGTGCCCGTATACACCATCGGCATTCGCAATCTTAACGTCACGCCGGAGATCGGCGGCTTGACGGATTTGTTCACTGACAGCAGTTCGTTCGTGACCGATGCGCACTTGAGCAACACGATACCGCTCGTGGACTCCGTCGGTTCGACCGGTTCGCCGTTCCTCCCCAGTACGCCCATTTTCATCCTCTCGAACAACACCCCGTCTGGATTGGACGAAGATGTACGCAACACAGGCGATTTCAATCGCGATGGGGTAGTCAACGCCGCCGACTATATGGCCTGGCGCGACGCCGGGGGCTCGTCCGACATGCTGGCCTACAACAATTGGAAAGCACACTTCGGCCAGTCCATGACCGACGTGCTCACGAGCACGCCGCTCGACACCAACCTGGCGGCGGATCACTTTGGCGTGCTGGAACCGCGGTCAACAATCACGGTCGACGTCACACACATGCCCGACGTCGCAACACCGGGCGGGCCGCTAACTGCCGGAGTCGATATTACAATTGCCAGCCAGGACGACGTCTTCCCCAGCGGCACGCCGCCGATCATCCAGCTCAATCCGCAAGAGGCCTCCGATTCGCTGCCGAGAACGACTGACTCGATCGCGTATCAAGACCTCAATATCACGATCAATCCGGCGACGATCGCGACCACCGAGGACGCCAACGTTGCCACGTCCGGCCCGATGCTGATCATCGACGTCGACGGCGGCTCGACTCAGCTGATCGTCTCGTCCACACCCGCCAAGGTCGATACGCCGGCCGCTCGGCAATCCAAGGCCGAAGAAGAGCTCGGCCAGGCCATCGACGAATTGCTGGCCGGCGATACGATCATCGTCGCCCAGTCCGGCGATACAAACAGCTCTGTGGCGGCCGAAGCCAAGCCGGCCGACGCCCCCCACGCGACCGAACTCACTTCGGCCGAATCTGATTCGGCATCGCCCGCCGACCCGGCAACGCCAGCCGACGGTTCCACCCGACTGGCCGCCGCCGACCAGCTTGCCGAAGGCGGCATGATCTCGATCGATGAAATTGTCGACGCCGCGACCGGCGACGCGGCCGCGCAGAACGTGGAGCAGCTTGCCGCCGATGGCGAATCGACCGAGTTGGTCGGCGAATTGTCGCGCGTTGCCGTGATGGAGCTGATCGAGGGCGAAGCGGAGCCGGACGCTTCGCAAACTCCCGACCACGCCGTGTTAATCGCCGCCGATGGTGCGGCCACTTCCCTTGAGGAAGTCCAGGCCGCTACCGAACAGGCGAGTCTGGCGATCGGGCTGGTCTCGCCGGTAAGTCCCGCGTACTTTTCGGCGATCGCCAACGCCGCCAGCCACGCCTTCGCAGCCGTGGTCGGACCCGATTTTTCTGGGTCCTATTTGGGGGCCCGCCGAATTTCCGCGGCTGCCGAAAGCAATCCGCCCGCCGACGCCGCACGGAGCGAAGCCTTCTCACAGTTTGCCGGCGACGATCCGGACAAACCCGCGGCCGCCGACGAGACGAGCCCGTCGCATCTCTGGCTCGACGCGGCCCCGGTTGTGTTGGCACTGGCTTGCGAGCGGGCCTTGGCGATCAAGATGAAGCGGCGTGAGCGCGATTCTTGCCGCCGGTCGATCAAGGCGAAGTAGCGGCCAATAGCCGCGCATTGATCGGATGCACGCGCGACGTGTCGGTGATGCCCACCAGCAACGTCGAGAGCGCGTGAAACCGGCCCATGTCGACGCGATGCGTCGCGGCGGGCCGAGCCGACTCTTCGGCCAGCCGAACCGCTCGACCCTGTTCAATGACGAGCGTCACGCGGCCGTCGTCATATTTCCCCTTCTGTTCCCAGCGACACGCCCATCCCTCGATCCGCCCGTGGAGCACGAAATTCCCCGGCTCGCCCTCCAAATAAAGACCGTCGTGCCCAGCCGCCGCGTCGAACGCCGCCCGGCTCCCGAAAAAGTTCGGCTTCTTCAAATAGGGCCCGTCCCACTCGGGACAAAACGTGTCGCAATTGCCGCAGTAGTTGCAGAAGTCTGCGAAGTTGGCGATCTGCTCCTGCCGCTCCACGACGAACCGCCGCTCCTCGCCACATTCGGCAACGGTTCCGTCCGGCGACACCTCGACGTCGCGGTAAACCAGATTCGACCGGCGGCGTCTCGTACAAAAAATTCGCGTCGTTCGGACAGACCGGCACGCATTTGTCGCACGTGATGCAATCGAACAGCAGCAGGTGCGAGTTGATCCGTGGCGGCACCACGCGATTCCTTGCGGCCGTGTATCGCTCGTCCGCGGCCGTCTCCGCAGCAATGATCGACGTATTGAGCCAACCCGCCCGCCGCGCGTCGCCCCCCGCCGCCGCGCGCTGGCCACGGGCGTCGAAAACATAGTCGTCGATTGTCGACGCCCCAACCGCACGCATCGCCGCTGCGAGCTCGTCCAAATACGCCGGCAGCCGCCCGTAACCACCAGTCTTGAGTAGGTCGGTGCACGTAGTGACCGGCACAAACCCGCAGGCCACCATGTTCGGAAAGTTCTTGCGATCGACGCCGGCCGAAAACGAGATCGGCAACTCCGGCCCCACCGCCTGCCGGAACACGTCGGCCAGCGCCAGCGTGATTACGTGCAATGGCGGCCCCGACATATACATCACCCGCTCCTTCTTCGCAAAGAAATCGCGGTGATTGAGCACTTCGAGCGTGTTCGAGAATTTCGCGCCGAACCCCAGCCCGCGAGACTTCGCCAACTCCGTCAACCGCTCGCACATCCCAATCGATTCAGCGAACGCCAGCCCGCTCGTGTAGGCCGACGGATTTACGGTCAGCTCCCGGTACCCGAGCACGTCGTAGAGCAAGTGCTCCAGTCGCTCCTTGCCCAGCATCGGCGGGTTCATCTTCACGATCGTGTGAACGCCGATCTCGGCGAGCAGGAACTCGCAGATCCGCTCGATCTCCTCCGCCGGGCAGCCGTGGAAGGTCGACAGCGTCACGCTGTTCGAGAGCCGGGTCGGATAATCGAGCTCGCGCAAGCGGGAGAGCCGGTGCGGTAGCTGGTTGCGGAGCCGCTCCACGCTCGCGGTCGCGTCGATCATCCCCTCGATGAACCGCCGCACCTTCTGGGTGCGGATGCCGGCCAGGTCGTAGCCGATCGACATGTCGTAGATCGTCTCGCCCGCCCTCCCCGCTCATGTCGCCTCGAAATTCCACCTCGCCGAACGGCTGCCCGAACACTTCCGGCGCTCGCGCAGCATGTGCACCAGCATCGCCCCTTGCACGTACTGGTCGAGCGAATCGTGGACCTTGAGCTCCTGCGACCACTCGATGTTGTAGCCGACGTTCGTCGCGTCGATGCAGGGCCGGCCGATCACCAGCGCATCGTCGACCTGCACGGTCTTGAGCTCCATGATCCGGCCGCCGGCGAGCCAGGAGAGGACGATGTTTTGTGCCATCTGCGACTGCGGCCCCGAAGCAGGCCCGACCGGTGTCCCCGCCACCCGACCGTGGAACCGCACCGAGAGATTCGGTTCGTCGCCGCCCGTCCCCGGCCGCCACCACCGCCGCGCCGGCAAATCGAAGATCGATCCTTGGCGGCAAACTCCAGCCGCATCCGGTCGACGAGTTCCACAAACGGACGGGCGTACAGCTCAACCATCGGACCAAACCTAATCCCAACCGCCGTAGCTACGAACACAACTGATTTTGCGCCAAAGTCGCCAAGGTGCAAAGGATCGCCAAGAACGACAATTCTTGGAAGTCAATCATAATCTATCACCCCTCCCTTGACTTTGCGAACTCTGCCCCCTTGGCGTCTTGGCGCGCATTCTTTGCCTGAACTTCTGCCGAAGTCACGGCCCTCATCCAATGGCAGCGTTTCCCAACGGACGATATAGTGAACCGGCGGAGAATTTTCATGCCGTCCTGCATCAGCGAAGTCGTCTGCGTCCATTGCGAAGAGTCGTATCCGCACTCCGGGCGCGAAATGACTTGTCCGGCGTGCGGACCGGTTGATGGCATTTTGGAGATTCGCTTCGATTTAGAGCGGGTGCGGGCCGCCTGGCGGGCCGAGCCCCTGTCGAGCCGCCCTCAGAACCACTGGCGCTACCGCGAGCTGTTGCCGCTCGATCCGGCCGGCGTTCCGCAAAGCTGGCCCGTCGGCTGGACGCCGGTGCTCGACCTCGCTCGGCTGGCCCGCGAGCTGGGCGTCGCCCAGCTATTGGTGAAGGACGAGGGCCGCAACCCAACCGCCTCGCTCAAGGACCGCGCCAGCTCCGTCGCCGTCGTTCACGCGATCGAGCGCGGCGCGACGACCGTCGCCACCGCCTCCACCGGCAACGCCGCCACCAGCCTCGCCGGTCACGCCGCGCTGGCCGGCATCCAGGCCATCATCTTCGTCCCCGAGAACACCGCCGCTCCCAAGCTGGCCCAGCTGCTGGTCTACAACGCTTGCGTTTTCCAGGTCGCGGGCACCTACGACCAAGCATATCAGCTCTGTACTGCCGCCTGCCAACGCTTCGGCTGGTACAACCGCAATTGCGCGATCAATCCCGTGCTCGTCGAAGGCAAGAAGACTTGCGGACTCGAAATCGCCGAACAATCTGCCGCCCGCGGCGGCGTGCCCGATTGGGTCGCCGTCTCCGTGGGCGACGGCTGCACGCTGGCCGGCATCGCCAAGGGGCTCGCCGAAATGCACGCGCTGGGGATGATCGATCGCGTGCCGCGGCTGCTCGGCGTCCAGGCCGATGGCGTTGCCCCGATCAAATACGCCCTCGACTACGACGAGTTGCCCGCTGAGGTCACCGGCACAACGATTGCCGACGGCATCAACGTCGCTGTGCCGCGCAACTGGCGGAAAGCAATTCGCGCCATCCGCACCACCGAGGGTGCGATCGTCACCGTCACCGACGACCAGATGCTCGCCGCCATCGCCCAGGCGGGCCGCCACGGCATCTTCGCCGAGCCCGCCGCCGCCGCCAGCATTGCCGGCGTCAAGCTCGCCGTCGACCGCGGCATCATTGACCACCACCAGCGCGTGCTGGCCGTCGCCACCGGCAGCGGCTTGAAGGATACAACCTCCGCGATGCGGGCCGCCGGCGAACCGATCCGAATCGAGCCCGACCTCGACGCCGTCGCCGCGGAACTCGAAACTTTACGGCAAAGAAGTCCGAATTTGAACCACGACGGCACGACGAGCACGACGCACCGAAGCGCTTCGTGGTGTCGTCGTGCCGTCGTGGTAAATCGAATTCGCATCGGAGCGAGTGAATGCAATTGAACGAACAAGTCCTGGCCCGCACGGTGAAGCTCCTCCGCGAGCGGAAGATACTCATTCCCACCTTCGCCCAGATGCGCGATCCGTCGACCGCGCCGCAGCAGATCAAGGACCGCCTCAAGCAAGTCGGCCTGTGGGACGTCGATCCCGCGAACCTGTTCCGCATCACCTGGAAGAACGAGCCAAAGGAAAGCGGCGGGCTCTTTGGCACCGGCAACTGGATCGAGTTTCCGCCCGCGCTCACCGGTCGTCGACGCCCGCATCGTCGGCCTGGTCGGCAAGTGGTTCCCGACCGGCGCCCACAAGGTCGGCGCCGCCTTCGGCTGCCTCGTGCCGAAGCTCGTCTCCGGGCAGTTCGACCCCACCACGCAAAAAGCCGTCTGGCCCTCGACCGGCAACTTCTGCCGCGGCGGCGCGTTCGACTGCGCGCTGTTGGGCTGCCAGGCTGTCGGCATCCTGCCCGAACAGATGAGCCGCGAGCGGTTCGATTGGCTCCGCCAGATCGGCGCCGAAGTGATCGCCACGCCCGGGTGCGAGTCGAACGTGAAAGAAATCTTCGACATGTGCTGGGAAATCCGCCGCACCCGCCCCGACTGCGTGATCTTCAACCAGTTCGAGGAATTCGGCAACGCCGCCTGGCACTACCACGTCACCGGCGACGCGATTCAATTGATCTTCCAGCAAATCGCCGGCCCCAGCGACCGCCTCGCCGCGTTCGTCTCCGCCACCGGGTCGGCCGGCACGATCGCCGCCGGCGACTTCCTCCGCACCGTCCATCCCGACGTCCGCGTCGTCGCTGCCGAAGCACTCCAGTGCCCGACGCTGCTGGAGAACGGCTACGGAGACCACCGCATCGAAGGCATCGGCGACAAGCACGTCCCCTGGATTCACAACGTGCGGAACACCGACCTGGTCGTCGCCGTGGACGATGAGCAGTGCCTCCAGCTGATGCGGCTATTCAACGAGCCGGCCGGGCTCGAGTTTCTCACCGGCGCCGGACCGGTCCAACTGGCCCAGCCGCTCGCCGGCCAATTGTCGCTCTTGGGCATCTCCGGCATCTGCAATCTCGTGGCCGCCATCAAAACGGCCAAGCACTTCGCAATGACGCGGCACGATGTCGTCTTCATCCCGCTGACCGACTCGATGGAGCTCTACCAAAGCCGCTTGGCCGAACAGCGAACCCACAGCGGCCCCTTCGATCGCCAGGCCGCCGCCGGCACCTTCAGCCGCTACCTCGAATCCATTGCGCCCGACGACCTGCGCGAGCTCGCCGACCGCGACCGCAAAGCGCTCCACAACCTCAAGTACTTCACCTGGGTCGAGCAGCAACGCCGCACCGTCGCCGAACTCGACGAACTCTGGGACCCCGATTTCTGGACCGAGCAGTTTTCCCAAGTCGACGAGTGGGACCGGCTGATCACGGCGCTGAACGAACAAACCGGCGTCGCCAAAACACTCTAACGCCGACGCCGTCCTCGCGCCGCCCCACCCAACCCGGTCCATCGCTTGTGGGCATTCTTTTTCACATTCGCTAGTAAAGAGACCTTGACTAGTGCTGCATCGTAGGCAAGACTTCTTTACTAGCGTTCACGTACAAGGAAAGAAGTCTTGCCAGCGATGCCGCGCGTCACCGGCCACTACCTGACCACGAATTTCGGCGGCGAGACCGTGTGCGCTTTTCATTCCTCGCTCCTTGCCTCCCAGTCAACCGGAACTGCAAATCGACGAGCAGCTCGCAAAGCTGTTGGCCAATGCTACGACGGCGGTTGGCAAGCTGGCCATCTCTGCCGACTTGGTACCCAGCACCGACTGGTATCTTTATGGGTTCGTGCGTAAAGAGGCGGTCATGACGTCGCAAATCGAGGGTACCCAGGCCACGCTAGAGGAAGTCCTCGAATTCGAAGCGACCGATAAGACAGTGCATCCGGACGATGTACGCGAGGTCTGCAATTACGTCGACGCGCTCAACTACGCCCGTCGCGAAATCCGTCGGCCCAAGGGCATGCCGCTCAGCACCCGGTTGCTCTGCGCCGCACACAAACGACTGATGCGCGGAGTTCGCGGGGCCGATAGAATGCCGGGCGAGATTCGCAGCTCCCAGAACTGGGTCGGCGGGACCCGCCCCGGCAACGCGCGGTTCGTCCCACCTCCGCCGGACCATGTCCGCCCGGCACTCGCCGATCTCGACCGCTGGATCCACAACGCCGCTCCTTTGCCGCCGCTGGTCAAAATCGGTCTGGCCCACGTGCAATTCGAGACCATCCATCCCTTTCTCGACGGCAATGGCCGCATCGGCCGACTTTTGATTGCACTGCTGGCCGAACACTGGCAAGTCCTGCCTCTGCCGATCCTTTACGTCAGCGTGCCGCTCATGCGCCGTCGCGACGAATACTACAACTGGCTCTCGGCCGTCCGCACCGACGGCGATTGGGAAGGCTGGACCTCGTTCTTTCTCCGGTGCGTCTGCGAGGCCGCCGACGACGGCGTCGCCGCCGCGAAGCGACTCTTTTCCCTCCTCGCCTTGGATCGCCAATCGGTCGTCGGTCACGCCAGAGCCACGGTCAGCTCCGTTCGGCTCTTCGATCAACTGCCCAAACAGCCGATGATCACCGTCGCCAAGGCCATGAAATCGCTGAAGATTACGAAACCCACCGCGCTCAAAGCGATCGAGGCCTTGCAAGAGGTGGGAGTCCTGCGAGAAATCACCGGCAGACAGCGGGATCGGGTCTTTGCCTACGACCGGTACTTGGCTGTGCTCAATCGCGGAATGTAGCGATTCTACTCGTCACGCATTGACGGCAATCTTCACAACGATCGCGCTCGATTCGACGTGCAACGACTATGCACTCCGTAGCGGCTTGATCCGCGACACCTCTTTCTTGATCGCTTGTCCCGCGTCCCACAAATCCACCGCGCACTGCGCGTTGAGCCAGAACTCTGGAGAATTACCGAACAGCCTCGCCAGCCGCAGCGACATTTCCGGGCTTACCGAGCGCCGGCCGCGCAACAATTCGTTGATCGATTGGCGCGATACGCCTACGGCTTCGGCCAATTGGGAAACGCTCAGTTGGTAGTCTCCCAAAAAGTCTTCTCGCAGCATTTCGCCCGGGTGAGTGGGTCGACGTTTCATCTTGCCAGTATTTGGAATACTCATCGCTCAAAATCCATTTCAGTGGTAGTCGCAAAACTCGACTTCATAGGCATGGCCGTCGACGAACCGAAAGCAAATCCGCCATTGATCATTCACAGCAATCGAGTTCTGTCTGGCTCGGTCCCCCTACAGCCCGTGGAGTCGGTTGCCGCGCGGAACTTTCAAATCGTCCAGCCGCTCTGCCAAGTCGACGTATTCAAGCTTGCGGGCCGCTCGCTAGCTCCGCAGGAACTCGCTTCGTCTTACCATGAAGGTATAACTCCTGTGTACGCCGGTCCGCGAACGATCGGATCATCCCCTGAACTGTAACTCATCACGTGACAGTTGTCAACTGCTTGCCGCGCGGTCCGTCGGGACTGCCAATACGCCGATCTCCACCCGGCCAAAACTGCCGGATTGTACTTCTGTCCACTTCTGCTACGATGGACCGCAAGACCCGCGTCCTCGGCCGGCGTGTGAGGCGGTTTTCCTCCGTCGCGCCGCGGTACGGCTGCTCTTTGACAACTCGCACAATCGCTCCGCGGCGCGAATTGGCTCGTCGCCGCGAACGATCGCCGTCTGCCCCGACCCCAATCGCCGGCAGCTGCGCTCGCGGTGCGCGCCGAGCGGGACCTCGACGCACCAACCATCCGAGAGGCTACCCCGCGCAAAACCTGGCGAGTTCGAAAATTTAAGGACTTACGTCGAGTGTCTGGCGAGTTCGATAAAACAAGGCACTTTCTCAACGCCAGTCGCAGCAGAGCCTGGAAAACAAGCCGATTTCAGAACGTCCAACGATCCGGCCAGGCAGCCGCGGCGTCAGGACGCGACTCGGAGATTTTTCTGGCGAACTTGCGACAGACAATGGAGCCGGGCAGTTACGTCGCCGCCACCTCGGCTTCCGGCTCCAGCTCCAGCGCGCTGATCGGGTCGCGGAAGCGGTAGCCCACGCCGCGAACGGTTTCGATCAGCGGTGCCCGCTTGTCGAGCTTCTTCCGCAGCGAGCGGATGTGGACGTCGATCGTCCGCTCCAGCACCAGCGAGTCGCCCCCCAGCGCCGCGTCGATCAGCTCCGAGCGCGAGAAGACCCGGCCCGGCTGGCGGATCAGCGCTTCCAACAGGCCGAACTCGCTCGGCGTCAGGTCCAGCAGCTCCTCGTCGGCGGTGACGCGGTGCCGCTCGCGGTCCATCATGATGCCCTGGCTCACCAGCACGTTGAGATTCGCCGCGTTCCCTTCGCGCCGCCGCAGCAGGGCTCGCACCCGCTCCAAGAGCACCTTCACGCTGAACGGCTTCGACACGTAGTCGTCCGTGCCGACCGAGAAGCCGGCCACCTGGTCGGTCTCCTCGCCCTTGGCAGTGAGCATCAGCACCAAGACGCTCCGCGTCACGGGATCGGCCCGCAGCCGCCGGCAAATCTCCAGGCCGTCGATGATCGGCAGCATCAAGTCGAGCACCACCAGGTCGGGCGGCTTGAGCTTCGCCTGCTGCAGGCCGTCCTGACCGTCGAGCGCGACAGTCGTCTGGTAACCATCCTGGCGGAGGTTGTAATCCAACACGTCGGCCAACGACCGATCGTCTTCCACAATGAGTACGCGTGCTTTGGGCATGATGCTCACTCGACTTCGTAACTCGTCTCTCCGGTCAAATGCTTCTTCAGTTCCACGTTATGGTGCCTGGCGATTTCGCCTTCGACCAGGTAGATCACGTCTTCGGCAATGTTCGTCGCACAGTCGGCGATCCGTTCGACGTGCCGCGAGATGGAAAACACGTGCATCGCCGCGTCGATCAGATCGGATCGGGTCTGCATCATCTCGAACAGCTCGTCGATCACTTGCCGATTGAGCGAGTCGACACCCTCGTCGCGTCGGCAGACTTCCCGAGCAGCCCCGACGTCGAGTTCGACAAAGGCATCGAGGGCGTCGTGCACCATGTCAGTCGCCTCGACGCTCATCCGCTCCAGCTTGTCCGGAATCTCGAAATTCAGGTGATCCGCCAGCGAGCCGGTCCGCTCGGCGATGTTCACGGCCAGGTCCGCGATCCGCTCCAGCTCGGTGTTGATCTTCAGCACCGTCGCCGTTCGCCGCAAATCCACCGCCACCGGCTGATGCAGCGCGAGGATCTTGAGGCATTCCTCCTCGATCTTTACCTCGCGCTGGTCGATCTGCTGCTCGCTCTCGAAGACTTCGCTCGACAGGTCGGCTCGCCGGTCCACCAGGGCGCGGCAGGCCTTGGCGATCATCTCTTCCACGAGCGACGACTGGGCGAGGATCTCGCGCTCCAGCGCTTCCAAATCGCGTTCCAGATGCTTGGACATGTTTGTTTCGGCTAACCGAACCGACCTGTGATGTAATCTTCCGTCTGCCGCTTGGCAGGATTGGTAAACAGCTCGTTCGTCGAGCCGGCTTCGATCAATTCGCCCTGGTAGAAAAAGGCGGTTTGATCCGAAACACGGGCCGCTTGCTGCATGTTGTGCGTCACGATCACGATCGTGTACCGCTCGCGGAGCTCGAAGATCAAGTCCTCGATGCGGGCCGTCGACGCCGGGTCGAGCGCCGACGCCGGCTCGTCCATCAAGAGAACGTCCGGATCGGTCGCCAGCGCCCGGGCGATGCAGAGCCGCTGTTGCTGCCCGCCGGAGAGCTTCAACGCCGACTCGTCAAGCCGATCGCTGACTTCCTCCCAGAGCGCCGCCCGCTCGAGCGACTTTTCGACAATCTCGGCGAGCCTGGCGTGCCCCCGGACTCCGGCCACGCGCGGCCCGTAGGCCACATTCTCGAAGATCGACTTCGGAAAGGGGTTCGACTTCTGAAACACCATGCCGACCCGCTTGCGGAGCTCGACGACGTCGACTCTTGGGCCGCGAATGTCCTCGCCTTCGAGCAGGATTTCGCCCTCCAGCCGGGTGCCGTCGATCATGTCGTTCATCCGGTTGAGGCAGCGGAGGAACGTGCTCTTGCCACACCCCGACGGACCGATCAGCGCGGTGACACAATTCGAGGGAATCTCCAGCGAGACGTCGATCAGCGCCTGCTTTGGTCCATAGTAGAAATTCAATTTCCGGACCGAAATCGTCGGCTCGCGACCGGCCATGTCGTCGGTCGTTCGCATCGGTCGGTCGCGAATGAGGTTCGGTGGGCGCACGGGCTTGGTGGTGGGGCGGAGCGTGGTCGATTCTTGCATGGCTGAGGTACTCACACTTGATTATGCCGACAAGACCGGCCCTCTGGCAAACCTACGCATTCGCCGACTCATTCCGCTGCAAATGGTGGACGGTAAAACGGAGCGCCAAATTCAAGAGAAATACCAAACCGATCAGGATCAACATGCCGGCCCAAGCCAGATTCTGCTGCTCCTTGTAAGGCCCGGTGGCGTACACGAAGACCTGAACCGTGAGCGAGGGAAACGGATGCGCAGGATCGAGCGTCAGCAGCCGGGAGCCCAGGGCCGTAAACAGCAAGGGAGCCGTTTCGCCGGCGATCCGCGCGACGGCGAGCATGATCCCCGTAATGACGCTGCCCGTCGCCGCCGGCAAGATGACCTGGAGAATCGTGCGGGCCTTGGTGGCGCCGAGCGCGATCGAAGCTTCGCGGTAGCTGTAAGGCACCAGCAACAGCATCTCTTCGGTGGTGCGGGCGACAATCGGCACCATGATAAAAGCCAACGCACACGCGCCGGCATAACCATTGAAATTACCCATCGGCACGACAAACAGTTCGTAGCCGAGGATGCCCACGACGATCGACGGCACCCCCGTGAGCACGTCGGCGATGAAACGGACCGGCGAGCCGAGCCACGAACCGGAGGAATACTCCGAAAGATAAATCCCGGCGAGCACTCCCAGCGGGATGCCGACCGCACTGGCCAGCGCGATCAGAATCCCGGTGCCGACCAGCGCGTTCTTCAGACCGCCGGGCGCCCCGTCCATGCCGGGCGGGATCGGCAGTTCGGTAAACAGATCCCAGCTCAGATAGTTGAAGCCTTTGACGAGCAAGTAAAGCGTAACCAGCGCCAGGATCGCCAGAATGCAGACGGTGCAAACGATGCACAGCCCTTTCATCGAGGTCGATTGAATCGTGACGTACCGGCGATAGAGCGGCCGGTTCTGCCGCGCCGGACGTGCATCGGTAGCATTCATCTCGAACCTCGATTGAATCAATGCGCGGCGGCGGTCCGCGCGCTGCCACCGACGACGAGCCAGCGGGCAGTAATGTTGAACAACAGCGACATGATGAGCAGGATCAGGGCAACTTCCGTCAGCGCGGCACGGTGCAGGCTGGTGCTCGCCTCGGCAAACTCGTTCGCCAACAGGCTCGACATCGACTGGGCCGGCGCGAACAGCGACCGGTGAATCTGATTGTTGTTGCCGATGACCATGGTGATGGCCATCGTTTCGCCCGCGGCACGAGCCAGCCCGAGCATCACGGCACCGAACAGCGCCGAGCGGGCATATTGCAGCATCTCCCACGAGCTCTGCCACCAGGTGGCCCCGAGCGCCAACGTGCCCTCGATCTGAGCCCGGGGCACGGTCTTCAAGACGTCGCGGCTGATGGCGGTGATGATCGGCAAAATCATGATCGCCAGCACCAAGCCGCCGCAAAACATGTCGCGGCCCGTGAGCGGCAAGTTGCGCGTGACGGCTTCTCCCGCGCGGACTGTCGTCTCGGTAAACAGCCAGGCGTTCACACCCGGGATCCACCCCAGAGTCGTCCGAATCCCCGGCTCGACGTAGCGCTGTAGAAACGGCGCGAGGACGAACAGTCCCCACATTCCGTAGGCGACCGACGGGATCGCCGCCAGGAACTCCACGAGAAACGACACCGGCCCGGCCAGCCAGCGCGGACACAATCGCACCAAAAACAACGCCGTGCCCAGACTCAGCGGCACAGCGAATAGGATCGCCAAGAGCGAGCTCACCGCCGTGCCATAAATCACCGGCAGCGCGCCGAACACTGGCGGCAGGGTGTTCATCACCACCGAGCCATCCTCGATGAGCACGTGCCCCGCCGCGTCGCGGGCCGGTACGTTCAATTCGTTCGGACGCCACTGGCTGGTGACGAGAAACTTCCAACCGAAGGTTTCCATGCTGGGCCAGGCGGCATAAGCCAGCACCGAGAGCAGGATAACCAGCATCACCACGACGCTCAGCGCACCGACTCGCGACAAGATCGCCAGGATCATGTCGGCGTTGATCCAACGCCGCGAACGAACCAACGATCGTGTCGGCCGGTCGGCAAACCCGGTGCCGAGCCTGGCGGCAGTAGCGGAGCTGAGATCAGTCATCGCTGAAGCGGGCCCCCCATTAACCCACAACGAATCAAACGCTAATTGCTGCCGACGACCAGCGGCTGACCCTTATAGGTGATGGTCTTCAGCGCCTGCTCGACCTTCGCCTGCACCGCCGGTGCCAGCGGAGCATAGTCGAGTTCCGCCGCATAACGCTGGCCCTCATGAGTGGTCCACCAAAGAAAATTCACCAACTCCTGAGCAGCCTGCTTGTTGGGAAGATTCTTCAAGTCCTTGTAGACGATCAGGTACGTGAACGACGAAATCGGAAAAGCCTGGGCACCGGGTTGGTCCCAGATGTCGGCCGCCAGGATCTGACCGTTCATCCCTTCGACGGCTCCCGCGCCGGCCATCGAAACGGTTTCCGGCGACGCCTTGACGAAGTTGCCGTCTTTGTTCTTGACCATTCCTGACGCCAGGTCGTTGTTGTCGGCGTAGCTCTGTTCAACGTAGCCGAGGCTGCCCACCGTTTGCTGGACTACGGCAGTGACCCCTTCATTTCCCTTGCCACCCTGACCCACCGGCCATTGCACTTGCTTTCCCATGCCCACCGTCGAGAGGAAGTCGTCCGACTGCGTGGCCAGATAGTTGGTGAAGATGAACGTCGTGCCCGAGCCGTCGGTCCGCCACACCGGCGTGATCTGTGCGTCCGGCAGCTTGACTCCGGGGTTGAGCTGGGCAATGGCCGGATCGTTCCACTCCGTGACACGGCCCAGGTAAATATCGGCCAACAGTGCACCGGTGAATTTCAGCGAAGCCGTTACACCGGGCAGGTTGTACGTCGGAACAACGCCGCCGGCACAGGACGGAATCTCCACGATGTTCGCTGCGCCGCCGGTGTCTTCCAATTCCTTCTTGCTCATCGGAGCGTCGGAACCGCAGAAGTCGACGGTCTTGTCGGTGATCGCGCGGATTCCACCGCCGGAACCGATCGACTGGTAGTCGATCAAGGCCTCCGGATGGAGCGATTGGTAAACCGCGACGAGACGTTTGTAGTACGGTGCGGGAAACGTTGCGCCCGCTCCCTGCAGCCGGGTTTCGCCCCGGACCGCGGGAGTCATGAGCGAAATGCCAACCACGAGAGCCGTCGCGGCACGAAATACAAGTCGGGCTGAAATCATCTTCATGCTAGGTTCCTATGCTGAATACGGCGGCCAACCAAACGCCTCGGCCTACTACTCGCTACTCGGCCGAATCGGTCCGTTGGCAAAATTCCTTGGCCTCTGAAGCAGGCGTGTCGCGCACCCTGAGCCAACGCCAAGGTATGCCACGAATGTGAAGATTATGTGAAGGAACTGTGAAATGGAGGCCTGGAAACCGTAATACCGGGATATTTGCAGGGCTTAGGCAAGAGGAATCGCGACTCGGAACGTACTGCCCCGGTTGCCCGCACTGGTCGCGGAAACCGTGCCACCAAAGGATTGGGCCAGGTGCTTGACGATCGACAGCCCCAGGCCGGTTCCCCCCAATTCGCGCGAGCGGGCTTTGTCCACGCGGTAGAACCGCTCGAAGACGCGCGAGAGCTCCTCGTCCGGGATGCCGATGCCAGTGTCCTCAACTTCGATCACCGCCATGGTCGCGTCGGCCGCCACCCGCCAGCGGACGACGACTCGGCCGCCCTCCGGCGTATACTTGATCGCGTTGTCGACCAGGTTATCGAGAATCTCGCGCAGGCCTTCTTTGTCGGCGCGGACCTGGCAGCCCGGCTGCTGCGAATTGCTCATCAGCTCGATCCGCTTCGACTCGGCGGCCGGCCGATAATTGGCGAAGCATTCGTCGACCGTTTCCTCGACCGAGACCGGCACGATTTCGAATACCTCTTGGGCCGACTCGATCCTTGCGAGCGAGAGCATGTCGACGATCAAATGATGGAGTCGGTCCGCCTGCTCCATGATTCGCTCGACAAACTTGATGCTCGACTCGCGATCGTCGAGCGCGCCGTTGCGGAGCGTTTCGGCGTAGGCCTTGATCGAGCTGAGCGGCGTCTTGAGTTCGTGCGAGACGTTGGCCACGAAGTCGCGGCGGAGTGATTCAAGCCGACGCAGCTCGGTCGTCTCGTGCATCACGATGACGACGCCTGGGCAAGGATCGCCGGAGAGCGGTGTCGCTTGAATCGCCACGCTCATCTTGTCGCCGCTGTCTTGCGTCGTCTCGAGTCGTTGTGGCTGCCGGGTGGCAAGGGCCGCGTTGACGGCTTCCTCGAGCGAATGATTGCGCACGACTTCCAGGAGCTTGCGCCCCTCGACCATCGTGGGATGGAAATCAAACAATCGGCCGGCCGCCGCATTGGCAAACAACACCCGCTCCCGGCGATCGACGCCAATCACACCCTCGATCATGCCTCCCAGCACGGTGGCCTGACGCTGATGACTTTCGGTAAGTTGGGTGATCTGCTTGTCGAGTTCCTGGCTGAGCCGATTGAGTTTCAGCGAGAGCTGTCCCAGTTCGTCACGGCTGGGAATGTAGAGCCGGCGCTGATAGTCGCCGCGGGCGATTCCGTCCACCGCATCGTTGATTTCCCACACCGGCCCGATGACGTGGGCGATCAGCCAGGCAGAGATCGCAGTCGCCGCCAAAAAGATCGCGGCCGTGGCCGTCCAAACGAGCCGCTCGTTACCCGCTGCCAATTCGTCGATCGCCGTCCGCCGCATTGCCGCCCGGGCCACGCCTATCGCCTCACCGTCGACGTCGGCCCGGGCTGCAAAGTAGAGGTACTCTTCACCCAGCGTTGCGCTGGTGCGCTCCGACGTCCCTTCGCCGTGCGAGAGGGCCCGGACCACTTCCGGGCGATCGTCGTGCTTCTGCATCTTCGCCACTCCTGCCAGATCCGGCTGCGCCGAATCGGCCAACACGCCGCCCTCCTTGTCGATCAGCGTGTAGCGCGCGTCCGTTCGACTCGCCAATTGGCGTAACCGCGCCTGCAGCTCGCGGCTGCTACCTGCCTTCATTTCCTCGGCAAAGTCGTCGGCTATCAGCAGGGCCGCGTTCCGCAATTGCCCTGCGATTTGCCCGTTCAGCTCTTCGGCCTGCCAGCGGGAAATCAACGTCCCCAGCAGCAGCAGCGCCGTCAGATAGAGCCCGGCCGACGCAGCGAGCAGTTTCCAGAACACACGGGAAGAGAGCATCGTGGCGGCGATCTACCCAGAGTGGTTGCGGTCACATGAGACGAGCGACCGCCTGAGAATACCACGATCCGTTGCGAAGGTGCAGCGGCACCCCGTCGTGCCGACTTACTTGCCGCTGGTGGTCGGCGACGGCGCGGGCGGTAACCGCTTCGGGGAGATGCGGGGCGTCGGGAACGGTGCCGGCGACGTGGCGGCCGCCGGAACGACGCTGGAGGTCGCCGTTTTGTCGGCCGCTACAGTCGGCACCAGGCCCGCGGATGAGGGCGGCGCAGAGCTGGCAGGCGTTCGAGTCGACGTCGAGCGAACCTGGCTGGCCGGAGCTGGCGCCGTCTTGTCGCCGACCGCGGCGGGTACGAGAGCGCTCGCCGATTCGTTCAGGTAGTTCGCCGCGGGCTGTTGCGGATCGACCGGTACCCCGTCGACCGTTTCGCATGGCGCACCGCCGGGGTCCTGCGGCATTTCTCCCCAGCCGACCACGGGAGCATGCGAAGAGGCGTAGTTCAGCGGCCGCGGCTTGCCCCGCATCGATTCCAGTTCGGCAGCGTCTTGATACGCTTTGCCGGGCCACGGCCCTTCGGCCAGGTACACACCGTCGTAATCTAGCAGCGTGCCTTTGACGTAGTGAACGTTCTTCACCGCCAGCGCGTACTCCGCCAACGCCCGATAGTAACGCACCTCCGAATCCATCAACCGCCGCTGTGAATCGAGCAGCAGATCGAGCGAAACTTCCTTGTTCTCCTCAAACGGCACCACGAGCGCCTGGTGCTGCTGCCGGGCGGCAATCAGCCGGTTGTAGCTCGTCTGAGCCACGACAAACGTTCGGTCGGTCTCGGCGATTGAGTCCGATAGCTCGTGGATCACCTCGCGCTGCTGATCGCGCAACAGCGCACGATCGCGGGCCAAGAGCAGCTCCGCGTTTCGCACGCCGGCGTGCTCCTGGCGGAAGCCGAATGGCATCGAGAACTCGAGGCCCAATTGCCATTCCTGGAAATTACCCGTGGCCAGGTTGCCATAGGCACTGTCGAACTGGCCGAGGCCGCCGCTCTCGTTGCCGGTCAGATCGTCGCCGAAGCCGCGCCAGCGGTAGCGGCCGATGGCGTCGAGCTGCGGCATAAGAAAGTTTTTGCTGGCGATCAGCTCGAGCTCGCGGCGGCGGATGTTCCATTTCTGACGCCGCAGCTCCGCCCGCCGCACCGAAGACTCCGAGGCCGCCTGCTCCCAATCGAAATCGACTTTGGCCATCACCGGCTCGTCGCTCGGCCGCATCAGCCGGCCGTCGGTCGGCGGCAAGCCCATCAAGGTTCGCAGCCTCCGTTCGGCCACCAGTACGCCGCCCGTGGGGCGGAACGTGCCGCCGCCGCTGCCGTTGCCGACCCGCGTGCCGTCGAGGATCTCGCCCGAGAGCGCCGTCTGCACTTCCTCCTGGAAGCGGAAATACTGCTCACGGGCCTGGGCCTCGTTCGCCGCCTCGCCTCCCGTGCGACCCACTTCGTACAGCGCGTAGACGCTCCGCCAGGTCTTGAGCGCTTCGTCGCGGGCCTTCACCTTGGCGTCCAGATCGCGATAGCCGTAGTACAAGTCCCAGTATGAATTCTCGAGATTGCTCACCAGGTCGCGCACCGCGATCTCGAAGTCCACCAGCGCCACGTCCGTGTTGATCCGCGCCACCAAGACGCCGTTGTAAACGCCCGGCGTCGAGAGCGGTCCGGCGATCCGATTGAACTCCAAGTCCCGCTCCCTGCAATAGCGGTTGGCGGGCCTCGGCCTCGACGTTCGCGTTCCAGGCGCTCGGCAACAGGTTTCCCGGCGCGTTGTTGGCGTCGTAGTCGACGTTGTGGCGGATCGTGAACTGCGAGCCGGTGGCGGCGGTTTTGGTGATCGCCGCCTGGAACACGCTCGCGTCCTGAAACAGGACCCGCGTGCCGCCGCCGAAGAACTCGTTGTTCAGCGCGCGATGGTTCTTTTCCCAGAAGATGCTCGACTGCAGCTGGGCGTCGAATTCGCTCAGCGCCGCCTCCATGCCGAACCGCGGGTCGGTCTCGGCGATCGAGGGATCGTAGACGGTCCGCGTGGCATCGGGCGTGCGGAGCACCGCGCCGCCCAGCTCGCGGAGCACCTGTGAGTTCGCCAGGCCGGTCTCGATCACCTCCGCCAGCGAGATGTTCCAGTATTCCTGATGCTCCGCGTCGAGAAGTGTGATGGGTGGCGGAGCGGCCAGCGAGGCGTCGCCGCCATTGAGCGTGCAAGGCGACTCGGCCGGATATTCGATCGACGTGGCCAGCGTCTCGAAGTACTTGTCCGTCTTGCCCTGGAAGTTGTCGTGCCCCGACCATTGGCAACCGCTCGGCGCGGCGGTCGACGCGGCCAAGACGAGGACCAGAAATTTTCGCAGCGGTTTCATGCCGTGTTTACACCGCGAGCGGCTCGCCCTGCGAAGAGCGATGTTCGTGGCCGATTTTGTGACGGTCACCCGGCGCATTGAGCGTCGACAGACAAGATTTGCTACTTCCGCGCCGCGCGGCGGTGCGCAGGATCCGCGGATTTGGCAGATGAGGGGGGCGAAAATACTCGCAACCGCGGTCCCTGCAAAGGCCAGTTGACCAAAATCTCACCACCCCCGCTGCCAGCGTCGCCGTCACTTAGCGGGCTGGACTTGTCCGCCGCTAGTCCGCCGTTAACTCAAATGGCCCCCACCCCGCGCCAGCAAAACCGCCCCAACCGGCAATCCCGCCTCGTTCGCGCAAGCTGCCCCCGAACCGCTCCACCGCCTGCGGGTCAAATCCGCCCCGCTGGATATACTGAAAAATATGCCCACGCCACTCTCCACCGCGGGTGCCGCGAGCGGTGCCAACACCTGGCAGGAACTGGAAGACGTCCTGGCCAGCCTCGGCCAGCTGGCCCGTTCGCCGATCGAACCCGAGCTGTTTTACGAGCAGCTGCTGGTGGAGTGCGTTCGCGCACTCTCGGCGGTGGGCGGCGCGGCCTGGCTGCAATCGTCGGGCTCGCTGCGGCCGGTCGCTCACGTCAATTGGCCCGCCGCGAAGTTCGCCGACAGCATCGAAGCCCGCCGAGCCCACGAAGCACTGCTATCAACCGCCGCCACGAGCGATCGCATCACGAGGTGCGACGCCGGCACGTTCATCGCTCCGGTGCAACTCGACCCTCGCGATTCGTCGGCCGACGACGCCCGCCGGACCGTCGCGATCCTCGAGATCACGCCCCGCTCGGACGCCAGCCCCGCTACCTATCGCGGCTACGAACAATTCCTCGCCGCCGTCCGCGAGCTGGCCGCCGAGTATCACAACTACCGCGAGCTGGCCCGCCTGCGGCAGAATGAGAACTTTCGCGACGAGCTGGTGCGGCTCTCGACACTGGTGCATCGCAGCATCGAGCTCACACCGACCGCGTACGCCGTCGCCAACGAGGGCCGCCGCGTGATCGGTTGCGATCGGCTCAGCGTGCTGGCGGCCGTCGGCCGCCACTCGAAGCTACTGGCCACCAGCGGCGCGAGTCACGTCGAGCGGCGCAGCGGCGCGGCGCGGCGGATGGAAGAGCTGGCCGAATTGGTGCGTCCGACCGCAGAACCCGCCTGGTACGCCGACGGGCAATGCGACGCACTGCCGCCGATCGACGAGGCCCTCGAAGCCCACGCCGAAGAATCCCACGCCAGGCATATCGCCGTCGTGCCACTATCGCGCCCCTCTGCCGGCGAGCTCGCTTCAGCGAGCGGGAAAACTACGGAACGCTCCACCGAAAAACCCACCTTCGTCCTCATCGCCGAACAATTCGATTCCCGCACCAACCAGCTCACCGCCGAGCGTCTGCTCGAAGTCGCCGAGCTCTCCTCCACGGCGCTCTACAACGCGCTCGACGTCGACCGGCTGCCGTTCCGCTGGCTGCTTCGTCCGCTGGCCGCAGCCAAGCAAACAATCAGCGACCACGTCGCCCGCTCCACCGCGATCGCCGGCCTCGCGTTGGCCGCGATTGCCGCCCTCGTGCTGATCCCCGCCGACTTCACGATCGAAGCCACCGGCTCGCTCGAACCGGTCGTGCGCCAAGAAGTCTTCGCTCCCCGCAGCGGCCTGGTCGACGAGGTGCTCGTCGCCCCCGGGGCCGACGTCGCGGCCGGAACGCCGCTCGTGCGGCTCCGCGATCCGACGCTCGAGCTCGATCTGAAACGCGCCCGGGGCGAAATCGAAACCGTCCGCCGCCAGCTCGAAGCCGCGCGGGCGACTAAGACCAGCCGCGACGTCCGCGACAAGGACCCGATCGAGCTGTACCGCCTCTCGGCCAGCGAGCGCGAATACGAGCAGCAACTCGCCAACCTCCAAAGCGAGCTGAAACTCCTCGACCACGAGCGCGAGAGTCTCGTCGTCCGCAGCCCGATCGCCGGCCGCGTCCTCACCTGGGATCTTGCCAACCGCCTCGCCGCCCGCCCGGTCGAGCGGGGCGAAGCGCTCCTGACGGTGGCCGATCTTTCCGCCGACTGGCAATTGGAGCTCGAAGTGCCGGACGACCGCATCGGTCATGTGCTCGCCGCCCAAGCCGACGAAGAAACGACCGCACTGCCGGTCCGCTTCCGCCTCCGCTCCGCCGACACGGCTTACACAGGCCACATCGCGGAAGTCGGCATGACGGCGAGCGTCGACACAAAAAGCACGGCCGCCGCCCATCCCATGGTCGAAGTCACCGTCGCCTTCGATCAATCGGTGCTCACGGACGCCGCCCGCCGCGACCTCCGCCCCGGAGTCACCGCTCGCGCCGAGATCGACTGCGGCCGGGCACCGCTCGGCTACGTCTGGCTCCACGACGTCTGGGACACCGCCCTCACCTGGCTCCGCTTCTAAGTTGACATGAACCACTCATCGCAGTAATCCGGTAATCCTCTCGCAGAGGCGCAGAGACGCAGAGAATACGATGATCGCTCTGTACTCTGCGTCTCTGCGCCTCTGCGTGATTATTCTCGTATTGATGTTGGGTAGTCGATTGGTCGTAGCGCGAAAGCGGTTGACAGCTGCGAAGCCGCTCGAAGTGCAATCGGTGGTGCTGCGGCTGATCGACGAGGCCGATGTGCCGGCGCAGGAAGCGGGCGTGCTCACAATCGTCGCGGTCCACGAAGGGGATCGTGTGAAGAAAGGTGCGATGCTCGCCCAGATCGACGACCAGGTTGCGCGTGATGGCCGAGCTGGCTGCCCAGCTGAAGTATCGACGTCGCCCACGAGAAGGCGGCCAACGACGTACAGGTCCGCTACGCCCGCAAGGCCGCCGAGGTCGCCGCGGCCGAATTTAAGCGCTCCACCGAATCGGTCGCCCGCTTCGCCAAGAGCGTGTCCGATTCGCAAGTCGACGTCGATCGACTCAACGCCGAAAAGACCCAGCTCGAAGCCGAGCAGGCCGACCACAACCAGCAGATCGCCGCGCTCGAAATGAAGTCGGCCCAAAACGAGCTCGACGCGGCCAAGGTCCAGCGGCATGCGCCGCCAGATCGTCGCCCCGTTCGCCGGCACGATCGTCCAGGTCTTCGTCCGACTGGGCGAATGGGTCGAGCCCGGCCAGAAGGCCTTGCGAATCGTGAACATCGACCACCTCAAGGCCGAGGGCTTCCTGCCGGCCAGCGACGCCGACGCCAGTTTGGTCGGAGCGCCGGTGCGACTCACGCTCGATCTGGCCGGCGAGCAGTCGGCCGCTTTCGACGGCAAAATCTCGTTCGTCAGCCCCGAGGTCGACCCGATCACCGGCCAGGTCCGCGTCTGGGCCGAGATCGACAACCGCGCCGGCCGCCTCCGCCCCGGGCAACCGGTGCGAATGGCGATCGAAAGTCGTCAGCCGTCAGTCGTCAGTAGCCAGTAGGATTTCGTCACCCTCTAGAATTTGCAATTTGCACTTCTCATTTTGCAATTTGCACTTGCTTCCGAATGACCACGCCCGTCTCCTCCAACGACCGCCCCCTCGCCCTGCGCCTGCGGCCCGACCTGGTCGCGGTGCCGGTGGAGATGGCCGGCGCGTCGACGTGGGTCGTGCGGGATCCGCTCACGCTCGAGCACTTTCATTTTTCGAGCGAGGAACACGCGCTGTTGGAAATGCTCCGCCGGCCGGTGAGCCTCGCCGAGATGGCGCGCGAGTTTGCCCGCGAGTTCCCGCCGCGGACGATCACCGAAACCGAGCTCTGGGCCTTTTTGAGCCGACTGCACGAAGCGGGACTGGTGATCAGCGACGCCCCGGGCCAAGGCGACGAGCTGCTTTTGCGGCATCGCCAGGAGCGATTTCGAACCTGGTCGCTCGCCTGGGCCCAGCTCACGGCGATCCGCCTCCGCGGAATCAATCCCGACGCGGCGCTGACCGCCATCCATCGCCACATAAGTTGGCTCTTTTCGCGCACCGCGCTGGTGCTCGCCGCTTGCGTCGTGCTCTTTGCGGCTTCGATTGTCGTCGGCCATTTCGACGAGGTTCGGGCCCGGCTGCCGGAGCTCTCGGTCTTCGCCGATTGGCGGAATCTCATCTGGCTATTGGCCGCGATCGGCGTGGTGAAATGCCTGCACGAACTGGGCCACGCCTTGGCCTGCAAACATTTCGGCGGTGAAGTGCCCGAAATGGGCGTGCTGCTGTTGGTCTTCGTGCCCTGCCTCTACACCGACGTCACCGACGCCTGGCGGCTGGAGAGCAAATGGCAGCGGATGACGATCTCCGCGGCCGGCATCCTCGTTGAGATCCTCCTCGCCTCGATCGCCACGATCGTCTGGTGGTACGCCCAGCCGGGGCTCGTCCAGCTGGTCGCGCTCGACGTGATGATCATCTCGACGGTCAACACGCTCGCGGTGAACGGCAACCCGCTGTTGCGCTACGACGGCTACTACCTGCTGGCCGACCTGGTCGAGTCGCCCAATCTCTGGCAGCGCTCGCGGGACGCGCTGCAGAATTTCGCGAGCCAGTGGCTCTTCGGCAACCAAGTCGACGACGACGTGCTGGTCCCCAGCTCGGCATCGCGTTTGGCTGGCTGCGTACGCCGTGGCGTCGAAAGCCTATTACGCGCTGCTGTTCGCCGCGATCGTGTGGGGCTTGGTGCTGGTGCTCTATCCACATCATCTGCAGAACCTGGCGTATATTGTCGGCCTTACGCTCGTCGGTGGGGCGCTGGTGCAACCGGCGAGCAGCCTGTACCACTTCGCCCGCAATCCGCTGCGCCGCCGCGACCTCCGCCAGGGGCGGCTTGCCACCGTGGCGACGCTCGCACTGGTGGGGGCGGTCGTGATTCTCGCCTGGCCGGTGAACTATTGTGTCCGCGCTCCACTGGTGCTATTGCCAACCAATGCGGCCCGCGTCTATGCGACGGTGGAAGGGACGATTCAATCGGCACTGGTCGCCGGCCAGGAAGTGAGTCCGCACGAGACCATCGCCGCGCTCGCCAATCCCGAGGTCCAGCTCGAGCTGGCGCGGCTCGAGGGCGAGTACGAACTGGCCCGCCTGCGGCTGGAAAATCTCGAAAAGCTCCGCGGTCAGGACGAAGAGGCGGGCCCAAAGATTCCCGCCGCCCGCGCCACGCTCGCCGATCTCGCCGCGCAGCTCGCCGACCGCCGCCGCGACGCCGACCGGCTCACGCTCACCGCCCCCACTGCCGGCATCGTGATTTCCGCGCCCAACACCGAGCCACACGACGCGAAAGACGGCCGGCTGCCAGGCTGGTCGGGCAACCTGCTCGACGCGCGAAATCGCGGCGCGAAGGTCGAAGCCGGCACGCTCATCTGCCTCGTCGGCGATCTGAACGACGTGTCCGCCGTGCTGTTGGTCAGCGACACCGACGTCGCCCGCCTTGCGCCGGGCCAAAGAGTCCGTCATGACTCTCGAGCAAGCCCCCGGCCAAATCCTCTCGGGTGAAGTCCTCGACGTCGCCCGTCACGACGCCGAAAGCATCGACTCGACAATGACCGCCCGCGCCGATCTTGCCGCGCTCTTCGCCGGCCTCGTCCCGTCTGGCCGCGGCGACACGCACTATCAGGTCCGCGTGAAGCTCGACCGGCCCGAACACGCGCTGGCGATCGGCGGCCGCGGCCAGGCCAAAATCGCCGCAGAACGAATCACCCTCGCCCGCTGGCTGGCCCGCTACTTCGCCCAGACGTTTCGGTTGCCGACGTGATGATGGCCCTCTTGGTGTCCGAAGAGAGAGCGGCGTAGAATAATACATGTGCTAATCAGGAGATGCCACATGACTCTGGAACTTCAAGTCACTTCCGAAACAGAAGCCAGAATTCGTGAGCAGGCGGCCGCCGCGGGCCAGGACGTCTCGACTTTTGTCTTGCAGGCTGTGAACGAAAAGCTCGCGGACATCGAATTCAGCAGCCTTCCCGTGGCTCGCGAAAACGACAAGACTGGCAGGAAAAGCTTCGCGCGATTATCGACCTGCACCCAGTTGTTACACACTTCGTCGACGACAGCCGCGAATCCATCTATGCGGGCCGTGGCGAATGAGGAGTCTTGATCGACACGAACGTGTTATGCCGACTGGTCGAAAAAGGCCACGCTCACCACGTCATCGCCGAAAGTGCGGTGACCATGCTCCGCGACGACAACCGCGATCTTTGCCTCGTACCGCAAGTTTTGTACGAGTACTGGGTCGTCGCCATGCGCCCTGTCGCCGAAAATGGGCTGGGAATGACACCGTCGTTGGTCGATAGGGCAGTCGAACTATGGACGGATTGGTTCACCCTGTTGCGTGATAAACGTGGGGTGTTCTCGATCTGCGCGAGCTTGTCCGACAATACGATGCCAAGGGAAAAGGTGCTCACGATGCACGCCTCGTAGCGGCCATGAAGCGACACGGGCTCGTGCAACTGCTGACCTTCAACGTTGCCGACTTTCAGCGCTACGATGGGATTGAGGTCCTCGATGCGCGAACAGTTACGACCACGTCATCGTGACCCGCTGGCTGGTCCGCTACTTCGCCCAGACGTTCCGGTTGCCGACGCAGTGACGACGTTTGGGACGTTGTTATGGAATCAAGAAAACCAGCCCCGTCGCCACGCCGCCGGCCGATAGCGCGCCCGCGCGCTGCAGCGCGAGCAGCAGGTCCAGCGCCATGGCGGACAGCTGCCTGGTCGATAGTGGCCGAGCGTGTAGTCGCAATCGCACGGGCAGTCGACGCCCATCTTGTAGGGCAACGCGACGACATTGGCAAAGAAGTGGGCGCCCGAGACCGCCGACTGCACGCACGTGGTGCAGCACGGCCCCCAGCAACCGCAGCCGTAGCCGTAGCGCTCGAGATTGACCTCTTCGAAGTAGAGCGGATTGCAGCAGAAGCAACTGGCAACCCAATCAAAGCTGTTGACTGGCCAGCCGCGCGTCTGGCCGCTGGGATCGAAGAACGCCACGTGCTGCGGCGCCCGCTCGTTCCAATAGTTGTAGGGAAAGTCGCCGTCCGAGGGCAGCGCGATATTGGTCGTCAGATCGGCCAACGGAGTGGGCACCCAACCGGCGCCTGGTTCGTCCGGTTTGGCCGAACGCGTGCTGGGCGGAGTCGGCAACGGTTCGGGCGCCGTCGGCGGCGCAACTTGCAATGCGGCCGGAACCAACTGGGGCGTTGGGGCCGGCGACGTGACGTCGGACGATTTCTGGAACCGTTCCGCCCCGATCACGCGAATCTCGCTCGTGAGCTGGATGTCGCTGCTGTCGTAGCCGCTCGCGGCAACTTCGTTCTCAAACGACGCCGGCTTGGTCTGGTCGAACGGATCGTAATTGCCCCGGTTATAGGCGTGGTTGGCCGGGAAGTAAACGTCGCTGGCGCGGGCCGGGTTGAACCGCACGTCCATCCCCCAAAGGGCAGCCGCTGATGCCAGCAACACACCCATCGACCCACGGTAGCGGCGAGTGGCGAACATGACGGGGCGGACCTCCAAGTTGGGGACAAACACCGACGGACAGTCCCTCATTTCGGCAGCCGGAGCGGCGATTCCTTAGCCCAATCGACATAATCGACAAAGTTTGCCATCTCTTCCGCCCGGCGATGCTGCGCCTGCCACGGCAGCCGATTCGACTCAACTCCCTGGTGGAAAACGACATACGCCGCCACAGAAAGTTTGACATTTCGGCCGGCGGCTCGCGATAATGGGGCCTGGACGCGGACCGCCGTTAGTTCGCGTCCTGGTCGGTCGGGCGCGGGCGGCGCCGTCCGCGTTGTTGTCGTCTCGGAACTCGGCACCCGAAGCTCGTCCCCGCCAGAAAACTCGACCATGCGCCTGCCCTGGATTGCTCAACGCCGGTCCTCTCGGAGCCCTGCGCGCTGCAAGCGCTCGGCGCCGCTCCGCGTGCGTCGACTCGAACGGCGCCGCGTGCTCGATGCCGCGGTCACCGATCTGATCTTCGCGCCGGCCGACGTCGTTCCCTCGACGGCCGTTCACGACTCGAAGGAAGGTGCCGAGGTCAGCGTCACTGCCACGGCCAGCGGCTCCGGCACTCTGTCGTTCAATTGGACGCTCACCGAGGGCGCGAACACCGTCGCCCAAAGCAACAATCCGACCTTCCAGTTCACGCCGCTCGACAATGGCAACTACACGGTGACGGTCCAAGTCACCGATAGCACCGACGTCGACCGCGACCCTGTCCGAAGCAGTTGGTCGTTCAAAACGTCCGGCCGGTGCTCGTCGTCGCCCCGGATCAAACGGTCGACGAGGGCTCGCTGCTGAATCTCTCGGCCGTAGGCGGCGCTCCACCACTCGGGCTGTACGTCGACGATGGCGTACTCGACACGCACACGGCCACGGTCAATTGGGGCGACGGATCGCCGGTCGAGTCGCCGACGATTTTTCCCGCGGCCGGCTCGGGAGCCCTCGGCGGCACGCACACCTACGCCGACGACGGCGTCTATGAAGTCATCGTGTCAATCGCCGACAACGATGGCGGCGTCGACACGCAATCGTTCTTCGTCACCGTCAAAAACGTCGCTCCCACCGCGACTCTGGGCAACAACGGGCCCGTTGACGAAGGCGGTTCCGCCAAAATCTCGTTCACTGGAGCCATGGATCCCGGCACGACCGACACCGCCGCCGGCTTCCACTACGCGTTCGACGTCAACAACGACGGCACGTTCGACGTCGGCGACGGCACCTACGCCGGCTCTGTCACGAGCAACACCCAAACCATTTCGGGCGGTCTGCTCGTCGAAGGGCCCGGCACGCACACCGTTCGCGCCCGGATTATCGACATCGACGGCGGCTACACCGACTACACGACCGACGTCACGATCAACAACGTCGCGCCGAAGCTGCTCGAACCTCGCGGCGGTCGACGCCTCGATCAACGAAGGCCAAACCGCCAGCGATCAAAGCGACGATCGACGATCCCGGAGTGTTCGACGTGTTCTCCGTCGACGTCGATTGGAAAGACGGTGCGCCGGCCGACACGATTACCGGCCTGGGCTTTACCAGCACCAGCGGCACCGTCGGCGGCACGACCTACCAATGGAACGCCCAGACGCACCAGCTGACGGTCAGTCATCTCTACCAGGACGACAATCCAACCGCCACGATGAACGATACCTACGCCGTCGCCTTGGTCGTCCGCGACGACGACCTGGGCACCAGCGGCCCGTATGGCGTCGACATTACCGTCAGCAACGTGCGGCCGGTGCTGACCGTTGCCACGGATCAACAGGTCGACGAGGGCGAGCTGCTCGACCTGTCGGGAATTTTCGCTCCGGCGCTGGGTTTGTTTGTCGACGAGGGAGTCGCCGACACGCACACGGCCACCGTCGACTGGGGCGACGGCTCGGCCATCGAGACGCCTACGATCTTCCCCGCGCCGGGTTCCGGCACGCTCGGCGGAACCCACACTTACCAAGACAACGGCCTCTACACCGTCACCGTTACCGTGACCGACGACGATGGCGGGTTCGACACCGGGCAGTTTCTCGTCACAGTCAACAACGTGCGACCCGTGTTGACCGTTGCGGCGGATCAAACTGTCGACGAAGGTTCGCTGCTCGACCTGTCGGGCATCAGTGGGCCGCCGCTGGGACTTTACGTCGACCCCGGTATTCTTGACACGCACACAGCCACCGTCGATTGGGGTGATGGCTCCGGCGTTGAATCGCCCAACATCTTCCCCGCACCTGGCTCCGGCACGCTCGGTGCAACCCACACCTACCAAGACAACGGCCTCTACACCGTCACCGTCACGGTGACCGACGACGACGGCGGGTTCGATACCAAGCAGTTCTTCGTGACGGTCGAGAATGTTCCGCCGGTGCTGACCGTCGCGGCGGATCAAACCGTGGATGAAGGCTCGCTGCTCGACCTGTCGGGCATCAGCGGGCCGCCACTGGGGCTGTACGTCGACCCCGGCATCCTCGACACGCACACCGCCACCGTTGATTGGGGCGACGGTGCGCCCGTCGAAGCGGCCAACGTCTTTCCCACGCCCGGCTCCGGTGCGCTCGGCTCGACTCATACTTACAAGGACAACGGCACGTTCACCGTCACCGTCACGATCACCGACGACGACGGCGGCAGCGACTCGCAGACGTTTCAGGTGACGGTCCTCAACGTGGCCCCCTCGATCGACACGCTCGCCATCACCACGCCGATCAACGAGGGCCAATCGGCGACGCTCACGGGCACTTACCACGATCCGGGCGTTCTCGACACGCATCAGCTCGACGTCGACTGGGACGGCGACGGCAGCTTCGACGAGACCTTTAACGTCAGTGGCGGCTCGTTCAGCTTCGCGCACGCCTACCCCGACGACAACCCCACCGGCACCCCGTCCGACACGTTCACCGTCCAGGTTCGCTTGCGCGACAACGATGGCGGCAAAGACTCCGGCGGCGTCGACCTCACGGTCAACAATCTCCGGCCCGTGCTGGTTGCGGCAGTGGACCAGACCGTCGACGAAGGCTCGCTGTTGGATCTCTCGGCGGTCGGCGGCGCCCCGCCGCTGGCGCTGTTCGTCGATAGTGGCGTCCTCGACACCCACACGGCCACCGTCAATTGGGGCGACGGCTCTGCCACCGAGGCAGCAACTGTCTTTCCAACCATGGGCTCCGGCGCGCTGGGTGGCTCACACACTTACGCCGACAACGGCATCTACATAGTCACCGTCACCGTCACCGACGATGATGGCGGGTCAGACACTCAGTCGTTCCAAGTCACCGTGAACAACGTCGCACCGACGCTCGCCGTTACGCCCTCGACCACCATGGCGAACGAGGGCACGGCGATCGGTTTCACCGCGTCGTTCAGCGACCCCGGCTTCGACAATCCGCTCAACCCCGGCGCGGAGCAGGCCGAGTCGTTCACCTACGACGTCGACTGGGGCGACGGCCGCGACCAGATCGTCGGCATGAGCGTCGCCGACACGAACGGCATGCCGGGCGTGCCGTCAACTGGCATGTTCAGCGGCAACCACATCTATGCCGACGACGGCACGTACACCGTCACGGTCACGATTCACGACGACGACAACGGCAGTATGACCCAGCAGTTCATGGTCACCGTGAAAAACGTCGCCCCGACGCTCGTGCTCCCCAACGGCGACCAGATCGTCGACGAAGGCGCGCTGCTCGCGCTTCCCAATCTCGGCACGTTCACCGATCCCGGCTTCGACAATCCGCTCAATCCCGGTGCGGAAAAATCCGAGTCGTTCACCTACGACGTCGACTGGGGCGACGGCCGCGACGCGATCACCGGCATGAGCATCGCCGACACCAACGGCGGCCCGGGCCTCGACTCCAGCGGCACGATCCCCGGCTCCCATACCTACGCCGACGATGGCGTCTATCTCGTCACCGTCACGATCCACGACGACAACGACGGCAGCGACGTCAAAATGTTTCAAGTGACGGTGAACAACGTCGCCCCGACGCTCGCCGTCACTCCGTCGACCGACTCGATCAACGAAGGCCAGACTGTCCACTTCGACGCCACGTTCAGCGACCCCGGTTTTGACAATCCGGCGAACCCCGGCGGCGCGACGACCGAATCGTTCCGCTACTTCCTCGACTGGGGCGACGGCCGCGATCAGATCGGCAGCATGCCGGTCGCCGACACCAACGGCATGCCGGGCGTGCCCTCGACCGGCATGTTCGACGGCAGCCACACCTACGCCGACGACGGCGTCTATACCGTGACGATCCGCCTGGCCGACGACGACATGTCGGGCAGTTTCGCGGCCGGCATCGCCGGCGTCGACTACGTCGAAAAGACGTTCACCGTCACGGTCGCCAACGTCACGCCAACGCTCACCGGCACGACGGGCGTGATGATCGACGAAGGCACAGCCTTCACGCTCAAGAGCTTGGGGGTCGGCCTCGAAGACCCCGGCTTCGACAATCCGCTCAATCCCACGACGCCGACGCTCGGCGATCCGCTCAAAGAAACCTTCACCAGCTACACGATCGACTGGGGCGACGGCTCGGCACCGACGCCGGTGTCGATCGACAACGTGCTCGATCGCACCAGCGGATCGCCCGGCATCACGACCAAGGCCCTGTTCACGCACGCCGCCCACACTTACGCCGACAACGGCGTGTACACGGTCACGATCCGCGTCGCCGACGACAACATGTCCGGCAACTTTGTCAGCGGTAGCGACGGCGTCGACTTCGTCGATCTCACGTTCCAGATCACGGTCAACAACGTCATCCGTCGCTCGACGCTTACCACGTCAACCACATCGATCAATGAAGTCGGACGATCTGGTGCTGCTCGAACTGCGACACGTTCACCGATCCAGGCTTCGACAACCCGCTCAAACCAGCCAGCCTCGGCGGACCGACGATGGAATCGTTCCGCTATTTCCTCGACTGGGGCGATGGCCGCGACCAGATCGGCAGCCTCGCAGTGGCCGATCAAGACGGCGCCCCCGGCATCCCTTCGAGCGGCAGCTTCGGCGGCATGCACAACTATGCCGACAATGGCGTCTACACCGTCACGATTCGACTCGCCGACGACGACATGTCGGGCAATTTCGCCGCGGGCATCGCCGGCGTCGATTTTGTCGAGCAAACCTTCACCGTCACGGTCAACAACGTCCCTCCCAAGTTGAATACGTTTCCCGATGGCAAGAAATTGCAGGGCGACGACATCAACACCGATGGCAATACGATCATTCGGCTGAGCTTGCACGATCCCGGGTACGACAACGCGGCAAACCAGCTCAACGCCGCCAACGGTGGCGAATTCTACGAGACTTTCACCTACATCGTCGATTGGGGCGACGGCACGGTCGACGCAGTCCATTCGTTCGCCAGCACGCCGACCGGACCGATCATGGTCAGCGTCAACGGCGGTGCGGCGGTTCCGTTTGCAGCCAATGGCGTCGTGAACCGCGTGCTGACGGTCGTTGCAGGACAAGTCGGACTCTACGACGCATCGGTGCCCGCATCGCTCTACACGTACCAGGTCGATTGGGGCGACGGTACAGTCGACACTTTCCAGCTGTTGCTGAAATCACCGGTATTGCCCGGCAGCGCCTTGTTCCCGGCTTCAGGCAACAGCGGTCAGACCCTGGTGATCGCGGCCCCGCGCACCTCGGGAAATGCGATTGTTGAGACCATGGCGTCGGCACAGCTGCAGCACAACTATCTCGCTCCACCCGATCCGCTCCATCCAACGAACGACGTGCCGATACGTCTCACTGCGTTGGACGATGACGGCGGCATGGATGGCGGACTCAACGACGCAAATGCCGTGATCTTCGTCGGGAACCCCGGCATCCAAACGGTGATGGTGGCCATCGACACGACGCCCGACGTACCCCGGCTCGATCTCACCCAGCAGCCGATGACCGCGGTCTTCGTCTCCGATCAGGGCGGGCTCTCGCAGCTGTTCCAGGTGCCGGACGTTCGCGGCGGCGGCGGCGAAGTCGCGGCCACCACTGAGCGTTACCTCGAGTTGCGGGTCGTCAATTCCGACGGCACTGAGAGCAAGGGCATCCGCATCAGTGACGAAGCGCTGGCCGACCTGCGAGCGTTCTTCAAGACGCTCCCCGACGGGCTGTACCGAATCTACATCGTCCGCACCGCCAATCATTCCGAGCGGCTGGTGATCGAGGTCAACGTCCGCCACGGCCGCGTGATCGACGTCTCGGACGACTCGGAAGGCACCCGCGACCGGCCGCCGACCGACGAAGGCGAAGCACCGCCAGCCGTGCCCTTGGAGCAGAATCCGAACTTGCAAGCTGTCCCACCGGCGGAGGGACAGGGAGATTTGGGGACAAGGAGACACGGAGAGACAGCCAAGAGTACCGAGACGGGCGACGACCGTGTCTCCTTATCTCCGCCTCTCCCAGTCTCCTTGTCCGTCGCGGCTTTAGCCGCGATCCCCTGGTCCTGCCGCGTCGACGCGGCCCTGGCCGAGGCGGACGAAGACGCCTGGCGGCGGCTCCGTCGGGCGGGTCGTAGGGGCCGACTCGCCCGCTTGCCGGGCTTCGCCGCTTTACCTAGGGTGCGAACTGCCGTGGAACTCGACTACAATAAGAACTAAGTCCCAGCTCGTGCCCCTGGTGCGGGCGACCATTTGCAGATTTGTCTTCGATCCGCCATGCGATACTGCCACGCCTGCCAAGATGAGCTCGATGCCGAGTCGCTCGCCTCGGGGCGGTGTATCAATTGCGGCGCCGCGATCCGCACGATCGCCCAGCGGACGCTGGAAGACAAGAATCTGCTGCATCAGCCCTCCCCGGGCGAAAGCTCGGAAGAATCGATCGACGTCGACGTCACGGACACTGACCGCTCCGGCGCGACGCTCGAAATTCCTGTCTGAGGTTAAGGGCGGCGATTCCACGCTCGACAACAAAAAGAGCGGTCCCCAGCGCAAATCGCCCACCATTTCCGATCGCGTCGACATGACGGTCGAGTTCCAGTCCCCCGAGTCGAGTGACGCGGCCGGCGGCGACGATTCGCGCGACGCTGCGTCCCAAGACTCCGCGGCGACGATCGACTCCGCCGAATATCAACAGCGCTCACCGCGTCGCACGCATCCGATCGAAAGCGACCTGACGATCGACCTGGCATCCCTCCCACCCG
This sequence comes from uncultured Planctomycetota bacterium, assembly GCA_963808175.1. GTDB lineage: Bacteria > Planctomycetota > Planctomycetia > Pirellulales > Lacipirellulaceae > DASYDU01. Next base: position 61,005 of record CAWEEU010000016.1, on the reverse strand, counting down.
AGGAACGCAAACGGCTCGAATCACAATGGGGCGGCACCTTCACGCCCGGCAGCCGGCAGGGCCAGACGATCCGGCAAAATGAAACGATCACCAGCCACCGTTCGTCGCTGCCCGTCAAATCGCGTTTCATCCGCGAGCGGAAGAAGAACGGCGCCCCGCGGCCGCCCGCCTCGCCCGCCGAGGTACCCGACTACGAACTGCTGGAGGTCATCGGCGAAGGCGGCATGGGCGTCGTCTATGCGGCCCATCAATCGTCGATCGCCCGCACCGTCGCGGTGAAGATGCTCAAGCCGTCGGCCAAGATCAAGCGAAGAGCAGCGCGACAAATTCATCTCCGAAGCGGTCGTCACCGGCGAGCTCGACCATCCGAACATCGTGCCGATCTACGACCTGGGCGCGAACGACGCCGGCGCGCTGTTCTACTCGATGAAGCGCGTCAAAGGCACGCCCTGGGACAAGGTGCTGCCGCAGAAGACGCTCGACGACAACTTGAGCATCTTGTTGCGCGTGGCCGACGCGGTCGCCTTCGCCCACGCCCACGGCGTCGTGCACCGCGACCTGAAGCCCGAGAACGTGATGCTCGGCGACTACGGCGAAGTGCTGGTGATGGACTGGGGCCTGGCGCGGATCACCACCACGTTCGCCAACGCGGACGCCATCTTTCAGGCCGACAGCCTGGGCGGCACGCCGGCCTACATGGCCCCCGAGATGGCCCGCGGCCCGGTCGAGAACATCAACTTCACCAGCGACATTTATCTGCTCGGCGCGATCCTCTACGAGATCATCGGCGGCAAACCGCCCCACTCCGGCCGCGACGTCATGCAGTGCCTGATGAACGCCGCCCAGAACACAGATCGACGGCATCCGCTACGAGGGCGAGCTCAAGTCGATCGCCCTGCGGGCAATGGCCACCAAGCAGGAAGACCGCTACGGGTCGGTCAAAGATTTCCAAGAAGGCATCCGCACCTACCAGGCCCACTCCGAGAGCCTGGTCCTCACTGCCCACGCCAACCTCAATCTGCAGAAGGCCCGCGAGTCGGGAGAATACCAACTTTTCGCCCGGGCGCTGTACGGGTTCCAGGAGTCGCTCAACCTCTGGAGCTCGAACGATCGCGCCCGCAAGCTGCTGGCCGAGACCCAGTTCGACTACGCCAAGCGTGCGTTCGACAAGGGCGACTTCGATCTCGGCGCCTCGCTGTTGGACGAGCAAGTTCCGAAGCAAGGCGACCTGCTGGCCAAGATTAACGTGGCCCGGGCCGAGCGCGACCTGCGGCAGCGCCGGCTCCGCCGCGCAAGCAGGCGGTCGCGGCGCTGGTGGCGGCGGTCGTGATCATCGTCACGACGGCCCTGTATTTCGTCAATCAGCAGCGCAGCCGGGCGGTCGTCGCCGAGAAGGAAGCAGTCGACCAGCGCGATGTTGCCGTCGACGCACAGAAGAAGGAAGCCGAGCAGCGCCGAATCGCCGATCAGCAGAAGGAAGCCGCCTTGGCTGCCGAAGCTGAGACTCGCAAGCAGAAAGACATCGCCGTCCGTGAAGAAGAGCGGGCGAAAGAGCAAGAAAAAATCGCCGTCGAACAAAAGGGCATCGCGGTCCAGGCCAAGGAAGCGGAGGAATATGAATCGTACGTAGCCAAGATCGGCCTGGCCGCCGCCAAGATCCACGACAACGCATTCGACTACGCGCTGGAGCTCTTGAACCAGTGCAAGCCGGAGCTCCGCAACTGGGAATGGGGCCGGCTCGTGCACCTCTGCCAGCTCGGCGCGGGCACGTATCAGGCCGCCGGGCCGGTCGACGCGGTCGCTTATTCGCCCGACGGCAGCCAGTTTGCCAGCGGCGACCGGGGCGGCGAGCTGATCGTCCGCGACCTGGCGAGCGGCGAAGAAGTCTTCCGCACCAAGCACGGCCAATATGTCCATGCCGTCGCCTACTCGCCCGACGGCAAGCACATCGCCACCGGCTCGAGCGACGGACTCGTGCGGATCGTCAGCGCCGAGGACGGCAAGCTCGAACAAACGCTCAAGGGCCACACCGACAGCGTGGTGAGCGTGGCCTTTTCGCCGGACGGCAACGCAGCTCTTGAGCGGCTCGTTCGACAACACTGCAATCCTCTGGGACCTCGCCACCGCCGCGCCCCTCCAGACCTTCAAGGGACACAACTGGTGGGTCTGGAAGGCTCGCTTCTCGCCCGACGCCAGCCGCATTGTCACCGCCAGCCAGGACGGCAAAGTGATTGTGTGGGAAAGAGCAGGGAGCAGGGAGCAGGGAGCAGGGACCCAGGTCAATCAGTCCCCAGCCCCCAGTCCCCAGCCCCTCTACACCAAGCTAATCGAGTTCCTCGGCCACGACGGGCCCGTCTACGCCGCCGCGTTCTCGCCCGACGGCAAGCTGATTGCCACCGGCGGTTACGACAAGCTGGTGATGATCTGGAATCCAGACGAAATCGAGCCCGTCGACTTGGAAAAGTTGATCAAGGGAGAACCCCGGCCCAAGCCGAACTACTTGCGGCTGATGGGCCATGACGGCGCGGTTCGCTCGGTTGCCTTTTCGCCCAACGGCGAGCTCGTGGCCAGCGGCAGCGACGACAACGCGATCCGCATTTGGAACGTCGCCACCGGTGAACTCTCCCAAGTGCTTCGCGACCACAGCAACGCGGTCCACTCGGTCGCCTTCTCGCCCAGCGGCAAATTCGTCCTCTCCGGCGGCCAGGAGAAAAAAGACAAGCAGATTCGCCTTTGGAATCTCGCCGGTTACCAGGAAGTCCGCGTGCTGCACGCCACGGTGTTCACCGGCCAGGACGAAGACGCGGTGCTCTCGGCCCGCTTCTCGCCCGATGGAAGCGAGATCGTCACCGCCAACCGCGATCGCACTGCCAGCCTGTGGGACGTCGCCTCGGGCGAGCGGCTGCGACAATTCCAAGAGGGCCACGAGTTCCTGGTCACCCGTTCCGTTTTCTTCCCGGACGGCCGCCGGCTGGCCACCGGCGCGGGCGACAACTCGGTTCGCATCTGGGACGTCGCGCGGGGCACACAGCTCGTCGAGCTGACGCCGACCGGCCGGCTCGGCACACTCGCCATCTCACCCGACGGCGATTGGATCGTCACCGGCAGCCCCGGCAACACCGCCCAGATTTGGGACACGCACTCCGGCGAGCGAGTCGGCGATCCCCTCCAGGGTCACTACGATGAAGTTTCCGCGGCCGCGTTTTCGCTGCGCGGAGACGCGCTGGCGACCGGTGACCTCCGCGGCAATATCCTGCTTTGGAAAAAGACGTCGGCGTCCGCTCCTTGGAAGCTCGCGTACGAGCTCCGCGGCCATAACCGCTGGATCACCGGACTTGCGGTTCACGCCGGACGGCGAGCGACTCATTTCCTCCAGCGGCGACCACACTTGCGGGCAATGGAATGTCGCCACCGGCAAGGAAGATCGCGCGCTCGTCCTGAAGCATCCGGATTTTGTCAACGCCCTCGACCTCTCGTCCGACGGCGCGCTGGCGATCACCAGCTGCGACGACGGCATGGCCCGGACTTTGGCGCCTGGCCGACGCCCAACTGCTCGCCGAAGTCAAATCGCCAGGCAAGCAATTCAACGCCGTGAGTTTCGCCCCGCGCGATCACGCGGCAATCGTCACGTCGAACGCCGACAGCAAGGTCTATCGCTGGGAACTGCCGGTTGACGCGGACGCCACCGGCTCCGCCGGTGCTTCCCTCGAAACATTGCTCGACTTCGACAAGATCGGCGGCGTGATCTGGGCTGCCACCTACGACCCTGAAGGCAAACACCTGCTCACGATCGGCGGCAACGACGCCCAATTGTGGAGTCTCGACACGCTGCGGCCGGTCATGAGGTTCAGCCCGCACGGCGCCGTGGCTTCGGCCGCCCTCTCGCCCGACGGCAAGCTGCTGGTCACCGGCAGCTGGGACCACTCGGCCAAAATCTGGGACGCCGCCACCGGCCGCGCCGTTCGCAAGCTCGAAGGGGGCCACCTCGGTTACGTCAACACCGCCGAGTTCTCGCCCGACGGCCGCGAGGTCCTCACCGCCAGCGACGACGGCACCGCTCGACTTTGGAACGTCCAAACCGGCCAGCTCACCGGCGTATCGTTCATCGGCCACACCGGCCGCGTGCTCGGCGCCACTTTCTCGCCCGACGGCTCGCGCGTGCTGACCGTCAGCGCCGACAAGACCGCCAAGCTCTGGGATCGCGCGACTGGGCAACTTCGACAAACGCTCACCGGCCACGATTGGGCCGTGACCTGTGGACGCTTCTCGCCCGATGGCTCCCGCGTCGTCACCGGCAGCCAGGACACAACCGCCATCATCTGGGACACCGAGACCGGCGATCCGCTGATCGAGCTGGCCGGGCACACCGCCCCTGTCACCAGCGTCGCCTTCTCACCCGATGGCTCGCGCGTGCTGACCGGCAGCCAGGATTACAACGTCAAGCTCTGGGACGCGGTGGTCAAGAACCCCGATCCCAATCGGAAAGTCCAGACTGGCAAGGAAATTCTCTCGCTCGCCGGTCACCAGCAGGAAGTCACCGCCGTGGCCTTTTCACCCGACGGCCGGCTGGCACTCTCCTCCAGTCGCGACGGCAAGGCGATCGTTTGGCTCGCCGTCGATTGGCACGATGACCTAGCGTTGCGAACGGCAATGAGCCATTAAGTTTGTCCGTGGTTAGTTGTCTGTTGTCAGTTGTATTCAAGCAATTAACGGACCACGGACAACGGGCCACGGTCTCATGCTGCCAGTGCTGCGATAGCATTGACGGTCGAAACTCATTCGCCTCTTTTCTTGCGCCGTCACGTCGCTCCTCAAGGTCCGCGCAATCGTTACCCGATACTGAAGGCGGATGGGTGTGCGCCGGTCGATAGCATTTTGCTGCGCCGCCCGATCCTCAACGAGACTCTTGTCAAGGAAGGCGATTCTCGCGGTGGCCACAGTTCGAAGTCATTCACCGGAACAAACGGCGGCCGGTTCGGTCGAGGATCGTCCTGCGCCGCTACGCTGGCCAGTACTCGCCCGCATCGCAGAAATCGGGCGCGGTGATGAATCAACCGCTGCCGGCCCGTTGCCGGCGACCCGATCCACGCATCGCATCGACTCGCGCCACGCCTCGGCCCCCACGCCAGCGCAAGTCCTCACGCCGCCAGCAGCACCACGCGCGCCGGAGAGATCGCTTCAGCGAGCGGGCGCTTCCCAGCCTGCGTCGCCCAATTCACCTGAAACCAAGGCCAGCGCTGCTGACTCCGTCCTCGCCGCTGCACCGCTGCCGATTCGTATCGCGGTCGAGACCTGGCAAGCGCTCCAGCCCCACCGCGAGCTGATCCGCCTGGCGGCAATGCTCGCCTTGATGGCCGCCGGCGGTTTGTCGATGGGAATGATGATGCACGGCCACTTCAAGGCGGTGGACAAGGCTCCGGCCCCCAACGCTTCCACGGCCCGTCAAACGACCAGCACCCACGCCGACACGCAGCACGCCGAGCTCGAACCCGTGCTCGAACCGGCCGTGCCGGACACCGATACCAGCGCACTGGAGCCCACCGCGGCAGGCCCGCTTGCTCCGAAGTCGCGTCCGCTGATGGCAATCGCGTCCGCGGACGAATCCGAGGTTGAATCAGAAGAGGCCCCGGCCGCGTCGCCCTACCCCACCACGTCGTATGCCGAGGTGCAGCTGCCGACCGTGGAAGACGATTGCACGTTGCCCCAGGTCCGGACCACGGAGCCCGAAGTGGCCCACCTCCGCGGCGACTTGATCAAGACGCAAACCCGCTGACCCCGACGTTCCGCTCCCCCCAACATTCGCCATGAGCACCAATCAAGCATTCATTAAGGCGTACCGCCACGACCCACCGCGGACCGCCGCGCCGGCTCCCGCTGCGCCCGCTCAGCCAAGTCGCGTTCACCAACCTGCAGGAGCCGAACCGGTCGCGGCCCTTTGGCAATCGACTGTGGAGATCGCCGCCGCCGGTACCTCCTGGCCGACGACGGCCTACGTCGCCAGCTCGCCGGCCGCGGCGCCGCCTGTGCCCGCTCACCCGCCGGCGCCGGTCATCGGTAAACAGCCGCTCTCCAAATTCACGTCGCCGCCCATCGTCGATTCCGCGCCCGCCGCCGAGCCGGCATTCCTGCCCGAGACGACGATCAGTGCGTTTCGCTGGCCGCCGGTCTGCCGCGCGCTGTGGGAGCGATACTCCGATCACTACGATCACATTGCAGATCTCATGCTCTCCCGCACGAAGCGCGAGCCGGGCCGGGGCACGCTCGTCGGCATCGCGTCGCTCCACGCGGGCGATGGCGCCACCACGACGCTCTTGTGCCTGGCGATCGCCCTGGCCGCCCGCAAGCGGTCGGTGATCGTGGTCGACGCCAATTTCCGCGCGCCGCGCCTGGCCGGACTGCTCGGCGTCCAGCCCAGCACTTCCTGGCAGGACGTATTGGAACAGGGCCTCTCGGTCGCCGAGGCGGTGGTCCGCGCCGAGGCCGACCAGATCGATCTCTTGCCGCTCGACGTTCGTGAGCCCGCCGCCCGCGAACCGAACGGCGCCAGGCTCGCCGCCGGTGTCCAGACCGCCATCACCGCCGGCGTGCTCCGCTTTGCTTACGACGTCGTGCTCGTGGATCTCGGCGCAGTCCTCGCGCCGCGTTCGTTCGCCACGATCAGCCACCTCGTACGCAACATGCGGATCGAAACGGCCGTGGCCGTCACCGACCCCAAGCACGCGGAGCAAGACGACTTCACCGTGGCCGGCGAGCTGCTCGACGAGATCGGCTGCGAGCTGCTCGGCCTGATCGAAAATCGCTCCACCTCGCTTTGCTAGAACCGAACGGTAGCCAACCATGTATCTCGACTATTGGAAACTCTCGACGCAGCCGTTCGAGCCGATCTCCGACCGTGCGGCGCTTTATCCCTGCGAAGCCCACGAAGGGGCCCTGATGAAGCTCCGCTACGCAATCGAGCAGCAGCGCGGGGCTGCTCTCCTGGCCGGGCCGGCGGGGACCGGCAAGACCTCGCTCGCGCGGATCCTCGAAGCCCAGCTCGACGCCCGCTTCTCGCCGTTCGTGCGACTCGTGTTTCCCCAGATGTCGAGCCGCGACCTGCTGGTCTACCTGGCCGAGGAGCTGGGCGCGCCGCCGGCCGATCCGCCCCGGCACACCGTTGAGGAGAGCGTCCGCCGCCTGGAGTTTTACCTCGCCCAAAACGCCCACCTCGACCGCCACGCCGTGGTCGTCGTCGACGAAGCCCATCTGCTCGAAGATTGCGGGGTGCTCGAAACGCTGCGGCTGCTATTGAATTTCGAGGTCGACGCCAAGCCGACCCTTTCGCTGCTGTTGGTCGGACAGATGGGCCTGGTCTCCGCGGTCGGCCGACTGCCGAGCCTTGCCGAAAGGGTCGCCGTGAGCGCGCTGCTGCGGTCGCTCACGCCCGAGGAAACGGCCGCCTACGTCACCCATCGTCTCCGCGCCGCCGGCGCTACGCAGGACGTCTTCACGCCGGGCGCACTCGAAGCGCTCCATTACCTGGGTCACGGCATCCCGCGGCAAATCAATCGGCTCGCCGACCTCGCCTTGCTTGTGGGCTACGCCGATCAACTGCCGGCACTCAAGGCCGAGCAGATCGAAGCGGTCAGCGAAGAGCTGGTCGCCATCGCCGCCTGACGCCGCCGATTTGCGCCAGGCTTGCCAGCCCGGCCAGCAGCAGCGGCAAGATCGTCGCCGGCTCGGCGACGACCGCGACGCTGCCAACGCCGGCAGTCGCCCCGAAGTGGGCCTTCCAATAGTTGTAGTCGTCGATCGTGACGCTGCCCGGGCTCGCGTCGTTGAGGAGACTCTGGCCGCTTGAGAAGTGATCGCGCCAGACCGTGTAGTCGGCGGCGTCGACCACTTGGTTCCCGTTGTAATCACCCAAGACGTTTGGCGCCGAAGCACCCGGCGCGTAGCCCGGGCTGCCCACGTCGCCGCCCGGGTGATCGACAAGCGTGCCCAGGATCGGATTGGCGGTGCTCGATCCCAATGTGTCGGCCTCGGCGCCGCTGCGGATCCAATTGGCTCCCGCTGCTGGATCGAGGTTCAATCCACCGACAAAAATCGAAGCCGCGTTGTTGTTCGCGGGCCAGGGGTCCGTGTCGTCGTAGGTGGCAACCGCCACCGCATGGTCCGTCGATCGGCCGGTGTCAGACGCGTCGAGATGGTAGTCTTCGATGCTCGACCAGATGGCGATCGCGTCGCCGCCGTTGGCAAAGCCGTTGCCCCAGGTCGCCACGGGGATGAAGTTGACGCCGCTGCCCCAAGCGGCCTGCATGTTCGCCAGCGTGTTGGCCGCCGCATTGAACAGCACACCCACGCCGCCCTGCGGCAAACTGCCCGAGGTGATGTTCGGCTCCGTGAAATCGGCGCCGTCATCATCGTGTAACACGTACTTCGTCGCGGAAAAATCGATCGCCGAGCCCGTGTTGTTGTACACCTCGACCCATTCCCAGTCCGAATGCTGTCCTACTAGCGTGTTGCTGAGATTCTAGCATCTTGCTGCCAAAATCGCGAGCCGGCAAGATCTAGGCGTGGACCCCATCGCCGCCATCAAGAAGCGAGCCGAAGAGAAACGCGACTACGCGATCCGGCTGGCTCGCCAGGTCTACCAGCGCGACGTAATGGCCATCGAAGCCCTGGACCGAGCCTTGCCGCTCCAAGCCATCCCTGAGCCCACGGCGACGCACGCGGTCACGAATACCATCTCCTTGATCCAAACGCTGATTCCCGCGGACCGGCCGTTCACCGTGACCGACATGCTGGGCTGGCTCCAGGCGACGCAGCCGCGGCAGCGATTCCATGAAACCACGGTTCGGACCTACGTCTCTCGATGTGTAGCCGGGGCATCCTCAAGAAGCTCTATAAGAACGGCAGGAACTATACCCAATGGGTCGCCAGCGATGCGTTCAAGAAGCTGGGACCGATTGAGGCCAAGCCGCTGGTGGAGCTGGTGGTGGAGATTCTGAACACCGCTGGCCAGCCGATGCGGACGTGCGAGATCGCATTGGCACTCAAGGATTCGGGATACCGTGTCGACGTGCAGCCCGCGACGGTTAGCCGTTCGGTTCGGGACGTGCTCAATAAGCATCGGGAGCGATTTGAGCGGACTAGGGACGGTAGGTGGGTGTCCAGTTAGTTGGTGGAAATTAGCGGGATGCACTGGAAATGGTGCCGAATTTACCGATTTTGACAAGTTGGGGATTTAGGCTCGATTGTGCGATTGCCGCCAGCCGACGACGTTGTATAATATGCGACCACCCACTTGCATAATCTGGCACGAGCATAATACATGGGCAGGGATGCACGACGGATCGACGTTAAATCCGGAGAACAACCGTGGCCAAGAAGCAGATCAAGGTGGTGTGAGGCAAGGTGGCCTGCACCCAGAGTTCCTGTGGATGTCTTCATCTTAGATGTCGGATACAAGGAGGCAGACGGACTTTATACCAGGCCGCAATATCGACATTTGGCACTTCAAGTGCAGGAAATGGCGAGGGAAATGACCCAACGCATAGTCAGACTAGCGACGTAAAGGCGATTGAAAGCTTCTACGAATTGCGCGAACGCGGCGGTGTGCTGGCGAATCTCAATGCCAGAGTGTTTCGGAATTGATAAAGACGCAAAGGCCATCGTGATTCTTGGGGCAATAAACAAGCAGAATAACGGCCCCACACCGAACGGTGATCGCATTCGGATGCGGCGCCGATGGCGGAAATACCAGAACGGAGATTATGGCCGTGTTGATGGCTAGCCCGGACCTTTAGCACGGAGTGAGCAGTATGATTGCAAACAAGAAAGTAGCATCGTCTATTCCAACTCCCACTTCTGCCCAACTTGCATTGGCAGTGCTGATCGAACGCATCCAATCGTTGCCAAAAGAAGACAGGGAGGATTTGTTCGAGCTGAGTCAGGCGTGGTTTACCACTGAAATCGAGGAAGAGCGCGAAAGTGCACGCAGAGCGATGGACGAAATCCTTGCTCAGCAACAATCAGGAATTGTTCCAATGGTAATGGCCGACAATCCCGGCGGCGATCTGGAGAAATATGTTGATTATGTGGGTACTAAGATCAAAGAGAAGCGGAAGGCTGCTGGGCTCTCTCAGCAGAACTGAAGACAAATCGGGCCTGCCCCAGAGTCACATTAGCCGCCTAGAGATGGGCAGCATAGCCCATCGTTTTCGACACTCGAAAAGATCGCCAGAGCCCTTGGCATTCCGGTTTCGGATTTAGAGCCATGCATCTAACGATCTTCTCTTACTGTCTACCTAGGGTCGCTCTCTAACTGGAGAGCGGCCCGCGTCTGGTGACGCAGCAAGCCTTATAAGCTCAGCACGGATCGGCGTACGCTCCGACAGGGTTCGATTCCCCCGGTCTCCGTTTAGTGGCCCCTGCATTCACCAGTCCCCGGATCGCCTCCGTAACGCCTGGGAACGATTCCAGCCCTTAGAGCGGCTAGGCGATCCAGGCCGTTCACGAGACTCTCAGGCACGCTAGCCGTGACGAGAACCGCCTTGCCTTCCGGGCTGGTTTGCGGCCAGCCCCCTTCCGCTTGCCGCCATGCTGCTTTTTCTTAACCATTTGGAATCCTTGAAAACTTTACGGAAATCATATTGTATCCTACGCTTGATTTGTTATAATGTAATCATGCGTGCTGGTCAAGGCACGAAAAAACCCCGTCGCAACCTTGCAGAGTCGCGGCGGGGCAGACAATCCGGCTGGTCGCCAGACTGACTAGTATCTCAAGTATAGCGGCCAGCCCCAGAAATGGGAGCAACGCCGTGATACTCGCCGCCTGTCAGCATGAATCGGTCAAGAAGCACGAAAGGATCAGAAGGCAACCAGCGCTACCGTTGCCGCCTCTGCGGGGAAACCTGGATTGAGCAAGGCCCCAAGCTGTTGGGCAACATGCGGATCAGCATGAAGCAAGCCACGATGGCCCTAAGCATGATCCTTGAGGGAAGTCGATCCGGGCAACTGAACGACTCACTGGACTCCACCGCGACACAATCGACGACCTGATTTTGGTTGTCGGCGAGTAACTGCCAACGGTTGCTCGATTCCAAGGTCAAAGGCGTAGCTGCGAAGACGTCCAGCTCGATGAGCTGTGGAGTTTCATCGGCTGCAAGGAAAAGACCCGCGTCGCTCGCGGCTACAGTGAAGAAGTGGGCGACTCCTGGACATTCCTTGCAATCGAGCGAAATACGAAATTGACTGGCCCACAAGGTCAGCCGCCGCGATTCGGAAACCTGCCAAGTAGTTTCTTCGTCAATGTGATCGAGCAACGGTCAGCCATTTTCAATTGTCGTCGGATAGTCTCGCGGCGTACACGTTAAACGTGCCATTTCTTACTCGGCTCACAAGGTCGACTTCGCACAACTGATAAAGAACTATCAGAGCCAAACAAAGAAGTCACGCGGTACAGCCCAGCGATCGATATAAGCACTGAGAGCTACCGCTTCGGTAATCCCTACTTGATCGCATCTCGACTTCACAGTTGAGCAGCTCAATCTCACCTTGCGAATGAATATGCGTCGGTTCACGCAGCTGACCAACAGCCACTCGAAAAGTCTCAAGCACCACGTCGCCATGCAGGCGTTGTTCGTAGCTTAGTACAACTTTCGGCCACACCAAACGCTGAAAGGTAACACGCCGGCGATGGCAGCTGGTTGTCGAAAAACTGCTGGACAATCAGAGAAATGTTCTAAAAAGCCGCATAAAACAAGCATAGCGCAATTTGCAGAACTTGTTCAAAATGGGAGTAGCGAATTATTGCAACCCCCGAGGAACAGTCAAGATAAAAGCCACTTCTCGTTCTCAGACAGACTTCTATCGGGAGTTTCTTATGCACGTGCGACTATTCTCCACTTGAATTTGGCATTGAGTGAAGCGAAGCTCTCATAATCCTAGTCGAGGAACAACCTGTATTTCCGCGATCAAATGACAGTGGACGAGTTGGTGCTCAATCCAAGTATTGCATTTAGATCTGCGATGAAGTTCACCACAAGCACGGTTTCTATCATCTGCCGGACGATATCATTCTCCGCTCGCTCATGACGATGCGAAAACGTGGCTAACTGCCATCCCCGTGGTACACTGTCCAGCGGAAGATTAGGAAGCATGTACGCATCACCGATAATGTGGTGCACGCCGCCGCGCTGCTCAACGCAAAGCCCAGAAACACTCCAGAAGCTCGAATCCGGCGTCGACGCCGGGTCATACATGATCTCGGTGATCCGCAATCCGGCCAGCGGCGCGCCGCCCGGTACCACGCCTGGATTGCCGCGATCCGCACCATTGATCGGCGTCGATTGCAGCACCGTTTGCACGCTGGTGTTCGCCTGCAGTGCGCCAGCCTGGCTTTCGACCCAGTTGGCGCCGTTTGTGGGGCTGCCGGTGCCGTTCCACGCGATCGAATGTCCAGCGGCGGCCGTGGGGAACCCGCTGGCATAATTCAGCGAAGCGCTGGCGTGGGCGAAACTCCGCCGTGGGTTGCCCGCGCCGAAATCGTCTGCGTCGTATGACGCGCGATCGGGCCAGAGACCGATCGCGTCGGCGTCGGTCAGCGAGGTGAGACTGTTGACCGGTATCAACGTGATGCCCGCACCCCAGGCATTGGTGAATCGCGTCGGGTCGAAGCCCAGGTTGCTGCCGGCATAGAGCACCGCCACGCCGCCGGCGGCGATCACTGTATTGCCGTTGGCCGCTTTGATGTTCGACACCGCCGCCACGCTCACCGGCACATCATCGTCGTCGTCGAAGATCCAGCCATCCAGGTCGATCGCCGTGGCCGACGTGTTGCGAACTTCGACCCACTCCCAGAGGTTGTCGTCGCCAATCGGACTGTGCATCACCTCCGTGAATTGGAGCTGCGCGTGGGCCACGTCCGCGCACGTCGCCCAAATCGCGACCAGACCGGTCGCGCGAATCCAGCCAGTCCAGCGCGAGCCATGAATTGGCAGAATCCGCATCGTATTGCGTCCAATGGTGTCGATCGGTGCCGAAAATCGTCCAAACCGGGGGGCATTATCCCCCGCCATCAAACGCTTGTCAAAAAAATTTTTCCTGCGCGTCGAAATACTCGCTCCGCACCGACGTCTGGGCCGCCTGTAAGCTCGATCCGCGGGCCGGTACACTGAAGTGCATGGACCCTGTCGAGTCGATTTCCCGCACCCTCAATTCCCGACCAGCCACTGCCGAGCTCCCTGCAGCGTCGGTCGATCTCGATCGCCATCGCCGCTGCGGCTTTCCCGAGGTCGTCTTCGGCCAGGGCAAAACGGTCGAGCAACTCCGTGGAATCCTCGCGGCCCTCGTCGCACAAGGCGCAGACGCGTTCGCCACGCGGATCGACGCCGAGCAAGCGGCCGGCCTTGTCGCGGCATTCCCCCAGGGTCGATACAACACCATCGCCCGCACGTTCCGCGTCCGAGCCTCTGACACCCGACACCCGACACCTGACACCTACCCCTTTGTCGCCATAATCTCCGCCGGCACCAGCGACCTGGCCGTCGCCGAAGAGGCCCGCGAAACGCTCGAGTGGATGGGCGTCCGCGTCGCGATGATCCACGACGTCGGCGTTGCCGGGCCGCATCGCCTCCCCGAGCGGCTCGCCGAGTTCAAGGATGCCGACGCCGTGGTCGTTGTCGCCGGCATGGAAGGCGCCCTGCCGAGCGTCGTGGGCGGCTACGTGGCTTGCCCGGTGATCGGGGTGCCCACGAGCGTCGGCTACGGCGCGAATTTCGGCGGCGTCTCGGCGCTCCTGTCGATGCTCAACAGCTGCGCCGCAAACGTCGCGGTCGTGAACATCGACGCCGGCTTCAAAGCCGCCTACCTAGCCGGCCTGATCGCCACCCGCCGCCACGCCTCTGCTGACACCTGACACCTGACACCCTGACACCTAACTCCACTCCCCCATGCCCCTCGCCGACGTCACCAACTCGCCGCTGCCGACACTGCCGCCCCGCCCCGCGGACAGCCACAAAGGCCTCTACGGCCACGCGCTATTGGTCGGTGGCTCGCGCGGCATGAGCGGCTCGATTTCGCTCAGCGGTCTGGCCACGCTCCGCAGCGGTGCGGGACTGGTGACCGTCGTCGTGCCCGGTGCGATCCAAGATATCGTCGCCGGCTTCAATCCGAGCTACATGACCCACGGCGTTGCCGAGAGCGAGTGCTTCGACGAGGCCGCAGCCGACGAAGTTCTCGCGCTCGCCGAGAACATGACGGCGCTCGCCCTGGGCCCGGGCATCGGCCGCGCGGCGGGCACCGGCAGATTCGTCGCCCGGTTCTACCGCGAAGTGAAGCAACCGATGGTCGTCGACGCCGACGCCCTGTTCGCGCTCGCCGAGCACAAGGAGCTGCTCGCCGAAGCGGCCGGCCCGCGGATCCTCACGCCTCACCCCGGCGAATTCGCCCGCCTCACCGGCACCAAACCCAAGAGCGACGACGCCTCCCGCACCCAAGCCGCCGGCGAGCTCGCTGGCGAGCTCGCTTCAGCGAGCGGGAAACCAGTCGAAACCATCGTCGTTTTGAAAGGCCACCACACCGTCATCACCGACGGCACGCGCTTCGCTCTGAACCAAACCGGCAACCCCGGCATGGCCACCGGCGGCACCGGCGACGTGCTCACCGGCGTGATCACCGCCCTGGTCTGCCAAGGCCTCTCCCCCTTCGACGCCGCCCGCCTCGGCTGCCACGTCCACGGCCTGGCGGGCGACCTCGCCGCCGAGAAACTCGGCCAGGTCTCCCTCATCGCCAGCGACCTGGTCGACTATCTCCCGGCCGCCTTTCTCGCGCTTGCTCGTTCCGCGAAGTAAGTCGCCCGAGAAACCCAGCTTGTCAATTTCAGCTGAACTCCATAAACTCGCGGCACCCCCCCGAGTTGTCGGTCCGCTCACTCCAAACGAGCGAGGTCTCGGATGCAACAGGTCGGTTGCGCCGCTTGCCAGTCGCAGGTCCCCAAGAGCCAGGCCTTCGATGCCGCCGGGCGGACGCTCTGCGCCAGCTGCCTGCAGAAGATGCTCGACAGCCAGGGCAAAAACGCCAGCGTCGACGGCATCACGCGACTGGTCGACCCCACCGTCTGCGTCCACTGTTCCGCCGACGGCGGCACCGCCGAATGGCCGCAGCTCATGGGCCTTCCCACTTGTGACGCCTGCAACCATCTGTTTCACCATCGCCCGTTTCCAAACTGGCTCAAAATCTCGGCCGCCGTTTTTCTCTGCGTTGCCGCGGTCGCGTTCGTCCACAATTGGCGGTTCTTCAGCGCCTACGTGAACTACCTGCGCGGGCTGCACAAGCTGGAGCAACAGCACGTCGAGGAGGGCATCGCGCTGCTCGATTCGGCGGCCAGGCGCGTGCCCGAGGTGCCCGACCTCGCCGTGCTGCCCAACCTGCTGATCGCCCAACGGCTCGTCGCCGACGATAAGAACGACGAGGCGTTGAAGCTGCTCGCCCAGTCCGCGGCGTACGTGCCCGACTCGCTGCGCCTTGCCTACGAGAATACGAAGTCGAGCGCGCAAATGGGCGCCGCGTTTAATCGCGGCGATTACGACGCCTTCCTCGAAGCGGCCCAGACCTTTGCCGAGAACAGCCCGAACGAGCCGGTGGCGATCGGCTCGGTCGCCTCGGCCTATGCCTGTAAATTTGCGACCACCGGCAACCCCGAGTTTCGTGCAAGTGCCTGGAGGAACTCGAGCGGGCCCGGCGCTGGCCGGACCCGACAACGAGGAGTTCCGCGAGTACGAGAACCGCATCACCCACCGGCTCGAAACCCGGCAGATCATCTCGCGGGAAGAGTTCGTCCAGCAGTTTCCCAACGGTTACAAGTCGGAGCAGACGCCATGATCATCCCCGGCGAACTGATTGCCCTGCTGACTTTTCCCGGCGTGATCGTCCACGAAGCGGCCCACATGCTGTTCTGCAAACTGGGCCGCGTTCCCGTGTTCGACGTCTGCTTCTTCCGCTGGGGCAATCCGGCCGGCTACGTCCTGCACGGCGAGCCGAAGAGCTTTCAGACCGCCTTTCTGATCTCGATGGGACCGTTCATCGTCAATTCGCTCGTCTGCATCCTGCTCTGTTTTCCCGCCTTCGTGCCGGTGCGGATCTTCGATCGCAGCGATCCTCTCTCCTATTTTCTGCTCTGGCTCGGCCTGTCGATCGGCATGCACGCCTTCCCGTCGATGCAGGACGCCAAGGTGCTGTTGCATCACGCCAAAATCGCCGCCCGACGGCTCAATCCGCTGGCGATCATCAGCTTCCCACTGGTGGTCGTGATCTTCATCGCCAACCTCGGCACTTTCTTCTGGCTCGACCTGATCTACGGCGCCGCCATCGGCCTGGGCCTGCCGGAGTACGTGTTCAACCACGTGCTCTGAACGAAATTGGCCTGATCGAACCGAGCATAGTATGATGTAGATATGTCGCCAATTCTGCCAACACGTCGTCCATCGAACTTAGGCCGCACGTCGAGAGCTCTCCCGACACTTGCGGCGGAAAACCCCGGATTGCCGGCACTCGAATTCGCGTGCAGGATGTTGTCGTCTGGCATGAACGAATGGGGCTCTCTGCCGACGAAATCGTCAGTCACTATCCCCATCTCACGCTTGCCGACGTGTACGCCGCGCTCGCCTACTACCACGATCATCTCCAAGAGATCGACGCCGACATGGCTGCGGGCCAGGCACTTGTGGACGAAATGCGTCAACGGTATCCCTCGAAGTTGAGCGCCAATTCCGCCGCCGAATAATGACCGACCGCATCCGTTTCCATCTGGACGAAAATGTCGATCCGGCTATCGCGGACGGTCTGCGGCGCCGCGGAGTCGACGTCACGACGTCGCAAGGAGCTGGGCTGCTACGCTCATCGGACGATCGTCAGATCGCATTTGCATTCGCTGAAAACCGAGTTCTCGTGACCCATGACGAAGATTTCCTAGCTCGCGCCAATCGAGGCGCGAGCCACGCCGGAATCGCTTACTGCCATCCCGAAGCTCGGTCGATCGGTCAAATCATCGCGGCCCTTATGCTGATTCGAGACTGCGTTGCGCCCCACGAAATGCAGAATCACATCGAATTTCTGTAGTGATCGGCTCGCGCGGCCAGTGATCTCATTGTCTTTCTGCCGGCGGCGTTTCAAGCTGCTCTGCGCCGAGCGATGGACCGAATAACCTGCTTAGCGCGGTACACTGTTTCCGCGAGCATGCGTGCCCCAGCCCCATTCGGATGCAGTCCATCTTCGCTGAGATGTGGCATTGCGAGTGCACCGACAATCGGAATCACGGGACTTCGCACAACGAGCATTCGAATGGCCGAATCGGGAATCAGATCGAGGTCGTACTCTCGTGCCAGCTCTCTCTCCAACCCGGAAAATGGATCGACAATAAATCCGCGCGGAATCTCGATTAGAATGACCGCAGCGTCGGCGTCGTGGCACGCTTCGATAATGGTCACCAGGCTCTCTCGCGCCGCCGCCCGACCATATCCGCGCAAGAAGTCATGTCCGCCAAGTTCGATGACGACCGCTTGGGGGCGGCCTTCCAGAATCTCGGCGAGATGCTTCGTCATGTCGCGGGCCGTCACACCTGCCCGACCAAAGTTGACCACCGGTACGGAAATAAGTTCGCGCAAGTACTCGGGTAAGCCTCGTCACTCGCCATCCCAGTGGTCAGGCTGTCACCGAGACAAACGATTGGACGATCTGCATCTAATGCAAACAGTCGATGGGAATGCATTCCTTCATACGACTCCCAAATTGCCGCTGTCCAAAGCATCCAAACGATTCCGATGACAACCCACGCGTATTTTCGCCGGCTCTCATCCTTCTGAATGGAAACTCGCTGCCAAAACAAAGCCACGGCTCCGACGAGCAGCGAAACTACAAGCACGATCAGAGCCGGCGACCAATCCGGGCGTTTACCAACGAGTATGGCCGCACAAATCGCCAAAGGCAGCCAACCGGACCCATTCCGCACGATTTGCACGCTGGCTACCGCCACCCAACATGCAACCATCCATAACAACGCGCTCGGGAACGCAAGTAATGTAGCAGCGATCGCCAAGACAATTGCCAACAGCCGAACCATCCGCCGAAATCCATTTTGATCGCGGTGCGACGGCTCCGTCATGCGATCGGCCTTTCCCAATCACAATGGTTCGCAGCTAATTCTCGCCCAGATCTAGTAGCAATGCTTCGAGTTGCTCTCGCAACGTCGGTATTTTGTTGACGGCCACGTCCCACACCAACTCGTTGTCCACGCCGAATACCCGTGGATCAGACGGTCGCGCATCCCGGCCATCGCTTCCACTCGAGCTCTGGGTGCTGGCTGCGAAAGTCGTCGGGCACATGTTTCGCCGCTTCTCCGATGATCTCAATGCTCCGCACAAACGCTCGCTTGAGTGTTTCGTCGCGAAGAAATTCGTCTCGTTCGACGTCGGCTGCACAATCGGCGAGGTAATTCGCCTCCGCGAGCATGTGCTGAAGATACTCACGCGGAGACGATGACATCCTCAGCCTCGCGAGGATATGTGGACCGATGTACGGACTCAACGATTCGATCGTCACGAGCTCGACCGGCCGGCCAAGGGCCTCTTCGAGTAAATCGCACGCCGCCGTGAAATTGTCGAATGTCTTGCGGCCGGCGGCGAATTCGACCAGCAGATCGACGTCGCTGGCTGGATGTTGCGCATTGCGCACGAACGATCCGAACAACGCGAGCCGCTTGACGCCCAAGTCACGCAATTGCGGCGCGAGCCCGCGAATCCGCTCGATGACTTCCTGACGACTTTCCAGGACCGTGCTCATACCATCAATATACGCCAGCTGCCGGCAAAAAGCCGCTGCAAAATTACCCTACGTCACCAACCCCTTCGTGACCAGCATGAACACGTCTTCGAGCGTCGGCTCCTTCTCGGCGAACGACACCAGGCCCACGTCGGCCGCCGCCAGCTGGCGCAACAGCCGCTCCACGTCGGCGTCGCTGCCGGCCAGCTCCACCCGGCAGCTGCGGGTGTTGACCTCCACGTTGTGGACCTTCGGATCGCTGCGAATCAGGCTCACGCCCTGCGCCGGATCGCCGCTGAAGCGGACCTCGATGTGGCGGTTGCGCTGAATCTGGCGGTAGACGGTGTCGATCGGCCCGTGCAACAGCAGCTGCCCGCGCTCGATGATGCCGATGCTCGTGCAGCAGTCGGCCAGCTCGGTGAGGATGTGGCTCGAGATGAGGATCGTCTTGCCCATGTTGCGCAGCTCCTTCAGCAGCGCCTTCACTTCGAGCCGGGCCCGCGGGTCGAGGCCGCTGGCCGGCTCGTCGAGGATCAGCACGGGCGGGTCGTGCACCAGCGTCTTGGCCAGGCAGAGCCGCTGCTTCATGCCGCGCGACAGGCCGTTGACGAAATCGTCCCGCTTGTGCGTGAGGTCCAGCAGCTCGAGCACGTCGCCGATGACCGCCTTGCGGCGGTCCTTGGGAATCTCGTACGCCACGGCGAAGAAGTCCAGGAACTCCCAGACCTTCATGCCGTCGTACACGCCGAAGTTGTCCGGCATGTAGCCGATGCTCTTGCGGACGCCGATCGGGTCCTGCGTCACGCTGTGGCCGTTGACGATCCCCTCGCCCGCCGTCGCCTGCAGCAGCGTCGCCAGGAAGCGGATCGTCGTGCTCTTGCCCGCGCCGTTGGGGCCGATGAACCCGAACATCTCGCCCGCCGCGATCTTCAGGTTCAAATTCGCCACGGCCACAAAGTCGCCGTAGGCCTTCGTGAAGTTTCGCAGCTCGATCATAGAAGCAGGATACAGGAGTCAGGATCGAGGAGACAGGGATCCCATCCACCACGGTCGAGTTCGTCGACCATTTAGCCGCGGGGCTTGCCCCGCGCGATTCGCCGCCCTGCCACTGATTCTCTTCCAACTCCCTAATCCCCAACTCCACGTCCTCGACCTTCGTCACCACGTCGCGGCTCGTATTGAGGTCCGGCAGCGGCTCGGGCCGCGGGCCGTACTCCAAGTGAGCCACCACCAGCACACCGCCGCGAATCTGCGACGCCGCCGGCGACGTCGTTTCGCCCGGCAGCACGTCATCGATCCGGGCCACCAGCCGCCTCTCGCCCGGCTCGAAGCTCTTCACGTCGAGCGCCACGCGAAACAGCGGCTCCAGGTCCAGCCGCGGCACACTTTCGAGCCGCTCTTCCCCGGCTCGCTCCTGGGCAAAGGGGCAGCGTCCTTCGCAAGCGCGATCGGCACGCAAAGAGCGCCGGCCTCGATTCGCCCGGCCGCAGTTCGCCGATCCACATGCCCCGCAGGCCGGCGTCTGCCCGCCGTTTCCTCGTCGCGCGACGTCCGCTCGACGAGCGCCACGCTCTTGAGCGCCAGCTTCGACCGATTCTCGATCTGCAACCGCCGCTGCGACTTCGAGCGCCCCAGCGGATCGGACCGTCGAGCGCGACATCTGTTCGCTGTGAACCATGTTCGTCGTGTTCGAGGGCACGAACACACCGTTGAGCCGCGCCGCGTCGTACCGCTCGTAAGTATCCACGGCGGCAGCCGCCGCCGGCGCATCGCTCGGGTTGGCGTTGGTCGGAAACGGCGCAGCCACCGCCGTCAGGTTGTCGAACGTCAAATCGTAGGTCGTCGAGAGCGAAGTGTACAGTGCCGTGTACCGCGACAAGTGTCCCCGCGGGTAGTCGGGCTGCAACTCCAGCACGCCGATCTCCGTCTGGGCCCGCACGAACCCGATGTCGAGCCGCGCCCGATCCACGATCACCCACGTCCCCACCACCGCGATCACCGGCGCCGCGATCCAGGCCCACTCCACCCGGCCGATCGCGTTGAACACCAGCCAATTGAGCGGCACCAGCGCCACCAAGTACACCGCCAGCGAAATCACCACGAACGACGTGTCGGGCACCTCGACGCCGGCCGCCTCCACCAGCGCCTCGCGGGCCACGTTCGCCGTCGCGCTAAAATCGTTCCACGCGCCGATGCCGCCCACGTGGTCCGGCGGCCGCAGCTCGCGCAGCGGTTGCATCCCCGAACCCTGATTCGCCGGGTCGGCCGGCGCTCGACGTAGTGGTAATTCGTTTCGACGCCCAAGTCGCGGGCCAAGTAGCGCAGCCCCGTCGTGAGCCGCGCTTCGAGCCGCTGGTTGATCAGCTCTGGATCGGCCCAGGCCAGCGTCAACTCGCCGTAATAGCCGGGCCGATAAACCCGCTGCGGCCGGCGGAGGATGCCGCCGTTGAACAGGCTCTCAAACCCGCCCCGCCAATTCACGAACTCCCGCTCCGAGAGCTGCATCGCCGAGACGACGATCCGCCCCCGTCCGACGCCGCGTTCCATCAACAAGCCGCCGGTCGAAACGCCCAGCGATCGAGTCGCCCTCCGCTAGCTGCTCGACCAGCTCGACGCCCGACCACGGCGTCTTCGGCGCGAGCCGCTCGCCGGCGCCGGGTGTGGTGATCTGCCAATGGTCGTTCAGCGGCGCAGGTCACCTGCCGAAATCTTCCGGCTGCCGCCGCTGGTGGCCGGCAGATACGGCTCCAGGAACGACCCCTTCAACAGATCGAGCGAATCGGGTCCGTTGACCATCAGCTGCCCGCCCCAATGCAGCCAATCCACCAGGCCCGCGCCTCGTCGGGCGTGAAGAGCTTCGGATCGACCTCGTCCCACAGCATGTACGCGATGCTCGTCCAGGTGAGCGGATTGTCCGAGAGCGGAATCGTCCGTTCCACCGGCAGCGAGACCACGCGATAGTGCAGCGGGTCTTCCGTGTCGTCCGACTCCGATTCGCCGTCCCACGGCACGCTGACCGAGTCGAGCGTCTTGAGGAGCGTGTAGCGGCTCGGCTCCTTCGCCAGCACGACGAAGTAATACTGATACGAAGGCATCCGCCGCACCGCCGATTGCGACCGCAGCGACCGGCCGAAGCCGCGCTCCACCAGCTCGCTCCGCACCGCCATCTTCCGGTTCACCTGCGGTGCGAGGAACGTCGTCTCAATCTGCTTCGGTTGTCCCTTGGCGAGCGTCACCGGTCGAGTCGACTGGAGCACGACCGGCGTGCCGTCGACCGGCAGCGGTTCGCCCCGGCTGTCGACGACGTTCGACTTGCTGCTGGCCGACGAAATCCTGATAGATCGCTCGCATCCGCTCCGTGCCAGTGGCCCAATGTCCCGGCTTGAGCGCCTGCAATTCCGCCTTTGGTTCGCCCGGCTGGACGACCAGCGGCTCGACTTGCGGATCGGCCTCTTGCTGCTTCTGTTTTTCTTCCTCGGCTTTCTGTTTGGCTTCCGCCTCGGCCTGGTCCTTGGCCGCAGTGAGCGAACTGCTCACCACTCCGCTCCGCCAGGCGACTGCGACCAGGCCGAGCCCCGCCAACGCCACGACCGCGCCGATGAGCCAGGGTCCGATCGGCCGCTTCGGACGTACCTCTGGTTCGCTAGCCATGAAAGCTCAATGTCCCGTTTGGAATCGCGTGTCGGAAATCGGTGTATTCCTCAGTTTAGGACATCCACGGCGGAGCTGGAAATGACCAGCGACCTAGGGTCCGGCCCCAACGCCACCGCGACCGCGGCGACAAAACACCGGGCCGGACCGCACGTCTCCCGCGAACCGGTTGCCGGAAATGCAGGCGCCGCCGGCAGTTTCTCCCTGCCTGGTCTTAGTTGCCATTTTCGCCCCGGACTGGTAGGCTATAGAGTAGGTCGTGCGGCCTTCGGCTTTCGCGTCCTTGCTTTTCGCGATTCCTGGGCGTGGCGTGTGCCCGTTGGCCAATCGGTCCTCATCTTCTCTTGACTTTGACGTGCATCGATCTTGAATTGAGCTGGTGCTGACACGGAGCTAATCGTTCCCGTTGCGGAAACAGAGCTGAGGCAGAGCAAAGTTTCTGAATCGACAGGGTTCCTGAGACGACAGAGTTCCTGAGGCGACAGGGCGGAGGCAATTGGCACTGGACGCCGAAGCTGGGCGGATCCCTTTCCGCTCCCGCTGCAACCACATTCCAATCGCGGCCGCGGGCCGTCGTCGGCCAACAGTGATTGGGGGAGGTAGGCCGAGCATGGGAATTCAAGTGAAGTGCCCCAATGGGCACACGTTCAAAGTCAAAGACAAGTACGCCGGCAAAAAGGGCCTCTGTCCCCATTGCGAGGGCCAGGTGATCGTCGTCGTGCCCGACGCATTTTCGTTGCTGGACGAAGGCGACGAACTGCAGAAGGACGCCATCCGCCATCGCCAAGCTGCCGCCAAGAACGCCACCCCGTCGAGCTCCGCCAGCTCGAGCTCCGTGCTGGACGATTCGCACGACTTCGGCTCCACGCCGGGCACCAGCGGGAGCCTGTTGGGCTCCAGCGTGATCCGCCACAACATCAAGTGCAAATGCGGCGAACGCGTCCCCATGTGGTACGCCCGCTGCCCGCATTGCGGCGACTATCTCGAGCACTGAGCGACGGCATTCGCAGCCCCCATCGCGGCGCGCAAGCAGTTTCAGTGAGCGGGAGCCGCCGGCCGCCGTGTACCACCCAACTCTCGCTCAAAACGTGCAGAACCGTTCCCGCCCCTCGGGGCAGTTTCCACTCTGCGTGCCGACCCCCCTGTCGCAACCTCGCCAGCCAGAAAGCCGTTTCTCGAACAAAATCAATTTTTTGTGCGTGACACGCCCCTTTCCCCACGGTATTATCACAATCGCCTGCGGATCACGACAGTTTGGCAGACTGGGTGGATCCGGCACGTATCATCGCAGGGAGCTTGGCTGCGAACCAACTGGCTGAAAGGCTAGCCGGATCGAACCTTTTATTGGAGCGGATTCAGTACATTGCGACGATGTCCTCGCACAGCGTGCATCGAATAGCATTTGGTCACTTAGTCTGCCGCTCAAAGATCAGAAAGTGCGACTCCATTATGAGTATCATTACGCCAATTCCCCGTCGTGCCGCGCAATTTCGTAAATCGAATTGTCTATTCTTGGTGGCGTTGTTTTTTGGTGCAGCCTTTGTAAATGCCAAGGAATCTCAAGCATTGATTGCCGTGCCGGTAGACGCTGCGTATTTCAGCGGATCACGCAGTACGGGCGCCGGCCTTACGGGCGCTAATGACTGGGCTACTGGCGTCACTTTGAGTTGGACAATCACGTCGGCTGGCTCCGACTGGAACTACAGCTACACACTCACTCGAACCGGAAATAAGAACATCAGCGACTTGGTAATCGAATTGACCCATTACGACGAAAGTGAAATCACTGATACCAATAAAACCGGTGATCTTTCGAGTTATTGGACGCAGGTATTTGCCTCGAATTCCAGTGCAAGCATCCACTCATTCGTCAATGGAAGTCCGGCAAATTATGGTGGCACTCCCGGTACGGGCGGTCTGTTCGGCGTTGAAATGGACGCTACCGCGGTGACGACCTCGTCGAGCGGCTCCGAGCTGCAATTCAGCTTTTCTACGACCCATGAGCCCGTCTGGGGCGACATGTGGGCACGCGATGGCGGTGGCAATGGTTCAAGCTCAAACTTGAACTATGTTTACAATACAGGTTTTTTTGCTGACACTGGTTCTAGCGGAGCAGATTCGATGCAGGACAGTGTCACGGCGGCTGACAGTCCATTTCTGAATTGGATTCCGCGCCGAAATGGAGCTCCCGACGAGCCTCCCGGTGGCGGTCTTGGTGGAGTCCCCGAGCCCACCAGCGTCGCCGTTTGGTCGCTACTGCTCGGCATTGCGACCATCAATGCGTCGCGCCGCGGAAATAATCCCCGCCGGCCGTCGCCTATAGCTAAAGTGGCAACTGCGGCGATGACGCTCCATCGTCGTCGTACTGTGCGGGGCCGTCCGAACTCTTAGTTCGCTGCAGCGAACACGCCGACGACGGACCGATCTGCACGCAGCGCCGGCACCGCGAGCAGCAATCGCTGTTGACGACCAGAATGTCGCCGGATCCCAGCACCTCTCACGCTTACCTGCGGCGCCGTGCCAGCGCAGCGGCCGCGACTGCCGACACCAGCAGCCAGGCGCTGGCCGGTTCCGGCACGGCGGACACCAGCGCCCGGATCATGCCGTCGCTCTTGCTGAGCAGATAAATCTCACCGTCGGCGCCAAGCTGAAGCCGGATGTCGGCCCGGCCGAACGCGCCAGTGACGGCGGCCCCGCCCGGAAGATTCGGGTCCTGGCCGCCGCGGCCGTGGTACATCGCATCCACGATCTGAAACATTGGGCCGCGGATCGCATTGTCCGTCGTCAAGGTGGAATAAATCTGGTCGCCGTCGAGGCCGTCGTTCGGGTCGTCCCAGAGCAAGTCGAGCGAGTGAATCGAGGCGAGCGTCGTCGGATCACCATCGTCGGCGGCGAGCATTTCGGCCCAATCGGCGTAGAACAGCGCCCCGGTCGTGATGTCGCCGAAAATATACTTGCCGTACAGTTCGGGAATCTTGCTGCCGCGGTAGACAAAGCCGTCGGCGATCGAATCGCCGGCCAGCAGCTGGTCCTGCCCCGCCAGACCGTGGCCATATTCCACGACCGGGTACAGCGGCGTCACAGTGCCGTTCGACGTGCAGGAGCTGAACGACGGCCCCGGGCAGACCAGCTCCTTTGGAATCACGTCCGGATTGGGAAGGGCGGTCGTGGTATTGATCGGCGGACCACCGCCGCGGCCGCCGAGCGTGCCATCGCTCAGCAGTTGATTTCCCTCGCGGGTCGAGTAACCGTAATTGCCGCCCTTGTGGATGATGTTCACTTCTTCCCAAGTGTGCAGGCCGATGTCTGAAACGATCAAGTGATTGTTGTTCGGATCGCTCGGATCGACGTCCCAGCTCATGCGGTGCGGATTCCGCAGCCCGAGCCCAGATCTCGTCGCGGACGTTGGAATCGTTGACGCCGGTGAAGGGATTGTCGTCCGGGATGCGGTACTTGCCGTTGGGGCTCACGGTGCTGGGCGTGTTGCCGCCCGCCAGGTCGGGAATGATCCGCAGCACTTTGCCGCCGAGCGCGTTGAGTAGTTGCGGCGTCCGCCGCACTGCCGCGTCCGACTGTTCACCGTTGCCGGCGTCGCCCACCGACAGGTACATCACGCGCCAATCCGGGTCGTTGGGACCCGCCGTCGGATTGAAAATGATGTCGCCCATCGGGTGGATGCGGTCGCGGGCGTCCATCCGCAACAGCTCGCGGGCCGAGCCCTCGAACGTCGAATTCGTGACGTCGGTATCCGTCCACTCGCCCAGCACGACCTGACGCGAAGAGGTCCCCGGCGCGTCGACCGATGGCGTCGGACCGAAATTCGCTGCATCCAGGTTCGGATGCGTCGGCACCTGGCTGCCCGCGCTGCCCGATTCCATGTGGACCGTGTAGAACTTGCCGTTGTGCGCGTAGTCGGGATCGAACTCAAACGTGATGAACCCCGCGGCGAATCCACCATCGCTGAAATACAACCGGTCGAACAATCCGGGCGCCCCGCCCGTGCCGTTGAAATTCAAATACTCCGTGAACTGCCGCGTCGTCTTGTCGAGCATGTAAAGCGGGCCGTTCAGATCGTTCACGAACATGCGATTCGAGTTGACCGGATCGTCGGCCAGGAAGTTGACCCGCGCCAGGTAAGACGTGTTGGCACTCGGCGCCGGGAACGACGTGATGCCGGTCGCCGGAACCGTCGCGTAGTCCACCACGCGGAGCGTCGTCAATTGTGCTGCGGCGGCGCCGCCAGAAAGACCGCCAGGCCAACCCGAGCAGCCGCGACGAAATCGACTGGGGGAGATCAACGCGTTGGAGCCGATCGAAGGAGAGCCTGTCGCCCAGGTAAATCATCAGTGGTTGCCTCGTTATCGCGTTTTTCGGTGGGAACTTCGTCTCGATTTCCAGCGTGATCCAGACTGTCGCGGCCTACGCCGTCGGACCCCGCACCATGCTGCCCTCAGACTAGGCACCACGGCTCACGATCGATGGAAATCTGCCCCGAGAAGCCGACCGGCAGAGCGGCCGCCTGACTCCCACATCGTCGCCCACAGCGCACGATTTGTCCAGCAAAACCAGGGGAAATGTGGCTCCCGACCGGGTCGGCGCCGGTCCCCAACGCGTCGATTTTTTGGGCCCGCTGCCGATTTTTTTCGTAACGCAGCGTTCAACTCTTGGCGCCAAGCCGCATCTCTCCTTGGTGCGGCAAAAAAACTTCCGCTTCGAAGCTGTCATACGGCTCAAAAAAATCTCGCGCGACTCGCGGCCCACCAAGAACTCTCGCCCGGCAAGCCGCCAGATTCGTTCGTCCGGTCGGCTGCTATAATCACAACTCGCGGTGTTCTCCGGAATCGTCGTCCCCCGCTGCGCCCCCACAGCACCATGCAATTGATCCCCGTTGCCATCGACCGCTTGCCACGCCTGCGACTGGCTAAGCTGCCCACGCCGCTCGACGAGATGCCCAAGCTTGCGAAGCCCCTGGGCGGGCCGCGCCTGCTCATCAAGCGCGACGACCTCACCGGCCTCGCCTCCGGCGGCAACAAGACCCGCAAGCTCGAGTTCCTCATCGCCGACGCGCTGGCCCAGAACTGCGATTGCGTGATCACCGCCGGCGGGCCGCAGTCGAACCACTGCCGCCAAACGGCCGCCGCCGCCGCGATCGCCGGACTCGATTGCCACCTGGTCCTCGGCGGCGAGCCGCAGCCGCCCAGCGGCAACTTGCTGCTCGACCAACTGCTCGGGGCGACGATCCATTGGACGGCCAAGCCCCGGCGCAACGCCCGCATGGCCCAACTCGCCGACGAGCTACGCGCCGCGGGCCGCCGGCCCTACTGATTCCCATCGGCGGCTCGACGTCGCTCGGCGCCGTCGGCTACGTTGCCGCGATGTTCGAGCTCGTCGAGCAACTCGCCCGCCGGAACCGCACCGTCGATCATCTCCTCTTCGCAACGAGCTCCGGCGGCACGCAGGCCGGCATCGTACTCGGCGCCCGCCTGGCCGGTTTCCGGGGCCAGGTCACGGCGATCAGCATCGATCAGCCCCCGACGCCCCGTCCGACGAAAAATTCCTCGCCGGCGTCTGCGAAATCGCCAATGGCACCGCCGCCCTCTTGGGCGCCGACGACCGGCTCACCGTCGACGACTTCCACACCAACTATGACTACCTCGGCGCCGGCTACGGCATCGTCGGCGACTTGGAGCGCGAGGCCGTGAAACTACTCGCCCGCACCGAAGGAATCCTGGTCGGCCCCGTCTACACCGCCCGGGCGGCCGGCGCCTGATCGATCTCGTCGCCGCGGCCACTTCCCCGCCGGCGAAACCGTCCTCTTCTGGCACACCGGCGATGACGCCACGCTCCACGCCTACGCCAATGACTGCTGCCGTAGCCTGACACGCACGCACAACCAAATCCGTCGCAATCACCGAGCTTGGCCGCGTCGGGCACCATCGCAGCGATGGTCGGCGACGCGGGTTCCCATTCAGACGCGGTTCCCCACCCACCTCGCCGCCGATGTCGAGCTGATCCCCATCCAGAAGATCAACGAAGCCTACCAGCGGATGATCAAAGGCGACGTCAAATACCGCTTCGTGGTCGACATGAAATCGCTCAAGGTAATATTCCAAAGCGTTCGCGTGCCCTCCGCTTGCCCTGCAAGGGCTAAACATCGTAGCCCAGGGCAAGTTGAGCCGAGTTCCACGAGGCCCGACGCCGCCCTGGGTAACGGTCCCAAAAAAACTTCTCGGCCGAGCTACATGCATCATTGCCACAGTCGCTCCGCCGAGGCCGAAATCCCTTGCGTTCAAATTGCTTTCATTGCGTCGAGTGCTCACGAATTGTCTGCAGAAGATGTGCCAACTTGCCATCGGTCTCGGAACGGGTAGTACGGTCCAATCGGCCGTATCGCGTCAAACTCTTCCGCTGTCTGTTTGGCCAAGACTCGGGGATTCGGCGCCAAAATTGATTGCAGCATACTTCTGCATTTCCAGTGAATCCTTGGGCCATTTGAAAATGCCCCCTTGTCCCGGTCGGGATTGTTCGAGATCGGTCCAAGAATGCGGCCACTGGCCGTTGTGTTGGGCAACGTAGTCGTCGAGCAATCCTGCTGTGATTAATGCCGCATGCAAGACATGCTCTGCATGCAACGAATCGGAAATTCCCCGGTATACGCAATACCCTAATCCGGCGAGCACAATTAACAGGCCGCAGACTGCTATTTGAATCACGTGCTTCATGAGAGCGACTCGAAGACTCAATTGCCGCCTGCCGCTACCCCACAGATCGCCCCAGCCAATCCGCAAATCGCGTCGCTCCCTTCCGCGACTCGCCCAGCGGACGCAGGCTCTCGTCGTTCACTGCGATCCCGTAGTAGAGCGCTGCCGGATCGGTGACCACCTTCCGCGCGTCTCCGGTGGCCGTGAGATACTGCCGCACCAGTTCGTCCTGCCGAATCGCCTCCGGCCCGGCCACGTCGAACGTGCCATTGAGCGGCCTGGCCAGCACCGCATCCGCCACGGCCGCGGCCACGTCCGCCGACGCCATCGGCTGCATCAGCGCCGGCGGCACGCGAACCGTCTGGCCCTCGGTTGCCGCTTGGGCGATGCCACCCACAAACTCGAAAACTGCGTCGCCCGCACGATCGTGTAGGGAATCTGCCCGCCTTGATCAGGTTTTCCTGGGCAAGCTTCGCGCGGAAGTAGCCGCTGAGAGCAGCCGATCGGTGCCGACGACCGACAACGCCACATGGTGGCCGACGCCCGCGGCCGCCTCCGCCGCCAACAGATTGCGAGTCGACGCCTCAAAGAATGCCAGCACCGCGCTATCCTCCCACGAGGGCGCATTCGATACGTCGACGACCACCTGAGCCCCTGCGAGCGCTTCCGCCAGTCCCTCGCCCGTCACTGCGTTGACGCCCGAGGAGGGCGACGCGGCGATCGCCTCATGCCCTTTCTCGCGCAGGATCGCCACGACCTTTTTCCCAATCAAACCACTGCCACCAATCACGACGATCTTCATGTCCGTTCTCCTCTCGATTCACTGGTGCGACCCCGCCATCTCCACCGGCATCACGATCTCCTTGGCGTCGCGCGGATGCAACACCACCGCGATCAGCCGCGTGCGATGATCCGGCGACGGGTTCCGCGAAACCCGGTGCAGGCACCCGCCCGGCTCATAGAACGTCTCGCCCGCCTTGAACAGTTCGGTCGGTTTGTCGTCGATACCCAGCTCGTATTCGCCCTCGAGCACGTACCCAATCGCCGGGCCGGGGTGCCGATGAGCCGCGCCGCGCCCCCCGGCTCGAACGTCACCTCGACGACCGTCGCCGCCGCATCCTTGCCGTCGAGCTTCTCCTTGATATCCCGCACCGAGACCACGTGCACGGTCTCGCCGCTCGCGCTCCCGTGGGTCATCGCCGGACCGCCCGCCATCTCATGGTCCATTTTCTCGTGCGACTTCCTCACCTGCGCCCGGCAACCCCCGCTGCCGCAAGCGCTATCGTCACGCCGACCACCAACATGTTGCGTTTCATCTCGACTCCCATCAAAACGATTCCCTGAACCACATGCCCCCTCGCCGGCAAGCCACGCTCGCCGGCCCCAGACCACGCGACGGGAGTAAGTCTCACCCGGCGTTCGCCCGGTGACAAGCTGTTGGCACTCTGGGTGTCAAGATTTGAGAGAATGGGCCGGAAATTGGAACTCGCTTCCATTAGCGAGCATGAAGTTCTGGTAAAATGTGAGACGACGCCTTGTATTTCGCCCCCCCCCCCCCGCTATACATAGAGTTCCGGACGGCCAGTTGGAGATGCCTTATGAAGCGAATCCTGATCGTTTCCTGCTTTCTGCTGGATTTGTGCTTTGTCAGTCCCGTCTCCGCGGAAGTCTTCGAGCGGGACTGGAAGGCGCCGGGAGACGGGCTGCTTACGCACGACGATGTGAACGGCCGCGAGTGGCTCGATTTGAGCGTTTCGCCTCGGATCAATTTCCGCAGCCTCGACTCGAGAACGCAATTGCTGAAATTGCACCCGGCGGGATGTTCGAGGGATTCACATGGGCTAAGGAGCAGGATGTTCGCGCATTCGCTGAATCGGCCGGCATACATACGTCAGTATCAGACATCACCATCAATCAAGTGCCGATAACCGGGCTTATCCAGCTCTTGGAGCCTACGCTTCAAAGCTCCGGAGTACTTCGGTCAATCGGTCTGATCGACGAGATACAAACCTCTCATCCGTCGCTTCCGCCATTCGATGGCGCTGGATTTCTCCTAAACTTTAATCCCACCACCGGGGGCGGCTATGCGGGGCTTTTCTTCCACTTATCTGACGACTTGCTCAGGCCGAGTTCAAACGGCTTAATGCTTTATCGCGTGGTGCCAGAGCCTGCAACCGCGGTGCTGCTCCTAGCCTCGACGTTTCTTCTTCTGTCAAGTCGCAATTGCCGTCCATAGAGTCTAATTCCATTGGTGCGGAATAGACAACTATCCTGAGGAGGCGGATAAATGTTTGGCTTTAATCGCAGTCGCAGGAATCGTGATTCTGCCATTCGGCATCTGACATTGGAATCGCTTGAAGATAGGCGAATGCTTTCGACCATGGCAGACGTGGTGTTTTTGGTGGACAATTCCGAATCCGATGCGCACGTAACGAAGGACTGGCTCAAGGCTGCCGTGACCGGCGACATGAACGGAAATGGGCTCAAGGATCCTGGAGAGTTGAATCTGTCCGAGCGACTAGCGGCACAAGGTGTGGATGACGTGCGATATGGTCTCGTCGCGTTCGGCGAGATCTATGAGGTCGATGGCAGCAAACGCTTTGCCCATTCGGAAGTCGTAGACACAGATACAACGAAATCTGTGTTCGATCGACTCTTTAGTGCCGGCGCAACGGCACAAGACCATATTGACGACCTTGAATCGACGATTGACCACCTTATTGAAGTAGAACGCGGCGGTGACGAAGATGGCTGGGATGCCATCGATCATGCAATCGCTGAATACGATTTCCGGCCAGGGGCCGTGCCCATTTTCGCCCTTGTCCAAAACGAAGAGGGCCGCATCCGTGAGAACCAGAATGGCATGTTGACGCACGACGGCATTCTGGCCGCCCTCAACAGCAAGAACGTGATTCTCGATACGCTTACCGTTGGCGCGAGCGGCTCAGCCGGATTGTTCGATTTATCTCCCTTTGGGCTCAGCAGTGACATCCGCGTCCTGGGCGTCGATGCCGACGCCGCCGACGGCGTGCGCGATGGCGTCCACAATTACCATTGGACCGACACCAATACGTTCAATTCAACGACGGACGTTCCCACCGCCACGACTGCCGACACGCTCCAAATCAGTTACAACGGCTCCAACACGGGCGCGAGTGGCATGGTTGCCAGCGGCAAGAGCATCCTCATCGGCCAAAACCTCTCCGGCGGAATAGGACCATCGGCATCCGGCTATCGTGCCATGACGGTGCCTTTTGAAACTGTTGACATGTCCTCAGGCTACAGCACTTGGAACTTTGTCAGTCCGATCACGTACTCGTTTAATTTTTTTGGCACCAATTATCCCAGGCTGTGGATCAACCAAGATGGTGAGCTTACGTTTCCCGATCCAGCAAACCCGAATGGCACAACGAATGTCGTACCGGGTGGCGCTAATGTCGACCTGTCGACCGCGCTGGCGGCCCAGAATGGTCCAGCGCGTCCGATCATCGCGGCACTGTGGGACGACCTTGCGGCGGGCACCAGCGGGCAAGTTCGCTGGAAAATCACGAACGTTGACGGAGACGGCCAGAATGACCTGGTCATTCAGTGGACCAACTATTAATACATCGAGGATAATGCTCCATACGACCACCTGACGTTCCAAATCGTGCTTTATGCCAACGGAGACATTCGCTTCAACTACCAAGACATCGACAGCTACCCGGGATATGGTGGAGGGATACCGGACGGGGATTCTACGGTCTATAAGACGGGCGGTATTAACGCCACCATCGGAATTTGGAAGGGTGGAAGCGCCCCATTGGACGCGGTCGTACTACCGGCGGGAGTATTCGTTCCTGGTCCCCATAGCGTCCGCGGCGATACATTCGATGGCGGCAGTGGCGAATCCAACGACAGCTACGTCCGCATGGCGTGGGACACTGGCGGTACGGCATGGGACATTGGCGTAGTTAGCCAATTCGGAATCGGAAGCGAAGTGTCGAATGCCCTGCGCGACGCATTTGTTGGAGACCTTGCCGCTCAAATCAACAACGCGATCGCGCATGGCAAGGTCGCCCGCGCGGATGATGTGATCGCGGCCTACAACCTTGGTGACGGTGCGATACCGGCAGAAGGATTTACGGCCGATACGCCTTTCGCCATTGGTGGCACAAGCACGATCTCCACAGCACTTCCGATCAATACGCAAAGTAACTCGGTTCCCGAAGTAGGCAGTCCGGCAGCCAAAGTCCATACGGTATTTCAGACTGCCCGGCACTCCACCGTGGGAGACTTGAATCTCTCGTTGCCGACGTTGCCGAACGGGGCGTACGCCGTTGAGCTGTTTTTCGCCAGGATTCTCGCCGGCACGAACACTCCAATTGTCAATGTCGTTGTTGAAGGCAAGACGCTCCTAAATGACTTCAATATGCTTTCGGGCGGAGACCAAGGGAGAATTATTCAATTTGTTGACCCCAACACGGGCCCAAGTCAATTTGAATTGGACGTTGCGCCTCTGAACGGCGTAGATTCTGGGATGCCAACCGGAGTGGTGAAGCGGTTCTTAGTGAATGTGGGCGATGCCGATGGCCAAGCTGGCCTCCAAATTATTCTCGACCGAGAAGTATCAACAGACCCCTACCTTAATGGCCTGCGCATCCTCCGCACCGAAATTCTGGGAGACTACAACCGCAACGGCGTCTTTGATGCTGCGGACTACACAGTCTGGCGTGATACGCTTGGCAATAGTGTGACGCCATACAGCGGGGCCGACGGCGACGGCGATGGCGTGATCACTGTGAACGACTACGCGATCTGGAAATCTGGATTCGGCAGCGCGACCAGCTCCGTCCTTGCCGACTTTACTCGCAACGGCGCGACCGACATCGCTGACTACGTCTTATGGTCATCGACGGTGGGTTCGACCACGGATTTACGAGCTGACTGCAACGAAGACGGAATTGTCGACAACGCGGACTACGAGATGTGGTTCGACACGTTTGGCAGCACGCTGGAAATCGCACAATTTGGCCTTCTGTCGAGCCTGTTTGCTCCCGATGCCCCGCCGGCGGTGGTCGGCTTCGCGCTGAGCTTGCCGGGAGACAACACGGTCGATTTTGCGGGGAAGGTCGGTTCCGGGAACCAGATTCGCAGCGTTCCGCTCATCGCGGCGAACACATTGAGTATGACGTTTAGCCAGGGTGTGAGTATTACGCAGAACGCACTTCAGATTACTAACCTCGACGGGACGTCGCCGACCGTCGCGAACTTCACGTACGACGCCGCGTCACAGACGGCGACCTGGACGTTTACTGCCGCCCTGGCGAACGGGCGATACGTAGTTCGCTTGTCGGACGCGGTCGAAAGCCTTGAGGGCAAAGCACTCGACGGCGAGTTTTTCAATCCCACACAGCTGAGCGACACGGGCACGTCGGTGTTCCCCAGCGGCGACGGTGATGAAGGGGGCGAGTTCCGCTTCCGCTTTACGGTGCTGTTCGGTGACTCGGACCACGACAATATCGACGGAGCCACGGACTACACGAACTGGCAGTCGACCGAGCCGGGAATGATTATCGTCTCGACCACGGCCGACGACTGGGACGGCAACCTGAGCTTCGGCGACGTGAGCCTCCGCGAGGCGGTCAACTACGCGAACACGGCCGGCACCGCGACGGCGATCCAGCTTCCGGCCGGACGATACACGCTCACGCGGGTCGGCACTGAGGGCACGGGAACGGCCTACAACGACCTCGACGTGCTGGCCACGATGACCATCCAAGGGGCGGGGCCGGGACTGAGCATCATTACCCAGGGCTGGGGCTTCGCAACGTACATGGACAACCGCCTGTTCGACGTCAGCGGCGCCGCGGCGCGGCTTAAGTTGCAGGGCGTAACTCTCGCAAATAATCAGACTTATGATTCGGTGGTTGGAGCAGTCGTGGTCGAAAATCAGGCGACGCTCGAAATCGTGGACAGCGCGATTGTCAACAACACCGGCTACGGCTACGGGTCGGGCGTGCACTCATTGGGCAGCGACGTCACGGTGCTGCGAAGCGTCTTCACGAACAACTATGGTGTCGACGGCACGGCAATCTTGGCCGACGTGCAAGGCTCGTTCAATGGCAGCCTTACGATCGGCGAATCGATCTTCGCACTCAATACCGATTCGCAAGGCGGTTACGGCTCGACGCCCAATGTGAAGGCGACAGCGAGCGTCACGAAAACGAACCTCGGCAACAATCTTTATGATGACGCGACAGGCGGCTTCTTCAATGTGGTGTCGGGGACCGGCGACTATTTGGGAACGCCACACTACGTGGTGACGACCGTCGCGGACACATTCGACCACACGAACGACGTGGAGTCGCTGTCGCTCCGCGAAGCGGTCGACAAGGCCAACACCACCGCCGGCGTGCAGGAAATCTGGCTGCCGGCGTGGCGTTTTACGCTCACCCGCGACCGCCAGACTTTTGGCGGCGGTAGTCTTACCGATACGAACGTCGCGTTTGGGGACTTGGACATTTCCGATAGCCTGATCGTCCGGGGCGTCGCCGACCGCACGAGCGTCGCCTGGAAGCCCGGCGTGGCGGATAAAGTGTTCGACTTGCTGGGCGACTTCAACCACGACGGCGAGGCCGACTTCGGCAGCGTGTCGGCGGCCGACTACACGATCTGGCAGGACCAAAACGGCAGTAGCGGCACCTGGGAGCAATTCTCGGCCGACGCAGACGATGATGGCGACGTCGACGCAGACGACTACGCCATCTGGAGTGCCAACTACGGCCACACCCTTCAATTGGCGGACGTCGAATTGTAGGTCGAAGCCAGGCAACGAGCGCCGACGTGGGTTGTTTCCGGCTGATTCCTATCCAATCGGATTAGCGAATATTAGCGCCCATCAGCGGTCCCCTCCTCTTCTCCGTGGCCGACTCCGTGCCCTCTGTGTCCTTCGTGGTGAAATCGCCTTGTCGAATGCATCCTGGAGAATCAAACGGGGCAGAACGATTATTTGACAATTCGTTCGGACCCCATTGTCATTTGGCCACAGATGTCGCAGATATTCGCAGATCTCGAAAATCATCTGCGCCCATCTGCGCAATCTTCGGCAAAACCTTGGCGTCAAAACTTGGCGACCTCGGCGGTTCAAACGCTTCTAACGAGCGGAGAGCTAAGAGCGGAGAGCAGAGAGCCAATCCGACGATCCGGGGAACATGAGATAACGAAGGAAACAGAGACAAGCATTCCTCGTCTCTTCTCTCCGTTCGCTCCTGTTCATTTTTTTCGCCTTGTCCCGCCTTTTCGCGGCCATGGAAGCAGCGGTCCGATCAGGCGCTAGGCTCTAGGCTTCCTGCCCTGACACCTGACACCCGAAACCTGACACCTATTCCCCGATTCAAGCGTCGTGCCGTCGAGCTAAAAAAAGGGCCAAGTTAAAAAAGGGGTCAAGTTAAAAAAGGGGTCAGAACTATTTTCTCGACTCGCCCGCACGAGTAGCGGCATGAGAACCGGGTGAAACGATCTTCGCTGCTGCCGCGTCGTGCACCGCAAAAGGATGTTAGCCCTCAGCCCTCAGCCCTCAGCCCTCAGCCCTCAGCCCTCAGCCCTCAGCCCTCAGCCTCAGCCTTCAGCCGTCAGCCTTCAGTCGTTGGAAAGGCCCGTCGAGTGTTTCGCGTCGAGAGTCGGGGGGCCTTTCTCGATTCCCAGCTGAGTGCCGATCCCGAGCCGCAATCGAAAACCGCTTCTCCTCCGCGACCTCCGCGCCCTCTGCGTTTCAAATACCTCCGCCCCGGCCAAAAATCGTCGTTGAAATCCCCCCGGCCAATCGCTACAACGGGGATGTGAACAGAAATGCAGTATGTGGGAGCCGTTAGCTATTAGCCGTTAGCTGCTAGCCAGACGGAGCGTTTCACGCTGCGCACTCAAAGAAAAATGCACGATGTTCCATCCTTGATTCCCGAATCCTTACTCCCGAACCCTTGCCATGCGGACTCTATCGGACAATTCAAGCCGTGTTTTGTCCCTGGCGGTGCACGCAAACCCCCACGATTTCCGGGGCAAAGCGCGGGCCGTGGCGGACAATTCTCGCGCGAATTGTCACCCCCGCGCGAGTTCCTGTGGCGCCGACCAACGCGCAACACAAGCTCTGGCCGCGAGTTGCGTAACACGCCCGAAAAACTCGCCTGGACAAAACGCAAAAAACCCCGAGCGCCAACGCGATTTGTCCGATGTGTCCGACCCAGCCGCCGGACAATTCGAGGAACGAAAGCCATCGTCCGTCAGCCAGGGAATGCCGAGAGCGGAGGGCCAAGGGCGGAGAGCCAAGCCGAGGCAGCGACTCGGGCATCGCCGCCTTCCCCCTTCTCCCCCTGCAAAAACCTGGCGAGTTCGAGAGGAACCTGGCGAGTTCGAGAGGAACCTGGCGAGTTCGAGAGGAACCTGGCGAGTTCGAGAGGAACCTGGCGAGTTCGAGAGGAAAACCTGGCGAGTTCGAGAGAAACCTGGCGAGTTCGAAAAAACACGAGGGTTTTCGTCGTCGAAAACTTGGCGAGTTCGACCGAAACCTGGCGACTTCGCCAAAACCCCGGCGATTTCCCGAAGGCGACATCGTCCACACTGGCACGTTCGACCAATCCTCCATCATCATCTTATCAATCAACATGCTTGCCTTCGTCATTTCATCATTCGGATTTCGTTATTCCCGCAGCTATCACCACCAGCACTCGCAACTCTCAACCCTCAGCATTGGGTGCAGCCTGCACTTTGTAATTTTCAGGCGGCGGATTGGTAGCACCGCATGGGTTGCAGTCGTGTTCGGCGGTTCATCCAGAACTGGTTGAAGCGGTTGGTTTCGCTGAGGTGGCCGGCAACGAGCTGCAGGAGGGGTTCGGCGCCCTGGTCCCAGAACTTTTCGGTTCCCTTCAGGCGACGGTTGATCTGCTTGATGGTCGACTCGATGTGGCTGCTGGTCATCGGCAGCCCCAGTCGACGGTACTCATGATACTTCATGCGTGAGCGTTGATTCTGGAGATAGACGAGCGTCTTGGCCACGATCGCGGCGGGAGAAGTCTCGTCGCCGTCGGGCGGATGCCCCAGTTGGTCCGATCGCGTCTGGACCGCTTGGATCAACTTGTCGACCGCGCCTGTCCACAACCAGCCAGCCCAGCAGACGTAATCGTCCCATCCCGCTCGGCTTGCTCGCCCAGCCATCGCCGCGGCATACACGTAGCAGACCGCGTGCGTGAAATCGAGAATCGGAATGTAGTGGGAGAAGTATTTCTTGTGCACGCTCCAATTGGAAGCTGATCCGTCGGCGACGAACGCCTTGCGCCGCGTCGCCTGAAAGCCGCGGCGGTGTGCTTCGGCGACCAACCGTGGGCCCAATGCGTCTTGCCCGGGCGGGTCGCGACGACGCTTTTGACGAGCGTTTCGGGGCGCCCTGGCGATCGTCGCACGACTCTTCGCAAGCCGCCGCGTCCTCTTCCACGGAAGAGGAAATCCCCTTGATTTCGCGGCTTAAATCACGCATCCGGTCGGGATCGACAAACGTCTTGGGGATGGTCGGGCAGGGATCTTGCGGTTGTTCTTCGCTCACCATGCTGAGGCAGCAACCGACCAGCGATTCTTTCCAATAGCCTTTGGCGTCGCGCCCCGCCTCGCGACGGTCGCGGATCTGAATCCGCCCGCCGTCCATCATCACGCACGCCACTTGCGGAACCTGATCGGTCGGACTCTTTTGCTGCTCGGGAAGCGGAAGCGCTTGATACTCGTCGGCCAACGTTTCCGCTTCTGTCACGCATTCTTCTCCGACCCGCTTGGTCCAACGCTGCACGCGTTCCCGCGAGACCGTCTCCTCCGCCAACGCGGCCAGATCGCGGCTCGCCTCGACAAACGATGGCGACCTGCGCCGGCGTAGGTCACTTTCCGCAGCATCGCCGGCGTGAACGGACAATTGATCTCAACGCCGATCGCCTGGGTCGCCGGGAAAAAAAGCCTTGCGGCAGCAAGGGCAGTAGTACTCCGGTTCGCGGATGGTCACCGGCCCGCGGCGACCGATCAGCTCTCGCTCGCGTGGGCCCTGATCATGGCCCGGCTGACCGCACTGCGGACAGGTCGATTCCTTCTCGGCGACCGGTCGGTCCGACGACCTTCGCCTCAGCAACTCGACGCTAATCGCGTCGCCGATTTCGACCGCTTGACTCTCGATCGCATCGAGCCAACTGAGCGCATCGCTATCATCCACCTCCCCCAATTCTTCGGCCAATTCACGTGTGAAGGCCGCAACTCGCTCCTTGATCCCTTGGGTAGTTGCCATCCGTGGCTCCCTGGATTCTCCAGCTTCTCGCCGGTTCGCCCCGCCCGCAGTCAAATACCGATGCCTCTTCTACACCACAACACAACCACGCGCAAAGTGCAGGCTGCACCCCTCAGCATTGTTCTCCGCTCCCTGCTCTTGCTGCCGTCTGGTCGCTTCTGATACAGTCCCGCGGCTTTTCTGCGGCCGAGCGCCGCTCGACACCTCCTTGTGCTCCGCTAGCAAACTGATGACGCTCGTTCGATCTCGATTCCTCCGGCGTTCGCTCCGCGCTTCTGCGCTCGCCGCGCGCTGCGGGCGCTGGTGGCGATCGTCCTGCTCGCGGGCTGCCAAACCATCACCGGCTACCGCGGCTGGCCCTTTCCCGAGCACGATCACACCAGCTTCAACACGCCGCGGGTGCGGATTGACACGGTCAAGCAGTTCGCCACCCGCGCCGACGGCAGCGACTCGACCGAGCAGCGCCAGTACACCGACCAGCTGGCCCGCCAGATTCAGATCGAGCCCGATCCGCTGGTGCGGGTGGCGATCATCCGCGCGACGGGCGAATTTCGCACGCCGCTGGCCTATCAAATCGTCGAGGCCGGCCTCCACGACGAGAATCCCCAGGTCCGCATCGCTTGTTGCCAAGCTCTCGGCACGCGCGCCGAATCGCGCGCCGTTCCCGGCCTGTCCAGCGTCGTCCGCGACGACGAAGACAAGGACGTCCGGCTGGCCGCGGTCGAGGCCCTCGGCGAGATCAAGGATCCGTCGGCGGTGGCCGCGATCGCCGTGGCGCTCGACGATCGCGACCCGGCGCTGCAATTCGTCGGCGTGCAATTGATGAAAGCAATTACCGGAAAGAACTACGGCGGCGACGTCGAAGCCTGGCGGCAAGTTGCGGCCGGCAAATCGCCCCCCGAACCGACCGCCCCGTCGATCGCCCAGCGAATCCGCGACGCGGCGCGATTTTGACAGTCGTGGATGAGAACTCGTTGCTTGGTGCGGATGAAAGATGCCGCGAAAGGGCTCCTCGGCAGGTTGTTTGACCGGTCCACTCCGTCGGCCGACGCGACGTCACCCCGCTGAGCCATCCGCCAGCACCGCGCGCTTGCGAAAAAAATCTGCGGCCCACAGACTTTCTCTACTCGCCCCGGCTCCTCGCCCGCCGCACTAAAGTGGTCGCTTGGTTGAACTTCGGCCACCCGCGGCCCGATATCCTTGTTGGGGTGGGGCGGAAATCTCGCGGCCGCCCCGTGACCGGGCTCGCTGAAGCGGCTAACATGCTGGCGCCGCCAGCGACCGAAATTTACCTTGATCCGATTGGCGGTGGCGGCGGGGATCCACAGCCTGCAGGCAACCGGCAACCGATTGACTCCGCGCCATTGGCTCGCAGCCGTCGAGCCGAGCAAATCCGATCCCCGCAAGATGTGCATCTCGGTCCGTCAGCAGGCGAGAGCAGGAAATTCTCCGCTATGAAATTCACCACTCCCTCGTTCCAGCGCCTGTTTTTCGCCGCGCTGGCCGTCGTCGCTCTTTGTTCGACGATCGCGCAGGCGGTCCGCGGATCCGATCCGGCCAACCCCGGCTGGTCCGTCTCGCGCCCGACGACGATTCTCGAGGCGAAGGCCCCGGAGAATCCGCAGATCCGCATCGCCATCAATCATGTGCTGGAGTCGAGCCGAACTCCGTTGCTGAAATCGCCGGCGAAGAAAGTCGCGATCAACGAAGTCGCGGAGGTTCATTCCGGCGAAAGACGCGCCCAGCGATCCGCCGCTGATTGTCTTCGGCAACTATGGCACGAGCGCCGACGGTTGGCGGCCCGCGCATCTGCCGATCGACTCCCCACCAAGCGAGACGGATCAAACTGCAGAGAACGCCGACTCGGCCGCCCGCGTCGGTCGACGCTTCCGCTCTGCCGATTCGAGCGTGAAACCATCGGTCCCGTCCAAGCCGGCGGAATCCGCCGTCGAGCCTGAGCCCACAGCGACGGCTGCTCCCGCATCGACACCGAGCACGACTCCCGAGCCGGAAGCGGAGGCACCCGCCAAAAGCGCCAAACCGGAGGTCAAACGTTCCGAGCCGGCCGAAGAATCGAATGAGCAGACGAAAGTAGTAAGCCGGGCGCTCGTTGACACGCCACCGCCGGAATCGCTGCCGCCGCTCTCGCAGAATCAGAAGAACTTGCGGGCGAAGGTCCGCCGCGTGATCAAGTCGTATTACACCCGCCCGCTCAATAGCCGCGACAACGACCCCTGGGAATTGATGCACGGCATGCTGGCTTATGGCGTCAAGAGCCAGATTCTTCAGGGAGGTCCGCGCGGCAAGCCGATCACGTTGGTCGGCTGGCTCTGCTACAACCGGCCGTCGAAGGGCTTCACGCTCCTGTATCTGACGCCCCAAAACGAACTTCGCGCGAAGCAGGGGGTCGGGCTGCAGGGGCACATGGGCCAGTTCTTGGCGATGCTCGCCCAATGCCAGGTCTCGCCCGACTATCCGATCCGGGTCGGCGATCAGGAGTTCACGATCAACGACTTGATCAAGGCGGAGCAGGAAACTTGCTACACCAAGACGGAGCTCACCTTCAAGCTCATCGCGCTGATGCACTATCTCGATTCCGACGCGACCTGGGTCAACGACCAAGGCCAAAGCTGGGACATCCCGCGCCTGATTCGTGAAGAATTGGCCCAGCCGATCCGCGGCGCGGCCTGCGGCGGCACGCATCGCCTGTCGGGTCTGAGCCTGGCCGCCCGCACCCGCGTCCGCCGCGGCGAACCGCTCGACGGCGAATATCTTCGCGCCGCTCAATTCGTCGAGAAGTATCAGAACTATGCGTTCCAATTGCAGAACCGCGACGGCAGCCTGAGCACCGAGTGGTTCCGCGGCCGGGGCGACGAGGACGACGTCGATCGCCGCGTGAAGACGACGGGCCACATTCTCGAGTGGCTCTGCTATTCGCTCAGCGATCAGGACGTGCGCAGCGCGCGAACCTTCCGGGCCGCCAATTATCTCGCCTCGCTGTTGGCGACCAACTTCAACCACGAATGGGAAGTCGGCCCATTGGGTCACGCGATCCACGCGCTGCGTCTCTACGATGAGCGCGTGTTCCAGCCGTACGACGGCCAGGACGACGTCGCCAATAAGCCGGCCCGCAAGACCGCGCGGCGAGCGGATTCGTCTTCACGCACTGGCTACGGCATGTACTAATTGGGTTGGCCGAAGCCGCATTGCAGGCCGACAAAAATCGCGGCGGGCGATTCATCCAATCGACACAACCGCTGCTGGTCCCACGCCGCCAAGTGCTGAGCTTGCGCTCTTCGCATTGGATTGATCCGGTCCAGGGGGTACATTACATAGCGACCCAATCGTCGCATCATTACTCGCACCCCAAGACCACTCGGCTATGGCGCTGGCCCGCAAATTCTCCGACCAATTGCAGCTCTTCTGCCAGCAGGCCAACGAGCTGGCCACGCTGCATACGGCCGACGCGCTGCTGTTTTTGATGGAGCGGCCGGCCGACTGGGTAAAGCTCCGTGAGGCCGTGGGAAAGCACACGGTGTTGCTCGCCGGCGACAGCGCGGAGACGCTCAGCGGGGCTTCGCCCGAGAGTTTCAAGATCATCGTCGTGAACAAGCCGCCGGAGAGCCCGGTCTTCGAGCGGCTTACCCAAGCGCTTTTGGAGAGCGTGGCAAACGAATTCGTGCCGCCCGGCGCGACGATCGTCGCCGTCTACAGCGGCTTTGAGCCGACGGTGATCGACACGATCAGCATCATCCGGCTCGGCGAGCATCTGGGCCAGCTGACGATGCGCGACTTGCGCGAGCTCAAGACGCGGATCCCCTTCGAGACCCTCAAGATTGTGGTCGACCTGGCCGTCGACATCGGCCGCGAGGGACGCGAAGGTAAACCGGTCGGCACGCTGTTGGTAGTCGGCGATCATCGCAAGGTGCTGAGCTTCTGTCGCCCGATGGGTTTCGATCCGGTCCGCGGCTACAGCCGGACTGAGCGGAATCTCTCCGACGCAAAGGTGCGCGAGGGCGTCAAGGAGATCGCCCAGATCGACGGAGCCTTTGTGGTCTCGAGCGACGCCACCGTGGTCGCCGCGGGGCAGCACGTTGCGGCGCCACGGGCGAGCGATTTGGCGTTGCCCAAGGGGTTCGG
The DNA here is from genome assembly GCA_963808175.1 of uncultured Planctomycetota bacterium. GTDB lineage: Bacteria > Planctomycetota > Planctomycetia > Pirellulales > Lacipirellulaceae > DASYDU01. The sequence continues at coordinate 17,421 of CAWEEU010000016.1, read as the reverse complement.
CTCGCGCCATTGGGCGGCCGCCGAGATCAGCCGGGCCACGAGCGCAATCGCCATCGTGGTGAGTCAATCGAGCGGCACGGTGCGGCTGTTCCAAAACGGCGAAGTCCGCCTCCGCATCGAACCCTTCCGCCGCCCGATGAAGTGGATCGAATTCGATCAGGATCCCGTCGCGGAGTAGACGTCGCAGAGTTCATTTTTGCGCAAAGACGCAAAGGGGCAAAGGCTTCGACGCTGAGGCACGACGCGATTCGCCACCGGCTACGAGTCGGCGGGGCCGATGACTTCCGAGACAATCGCGAGCGATATCGGCACTGAGTCGGATCCTCGGTATCTGCGGCTTCTTGCCGTCGCGTTCGGTGACGTAGAACACGTCGACAACCTGGTCGAGATAGGTGCCGATCTTTGCGAAGCGAATCACCAGGCCCAAGTCGTGCAGCGCGCGGGCCAGCCGATACAGCAGGCCCCGGCGATCGATCGTGAACACTTCGACGATCGCACACTCTTCGGAAAGCTGCGTGTCGATGCGGACTTCGTTGGGCAGGTTCGACAGCGCGGCGTTGGCGGCATTCTGGTCCTGGCCCCAAACCGTGCGAAAGGTCGGGGGCTCCTCGCGGTCGATCGATGCAACGAGTGAATTGCAGACCGCCGCAAGCCGCTCGGGTGGGGGCTCGCCGGGATAATCCGGATCGATCGCGACGTAGTGCAACAGCAGCATTCCGTCGGCGAGCGTGTGAGTTTCGGCGGAGAGAATCTGCATGCCATGGCTGCTCAGCGCTCCCGCCATGCTCGAAAAAATCGCTCGACCTAAACCTTGATCGATCGCAGCGAAGAATTCGACCGTGTCGGTGTCAGGCAGGTAGCCCGACCACGCCGTTCCGCCGCGGGACGAGAGCTTGTGGAGCCGGCGCAAGACTTCGATCACTTCTTCCGGCGATCGCCGGCCGACAAAAGCCTCGGGCAACGCGTCCAACTGCCGCTCGAACCACGAATCTTCGCGTTCCGCCGGGGCAAGCAAGGCGACGGTCGCGCGGCGGGCGTCTTGATCGTGGTCCTCGTCGATCGTCCGGTCCGGAGACAGTAACCGCAGCGTCCGGCGATAGAGCTCGAACAGCACCTCGACCTTCCAACTATTGAGCACTCCCGGCCCCACGGCGGCCAAATCGGCACACGACACCAGCGCCAGCAGCTGCAGCCGTTCGGGCGTGCCGACATCTTCGGCGAATCGGGCTAGGAGCGCGGTCTGGGTCGTATCGCGGCGAAACGCCAGATGGGACATGAGCAAGTGCTTATGCACCAGGAATTCCAGCGTATCGGAGTCTTCGGGGCTCAGCTCGAATCGCTCGGCCGTGCGCTGAGCAATGCGCAGTCCAACGTCCGAATGGTCCTCTTCGTAGCCTTTGCCCAAATCGTGAATCAGCAGCACGAAATGCAGCATTCGTTTATCCTGCAAATGCGCGTAGGCGTCGCCAAGCGCGTCCTTTCGCTCGGCAAATCGCGTGGCTTCCTCGACAGCCCGGATGCTGTGCTCGTCGACGGTGAACTTGTGATACTGATTAAACTGCAGCAGACAGCGGGCGTGAGCGAATTCGGGAATGAGTTTCTCGAGTACGCCGAGCTCCAAGAGCCGCCTGAGGAGCTCACCCAACCGCTCAGGATGGTCGAGCAACTTGAGGAACTTTGCCGCCGTGTCGCGGGTGAGCATGTTGGAATATTGTGGCGCGGTCCGATAGACGAAGTACCAAGTATCCTGAGCGATCCGCTTGCCTTCGGTCCGTGCCAGCTGAACGAGCCGCAAGACTTCATCGAGATGAAGCTCAAGCCGGGCCATGGCTTGGGTGGTCGCGCTGACTTCGCGGCGGCCGATGTGGTAGCCATCCTTCGTCGTGTAACCCGAGCACCGGTCCGAAGACGCGCCGCACGCGCGACGGAGGCTGCACCAGCTCCGACAAACGATGCGCCAGATGCCAGACGTGGTTGGTGTGGTGAAAATAGTCGCGCATGAACTGCTCGACCGGCAACATTCCTTGGCGGCCGCGATACTGAAAATACTCCGCGAGCCGCAACTGCTCGGCGCGGGTCAACAGATCACACGCCTCGCCGGCGTGAAAGTGCATTTCGTTCCGCACGCGCAGCAAAAACGTCTGCGAGGAAATCAACCGGCGATGATCGAATTTCGACAATACTCCCATGTCGTGCAGCCGATCGAAATCGGCAACACTGCAACGGAGAAACCAGAGCCAGCGGAGCAAATGGATGTCGCGCAAACCACCGCGGGATCGCTTCAGGTTCGGCTCAAGCAGGTAAACGGTCTCGCCGTATTGGAGTCGTTCGGTTCGGCGTTCCGCGATGAAATCGCGGGCCATGCGGACGCGGTACCTCTCAACCATCGTCTTGAATTGCGCCAGGTAGCGATCGTATTCGGCCGAGCTTCCCAGCAACAGCCGCGACTCGACGAGCGAGGTGCCGACTTGAGGCTCGGCGCGGGCCATTTGCACTGCTTGAGGTATGGTTCGCACGCTCTGCCCCAATTGGACGCCGACGTCGAACACGTCCTGGGTCAGGCGGCGGGCGAAGTCGATGATCGTCGGATCGACTTTGCCGGAGTGGAGCAACATCATGTCGACGTCCGAATAGGGCGCCTGCTGGCGTCGACCATAGCCGCCGTGGGCAACGAGTGCGACACGCTCGCGCAGCTCGGCAGCTTCGCGTTCGGGCCGATCCGCGAGCGCCGCATCGTACAAGCGGGCGATGGCGCTATCGACCAGCGACGTGAATCGCCCGCAGACTTTCACGCCGTCCAGGCCGCGATCGTGTTGCTGGCGCAATTGGTCGCGGCCCTCCGCGAGCTGCTCGCGGGCCGCCAATACACTAGAACGTATTCTCGCACCGACAGGCATTAATTCACCGCGCCGCAGCCAGGCCAGAGACTGAGGTTCGAGGATCGACGGACGGGAGACGCCACGACATATATTGGACAAACATAGCTCTTTCGCAGGCCGACGTCCCCAATTCGATTTCCCAGTCTCCTTCTTGCGGATTGAGCAAATGCCAGAGAGTTACAGAGCCGCCGGTCCGGTTTCGCCCGTGCGGATACGAATCGTGTCGGACAAATCCGAGACGAAGATTTTGCCGTCGCCGATTTGGCCGGTCTGGGCCGTGCGAACGATCGTGTCGACCGCCGTCTGCAATTTCCCATCGTCGACGGCAACTTCGACCTTCACCTTGGGCACGAAATCGACGGTGTACTCGGTGCCGCGGTAGATTTCGGTGTGTCCCTTCTGTCTGCCAAAGCCGCGGACCTCGATGATTGTCATCCCCGTAATGCCGACCTCGGTCAGTCCGTTCTTGACTTCCTCGAGCTTGTGATGACGTATGATCGCTTCGATTTTCTTCATCGCGTTTGCTCCTGCAAATGATGGTCTGTCGTGCCGCAGTCCATTGTATCTTTCGACGCAACTCCGGGGAGGCTGCCCGCTAAATTACGTCCGAGCGCTGCCGGAGTAAACCCGCCCGCATTCGGCAAAATTCGCAACAGGTTAGCCCGTCGACTCATGCCGGCGCCGCCAGTGCTTCGTCGACGATCTTCTTGATCTCGCCCGAGGGATCGATGTCTGCCGGCTGATCGGGGATTCCCGCGTCGTCCGCCTGCTTTTTGGCTTCCGCGAGGAATGCCCGCAGCTCCTCGTCGGTGAGCTTCGGTCGCAGCTTCCATTGATCGCGCGCGTCGCGGTCGGCAACGTGAACCATCGCGGCGTCGATTCCCGCCTTGTCGATTTTCTCGTCGATCGCTCCGCGTACAAAGCGCTGCAACGTCTGACGCCCCTCGGCCTTCTCCTCTTCGCTGAGCCCCGATTTGGCAAAGTAGTGTTGCTCGATCGTCGAGGTGACGATCAGCGACATCAGCGGCGAATGTACCAGCTTCTCGACCAGTTTGGCGAGTTGTTCGGCCGACACCGTCCGGTCACGGAACCCCTTGGCGACCCGGTCGACCTGGACCATGACCTCCTGCTGCTCCTGTGCTGGCAGCTGTGAATTGCTAATCGCTTGACGGATTCCCTCGGTCGCCGCGGTAGCCGCCCAATTGCGCCAGTTGCGCGAAATCCAAATGCCGACCAAGATCGCAATGACTACCATCACGACCAGTGCGATCAGGCAGCCTGTCAGGCAAGATTGCCAGCGGCTCTTGCCCTTGGTCGGCGCTCCCGGCGTATCTACCTCGGCACTAAAGCGATGTTCGTCCGCCATGGAAACGCTCCTTGTAATTGTTGTATTTTGTCATTGTGAGTGGCTATTTCTGTTGCTTCCAGAGAACGTCGGACACGTCCAACTGCCGATTAGCAGCCCGCGCGGCGACAAACAGTGCATCGCTCAAACGATTCGCGTAACGCATCACTTCGCCCCGGATCGACTCGCTTGCGGCCAGCGCGACCAACAACCGCTCCGCCCGGCGACAAACCGTTCGGGCCCAGTGCAAGTGGGCGGCGGCTGCCGAGCCGCCGGGCAGAATGAACGTCCGCAGCGGCGCGAGCTCTTGCTCCCAAGCGTCGATCGAATGTTCAAGCCAGGCGACGTCCGCATCTGAGACGAGATTGGTGCCGTGGGCATCGGGTTGCGGCGTCGCCAGCTCGGCACCAAGATCAAAAAGTTGATGCTGTACGCGGGCCACAAACTGGTCGATCTGGTCCAATTCTGGTTCCCGAGAAAGTGCAGCGCGGGCTACTCCCAGGACCGCGTTGAGCTCGTCGATCGTGCCATAGACTTCGACCCGCAGGTTGTCTTTGCGAACCCGATCTCCGCCGAACAAGCCGGTTTCGCCGCTGTCGCCCGTGCGAGTATAAATACGAGTCATGGAAAACGACCTTGACCGGGCTCTGCTTGCGTCCGTTCGTTGCAATTTAGCGTTCGGCTGCCCAAAATAACAGATGGATCACCCTGAGGATACTCGCATGAAAATCGTCATGATTCTGTTCGCCATGGGCGTGTGTTGCGCCATCCTGCCGGTCGTGGGGCAAGTCGCTGCAGTCGGCCAAACAACCGAAGCGGAACCGACAGCGGCCTCCGCCGAGCCGGCGCAGTCCGCCGACGCTCAGCAGGCAGAGGCCGACAAGAACGGCGCCGCCGCGAAATCGGCCGACGCGGAGTCCGCCAAACCCTCCAGCAAGGCGGATGATGCCACGAAGGATGGCGACAAAGCCAAGGCGAAGCGGGAAGCCAAGAGCGGGTCGGAATCGTCGGACAAGAAAACCGAGCAGCCGGAGGAAAAGAAAAAAAGCGCAAAACTGCCAAGGCGGAGTCGAAGCGGATGAGAGTGGTGGTCACGCTCGACGGCACTTTCACGGCAGAAAAAATGACTCCCGTCGCGCTGCGGCCCGAAGAATGGTCGCAGTTCGAAATCGTCGACATCGTCGACCATGGCTCCGAGGTCCACGCCGGTCAGACGCTGGTGAAGTTTGACACGGAAAAGTTCGACCAGGAGCTGGCTGAGCTGCAGCTCCGGCTCAACGTCAGCGAATTGGCCATCCGTAAGGCCGAAGAGGATCTGCCGCGGCTCGAGAAGACGCTGACGCTGGCCGCGACCGACGCTGAACGAAACGATAAGAATGCTCACGAGGACTTTGACCGGTTCAACAAGATCGAACGGCCGATGCTGCTCAAGTCGGTCGAATACTCGCTCAAGAGCGCCCAATTCCAGCTCGACTACGCGCAAGACGAACTCAACCAGCTGGAAAAGATGTATGAGGCCGATGACTTGACCGAAGAAACGGAAGAGATCGTACTCAAGCGATCCCGCACCGAAGTCGACTTCGCCAAGTTCAATCTGGAACAAACCAAGCAATACTGCGATGAGATTCTCACGGTTCGGCTGCCGAGGTTTGACGTCGAGATCAAGGAGTCGCTCGACAAGTCGGCGCTCTCGCTGGCCCAGGCCCGGTCGGCGCTGGCGATCGACGTGAATCGGGCCCGCTACGAGCTCGAGCAGCAGCGGGAAGCCCGTACCAAAATGCTCGATCGCCACGCCAAGCTGCTCGCCGACCGCGCGCTGATGGAATTGAAGGCACCGGCCGACGGAATCGTCTACTACGGTGAATGCGAGGATGGCAACTGGCCGGACATGTCGGCAATGATCTCGAAACTCAAGCCGCACGCCAATGTCTCGGCCAACACGGTGTTGATGACGATCGTCGAGCGTCGGCCGCTGGAAGTAACGACCCAAGTCGGCGAGGCGGAGCGGCCGGAATTTTCGGTCGGGCAGGCGGCCAAGGTCGTCCCGCCGCTTGAAAGTGCGGAGCTGGCTCCCGGCCAAGCTCAAGAGCGTCACGGCGGTGCCGGTCGCCAAAGGAAAATTCAATGCGGAATTCGACCTCACCGCAAGCGACGTCCCCGACTGGATCGTCGCCGGCATGAGCTGCAAGGTGAAGGTCACGACCTACGACAAGGAAGACGCCCTGGTCGTTCCCAAGAAGGCCGTCCACACCGACAAAGAGGACGAGGAATTGAAATATGTCTGGCTGGTCGATCCGAAAGATGCCGAGGCCAAGCCAGTACGCCGCGACGTGAAAATCGGCAAGACCAGCGGCGACAACGTCGAAATCACGAGCGGACTTAAGGCTCTCGACGTCGTCTCTCTCGACGACGAAGAGAAAAAGGACGACGAGGCGAAGTAGTTGACTTGCAGACGCCGCGACACGAGGGCAGTAACATGATTCGCCCGATCGATTCGATTTGGAAGCTGGTTGGCAGGGTGGGTGTGGCCGTTTGCCTGGTTTCGTCGCTTGCGGTAGGGAAGGAATCACCGGCACCCGCAGCCGAAAAGTCGTCCGCAGCCGAAGAGCCTCCCGCCCGAAGCACGACGGCCGTCTATCTTTCGAAGCTGGCGACGACCGGGCCGAAGCCTCACCCGATCACGCCTCCACAGCCGGCCGAGATATCCGCCGCGATTCAGCGGGGCCTGGAGTTTTTGCTCAAAGACCAGCGGCCCGACGGCTCCTGGGGCAGTCCGGAAAATACGAAGAGTCTCAACATCTACGCTCCGCCGCCGGGAGCTCACGACGCCTTCCGCACCGGAGTCACCGGGCTGGTAATCATGGCGCTGGTCGAAGCCGAGAAGCAGGCGACCGACGAGCAGCGGCCGCGGATCGACACGGCAATCGATCGCGGCGAACAGTGGTTAAAGAAGCGGCTACCACGGCTCCGCCGCGCGACGCCCGACGCGATCTACAACGTCTGGGGGCACGCCTACGCGATTCAAGCATTGGTGCACCTCTATCATCGCGCCGAGGGCGACGCCGATCACCAGGCCCAGCTCAAAGAGTTGTGCGCCGACCAAGCGGACATGCTCCGCCGCTACAGTTTTCTAGCCGGCGGTTGGGGGTACTACGACATGGTCGCCGGCACGCAGATTCCCGGCGACTCGTCGAATAGTTTTGTCACCGCCACGTGCTTGATCGCGCTGCGGGACGCAAAATCGATCGGCGTCGACTTTCCGGATCGCCTCATCAAGAAGGCGATCGCTTCGATCCACCGCCAGCAGTACCCCGACTTCGCCTATGCCTACGGCGAATACCTCGAGCTCGCGCCGAGGTTTCTCATCAACCGCCCTGGCGGCAGCCTCGGGCGATCCCAGGCCTGCAACCTGGCCCTGCGGCTCTACGGCGACGAGCGCGTGACCGACGAGGTGATCGAGACCTGGCTCGACCGCCTGATCGCCCGCAACGGCTGGCTCAGCATCGGCCGCAAGCGTCCCATCCCCCATGAATCGTACTTTTACGTGGCCGGCTACTTCTATTACTACGGGCACTGGTACGCGTCGCAGTGCATCGAGCTGCTGCCGGCGGCCGCGCGGCCGCATTTTCAGGACGATCTGGCCCACATTCTCTTGCCGCTGCAGGAACGCGACGGCAGCTGGTGGGACTATCCGTTCTACAACTATCACCAGCAGTACGGCACGGCGATGGCCGTCATGACGCTTGTCCGCTGCCAAAAAGCAACGTAGCGGAAAAGCTGTTAGCTTTTCGCCATCAGTTGTTCGCCAGACCGACGTTTTGACGCAAGAATGCCTTCCGGCTAACAGCTATCGGCTAATGGCTAACAGCTGACTGCTACCAGCTAATATCTCTTTCCCGCCTGGTCCGGTCGTGCCGTCTGTAGAGTGCCAGGCAGGCAATTTCCTCTCGCGCGTGCCGCCGGCCCACTGGGGCAGGTCGCAGCATAACCTAACTTTGTTGAGACCCGCGTCGGGCCAGGCACCCGTCCGGCCCGCGCTCCCCGAATACGCAAACCGCTCCCGGCCCCAGGTTTTCCCCCACATGCCACCGACGGCTCGAACTTAACCGAGCGTCCCAACACAACCTACCAAGCCGAGAGAATCGCCGATGGGGTTCTTGAAACAATTTTTTGTGAACGTCTTCGAAGACGAGACGCGGACGAAGACCGCCCAAGGCTTCGATCAGCTCAGCGAAAACGAGCTTGAGGCCCATCTGGCCGTTTCGCGCTATGGCGATTTCGAGCTGACCGACGCCGTTCGCCCATCGTACAACCTCGAGGTCGTGCCGTCGGCCGGTTTCCGACACGACGTCTACCGCGACGTGGAAAGCCGCTCGACGGTGCCCGTGCTGATGGCGGCCATCACCAAGCCCAGGATGATGGAGACGTTCATCGAGCTGATCACTCCGCTCGGCGAGACCGTCGACGTCGTTCTCGAAACCAGTCATTCGCAGCAATCGCGCGGACACACCGACCTCTACCGCGAGCAGATCGAACTGCCGATCCTGCAGAGCATCCTGTGGGATTTCGAGGACTTGCTGATCAACGACGGATGTACCGGACTGGCAGTCCTCAATCCGAACACGCCGCAGGAAGTTCAGCTCGACGAACACAAGTTGCTGTTAGTCTACGGGAATAATCTCACGCCGTACGAAAGCATCCTGATTGACGCCCATCTCAATTGCCGCGAGGACATGCGGTTTATCACCGAGGCCGAGCACGTCCACTCGACGACGGAACGGTTCGTCCGCGAGTTCGAAGAGCTGAAGCTCCGCCTCGGCATGGACGACTACCGGTAGTGTAGCCGGCAAAAGCGCCGCCGCCGGCTCCGAACTTCGTCAATCTGCACACTGCAATCTGCGGCATGCCGTCTCTCTTCGACTGCGCCTTCCCTCACCGCTGAACTTGCGGAATAATAGAGTTCGCCCCCGCCCACCGTCCGCACGCTCACCCGCAGGCTCCGCATGAAAACCGCTCTCGTGATCGTCGACGTCCAGAACGACTATTTCCCCGGTGGCAAGATGGAGCTTGTCGAGATCGATCGGGCGGCCGCCAACGCCGCGGCGTTACTCTCTCATTTCCGCAGCACGAAGCAGCCGACCTTCCACATTCAGCACACTTGGGAAGACAAGTCGGCACCATTCTTTGTCGCCGGCAGCGACGGCGCGAAAATCCACCGCTCGATTGCTCCAGGTCCGAACGAGACCGTCATCGTGAAGCACTTCCCCAACAGCTTTCGTGAAACGCATCTGCTGGAGGAGCTGCAAAAAGCCGGCGTCAAGCGAGTGGCGATCTGCGGCGCGATGAGTCACGTGTGCATCGACGCGACGACCAGGGCGGCCGCCGATCTCGGCTTCGACTGCCTGGTCGCCCACGACGCGTGCGCGACGACGAACGTCGACTTCAACGGCCAGAAAGTCCCCGCGGCCGAAGTCCACGCCGCGTTTATGTCCGCGCTCGGATTCGCCTACGCCAAAGTAGTACCCACGACCGACGCCATCTCCGAATGCAAATGAGCAAGCAGGATGGTTCGACTACAAATTTCACTCTTGTTGGCGGTCGCCGGTTGCTGGGCTCTTGCACCCATCGGTCGTGGTGCTCCCATCACAACCGCCGGCCAAGCAGCCCAGCTCGACGTCCGCGCGGCCGGTGAACACAGCGTGCGCGTCACGCTCAAGCCGATCACGTTCAGCGACGAGTTTCCGTACAGCCCGTCGCTCGCCGAGCGGGACTACGCACCGGCGGCAATCAGCATTCGCCAGATTGACCAGCCCATTCAAGCACAGATCGGGCAACTGACCGTTGTCGTGCGAGGCGATCCGCTGACTGTGCGCATCACCAACTCCGCCGGGCAACTGGTTCAAGAACTGATCTTCGAGAGCGATGGCAAGCTCTCGTTCCAGCTCGGCGACGGGCCGGTGCTCGGCCTGGGCGAAGGCGGGCCGCTGCCCAAGCGCGGCTGGCGCAACGATCCGATCGAGTTTGACCGACGAGGCCGACTCGACGAGATGCGTCCCCGCTGGCAGTCCGACGCCTATGGGTCGCGCAACCCGGTGGCGCTGGCGATCGGCACGGCAGGTTGGGGTCTGTACGTCGCCACGCCGTGGGGCCAGTTCGACCTGCGTGACGCCGACCGCGGTACGTTCACACCCTGGCAACCGCCCGAGCCACCCGCACCCGATCGCGACGCGAGTCGCCGAGAGCGGGGCGAACAACAACGGCGATACACGGCGCAAGTGCAAGGCCGCCCGCCGGTCGACCAAATCGTGCCGGGGCTCTACGACGTCTTCGTGTTCGACGCTCACCAGCCGGCGGAGCTGATGAAGGACGTCTCTACGATCGCCGGTCCGGCAGTGATGCCGCCCCTCTGGTCGCTCGGCTATATGCAATCCCACCGCACACTCGAAGACGCCGACCAGATGATCCGGATCGTCGATACCTTTCGCGAGAAGAAGATCCCGGTCGACGCCGTAATCTACCTCGGTTCCGGTTTCTGTCCTCGCGGCTGGAACACGCCGCAGCCGTCGTTCGACTTCAATCCCGACGTATTTCCCGGCGACCCCACAGAGGTCATCAACGAGCTGCACGATCGGCACGTCAAGGTTGTCACGCATATCGTGCCCTGGAACCGCGACCGATTGCCGACACTCCAGGGGACGATTCCTCCGCGGCCGGACGAGACGGTCGACGACTCGCATATTCAGACGTATTGGCAACAGCATGAGGGACTTTTCGCGGCCGGCGTCGATGCCTTCTGGCCCGACGAAGGAGATTGGTTCAACCTCTTCGAGCGGATGAAGCGCCACCAGATGTATTACCAAGGCCCGCTCTCGACGCGGCCCAACGTGCGGCCCTGGAGCTTGCACCGCAACGGCCATCTCGGCGTTGCCCGTTGGGGCGGCTGGGTCTGGTCCGGCGACACCGAATCTTCTTGGAAAACACTCGAAGGCCAGGTCGCGGTCGGGATTAATCACTCGCTGAGCGTTGGGCCGTATTGGGGTTCCGACATCGGCGGCTTCTATCCCAACGAAGAGCTCACAGGCGAACTGTACGCCCGCTGGTTCCAGTTCGGCGCTTTTTGTCCGTCGTTCCGCGCCCACGGGCGCACCTGGTGGACGCGGCTGCCGTGGGGTTGGGGCCTGGCGGAGATGGGGCCGCTGGAAGACCGCCGCAACCCGCTCGAGTCCGAATTGAACAATCCTGCCATCGAGCCGATCTGTAGAAAGTACGACGAGCTGCGCTACGAGCTGCTGCCGTACACCTACACGCTGGCCTGGCAAGCGCGCGACACCGGCATGCCGCTGATGCGGGCAATGTGGCTCCACTATCCGGTCGACCCGCAGGCCCGCAAGCTCGGCAGCCAGTACCTGTGGGGCCGCGACCTGCTGGTGGCGCCTGTGTTTGAAAAGGGAGCGACGTCGCGCGACGTCTACTTGCCCCAAGGCGATTGGTTCGACTTCTGGACGAACGAGAAGCTCGCGGGCGGACGCACGGTCACGCGGCAGGTCGATTTGGCCACCATGCCGATTTACGTCCGTGCCGGCGCGATCATCCCTTTCGATCCGGTGCGCCAGTACACGGCCCAGCAGGTGGACGAACCCACCACGCTCAAAATCTATCCCGGCGCCGACGGCGAGTTCACGCTCTACTCGGACGACGGGACCAGCCTCGATTACCTGACAGGCAGGGCGACGCGGACTCGCCTGAAGTGGGACGATGCAACCAGGCGGCTCACGATCGAGCCCGCCCCGCCAGTCGGCGCGACCAACGAGTTCGCCGGTGCAAATTCCGAGTCGAGCTGGTTCCCACGGGCGAAATCGAGGAAGTTGACTACGCCGGCCAGGCTGTCAGCGTGGATTTCTAACCTGCGCCAGAATTCAGGCAGCCCATTCTGGCAAGACACCTTGAAACGCCGCCACTTCAAAGGGAAGATTACAGATTCCCTTCCGATCGGAACCGGCTTGCTTTGGGAGGTCGCCAGGCCATGGACTTGAGAGACGTCGAGAAGCTTGCCCATCATCTGGCCGACAAGTTCGTCCGCACGGGACTCACGTTCGACGACGTGCTGATCGAGCCGCAATTCAGCACCGTCGTGCCCACGGAGGTGGAAGTCGGCACCCGGCTCACCAGCCGGATCTCGATCAACATCCCGATCCTCAGCTCGCCGATGGACACGGTGACCGAAAGCGCGATGGCCATCGCCCTGGCCCAGGAAGGCGGCATCGGCGTCATCCACAAGAACATGTCGATCGAGCGGCAGACCGAAGAGGTCGACAAGGTAAAGCGGTCGGCCAACGGGATCATCGTCGACCCCGTGACGCTGCCGCCCGACGCTAGCGTCGCTACCGCCCACCAGACGATGCAGCAGTCGAAGGTGAGCGGCATCCCGATCGTCGAGAACGGCAAGCTGGTGGGCATCATCACCCGCCGCGACCTGCGGTTCCTCGAGCACAACGACCTGCCCATCTGCTCAAGTCATGACCAAGGACCACCTGGTGACAGCACAGGGGACCGTGACGCTTGAGCAAGCTGAGAAGATATTGATGACAAAAAAGGTCGAGAAGCTCCTGCTGGTGGACGAAAATAACAGACTGACCGGACTGATTACGATCAAAGACATCGACATGATGCGGCGTTTCCCGCAAGCAGCCAAAGACCGACAAGGTCGGCTGCGGGTGGGAGCCGCGGTCGGCGTGTTTGATTTTGAGCGGGCCGGCAGCCTGATCGCCAAAGACGTCGATTTCCTGGTCGTCGACAGCGCCCACGGCCATTCCGGCAACGTGGTCGAAACGGTTCGTCAGATCAAGAAGAGCTGGGACATCGACGTCGTGGCCGGCAACGTGGCCACGCGCGAAGGAACGCGCGACCTCGTTTCGGCCGGCGCGGACGCGGTGAAAGTCGGCATCGGGCCGGGATCGATCTGCACGACGCGGGTCATTTCCGGCGTCGGGGTGCCGCAGGTCACCGCGATTTACGAAGCCGCGCAGGCGATCGGCGGATCGAACGTCACGATTATCGCCGATGGAGGCATCCGCTACTCGGGAGACATCACCAAAGCGATCGCTGCCGGGGCCAACGCCGTGATGATCGGTGGGCTGCTGGCGGGGCTCGACGAGAGCCCGGGCGAACGCGTGCTGTATCAAGGCCGGACTTACAAGGCCTACCGCGGCATGGGCTCGCTTGGCGCGATGGTCAAGGGCTCGAGCGAGCGATACCGACAGTCGGGTGCGGAAGCCACCAACGGAAAACTTGTCCCCGAGGGCGTCGAAGGCCGCGTGCCTTACAAAGGTTCGCTGAGCCCGTTTTTGTATCAGCTCGTCGGCGGCCTGCGGGCCGGCATGGGCTATTGCGGCGCCAAAACGATCGACCAATTGCGCACCGAGGCGCGGTTCATACAAATCACGGCCGCCAGTGTGCGGGAGAACCATCCCCATGACATCGCCATCACGCAGGAAGCGCCCAACTATTCGGCCGAGTATTCGGCGGGGGATGAATGAGCAGCAGGGTTCAGGGTCAGGGTTCAGGGTTCAGCGTCCGAGTTCGCATCGTTTCTCGAAGTCCGCTTGCCGGTTTAGCTTACGTTTTGTGTCTGTCCCTGCTGGCGTGCCACGTGTCGGCCACCGAGCTCCAGTGGCGTCGGGGCGGGCCGAAACATTCCAAGCCCTCTGCCGATTCGCAGCCGATCGCCAAGGCCAATAGTTTCGTCAAGCCGGCGCCGCGCCGCGATGGCGCGGTGCGGGCGGTCGCGTTTGAAGATGATGGCCGGGCCGAATTCGACGGGCCGAGCTTTGCCGCGAAACAAGCCGGCGGCGCGCCGCTCCGCAGCGTGCTGGTCGACGGCGAGGCATCGTCCGCGGAAAGCGGCGTCGTACGCGAGGCGCAGCTGCAGTTTCAGCCGCCTTCGGACGCCGGCGATCGCTACAACAGCCAAATCACCCAGCCCTTCGGCCAGCCGCCGGTCGAAGCGGAATCGACCCAGGTGGAGGTCGACGAGCAAGAGGAAATGACGCTGCCGGCCGAATCCATGCCGGACATGGGCGCGGTCGCTCCGCCCGCTGCGATCGAGCGCCAGCCGGCCGGCGCCGAGCGGCAGCCGCGGACCTTCCAGCCCGCGCCGTCCCGCAATGCGCCGAAGCCCGACCCATTTGCCACCGGCGACGATGAGCCGAACGCCGGCCTGCCGAACACCGAAGATCCGCTGCTCTCCGACGAAGGCCGCGAGGCCCGGGCCTATTGCTCCGAGGAGCTGGCCCGCCTGAAGGCCCACACGCTCGACCAGGTCGACTTGAGCATCTCCGTCTCCGGCAAACAGGGCCAGGACTACCCGGTCGAGTGCACGATCGACGCAGGGCGAGCTCTACGCTGGCCGCTGCTGGGATGAAACGACTTACATGTGGAAGGCATCGGCCATCTGCCACAAGCCGCTCTACTTCGAGGACGAAGCCCTCGAACGCTACGGCCACTCGTGGGGCCCGTACCTCGATCCGATCGTCTCGGGTGCCCACTTCTTCTCGCGTCTGCCCGTGCTGCCCTACTGCATGGGCGTCACGCCGCCGAACGAGTGCATGTACGCCCTGGGCTACTACCGGCCCGGCAACTGCGCTCCCTACCTGATCCCGCCGGTGCCGATCAGTTGCCGCGGGGCAGTGCTCGAAGCGGGTGGCGTGGTCGGCGCGGCAGCAATCTTGCCATAACGGTTTGTGTGCCTGCCAAATTACCCCGTCAGCCCCGGTCTCCTCGGCACGGGTATGTCTGTGCGGCTGCATCGGGCCGAATTTTGGAATTTTGGAACGCGTGAAAAAACTCGATTCCACGTTCCAAAAATACCCATTTTTGTCACACCCACTTCGCCGCTGGCTCGGTAAAACCAGGCGATTTCCATTTGGGCGTGTTCCAAAAATAGTCGAATTCGCGCCCACGCTCAATTTTCCAAAATTCCAATGAACCGGGGAGCTTGCGATCGCAATCGACAGTGGCGAAAGGCGCGCAACCTCCTCGCTCCCGCCAGGCCGGCCAAGCCGGCCAAGCCGGCGGTCTAATACGAGATCACTCAAATTGCCAAACAACGGCAGCGGCCAGCCCGCGTCGAAGCAAGAATCCGCCGACGGGCCAGTCACTGGACATATGCTACTCATCCTAGGGATCTAGCTGACGAACACAAGGAGAATTCTTGGCCACCCTGCTGAAAAGAAGCGAGGCCAAAACTTGGGGCTTGATTTGCTCGATTCGTTAAACCTGATTTGTTAACCACGGATGGCAACCTGTATATATTGCAGTCAGTAATGGCCTTGTCGAACTATTCGCATGTTCAGTTCGTAAATCAGGGGAGAAATGGATTCCCCCTCACACTGAAGGAGCGGTGAATGGTTGCCAAGGCGAAAACGAGCTACAAGATTACCAATTGGAGAAAATATAACGAGTCGCTGGTGCAGCGGGGCTCGATTACGTTCTGGTTTAGCGACGACGTGATCGACGCGTGGGAACATACCAACGAGGCCACGAAGGTCGGGCACCCGTTTGTTTACAGCGATACGGCCGTTGAAAGCCTGCTGATGTTGCGGGAGTTGTTTCGGCTTCCCTATCGGCAGACCGAAGGTTTGGGGCGTTCGCTGGCACAGTTGATGCAGGTGGACGTGGCGATTCCCGACTTCACGTCTCTGGCCAAACGGGCGGCCAAGCTGGAAATCGCCTTGGACGTTGCGGACCGCCAGGGACCGATCGACGTGGTCGTCGACAGCACCGGCTTGAAGGTGTTTGGCGAAGGCGAATGGAAAACTCGCAAGCACGGTGTGAGCAAACGACGCACGTGGCGGAAATTGCACTTGGCCGTGAACCCGGATACGCAGGAGATCGAAGCGGAAGTGCTGACGGAAAACTGTGGGCACGACGCGGACCAAGTGGAGGAATTGCTGGAGCAGATTGATTCGCCCATCGATTCGTTTGCCGGCGATGGGGCCTATGATCAGTGGAAAGTGTACGAAACGCTCGGCGCCGACGAGATAGAGCCGATCATTCCTCCGCGTCGCAATGCCAAAATCAAGCAACACGGCAACTCGAGCCAGCCGCCTTTGGAGCGTGACGAAGCGATCCGCGAGATTCGCCGAGTTGGTCGGAAACGGTGGACGAGGCGAGTCGGAAGGAACAACAACTACTTGTCTCGTTCAACGCGGCCCGGACCGAAGCGTCTGAACAGAGCGGCGCGGTGTTGCAGCTGCAAATGCTGGAGCACGAAGTGGCTCGCTTGGAGAAACTGCACGACCTGTTGTACAGCAGGATCGACAGCATCGACATGAGTCAACTTCAGGGGCCGATTCAAGCCACCGTCGTGCAAGAGCCGCTGCCCAATGAATCCCCGGTTTCACCGCAATTGCGGATCGTCATTCTGGTCTCGCTGGCGGGCGCGCTGGCCGTGGGAGGATTGATTGCCTACGTCCAAGACGTGTTGGACGACCGGTTCACTTCGCCGAAGATATTGCGACCCAGCTCGGGGTGCCCGTCCTGGCGATGGTGCGCGATTTGGAAATTCTGGAGGGCACGGGCCTCGAAGCCGTGCATTCGTTCGCCATGCCGTCGGCGGTCGAGACCGAAGCGTTCCGCACATTGCGGACCGCACTGACGCTCTCCAACGATGTAAGCGATCGCCTGCTCGTCTCCAGCACGGAGCCGGGCGACGGCAAGACGACGATCGCCGTGAACCTGGCTGTGTCGTTCGCGCAGGCGGGCAGAAAAACGCTGATTATAGACGCCGACCTGCGCAAGCCGGGGCTGACGACGCTTTTGGACTTGAAGGGTCATGCCGGCGTAGCCGACCTGCTGAGCGGCGACGGGAGCCCGGCCGACGTGGCCAAGCAATTGATTCAGAAAACCGATCAGGCCGGCCTCGACGTGTTGCCCGCTGGACTGCGGCGTCCGAATCCGGCGGAACTTCTCGGCAGCCAAAACTTCGTCGAGCTGCTCGCATGGGCCGACTCGCAGTACGACCAGGTGCTCGTCGACTGCCCACCCGTGCTGGCCGTGAGCGACGCCCAAGTCGTCGGGCGGCTGATCGACGCGCCATCCTCGTCGTCCGGCCGGAGAAGAACCACCGTCGGTTTGTCGTCAGGGCATGCGAAGCGTTTGCCGCCACCGGCTGCAAGGTTGTAGGAGTCGTGGCCAACG
>CAWEEU010000015.1:0-64211 GCA_963808175.1 uncultured Planctomycetota bacterium | reverse complement strand
CCCGTTCGCTCCGCTCTCTCTGACGGACTGGCCGCTCCCGACGGACTGGCCGCTTCAGCGGCCAGTTCGCCCCTCCTTTACGTCACCCCAAGCCGAATCGTCGTCGCGAGCCGTTCACTGGGCGCAAGAATCTTGAGCCCCGTCGCGTGTCCCTCGGCAGTCAGCCGGAACGAATCTGGCAAGCACGTGTACGGCTCCAGGCAGATCGCCGCGCGATGTGGCGGCGTGTAGACAATGCATTGCGTGAACGATCGATCGAAGAGCTGCGTCACCGTCCGGCCGCTCTTCGGCTCGCGGATCCACGTGTGGATCAGCCCGTCGGCCTCCGGCTCAAGCACCGTATACGAAGTATCGAACTTCCGTTCGTCGAGCGGTCCTCCGTGATTCAATTCCATCCCCGCCGGCACGGGCGCGATTTTCCCCGTCGCCAGCATGTCGTGCAGCTCCCAAAGTTTCGATACCGGGGCGTAGACCAACGTCGCTTCCGGATCGGCGCCTTCGACCAGCGGCAAGCGAAAATACGAGTGAGTGCCGAAGCCACAGGGGAGCGGTCCGCCGCCGGTGTTCTCAAACTCCACCTCGCACGTCAATTCGCAACCGCTTAACTGATAACCGACACGGATGCGAAAATCGCTCGGCCAGTGGTCGAGAATCGACGCATCGTCGACCGACGCTTGAAACTCACCCACCACGCGTTCGGGCCGCTGCGTCGACAATCCGCCACGGCCGCTTGTATACAAATCCGTGGATTGCATTGCCAAACGCGTCGCCGGGTTCCAGTTCGTATTGACGCCCGTCGAAGGTGAATTTCGCCTGCCCGATCCGCCCGGGAAAGGGAAACAATATCGGGATACCGCTCCCCGATGGCCGCTCGTTCCCACCGGAGAATTCGGGATGCGACCACAACATCTCGCGCGGCCCATCCGCCAGCACCGGCCGCCAACTGAAACAGTTGAAGCCCAGGCTCACCAGGATCTTTGCCTCAGCGCCACTCGCGGGGTCGGTGATCGAAGCAATTTGCGGTTGCATGGTCATGCATTTGGTCCGTTGTCGGTAGTCCGCCGTCCGTTGTATGATAATGTGCTCCTGCACACAACCGACTACTCACCACGGACCAAGCACGAAAATTCGGGCGATTAGCTCAGTTGGTTAGAGCGTCGCGTTTACACCGCGAAAGTCGGGGGTTCGAGTCCCTCATCGCCCACTCCTTTGGATCGCGAGATTTCGGCTGAAACATGACTGCTGTCCTGCGCCTCGGCGGGATTGGTTCTGGCGGCTTCCCGCCGCCGATGTCCGCGTCCGTTGCGTCCGCATCAAGTCCGCGTAAAGTTATCGAGTGCGCGATGATGCCGCCGCGCTCGATGCTCGTACCCAGCGCTTCGCGACACATTATGCCGACGTTCTCTGCCCGCACCTGGCTGATCTTTGTCTTTCTGACGATTGTGTTGTTTCTTGCCCGCTTCGTACCGTCCTCCGGCGGAGCGTCGCTGGGTGGCAATGCGCTCGCTCTCAAGTCCGCTGGGCGGGCGTCCGGTGATTCGTGGATCTTGGAGCGAAACGGATTCATTGGGACGTACCTCACGCTCGCCCAACCTGGCCAGGTGACTCTTGCCGTCACCGCTGACGGTACCGACGCGCCTCGCATGGGGATCGCGATCGGCGATACCACTACGGAGTTTACTGTCGCGGCCGGCGTCAAGACCTACGTGACATCCTGCAATCTGCCCGCCGGCACGCACTTCCTCCGGATCGAGCTCAATAACGACCGTGGCATCGACGGCCGGCAGCTTAGGATCAACCGCCTGAGCGTGGTCGGGGCGAATTGCTCCAACACGAACAGCAACGCCAATGCGCTGGCAGCGTCGGACACGTTCATCGCCAACTACCGCCGAGGCCACGCGACCGTCAAGATTCCCGGCCTCTCGGCTGGAGAACAGGTTGCCGTGTCGCTCAAGCGGATCGCCTTCGACTTCGGCGGCGGCGTGAATATCCGGGACGACGGGGTCGATAGCCAGCTCAGCGGCGACGGGACGATTCGGCAGCGGAACTACCAACAGCGTCTCCGCCAGAATTTCAACACAATCGTGACGGCGGGACCCGGTTATTGGTGCGACAACGAGCCGGTTCAGGGTAAGCCGATCGTGGCGGGCATCCGCGGCGTGTACCAATATGCGGCCGCCCACCACATGCACGCCCGCCAGCACAATTTGATCTGGGAAGGAAATCAGCCGGAATGGATCAACGCGCTCAAAAATCAGGCCATCCGCAGCAATAGCGCCAAGGCCAAACTGTCAGCCGCAATCGACTCGCGCATCGGCTACTACCTTGCCAGCAGCGACACCAAGTACGATCAGATCGACGTTTACAACGAAAGCTACAACGACGGAGAACTGGGCGGGCCGGAAACCTATCTGCATCTGTTCGGCATGCGTGGGATCGCCAAGATCCACCATGACGCGAAGCAAGCTGCGCTCCAGGCCGGTTATGCGCCGGCGCTGTTTGTCAACGACTATGGCGCGTTGCAGGGCGTAAGTAACCAGTATTCTCAGCACATCGAGGCCCTCCGGCAGGCCGGACTCGACGCCGGCTACGGCGAAGTCGTCGATGGCATCGGGCTGCAATATTACACTAAAGAAGCCATTACCCCCAGGCGCGGTGATCGCGGACCTGCAGATGATGAACGTGCAAGGATTGCCGCTGGTGCTCACCGAGTTTGGCACCTTCCCCAATCTGAGTGCCGAGACGTCGGCGACGACGTTGAACCAGGCGATGCGGCTGATATTTGGGAACCCGGCATCTACGGGATTCGTCGTCTGGGACTGGATCAAGGAGGACGACGGTTCGTCTCAATTTGCACCCGGCGCGGCACTGTACACGGTCGACACCGGCGATTGGAGCACCATGGCCATCACTCCTGCCGGAAAGGCGTGGCAAGACACGCTCGGCATTCACGATTGGGACGGCGATCCAAACAACGGCTGGACGACGCAGTTGACGACCACCGCGGCGGCGGACGGCACGGTCGACTTTCAGGGCTTCTACGGCGAGTACGAGCTCAGCGTGGGAGGTCAGTCGTACGATCTGAAGCTCATCAAGGGCGTGATGCAATATGATTTGAGCGATCCAACCGGGCTCGACGCCGCCGATTCCACCGGCTCCTAAGAGACCGCATCTCTACCGGCCACCCGCGACAAAATGGCCGAATTCGCCCGGGCCAAATTCGCCATCTGTATGGACCGCGTGCCAGCGCGACTAAATCTGCCAGACTCGACGATATCTAGAAGCAGCGGTTTGATACCGGCCCGGTACAATGGGAGCTGGTGTCGAGACGCAGAATGAAATCTTGGATTCAACCACTGTCGTTCGTAATGTTGCTTGCTTCTTGGGCGAACGCGGCGACGCTCAGCGGCGACGCGCTGGCCCTGAAGTCCGACGGCGAGTCGTCGGGTACCGCGTACGTCCTCGACCGCAACGGCTACGTCGGAACGTACATCACACTCACGGCGCCGGGCAACGTCACGATCGAGGTCGCGGCCGACGGCACCGGTTCGCCCCGCATGGGTCTCGCCGTCGCCGATCAGCAAGCATCGTTCGCGGTTGCCACGGGCCCGAACACGTATCGCCATACTTTTGCGCTTCCGGCCGGGACACATTTTGTCCGCACGGAGCTCAACAATGACCGAAGTGTTGCAGGCAGACAACTCAAAATCAATTCACTGTCCGTTTCAGGCGCATCGATTGCCAACGCGAACTCAAATGCCAATGCTTTGGCAGCCAGCGACACGTACATCGCCAATTACCGTCAAGGGCCGGCGACGGTCCAGCTGCCGCCGGCAAATGCCGGCCAGCAAGTCGATATCTCGCTCAAGCGACTGGCATTCGATTGGGGGGCCGGCGTCGACGTTAGCTCGCTCGGCACCGAGGGGACCACGCACCAGAGTGTCTATCAGCAATACCTCAATCTGAATTTCAACGAGCTCGTCTGCGAGTGTAACTGGGCCAGCACCGAGCCCACGCAGGGCGACGTGCAGATCGGCGAACTCGGTGTGATACATGACTATGCTGCAGCCCACGATATGCACACGCGGCTCCATAACCTTATCTGGAACGGGAACCAGCCAGCGTGGGTCGACTCCTTGAGGTCCGACGCAATCACGAGCAGCACGGCGAAGTCGCAGCTCTTGAGTGCGATCGAGAATCGAATCGGCTACTACATCGGCGGAACCGGTTACGACCAGGTCGACGTTTACAACGAAAGCTATCAAGACGGCGTGGTCGATGGCTCGCCGACACAATACTGGCAGCTCTACGGCGCCGCGGGCGTCGCCAAGATCTACCACGATGCCGGTGCGGCGTCGCCGGCGTCGAAGATGTTTGTCAATGATTTCGCGGTCCTGCAAGGCTCGAGCAACGGATTCAACCAGCACATCGACACGATCCAGCAAGCCGGGGTCGATGCCGGCTACGGCGACGTCGTCGATGGCATCGGCCTGCAGTTCTATGCTCCCGATCTCAGCCCGGATCTAGGCAACGAAGTCTTCTATGGCTTGCAGAATATGAACGTTCAGGGCCTGCCAACGGTGCTCACGGAGTTCGGCACATTCAGCAATGTCAGCGATAGCGACACTCTGACCGTGCTGGGCCAGCTGATGCGGCTGGTGTTCGGCAATCCCAACTCGACGGGCTTCGTCGTTTGGGATTGGATCAAGGAGAACGACGGCTCGACCCAATTCGCGCCTGGTTCCGCAATCTACGCCGTCGACACGAGCAACTGGAACTCCGCGACGCTCACCAATGCCGGCAAGCTTTGGCAGGACCAGCTTGGCATCCGTGATTGGGACGGAAACCCGGCGAACGGCTGGAATACCCAATTGTCGGCGACTGTCGGGCCCGACGGTAAGGTCGACTTCAATGGCTTCTACGGCGACTACGAGATCAGCGTCGGAGGTAAGACCTTTGATCTCGCGTTGACCAAGGGTGTCTCGAACTACGTGCTGAGTGATTCGATCGTCCTCGAAGGCGACTTCAACCATGATGGCCGAGTCGACGCCGCCGATTACACTGTCTGGCGCGACGGCCCCGCCGACCCGGCATCGTACCAAATATGGAAGTCGAACTTCGGAAGGTCGCTTTACGGAAGCAGTGCTCTGGCTTCGGTCCCGGAGCCGTCTTCGGTGGTCGTGGCTACGCCGACCTTGCTGTTGCACTGGCGAAGGCGTGCTCGCCGCAAGATCCGTTTTGATATCGTTGCTTGATGGGCTACAGCGGCGTGAAGTCCGCGTCCCGCTCGATCCCCAGCGCAAACTCCGCCAGGAGGTCGGCCGCGTGGTCGATGTCTTCGAGCGAGACCATCTCGACCGCACTGTGCATGTAGCGGTTGGGGATGCTCACCAGGCCGGCCGCGACGCCGGCCCGCGTAATTTGGATCGCGTTGGCATCGGTACCAGTGCCCCGGCCGCTGGCGGCCCATTGGCAAACGATCTCCGCCTTTTCGGCCGCCGACCGGAGTCGATTCACCACGACCGGGCTCATGTTCGGGCCGCGATAGATTACCGGACCGCCGCCCAGTTTCACGTCGCCTTCTTGCGTCTTGTCGATCGTAGGACAATCGGTCGCGTGCGTGACGTCGATCGCGATGCCGACGTGCGGATCGACGCCAAACGCACTGGTGATCGCCCCGCGGAGTCCGATCTCCTCCTGCACGGTCGACACCGCATAAAGCGCCACTTTCAACTTGCTTCGTTTCTGCGCTCGCCGCAGGGCTTCGACCGCTACCCACAGCCCGACTTTGTCGTCCATGCCGGGCGACGTGGCCAGGCTGTTCCGCAGCTCTTGATAACGGAGCTCCAACGTGACCGGATCGCCGATTTGTACAGCGGCCGACGCCTCTTCGCCGTTCTTCGCGCCGATGTCGAGCCAGAGCTCCTTGTGCTTGACGACGACCTTGCGCTCGTCCTGATCGAGCAGGTGAATCGCCTTGCGGGAGATGACAGCGGGAATCGGGCCGCTGGCGGTGTGAATCGTCATCCGCTGGCCGACCAGTTGCTGCGGATCCCAGCCGCCGATCGTGTTGGTGTAGATGTAGCCGTTCTCGTTGACATGGCTGACGATCAGCCCGATCTGGTCGGCGTGGCCGGCGTACATCACGCGGAGCGCTCCCTCGGGATTGCCACACGCGATGACGTTGCCGTGCAGGTCGGTCCGCACGTCGTCGGCAAACGAGCGGGCGTACTTCCGTACGATCTCCTGCACTGGTTGCTCGTAGCCCGAGGGGCTGGGCGTCTCGAGAATCTGCTCCAAGAACTTCTTCGCAGCTTTTTCCATCTTGCTCGCTTTCTCGTGCTGTCACCGCCGGCAGCGTCGCGGCCGCGGTGATTTCGGCTCAAATCGTCAATTCCTTCAACCGCTTGCCGGTCGGCCGTCGATGAAACAGAGCGCTTCCTGCGACGACTTTTCATTCCCTCCGGAGGGATCCGCGACATGGTAGCTCGGTTCGCCGGCTTGCTCTTCGCCGCACTCGTGGCCATCGGCCTCTCTGGCTGTGCCCACGATCCGTTTGCATGCTGCGACCGCCGCCCGAGCCTCGCCGATTGGTTCGACATGTACGGACCGACCGGCTGCTACTGTCTCGACGGCAGCTCGCGCTGCGCGAACGGCCACTGCCGCTAACGCGTTATCTGCGCTTCTCTGTGCAATCATCCGCTGGTGGCATTGCCATCAATTGCGCCAGTGTCGGCGCGATGCATGCATCGCATGACGTAAACCGTGTCGATTGTAGTGGTTTTTCTCAACGCTGGGGAGAGCGGGCGTCGATGTATTCGAGGCCGTTTGGCCCGAGTTGACGCACCACCGGTGCGTTGCTCCAAGGGGGGCCATCACGCGCTACAATGCGTTCGCGACTTTTTCGGCCGCGGTCTGCGGCCAACGGTCTTCGACCAGTCGCTCAAGGGGGAGATATGCAAACTAGCCTGAAGGCTGTTCTGTCGGCATGCGCGCTCGTCGCCGCGCTCGCGTGCAATTCATCGAGCTACGGTGTCGGTCTCTGCGAGTATTTGGGAATCGGCTCGCAGCCTTGCGGCTGCGGCAACCCGAATTGTTGCGACGGCTGCGAGCCCAATCGCTGGATCGGCATGGGTTGCGGCTGCGAATCGAGCTGTGGTTGCGGCACCGGCTGCGGCGACTGCTGCGAGGCGACCTGCGGCTGCAATGACGCGTGCGGCGGATGCTGCGGCGGCTACTGCGTCGACGGCCGCAAGTTCGCCGGCCAAACCTACAACTGTGGCTGCGAATCCCACCTGCCGATGTGCGGCTGCACCGGCCCGGCCTGCAGCGATGGCGGCTGCGGAGGTTGTGGTTGTGGTGACTGTTGCGAGTCGGGCTGCGGTTGTGAAGCCAGTTGCGGTTGCGGCGATTGCTGTGAGGCGTCGTGTGGCTGCAGCAGTTGCGGATGTAAGAAGAAGACCAGCTGTTGCAGCGGCCTGTTCGCCGCCTGTGGGCGGATGTGCTCCGCGCTCTGTGGCGGCGGTTCCTGCGGCTGCAGCGGCGAAATGTATTGGAGCGAATGGCACAACGATCCGCCCCGCTGCTGTGATCCTTGCAATCGCTGCGGTCAATGGGTTGGTCCGCCCTCCGGCTGTGGCTGCAGCGGCTGTGGAAACTGCGGATGCGGCGGCTGCAATGGCAGGCTACGGCAGCACTTATGATGGCGGTTACAGCCCGTACGCCATGAATCGTCCCACCGCTGCCCACGGCGGCACGACCTTCGCCGCCAGGCAGCGCCCCGCCCAATCGAGCGCCGGCACATCCGTCGCCCGCGGCACGCCGAATCCCTATGCCAAGGCCCACGCGGCTGCCCGCCTGCCGCAACAAGGTGCAAATCAACAGTATCACCGCTAGCGATTCGGCGGCAGGAAGAGCCGGCGGGCATTGGCCGTCGTCTGTGCGGCAAACGTCTCGAGGCTCACGCCGCGGACCTCCGCCAGGCAAGCCGCGGTATGACGCACGTGGGCCGGTTCGTTCCGTTTGATCTTGCGGACTGGCTCCGGCGATAAGTACGGTGCGTCGGTCTCGATGAGAATCCGGTCGTCCGGCACGATCGCGGCGATGGCCCGCAGCTCGTCCGACTTCTTGTACGTCACCATCCCGGCGAAGCTGACGTGCATGCCCATCGCCAGGCACTCCTCCGCCATGGCCCGCGAGCCGGTGAACGAGTGCATCACGCCCACGAGCGGGCCGCGGGCGTGAGCCTCGCGGAGCATCGCCAGGATGTCCTCGTCGCAGTCGCGCATGTGCACCACAAACGGCAGCCCGCGCTCAGCCGCGAGCCGCAAATGTCGATCGAAGTAGTCCTGTTGCACGTCGAACGGCGTGAAATCCCAGTGGCGGTCCAGCCCTGTCTCGCCGATCGCCACGACGCCCGGCTCGCCCGCCAACGCGACGATCCGCTCCCAGTCGCCCTGGCTCGGACTCGGCGATGTAATTCGGCTGCATCCCGACCGCCGCGTGCAGGCCATCGAATTCCGCTGCCAGTCGCACGCACGTCGCGCTGGTGGCGGCGGTGGTGCCGATGGCGATGATCTCCTCGACGGCCGCCTCGCGCGCCCGCGCCACCACGTCCGCACGATCCGCGTCGAAATCCGACTGATCCAAATGCGCATGCGTGTCGAAGAGCTGCATGGCATGCCTCGTGCGGAAGACTACACGACCGGCTTTTCCGGCACGAGCGCTTCGAGCGACGCCAACTGCCGTTTCGTCGCGCTCAGAACCTCCTTGACCAACAGCTCGATCTCCGGCGACAGATTCGGCATCGCTGCGACGCTTTCGAGCTCGGCCACGTCCTGCCGGGCGTAGCCGACCGCCTCGCGCATCATATAGTCGATCGCCAGGTCGTGCGTGTCGGTGAACTCCATGGGAAACTCGCCGGTGTCGGGCAGGCCGCCCAGGCGGTCAATCGCGTCGAACACCCGCTCGGCGAATGCTTCCTGTTCTGTGACGATCCTCTCCAGCGCTTCGAGTTCCCGTTCGTGACCGGGCGGCACCCACGGCCGCGACCATCGCAAGTATTGTGGGAACGACCGCAACACGACGCCGAGCACGCGATTCAGGGCGGCGATCGAGTCGGTGGCGGACATGGGCGATGTGGCAAGAAGGGCGGAAGACAAGAGAATCGACCTTTACATGAACAGCTGCTGCGTGGCCTGGCGGGCGATGTCCAACACGTGGCCCGGCAGCAGGCCGTAGTACAACACCGGAATCGCCAACACCAAAACATAGGCCGTCGGCAGGATGCCGAGCGTGACCGGGCCGCGGGTTTCCGGCTCCGGATCGATCGAAACGATCTTGGCGACGCGGAGGTAATAAATCAGCGAAATCACGGTGTTGAAGCCCGCGATCACCAACAGCGACATCATCACCGGTCCGCCGGCGTTGACCAGCGCCGCAAACACGCCAAACTTGGCCATGAAGCCCGACATCGGTGGAATGCCGATCAAGCTGATCAGGATTACCACCAACGCCACGGCCACAACCGGCACCGAGCGGATCAGCCCCGCGTAGTCGGCGATCTCTTCGCTGCCGATCACTCCGCGCAGGAAGGCCACGATCGCGAACGCACCGAGATTCATGAACACGTACATGCCGAGGTAGAACACCAGCGCCGACACCGCCTCGCGCGACGAGACGGCGTTCGTGCCGGCCAACTGCACCGCCGCGGCCACGGCCATGATCATGTAGCCGGCGTGGGCGATCGTCGAATAGGCCAGCAGCCGCTTGATGTTCGTCTGACCATAGGCGGCCAAATTGCCGAACGTGCAGGTTACCGCGGCAACGATCGCCAGCAAGTAGACGATGAACGTGCGAACTGGGGCCAGCGGCGAAGCAGGAGTCGCGGCATCGGCGGCGGGCTGCGCCGACGGCCGTTTGCAGGTACGCCACCGTGTGGGCCGGAACTTGAGCGTGGACAGCGACGTCGTGTGCCGCCGGAACCACGCTCACGCCCAGCGCCACGCGGACCAACAGCGCCATCGCCGCCGCTTTCGACGCCACGGACAAAAACGCATCGACCTCGGCCGACGCACCTTCGAACACGTCCGGGCACCAGAAGTGAAACGGCACGGCCGAGAGCTTGAACGCCAGGCCGACCATGATCATCAACCCCGCGAGCGCGAGCACCATCAGCGTGCCCGCCACCTTCGCCGGCGGCCATCGCGGGAATGTCCATCGCCGCGAGCTTCGTGGCGATCGTCGGCAGGTGGGCCGTGCCCAACAGGCCCGCCAGCAGGCTGATGCCGTAGAGCATCACGCCCGCGGCCCCGGCCCCGTAGACGGCGTACTTCAGTGCCGCCTCGCTCGACCGGCGGCGGCCCTTGAGGATGCCGGCCAGCACGTACGACGGCACGCTCGCCATTTCGACCGCCAGGAACACGGTCATCAGATGGTTGGCCGACGCCATCAGGCACATGCCGAGTGTCGAGCCGAGCAGCAGCGAATAAAAGTCCTGCCCGTCCTGCTTGTCCGCCAGCCCCGTCATCCGCACCAGGATGACGAACCAGAAGGCAAACGCCAGCAGGAACATCCGGAAGTAAACCGTGAGCGAGTCGTAGACCAACATGCCAGTGAAAATCTCGTGCCGGCCGGCGTCCGCGAGTTTGTCGATGCCGCCGGTCGGCAAGGCGTACCAGAATGCCACGACGCCCCGGCGAGCGCCAGCCAGAACGGATCGAGCTTCTGACCCACGTTGAACAATCGCACCAGCAGCATCACGACGATCGTCGCGCAAATCGCCAGCTCCGGCCGGAAGAGCGCGAGGCTCGCCAGCGTGTCCGTCTGCAGGTGGGTAACGAGTGATTGAAAGTCCACGGTCTATCTACTGCCTAACGTTCGGAAGATTTCACCACCGAGGACACAGAGTTCACAGAGGAAAGCAACAACGGACCGTCAGTCTTCTCCGTGCCCTCTGTTTGCTCTGTGGTTAATTCTTCGCGTGACGGTGGCCGATCAGCGTCGGCCGTCGCGGGGGCGGCTTCCTTTTGCAACTTCGCCGGCTCGTTCGCCTTGGTCCAATCCGCCAGCTCCACCACGGTCTGGTCTACTGACCGCTGCATGTATTTCAACAGCGCGTTCGGGTTGACGCCGAACCAGATCGCGAATGCCAACAGCGGCACGGCGATCGAGAGCTCGCGCGGCGTGATCGGCGTCAGGGCCTCCGGATGCGGCCCCTTGTATTCGGCTCCGAGGTAGACCCGTTGAATGGCCCAGAGAATGTAGCCGGCCGTGAGGATCACCACGGCGGCGGCGATCACTGCCAGCGCCGTACTGTATTTCCAGACCGAAAGCACCACGAGCACTTCGCCGATGAAGCCGCACAAACCGGGAAGACCCAGGCCGGCAAAGAAAATCCCAATCGCCAGGCCGCTGTAGATCGGCATCTTGTTGAACAACCCGCCAAAGCGATTCAGATCGCGGTGATGCACGCGGTCGTAGACCACGCCGACCATAAAGAACATGCCGGCCGAGCTGAGGCCGTGGGCGATCATCTGGAACATCGCGCCGTTCATGCCCATCTTCCAGTAGTCGGGGTTGTACGCCGTCCCCGCGACCGCGCTCCACACACCGAGGCCGAGCACCACGTAACCCATGTGGCTCACCGAGCTGTAGGCAACCATCCGCTTGAAGTCGGTTTGAGCGAGGGCGGCGAACGCCCCGTAGACCATGCTCAACACGCCGATGCCACAGACGACGTATGCCAGGTCGTAGCCGGCCTCGGGGCAGATCGGGTAACAGATGCGGATGATGCCGTAGCCGCCCATCTTCAGTAGAATGCCCGCCAGGATCATCGAGATCGGCGTGGGGGCCTCGACGTGGGCATCGGGCAACCAAGTGTGCACCGGCACGCTGGGCACCTTGATGATGAAGCCGATGAACAACAGCACGAACGCCCACCACTCGAGCGACTTGCCCCAGAGAATCTGGCTCTTGAAGAGCTGCGTGTGTTGCCCCATCTGCTGCAGCGCCAGGATGTTGAACGTGTGCTGCGGCGTAGTGGCCGAATGGATCACCTGGGCCGCCGCGGTCTGGGCCGCTTCGTCGAGGCCGGCACTGATCGTCCCCGAGGCCACCAACTGCTGCGGCGAAAGCTCGCGCAGATCGCTGCTGAAGTAGAGCATCAAGATCGCGATCAGCATCAACACGCCGCCTAACAAGGTGTAGAGGAAAAACTTGATCGCGGCGTACTCCTTCCGCGGCCCACCCCAGATGCCGATCAGAAAATACATCGGCAGCAGCATTACTTCCCAGAACACGTAGAACAGGAAGAAATCGAGCGCGAGAAACACGCCGATCATGCCGGTCACCAAGAGCAGGTAGAGCACGCAGTAGGCCTTCTCGTGCTTCTTGATCGGCCAACTCGCCACCATCGCCAGCAGGCTGATAAACGTCGTGAGAGCCACCAGCGGAAAGCTCACGCCGTCGGTCCCCATCATGTAGCGGATGCCGAACGACGGGATCCAGTCGACGGCAAACAGGTTCTGCATCTGGGCGACGCCGGCGTTGAACCGCACCTCGCTGCCGCCGAAGATCATCGCCATCGACATCAGAAACAAGATCAGCATCGTGACCAGCGACAGCCATTTCGACTGCTCACCGTTGATCGGGGCGATGGCGATAAACAATGCGACCACCGCCGGCAAAAAGACCAGGATGCTGATAAACGCGACAGGAGAGGATATGTCAAACATGGCTTTGTTATGAAATCAGGATTCAAGTTTTCGTTTTTCTATTGGACAGCGAGCCGGGGCGTCCTCGCCCCCGATCTCAAAATCCTGTTTCTCGGGGCCCGACCACCGCTCCGCGGCGGTGCCCGCGGCCCGGCTCGCGAGCCTCGCTATCCGGCGACCGCATATCTCCAAACGCTGGCGATCAAAAAAATCACGATCGTACCGACCACGATAAACATCACATACTGCCGCAGCCGCCCGGTTTGCACCGTGCGCAGGGCGAGGCCCAGGTCCCAGGTCTTCTCGGCGACGGTGTCGACGCCGTTGTCGATGATGAATCGATCACCAACGACCGACACGATCACCGCGACGCCTTTGCCGATCGCCGCCAGGGCGTGGATAATGCCGTCGATCAGCCCGCGATCGAGCACCACCGCGACGAACGTTCCAATCCCCAGCGTCGGCCGCACGAACACGAAGTCATACAATTCGTCGAACCACCACTTGTGCCAGGAGAGCGAGTAGAACGGCCGCAATTTCTGGGCGACGCTCTCGGCGCTGATCTTCTGCCACAAGTAGATCATCGAGGCCAGCCAGATTCCGAACAGCGCGACCGTGATCGCCAACAGACCGGCCGGCAGCTTGATCGAGCGGAACATTTCGGCGCGTGGATCAAATGCTCGCTCGGGACGGTGAGATCCGGAAACAGCACGCCGGTGGTCGTCTCCAACGTGCCGACGGGCCGCGCCTGCTCCAGCAAATGCTCGACGCCGAAATTCGCCAGCCCACCGGGCGCCCACGACGGAAAACTCCAACCCGCACACGTCGCAAAAACCGCCAGTACCAACAGCGGCCCCGTCATCGACTGCGGCGATTCGTGGGCGTGGTCGTAGCGATGATGATCGCGCGGTTCGCCGGCAAACGTCATGTACCACAGCCGGAACATGTAAAACGACGTGATTCCCGCGCTCACCAACGGGACCACGAAAAACAGCCAAGCGAACCACGTCTTGGCGTTGGCCGTCCAGTGACTTAGTGCCTGCTCGACGATCATGTCCTTCGAATGGAAGCCGCTAAAGCCGGCCAAAAACGGCACGCCGATGCCCGCGATCGCCAGGCAGCCCACCAGCATCGTGTAGGCAGTGATCGGCATTTTCTTCCGCAATCCGCCCATCTCGCGCATGTCGTTCGTATGGACCGCGTGGATCACCGAGCCGGAGCAGAGGAACAACAGGCTCTTGAAAAAGGCGTGCGTGATCAAATGGAACAACCCGGCGAGCCAGCCACCCAAACCCAGCGCGAGCATCATGTAGCCCAGCTGGCTGACCGTGGAATAGGCGAGCACCCGTTTGATGTCGACAGCTGTGATGGCGATCGTCGCGGCGATGAAGAGTGTGATGCAACCCACCGTGGAGATTACCAGCAGCGCCTCGGGCGTGAAGATCGGATAGACGCGTCCCACCAGGAACACACCCGCCGCGACCATCGTCGCCGAATGCACGAGCGCCGAAACCGGCGTGGGGCCTTCCATTGCGTCGGGCAGCCAGACGTGGAGCGGGAATTGGGCACTCTTGCCCACGCAGCCGCAGAATATGCCGACGCCGGCGACGAATAACAGCCAGTGGCCCCAGGGCGTCGAAGCGTCGCCGCGCAGCCGGCCCACCACGCTCGCTTCCGCCGCCGCCGGATCGCTCGGAGCCGCCGTCACCGCCGCTGCCACCTGTTCGCGGGCTTCAAAGGCGACCATGCCGTCGGCCGGCCGCAAGCGGTAGTTATTCGCTTCGGTCCGCAGCTGGCTGAAGATGCCCGGCTGGACGCTGCCGTCGCCGTTCTTCATGTCGCCGAAGTTGAACGTGCCAAGCGTCGACCAGATCGCCATCAGGCCGATGAGCATGCCGAAGTCGCCGATGCGGTTGACGATGAACGCTTTGTTGCCGGCCGTGCTTGCGCTCTGACGCTCGAAATAGAAGCCGATCAGGAAATAGGAGCAGATGCCCACCAGCTCCCAGAACACAAATGTCATCGCCAGGTTGCCGGAGACGCAGATTCCCAGCATCGAAAACGAGAACAGCGAAAAATATTGAAAGAAGCGGTGGAATCGGCCGCGACGATGCAGGTGCTCGCCGTCGGGGAGCGTCACCTCGTGGTCCGTGTACTCGTGCAACTCATCGTGCATGTAGCCGAAGGCGTAGATGTGGATGCAAGAGGCAATTAGCGTCACCATGCAAAACATCGTCACGGTGAGCGTGTCGATGTAGTAGCCGATCGTAAGCTTCAAGCGGCCGAATTCGCCCAACGTGTACCAGTCGCCCGTGATGTACGGGGGATTGCCGTTGTTGTGCTCGGCATGATCCTCGGTCGCGGCCCCCTCGGCGTGCTCTTCAGCCGCCGTGTGCCCTTCAGCTACCAACGGATGGGCCGGCAGCCAGACGCGAAACATCGCCCAGGAACTCAGCAGGAAACCGCCGACAATCGCGCCGATCGCGATGTAGGCGGCAAGCTTCTGATTCACATACGGCACGCGAATACCGATCCACTGAGGAATCGAATAGCCGATCGAAATCAGCGCAAACGACGCCAATGGCAGCAACAAAGCCGCCAAAAGCAAATTCGGAAGTGCCGTTTCGGGATTCATAAGGAGAAACTAATCATTATTAACCACGACGACACGAAGGTCACAACGATCAATTGCAGAACCGAAATTCCCTTTTCCGTCGTGCTCGTCGTGTCGTGTTGTGGTATTTCTGAATTCAACCTTGCAACTGATCCGCCCGATCCACGTCGATCGTGCTGAAGCTATTGTAAAAATTCAGCGCGATCGCCAGTGCCACCGCCGCTTCCGCCGCCGCCAGCACGATCACAAACAGCGACATCAGCTGCCCGTCGAGCCCGAGCGTGTGGGCACTGGCTGCGCAAATACGGGCTCCCGAAAGCGATGAAATTCAGATTCGCCCCGTTGAGCACCAGCTCGATGCCCATCAACACTCCGAGCGCGTTCCGCTTGGTCGCCATGCAGAGTGCGCCGCAGACGAACAGCACCGCGCCGACGATCAGGTAGTGCGACACGCCCACGGGCTCGGTCAACAGATTGGCAAACAGCAGGTGATTCATGGTTTTGTCAGACGGCCGAGATCCGTTTTTGCCGTGCCCGGGCCAGGTAGGCCGCCCCGAGCAGCACGACCAGCAAATGCACCGAAATGATTTCAAACACCAACAGGTAGCCCGAGCGATCCGGCGCGTCGACCCGCGCCCCGAGCAGTCCCATCCCAATCGGCGCGGCCGTCGGCTCGAGCGGCAACGCCTCGGCCGCCGCCCGGTCCAGCCCCTGCCAATCGGGCACGCTCACCGCCGCCCAAACCAGCATCGTCAGCAGGCAGGCTCCCACCAGCGCGGCGATCCACATCTCCTCGCGGCCCGTCTTCATCGAGACGAAGCGGTCCTGCGACGTAAGCATCACGCCGAAGACGAGGAGCACGAGCGTGCCGCCGACGTAGATCAACAGTTGCATCGCGCCGACGAAATCGGCCCCAGCCAGAAAAAACAGCGCCGCTGTGGCCGCCAGCGAGAGCACCAGGTAGAACGCCATCCGCACGATGTTCGCCGTCACGACCACGGCCACCGCGAAGCCACAGGCGATCGCCGCGAAGAGCCAGAAGAACACGCTCGGCCAGTAGAGGGCTCCGTCCATCAGATGGCCTCCCCCTGTTCGAGGTTTGCGGCGACGCTGGCTGCCGGATTCGCGGCCAACGGTTTCGCCGCTGGCGCAGCCGGCCAATTCTCGCGCAGCTCGAACACCGCCAGCGGCGTCTTGAACACCAGTCCGTCCGGCCACATGAACTGCCACCAGGTCGCTCCCAGGAAGCACACCGCCGCGATCGGCACGCAGTACTTCAGGCACGTCGTGATTACCTGGTCGATCCGCAACCGCGGCAACGTCCAGCGGACCCACATCATCACTGTCACGCCAAGCACGCCCTTACCGATGATGTTGATGCAACCGAGCACGTTGCCCAAGTAGCCCCACACCGGACCGTGGGCGAACGTGAGCCCCAGCCAGCTGCCAATTGGTACGGGCCCATTCCAGCCGCCGAGGAACAAAATTGATGCCAGCAGGCTCACCGCCAGCATCGAGCCGTACTCGGCCATGAAGAAGAAACTCCACCGCAGGCCGGAGTACTCCGTGTGGAACCCGGCCACCAGCTCGCTCTCCGCCTCGGCCAGGTCGAACGGCGCCCGGTTGACGCTCGCCGTGGCACACGTGAAATAGACCCAGAAGATGATGAAGGTGAACGGATCGTGGAAGATGTACCAGTTGGAAAACCAGCCCGCCTGGCAGTCGCCGATGTAAACCAGGTCCATCGACCCGGCGATCAGCACCGGCACGACGGCGCACATGCCGAGCGGCACCTCGTAGCTCACTACCTGAGCCGCTTCGCGCATCGCCCCGAACAGCGACCACTTCGACGCGGAGGAGTACCCGGCGAGGATCACTCCGAACACCTCCAGCCCCAGCACCGCGATGACGAAGAACACGCCGATGTTCAGATGCTGAGCGACAAATGGCATGTCGGCAGCAGCAAAGGGCAGGGCCATCAGCGCCGTGAACGACGCGCAGAAGCTCACATACGGGGCGATCTTGAATAGGAACTCGTCCGCCCCCTCGGGCATCAGGTCTTCCTTGGTAATCAGCTTCAACCCGTCGGCAAGCGTCTGCAGCCAGCCGAACTTGCCGCCGACCCGCGTCGGCCCGAGGCGATCCTGAATCCGCCCCGCCACCTTCCGCTCGAGCCAAATGAACACGAGCGCACCGACCGCGATTAGATTGATCAGCAAGAAGATGTGGACCAGCGCGGCGACCATATAGGCCAGCCACACCGGAATATATTGCGACAATAACTCGGCCACTTGCGGTTCGTCCTTAATCCTTCGCTAGAGCCGTTTGTTTGTGAAACGGCCAATTGTTGTACGATTGTACGAAATCGTACACCTGCGGCGGAAGGCCCTCCTTCATTGGATTGCCTTCGACGTACTCGACGCGACCGCAGACCTCCTCCGGCGTGCGCAGGAAGACCTTGTAAGGCCGCGCAGC
The DNA here is from genome assembly GCA_963808175.1 of uncultured Planctomycetota bacterium. GTDB lineage: Bacteria > Planctomycetota > Planctomycetia > Pirellulales > Lacipirellulaceae > DASYDU01. The sequence continues at coordinate 46,409 of CAWEEU010000015.1, read as the reverse complement.
CCACACGGGATGCACGGCACCGATATCGACGAAGTCCCGCAGCTCGGATCGTATCGTGTCAGCAACTGCATTCCACATTATCAATGCATCATCTCGGTGCCGACGAATCACCATGTGCACATGATTTGACAGAATCGCGCACGCCCACACCGTATAGCCAAGTTCCGCCACGACCCGTGCGATCGCGCTGCCAATGGCTTGCCTCTTCGCGTCGTCGATCCAGAATCTAGGGAACTCCAATAAAGGCTCCGCCTGCTTATGAAATGCTCGCAATTCCTTCCGGGTCGGTTGCTGCCGCTGCGGTTTCCGCCCGTGGTAAATCTCACCCAACGCAGCAAACTTGTCCTGCCGCAACTCCTCCGATCCGCTCCCGCGCAGATCGTTCGGAAGCCAATGCCCGTAGAGCGTCCAGATCAAGTGGTGCGCGATGATAGACGGACGTGTTTGGGGCATGGATATTCTCAAGTCTCGCGAAGACGCAAGCGGTAAATTCCACCGTCTTCGCGTGTTTGCCGCTTGCGTCTTCGCGAGTTCGTCTACCGATCGATCTCGCCCATCACGATGTCGAGCGATCCTACGATCGCGGGCACGTCGGCGATCAGGCAGCCCCGGCACAGCGCGTTGGTGACCGACAGGTTGCAGAAGCAGCTGCTCCGCGCCCGTGCCCGCCAGGGAATCGATTCGCCCGAGCTGACCAGGTAAAAGCCCATCTGCCCCTTGGGGCATTCGGTTTCCAGATACACTTCGCCCTTGGGCAGCTTCTGCGTGAGCTTCATTGGCTCGCCGTAGCTGCCGGTCGAGCGGTTGTAGCGGTCGATCGCCTGCCGGCAGAGGTCGACGCTCTGCACGACCTCCAGCATCCGCACGTAAAACCGGTGCCAACAATCGCCGAGCACCGCCTCGTGCGGCACGGGCGGGATAGTCGTGGTCGTTCGGGTAGTGGCCGTTCCGCTGGCAGATCACCTCGAACGCGTAGCCGTCGTACATCGAGGTGTAGATCTCTTCGCCGTCGCGGCGCAGGTCGTGGTCGACGCCGCTGCCGCGGAGCACCGGGCCGCTCGTGCCGAAGCTGATCGCCATCTCGGCCGACATGACGCCGATGCCCGCGGTTCGCTTCACGAAGATCGCGTTGGTCGTGAGCAGCGTGTGGTACTCGTCGATGATCGGCCAGAACTGATCGAGGAAGGCCGCGCACTTGTCGGTCCAGCCGCGCGGCAAGTCGGCCGTCGCGCCGCCCGGCGTGAGGTAGCTGTACGTGAGCCGCGCCCCGCACGCCTCCTCGAACAGGTCGAGGATCTTCTCCCGCTCGCGGAAGGCATACAGGAACGGGCTGAACGTGCCGAGGTCGAGGCCGTACGCCCCCATGCCGACCAGGTGGCTGGCGATCCGGTCCATCTCGCAGATCAGCACCCGCAGGTGCCGCCCCCGCTCCGGCACGCGATAGTTCATCAGCTTCTCGACGCACAGCGACCAGCCGAGGTTCATGTTCATCCCGGCCAGGTAGTCCATCCGGTCGGTGTAGGGAATCCACTGCCGCGGCGTGAGGTTCTCGCCGATCTTCTCGGCACAGCGGTGCAGGTAGCCGATGTGCGGCGTGACTTCGGAGACGACCTCGCCGTCGGTCCGCAGCACCAGCCGCAGCACGCCGTGCGTGCTGGGATGCTGCGGGCCCATGTTGACGAGCATCTCGTCCGTGCGGACGTCGAACTCGATGATGCGGGGGTCTTCGACCGCGGTGCTCATACGCAATCTCGTCTACCGTCCCCGGATCCCGTGGTATTCCAGCGGCATCTCGTAATCTTTGCGCAAGGGGTGGCCGACCCAATCCTCCGGGCAGAGAATCCGCCGCAGATTCGGATGGCCCGTGAACTCGACGCCCGACAGGTCGTACACCTCGCGCTCGTGCCAGTCGGCCGTGTCCCACAGGCCCGACGACGCTGGGCACCTCGGGCAGCTCGCCCGGCTTGTCGTTCTTCCACCGCGGCAGGATCACCTTCAGCACCAGGCTGTGCTTGTGCTTCATGCTGAACAGGTGGTAGACGACCTCCGTGTGCGGCTGCCACTCGCTCTTGGCGGCCTTCTTTTCGTCGGTGTGCAGGTAGTCGACGCCCGAGATGCAATTCAAATAGTCGAACGCGAGCGTCGGCTCGTCGCGCAAGTAGCGGCAAACGTCGAGCAGCCCCTCCGGCGCGACCTCGATCCAGGGATCGAGGTTCTCCAGATTGGCGCCGGATGATCTTGTCGCCAAACTTGGCCTTGAGTTGTTCAACTAACGTGGGACCGGCCATGATCAAATCAACTGTCAAAAAGTTTCAACCAATTAGTGGCGGGGCTCGCCCGCGCTCGCCCACCAATCGCACTCCCCACCATCGCTTACGCCGACAAGATCGACTGACTCGGCTCCAGCGGCCCTCACCGGCGGCGGCCGATGCACCGGCGACTTGTCCTGCCGCTTCACGCTCCGCACCCAATCCAGGTCGCCGCGCTTCCACACGTACGCAAAACCCACCATCAACACGCCGAAAAAAACCGCGATGTCGGCAAACGAAATCAGCGCCATCTGGCGGGCCGTTTGGTGCACGGCCGCCGCGCTTCGTCGCCACCGGATCATTTGCGACGCCCAGTCGGCCGCCGCCTCGTCCGAGAGCGTCGGCAGCTTGGTCGTCTTTGATTCCCAGCTCGCGCAGCCGATCCAAAGCGACGCTCGAGAGCTTGTCCGCCGGTGCCGCTGAATTCGAGTTGCGCCGCGATCACTGGCGTCGCGCGGCCGCCAGCTGCGTCGCCTTGCCGAACACCACCGCCCAGGGAAAAAAGAACGCCACTTCCACGTCGAAGATGATGAACAACAAGGCCACCACGTAGAACCGCAAATCGAACTGCACGAAGCTCGAGCCGATCGTCGGCTCGCCGCACTCGTACACTTCGAGCTTCTCTTCGTTCGGCAGCACCGGCCGCAGAAACCGGCCCAACAGCAGATTCGCAAACAGAAACGCGAATCCCACGCCGGCGAACAGCGCCAAGTAAGCCACGATTGCGGTAGGTGTTGCCATGTGAGTTTCAATTCCACACGCCGCAAGCGGCGTGGCTAATTGGCCGCGTCGCTGGCGACGCGCTCGCTGACTTCTATTGATTCGGTCCGCCGTGCACCGGCTCGGTGATCACTTTCGAATCGGCCACTGCCGTCGGGTTGAGCGTCGCTCGGCCCCAGGCCACGTCGAGCGGCATCCGCGCAAAATCCACGATGCACCCGTCCCGGCTGTAGCAGCTCAAATCGTGCGTCGCGCCCATGAAGATGCAGTCCACCGGGCAAGGCTCGACGCACAACGCGCAGAACATGCACTTCGTGTAGTCGATCGTATAGCCGGTGATCTTGAAGCCCTTGCCGCCCGTGACCTTTTCCTTGCCGATGTAGATGCAGTCGACCGGGCAGGCCTTCGCACACTGGTCGCAGGCGATGCACGTCGTCAAATCGAAGCGGTGAAAGCCGCGATAGCGCGCGGCCACCGGCACCGGCAACTCCGGATACTCGAAGTGCTCGGTAAACGCCTTTCGCTCCGGCTGATAGGTCTTGAACCACGTCCGCAGCGTGATCCACATGCCGTGGGCGACGGTATACACCGCCTCGACCACGTTGCCGAACCACGGCCAGACGCCTTTCACTTGATTGATCATTCCGGAGCTCAAAATCCTTATCAGCTGGCTGCGGAATCCGCCGCTCGAAATGCTAGCAGACGTTGATTGATCCATGATTATAGAGAGCCCAGGTTCCGCCGCAACCGGCAATCGCGCGAGTCACGCGCGACGTGCCCGAGTTGGTACGCGAGCGGCGCCGATCGTACGGCTCATAGCGAGCGATTCGTGATGGATAACGTCATCGTTTCCAGTCCGTTCTCGAACCCGTTCCGATGAGAGCCGCAAACCGATCGCTGACGGGTCCGGTAGTACGTCGCCGCACTGTCCTGGCAGGGAACCGATACCCAGGTTCCAAATGACCCAATTGGTCGGCGCGGGAACCGGATTTTTGCCCAAATTGTATGGATTAGGACGGTTGCTCGGTATCGAAAGCGCAAAAAAGTGGATCGCCTAGGTCCGAATGCCGTCATGGACGGCGTAAAGTATTCTGCCATAACGGCTTAAGATTCCTATGCCGAGCTGTCCGCGCACGGCGACCGTCCCAGACGGGTGGCTGATTCGGGGTTTTTGACTCAAATTCCGTGCCGAAGAGCATTTACGTTGGGTGAAATTCGTCAACGGATGCCCCAACTTTGCTTGACTAGGCCCCGGGACCACGTAGAGTGGATTGAAGGAGACCATTGGGCTGGAGTCGCCAACACTCCGCCGATCGCGGTGGGTCGTCGCCCCCCGTGGCGTGTTTGGATGCGCGACTGGCTGCTCTCGGCTCAGTCTGAGACACGGCTCCGCGAAGGAAGCGAAGATGTTAGTTCTCTCACGGAAAAAGAACGAAAGTATCATCATCAACGATGACATCACGATCGTCGTGGTCGAAATCCGCGGCGACAAAGTCCGCTTGGGCGTCGAGGCGCCCAAGGAAGTGCCCGTTCATCGCAACGAAGTCTACGAAGCGATTCGGCGCAATCAGGGACAGAACAGCACTCCGGCTGGCGAACCCGACGCCACGAGCGCAGCAGAGTAGCTCGGCCGATTCGCGTTCGACTCTTTTCCCAACGCCGCTGTGCGGATATCTTGGCAGCTATCGTGCCGCTGATTAGCGCCGCTCAAGGATTGCACCGACACGTTCACACAAAGTGCGGACTCACGCTGGCTTGACGCTCCCTAGCAGTAACTCTATACAGCTAGAGAACGTACGTTGATCTCGGCCGTTGAACCATTCGGCCGCGCTCCCCCGATTCGTGCCTGCTGCGTGTCGGGGTCGTTCGCTGTTCGCGCGTTGTTTCGTATGAATTGATGGTCACCAATTGGCCCCGTCGTCTAGCGGTCTAGGACACCGGCCTTTCACGCCGGTAACACGGGTTCGAGTCCCGTCGGGGTCACCTTATCACTCGAATACGCGCTGAACGTTGCGAGATTTCCGGCAACTATCGTCTTTTGGGTTTCGGCTGACGAGCCGTTGCCGGGCGATACGGCGTCTAATTGCACCGGATTCTGCACCGCACCCGTCGGCCGGCTCGCTGCGACCGCGTAGTGTTCGTCTGTCGTTTGGAGGTAATGCTTGGCGGCCACGGCTTGGCTGTTGCCGATCCATTCACATACGACGTGGATGGGGAACCTTTCGGCAAGCTCCGTCTCCCGAGTGCTACGGAGATTCTGGAACAACTTGGGCCACGGTTTCAGCCCCGCCAGCTTGAGGATTCGGCAGAGCTGCGACCGCAGATTTGAATTCGCATTGCGGTAGCGGGTAATCACAAATTCGGTACCCGGGTCGGCTTCGTCGAACGCCTGCTCCAAGTACGGACGCAGTTCCGGGAACAATGGAATAATGCGGCACTCCTTGCCATCATGGTGTTCCGTCTTCGGCGAGTGGATCGTGATACGGTTGGCTGCCCAATCCACGTCTCCCCATCGCAATGCCAAATGCTCCGAGGGACAGCGTAGGCCGCCGTAGCGGCTCAGCGCGAACAGCAGACGCCACTGCGCGTCAGGGCAAGCGTCGAGCACTTTGGACGCTTCGGCGCGAGTCACGAAGTACAGCCGCTTGCTATTGGCTTGAATGGTTACACTCTGCATTTGGGAAAACGGGTTCGCGTTGTCGTCTGCCCACGAGCACAACTGGAAGATCAGTGCGAATCGAGCGGCGTAAGCCTCCTGCTTGCTCCAAGCGGCCGCCAAATCATCATCCAGATCACGTAGCTCAGCACGATGGCGGTTGTAGTACTCGACCCACACCTCTTTTGCCTCGGGCGTCAGCGGCATCGCAAACGGTTCCGGGTTCCCGTCGCCGTCGGCACCCGACGACATGCCTAGCAGCCGTTCAAAGACCATGGTCATGGCGGCCTCTGTCGACGGACCAATGATCGCGTCGGTCCACTTCACTGGTGCCATGTCCGGCATCGCCATCAGCAATCGCGCACACAATCCGTCCTGTAAGTGTTCCTACCTACAGCCCGGCAACGCGTCATCGCAGCCGGACTAAGGTTGGGAGCGATGTTGGACGAGCCTTAAGGACACTTGGTTCAACGCGAAGCAATTTGCCGAAGTGCGGGACGCGGCTGGGCACGCCAACGTGTCTGTGACGTCGGGCTATCTGCGCTCCCGCGTAGAAAAAGACGAATCAATCGGTCGGCTGTTTGGTCAACCGTTTCACACGTGGCCGCAAGGAACGCCAGCTCAGAGTCCCATTCGGGGAGGAGATTTCGCTGCAACTTGCCTGGCTAGCCTGGCATATTGAACCTTCGGATTTTCACTCTATTAGTGGGGGCCAGATCTGTGGCAGCGGGCTACTGCCGCGTGATTTGAGAGTATCTCTGGTCAGTTGCCTGGGTAGACCCTTACATCGCATCGAGAATTGTCGCAAAATGGCCGACGCAACTCAAGTTAGCAATGTGGCGGACTCGGCAAGACGAGCCTGATGATCCATGCCGCAGATCTTCCACCCCAGTATGAACACAATTTCTCGCGCCACGATCTTTGGGGCGGTGTTCATTTTAGCGCTCGGAACTTGGGTTGTCGCCGCAATTGTTCGTTCACCCTACGTGACAAGCGAAGATCTAATTCTCTCACAGCCGGTGCCGTTCAGCCACCAGCACCATGTTTCGGAGTGCGGCATTGATTGCCGCTACTGTCATTCCGGCGTCGAATCGTCGCCCTATGCCGGTATCCCACCCACGCAAACGTGCATGAACTGCCACAGCCAGCTATGGGCAGAAAGCCCGATGCTCGCCCCCGTTCGTGACAGCTTTCGCGACGGCAAGCCGCTCGTTTGGAACCGTGTATATGACCTTCCCGACTTCGTCTATTTCAATCACAGCATCCACATCAACAAAGGCGTGGCCTGCCGCACGTGCCACGGGGATGTCGGCAAGATGCCGCTCACCTGGCAGGCATCGACACTCTACATGGAATGGTGCCTTCAGTGCCACCGAAACCCGGAAAAGTCCGTGGGGCCGCGGGCCGACGTATTTGCTATGACGGCTCCATCGTCCACAGCGAAGGAGCCAGCCAACGTCGATTGGATTCGCGAGTATCACGTCCAGAGCAAGACAAATTGTTCAATTTGTCACCATTAGATAGCCCCCCATGGACCAAGTGACATCACCAACGTCGTCGAGAGTTGCTGAAGAATCTCCCGCGGACGGGCTGCGCCTCTGGCGGAGCCTCGAAGAATTGGCGGACGACGATGCGTTTGCCGCCGCGCTAGCCCGCGAATTTCCCGAATACGCCGACCGGCTCAACGATTGCCAGACACGCCGTCAGTTTCTTCAGTTGATGGGCGCGTCGATCGCCTTGGCTGGGGCGAGCGGCTGCCTGCAGCAACCAGACGAAGGGATCGTGCCCTATGTCCGCGCACCGGAAGACTTGATTCCTGGCAACCCGCTGTACTACGCGACCGCGTTCACACACGACGGCGCGGCGACCGGCCTGTTGGTCGAAAGCCAAATGGGGCGGCCGGTGAAAGTCGAGGGCAACCCGCTTCACCCGGCTGTCCCCGAAATCATGCGGGCCGCCAACCAGGCGGCCGGGCCGAGTCAATTGCGGTTCGGAGCGACAAACCTCTACTCACAGGCCTCGGTGCTCTCGCTCTACGACCCGGATCGCTCGCAGACCGTGTTGCACTATGGACAGATTGAGACTTGGGAATCTTTCACGTCCGACATGCTCACGAGAATGCAGCAGTTTCAAGCTGATGGAGGGAGCGGAGTGCGGATTTTGACCGAGACCGTCGTCTCGCCGACGCTCGCCGACCAGCTGCAGCGGCTGCAGAAAAAATACCCCAACGCCACTTGGCATCAATACGAGCCACTCCACGCCGACACCGCCGTGGCCGGCAGCCAATTGGCGTTCGGCAAAGTGGTCGAGCCGCTCTACCACCTCGAAGCGGCTGAAGTGATCCTCGCGCTGGACGCTAACTTGCTGGTCGAGGGCCCGTGGCAGCTGCAAAGCGCCGCGGCCTTCGCTCGCCGGCGGCAAGTGGGTTCGGCCCAGAGCGCTGCGGAGTCGATGAATCGTCTCTACGTTGTCGAATCGGGCCGCACGCTGACTGGCGCGTCGGCCGATCATCGACTGCCTCTGCCGCCCGCGGCGATCGCTCGGTTTGCGGCCCACTTGGCGAAATCGTTCGGTTTGGAGTTGGACCAACTGGCAGGCGAGGCCGAACCGAGAATTCGTGCCTGGCTCGAAGCCCTGCAGGCCGATCTGGAAAGCGCACGAGGACGGAGCCTGGTTGTCGCCGGGCGGACGCAGCCACCCGTGGTGCACGCGCTGGCGCATTGGATAAACCAGGCGCTGGGTAACGTCGGGCACACGGTCGACTATTTTCAGCCGGTCGCCGCCCGATCTGAAGACGAGCTCACCTCGCTGCAGGAGCTGGTCGCGGCGATCGAAGCTGGCAAGGTTCATACGCTCGTGATCCTGGGCGGCAACCCCGTAATCAATGCCCCGGCGGACGTAGCGTTCGCCGAGTCTCTGGCCAAAGTTTCACTGTCAGTTCATTTGAGCCAGTACACCGACGAGACGTCCGCCCAATGTGCCTGGCATTTGCCTCAATCGCATCTGCTAGAGTCGTGGAGTGACACTCGCGCCGCGGATGGCACGGCGTCGATCGTGCAGCCGTTGATCGCCCCGCTATTTCGCGGGAAGACCGTTCATGAAGTATTGGGTTTGCTGCTGGGCACTCCGCAACCCAATAGCCACGACGTCGTCCGCGAGTACTGGAAGACACACCATGACCAGGGCGGCGGCGAGAATTTCGACGCTGCTTGGCAGATTGCGCTCCACGACGGCATCGTTGCGGGCACGACCCGCTCCCCCCAAACCGTTTCGATCTCCCCGAGTTTTGTCTCGTCCGCGTCGGCCCAGATCGCGTCCGTCAGGCAAGCCACCGCTGCCGACACTCTGGAGGTGTTGTTCCGTCCTGCGCCGTCATTGTGGGACGGCCGCTTCGCCAACAACGGCTGGCTGCAGGAGCTGCCGCAGCCATTCACAAAGCTCACTTGGGACAATGCGGCGCTGATTGCCCCCCAGTACGCCGCGACCAAACAGCTGGCCAACGGCGACGTTGTGGAGCTCGCGGTTGGCAAGGCACGGGTCGAGATCCCGGTGTTTCTTGTGCCGGGGCATCCGCCGGAAACGATCACGCTCCATGTGGGCTACGGGCGGAGCAATAGCGGACGCGCCAGCGACCGAGTCGGCGTGGATGTTTATCCGCTGCGTACCAGCAGCGCGATGTGGGCCGCTACAGCGTCGCTCCGCAAGACCGGCCGCTCGCGTCTGCTCGCCGCCACGCATCATCACCACCTGATGGAAGGCCGCCACCTGATACGCACTGGCACCGAGGCCCAGTTCGATGCGAACCCGGAACACCCGGTGTTCATGAACGTCGGCGTGCATTCGCCGGCGGCCGCCGCGTCCATGTATGCTCCCTGGCCGTACGATGGCTACAAGTGGGGCATGGCCGTCGATCTGTCGAAGTGCACCGGCTGCAATTCGTGCGTCGTCGCTTGCCAAGCCGAGAATAACGTGCCGATTGTCGGCAAGGACCAGGCAGCGCACGGCCGCGAGATGCACTGGCTGCGGATCGATCAGTATTACTCAGGCGAGACGGAAAATCCGGCAAGCTACAACCAGCCCGTGATGTGTCAGCACTGCGAGCTCGCGCCGTGCGAAGTGGTTTGTCCCGTCGGCGCGACGACCCACAGCGACGAGGGGCTCAATGAGATGACCTACAACCGCTGCGTCGGCACCCGCTATTGTTCGAACAATTGCCCCTACAAGGTCCGCCGCTTCAACTTCCTGGAATACAACGCGGAGCTCGACCGCAACGCACTAATGCAGCTCCGCTCGAACCCGGACGTGACGGTTCGCAGCCGGGGTGTGATGGAGAAATGCACCTACTGCGTCCAGCGGATCAACGCCGCCCGGATCGACTCCGAAAAGCAGGACCGCACAATCCGCGACGGCGAGATCATCACTGCCTGCCAGGCCGCCTGTCCCAGCGAGGCGATCGTCTTCGGCAATCTCAACGATCCGAACGCGGCGGTCACGAAGCTTATCGCCAGCCCGCTCAACTATTCGCTCTTGGGCGAGCTGAACACGCGTCCGCGGACCAATTACTTGGCGCTGGTGCGGAATCCGAATCCGCGCCTGGCATCTACCGAAACGGAGTCCCATGTCGAGTGACGCCGCCAATTCGCCGAAGCACCAGCCGCTCTTGCGGCGCGGACACAGCCTGGAGAGCGTGACCGACAAAATTTCGTCGATCGTGCTCACGCGTGGTGTCCGCTGGGGCTGGCTGATTGGCTTCTTCGTGGCCTTCCTCTTCGTGCAAGTGCTGCTGGTCTCGGTGGCCTATTTGTTCACCAAGGGCGTTGGCATCTGGGGCATCGAGATTCCGGTCGCCTGGGGCTTTGCGATCGTCAATTTCGTCTGGTGGGTCGGCATCGGCCACGCGGGCACTCTAATCTCAGCGATCCTGCTGCTGTTGAAACAGGAATGGCGGACTTCGATCAACCGCTTTGCCGAGGCGATGACGCTGTTCGCGGTGGCATGCGCCGGGTTGTTTCCGCTGTTGCACCTGGGCCGGCCGCAGTACTTCTACTATCTCGTCCCGTACCCAAGCACGATGGGGGTCTGGCCGCAATTCCGCAGCCCGCTGATTTGGGACTTTTTCGCAGTTGGCACGTATGCCACCGTATCGCTCTTGTTCTGGTACGTCGGATTGATTCCCGACCTGGCGACGCTCCGCGATCGCGCAACGCGGCGGTTTCCGCAGATCGTCTACGGCATCCTGGCGATGGGGTGGCGCGGGTCAGCGCGACATTGGCGCCGTTACCAGGACGCGTATCTGCTGCTGGCCGCTCTGGCCACGCCGCTGGTGATCTCCGTCCACAGCGTGGTGAGCTTCGACTTTGCCGTGGCGATCGTGCCGGGCTGGCACAGCACGGTGTTTCCGCCCTATTTCGTCGCGGGGGCGATCTATTCTGGCTTCGCGATGGTGCTTACGATCGCCATTCCGCTCCGCGCCGCCTACGGACTCGAGGACTTCGTCACCATGCGCCACCTCGATAACATGGCCAAGGTAATGCTCGCCAGCGGGCTGATCGTCGCCTACGGCTATCTCACCGAGTCGTTCACCGCCTGGTACAGTGGAGACGAATTCGACCAATACATGTTGGGGAACAGGGCTTTCGGCGAGTACGCCCCCTGGTTCTGGCTGCTGTTGACATGCAACATCGCGATTCCCCAGCTGCTTTGGTTCGGACGCGTGCGGCGAAACGTCTATCTGCTGTTCGTCTTGGCGCTGGTGATCAACGTCGGCATGTGGCTCGAGCGGTTCATCATCGTGGTGGTAAGCCTGCACCGCGACTTTTTGCCGTCGTCTTGGGGTTACTACAAGCCGACGATTTGGGATTGGTCGACGTTGCTCGGCTCGATTGGATTGTTTTCGGCCCTAATGTATTTGTTCATCCGGCTGCTGCCGATGATCTCGATTTTCGAGATGCGCGAAATGGTGGAAGACGTGGAGCGCGAAGCGTGAATCCTGCCTCACCCGAACGATACGGAATCCTGGCCGAGTTCGCCGACGCCGACGAGCTGGTCACCGCCGCTGCCCGCATCTACGACCTCGGCTACCGCTACGTCGAGTGCTACTCGCCGTTGCCGGTCGAGGGGGCGGCCGACGCCGTCGGCTATCATCGCACGCGGATGCCATTGGTGGTATTGTGCGGCGGTACCGTGGGCGGACTGGGTGGATTCGCGCTGCAGTATTGGACGACCGTGATCTCCTATCCGCTCGACATCGGCGGTCGGCCGCTGTTCAGTTGGCCGTCTTTCGTGCCGGTCGTGTTCGAGATGACCGTGCTCGTGGCGGCACTTTCGGCAGTGCTTGGCATGCTTGCCATGAACGGCCTGCCGCAACCGCATCATCCACTGTTTGCAGTGAAAGGCTTCGAGAGGGCCACACAAGATCGCTTCTTCCTCTCGATCCGTGCTCACGATCCGAAGTTCGACCCACAGCAAACGCGGCAGACGCTCCAGGAACTTGGCGGACAGGAGATCGTGGATGTATTCCGCTAAGAGCCAACGCCGTGCTTGGCTGTTCGTCTGGATGATCGTGAGCTGCGCCTCGCGGGCTGCATCCAAAAGATGGCGAACGAAGGTCGGATCAAACCGCTGCAAGCCAGCACGGCCTTCGACAACGGCATGTCCGCCCGCGAACCGGTGCCGGGAACGATTGCCCGCGGCCAGCTGCAGCTCGACACGGCTTTTTTCACCGGCAAAGAAAACAACCAATACGTCACAGAGCTTCCCCCCCGAGCTCTCGCCGGCCGCTCGCTAGACGAGCTGCTCTCTCGCGGACGCGAGCGGTTCGGAATCTACTGCTCCCAATGTCACGGACTGGTCGGTGGCGGCACTGGCGGACCGCCAATGTACGAGAAGCTCGTCGGCATGGTCGTGCTCCGCGGTTTTCCCTCGCCGCCCACGTACCATCAGGATCGCTTGCGGGCGATGCCGATCGGCCACTTTTTTGACGTGATCACCAAAGGCTACGGCCGCATGCCGGCCCACGGATATTTGGTCCCGCCGGACGATCGCTGGGCGATCGCGGCCTACATCCGCGCCCTGCAATTGAGCCAATACGCGCCGCGCGACGAATTGCCGCCCGCCACGCTCGACAGACTGGCGACGACTGTGAATCCCGCGCAACCGTGATCGAGATGTGAATGATGGCCTCGAACAGTTCACCTTTGAATACCTACCAGCGCTGGTCGCTTGTGGCGACGATCGTGGGGATTGTCCTCTGCGCACTATTCTCTTGGGGCAATCCCGACCGGCTGTGGCGCGCTTATCTTTTTGCGTTTGTCGCGTGTTGGCTTATCACGATGGGCGGCATGGGACTCTTGGCCATCGGCAATCTCACCGGCGGGCGTTGGGCGGCGGCCGCCCGGCCTTGTTACCTGGCCGAAATGCAGGTCCTCCCGCTGGTGGCGATCCTGTTTGTTCCGATCGCATTGTCGATCGAAAGCATCTACCCCTGGGCGGGCGACCATCCGGGGCTCGTCCTCCAACCAAGCAAAGCGTTCTACCTCAGCGACAATTTCTTTTACGGTCGAGCGATCGTCTACTTTGTCGTCTGGCTCGGGGTTGCCTGGCTGCTGGCGCATGTGACCCGCTTGGACCGGCCGCCCGCCAGCACCTCCGGCATGCGGCGCGCGGCGCGCTATCGCTGGTGCTCTTGGCACCGACGACGACGTTTGCTGCATTCGATTGGGCAATGTCGCTCGAGCCGGAGTGGTACTCGTCGATCTACGGAGCAATTCTTTCAGCCAGCGGCGTCCTCGCCGCACATGGACTGGCGATCATCGCCCTGGCGATATTGCACCCATTCGGTGATCACGCACTGGCCGCTGCAATCGCAGAAGTCAAGGTCAAGGAGCCGGCAGGGGAAGTCACGGAAAAGTCCGAACCCGCTCACGCGGCGCCGAAACCCGACGGCGAACCTGCGGCCGAAATTTTCAACGACCTCGGCAAATTACTCTTGGCCTTCGTGATGGTCTTCGCCTACTTCGCCTTCTCTCAGTTTTTGATCATCTGGTCGGGAAACCTGCCCCGCGAAATCGCCTGGTACCAGCTGCGCCTCAGCGACGGCTGGCAATGGATGGCGCTGGCGATCGTCCTGTTGATGTTCTTCGTGCCGTTCCTGAATCTACTTTCGCGCGACTTGAAACGCTCTCAGCAACAGCTTGCTCGCGTGGCGGCGCTATTGGTCGTCATGCACTTGATCCACACCTATTGGGCAATCGTGCCGGCGTTTGACGAAGCTGGCTTCACCTGGCAACTCACGAATCTGACGGCGCTGGTGACCGTGGCCGGCGGCTGGCTCGCCGCCGTGCTCTGGCACACCAATCGCTTGGATGCCCGATTGCCATCCACCGCCGCCGAAACCACCGGCGCGGGAATTTAGCCGCCCCAAAAAACTACGATGGACGAAGAGAAACTCGACAGTGCGATCGCCCGCGGACACGAATCGACGGCCACCAGTCTGCGGCCAGTCTGGTGGTCCGCGCTGGCGCTGGCGACTCTGTCGGTGGGCACGTTTCTGTTGATTGCTGGCATGATGCGACTGTTTGCCGCCGCTACGGCGCCGATCCCGACCGAGTCGAAGTTCCGCGCCGAGAACCAACTGCCTGCCGGCGCGCCAGCCCTCAACGTAAATCTAGCCGCGGAGCTCCAGCAGGTCATGGCCCAGCAGCGCGCGGTCCTAGGCGAACTCCAATGGGTCGATCGATCGGCCGGTATCGCGCGGATCCCGATCGACGAGGCGATCTCGATCGCTGCTAAAAATGGCCTGCCGAAGAGCTTCGGCAATCTGCCCGCAGAGAAGGATTACTCCCATGAACAGCAATAGTCCACACCAAAATCTTCGTCGTGAATTGCAATTGGCACTTACGTTGGCCGTGTTCTTCGGAGCAACCATCGTCGGCGACGCGGTCGCCGATGATGCGGCCAGCATCAACGACAATCGCATCGACAAACTCCTCGAGCAAGTCGGCATCACACCGCAATTGGGAAAAAAAATACCGCTCGATCTGACCTTCACGAACGCCGATGGGCAGCCGGTCAGCCTGGCCGACCTAGTGAAGGACCGCCCGGTGATCCTACACCTGGTCTACTATCAATGTCCGATGCTTTGCCAGCTTTCGAGCGACGGCCTGCTGCGTGCTCTCGACACGCTCACACTCAAGCCCGGCCAGGACTTCTCGGTGATCACACTCAGCTTCGATCCCCGCGAGGGTCCCGACCTCTCGGCCCGGGCTCGGCAGGTGGCGACCGAGCGGTTCGATCCGGACTCCGTCGAAAAGGGCTGGTCCTTCCTCACCGGTGAGGAAGGCGCGATCAAGCAGCTCTGCGACGCCGTGGGCTTCCATTACAAGTTCGATGAACAGAAGGGCCAATTTGCCCACGCCACGGGAATCTTCGTGCTCACCCCCAACGGCACGATCTCGCGTTATCTGAGCGGCGTGGAATACTCGCCGCGCGATCTGCGGCTTTCGTTGGTCGAGGCTTCGCAGGAAAAAATCGGCACCGTCGGCGACCAGGTGCTGCTGCTTTGCTACCACTACGACCCGACCAGCGGCAAGTATGGCTTGACGATCATGACCGTGCTTCGCACCGCCGGAGCGCTTACTATCGCGGGACTGGCGCTGGGAATCGGGCTGATGATTCGACACGAGCGCCGCGGCATGCGCGGATGAGATAGCTGAAACAACGACGCACGAGGCGGCTTCGGAATAGCAATGGATCAAGGTCTCCGACTATTTCCAGAGCAGGCTTCGAGCGTCGCCCCGCGCGTCGACGCGGTCTATTTCTATTTGCTTGGCGTGGCGACGTTCTTTACCCTCCTGATCTTATTTGCCATCGTGTTCCTCGCGCTGTACTATCGTCGCTCGGCAAAGCGGAACCGCGTCCGCAGCCACTCGGGAATGGTCTGGATGCTTGAGGCCACCTGGATCGGCATCCCCTTCGCGCTGGCGATGGTCATGTTTGCCTGGGGTGCCGACGTCTATTTTCAAATTGAGGTTCCGCCGGCCGACGCGCTGGAGATTCAGGTCGTCGGCAAACAGTGGATGTGGAAGACGCAGCATCCGCAGGGCCGCCGCGAGATCAACGAGCTACACATCCCCGTCGGCCGACCGGTGCGTCTCCGGATGATCTCGGAAGATGTAATCCACAGCTTCTACGTCCCGGCGTTTCGCGTAAAACAAGACGTGCTGCCGGGTCGGTACACTTCACTCTGGTTCGAGGCCACCAAGCCGGGCAAGTACTACCTGTTCTGCGCCGAGTACTGCGGCACGGATCACGCGAAGATGTCGGGGCACGTCTACGCGTTGAAGCCGGCCGACTATGCCCAGTGGCTCGCTGGCGGGAGCGACGAACCGCCGGCCTCCGCGGGCGAACAATTGTTCAATCGCTTCCGCTGCCAAACCTGTCACTTCCAGGGTCCGGATGCCCGCTGCCCCACGCTCGAAAACTTGTTCGGCAGCAACGTGCGGCTGGCTGACGGCCGCACCGTCACTGCCGACGAAGCCTATCTCCGCGAATCGATCATGGATCCCACCGCCAAGGTCGTCGCTGGTTTCCAACCGGTGATGCCCACGTACCAGGGCCAGCTGACCGAGGAACAGACGTTTCAACTCATCCAGTATATCAAATCGCTTCAGGTCACGACGAACGATCCGCTCATGCCGACTGCGGGCAACTCGACTTCGTCTGGAGCTGCCCAGCCGCCGCCAGCCCAATGATGAATCATGGCCCCTGTACCACAGCCCTCGCGTAACTATCTCAACACCGACTATCGCTTCCGGTCGTGGTTTTTGACCACTGACCACAAGCGGATCGCCGTGCTGTTCATGATCTCGGTAACGCTCAACTTTTTCGTGGGCGGGGCGGCCGCAGTGCTCTTCCGGCTCGAGCTGCTCACGCCCAAGTCCGACCTGGTGATCGCCGAGACCTACAACAAGCTCTTCACGTTGCACGGCGTGGTAATGGTGTTTTTCTTCTTGATTCCGTCGATTCCGGCCGTGCTGGGCAACTTCCTCATGCCGCTGATGATCGGTGCCCGCGACCTGGCATTCCCGCGGCTCAATCTGGCGAGCTGGTACATCTTCATGGCCGGCGGCGTGCTGGCGATCGCCGCGATCGTCGGTGGCGGCGCCGACACCGGCTGGACCTTTTACACCCCTTACAGCAGCACCTACTCCAATACCAACGTCATCCTCATGGCGCTGGGTATCTTCGTTGCCGGATTCTCCTCGATTCTCACCGGTCTCAACTTTATCGTCACCACGCACACCATGCGCGCCCGGGTCTGACTTGGTTCCGGCTGCCGCTGTTCGTTTGGGCAATCTACGCTACCAGTATCATCATGGTGCTCGGCACGCCGGTCGTGGCCGTGACGTTGATGTTGGTTGCTCTAGAGCGCGGCCTGGGAATCGGCATCTTCGACCCCAAGCTCGGCGGCGACCCCCTCTTGTTTCAGCACCTGTTCTGGTTCTACTCACACCCGGCCGTTTACATCATGGTCCTGCCGAGCATGGGCGTGATTAGTGAGATCATCACCTGTTTCGCGCGGAACCGCATCTTCGGCTACAAGTTCATCGCCTTCTCGAGCCTGGCGATCGCCGTGCTCGGCTTTCTGGTATGGGGGCATCACATGTTCGTCAGCGGCCAGTCAATTTACGCCGGCATGGTGTTTTCATTCCTGAGCATGTTCGTCGCCGTGCCGTCCGCAGTGAAAGTGTTCAACTGGACTGCCACGCTCTACAAAGGGTCGGTTTCGCTCGAGACGCCGATGCTCTACGCACTCGGTTTCATTGGCCTATTTACGATGGGTGGATTGACCGGCTTGTTCCTGGCCACGCTTGCGGTCGACGTCCACGTGCATGACACCTACTTCGTCGTCGCCCACTTCCACTACATCATGGTCGGCGGGGCCGTGATGGGCTACCTCGGCGGACTCCATTTCTGGTGGCCGAAGATCACCGGCCGGCTCTATCCCGAGTGGTGGGGCCGCCTCTCGGCCGGCATCATCTTCATTGGCTTCAACCTGACCTTCTTTCCTCAATTCTTGCTTGGCTACATGGGCATGCCGCGGCGGGTCCACGAATACGTCGACGACTTCCAGGTCCTCAACGTGATGTCCACTGCTGGCGCGTCCATCCTGGGTGTCGGTTACCTGATTCCGCTTGTGTATCTGATTTGGTCGCTGCGTTACGGCAAGCTCGCCGGCGACAATCCCTGGCATGCCAGCGGGCTCGAATGGCAGACCCCTTCGCCCCCTACCACGTTCAACTTCCCGCAGACGCCCGTCGTCGAGCACGACGCCTACGCCTACGAGTCCGCGGCCGTCTCCGCCTGACGCAATCCAATTTCGAAACCCATGTCCATCGCACGCACTGCTCACTTGGCACACCATTTCGACGACGTTGACCAGCAGCTCGGCGCCGCGACGCTTGGAATGTGGGCCTTTCTGGCCACCGAGGTCCTATTCTTCGGCGGCATCTTCGCTGGCTACGCGGTTTACCGCTTTTGGTATCACGACGCCTTCCTCGTCGGCAGCCACCATCTCGACATGTGGCTCGGGCTCACGAACACCGCCGTCCTTCTTACCAGTAGCTTGACGATGGCGCTAGCGGTAAATGCTGCCCAGACCGACGACCGGCAAGCGACCGTGCGATTCCTCGGAATTACGGTCGCTCTAGGCGCCGTTTTCCTCGGCATCAAGGGCTACGAATACTATCACAAGTATGCCGATCACCTCGTTCCTGGACAGTCGTTTGTCTGGCCGCCGGAGCAACATTCCGCCGCGCACGCAAGTGAGGCAGGCGAAGCAAGGTCGGCCCCCAGCGTCGACCCGAACCACGTCCAACTATTCTATTCGTTTTACTTCGCGCTCACCGGCTTGCACGCCATCCACATGATCATCGGCATCGCCATCTTGAGCGTGCTGCTTCTGCTCGCACGTAGAGACAAATTCTCGGCGAGCTACTTTACGCCAGTTGAAATCAGCGGGCTATATTGGCATTTCGTCGACATCGTTTGGGTGTTTTTGTTCCCGCTGTTGTACTTGATTCGCTGATCCACCGTGTCGAGAAATGCAATGCAACACGTCGCTTCCAAGAGTACTTACTACTGGGTCATCTTCTGGCTGTTCGTGCTGCTGGCCCTGACGGTGCTGGCCGCCGAGTTTGAAGCCGGCAACTGGAACCTGCCGATTGCCCTGTCGATCGCGCTGTTGAAGACCCTGCTGATCGTCACATTTTTCATGCACTTGCGGTTTGGTTCGCCACTGGTGCGGATGTTCGCCGGGGTCGGATTCGTCTGGCTGCTGATATTACTGGTCTTTATCGCCTCCGATGTGCTCACGCGTGGCTGGCATGGTTGACGTGCAATTTTTGTGTCGGCACGACCCGTTTGTTCGTCGGCCGACACGTGCGCGGTGACACCAAGAACCTCTGCGTGGCGACATTCAAAATCTCCAACGCAATCGCCTGACGGATCCTTCAACGCGTCAGCAGTCGTTTCGAGAAGAAGTCACATTACTAGAGCGCCGCGGCATACATTTTCACGAGATCATCCCACGTTCGTCGGCCACATTTCCGGCCGGGATATAGGCCCTCGTTCTTAGGAGTATTGGCCACCGTCCGGCGCGTGATCTTGCCGATTCCCAGCTTGCGGACTTCGCCCAGGATGCAGATGTAGTCCCAGGTCGTCTCGCGGGCCGGCTTCAACAGGAGACCTCTGATAGCCGCGGGAGTCCGCGGCCGACCCATCCGCTTTCTGGGGCGCGTGATGCTTATCCTGCCAGAGCCGGCGGCGGTACGTAAGCAGGTGAACGATCGTAGTGAGCTTGGCGACGGCTGGGCCAATCGACTGCCCCAGCTTCGGAAGTCGGGCGCGCTCTTCACGACTGAGCGTAATCTTCTGACGTGGAACGCGCTTGCGGAGCATCTCGTTCTCATCCTTCAGAAACTCGATGTGCCGGATCAGCTGATTGCGGCTGCAACGTGCTAAAAGAAAGAGGTGGGGTTGGAAAAGCCGGTCCATGCCGGTATACCCCTTAGTCAATTCAACTATTCGGTGGTGGGACAATCTTTCTGTGTCCCGCCGTAATGCGTAGTCCAGCACCGGCTAATCTGTTTTCATCAACGTCATCCACTGGATGCCGGTCGCGAGATGACGGTGCTCACTATTCGCTCTTGCGCGAGAAAAGAGAAATCACGGGCCTATTAACCGGCGCTCTTAAAGTTCGTAATCGGTTGCGTTCGGTCGACTCACACCGAATCGGACTCGAACTCTGTGATCGACTGCCTCTCACCGATTTGCGAATCGGCGCTCTGCGCGAAAGTTCGTAACTGGGTTGTGTACGGGGAGGCGAAGTGGGTCCGTTTTAGTTGCCTTCTGACCCAGTTGAGGCACTTGTACTCTTGTCTATTAACCAAAGAGCCATGTAAAGAAAAATCTCGTATACGGCGGTGCTCACGTAAAGGTTTGAGAAAGCGATGTCACACCGCTCGTCGGATCCTGGGCTGCGGGCAATTTGCCGCGCCAACGGTTCATTACGGTCATTCTGTATTGATTTTCTAAGTGTCCTGACTGTGTAAGGAGGGTGCGTCATTGGCTAGATGCGCGCGTAGGTAACGACATCTTTGGCCACCGGGACGTACCTGGCTGCTCAAGTCGCATCAGGGACTCAAGGGCTGGGTCGAAACCTCCTCGGATGGTGGATGCTGCGGGGAATGCAAAGATTCCTAAATCACATTCGAGTCGGGCGAGTTAGGTAAGTATGCCGGCGCCGGAGAAGGCCGGGGGCATGGTAAACATTTCCGACTCCCTGGGTCCCCTGACCACATCACGAAGCGTTCATCGCTCCCCGGACTAACGCCGTGATCTGTTGCCGAACCGCAACCGGCAGTGTCGGCCAGGCGTTCACGACAGCCGCAAAATCCCTGTCCACAGAGCAAATATCAGTCAAATTTGCACCGGATTTCGCACCGCTTAGTTTTGGCGATCGGCCTAAGTCGTTGATAGGATTGCCACTTACAGATTTGGGTTCGAGTCCCGTCGGGGTCATCCTTTCACTCTTTCACTGCATTCTTCGCGAGAAAGAGTAACGTCTAAGCCCCAATTGATTTCGACGCTTCGTCCGCCAGTTGCCACTCGATTTGCCGGTTTTGGTTGACTGCTGCAGCGCATTCAATGCGGGGAATTTGAGCGCCCGATCGAAGTCGGCGTCGGTCAGCCGATTTTGAGGTATGCAGCGCAATTGCTGAATCCGTCAATGGATGACACGCTCAAGAGGGTTTCTGAGATTTGGACTCTGCCTCGCGCTTCGCCAATAGGTCGCCGCGATGAGTCCCAATGCAACCATTTGCAGAGTACCCGGCTCGGGAACCGTCGTAATGGCCGACGAAACCCCCGCTGCACCGAGGTGATCGCGCCAGACCGAATAGTCCGCTGCGTCGATTGTGCCATCGTAATTGCCGTCGGCGCCGCTACCGTAGATGATCGTCGATGAGCCAAACGTTGCACGCCAAACATTGTAGTCGTTCAAATCCACTACCGAGTCGCCGTTGTAGTCGCCGGCAGGGCTGGTTTCGTCGAGCAATGTTCGAGCGCCGCTGACGTCCAGCTCGTCCAACCTGGTCGAAACCTGGTCCAGCATCGTCTGCGTCGCCGGGTGGCCAGCGTACTTCTTTCGCGCGAGATAAAGCTCGTAAATCAATTGCAGCTCGTCCGTACCGTAGGGCACACCCGTGAATTGTTGAATTTGATTCAGAGCGCGAAAACCATCCTCGACGGTGGGTTCGAACATAGTTCCCTCGCCGAAGTCGTTGAACGTCGCCAGTTGGAGAAAGTTGAGATTGTCGTCGACTTGGTACGTCTCATACAGCTCGAGCGTGTCAGTGAGCGTCTGCCCGTCATTCTCCGGTATATAGAACAGAGAGCTCCCTGCGCCACCCTCTTGATAGAAATCGTGGAAACCCGGATAGGCGACGCCGCCGACGGTGCCGAGATGCGGGGCCTGGCTAGTGTAAAACGTCCTCAGCTTCGATAGGTGGTTGGACGTATTGGCGTCCTGATACGGCCAGGCGTATTCGCCGTCGGCATTCGTTCCCGCGTCGCTGCTTTGGTAGAGCAACGGAAGAAACTCGGGGTCTGTGCCGGTTTCGGGGAGAATCTGGCTCCATTGCGACGGCGACTGGAACGTGACCGGTCCAAAGATCGGCAGTAGCGGACGATTGTCTGCGCCGGCCTTGATGTAGTTCGACTGATTGAAGTAATTGTCGCGCAAATAGTGCATGTTCGCCGTTTCGTCGGCGATGTTCCGGGCGAAGCGATCCTCAAGCACCACGCTAAATCCCAGCCCATGAGTAGCAGTCTGATTGACGATCGCGTTGGACGCGTTAAGCAGCGAACCGACATCGCCGTTCGAGCCTTGCACGCCGTACCAATCGATCATCACTCCGTCGACGCCCGAGTATTTCAAGAGCAGCATGTGATACTCGAGCACGTTTGGGTCGCTGGAATCGTAGGGCCCGATTTTTGGATAGAAGTGTGCGGCGATCTGCCGCTTACCGTTGCCGTCGATGATGCTGGGATTCTGGGTGTTCATTCTCCAGTGCCAACCCCATTGCGACCCACCCGTGCCGCCCAAGCTCCCGGGCGTTTGGAACCACGGCATGTAGTGCATGTAGACCTTGGTCGGATTGCTCTTCGCTACGGGCACGCTCTGCCCGCAGGCCGGCCGCACGCATAGTGTGGGCAGCAACAAGGCGGCCAAGACCAGCAGGAGATTCCGCATGGATTGAAACTGAACGCAAATCGAGCACATATCGGGGCCCAACGGTTTCGATGCGTCAGCCCGAGATCCAAACAGGCAGCCGTCGAAAGATTTCTGCCCTCGGCTGCTCATCTATATTAATTCTAACCGAAAATCGTGGTTGGAGCGGGGCCGAGTGCGTTGGCATGCACTCAGGCATGATTAGGGTCTTGTCGGATGCGCGGCGGGAGGCGACGCGATCGCAATGTTGTATTCGTTCTTGCCAGGCTGGACTGTGAAACTCAGGCCGGAAGTCTTCGCGTTCGCATATTTCGGATCGGTGATCCGCCGCGCTCCGGCCGCACCCAATCCGTTCGGCGAGGGAATCAACCGACTCGCCGAGCAGGTCACCAGGTATTCGCCGGGTGGAATGCCCGATTTCGCTCCGGTTCCGAGGGTGTAGGCGCCATTTTCATCGGCCAGACCGATCGCCGCGCTACCGATGCCATTGGCCGGCTGGAACTCCACGGTGACCCGAGTGTCGCCGGCTCCACCGCGCAGGGGCTGTCCATCAACGGTAATCACCCCGGATACTTGAGCCAACTCGCTGCCGCATCCCGTCACCACGCCCCCAGCCAAAATTGCGCAAAGCATGCGGGCTAGTCGGCCTCTCTTTCTTTCTGTCGATCTCGCTGGCAATTTCATCCAATCCACCCAGCTGCATGAGGTCTTCTGCCGGCGGATCATTGCTCCGGCGTTTGTTCCGGCTCAGCGCTTCGCTGCGTCTCGGTCGGTACTTCGTCCGCCGCGTCCGCTGGCTCAGCCGATTCCTCGGCCGATGACAGATCGAACTTGAGCTGGTTCTCTCCGGGCACGACGTTCGCTTGAAGTCCCGAGTCGATGGCCGACGAATACTTCGCCGGAGTGACACGTTTGCCGGCTTGTTCCGAGTCTTCCGTGGGGGGCAGCAACTGAATGACGGAGATCGCGACTTGGTACTTTCCCGGGGCGATATCGGACTGGGAGCCCGTCGCCAATTTGAAGTGTCCTGTAGCGTCCAGCAGGCCGGTCGCCGTCGCGCCTTGCCCGCCGGTCGGCTGGAAAACGATCGTTCCACGCGTATCGGACGCGAGTGTCATCGGCTTGCCGTCGATTGTGACGACGCCCGATACCGTGCTCGTGGGCTGGCGACAGCCACCGCACACCATCCATGCGGCGACGGCCAATGAGAGCGCGTACTTTCGAGGAATCATCGTCGTCATTCGATTCAAAACTACGGCGGAATCGCTCATTTAGCCGCTCACTGGTCCAAAGAACCCGGCTCACCGCCATTTCGCGTGCAGGCAACTCGATACGTTTGATTGTCGATACTGTCCGAAACAAAGCGAACCGAACCGTCCGCCAGACAGAATTGTGCGCCGCCGGGGTGCATGCTGCGAAAGCTCTGCTGGTCCCACCAAAAATCCAGGTTGAGCGTCGAAGGATCGACGTTCAATAGATTGTTCAGCGGCAGATTGCAGCTGCACCAATCCCCGTTGGCGAAAAACGCGGCCGAGTGGTTGTCGTAGTCCGGCAGCGATTCGCCAATCATCAACGTGTGACTCGTCCCGTCGGTGATCGACGAGATCTTCACCGGCCGCTGGAACGACTGCCGGAAGAAAATGCCGCGGCAACGAAGATTGTTATGACAATCGCGCGTCGCACCGGAGTCGTAACTCGGCGCCGGCTCAGTGTAAATTCCGCTGGGATAGGTATAGGCGTCGTTGGACACCGAGCCGCCAAACGTTTGACCAAGCCACGTGTCATCGAGGACGCCTTTGTAGCTGGTAACCGCCACGGGTACGGCTCCACCGCCGGTCTTGATGTCCCACTCCGACTGGTCGTCGCGGACGCGATTGTCCGCAGGGTCCGTGGGACAGCGCAGGATCGGCAGCTGCGTCTGCATCAAGAGCGGAACGGAATTGCCGTCCTTGACCGAATACAGGCCGTTGTTTGGCACCCCTAGGCTGTCTTTTCTCGCATGCATGAAGCCTTCAAAGGCACCGAATGCCTTGAACTTGTCATACAGTGGCTGCTCCTCGAGTTGAGGCAGCATGTTGAGGATCCACCCTGCGCCAGTTTGGGGGACCGGCGCTTCCTGGCCGTAGGGGCCGCCGTTGCTGACCGGAAAATGCTTCATCGCGTCGTGATGGGTAAGCGCGGCCAGCCCCAGGTTCTTGAGATTGTTGCTGCAAGCGCTGCGGCGCGCCGCCTCGCGGGCAGCCTGAATCGCCGGCAAGAGCAGCGCCACGAGGATGCCGATGATGGCGATCACCACCAGCAGCTCAACGAGCGTGAACCCGCGCAGCACCATCGTGTGCCATGTCGCTCCAACGGATTTATGTGCTCTCTTCATGACGATACCCGACGTTCGCATGTTCCTAGTCATGCATTGACGCGGCATTACAATTCAATTCGAGGCGAGTCGCCGCGCGCCGTCCGACGTGTCACGGCGCGCGGCACTTCCCCCCCAAGGGACCACGGACTAATGGTGGCGTCGGATGCACGCGGCCCCAACACTCGCCAACAAACACAACACAATCGCCGTCGGTTCTGGCACCGACGTTCCGGCCAGGCTGGTGGCGCCCGCCCCGGAGTCGCCATAGTGCATTTTCCAAAGTTCATAGTCGGCTTGGTCGACGCCGCCGGCATTGTTGCCGTTGCCATGGAGGCTTGACTCGTCTGGTGCGCCGAGATTGTCGCGCCACACCGTGTAGTCCGCGGCATCGACCTTGCCGTCGCCGTTGTAGTCACCGGGCATGCCGACCGGCGTGCCGATCTCGACCGCCAGCGAGTTGAGATATCCGAAATAACCCGTCGAACCGGCGAAGTTCAGGTACAGATTGCCGTCCGGACCAGGCGAAAGGTTTTCGATTACCGCGACGGTGTCCCGGTTGTATTCGGTTCGCCAATTAGGATCGGTGGATTCGTCCTCCGGTTGAGGGTGATGAATCTGCAGATCGACCTGGCCAACCAAGTTGGCATAGTCGGCATCGGCATAGACGGAATAGGTGGTAAACGGGTCGGTGTTGTAGCTGTGGGCACCGTAAAACGTCAGGGTATAGGCCTTCGCCGGGTTCAATCCGATCAGATCAAACCGGGTGTTATTTGCTGGCCCTGGCACCGTATCGCTGCCTTCGTTCGGACCAGTGGCAAAGTCGAAAGCCGCATGCTTAATGCCCAAATCGCCGAGCGCGACCTCATCGACGTCGGTGAAGGGCACGTTGACAGCCGGCGATCCGAAGCTGGTGTCGCCGGCCGGGCCGTTGTAGCTGTCGGTTCCCACCTGAGTGATCCAACCAAGCTGCATTCCCGTCGCGGCATTGTTGACGTCGACCAGATCCATCAGCAAACCGGGCTGATTGCTGTTCCAGTAGTGACCGTTGGGATCCGGATTTGGCACGCTGATTCCGCGATAGGACGTCGAGCTGCCAAAGTCGATCAGAATCTTCTGTGCACGGACAAAAGTCGCCTGCCCCACCAGTAACAAGAGTGCGGAGACCAGGCAGGCACTTCGCTTTACGCCAATAATCACGTTCATAGGGGTCCACCTTGATCGATCGATCAACCGAAAAACTGGTTGCATAGAAACGTGATCTTCTTTCTTTTCCCACAACTATTTCCGGCGTCGCCACACCAACGCGGAGGCGATGGCCCCGCCCAGCAGCAGGAGCGTGCTCGGCTCGGGAACAGCGGTCAGCTCCATCGAATTCAAATAGCCGCCGCCGCGGGGCGAACCGGCGAATCCGATGTAGAGAATCCCGTCGGGTTGCGGCGAGAGTCCAGCGAGTGTGGCGACCTGGTCCTGGTTCCAGAATCCGTCGCCGCCGATCACGAGATCGACGGACGTAATGGGCGTGCTAAAGGTGCCGTCGGTATAGCTGGTGTAGCGCGTCGTGTCGTTGCCGTCGTTGTACTGGTGAGAACCGAAAAAGGTCAGGTCATATTTTTTTCCGACGTCCAGATTCTGAATTTGCATGTTCGAACCGGTGTAGTAGTCGAAGGCCGCTTCCTTGACTCCCAAATCGCCCAGTGCCGCAGCGTTGATCGTCGTGAGCGGAAGGTAATCCAAAAACGGCGGCGGATCGGTGGGGCCGGCCGGCCCGTTGTAACTGTCATTGCCTGACGCCGAAGTGAATCCGAAATTCACCGTCGTCGCGTTGCCGCCTGTGTCAACGAGACTCGGGAAATAGCAGCACGAACTGACGTTATTCCAGTAGTGTCCGTTCGCATCGGGATTGGGCACACTGACGCTGCGATAGTCTCCCGTTGCTCCCAGATCAAACAAAATCTTCTGCGCGTTGGCCGAAGCGACCAGCCCGACCATCGCGACCGTCGCCAACGCAAGGCTGGCCGAGTGCCTAAAATTCAGGTTCACTTTCATGAGTCTTTCTCCCAGCTGAACAATTGAAACGTCAGACAATACACCCAGATTCGTACCGCTCTGCGCACGAATCACCTCTTGATCAGGACCATCGCCTCGCTCTTGGTTCCCCAGCCTCTGCTGTTCATGTTCGGATTCGAAAAAACGACGGCTCGCAAACCATGGAACAGTTGTCCGACGGAATGGTCGCGCGACAGCCCGATGATCTAGCGTGACCGTCACGCGCGAGAACCGCATCAAACAGAACCGCCAACGAATCGGTCTTCGCCGCATTCAGAAGTCCGCCTTCTGAAAACAAGGATTTGGCTTGACCACGTCCTTGCAACCTGTAGCATTTATGCTATAGTATCGGAAGGCGCGTGTCAAGCACTTTTTGTCGGTTTTGCCGGTCGCGCGTCCGAAAATGTTTCTGCCCGTTTCGTGCCGCGCAAGCGCCGTAGATCGACGTGCGCTTGCACGAGTAGATTAGATTGCCGCCCGACGAATGTTTTCCCCGGTAGCCAAATGCAAAGCAATTTGCATGGTGATTGGCGGCTGATCGGTTGACTGCCAACATTTTGGCCAAACGGTTTCGATAGTCACTTACATGGCCGCTCCAGCCAAATACACCGAAGTCATGTCCGTCATCAAACGGCGGATTCGCGAGGGCGACTATCTGCTCGATAGCATCCCGGGCGAGCGGAAGATCGCGGAAGAGACCGGTGTCAGTTACATGACCGCCCGCCGGGCTGTGCAGGAATTGCTAGATGAAGAGGTGCTGATTCGCCAGCCCACCGGCTCGCTCGACGTCCACCCGCGGTTTTCCAAACGGAACAAGCCCGCGGAGGTGGTCCTGCTTTGCCCCGCGTACCCGTCGAGTTATCTCACGCAGCTGCGCAGTTTTGTCTCGGATTTTGCCAACCAGCGCAGCATCGGCCTGCGTCCTGCCCAATTTGTGCACTGGGATGAGAAAACCGTCGTCGAAGCCGTCGAGCAAGCCAAGGGCACGTTTATCATTCCGTACGGGCCGGAAATCCCCACTCGCCTGGTGGAGCCATTCCGGGCCAACAAAGTGGTGATTCTCGACGGGGACTTCACGAGCGACGGCCTCCCCTCGATTCGACTTTTCTCCGATCGTTGCATCGAGCGGGTGATGGACCATCTATACAAGCTCGGGCATCGCCACGTTGACTGCATCAACACTCAAAATCGCAATCCCGAAATCGATCGACGAATCGACATCTGGGACCGTTGGCGCCGCCGGCGGGGGGTGAAGGGAGATTTGCGTGACGATCCGGCCCCCGTTTTTACCGATCCCACGATCGTCGCCTACAAGCTCATGTCGCGGGTCATCGACGAGAAACAGTCGAAGGCCACTGCGTTCATCGGCACCACTTGCCCGGCCGCGATCGGCGCGATCCGCGCCTGCTGGGAGCGGGACATTCGCGTCGGCCAGGACCTCTCGATCTCGACGGTCAACATCGAGCCGCCCGCCGAGTTCTTCTGTCCCTCGATCACCGGGCTCAATACACCCGACCTCTCCGAGGTGCTTGGAAAATGTTTCGATTGGTTTGGGAGTCGGCTATCGTGGCGCGGCTCGGAACTGCTGGAACCGAAGGAATCGATTCTGTTTGAAGGGGAATCCACAGGAAGACCACGTTGATCACCGTGACATAATCCATGAATCGATTCGTGCTATTGATCTATTGCTTGGCGGCAACTGCCGTTCTTTCGCTCGTCTCCTCGAGATCGCTTCTCGCGCAAGACAAGGCGTCGGACGAGCAGTCGGTGGCCTCGCCGGACGGCAGTCTGCGGGTCGACTTTTCGCTGGCCGACGGCGTGCCGAGCTACCGTGTCTCACGCTTCGGCCGGTCGCTCGTGCGCCAGTCGCGGCTCGGCTTCCGGCTCGCCGGCGCGCCCGATCTCGCCGATAATTTTGCGCTCGAGTCGACAAAACATTGCTCGCTTTCGCAGAGATGGGAGCAAACGTGGGGCGACAAACGCGAAATCGATAACACCTACAACGAGTTGCGACTCGTGCTCCAACAGCGAGATGACCTGGCACGCAAAATGGTGATCGTCTTTCGAGTCTACGACGACGGCGTCGGTTTCCGCTACGAGTGGCCCGAGCAGCCAAACCTCAAACACCTCGTGATCCGAGACGAGCTCACCGAATTCACACTGGCCGAAGATTCGAACGTCTGGTGGATTCCAGCCTATGGATCGGAGCACTACGAGTATCTCTACAAAAAGACCAAGGTGAGCGAGATCAAAAAGGCTCACACGCCAGCGACGTTTGAAACTGCGGACGGCGTCTACTTCAGCATTCATGAAGCCGCACTCGTGGACTTCGCCAGTCTGGTCCTCGACGGCAACGGCGGCACCACGCTCAAAGCGAACCTTGTCCCTTGGTCCGACGGCGTGAAGGTCCGCGCGGACGTGCCTCATCGTTCGCCCTGGCGGACCATTCTCGTCGGCGACAATCCCGGCGAACTGATCACGTCGCACCTGATGCTGAATCTCAACGATCCGTGCAAGCTCAAAGACACCAGCTGGATCAAGCCCGGCAAGTACGTCGGCATCTGGTGGGAAATGCACCTCGGCAAATCGACCTGGAGCTCCGGCGACAAGCACGGTGCGACCACCGCCAACACGAAGCGATACATCGACTTCGCAGCCGAGAACGGCTTCGACGGCGTCTTGGTTGAAGGCTGGAATAAGGGTTGGGACGGCGATTGGACCAAGCACGGCGACCAGTTCAGCTTCACCGAACCATATCCCGACTTCGACCTCCCCGAGCTGGCCCGCTACGCCGAGTCGAAAGGCGTTCACCTGATCGGCCACAATGAGACGGGCGGCGCGGTTCCCAATTATGAACGACAATTGAGCGATGCGTTTCAGCTCTACCAGTCATTGGGCATTCCCGTGGTCAAGACCGGCTACGTCAACTGGTCGCAAGGGCTGCAGCGGATCGACAATGCAGGCAAGCTCGTCGGCGAGTGGCACTACGGACAGTACATGGTCCGTCATCATCAACACGTGATGGAAGAAGCGGCGAAACATCACATCATGCTCGACGTCCACGAGCCGGTGAAGCCGACCGGGCTCTGCCGCACGTATCCCAATCTTATGTCCTGCGAGGGTGCCCGGGGACAAGAATACAACGCTTGGAGCGCCGACGGCGGCAACCCGCCCGAGCACGAGACCATTCTGCCGTTCACACGGTTGCTCGCCGGCCCGATGGACTTCACGCCAGGTATCTTCAACGTCACGTTTCCCGAGTTGCGGCCCAACAATCGCGTGAACACCACGCTCGCCAAGCAGCTGGCGCTCTACGTCGTGATTTTCAGCCCACTGCAAATGGCGGCCGATCTGCCCGAGAACTACCTCGCTCATCCCGACGCGTTCCAATTCATCCGCGACGTGCCGGTCGATTGGGAAGACACCCGGGTGCTCGATGGGAGCATCGGCGACTATGTTACGATCGTGCGCCGCGAGCGCGGCGGCGACGATTGGTACTTGGGCAGCGTCACCGACGAGGTCGGGCGGTCGCTCCAGGCGCCCCTGTCGTTCCTCGATCGCGAGCGAAGATATGTGGCCGAAATCTACCGCGACGCAGACGATGCCGATTGGAAAACGAATCCGACCGCATACACGATCGAGCGGCGCGAAGTCGACGCAAACACGGTGCTCCCGTTGCGGCTGGCCCCTGGGGGTGGAATGGCAGTTCGCTTTCATCCGCTCACCGAACCAAAGTGATGCCGCCTGGCTCGACGTGACGCCTTCCCCGCAACGCGGAACAAAGAATCTGCGCCGGATTTCGACAAGTTTAGCCCGATACTCCCTGGTTGCGTATACTGAAATCGTTCGCGTCGGCGCCGTCTTGCGGCAATAAAAGATCTCATCGCGCCGCGTTGAGCAGGCGAGGCTCCGATTCTGCATGACATCGATTCAGCCCAGTCCGCGCTGGAGTCGCTTCACGCTCGGATCGCTCGCCGCGCTGATCGTGATTGGCCTCGCCGCTGGACTCCGCGGCTGTGGCCCGCGAGACGAACGCCGCGTCATCACCGTCTGGCATCCCATGCGTCAGACCGAGCGGGAAGTCCTCTACGAGGAGTTCGCTCGTTTCGAGCAACTCCACCCCGGCTTCCATGTCCGCGGACTCTACAAGGAGACGGAAGAACTGCGGAGCAGCTTCCAGGCGGCGGCGCTCGCGGGCGAAGGGCCCGAGCTCGTCTATGGACCGTCTGACGTCCTCGATACGTTTCACACGATGGGACTGCTGGCCGATATGGCCCCCTGGTACACCGACGATGAAAAGAACGATTTCATCAAAGGTGCACTGACCTATCTCCCCGCGCTGGTGGACTCCACGAAGCACGAACTGGTCCAAGTCGCCGATCGCTTCGGTAATCATCTCTCGCTGGTTTACAATCGCCACTTCATCGCCGAGCCGCCCAAGACGACTGACGAGCTGATCGCTCTGGCCCAGGCCAACACGCTCGACATCGACGGCGACGGCCGCAAGGATCGCTACGGCCTGGTGTGGAGCTTCGTCGAGCCTTACTTCGCCATTCCATTTTTGACCGGCTACGGAGCGTGGGTCTTCGTCGAGCCGCCTTCTGCTGCTGCCGGTGCGCGGCCCGTCCCCGCACTCAACACGCCCCAATCGGTCGCCGCCTACCGGTTTATCCAATCGCTGCACGACAAATATCAGGTGGTGCCCGGCAATTGCGACTACGAGCTCGCCGACACGCTCTTCAAGACGGGTCGCGCCGCGATGATCATCAATGGCGACTGGAGCTGGACCGACTATTTGAGCAATCCCGACATTGACGCCGCCGTCGCGGTGCTACCGGTCGTCAGCTCGACCGGTCTACCGATGGAGTCGATGATCATGCCCAAAGGATTTTCGCTCAACGCGAACACTGCGCCGGATGATGCGGCCGCGGCGATGATGTTTGTCAAGTACATGACGAGCGTCCCCGTGCAAAGGCGACTTGTCGAGCGGATGCGGATGATCCCCACGCGGCGATCGGTGTACGATGAGTCTCTTGGCTCAACGGACCCCACGTATCGCGTCTCTCAGGCCCAAGTCGAGCGGACTCGGCTGATTCCCGTCGACACGGAGCTCCGTGCGGTGTGGGACGCGATGCGGCCGCAATACCAGGCCGTTCTCAGCGGCGCGACTTCGCCGGCAGCCGCGGCCGCCGCCATGCAACGCGATGCGCTAGAAAAAATTCGCCAGATGAACGGGCGCGTGAACCCAAAATTCTCCGGCATCGCGTTGGAAGCGCTCGGAGTGCTGGTATTAACCATCTGGGTCGTATGGCATCGCGAGGCGTTCTTCCACTTCGCGCACGACTGGCACCGCGACAAGATCGCCTATCTCTACGTGCTGCCGGCCGCGGTCTTGATCTTCGCGGTGGTCATCTTTCCATTGGGCTACAACATCGTGCTGTCGCTGTCGAATATGTCGCTGACCAGCTTCCGCGACTGGCGGATCGTGGGCCTGCAAAACTACGCCGAAGTGTTCAGCGATCCGCAACTCGGCGTCGTGCTTGTAAGAACCATCATTTGGACCGTCGTCAGCGTCGCCTTTCACCTGGCGATCGGTTTGCTGCTCGCGGTGGCGCTGGCTGGCGCGATCCGCGGCCGCACGATCTACCAATTGCTCTTGATCCTGCCCTGGGCGATTCCAGCGTATATCACGGCGATGACTTGGAGGGGCATGTTCAGCTATGAATATGGAGCTGTGAATTTGATTCTGCTCAAGGTGCAGCAATTCCCACCGCTGGCCTGGCTGCTCGAGTTCTTTCACATGACGGCACCGGTCAATTGGCTCGGCGATGCGACCCACGCATTCGAAGCTTGCATCGTTGCCAATGTCTGGCTCGGATTTCCATTCATGATGATCGTCGCGCTTGGCGGGATGCAGGGGATCCCCCAGGAACTCTATGACGCCGCCCGCGTCGACCGCGCCAGTCGTGTCCAACAGTTCTGGCACATCACGTTGCCACTGCTCAAGCCGGTCCTGATTCCGGCCACGACGCTCGCCACGCTCTGGACCTTCAACAACCTGAACGTCATCTGGCTGGTATCCAACGGCGGTGAGCCGCAGAACTCGACTCACATCCTGGTGTCCTACGCCTACATGGCCGTGTTCAACCTATACCGCTACGGCTATGGAGCGGCGCTCTCAATGGTCATGTTCCTGCTGCTGCTAGCTTTTGCTCTTTACTTCATCCGCCACACCAAAGCCGCGGAAAATGTCTACAGTTAATCCGGTTCACCGATTCATTTGATCACTCACTCTCATGCGCGAGCCCCGGCACATCACCGTGCTTCGACACACCGTCCTCTTGGTCTTCGTAGCGATTGCGGTCTACCCGGCGCTCAACGTATTCTCCGTCTCTCTGCGCCCGGAAACCAGCTCCGCTCCACCGACCTTTCGATCATTCCAGCGGGTTGGAGCCTGCACAACTACGTGGCGCTCTTCACGAGCCAGCCTTTTCTCCGCTGGCTCGCCAACTCGCTGTTCATCTCGACCATCGTCACGCTGACCGGCGTTGCCCTGGCATCGATCGGCGGCTACGCGTTTAGCCGCTTCCACTTCGTCGGCCGACAGTCGCTGCTTGTGGCCATCCTGACAACACAAATGTTTCCGGCAACGATGCTGCTGCTGCCGCTCTACATTCTGGTGGCGTACCTCCACCTGTTGAATACGTTTCTCGGGCTGGCCATCTTCTACACGTCGACCGCCCTGCCGTTTTGCATCTGGCAAATGAAAGGGTTCTACGACACGATCCCGACCGCGCTGGAAGACGCCGCCCGCGTCGACGGCTGCTCGCGCACGGAAGTCTTTTGGCGAGTGACGCTGCCGCTGGCCATCCCGGGGTTGGTGATCACGGCCCTGTTCAGCTTTATGACCGCCTGGAGCGAATACATCGTCGCCGCACAAGTCATGCAAGACGAGGACATGTTTACGTTGCCATTGGGCCTCAAGAGCTTCCAGGCCAATATGTCCACCGACTGGGGCCTATACGCCGCCGCCGCGATCCTGGTGAGCCTCCCGGTGATCGTCGTCTTTCTGCTGTTAAGCAAATACCTCGTATCCGGACTAACACTCGGCTCTGTAAAAGAGTAGACACTGCTCCAGAGTCATTTCCAGTCGCAACTCGCTCCACGCCCGCATCTCTTGTTACTCTGGCAGCTCCACCGCGCTGCCGTCCATCCGGTTGCCCAAATCGCGATGGACGTGCCAGTCGACGTCGTACGGGATGGTGCGCACGCTCCCGTCGCAAAACGACGCGTTCCATCCGCTCACGTGGGCCGAGCCGAATCGACTGGAGGGATCTTTAATGCCACTGATCCAATCCGGCATCGGCACACACTCGTGAACCTCACCCTCCTCAAGGCGTCCGGTCTTGCGGTAGTTGTCGTTGTTGAATCCGGTGCACCACGTCTCGTTGTCGCCAAGATCTAGTCCGGTTTCGTATTGAGCGACGGGAATGTAGCGTTCACCGATCAAATAGGTCTTGGAGAGCCCGTCGACGACGCGCGACGCACTGACCGTGCTTCGTTCGTAGGAGATGCCGGTCATCGTTTCAATGCGGGCGGAAGTCGCGACGAGCAACTTTTCCTGCTCACTTCCCCAGACCTGATTGGCCGTCCAAAGCTCCGCATCGCTATAGCTTTTCGGTCCTCGTCCCAAGACAGCGTAGGGCCACTCGCAATAGACGTGGCCGGAATTGGCGGCGTAGTCGCTGCGGCCGGCCACGTCCGGAGTGATCGAATTGTAGAATCCTAACTCGCCCCATTCGTTCGCCACCAGCGGATGGGTAGTCGCGCGGCGTCTCGTCGGACAGCTAACGATCACCAGCGGCGATTGAATGACCTGGGCCGCGCCAACACTCTGGACGCGACCTATTTCGTTCGGCTTCCCATCCGCAGCCAGATCATGAAGCCCGGGACTTTCCTCACAATAGGGCAGTAGGTTGTAAATCCATCCGCCCGGCTGGTCTTTCCCGAAACCGCGGTCCGGGTCCCCGACCCAGTACCAGCCCCACCCGCCCGTGGGAAAATGTCCTTGCGTATCAAGATGGTTCAGCGCGGCCAGCGACAACTGTTTCAAGTTGTTTTTGCATTGGGCGCGACGGGCCGCCTCCCGCGCGGCCTGAATGGCCGGCGCTAATAGTGCTACCAACATTCCAACGACTGTCACAACGACAAGCAGCTCCAGCAGCGTGAAGCCGCGAAGCGGCAGCGCGCACCTCTCTCCCGGTCGACGAACGGCGGGCCCGTCGTTGTCGCTGCCATTTCGCCGGCGCATCGCAGCTGAATGCCGCGCCGAGATACTGCGCCTCGCCGAACGTTGAACTCATAGCGGTCGAACCCAGATTCAACTCACCCGCACCGCGCAGCCCAAAAGCGCAGATTCGGTGAGGGCGACAGTTCCGTTTTCCTCGAAGACTCGGAAAACTGGGACAGTCTCCATCGGTTTTGAAACTGCTTCCAGACACTAGTTGTCGAGCGACAGCTGGTATCGACTCGCCAGGTAATGAAAGACGAGCTCGCAATCGGATGCATCCAACGCCGCATCGTAGATGATCACTTCGTATATATTACCCAGAAAATAGGCCTGCCACCACGGTTCCGCGTGTGCCCCAATATACTTCCTGGCGTACTGTTCCATCGGCTTCGGCGCCGGACCAACGCCGGCGCTCTTGCCATTGACGAACAGCTCGGCCCGATTGCTCTCCGCGTTGTAGCTATATGCGGCGGCGCACGCGACTTGCGGCTCGACGGCCCGCCCGTGCAACTCCCCGACGTACGACTTGGTTCCGTCGTCCTGCCGCGCCCAGACCCGGGCCTTGGGAGTGCGGTCAGGCATGCACGAGAACTCCAACGAAGGAGTGTCTCCACCGAATTTCAGCAACATCCCGCCGTGGAAATCGCTGGCGAAACTTACCGGAGAGGGAGCGAACACGACAAACGCCGTCAACTGATTGCCTGTGGCCATGGGACTCGTGGCCAGATAGGTCGACCATCCGTTGAACCGCACGGCCGGCCGTCCGCGGTCGTCGCGCACCCACGTTGGGCACAGCCGCTCGTCGAACTGCCAGGCGTCATCCGGAAACCGGTTGTCGCCGACGAGCAGGTCGGACCACGTGGAGACGAGGGCACCCTCTTTCGACTCCGGTATCATGTCGGCCGCGAGCCACAATGCGAGTTTGTCGGTGACCGGCAGTGGCGGCAACTCATCGGTCGAACGATCGGGCGTCAGCCGACGGACGAATTTGTGCCGGTCGGACGCAATGCGTTGCGCCTGCTCGTTGGGAGTGCGAAACTGAATCGCCTCGTTCTGGCGGGCGTGGACGAGCTTTCCATGCGAATCGGCACCTCGCGGTCGGGCGACGACGTCCCCTTCGAATACGTGGACTTCCGACCGACCGGCTTCGTCCACGGCGACGCCGAACTCCGTGCCCAAGTCCACTACTTCGGCGGTCGGAGTTAGAATCGTGTAGCCACGGGCGAAGCGAGGCACTGCGGCCGCGATCTGGCCGCGTTCCAGCGTCGCCTGTCCCGGAGCGGTCACGATAAACTCCGTGGGTCCCTCGACGACCACCTTGGCGCCGGTGGCGAACGTCAACTGCATGAGGCCCTTCTCCAAACGCAAGCGGTAATCCGGCGCGAGCTGATCGCCGAATTTGAGCGGAGTCACGTCCTCGGGCCACTGGCAGTTGACGAGCCCGGTCACTCGTGCGGCGCCCGTGACGCCGACTCCGCCAGCTTCCACGCGCGAGCGATTTCCCGCTTGCTCATGTTCCATGGGATCGGGGCGGGCGGCGAGCGTTTGGAGTTGCTCAAACTTGGACGTCATCACCGCATACTGCCAGGCAAATGCCAGCAGCAGGGAAGCCGCCGTCGCGGCGACGAACAATCCATGCCGATTGACGAACCGCAATGCCGAGAGCACGGGAGTCCGCGAGGCCGGTGAAACGAAGGACCTGCGCGACTCACCCTCCGCGGGCTCCTCGCCGGACGGCGCGACACGCTCGGCTTGATCGCCGGAGTCAAATATGCGGTGTCCACCATCGGCTTGGGCCGCGGCCAAATCTTCCCTGAACGCGACCGTCTCACCGATCGATCGGATCACGTCGACCAGGTACGATTCGATGCAAAGGAAGTGTGCTGCCGATTGGCGCAATTCGGCGCTCTCGCGCAACAGCGAGTTGAGCTGCTCAAGCTCTTCGCTCGACGCTTCGCCGTCTTGCGCGCTTACTAGCAGCGATCGAAGTCTTTCTTCGTTTTCCAATCGACTGCTCATGGTGTTGGTCCCGTCGCCCTCATGCCGCCGCTTACGCTGTACTCGCGCTCAAGAAATCCTCGATGCAGCGTTCCAGCGATTTGCGTAACCGCAAGAAGTGGCACTTGACAGAATCCTCCGAACGCCCTGTTTCGCCCGCGATCTGTTTGATCGACTTACCCTCATCGTAACGCTTCCACAACAATTTGCGGCTTTTGCTGGGCAGCTTCTCCAAGCACGCGCGGAGGGCCGTCTCCCGATCTCCTGGGTCGGCAACCACGCTCGCTGCCGCGTCAAGCATGAGTGTGGCGACGTCTTCACAAAACACGTGCCGGTCGCGGCGATGGTCGCGGAGGAACGAGAGGACTTCGTATCGGGCAATGGCCAGCGCCCAGGGCATGAACTCTGCACCAGCGCGAAATTCCCCCGCTTTCTTCCATAAGACCAGGTTCGTCCGTTGCAGCACGTCTGCTGAATTCGCTTGATTGCCCAACGCCGCCAGGATAAATGCCCGCAAGCGGCCCTGGCAACCGATCAGCTCTTGAACGTAGCGATCCAGATCGTCCGTTCCGCTGTCGGCCATGCCAGTTGGAACCCCGCGCGGACACCAGGCATCGTGGCCACTTGAGTTTGCCGAATTAGATTCCCCGTAAGGACTCTCCAGCAGCGGCGATTTCGTGTCAGATTTCGTCGTGTCGCTGGGCATGGTATTCGGCGAAGGTGTTGGCACGTGGAAAGCGCGACACGAAATCGTAGTGTGCGGAGATTACCCTTGAGGCGCTCGTGGCGAGCGGTCGGCCCGAGCTACGCTCAATCGGTGCTTGAGGCCGTGTGGACGAGCGAAGTTTCGTCGAGCGGTCGCCATGCTCTGACCTATCCGGGGGGATCCAATCCCGGAAGCCCAGGCTTCCTGGGAAATCATGTTACCCGATCGCTCACGCGTGACGCGAAGCACTCTCTGTGACCAAGGATCTCGCATGATGACTTCGAACAATTGGACCACGATTCATCCGTCGACGCGCGTTCTGTGTACCCTGGCGCTGACGACGGCGATGCTGGGGGGAGGATGGGGTGACGTCTGGGCTGCCGACAATATTTGGACTCGGGGGGCCGGCAGCCTTGATTGGAATGTCGATGGAAACTGGAATCAAGGGGGCGTGCCGCAGGCCGACCCCTACGAGGAAGAGGGGATCATTGAGAATGGCGATACCGTCTTTCTGTCGACTTCGACCATCGACCCGGCGGGAATCGTGCTTGGCCGAACCGCCGCTACGTTCGGCGGCCTCGAGATTCGCTCCGGCGGGACGATCCACGTGGTCGACTCGAGCGGCACTCCCAACGGCACCGTGAGCGTTGGCGTCGCGGGTTCGGGAAGCCTGGCAATTCAGCCGGGCGGAACCATGACGGCGCAGTTTCTCAACGTCAACGGGCCGAGCTCGTTGACCATTGGGGGCACTGGTGGCGTAGCAACGCTCGGCGTGACAAACGCTGCAAATCTCAATGGCACGACGCACATTACCGGCGCGGGCCACTCGATCTCGACTGGGAGCGTCACGTTCGGTGGAACCAGCGCGCTGGTGGAAGACATTCGCTCGGCAATCCATTCGCCTGTGCGTGCGGCGGGAGTCGCGGCGCTGGGAGGCCAATTCTCCGTTCAGTTTGGCGGTGGATATGTGCCTGCCGTCGGAACGAGTTGGGATATCGTCGATGCCGCCGGCATTGCCGGGCAATTCTCGTCGGTTGACCTCTCCGCCGGGCCTACTCTGGGACCAGGCCAGGTCTTTCGCCTGGCGAGGCGAGCGGGCGGCGTCAACGGGCAACTACTGCAGCTTCAGTATCGTAATGTGCTGACGCTCAACGTCGACTGGAACACCAAGGCAGTTTCCATTTCCAGCCCCAGCGGCGAAGCGATCGCGATCGACGGCTATTCGGTGCTTTCCGCCAGCGGCGGACTGAGTGTCGGGCAGTGGAACAGCTTTCAAGATCAGACACTTTCTGGCTGGGCAGAAGCGGCACCGACGTCCAACGCGCTCAACGAGCTGAACACCAATGTCGGCGGGATCCTGAGCATCAATAGCACCGCGAAGGGAATCGGCACGCCATTCAATCCTGTATTCGGTCCTCTGGGCCAATCGCCGGAAGACTTGAGATTCGAGTACACGCTCCCCTCGACCGGCGAAACGATCGAGGGAATCGTCAATTACACCGGCAATCGACTGGTCAACAATTTGCTGCTGACCGTCGATCCGGCGTCCGGACAAGCGCAATTGAAGAACAGCTCGCCGAATCCGCTGTCGTTCGACGGTTACTCGATTCTTTCGGCTTCGAATTCACTACTGCCGAGCAACGGAAACTGGCTCAGCCTCGCGGATCAAGCCCAGACCGGCTGGCAAGAGTCGAACGCGACCACGGGGGCCTTGAACGAGCTGCGGACCAGCGGCTTCACGACGCTCAACTCCGGTCAGTCGCTCTATCTCGGTGGACTCTTTAACAAAGTCAGCGGCCAAAAAGACTTGGTTCTCGAGTTCTCGCTGCAAGGTGAAACCGGTGGGCGAACCGGGGCCGTGATCTATGCTGCGCTCTCCGCAAACGTCCCTGGCGACTACAACGGCAATGGCGTCGTCGACGCGGCGGACTACACGATTTGGCGCGACACGCTCGGATCGACCACCGACCTGCGAGCCAACGGCGACAACACGGGTGCCAGCGCCAACAAGATTGACGCCGCCGACTACGCCTTCTGGAAATCGCACTTCGGCAACACATCCGGCGCGGGCGGCGGCAGTCTGGGCAGCGCCGCGGTGCCGGAGCCGGCCGCGTGGCTGCTAGTGGCAATGGCCCTGTTGACGTTCAGCGTCCAGCGGCCCAATCGAATGGAGTAGAGGATTCGAGCAATGCGGTACTCAATGGACGCCCGCCGACGCGGATTTACTCTGGTCGAGCTATTGGTCGTGATCGCGATCATCGGCATTCTGATCGCGCTATTGCTGCCGGCAATCCAAGCTGCCCGCGAGGCGGCGCGGCGCAGTCAGTGCAAGAGTAACCTCCGTCAGCTCGCTCTCGGCGCATTGAATCATCACGACGTGCATAAACATTTTCCCACAGGTGGCTGGGGTTGGTATTGGGTCGGCGATCCTGATCGAGGATACGGAAAGGAACAGCCAGGTGGTTGGATCTATAACATTCTCCCCTACATCGAAGAGAAGGCGCTACATGACACCGGATCGGACGGGAAGCCGGATGAGGAACCGGGCCGCGATCAGCGGGTCGGCGCCGCACTCGTGGTCACGTCGCCACTCAACATCATCAACTGTCCCTCCCGGCGACAAACGCGTTCGTTCCCAATGGGCAACAGCGACGCGACCACTGGACTCAAGAATTCCAACACACCAAAGGAAGCAGGGCGCAGTGACTACGCTATGAACTCCGGCCACGCCTACGTGGAACTCGGCGGGGGACCCGACGACTACGCGCAAGCCCGTGCGTGGGACGCAAATCAACAATGGGCGAGTGACGGTGTGGGCGCAGCCAACGCTCAGATCAAGAGCAATTTAACGGGGATCAGTTATGAACGCAGCGAGATCAGCATTCGCCGGATTACCGACGGGACCTCAAAGACCTACATGATCGGCGAGAAATACATACCGGTCGCCCAGTACGAGACGGGCATAGACCATGGCGACAACGAAACCTGGTGCACCGGCTTCAACAACGACAACTTCCGCGCGACAGGACGGTGGAATGGGACGGAGATTGTCGAAGCGGCGCCCGTGCCGGACACGACCCCCGTGGACACCTTACGCGACGGCCCCATCGAGACCTGGCTGTGGAGGTTCGGCTCTGCCCACCCAGGCGGCTGGCAAGTTGCGTTTTGCGACGGAAGTGTCGACACCGTGAGCTATGACATCGACTGGCAAGTCCACCGCGATCTCGGCAATCGCGCGGACGGAAACGTGGCGGTTACAAATTGACTCGAACATCGAACACAGAAGATGGCGAACGTGACGTGGGGGACTTTTTTGCACCTTTTAGTGGAGTGTACCAATGATGAGAGCTCTTGCATCTGTGATTTTGGCCGTTGGCGCGGCTTTGGTGCTGTGCCTGCCGGCGAGTGCGGCTCCGATCGCGATCGCCAACAACTCGTTCGAGACGCCCTCCACGGGCGGATTTCAGGACAACAATGGGATCGCAGCCGGGACGGCGCTACCGAACACGAGTAACTCGTGGTATTACCTGGGCGGGTTCAGCGCGGGCGGCTCGCCGGTCGGCGTTGAGAACACGGCCGCCAACGGCGGACAGTCCGGCGGCGACGGCACGCAAAACGGGTACGTGAACGTCGGCGCCGCCTTGGGAAGCGCCAACCTCGGCTTGATCGAGGCCAACAAGACGTACAACCTGACCGTCGGAGTCACCGGCCGATTCAACGGCTTCAACTCGACCGCCGGCGCGGCGATCGCCTTGGCGTCGGTTGCGTCGGGGACGCCCGGCGACACCGTCTTGGCGAATTCGGCCAACTGGCTCGCCTCGAACTCGATCAGTTTCGCCACGCTCAGTGCGGCGGGTGGTATGTTCAACGATTATCAGACTGGTTTTAGCACTGGCGCAGCGGGCGGCGCGATTGGCCAACAACTGGTCGTCGTGCTGATGTCCCAGAATAATCCCGGTGCAAATAATCCGATCGACTTTGACAATGTCCGCCTCGAAGCTGTCCCGGAGCCGGCGTCCATGTTGATGCTGGCCGTTGGCAGTTTGTTCGCACTCGGTTGCGTACGCCGCGGCCGGAGCGGACGGGAAGAGTAACGTACGACGCGCGGCCTAATATGCGCGGCCCGGCGATTAAGTCGGGCCGCGCCGGCCGCGAGCATGCGAGCTGGCGTAACGTCGGAGAGAAGAGGGTTGATTGGTGTACTTTCGCACGTGGCAGAAACAACTGATGGCGGGAGCCGTGCTGGGCTTGGTTTGCCTGTGCGGAGGATCGCGGGCGGCAGGGCAGTCGTTTCCCAACTTCGCCGAGACGCCGCCGATGGGCTGGAACAGCTGGGACTCATACGGTGCGAGTGTCACCGAAGCTGAAGTACGCGCCAACGCCGACTACATGGCTAACAACCTCCTGCAATATGGTTGGCAGTATGTCGTCGTTGACATCCGCTGGTACGTCAGCAACGAAAACAACCATTCCTACAATCAAACCAATCCCGTGTACAACTACGACGCGAACGGCCGCCTGCTACCGGCCACGAATCGTTTTCCGTCTGCCGACGGCGGCGCGACAGGGAACCTCGGTTTCAAGCCGCTGGCCGATTACCTGCACGGACAGGGACTGAAATTTGGAATCCACCTGATGCGCGGCATCAATCAAGACGTTTGGAACGCCGACCTGCCGATCGCCAATTCGCCCTATACCGCCAAGGACATCCAGCGCAACACCTGGGACAGCGGTTCGGTCGACACCGGCGCGACGTGGTTGCACGACAACTACGGCATGGAAAAGACCGCGGCGGCCCAGGCCTATTACGATTCGATGTTCGATCTCTACGCATCCTGGGGCGTCGACTACGTGAAGATCGACGACATGCTCCGCGACTTTGCTCACCCGAACGATTCCTACTACGCCGACGAAATTGAGATGGTCCGCGCGGCAATCGACAAGACCGGCCGCCCCATGGTTCTGAGCCTGTCGCCCGGGGCCGCGCCGCTTGCCAAGGCCGATCACCTGGCCGGCAACGCCAACATGTGGCGTATCACGAACGACCTCTGGGACAATTGGGGAAACGTCTATGAGATGTTCGCCCGGGCCGACGAGTGGACGCCGTATCGCGGCGACGGCCGCTGGCCGGACAACGACATGCTCCCGCTGGGAAGGATCGGCATCCGCGCCCACGTCGGCAGCGACCGCATGTCGAACCTGACTCACGACGAGCAGCGGACGCTGATGTCGTTGTGGACCATCTCGCGCTCGCCGCTGATGTTCGGCGGCGATCTGCCCAGCAACGATGCGTTTACCACTTCCCTGATTACCAATCCCGAAGTAATTGCCGTCGATCAGCACAGCAGCAACAATCGGCAGTTGTTTCGCAGCGGCGGCAAAGTGGCCTGGGTGGCCGACGCGCCCAACGGTGGCAAGTACCTGGCCGTGTTCAATCTGAACGATTCAACGGGCCAGAATTTCGACGATTTGCTCTCGCAGGCCAGCTACGTCAGCGGCCTCGTCACCAAAGACACGCCCGGACGCGCCACGCCGATCAACGTCGACGTCACGGGCAAGGATCGGTTGTTTCTGCTGGTCGACGATGGCGACGGTCCCGGTGGTCTTCCCGACAACTTTTCGTACGACTGGGCCGATTGGGTGAACATGGAGTTGACCGGACCCGGCGGTCTGTCGATGCCGCTGACCGACTTGGAGTGGGTCAGCGCGACCAGCGGCTGGCAAGGTCCCGAAGTCGGCCTCAACAACGAGGGGAATGGGCCGCTGCTGATCAATGGCGTCCAGTACGCAAACGGAATCGGCACCCATGCCGTGTCGATCATCGAGTACGAATTGCCCGATGGATTCACCACCTTGACCGGAATAGCTGGGCTGGACGACGGCGGCGCCAACCAGGCGGGTGCTACGTCCTCGGTCCGATTTGCCGTGACGGCCCTGACGGGCGTGCCGGGCACGGAGTCCGTCGATGTCAATCTTGCCGACCTCGGTTTCAACGGAAGCGTCAACATTCGAGATCTTTGGTCACAATCGAACCTGGGAACAGCGGACGGAGTCCTCTCGACGGCGCTCGGCGCTCACGCGTCCGCGCTCTATCTGCTGACGGCCGTGTTTCCAGGTGACTTCAACGACGACGGCGTGGTCGACGCCGCCGATTACGTCGTCTGGCGCGACCACTTGGGACAAGCAGAGTCGCTTCCCAACGACACGACCCCCGGCGTCACGACGGACGACTACAACGTGTGGAAAGCTCACTTCGGAGAAACGGCAGCCAATGCCGCGTCGGCCGCCGGTGTTCCGGAGC
This sequence comes from uncultured Planctomycetota bacterium, assembly GCA_963808175.1. Lineage (GTDB taxonomy): Bacteria > Planctomycetota > Planctomycetia > Pirellulales > Lacipirellulaceae > DASYDU01. The sequence continues at coordinate 2,235 of CAWEEU010000015.1, read as the reverse complement.
CGTCGACACAGGCCATGTTGCTGTTCGGTTCATGCTTGATTCATTTTTGTTGTTCCCATCCCAACTCTCGCTGTCCCCGCTGCATCGAAGACCGGCGACCCCGCACGTTGCTGCGGCGCCATCGGTGAGCCACAAGTTCAGGGCACAAATTCCTGTCGGCAATCGAAAAATTAGATATCGGCTTGAAACCTCAATTCGTGAAAGGTCTCAAAAATGACATTGCGAAAGATTTTCGGCGTGATTGCTTGCCTGGGGTCGCTGGTTGAACTGGCTAACGGTGCATCCGTGCCGGTTCCCAATTTCTCGTTTCAGGAACCGGCCACTGGAGGCTTTCAGGACAACGCGAACATTGTCGCCGGGACTGCGCTTCCCAACATGAGCAATTCTTGGTACTACCTGGGCGGATTCAGCGCGGCCGGCTCGCCCGTCGGCGTCGAGAACACCGCCGCCAACGGTAATCAGGCCGGAGGTGCCGGCACCCAGAACGGCTACGTCAACGTTGGTGCCGCGATGGGTAGTGCCAACCTTGGCGCCATTACCGCCAACCAGACGTACTTTTTGACCGTCTCCGTCGCAGGCCGCTTCAGTGGATTCAATTCGACCGCCGGCGCCACGATCGCGCTGGCCTCCGTTCCATCGGGCACCCCGGGCGACGTCAACCTCGCCAATCCAGCCAATTGGCTCGCCTCCCAGCCGATCGACTTCGCCACGCTCCAAGCCGTAGGAAACGCCTTCGCCGACTACCAAGCGAGCTTTTCCACCGGTGCCTCCGGCGGCGCGATTGGCCAGCAGTTGGTCGCGGTTTTGATGTCGCAAGACAATGCCGGCTTCAATAACCCCATCGGCTTCGACAACGTCCGCGTCAATACCGGCACTTTGTGTGGGTCCGGCGACGTCAACTGCGACGGGGTGGTCGACGTCAATACGGACTTCGCGGCGATCCGCGACCACTTTCGCTTGTCGGTCACCGGCCGGTCGATGGGTGATCTCAGCGGCGACGGCGTCGTGAATTTCACCGACTTCCGCGAATGGAAGTCCAATTACACGGGCCCCGGCGTGGCGTCGTTTGAAAGCCTGCTGTCCGTGCCGGAGCCGGCAACAGCAGTTCTGTTGCTCGTCGGGGCGTTGGGTCTCTATCGAGGACGTAACCGCTGACACGGATTCCGTGCCATTGGCACTAGTCGAACTCCCACTCCCGGATGCCCGCCGAATAACCGTCGCGGAGGTTGACCTCGAGTCGCAGGGCCGTCGTGGTGACGGGGGCAAACGTGACTTGGTCGGCGTCGTCGGGACTTGCAGCGAGGCTGGCCGATGTTTGAACCGGCAGCCACTCGTCGCCCTTTCGATACAAGAGACGCCACGACTGCGGCGTACGACAGTCGCCGCGACCGGTGTCGTCGTACCACCAAAGTGCGACGCGACTAATCGTCTTTGGCTTGTCGAAGTCGCATTGCACCCACTCGGTGCCGCCGCGGTGTGGCCAAAAGGTGTGTCGTGGAGAGTCGTCGGTGCATCCGTCATGGATGGCCGCCAAACTGTCCCTCTCGAAGACGTGTGAGGCCGAGATTACCAAAGTGCCTTTTCGTTCTGCGATCGGCGACCCGACGACGGTGGGAAACTCGGCGATTCGGAGCGTCGTGGCTCCATAGGGGATCAAGCGAATTTGCCGCAGTTCGGCCTGTGGAGACGAATCAACCGGGCTCAGTGGAGGCGGGGACGCTGAGTCGCGATCGAGCTGCCACCCGGGCAATCGCACTCCAAGAGTCTTGAGTTGAACCGGCGCCGACTGGCTGGTCCAGGGATCCGCGGGGATCGAGTCGGCGACGTCGACTTGAAAATGCTCGTCAAGGGCGCCCAGAGCCGCCGCGGGGATGCCGAAATTCCAATCGTCGGCTGGGCGATACTCGACGTAACCGCGGTGCATTGCCGACGAAGGTACTCCCTCGGGCCGCGGTCGATCAACGTCGCGCTCGGTCGATGGCACGTCGAGGGCGTAGACGAGCGGCCCGCGCTCGATCGAGACGCTGCGGTTGAACCAGCGGGAGGATTCGAGAGACATCGGGAGGTGCAGCCTGACGCGATCGCCATCGCTCCATTGCCGGCTGACCACGTGTATGCTTCCGGACGGCAACTTCGTGTCCAAGCGTTTCCCGTTAATCTCGAGGCTGGCTTCGTGACACCAACTTGGAATCCGCAGGTGTAGCGGAAACTCTACGTCGCGATCAGTTTGAACTT
>CAWEEU010000014.1:0-77357 GCA_963808175.1 uncultured Planctomycetota bacterium | reverse complement strand
CCGGGGTTTGGTCGGCGCATGAACATGCCGTGCATCTACTGGCGGTCCACCCGATCATGCTGGCGCGACTTGAGCAGATGCTTCGTGATCCCACGCAAATGATCAAGTCGTACGAGCCCGCGCGACGAACCGGATGATGCGCTCTTGAAACTCGACCTCGACGCCGAGATGGACCGCTTCGAGCGCGAGCGGTCGGCGATGATCGAACGACTACGGCTGTTGAAGCCGAGCGAGTGGGCGACCAGCGCACCGCACGAAGAGTATTCCCACTACAGCGTCTACATCATGTTCCGCCACCTGGCGCTGCACGACCTCTACCACGCCTACCGGATCGAAGAGCGGCTGCTGCGGAAGGAATGGGGGTAGACACGAAGGATGGCAATTCGGATCGACCTATTCCTCGAATTGGTGTTGCGAAGCGGCCTGTTGACTCCGGTGCAGCTTGTCGCGGCCTGTAATGGGTTCGACGTACACCGCAACGACGAAACGGCGCTCGACGAACTTTGCCAACATTTGATCGGCAAGGACCTCGTCACCGAGTGGCAATGCGAGAAACTCCGCATGGGGAAGCACAAAGGGTTTTTTCTCGACGGCTACTGCCTCCTGCGTCACTTGGGCAAGGACGAAACCAGCGCTACTTATCTCTGCCGTGAAGTCACAACAGGAAAGTACATGGCGATGAGGGTTACTCCACCGACGCATGCAACTGACGGTCAGTTTCACTATGAACTCCAAGAGCCGCCGCCTGGCGCGCTGCCAAGCGACTAGGATCGGTCAAATGCCGATAGAACCACCTCGCGTCTCTCTATTGCTGTTTCGCCGCCTGTTCGAGGTGATCCCGTAGCCGCCGCAATTGCGTGTTCTCGGGGTCGACAGCGAGCCACTCGGCAACGGCGTCGCGGGCGAGCGATTCGTCCTGGAGTTGCTGGGCGAGTTGGAAGCGTTCGCTATGGAGCAGGATCAGGAAGCGTTTGCGGTGGCTCGCTGGCCAGTTGTCGGGGAGCGGCAGCGATGCGGCCTGGTCGAGGTAGTGGCGGGCATCGGTGAGATGTCCGTCCTTGCGAGCCAGCTGGCCGAGAAACAATAGCGGCACCGGGTGCTGTGGCTCGTCGGCGTGGGCTTCGGCGAGGAACTTTCGGGCGCGATCGGGCTCGCCGCTTTGGAAGAAGTAGACGGCCTGCAACACTTTCGGTGGATGCGTGTAGGGCGCCAGCCGCTGCGCCTCTGCGAGTAGTTTGAGGCTCTCATCGCTGCGATGCTGGCGGGTGCGGATTTCGGCGAGCTTTAGTAGGGCGTTCGGCGAATCGGGAGCGGACTCAAGGGCCGCTTCGCAAGCTGCAGCGGCTTCGTCGAGTTGGCCTTGTTGGAGTAAGATGTCGGCGCGGTTCAATTGCGCGTCGCTTAGCGCGGGAGCGAGCTCAACCGCGCGGCGGTAGGCGCGTTCGGCTTCGTCGAATTTCCCCTGGGCGGAGAGTGCCTTGCCGAGCCCCAGCCAGGCGAGCGGGTACTTGGCGTCCATCCCGATCGCCTCGTTCTCACGTTTCTCCGCACCGACGAAGTCGCCCGCAGCGAACTGGGCCATGCCAAGCATGGCGACCGTATGGACCTCGGCGGGGCCGAGTTTCAGCCGCTCGTTGAGCTCGCGGACCGCGTCCTGAGGTTTGCCGAGCGCCATGTAGCACGCCGCCAGGCCCTCGCGGCTCCATGGGTCGAGCGGATAAACTTCGAGCGTCTTGCGATAGCCGACGAGTTTCGATTTCTGCTCGGCCGCGTCGAAGTCTTCCAAGAGGGCGGCTCGCTGGTCGGGATGGACCGCAGTTACCTGCAAGTAGACGTCCTGCATTTCATCGGCGGCATTGGAGCCGTAGACGGTCCGCGCGGGCGGATGATGGCGATTGCGGACGTTTGCGTCGGTGTTGTCGTATGTGAACTCGGTGACGAGCTTTGTCCCGCGCGGCAGGCGGACCGGCTCGACGTAGCGATAGTTGTCGTGCCAGTTCTCATCGAAGTGCTCGATCCAGATCAGCGGCCGTGTCGAACCGTCAGGCAGCGTGGCATCGACGCGAATCTCTTTGCAGAGCGAATGGGCATGGGGAAAGATCGAATGGACGTCGACGTCGACCGGCAGCGTGTACTGGCTGGAGATTGTCTGGTGCGGTTCGCCGGCCGGGATGTCGACGTCGCGGCTGCCGACGCGGAGGATGACTGGCCGCACGCTGGGGGGCGATTTGGCGAAATGGATTCCGATGCGAAACTGCGTGGTCTCCGGCTTGCCCGTCGGCTGCAAGTGCGTGTGGAGTACGAGGCTCGTCTTTGGCTGCAGGCGCCAGGCACTGCCGGCAAGGCCAGGCCGAGCGACCATGCCAGGCACCCAGGTGACGAACTGTCCGTCCGGGTCCTGGCCCCAAGCCATGCCGTCGTAGCCAGGCTCGGGGTCCTCGGCATCGCGGCGGACGGATTCGTAGGTCGTGTCGATGCCGAGCCGGGCGTGGTGGGTCGCCCGCGGATTCGTCGGCCGCAACTCGATGGCTGCGACCCACTGGGGCGCTTCGAGTTGGATCGGGATCACAAAATTGCGAAAGCGGTCGCCGCCACCCGCCGCGAGTTCGTAGGGGGGACTTTCCAGCACCAGATTCGGCTCGCCCAATTGCCAACCGCCGGCGAACTTGGGCGGTTCCAGCGATTTGGAATCATCGCCACGCGGAGTTCCGGCGGCGACCCAGGCAGCTAGCGTCGCAATCTCTGGCTCGGTCAGTCGGCGTGCTCCGGCGAAGTCACCATATCCTTCCTTTGGCGACCAAGGCGGCATGAACCGTCGGTGGGTCACCGCCGCGATCTGGCGAGCCCGGCGGCGAGCGTCGTCGTACGAGAGCAGGCTGAACGGGGCCGCCTCGCCCGGCCGATGGCACGACGCACACTTGGCGAACAGAATCGGCGCCACTTCGCGGTTGAACGAGATCGCTTCGGGCGCGGTTTGCTCGGAGGCCGGGACCGCTGGACCGACCGACCGGTTGCATCCCGCTGCCGCGCTGAAAGCAGCGCTCCATACCGCGAACAGTTTCCATGCGCGTCGGTTTGATTTGGAACCCATGCCGATCTCGTGTCACTTCAAGTCGGCGATGATGCAACCAACGGCCTCGGTGACCGGTTCCGCGACCGGTTTGCCTGCGAGGGTCGCCTCGATCGCGTCGGCCAGATCATGCTTGGTGGCGGTAGCGCGCGACGAACCCAGCGCGATGTTGACGTCGTCGATCCGGCCGCGGTAGCTGAGCTGCCGCCCCGCATCGAAAACGACCGCTTCGGGAGTCACCGTCGCCCCCGTGGTCGCAACCAATCGATGCTCCGGATCGCGGAGGGCTGGGCAAGGATATTCGTACTCCTTCAAATGGTCGCGAATCGCTGCGGGCGTTTCGCGCGGATCGACGTAAACGAGGTAGAATTCGACGCCCCGTGGATGGAACCGCTCGTAGAGCTGGCGAATATCCGGCGCGTAGCGGTTGGAGATCGGGCAGTCGGAGCGGGTGAAGACCGCGACCGTCACACTAGATTGATCGTCTGGCCAGAGCCCGCGCGGCAGACCGTCGACATCGAGTAAGCGGATCGCAGCGAAATCGGCGGCGGACGTGGCGAGGTGGTTCTGCCCACAGCCGACCGCCAGCAGCGCAGCAGCGCCCAGGATCACCCAGCCAAGAAGCGAAGTAATGGCAGACCGCATAGAATTGTCACACCCACCCGCCGACGGGAGTCTCTCCGGCGGATGATCGTTCCTGGCCCAACGTCGATTATAACAACAAACGGCAGGCGCGGTGGCGGAGCGGGCAATTCGGTTAGCCGCCGCTTTTTCGGCGGCGATCGCCCGTCAACAGGGCAACGATCGTCTTGCCGTCCACGACTTCGCCGCGGTCGATCATGGCCAGGGCGTCGTCCCACGATAGCACCAGGTTTTCGATCTCTTCGTTCTCCTCGCGGCGGGGCTCACCCGGCGTCAGGTCCCGGGCGACGAAAACATACATCCGCTCGCTGAGGATGCCGGGCGAAGCATAGAACTGCGTCAACTCTTCCCATTTTGCCGCGCGGTAGCCGGTCTCCTCCTCCAATTCCCGCCGGGCGGTTTCCAGGGGTGTCTCGTTGGGTTCACGCGTTCCGGCGGGAATTTCGACGATTGTCTGGCCAACCGTCAACCGCCGGTTCCGTATTAAACAGAGATGGTGGTCGTCGACCAGCGGCAAGATTGCCACCGACCCGGGGTGGACGACGTACGCCACGCTGGCAGTCCGGCCGTCGGGGCGAGTGACCGTTTGTCGGACAACCTGAAACCGTTTGGTTTCGAGCAGGGTTTCAATTCGATCGACCATCGCTCACCCATCCTGACCCATTCAATCGTTACGGTTCGGCGGAACAAGAGCTAACATTTGCCGAAGTTTCGCCGGGCTGGTAGGATACAGTGTGCTGGCCCAGAGGTCGATACACCAGAGGTCGATGCAACGGTAGTCGACGTCCGTTCGTTTTCCGCTGGCTCTCTCCCCAGTTTACACCCAGCCTGAGTGTCGTTCGAGCCGAGTCGTTGTTATGCGAGGTTGCAGTGTCCAGCGCTGGAGCTTGAGCCTGGGCCATTGGGCCGGGATCCATGTGCGGATCCACATTTTCCTGCTGCTGTTTGCAGTCGTTTCGCTGGCTTACATGCCGGTTGATTTGTACCGGCCGGCACTTTTGACGCTCGCCGTGGCGGTGGTGAGTCTGGCGTTGCACGAAGCGGCTCATGCATTGGCGGCCTTGCGGGTCGGCGGCAAGGTCGACACCGTGATTCTCGGGCCGGTCGGCGGGCTCGTCTCTCCGCGCGTGCCGGACGAACCGGAGGTGCAGTTATTCGTCGCCTTGGCGGGACCGATCGTGCATTTGAGTCTCGTCGTCGGCGCAGCGGTCTGTCTGGCCTTGGCGGGAAACACTAAAATCTTGGAGCTGCTCCACCCGCTGAACCTGAATCTCAACTACGAAGACACTCCCAATACCTGGTTGTATCTGGGCAAACTCACGCTGTGGCTCAACTGGATGTTGATGCTGCTCAATTTGCTGCCGGCCTACCCGTTTGACGGCGGGCCGATCTTTCGGGCCATGCTCTGGCCCGCGCTCGGACGGCGAACGGCTCGCGTGGTCACGGGCCGGGCGGGAATGGTGTTGGGAGTACTGATCGCCGCCTGCGCTTTGATCCAGTTTAACGCGCCGGAGCTCAATAGTCTTGCCAGCGTGAAGCTGCCGCTGGTGATGCTCGGCATCTTCGTGTTCTTCAGTGCGCGGCAGGACCTGGTGAGCGATTGGACCGAGGACCTGTTTGACGACGTGAGCGGCTATCGCGTCCGCAGCGACGGGCTGGATTTGCTGGAGCCTATCGAGCTCGAGGATGATGAGGAAGAGGCCGTGCTCGTGGAACATCAGCGCCGTCAGGGCGAGCCACGCGAGAAGGGCCGCCAGGCACAAGAGGCATACGAAGATGCCCGCGTCGACGATATCCTGGCCCGACTGCATGGCGCGGACATGAGCCAGCTCTCGCACGAAGAGATTGAAATCCTGCAGCGAGCCAGCCAGCGCTACAAGCAGCGGCTGCATCACGACCACGGCGGCTGAGCGGCGCGGGTGCCTCATCGGGCGTCTTCCGTCCACGATCTTGGCCGGCCTTCTCGATTCAATCGAATCTAGCGCTCGCAGCGCCCCAATCGTCATCGGCGAGTGAGCGGCAACGTGGGGCCGGACGGCACGCGGGCCGCGCGGGCGGCGTATCTTTGCAATGAGACCGGTCTAGCGGTTTTGGTCCAATGAGCCCAAACGGAGTGGGCTTCGCAACGGACGTCTTGCCCCCAATTCAAACTGTGGAGACGTTTCCACGTGGCCACCATCTATCAAGATCAAATTACGACGACGCGACTTGCCGTGCCAGTGCCGACTACACCGAGCGATAACGGGCTTCCGCCGTCGATGCGGCCGGAGACTCAGCGTGCGCTCGCCGCGTTCGAGCGCGCACTCGATCAATCGCTCACCGTACTGAATCCCACGTCGGGCGACGTGCTGCACCAGGCAGACGGCGTGGCCTGCGACTTTGCGCCGCGGCTGGCGGTCCTCGAAGAAGTCGGGCGGCGCAGCCGTCCGGAGATCGTCGACGAAGTGTCTCCGCTGCTGATGCTGGCAATTCCGTTGCCCGTCGAGGCCACGGACACGCCACTCGTGGCCGTGGCGATGTTCGTCACCGAATCGGTCCGCGCGGAGTCGCAATTCACGGCGGCCGCCGATGCGTTTGGCACATCGAGCGCGCAGTTGTTCGAGTGGGCCGAGTCGCGCATACCTTGGCATCCACAGGCGGCGCTACAGATGTGCCAGCTGCTGGCGGAAAAATCGGCGACCCAACAGCACGCCACCCAGCTCAAGCGGCAAGTGGCCGAGATATCTTCCCACTTGCTAAACACGTTTGAAGAGATCACGCTGCTCCACCGGCTCACGGAGCACTTGTCGCTCTCCAAGAGCGTCGTGAAATTATGCGAGCTGTCGGTGCGCTGGCTCTCGGACGTCATCCCAGCCAAATGCGTGGCGATCAAGCTCAACTCGGTGGTCGACGTCCACGACCGACACGCGATGGGCGAGGACGCCGAGCAGGGCCCGATGCTGATCAATCACGGCGACTGTCCGCTCGAAGCGGAGGAGTTCGACCGCTTCATGGAACGGCTGGGCCCGCACGTGGCCAGCGAGCCACTGGTGCTGAACCGGTCGGCGACCAGCTCGCCCACCTGGTTCTACCCGGAGGTCCGCGAGCTGATTTCCGTGCCGATCCGCGAGGGGGACCACTTGTTCGGCTGGCTGTTGGCGCTCAATCACACGGGCGCGGGCGACGTCACCAACAGCGAAGTCGAGTTCGGCACCGTCGAGGCCAGCCTGCTGTCGAGCGTGGCCACGATCCTCGGCATCCACGGCGGCAACATCGCGCTCTACCAGGAGCAGGCCGACTTCTTCGCCAGCGTCGTGCGGGCGCTCGACGTCTGCCATCGACGCCAAGGACCCGTACACTTGCGGTCACAGCGATCGCGTGGCCCGGCTCTCGGTCTGCTTGGCGCGGCGGCTCGGCTGCACCGACGAGGAGCTGGACACGATCTATCTCTCGGGCCTGTTGCACGACATCGGCAAGATCGGCATCGACGACAACGTGCTCCGCAAGCCGGGAGCGTTAACGGAGGCCGAGCTCGAGCACATCAAGACCCACCCGCAGCTGGGTGCCAAAATTCTCGACGGCGTGAAGCAGCTCGACAAGGTGCTGCCGGTCGTGTTGCACCATCACGAAGCTTGGGACGGCGGCGGTTACCCGGAAGGTCTCAAGGCCGAGGAGTGCCCGAAGCTCGCCCGGATCGTGGCAGTGGCCGACTCGATCGACGCGATGTCGAGCGATCGTCCCTACCGCAAAGGCATCCCCGACGAGAAGCTCGATTCGATCCTCCGCGACGGAGCCGGGCGGCAATGGGACGCCAAGGTCGTCGACGCCGCCTTCCAGGTCCGCGACGAGATCCGCAAGATTGGCGACTCCGAACGCGAGCCGCTCGACCTCGAGGTCGGGCGTTGGGACGAAGCCAATCGTCCCACCGAGCGCGTGAGGCGATAATGGCCGCCGCCCACGTCTCGCGTTATGCTGATCGGCATGGCGCGCGACGAACAGGACCGGGAAGATTTGCTCCGCGAGGCGACGGCGCTGGTCGAGCGTGTCGAGCTGGCCCCCACCGACAACGAGGCGGGCGAGCACATCGTGATCGGATTCCGAGCCGGCGGAGCCGCTAGTGTCTATTTCGGCGGCGACACGGCCTACCATTTCAACTCGGACGGCGAGCTCCGCCGCGCGTATGCCGACGGACTGCTGTATAAGGCCGACATCGGTCGGCTCACGTCGACTCGAGCGGGTTCGCACGGGTAAGGAAGTCCAGCTACAGCGGCGCCCGCTGTCGGACGCCCAGCAAGCCGATTTTCTCGCCACGATGCAAGCGCGACTCCGCAGTCTCGTGCAACGAATTGATAACGACGCGCTGCTCACGATCGGCCAGGTGCCGGCCGACGCGGACGTCCGAGGCCGGGCGCTGGCCTGGCTGGCCAACGTTCGAGCTGTCCAAATCGCCCGCTTACCCCACGCGCGGTAACGGGCGCTACGAATCGAGCGGCAGTTCGACGATTTCACACGGACCGACGGGAGAATCGAGCGTGGTGCCCGGCGATAACCATTGGCGGCGAATGAGCGCCAAGGCCAGCGGCGCTTGAAGTTGAGGCGAGAAAGTGACCGACGTGACGTGCCCCGCAGTCGTTCCGTCGTGCGTGAGCTCGGCCTTCGCGGCCGGATAGTTTGGTGCAGCAAATCTCACGCCAGTGATCTGCTGATTGACGTGCCCCAACGCATCGATGCGGGCGACGGTCTCCTGGCCGAGGTAGCAGCCTTTGGTAAAGCTGATCGCTAGCTCGTCGCGGCCGACTTCCTGCGGCAGGTTCTCTTCGTCGAAATCCACCCCGAACAACGGCATCCCCGCTTCGATGCGGAGCGCGTCGAACGCGGCGTAATTGCAGGCCCTGGCGCCGGCCGATTGCAGCTCCACGAGCATCGCCGACGGTCGCTCGGGCGTGGCCTCAAGCAGTCCGCAGACCGGCGTATGTAGCACGTGCCAGCGAATCCATGTGTCGTGGTTCAGCCCCTTGCCGGCGCTGTCGCCGCCCGCAACCAATACATAGCGTCGCCGCGCGGTCGAATCGGCTAACTGCACGTCCTCGCGGATGATGTAGCGATCGAGGTGTTCGATGATTTTTGTGGCTTGGCCGGGCACTGTGATCAGCACCAGCTCGTTGTCGCGGCAATGCATCAGCACGTGGCCGAGCACTTTGCCTTTCACGTTGGTGAGAAATGCCTCGCAGTGTTCGCCGGGAGCGAGTTTCTTCACTTCGTTCGTCGAAAAGCTATTGATAAACGCCTGCCGGTCCGCGCCGGTGAGCGTCACGCTCGACCAATCGACGAGCTCGACCACCCCAAACCCGCTCCGCAGCGCCTGGTATTCGTCGAGCGGAAAGGTGGCGTCGGGTCTCGTCATGAACCGCTTTCTACCGCGACCACGGCGTACTGTGAATCGTCGAGCACGATACAACTCTCCCGGCCGACAGCCAGTCGCTCCAGCTCCTCAAAGTTTTCGACCGGCGCGAAGCCCATGTCTTCCACGTCGTCCGACTCGAGCTGGCTGAGGAAGTACACTGGCCCGCGCTGCAGCGCCCGGGCCAGCTGCCAGGCGGGCCAGCTATCGGGCGAGTGGTCGTTGCGGACGGCAAGTGCGACGCGATCGATATCCGGATTGTTGATCAGCTGACCGATCGAGTGGCCCGGACCGACGTCGAGGTCCGAGCAAATCGCCACTGCCCCTTCGTCTTCGACCAGCGGTTCGATCGCCGCCAGCGCCCGTCCGATATTTTCCCAGGTCTGCTCCAAAGGTCCGCCAGTTACATTGGCAATCACCAAGCCGGCGCGGCGCGACACGCGAAACGACCAGAGCTGCTCGCAAAGTTGTTGGGTGTGCTCGGCGACGGCCAGCGGATCGCCGGCCACCACCTGGGCCACGGTTCCGTCGGGGCCGGGAACCACCTGCATCACCAGCGCCACGCCCAGCAGCCAGCCCGCTTCGTCCGCCTTCCGCTGCGTCTTTGCCACGCGCGCGGGCGTGTCGCGCTGGGTCGGCGTCCTCAGCCGGCCGATGGTCTCTGCGTCGCTCATCCGCGGAAACAGGCACTCGAAAACGCCACACCCCGCGACGCCCGTGAGACGAGCGCAACCGATCGGCAGCACCACATCTGCCTCGAAGATCGTGCGATTCACCAGCAGCCGCTCGTTCTTCTCGTTCAAGCCCAACAGCGCGAGATTGAGCGGATCTTCGGGATCGTGGACCACCACTCGGATTCCAGCGCCCAATTCGACGCGCAGCTGCTGGCAGAAATCCTCGTCGCTGGCGACGACCGCAATGGCCCCGGGCATGACCCCTGCTTCCTCGGCCGAGGCAATGGTGCCGCGGAGGATGTTCACCGCGTCTGGCACCGCTTCGTCGATGGCGATCGCCAATTGATCGCCCGGCACGAGGCATTCCGCAAACGGCGGAAACTTGAGCGGCGCCTCCAGGGCCGCCCGCGCCGCGGCCGCGGAGTCGACCACCTCCGGCGCCGCCATTTGACCCGCGGGCCGCGCCACCGCGTGCACCAAAGGCACGCGCACGCCGGCCGGCAATTCGAGCCGCGACGAGATCGGGCCCAACGGATGGAGTGTCTTGACCACAACGGCTCCTAGGTCGATGATGCGGGGAAATCCAGGCGACTGGCTCCGCCAATTATTACCGCAAACCCCCTGCCAAGGACAAGCGAATGGCCGTTTCTACCCAAGATATTCAAGCCTGGTGTGGCACCCTGCTCGCTGGCCGAGCCGCAAACCCGGACCTCTCCCTGACGGACTATTTGGACGCGATTCCCGGCCTCGGCGCGATCGACGACCTTCCGAGTGGGACAGCTGTGCTGGTCCGCGGCGACGTCGACGCCAAGCCCGGCGCCAAGATCGGCGAAGGCGATATCCGCCTCCGCTCGATGGTCGATACGCTCAAATTCGGCCGCGAACGCGGCTGGAAGCAAATCATCTTCGGCCACATTGGCCGCAAGCCCGAGGGCTCGCTCGCCAAGGTTGCCAAGCGGCTCGGCGAGCTCCTCGATTGCGACGTGCCGCTCGTGGCCGATTGGTTCGACGAAAGCACGCTGACGATTCCCCCGGCGGTGGCCGAACAAATTGCCGCGGCCGAACCGGGCGCGGTCATCATGCTCGAAGAACACGCGCAAGTATGAAATCGAACGCGTGCTCTGGAAGGCCAAGCCGGGCGATCTGCCGGCGCTCGCGCCGAAGCTCACCAGGCTGGCCAACGAATTTGCGAAGCTCTCGTCGACTTACGTCTTCGAAGCCCTCTCGGCTGGCAGCCTCGACGCCTGCAGCGTAGTGGTGCCCGCGGCGATGGAACGCGTGGCGCTGGGCTGTTACGTCGAAAACGAATTCACCGGCCCGATGATGCGGTGTCTCGATGCCCAGCTGGTGATCTTCAGCGGGCTCAAGGCCGACAAGCTCGACGACCTGGAAGCGATGGTCGGCCGTGGCAAAATTCGCCGCGTGTTTGCCGCGGGGTCGCTGGCGATGGCGCTAAGAAAGCCGCCGCGGAAGTCGATGGCACGAAGTTCTGCCTCGGCGTGGCTGAAGATCCGACTCACGGCGAGCAGCCCTATTTCATTCTCGCGACCGCATCGAGCAGGCCAGGCGGATGATCGCCGACGGCCGCACGAAAGGCATCGAATTCGTCCTGCCGATCGATTTCGTGATCGCCAATGGCAGCGTCGTCGCGGAGCTCAAGCCCGGCGACCAGCAGTTCGACGTCGGCCCGCAGACCAGCGAGCTGTTCGAGAAAAAAGTGGGCGAATTCATCGCCGGCCCCGGCACCAACAAGGTCGCCTTCCACAACGGCGTGTTCGGCATGTTTGAAGACCCGCGATTCGAAGGCGGCACCAAACGTTTTATCACGCAGCTCAAACGAATGACGGACTCCGGCGTCGAGGTCTACATCGGCGGCGGCGAGGGAGGCACAGCCCTAGAAAAGTACGGCCAGGAAGACTGGGTCACCCACGTCTTCACCGCCGGCGGCACGGTGCTCAACGCGCTGGGCAACGAACCCGTGCCCTATCTGGTCGCCTTGCGAATGGCGGCCGAACAGACGGCGGTCTCACCGCGCAGCTAATTATGTCTCGCGGTCGTGTACGCGATCTCGGCCTCTGCTTGCTGCACGACGTCGACCGAAGCAGGCGGCGGCAGCGGTCGGCCGATATGAAATCGCCGTGCGGCCGCATGCCACGGTCACGAAACAAACTGGAGGCCCCGGCGGCACCCCAGCTTGCCAGTACTAGGCAACGTTCGAAGACTCACTCGGACGTTGAGCGAGAAGTACGTCCGTGGGCGCCGTAACTTGCGCGGTGCCGTGAATTGTGCCGAAGCCGCCGAAGCGGCGGATTTCGAGGTACAGGAACAGGCAGCCGGTCAGCAGGGCCGCCAAGGCAATGACCAACAGCAGCGTGTAGACGTTGGTCTTGGGCTTGCGGGCGGGACCGCCGACGGGCGGTATGGCGAAGTTGGCTTGGGCCATCGTGGTTGATTTTGAAGGGGGATGGTTGGTTCAGCAGTTGCGGTTCGGCTGGTGACGGTTGGAAATCGGGATGCGTCGTGGCCGACGCCGCTAAGGCGGAAGTAGCTCCTTACGGCTTCTGCAGCCAGGGAGTGCGCCAAATCCAGTCGTAGCTCAAGAGTTCCAGAAACAAAAACAGCGACCCGAGCGCCAGCGCCGCGGCGGCGACACCCAGGAGCGACGTGTAAATTGTGGTGGTCGGTCGGCGGACGAGGATGCCGGCCGGTCTAGTTGACTCGGAGTCGGGTTGCGACACGGTCTCCCTCCTGAATCTGTCCTTGCTGGAAGCGGCGGTCGACGCGGCCGACCGCGCGATCGGGCGACGTTTTGAGGATTTCGAGGCGGCCGAGGTAGCGGCCGCCGCGATAGACCTCGACCGTGTTGCCTTGCTTGAGGCCGTCGTCGGCGCCAATCGTGACTTCGACAAGCTGGGCGCCGGCGGCCTGGCGGACCTGGCTCACGAGGCCGTCGACCGTGGGCACGACCGAGTCGGGGGGCGTCTTGGAATCGATGCCATTGGCATCCATCACGGCCGTGAGGCCGGAGACCTGCGACGTGAGCTGGCGGTTGCGTTCGACGGTGCTGTCGAGCTCGCCCTTGGTCTGATGGAGATCCTCGGTGGCCTTGAGGGTGGTAGCGAAGGCCTGGTCGCGGGCCTGTTCGTTGTCGCGGATGTCGGTGCGGAGCTTGGTGACCTCGTCGGCAAGCCGCTGGTTGTTTTGTTGCGTGGCGGCGACGGCGGCCGTGGCGTCGCGGCGCTCGGCCTTGAGCTGGTCGAGCTCCGCCTGGATACCAGCGTTGCGATCGGTCAGGGCGACTCGCTCGGCCTCGAGCTTTTTGACCTGTTGCTGAGCCGACTCGACTTCGCCCTTGAGCTGGCTTTCGAGGCGGTTGTAGTCGGCAACTTTCTGGTCAAGCTCGGCCCGGGTGGTGTCGAGCTGCGACTTGAGGCCGTTAGGACCCTCGACGATGTCCTTCCAATTCTTGTGGGTCGCGTAGACGGCCAGCGCCAGCGTCATAAACACCAAGCTCATGACGACGATCAACACGACGAAGATCTTGCCCAGCAAATTCATGTTCGATTTCCTTAGTTCCGGCGGCAGCGCACGAGGCGTGCGCCCGTTGATCTACAGTGTGAGCGGCGGCGCAAGAGGCACTCCATGCCGCAGCCTCCCGGTTGCTCGCTCGGTCGACAGTCAACATCTGCCGCAACCACTTGGAGCACCAGGAGATAGTTCCTCAAGAGGACACTTTTAGTATAGTCAGAAGGGGTGAAATGAGTCAATTTTCGGCGTCCCGGGAAACGCGCGAGGTACGGAGCGTTAATTTGTCGGGAGGGTGGGGCTCCCGCCGAGCCAATGGCCACGCAAAAGAGGTTCGGCAGGAGCTTCACCCTCCCATGCCAACCGTGGGAAGTCGCACGATCGCTTCAATGTGGGTGGCAACCGCAGCCGGGACCGCAGGAGCCGCCGGACCTGGCCGGCTCGCTGGCGCTCGTAGATTCACGCCCCGGAGTCGCCACGACCGACAGGAGCTTCGTCAATTTGACGCTGCCGCATTTCGGACATTCCGGCTGCTCGGAGCCTTGGACCAGGAGCTCGGCTTGCGTCTGGCAGTCCTGACACGTGTATTCGTAGAGTGGCATGTCGAAAGGTCTCCCAATTGGCCTGCGAACCAGCTCCCGCGCGGCTCGCTGGCACTCTGGCCTCACCAGCGGTCGGACGGTCGATGGAGGATCTCGTTGAGAATCATCGCCTGGCGAACGCCTTCGGGGTTGGCCAGGAGAGTGGCGATTTGAGCCGCTGGGGAAGCCGGCCTCTGCGCCGCGGGCACCGGTTCGTTGGTTGCCGTCGCCGGATGGGCCAAGCTGCCCAGCTCGTGGTCGAATCTCTGATGCAGCTGCTGGTCGAACTGCTCGTCGGCCTGGCGGACGCGGGTGCCCAAGTCGGCTACTTCCTGGCGAAACGCTTGCGACGCAGTGCTTACATGGTCGGCGACATGTTCGGCGACACTTTTGGGCCGCGGCTGAGAAGCGCCGCGCTGCGACGGGCGCGGCTGCGGAGCGCGCGGCACTTGGGAGGCCGTGGGTTTTGCACGCCGGGCATTGGCCGCCTCGGCCTTGGCGCGCATTTTCTCGGCCAAAGTTTCGCGGGGCGCCGCGGCGGCCGACTCGTCCAGCAGTACCACGACTTCGTCTCGGCCGGCGGGCTTCGGAGTCTTCACCTGCGGCGGCCGCCGAGGCTGGCCGGCAGCCGGCTGCTTTCCGGCCCGGCGGAGGAATTCGTCGACTTGGGCTCGCAGGGGATCGGCCGGCGGCGGGGCGGCGGCCTGGGGCTCGATGGGCTGCCCTGCCGCCTCGACCTGTTTGCGCTGCTCCTGCGCTCGTTGCTTCTTCTTCGCGTCGTTGATCTGGTTGATCACCCAGATGACGAAGAACGCCAGACCGACCAGCACGCTGATGATCTCGTTCATTCCGGCGGCGAGCAGGATTGGGACTGTGTGCGGCATGGTGATGGGAGTGAGCTAAACGACCGGACAAGGAGACAGACAGGGAGAGGGGGAGACAAGGGGACTCGCTAGATAGAACCTTCTCCTTGTCTCCCCGTCTCCCAATCTCCTTGTCTATTTTCTTCCCGGTCCGCTGGCAGTGGCGATCGCGCCCCGCATGTTGGTATCGGCCTGGACGTTCTGCAGCTTGTAGTAGTCGAGGATGCCGAGCCGGCCGGTGTGGAAGGCCTCGGCCATCGCCTTGGGTACTTCGGCCTCGGCGGCGACGAGCTTGGCGCGGTTCTCTTCGATCTTGGCGAAGTTTTCCTGCTCCTGGGAGACGGCCATCGCCCGGCGGCCTTCCGCCTGGGCCCGGGCCACGCGCATGTCGGCCTCGGCCTGGTCGGCCTGGAGGCGGGCGCCGATGTTGTCGCCCACGTCGACGTCGGCGATGTCGATCGAGACGATCTCGAACGCGGTCTGGGAATCGAGCTTGCGGGCGAGCACGGCCTTCGAGATGCGGTCGGGGTTTTCGAGCACTTGGGCGTGGGTCTCGGCCGAGCCGATCGCGCTGACGATACCTTCGCCGACGCGGGCGATGATCGTTTCTTCGGTCGCCCCGCCGATCAGCTGATCCATGTTGGCCCGCACGGTGACGCGGGCCTTCACCTTGAGCTGGATGCCGTTCTTGGCCACGGCGTCGAGCGTCGGCCGCTTGTTGTTCTTGGCCGGGCAATCGATCACGCGCGGGTAAACGCTGGTCTGCACGGCTTCGAGCACGTTGCGCCCGGCGAGGTCGATCGCCGTGGCCCGCTTGAAGCTGAGGTCGACGATCTTGGCCTTGCGGGCGGCGATCATCGAGCGGATCACCAGCGGGACGTTGCCGCCGGCCAGATAGTGGGCCTCGAGGGCCTTGGTGGTGATGCCTTCGCTCTCGTAGAGCCCGGCCTGGACGGCCATGATCTTGCTGCGTGTGATCACGGTCGGATTCACCTTGCGCAGGGTCATGCGCACCAGGTCGACGATGCCGATACCGGCGCCGGTCGTGACCGATTGAATCCAGAGGCGAAAGTAGCGGGCGATGATCGCAAACAGCGCGAGCCCGACGATCACAATGAACACCAGGCCGATGAGCATTAGCGTGCCGCCGCTCAGCAGACCGTCGGCAAGTAGGAGAGCGGGAAGCGTCGACTGCATGGCATCCACCTCGAAGAGTGTGAGCAGGCCGGCGAAATTCTAAGTGCAAGCCGGTCTTGTGCTTAGAACTGTTGTACTGGTTTGAGACCGGCGATTCAAGCTGGCAAGGTGGCGGCCGGAAGCGGCCGCAATAGCGAGAAAACCAGGTGATCGACGTCGTGCCAGCGGGTGAGTCTTTCCGGCTTCAGGCCGACTCGCAGGGCCACACGCTGCGAGGGGATGTTTGCGGGCCGAATCAGCGAAATCACGCGCGGCCTGTCGAGCTTTCCGAAGGCATAATCGCGGACCGCCGTCGCGGCCTCCAGGGCGTAGCCCTGCCGCCAGTGGGCGGCGGCGATCATGTAGCCGATCTCCGACTCGTCGACGCCGTCGACATGTTGCAGCAAGAGCCCGACCTGTCCGATCGGCTCGCCGCTGGCCCGCAGCGACGCCAGCCAGAACGCGTGGCCGTGACTCGCGTAGCGTTCGAGGATGCGGCCCAGCCAGGCTTTTGCCTCTTCGCGGGTGCAGAACTTCGGATAGAACCGCATGACCCGTTCGTCGGCCAACAGCGCAGCGAGGAAATCGAGATCGTCCCACGTCAGTTCGCGGAGCGACAAACGGGGCGTTTCGAGAATCGCTTCGGGCATAATTAGCCGCGGCACTTGTGCCGCGCGGCAGTCACGCCAACGGCCCTTCACGCCAGCGGATCGTCGAGCGACTCGAGCCCGAGCTCTTCGATCGGCCGGCTGAGGGGATCGGCGTTGGAAATGGGCTTTCCGGGACGTTCATCCGGCTTGGCCGGGCGGACCACGACGCGATTGGCCCGGACCTCGGTAACCACTACATATTGCCCCGGCTCGATCGCTTTGCCGCGCGTGATCGCGTCGACCATGTGGCCCTCGATCTCGACCGCGCCGCTGGGGAGCATTTTAGAGCGAGTGACGCCCACGCGCCCCAACAACTCTCGGCGTGGGTCGTCGGGGAGCACGTCGGCCTCGGTCGGCAGCTCACCGAGAAATGCCTTACCGATCCGGGTTTTCGGCCAGAAGTGAAACGCCAACACGATCACAACGGGAACTGCCACGACGGTCGTCATCAGGAACGAAAAGCCGGTCATCGGCCCGCGCTCGAAGGCGATGATGATCGATCCGATAAAGGCCGCCGCGGAAAGGACGGACAGCAAGCCGCCGGAGGGAATAAACACTTCGAGCACGAGCACGACGCAACCGACGAGCATCAACAAAATCGACCAGACCAATGGATCAAGCGCGTTCATGGGACCTCATGGCGGGACCTCGCCGGTCATTATACCCGCCCAGGGAAGACCTCCGCCACAGCTTGGCGGTTCGGGGCAGGCAGCGCGGCCGAGGCGATACGCGTATGTCTGTTCCTGGCAGCAGAATTGGAAAACGCGTCGAATTCACGGGTCACCGCTTTGCTGATACGGCGAGCGGCTTGACAGGGAGCGCGCAGCCGGTGCATGGGTGATATCGCGGTGTCGACTCACCCAACGGCATTTTATTGAACCGTCGTCAGTTGTTCATCGTTGGCGTGCTTGTCAGCAGCCGGATTTACGTCCTGGCTCGCCGGGGCGGAGATGCCGAGAAGCTTTTCCGTTTCGGATCGCAGATGGACCTTTTCGCCACCCGTGATTTGAGGCCGGTCCTCCAACCATTTGACCGCTTTGGCATGCCAGTCACGGGCCGCGTCACGATTGCCGAGCTGCCATTCGGTCATGGCAAGGAAGAAAAAGTTCAGCGGCTTGTCCACGTTTTCAAACTCGCAGGCCTGGGTCAGAGTCTGAAGGGCTCCGTGGTAATTCGCCGTTCGATAATAGGCGATTCCGAGCGTTGACCACACGTCCCCTTTGAGTGGCGCTAACTGCGACGCTTTCCTAGCCAGCTGCACAGATTCCCGCGGATTGCGCAAGTCGACACTGCCGCACGTAACCAACATTCGCGCCAAGCTACCAAGGCTATCTACGTCACTTGAATTGCGCTTTATGGCTGTGCGATAAAGGGCAATGGCGGATTGATATTCGCTGGATGCCTCGTTCGCCAGCCCTTCGCCGTGCAAAATATCTCCCAGACATGCGTGGACGTCGGCGCTATCCGGTTTAAGGCGTATTGATTGGCGGTATTCCGTGATGGCCTCATCTGGCAACGTCTTTTCTTCCAGAGCTTTGCCAACGATGAAGTGTGCGAAGGGTTCAGACGGATCAAGCCGAATCGCTTCACGACACTCGGCAATTGCTTCGTCGAGCAGTCCCTTTTCCATCATCGTGGAGCCCAAATTAGCGTGATCGTTCGCGTCTTTCGGATCCAACTGGATTGCTTCGCGGAACTCAGCAATGGCGTCATTGAGCAAACCCATTTTAAATAGTCGTCCCTGAAAAATTCCTTTGCCGCTACGAATAGAGGGTGCATTGCTGGTTTGGTTGCATAAAATTCGCCAGGTTTTGTTCCGTATGGTCCCGAAAGCTGGCGAAAAATGCAACCCAAGTCACGCCCTCCGCAGTGTGAATTGTTTGGCGCCCATCTGAGCGAACTGTTGAACCGTGAGCACCCGCTGTACGTGCTGGCTGAGCGGATCGACTGGTCGCAGTTCGACGCGGCCATCGACGCTTGTTACGCCGACGAGCTCGGCCGGCCGGGGGTCAACACCCGGCTGATGGTCGGCCTACTTTACTTGAAGCACGCCTTCGACGAGAGCGACGAGTCGGTGGTGGCCCGCTGGGTGGAGAACCCGTACTGGCAGTTCTTCTGTGGGCTCTGCTACATGCAGCATGAGTTGCCGATCGATCCGTCGAGTTTGAGCCGCTGGCGGAAGCGCGTTGGTGCCGAACGGTTGGAGAAGTTACTGGAGACGACTATCCACACCGCGCTGGCCATGAAAGCCGTGAGGCCACAAGAGTTCCACAAGGTCAATGTCGACACGACGGTCCAGGAAAAGGCGATCGCCTTTCCGACCGACGCGCGGCTGTATCACAAGATGCGTGTGGCGCTGGTTCGGCGGGCTCGATCCTTGGGCCTCCGGTTGCGACAGAACTATCGTTTCAAGAGCCAGAAGCTGCTGGCCCAACAGGGACGCTATGCCCACGCCCGACAGATGAAACGGGCGGCCAAGATGACCCGCCAACTGAAGACGCTCTTGGGCCGCGTGCTGCGGGACATCCAGCGAAAAGCGCCTGCCGTGCAAGGCCGAATCGTCGACGAGCCGCTCGGGGAACTGGTCGCCTTGGCCGAGCGTCTGCTGGCTCAAACACGGACCAGCAAAAACAAAGTCTACAGCGTCCATGCTCCGGAAGTGGTCTGCATTGCCAAAGGCAAAGCCCACAAACGCTACGAGTTCGGCTGCAAGGCCAGCCTGGCCGCGACCAGCAAGAGCAACTGGATCGTCGGTGCCCACGCTCTGGACGGCAATCCTTACGACGGGCACACGCTCTCTGGGGCGATCACACAAGTCGAACGCTTAACCGGCCACGCGCCCCAGGACGTGATGGTGGACCAAGGCTATCGAGGACACGGTTACGAAGGCTCGGCGATCGTGCATGTGGTGCGCACGATTCCCAAGCGAGCAACGCGGGCGATACGCCGCATGTTGAAACGTCGTGCCGCCATTGAGCCGACGATTGGCCACCTGAAAAGTGACAACCGCCTGAACCGCAACTATCTGACGGGCTCCGAAGGCGACAAAATCAACACGCTGCTGAGTGCGGCCGGTTACAACCTCCGCAAACTGCTGCGGTGGGTTGTTTTTGCGCCTGTTTTCTGGCTCTGGCACCAGCTCACCGTCAAGCTGGCCGCTGAAATCGTCCTCCGCCGCACAACAATCCTGCCAGCCCGTGCTTGATCCGCTCCCGCTCACACCCAAAAATCACACCCACGTGACCAGCAGACTATTTTTCAGGGACGACTAAATAGCGTGACGGCAAGACGCCCGTGTACACCTGAAACATCAGGGTCGATCCGTATCGCTTCCCGGTGTTCCGCGAGCGCATCATCAAGCCGCCATTGATTGGTCAATACGGCGCCAATATTACTGTGAAAAACCGCGAGATTACCGCGATACACGGCAAAGCCACTTTGATTGTCGGCGACTTTCGGTAGAAGCCGTATCGCTTCGCGGAACTCAGCGATGGCCTCTTCCGGCAGCCCTTCCCCGCTTAGAGCGATACCAAGGTTATTGTGAAAAAAAAACCCATTTGGGGCTATTCGTATGGCTTCGCGGTACTCCTTGATGGCTTCCTTGTTCAAACCCTTGACCGCTAATTCGTTGCCAAGGTTATAATGGAACGCCGATTCCTCTGGATTAAGTCGCATGCCTTCTCGGAACGCGGTCATGGCCTCGTCATTCAGCCCGGCCCGCACAAATCTCCCGCCAACGTCATTCAGGATTCCCGGACTCTCTGGCTTGAGCCGCATGGCTTCGCGGTACTCAGCGA
The DNA here is from genome assembly GCA_963808175.1 of uncultured Planctomycetota bacterium. GTDB lineage: Bacteria > Planctomycetota > Planctomycetia > Pirellulales > Lacipirellulaceae > DASYDU01. The sequence goes on along the minus strand of CAWEEU010000014.1, from coordinate 56,999 downwards.
TGGCTTCAGCCGGCCGCCCATTGTTCTCCAAAATATCGCCCAGATCTACGTAGAGTACCGCTTCCTTCTGATTGCGTCGTATCGCTTCATTCAATACGACAATTGCCTCATCTACGCGCCCAGCAATGGTAAGTGCGCCGGCCAACTCATCCTGCGCCACCGCGCGTATCCGGCCGAATGGCTGCGGCAACCGTGAGAAAGCGGATGGCCTCATCCGTTTGCGGCGGTTTATCCTGACGCAGTGCTAAGCCGAGCTGATAGTTGACCCGAAAGTCATCTGGGTATTGCCGTTGAGCAGCGCGAAGTAGTTTAATCGCCTCCGGCAAACAATCATACCGCATAAACCGAACGCATAAGGTAATCGTCGTTTGCAATGGGAGCGACTGACCGTCGGCCGAAGCGACGAGGGCTGCGAACGCGGACTTTCGCTGATTTTTGTTCTCCTCCATTGCGTCGCGTATCCGATTTCGCCACGAATCAGGATCAACGAGACGGGCAACTTGAAGGAGTGGCTTCGCTAATTTCGGTACAGGATTCGAACGCCGCACATCGGCCCAAGCATCGAGCGCCGCCGCGAGTTCCAAGCGGATCGCACATGCGCGTATTTGATCGGCAGCTGTCTCGACGTCGAGCGAATCAACGTCGATCCCGTAATTGCGAAAAGCCTGAGAATAGCCACGTTCAGCGCCATTATACTTTTCCCGCCATAATTCGTGCTTGGAGTAGATCGTATGTCGTAGCCCGTCAATCCGCTCCACCATCTGTAGATCTTTGAGGATCTCTGTTGCGCGTTGCGTGATCAGTCCGTTGTTGCCATTAGCCGTTAATACGGCATGGGCGCGATTGGCTGCGGTTTTGGCCTCTGTCCACTTCTCGTTATCCATAAGTTTTGCCGCTTCGTCCAAGGCATTGATCGCCATTGCGTCGACGATTGCTGTTCGTGCTTGCTTGTCACGGATAGCCCAACCAACGCTACCCGCCACAACTAGCCCGCTCACGACAAGCGTGATCATTGCCGCCCAGAGCATCGGCCGATGGCGGCGAGACCATTTGCGGGCGATAGCGAGCACATTCGGCCGCTTCGCTTGAATTGGCCGATCGTCGAGAAATCGCTGCAAATCGTCGGCGAGATACTGCGCCGTTGCGTAGCGATCGGCAATCGACTTGGCCATCGCCTTAAGCACGATCGTATCTAGATCGACCGCGATGCGCCGCTCGATCTGTCGCGACGGTCGTGGCTCGTCGAAGGCGATCTTCTTCAACAACTCGGCACGATCCGCATCGTCGAAGGGAGGCCGCAGCGTGAGCAGCTCATAAAGAGTTGCGCCGAGCGAATAGATATCACTACGGTGATCTACGACGGCACGTTTGGTGAGCGCTTGTTCGGGGCTCGTGTAGCGCAAGGTGCCCAAAACTTCGCCAGTTATCGTCATCCCCGCGTCGGCTTCGATGCGTGCCAGCCCGAAATCGGTCACGTAGAGCTTGCCGCTGGCGTCCAGCATTAGATTTCCGGGCTTGACATCGCGATGCAAAATGCCGTTTTGATGGGCATGGTCAAGAGCCTCGGCCGCCTGAATGCCCAGTCGAGCAACGGCGCGGTAGAACTCGCGGCAGCCATAAGGTGGGAGCGCGGCACAAGGAGCACCGAGAGTGGAGGAGTCGGCAGCGGGACCTGTGTCGACAGCGGATTGCGGCAGCACGGTAGCGCTGGGCAGTTCGGACTGACGAAACTCGGTGGAGATTTGAGCCGCGTCGGTTGACAGAACAGCGTTCCCATGTGATTTCTCGAGTGATGGCTCCGACGGCCATTTGGCGTGCCGCAGCGTAGCGACCACTTGCGCGAGGCTTTCGCCCGATATGAGTTGCATCGCATAATAGTGAATGCTGCCTTCAGAACCGACCGAGTAAACAGCCACGATGTTTGGGTGCTCGAGTGTGGCCGCCGCGCAGGCTTCATTTTTGAAGCGGGCTAGCTGTTGCTTGTCGAGCATGGCCGCGAACGGTAGCACTTTGAGCGCGATTCGGCGGCCGAGCGATAGTTGCTCGGCTTCGTAGACCACGCCCATACCGCCGTGGCCCAACTCGCGAATGAGGCGAAAATCTCCGAGCGTACGGCCAGCCTGGTTTTCGTATGTCGAAATCAGCGGGTGGGCGTCCACTACGCTTAGCTTGCGTTCTTCGCTCAAGAACTGACGCAACCCCATCTCACAATCGGGATGCGCGGCGATCAGTGCGGCCAATTCAATACTCTCGCCACGATCAATACGTTCGAAGTATTCAACGAGCGCTGCGTTCAAAGGGCCTTCGTCGATCGCTGAGACGTGAGCGTTGTCATTCATTTACGTTATCTCACCGAAATCGAAAGGAAGATTAGTCTCAAGCGCCTCGACGCCGCGGCGGATCAGTCCCGCGACCGATCCCACCGTCCGTTCCATCTCGGCGGCGATCGCCCGAAGGGACTCCTGACCAATATAACGCAGTTCAACTGCCGTCCGCTGGTCCTCGGGCAACCCTTCGATCGCGGTTGCCAGACGCAGGGCAGCTTCGCCACGGATTACACTGCTAATCGGCGACGATCCATCGGCGGTGAGCGTCTGCCAATTCAAAACCGCCGACCCGTCGCCATCGCTGCAATCCAGCTCCAATCGCACACCACGTTTGCCCAGCGTGTTTTTGCGGACGCTCTGCAACATATTCCGCTCCAGCAGCTTCAGCATCCAGGAGGTGAGCTCTGGCTCCGACTGCCCGCGAAAATCGGGCAACCCCCTGTCAGCGTCGATAAGCGTCTGCTGCACGATATCCGAAGCATCCGCCCGCTTCCGCAATACGCGCGGCATCCGCTGCCCCGCGACCAGACGCAGATAAGGGCGATACAACCCTAGCAGCGCCTCTCGGGCCGCTGCATCGCCCCGCGCGGCCTGAGCAAGCGTGACCTTCAAATTCGCCCCAAATGGTCGAGAATCCACGTGTTAATTTCAATAAAACGATGAAAGAACTGCTGCCTTTCAGGCGCGGAAAAACGCGAAATTCAAATTTTATAGAAAAAGGCGCGCAAAAAAACCTCCACAGCTGCATCTTAACCTCTAGCTGCGCCGCCGACAAACTCTTGTCGCCAATACGACGCTTTACATCCGGATGACCGGTCGTCGACACGGTGCCAAGCATGGCAGTATTGATCGGTACGTATCGGCTGTTGGCGCGAGGTGTCGCACCGCTCCTGCGATCCTGTTGAAAAGTCTGTCCACATACGCCGAGATTTATCCTAGCTTCAAATTTCTTGAATCCTACGACCGATCGGCGATCTTGATCGCCGAATTGGGAAAGTCCGCATTGTACGCCGCGGCGATTTTCGCTTGGCGTAACAACATGAGCCTAGACAGGGAACCAACACGTTTGAATGAGCATTTGCTCCCAACCTAAGCCTAATAGTGAAGAAAAATGCACAAGATTTATCTAATTGCTTCTGTCGCCCTGTTGTGCGTTCTGACATCCGACTCTTCGGCGTCGATAGTACTTGAAGACTTTGAGTCGGCAACTGTCCCAAGTTTCCCCAGTGGTTGGACGGTTACAAATGCGGTCGGCGATTCGTGGAAGGTAGGCGGAGCTACCGGGACAATCCCAAACATTATTGCATCCGACGGTTCGCAATTCGCTCGTTCTGGGGAACCGAATGCGACGACCGAGTCGGATACGGGAGTTGTCACGTCACCTGCATATGCGGTGACTTTTTCGATGTTGGAGTGGCTTTCAGTGGGATGGAGTGGTGGCAATTCCAATCAATCCGATGGTGAGAGCTACTTCCAAATTCTCGACTCCGGTTTTAACCAGAAAGCGCTGATCACTACTGCGCAAAGCGACAATTGGGAGACCGCAAGCGTGAATCTGCTAGACATCGGTCTCACAGCCGGGTCGACATTCTACTTTCGGGCGGTCGATGGGCGAAACGAATCGAACTATGGATGGATAGGTTTCGACAAGTTGACGTTGACAGGCGATGAACTTGAGGTCCCCAACGCAGTTCCCGAAGCCACCAGCTTTCTGATTTGGGGGCTATTGGGACTGACTTTCGCCACAGGGAGCGGGCGTCTACGCAGCCGGACGCGAATCGCTGCTGGCCATTGTGACGCCAAAAACTAAATATTCCGCCCGACGGTTCCGTCGTCGTCGGCTTCGTCAACCGCGGCGACGGTACGTCGGGCGATTGAACTAGTCTCGGAGATGGCCCGCTCAGTTTTTGGCAAACTCATGGCCGGGGCGGAGCGTCCGGCGAACCCACACATGGCCGGCCCTGCTGCGGGATTGCGACAGCGCCGCCCCGGCCGACAAATTCGATACGCCGTTGGCAGACGGGCGGACCAGCGGCTGAGAGACGAGTAAGAAAGTCGGTAGATCGATGCCAGCCGAGACCGTCCGTTGCCACTCACCCGCGCACCAATTAAGAAAGGTCCAGTCCATGCGTTTCGCTCCCCGAGTCCGCCGTCAAAAACCCCGCCATTCCACCGGTGGTAAATTCGCACAATCGCTTGTTTTGGCGACATTGATTTCAGTTGTCTTCAGTTGTTCCTGTCTTGCGTCGGGCCCGACGTTAGAGTGGATTCATCAGTTTGGCGAGGGAGTTGTTGGAGGTCTATCGCTCGACGGGCTGGGGCATCTGTATGTCTCTGGCGCTGGCACCAGCGAGTTTCTTAGCAAGTTTGACGTGGCCGGCAATCAAGAGTGGACACGCCAAAGTGTCGGTCTTGGAGAATATGTCTCAGCAGACAACCTCGGTAATGTTTTTATGGCGGGAGCTTCGATCCGGAATTTCGATCCGCAGGGAAACGAAATTTGGAATCGCACGCCCGGCGGGCCGGTCTCGGCCGATGGAGCAGGGAGCGTGTATGTCGCAGGTTCAATTTTCAACTCCGCATCTGGAACCGACGATGGGCGGATTATCAAGTTCGACGCGGCAGGCAACCAGCTTTGGAGCCGGCAGTTCGGGTCTAATGATTACGATCAAAACCTTGAGATTTCCGCGGACGCAATTGGAAACGTGTTTGCCATAGGTACAAGCAACAATAACGGCATCAATCAACGCGTGTTTGTCACGAAGTTTGACGGGGATGGAAACCAATACTGGACTCGCGAGATCATATCCGCTCGCTACGTTCAACGGGGCGGGATCGTGGCCGACGGCATTGGTAATGTTTATATCTCCGGCTCAAGCAACGCACCCATCGCCGAGCCAAGGATCTATCCGGGGTACGACGCGTTTGTGGCCAAGTACGATGCGGATGGCAATCGAGTTTGGATTAACGAATTTGGTACGGAGTCGGACGAGGGCAGAGGCGGCATTTCCGTCGATGGTTTGGGCAATGTCTATGTCTCCGGCAGCACAGCGGGGAGCTTGGGTGGACCGAATGCAGGTGGGCGCGATGCATTTTTGGCCAAATTCGACGTAAACGGAAACCAAGGCTGGATTCACCAATTTGGAACGACTGCAGATGACGTCTACGTAGACCATATCTCGGCGGACGGACTCGGAAACGTGTATATCGCCGGCTTGACCAGGGGAGATCTCGGCGGTCCGAATTCGGGCGGCAGTGGCTATGATGTCTTTCTTGCGAAATTCAGCGAGGCTGTGCCGGAGCCATCTACCTGGCTATCGTTGTTGATTGCCGCGGCGGTGGCCATTGTTTGCGGCCGCGGCCGCCATTAACCAGTCTCCACCGCCCGCACCCGCACGCGGCTGCCGCGGGCCTTGGTAATCGCCAAGGTCGTCCGCGCTGGGCTTCGGTGGCATCGAGTTCGCCGAACAACTGGGCGACGAGCACGGAAAAACCGGGAAGAACCGCGCCGCCGTCGAGCAGATCGTCGTCACGCCGAGTAATCGAGTTGTTCGGGGAACTATAAACGACGATTTCCCGTGGATTCAGATAGATCAGCCAAACCGGCGCCACGCCCGCTGCAAAATAGTCGTCCAGCTTGCGTTCCATTTCGCGGCGGGTGACCCTGTTCTCCAACGGCCTTTGGCGGTCAGGGAATAGCCGATGCAGCACCCTTGGACGCGAAATGGGCATCGGTCTCTTCGGCGCTGCGGACGCTTCCTGCTTCGCACCAATAGCGCAGTACGTCGGGACAGAAATCAGCACCATTCGACCAGCGAATCGTGTCGTCTTCGATCCGTGCTTGACGGAAGTTCTCCGGGGCCTGCAATGGCTGAAATACCGCTCCCCACAGCGCTGGACGTAAGTCGATTCGTCCGAGATAGCCGTCTCCGAACAAAAGCTCGACCGTATGATCGGCTACAACGCGGACTTGGGTGATCCGACTACTTTCTTCCGACGTAGCCATTGGTTTGATGGTTGCTAGAGTAGCGGTTCGATTCTTTCCAGCGGCTCGTGTGGTTGCGAGCACTTTCCCAACGCCGAAAGAGCTCGTCTTGGTGTATCGTCGCCCATTCCGCCACGAGTGCCGTCGCTTTGGCGGGAAGCCGGCCTTTTAGGGCTCCTAGCGTACGGATGTCAAACTCTGCTCGATGTTCGCCGTATTTTGCGTGAAAATGGGGAGGATTGTGATCACTCCAATACATTTCAATAACTATACCGTAAAATTCGCTGATGCGCGGCATCCGTCCATTCTATCGTGGCCGGATAACTGGAACAATTATCGACCCACTCACGCTTCTACGGCCCGCACTAACACCCGGTTGCCGCGGGCCTTGGTGACGACGATCGTCTGCCCGCGTTCGATCCCCAGGCCATCGGAGATCACGTCGACGAGTTGGCCGTCGAACTCGGCCTTGCCGGCGGGCATCAGGTTGGTGGCGGCGGTTCCCTGTTGGCCGACCAAATGGGAGAAGTCGGCGACGGCTTCGCGATAGTCGAGATCGTCCAGCTCTTCGTCGGCGGGCGGCTTCAAGAGCAGCGTGCGGAACACCGGCGTCTCGGGCAAATAACGGCGCAGCCCGAGCGCGGCGACCACGATACAAGCCGTCGCCGCGGCGACGGTCATCAGCGACGTCCGCAGCTCGCCCAGCTGCGATTCGGTCTGCGGTAAGATGAAGGTCTGGCTCGCCAGCACGAGCGACGCCAGGATCATCGCCCCGCCGCCCAGGCCGAATACGCCAAAACCCGGGATCACCAGCAGCTCCAACAACAGGCAGAATACGCCGCCGGCGAATAGCAGCACTTCCAACCAGCCGGCCGTGCCGTGCAGGAACTTGCTCCAAAAGAAGAGCATGAACGCGACCGCCGAGATAAACCCGCCGATGCCCACGCCCGGCGAATGCAGCTCGACGTAGATGCCGATGAAGCCGATCGCGATCAGGAACACGGCGAGCGCCGGCGACGAGAGGGCCTCGACCAATTCGAGCGCCCAATTGGGCTCGGCCACCCGTGGATCGTGCTCGAAGCCGTAGAGTTGCTTGAGATCATCAAAATTGTCGACGACATGCCAGGCGACACCCAGATCGTCGGCTTGCCGGCTCGAGAGTCGCAGCGGCTCGCCGTCGGTCGTGAGCTTTGCGCCCTGCCGCCAATCCTGGGCGTCATCGAGGCCTTTCACTTCCTCCTTGGAAAAGTAACGGACTTCCCCCGTCTTGACATTTTGATAGGAGAAGACTTCGAGGTGGGGATCGACCATGGCCGCCAACAGCGACCAGCTATGGTCGGTCTGGCCGTCGAGGGAATCGCGGATGGCGATCGTGCCGGCCTCGAGCGTGGAGCGATCGAACTGGATGCTGCCTTTGCCACCGACGTGGGCATCGGGCTGCATCACCAGCTGATCGCACGCCAGGGCCACGAGCGCCGCGCCGCCCGCAGCTTCGACCGGCACGTAGGCCACGGTACGGACTTCGTTCGAGTCGAGCTCGGCGATGGTGTCGGCCAGCTGCAGGCAATTCTCCAGCTCGCCACCGGTGCTGTCGATCCGCAGGCCGATCCAATTGACGCGGTGATCATTGATTTCGCGGCCGATTAGTGTCTGCACCTGTCGCACTTTGCGGGGAGTGATCGGACCTTCGAGGTTGACCATCACGGGTCGCCAGTCGCCTACGAGTGATTGATCTTCGATGACGGCCTCCGGCTTGAGTCCGAGTCCGCGGGCCAGCGCGGCCGGATCGGACGCCAGCAGTTTCACAAAGCCGAACTCGCGCCCCTCGCGGCCGGAGAAGCTGCCGAGCGAACCGCGCGGCACGAGGATCTCTTGCGAGACGATTGTGTGATCCTGCTTCAGCGCGTCGAGGTCTTTCTGGAGCACGAACTCGGTGCCCTGGTCGGTCTCGACCGTGAGCACTTCCGCATTGCGGTCGAGCATACCCAGGGCAATCGCTTCCGGAACCGTGCGGCGGGCGGCGGCGATTTGTTGATAGATGCTGACGATGCCTGGTTCGACGGGTCGGCGATCGTCCTCGTCGACGCCTGCCTCGCCGATCTCGGCGTCGGGCGCCATCACAATCTCTTCACACGCCAATGCCACGAGCACGCCGTGGCCCTTGATCGAGCGGGGGACGTAGGCGACGGTCTTCACGGCCGCCAGCTCGGGGCTCGTGAGAAACCTGGCCAGCGACACGGCCCGCTCGAAGTCGGTCCCCTCGCCGAAGCTGCCCTGCCGTCGGGCGGGAGAGAGTTCGAGAATCAAGATCGGCCGGCGGCCATCGCTGCGGGGCGACAGCTTCAACTGGTCCAGCGCCCGCTGGATCGCGCTTTTGATGTGGGCATCGGCGTTGCCGGCCAGAGGCAAGCGGACGCGGATCAGTCGCCCGTCGCCCAGTGGACCCTCGCCAGGCAATCGCTCGCCTACCACACGCCGCTCGGCGGACACATCGTCAGCTGGAGCCTTTGTGGGATCCTCGCTCGCGGCGCCGGCTGCTAGCAGGGCGCCAATCGCCAGCCAGATCGCCAGCGGGCGGTTCGATTTCGGACGCAGCCGCTGCGGTTTGCGAGCCATGTGGCGAAAACCCCCAGATCCGTTGTCGGTCGTTTCCTGTATCGGTGCCGCCTTGCCAAGTGGGTCCACCAGAGACCGCGTACGAATTATAGATCGAACCGACAAAGCGGGCAAAAGCCGCTTTCGGCATGGGGATAGTACGTCGAAATCGCCTTCGGACCGCGGTACGGCCCTGGACGGGATACATATATATGTGTACACTATTTTGTCGAGAGGAAAAAACGGCGGGAGGGCGAAGATCCGGCTAGGCCTGTTTTTCGTGTGCGGGCTCGGCGGGAGCCTCGCCCTCCCTGAGGATGACCAAAGCATGATTCGAGCTCGCCAAACCCTCAAAGGCCGCGGGGCCCACGTTCAGCCGGCCAATCGGTTCCTCGCTCTCCGCACGGAGGAAGATTTCGAGCACGTCGCGCTGGATGAAGATTTCCTGGCTGAGCTCGATCGCCCGCCGACCGAATATCTCCCGGACGAGTCACAGTCGATCGTTGCCGAAAACGACAGCCCAGACGTCGGCTTTCGCTGGAGCGTCAATCCGTATCGTGGCTGCGCCCACGGTTGCAGCTATTGCTACGCCCGACCGTATCATGAATACCTTGGCTTCAGCGCCGGGCTCGACTTCGAGACGAAGGTGCTGGTGAAGCACCGGGCGCCGGAGCTGCTGCGCGATTGGCTCGCGCGGCCGAACTGGCGGCCGGAGACGATCGCCTTTTCCGGCGTGACTGACTGCTACCAACCGGCGGAGCGCGGATTTCGGCTCACCCGCGGGTGCCTGGAAGTCGCAGCCGAGTGCCGCCAGCCGATTGGGATCGTCACCAAGAACGCGCTGGTGATCCGCGATCTCGATTTGCTGCGCGAGCTCGCCGCCCATCGCGCGGTCCGCGTCTGCGTGTCGGTCACGACGCTCGATGCGAAGCTGGCCCGGGCGATGGAACCGCGCACTAGTTCGCCCGCGGCCCGGCTGCGCACGATCCGCGAGCTCGCAGACGCGGGCATTCCGACGCAGCTGATGCTCGCCCCCGTGATCCCCGGCCTCAATGACAGCGAGATCCCCGCGATCTTGAAAGCCGCCCACGATGCCGGGGCGGAGGCGGCGGGGTACGTCCTCTTGAAGCTGCCGACGAGCGTCCGCGAGGTCTTCTTGGATTGGCTCGAGCGGACCTACCCGGATCGCGCCCGACGCGTCGAAGCGCTGATTCGCGCCACCCGCGACGGCCGGCTGCACGACACGCAATTCGGCCGCCGCCAGGTCGGCACGGGCAACATCGCCGAGCTGATCGCCGACACATTCGCGCTGTGGCGGAAGCGGCTCCGCTACCCGGAGAAATCCGAGCCGCTCAATCGCGACGCGTTCATCCCACCCACGCCCAGGAGCGGCCAGTTACAGCTGTTCTGACGGGCTCTCAGGATTTTCAGATTTCCGCGAACCGATTGCGCAGCCGCGGTGTTCATTCCTTGGCGGCGATGGCATTTCTCGCCGATGCCATTGCTGGACATGCATTGATTTAGCGGCACGGGGGTTTGTGATGTGCGCACGGTTTCTATTTGCGTCGATCCTATGCGTGGCCGGCCACGCCTTTGGCCACGAGGGAGATCACGACAGTTATGCAGATCGCAGCAAAGCCGTGACCACGACGCGGGGCGAGAAGCGGATTGTCGACGCGAACGGCTTGCCCGATCACCAACCGGGGCAATTTCCCAATCGCGGCAACCCCAACTCGATCAGCGCGCAGCATTACCACTTCGAGATGCCGCTCCACCCGCGAGCCGCTTCCCGGCCCACGCCGATTCGCGGCTTCCTGTTCGGCGTGGCCATCAACGGGGTCGTGTTCGATCCTGGCACCGCCGAAGTCTGGCGGCCGGGCGCGCGGATCGTGAGTCGTCCCGGGCCGGACACGCGATTCGATCCTCGGCATGATCCCAGTCTCGTGTGGAACTATGAAGGCATGGGGCGCATGAACCTGGGAATCGACGATAGTCATGCGCACGTGCAACCCACCGGCGCATACCACTACCACGGATTGCCGACCGGCCTGATCAACCGGCTTCGAGCGGAGCAGAGCAGGGACGAAATGCTGCTCATCGGCTACGCCGCCGACGGCTTTCCAATTTACGCGGAATATGGCCAGGCAAGCGCCGACGACGCATCATCGCCGCTCGTCAAATTGAAGCCTAGCTACCGAATGAAACAGGGCCAGCGTCCTGCCGGCAAGAGTGGACCAGGCGGCAAGTATGATGGCACCTTCGTTCAAGATTATGAATTCGTCGAAGGCAGCGGCGACTTGGACCAGTGCAACGGACGCACGGGCGTGACGCCTGAATATCCCGATGGCACTTACTATTACGTGGTGAGCAACTCGTTTCCATTCGTTCCGCGTTTCTTCCACGGCCAGCCCGATCCGTCGTTCGAGAAGCAGCATCCGCCGGGGCCGGACGGTCGACGCGGACCGTCAGCGTTTCCGGGCAAGCGGCCCCGACCGCGTTACTAGTAAGTTATTGAGAATCGCCGCTGTGGCGGAAGCGGCTACGTGGTCACAAAGGATTGGAGGCGCTGAAGCGCGAGGCGTCTAAGCCACCGGCACCCAACGCGGGACAGCTGAGGCAGATTTGAGCTCTCAACAAGTTTGCTCTATCTTCGCTTCATTCGAATCGGGGTTACCAAACCAAGGACGATCGACGAATACAGCGTTGCCGGCTCCGGGATGTGGATAATGAGGAATGGAGACTTGGCAAACCCGGGTGCCGGCATGTAGAAACTGTTCGCCAACTCTGACTGAAGTTCGGCGTAAGTGAGTCCCACTGGAAGTACCGCGCCGAGCATGTGTTGCACCGCCGGATAGCCGGTGGCGGTCACGTCGATCTGCCCAATCTGCATCATTGCGTCGATCTGCGTCAATTCCGGGCTGGGAAAAGGAAAGTTGGCCACGCCAGGAATCAATTTGGCGCTGGTACTGTTCAGAAAGAACGCTGTGACGATTGCGCCGTCGGCATTTGATTGGTCGAGCACAACGTTTCCAGTACCGCGGTAGTAGATCAACGCAGCCGGCCCCACGTCCATCGGAAGTACGTCAAGACTGTCGCCCAAGTGTATGGTCAAGAACACGTAGTCGTTTTGATCGACGATTCCGTCGAAGTTGCCATCGCCGCCTGTTCCCGGCGCGTACCAGCTGTCCGAGGTTCGCGGCCCAGACGCCCGCATCCAAGGCATCCACAAAGCCATTGCCGTCGTAGTCACCCGCGAGATTGGCCCGGGCATCTCCGATCGACATCAGGACCCAAGCGGCCGATACAGCGACAGCGAAAAAGCGTATGGACGCGTAAATCATGACGGACGCTCCAGATAATGTGCCAATATTGAAGTTCCCTTTGCTAGTCCGCTCTCTGCCAGGCAATTTTAGAGCCCGAAATTGGCGTCCGCAAGAAAAATCCCCTGATTCGACCAGCGGTCGCAACGGAGCTCCCGTCGCGTGCAGTCGAGAATTTGGTCCAGCTTCGTCTGTCTACGACATGGCATCGCTACCACCACAGAACCGGATCGATCTTTTCGTGTCCTGGCGAGGATAGCCGCCTGTTGCGGCCTCACCCACAGCTGGATATCATCAATGATTCGCTATTTTTTCGGAGAATCACCCCCCATGCGACATGTTCTTTCGGCCACCGTGCAGAACGTGCCCGGCGTGCTTGCGCATGTTGCCGGGATGTTTGCCTCACGCGGCTTTAACATCGACAGCCTGGCGGTCGGCGAGACGGAAGACACTCGCCTCTCGCGGATGACCTTCGTCGTGGTGGGCGACGACAGTGTGCTGGAGCAGGTCCGCAAGCAGCTCGAGAAAATCGTCACCGTCGTCCGTGTCGACGACGTCAGCAGCCACGATCACGTCGAGCGCGACTTGATGTTGATCAAGGTCAAAGCGACTAAAGACCAGCGCGGCGACATCCGCGAGCTGTGCGAGATATTTGCGCCCGGATCGTCGACGTCGCGCCGGAAGAGGTGATGGTCGAGATCGCCGGGCAGGAAAAAAAGATCGAGGCCTTCATCGACCTGATGCGACCCTTCGGCATCATCGAGCTGGTCCGCACCGGCCGGATCGCAATGGTCCGGGGCATTGATCGCTCGCACAACAACGGCTCGGGCGGCGTGCGGAAAGCTTCCGAAGCCGCGGCCAAGTAATTTCCATACACCTTAACGTCGTCAAACGATTTCACCACGGAGTACTTAGCGCGGCCGTTGGCCGCAACCAAACGAGATTTACAGGAGGTCGCAGAGTCCGCGTTACGCCCAAACTCTGCGCTCTCTGCGGCCTCCTGTTCAAACCAAATTCTTGTCAGGAGAACACAATTTGATGGATTTGTAATACAGAGTACACGGAGAAGATCAGGCAATTGCAAAATGCAAATTTGAAAGCCTCCGCATTCCGCAATTTTCCATTCTCATTTTGCAATTTGCAATTACTTTTCGTCTCTCCGTGCACTCTGTGTCCTGTTATGTAGTTCGTTGTCAAGGGGTGTTGGTCGATTTCGGTTTGGCGGTCAGGAAGGATCACGTGCAGTCTGTTATTCGATCGTCACCATCGAAGTAGTGAGATCATTTTTCCGAAACGCTGGAAACAGACCAAACTCCGTGACGGGCGGCAAGCCCAGGACACAAACGGTCGTGTTCCCTTCGTGATGTTGGACGGATCGTTTCCAATTTGCCTCGGTCGCGAACAGGGACTCCCAGGGGTGGTACGTTCGTTCGCGGTTCCACGCGAACCGCTGGAAAATAGCATGCTGCGAAACTTTGCACTTTCTTCCTGTTCCCGCGGGCGAACACGAGAAGAGGCTAGCCGGGGTCCAGGGGCGGCAATGAGCGCCCTGGTCGCTCGCAGGAGGCGAGCGAAATCCCGACAGGAGGTCTCTTCACGCTACCTCCTCGCGTTTGGTTTTCAACTTCGCCTCCGACGTCAGGACCGTGCTCCGCGACGGATGACCGGGCGGATAGGCTCGCCCCCGATGCCACATCCGCACCGCCAGGCGGCGCATGGACGCCACCACGGCGATTTTTTTCTTCTTCGGGTTGCGGGCCACGATCCGCTCATACGCTCGTTGTTCTTCTTTGTCCCAGCGGACCCGCGCCCAGGTGGCCTGGCACAACAACTTGCGGACGCGGCTGGAACCTTGGTGGGTGATGTGCCCTTTGCGGTCAGTCGCATTGCCGCTCTCGAAGCTGCGTGGCGCAAGGCCCAAGTAAGCGGCCAATTGCCGACGATTCGCAAACCGGCTGAGGTCGCCCAACTCGGTCAAAAACACCAACGCCGTCAGCACTCCCACGCCGCACAGGGAAGTCATCTCTTCGACCGCCGCGGCGTAACGTGGCGTGCCGGCCAAGGCGTTCACGTCCTCGTCGAGCCGGCGTTGCTCTTGCTCTACGAAATCGAGTTGTCGCAGCAGGCTCGCCAGCGCCAAGCGGGCACCCGGCCCCAAAGGGCTCCTGGGCGACTCGGCCAGAGTCGACTTCAGCCAACTGCGAAACAGGCGTGTCCAGCCTTTTCCGGTGAGTGCGTCGCGGCGAATGTGGTTTCGCTTCAAGAGGCTTTGGATCTGCGATTTGACCATCGTCAACTTCTCCGCCAACTCCAACCGCATGCGAATCAGCTCCCGATCGTCGCGGGTCGTCGGATCGGGCACCCACACACTCGGCAGCTCGTTGCCGGCCAGCACGTGAGCACGCAACAATTCCAGCAGTTGTTGGGCATCCTTCTCGTCGGTCTTTTGGCTCGCCTGACGTTGCGACCGGGCAATCCGCGTCGGCGCCAGGACGTGACACTCGAAGCCGGCCTCGGTCAGCTGGTCGTACAGGCCAAATCCCTGGCCCGAGGCCTCGTAGGCGAACAGCACCCGCGCCCCGCCGGCAGCCGCCGACCGATCACGAAGCCGCTGGATCATTTTCGCCCGCCCTGCCGCCGTATTCCGCACCGACAGCATCTCGGGCTCGCCGCGCCCCAGAGCGATCTTCAAGAGCATCGTCTGATCGTGCAAATCACAGCCAATCATGATAACCTGACACATGGCCAGTTCCTCCATCGGGATGCGGCTAGGAAACGTTCGTCAACACCAACAACTGAACTTTCCTACCCACCATTCCGTTGCGAGGCAACTGGCCCTTTTTATGAACGCCACAAGTCGCCATCAATTACATGGTAACTCTCTGTGGTGAACTTTCCTCGGAGTCACCCATGGCAGCCACCATTTACTACGATCAAGACGCCGACATGAACACCCTGGCGGGCAAAACCGTGGCCATCATCGGCTATGGCTCGCAGGGACACGCCCAGGCACAGAACTTGCGCGACTCCGGCGTGAACGTCGTCGTCGGCCAGCGGCCGGGCGGCAAGAACTACGACCTGGCGATCAGCCAGGGCTTCAAGCCCACCAGCGCCGCCGAGGCCACGAAAGCGGCCGACGTCGTGAACATCCTCGTCCCAGACGAGCTGCAGGGCGATCTGTTCAAGGCCGAGATCGAGCCGAACCTCAAACCCGGCAACGTGCTGATGTGTTCGCATGGCTTCAACATCCACTTCGGCTACGTCAAGCCGCCCAAGGGAGTCGACGCGCTACTGGTCGCGCCGAAGGGCCCGGGCCACCTGGTCCGCAGCGAATTCGTCGCCGGCGGCGGCGTCCCCTGCCTGATCGCCATGAGCGACGGTGCGTCGGACGCCAACTTCAAGATCGGCATGGCCTACGCCAAGGGAATTGGCGGCACCCGGGCCGGCGTCATCCGCACGACGATCGCCGAAGAGACCGAGACGGACCTGTTCGGCGAACAGGCGGTGCTCTGTGGTGGCGCGAGCGCGCTGGTGAAAGCCGGGTTCGAGACGCTCGTCGAGGCCGGTTATCAGCCCGAGATGGCCTTCTTTGAATGTATGCACGAATTGAAGCTGATCGTCGACTTGTTCTACCAGGGCGGCCTCTCTTACATGCGCTACAGCGTCAGCAACACGGCCGAGTACGGCGATTACACCCGCGGCCCGCGGATCATCACCGCCGAAACCAAGGCCGAGATGAAGCGGATCCTCAAGGAGATCCAGGAAGGCAAGTTCGCCAAGGAATGGATCGACGAAGCCAAGAGCGGCGGCAAGAACTTCAAGGCAATGCGCGAGCGCGACAAGAACCACGGCGTCGAAGTCGTCGGCCGCCGTTTGCGTAAGCTGATGAGCTGGATCAACGCGAAGGAAGTGGATTAGCGGAGGCCGAAGTCTGCGACTCCGCCCTCATCATTCATCGACTCGCCGGTAGACGTACTCGATAAAGTCGTCGTTCGAGTTTTCGGTCGCCTTGCGAAACGCACTCCAGTCGCGCATGGACAAACCTGGCGGCCGCTCCTTGGGCAGGCCTTTGTCGATCCGCATCACCCGCCCGCGCGTTCGCTCGTTGAGGGCTTTGAGCAGCTTCGGGTAGGGCATGTTCCAGCGCTTTTTGACAGCCATCGCGTGGTCGACGGGGATCATCGCCACCAGGTCGCCAATCATTGATTCCAGTCCGCCGACGCGGAGCGTCGCGTTGTGGCTGGCATGGTGCCCGACTTTGTAGAACACCGTGCGGGCGAGCAGATCGGCCGCCGTCACGTCGTGCGTACCGCTGTCGTCGCGGTACGTCCAGCGGAGCGGCTCCCAACTGGTCCAGTTGCCGACTTGGGCGTCGGCAGGGAACAAGAGCACGTCGCCGTTTTTGAGCTCGAACGCGACAGCCAGGCTGGTGTTGTTGGTATCGTTGTCGAGCTTTAGCGCCAGTTCGCTGCCGACCTCGAGCCAATCGCTGTCGATCCGTCGCCAAGGCGCGTCCGCGAAGTACGATTTGAACAGCCGGGAAGCGTTACCGGTTGCCGCCTTGGGCGCGAACTGCCAGGCCGCGTTCGCCGCTACTGCCGTCCGCGTCGGCTTGTCCGACTTGGCGCGGCCCACTGCATCGGGCGAGAGCCAGTGTTTGCTGTCGAACGGCATCAGGCA
Source organism: uncultured Planctomycetota bacterium (assembly GCA_963808175.1). GTDB lineage: Bacteria > Planctomycetota > Planctomycetia > Pirellulales > Lacipirellulaceae > DASYDU01. The sequence continues at coordinate 40,092 of CAWEEU010000014.1, read as the reverse complement.
ATCAGCCAGGCCGTCAACTGCTGACGTCTTGTCGGTTGGCAGCCCGTCGAGCGCCGCCGCCAAGAAGGCCGCCGCCGCTCCCTGCTGTTGGCTCAGGTGGTACACGACATTGCCCTTGATTTCGGCCGCCGACGCGTCGCTGTGCTTGATCTGCTTTTTGTCGTGGGGCGGACCGAGCACGAAGACATGGACGCCGTCGGTCCCCGGAAGCGCGATCGGTCCCTCGCCCGGCCGGCGGTACTTCTTATTGCGTGCATGTTCTGAGATCCAATCGAGTGCGGCCCCGGTGTCGCTGCCGCCTGCAGCCCCCATCCCAAAAAAGCCCAGCAGCGATTCGATCCGCCCGGCGAGATCGTTGTCGCCGTCGCCTGGTGGTCGGACAGCCGACCGGAACCGTGGCAGGGCGGCTTGCAGCGCGCGGCGTGTCGCCCGACGCTGGCCACGCAGTTCGTTCGCCAGTGCATCGTTTGGGTCCTCGGTCCAGGCAAGCCACAGCGACTTCACCTTGATCCGCTCAAACTCGGGCTGTGCCTGGATGAACGCGGAAAGATGGTCCCAGTGTTCATGCGTCGCGAGCAGAACGTCGATCTCGCCCCCAGTTGCGGCAAAGAGGCTATTGACCACGCGCTTCATTTTGTTGGTGGCGTCCGCCGTGCCGAGAATGACTCCGCAGTCGATCATCACAAAGAATGGTGCTCGACGTCGGTGGGAAAGGCGAGCAGGAAGCAGTCGCCCAGCCCCTGGCGATACATGCGGATACTCACCAGCGCATCGTCGGGCACGGTCAGCGGCCCGTGTTCGACGACGACGGAAGCGGGGGCGGGCCGCGGACGTGCTTTTTTCTTGGCTGCCTTCTTCTTGGGGACGGCTTTTCTCTTTGCGGCTTTCCTGGCAGTCGCTTTCTTTGTTGCCGATTTGCTCTTCGTCGCGCGTTTCTTTGCCATGGTGGTCTATCTCCTATAGCTCGCGATGGAGGGCCGCAAATGGCTCACCCCGCCAACCGGTGCCAAAGTATGTTGCCCGCAGCGATTGCCCGCCGACGCCATTCAAGAAATCGCGCTGCCGCTGCAGCCGATTCTTACTTCCGATGTTTTTTACGACGTTGTAGCGCACCTCCCAGTCGTCGAGATTCACGATGAACGTGCATCCGCCACGGAAGATAAAGTCGTACTTCTTGCGGGTCGAAGCGGCGGTGAACATGCCTTCGTTGTTGCGCTGGCGCTCATCGTCGAGAAATTCCAGACGGCGCTGGGCGATTTCGATCACCAACTCGGAGATGAACTGGCCGTCCGGGCCGACACGGCGCGTCGGGCGAATCGAATGAATCTGAAACGGCAGACTCGAGTCCAGTCCGGCGACCGAAATTTTGTCCTTTTTTCCCACCACTTCAATCGCTTCGTGAATCAGGCCACCCAAAGCCTCGGCGTGAATGAAGGCAGACTTGCGATCGGAGTTCAAGTCCCACTTGAGCATGAAGTCACGCAGCTTGTTGTATTTCTTCCATTGCGTCAGGCGCTCGAAGGTGTAACGGATGGCATCTCGCGTTCCGCCATCCTCCGGCGGCCGCCAGCGCAGACTCTCCACGGAGAGCGTTTTCACGTCAGTCGGATAGATGCCGCGACGCCGAAACCCCTCGATGAAGGCGATGCGATAGCCACGATCATCGTCGCGCACCAGGTCGTAGTCGGCCGTGATCAGGGCCCGCAAGTACTCGCCGAACGTCAAATCGACGGTTGGGCAGTAGTCGAGCGCCCGAATGCAAATGTTGAGTACGTGTTGAGCACTTTTGCCGGCCTCGGAGGCGAGCCGGTTCACCAAATCGGGATGGATCGCCCCGGCCGCGAGAATGCCCGTGCCGTTGCTGGCCAGCCGCATCAAGTCCTCGGTCCGGGACTGGTAGATCGACAGGAACGCATCGAACACGGCCGCCACCAGGATGGCACCGCGATCGTGCGGCTCGAAGGTTTGGCCCAGCGCGGTTGCATCGGGTTTCGAGCGGACCCAGCGTCCCGTTTTTTCATCGATGTGGCCGATCGCGTCGCGGAGTGCTCCGTAATTGCCGACTGCCTGGCCGAATTCCTGAGCCAACTGGCCCAACAAATTCTCGTCGGTGAGATTGCCGCGAGTGCGGGCGATCTGGTGTTTCAGCACGTCCGGAAACGAGAAATGCTGGAACAGCGCGACGATGTCGGCGAACGCCTCGTGGAAGGCCAACACGTCCTGATTCGACGGCTCGGTGAACCGTCCGTGGATGCCGTCCAGCAGGGCGTGCGTGGTCTCATGGGCGACTATGTCGTGGGACAGGCAGGTGAACACCATTCCGCCCGGCAAGCTGTTGCCCGGACCGGTCGCGGACGCGGGAAAATAGCCGAACAAGAGGGCCTTCTTTTCCGGGCTGTAATAAGCGTTCGCTTCGCGCATCGCGTGGGGATAGACGCGCAGCCTTGGCACATAGCGATCATCGTCGCTCATGCCTCGGACAAACTTTCGCGGCGACCAGAGGGCTCGTCGACCCAGCGCTCGCTCGAAATTGCGGATCGTCGTCATCGCCACCGCGTAAACCATCTGCTGGTGAAACTGCGGATTGCCGTCGGCGGGCGGCAAGCCATCGGTGGCCAGCAGATAGGGCTGATCCAGGTCGACCGGCTCGTAGCAGAGATCGCTCGCCGGATCGAAGTCGATCACTTCCAGGTACTCGCCCACCGGCCCCGGTTGGAGCGGCTCCCAGGGCACGTTGAACGTCAGCCGGTTGACGACGGCCGCTTGCATGTCTCGTTCGACGCTCGGATCGAAGGCAAACCCCAGCAAACGCCGATACGTCGGAATACTGGTCATGGTGCTCATCGCAAAGCTCCTCCCGTCATGAACGCAACACCGACGCCGGGTAAGGCAGCCCCGGCGGATTCTCTAGCTTGATGCCCTCTGCCGCCAGCTCCTCGCGGGTCCAACGCCGCAGCGCCGCATCACACACGGCATAGCCCCAATTGATCAGCCGTTCCTGCCGACGGGGCTTGATCCGGCCCAAGCGCGTGCGAACCTCGGCCAGTGGCCGCGGATCGAAGTCGGCGACGCCCAGCGGATCGGCCAGCGGCTCGCCGTGCGCCAGTTCGGCAAACGTCGAGCGGATCGACCAGTAGGCGCCGGTCCTGCCCTCGGGCCCCGGCCGCAAGTAGGCCGCCATCAGATTTCGCTTGCGCTGGCTCCGCACCTGGTCATCCATCAGATTCATTACGCGCAGCAAATGGCACAGCCAATTCCAGTACGGGCTCTTTTCGGGGGCGATCTTTTGCCCCGCATCGCTGACCAACAGCAGCCGGCATCGTTTGTAGACCGACTCCAGCCCGAGGTTGTCGTAGACACCACCGTCGGTCAGCAGCGCCCACTCGGTATAGGGCGGGTAGTGAAGATCGCCGCCGGGTTGCGATTGCACCTTGCCGGCCGGGAGTGGCAGCAGCATCGGCGAAAGGAACGGTGGAAATGCGCTGGAGGCCGCGACCGCCGCCGCCAGCGAAATTTCTGGCTCTTCGACCCTACCGACGCGCCAATCGGCCATATAGGGCTGCGAGAATCGCCACAGTGCCGCCGACATCAAATTTGACGCGTTGATGATGAACCGAGGCTGCCTCTCGCCTTTCGGCAAATCTCGTAGCGTAGCGCCATGAAACAGCCACTTGTCGTAAGCCTGAGCGACGAATTTTGCCGCTCCACCGCTAAACAACAGCCCCTTGACTCCCGCCGGAATGTCAATCGTCCGCGACGCAAACTCGCGCAACGGCTTCACCACCCGCTTAATGAATTGGTCCGCCGGAACGCCGGGAACAGCGGCATCAGCCCGAGCGCGTCCCACTGGCAGCCCAACACGCCGGCCGTGATCGAACCGCCCGACACGCTGGAAAAAAAGTTGATTCGGCCCAGGATCTGCGCGTCGTTGAGCCGCCAGAGAACGCCGACGTGAAACAACATCGCGCGGAATCCGCCGCCCGAAAGACAGAGCGCCATTCCGGATTCCGGCTCCGTTCGATCGTCCGTCTCATCCGGCGACCGGATCGGCGCAGCCAATTCGGCAGCCGACTCAAGCTGTTTCGCGGCTGAAACCATCTCGATTGGCAATCAAAGCCCAGATTCGTGGCGCCGGAAAATTCCGGCACCACTCTCCCCCAATCGAAAGATAGCATATCCCTTGTAGTGGGGGAGTCAAGCAGTTTCTTTGACCGCTGCAAACGGCTCGGTAATCGTCGAGAGTTGCCTGACCTAGATGATGAGCTGGATCAACGCGAAGATAGTGGACTGAGTAGCTTGCCCTAAGCCCATCGGGAGTTCAATACTTGAGCTGCAACTTGCATTTGGCTCGATTGGCGCGGTCGAAGTTCGTGACTTCCAGTTGCCAATATCCTTCGCCGCTGGCTTGCAGGTCACTCTGGGAGATCTTGGCCTCGACTTCCAGCGTTTTTCCATCACCGCCGTCTTTTCGGGAGAAATGCTCACCGTTTCGGCCGCGAAACAAGAGCATCACGGCCTGGGAATCTTCGATCGCGAGCTTGGCTGAAAACTCGACCGGAGCCGCAAATCGGAAGTAAAAGTTTCGGCCCGATAGCTCGGTCGTGCTGCGGCCCTGGGCGAGTTCAAATTCATAGTCGCCCGGCTTGGCGATCGCAAACTTCGCAGTGGAAAATGGTTCGTTAGGCGCGTCGGCGAAGGCCGAGGTCAGATCATGGAGGAATGCTTTGTACTCGCTCGTCCACGTGCTGGGGGGCGCTGCCAATCCGATCATGACGTAGTTGCCTTGGCGGACGATCGGCGCGTAGTTTTCATCTCCCCGCCAACGGGCGATGGCGTCGACGAATTTCGTGTCTTCGTGCAATCGGGGCATGTACATGGCGAAGTTATAGTTCACGTCCATCGTCTCGCCGTTGCCCGGATCAGGCACGCAAAACGCCACGATTCTTTCTCCGTCGTCGCCCGGGCAGAGGGGGTTTGCCTGCAGCTCGATTTCCGGCGCGGGTAAGGGGATTGTGGCGCAGGCCCCGTAGCGGATTTCCAGGCCAAGTCGATCGAACAACTGGGCCGCGCCGTAACCGATGCCAATCACTTTTTTGCTGCGTAGCGGTTCGAGCTCGCTCCGCCGGGCCGCGCGTTTGAGATTCGTCCCGATCTCCTTCTGCCGGGGAGCCACCTCCGCCGCCGATTCTTCCATCGCGGACAGCGAATCTCGATCGGCGAAAATCACCAACACGTTCGCGTCCGATCGAGCCGCAGCTTGAAGGTTATCAACAATTTGCACGTCGTCCGGCTTGCCGGGCGAGATTATTTCCGCCAGTGCTTTCGTGTCGGCGGGGTCCAAGCTGGGTGCAAATACCGCGTATGGTCCCTCTTCCGCGACGGCACCGCCAAACGAAGTCGACCACACAACGCCTAACAGGACGATCGACCAGCGAATTCCGCGGAAAAACGTTCCCATCGCGAGTTCTCCCAGTGTGCGAGAAAGCTTGCGGCAGCATGGCAGCATGGGAGCATGGCAGCATCATCGCCGCACGCTGCCATCTGAGTGACTGTTCGTCGGCCGCTCTCTTCGCGGCGTCCGTTACTACGAACCGACATAGTAGCGGTTCAGAACTCCTGAGCGATTTTGCGCAACTCCGCCACGCGAGTGCGATCCATGGCTTGTCCTCGCCATGAGACGCTGGCATCCACGGAATCGTTCCCGCTTAGAGATCGTAGATTACGCCGTCGCGAGGTGCAGCACGCTATAAGACGCGGGCGGCAGCTTGAGCGTCATCCGCGCTGCGGGCTGTGGCGCGTCGAGCTTTTGCGGTACGACTTTGTTCGGCTCGGCGAACGTGTTGATGGCCTTGAGATCACGGCCGGTCAGGGTCTCGGCAGCAAGGACTTTTGCCGGCGTTGGAGTATGCCAATCGAGTACCAGCTCGCGCTCGGCGTCGAGGTCACGGTTCAAGACGAATACGCAGGCCTCGCGTTTCTCCGCGTCGACGGTGACCGCCACGTCGAGATACGGCACCTGATCGTCGCGGGCGAAATCGGCCCGCAAGCCTTCGGCGCGAATCGGATACGTCTCGCTACTCACTTCGAGATCGAGCACGCGACCGCGAGCATATTTGAGTGCCCAGTCATACGGATAGTAGGTCGTCTGCCGGAGCACGCCATCGGGGCTGGTGACTAATGGCGCAATCACGTTGATGATCTGCGCGAGGCAGCCGACGCGGACCCGGTCGGAGCGGCGGAGCAGGCTATTGAGAAAGCCGCCGACCAGCAGGGCGTCTTCGAGGTTGTACTGTTCCTCCAACAGATGGGTGCAAACTTACGGTGCCCGTTGGCGAATTCACCGCCCCGCGCCCGGTACCAAACGTTCCATTCGTCGAACGAGAGCCATAATTGCTTGGGCGACTTGAGCACTCCCTGCACGTAGTCGCAAACCGCCGCGATCTCGTGAATCTGCCGCTCCATGTCGAGGTTCATCGCCAGGAAGCGGGGCGTGCTGCCGCCGGTCAGCTGCGGCGTGTTGCCGTAGTAGTTGTGCAGCGAGATACCGTCGACCTGATCGTAACATTCCTCGAGCACCTGGCGGTCCCAAACCAGGTAGGTCGGCAGAATCGTATTGCTCGAACCGCAGGCGATCAGCTTGAGCGTCGGGTCGATCACGCGAATCTGGCGAGCCGCGTCGCGAGCTTTGCGGCCGTACTCACGGGCGGGGATGTGGCCCATCTGCCACGGCCCGTCCATCTCGTTGCCCATGCACCAATAGCGCACGTTGAACGGCTGCTCGAAGCCATGTTTGCGCCGCAGCTCGCTCCACTTGGTGCCCCGGTCCACGTTGCAGTATTCGACGTAGGCCACCGCCATCTCGGCGGTGCCGGTGCCGAGATTGAACCCCAACAGCGGCTCGGTGCCCACCAATTTACACCACTGGATGAACTCGTCGGTGCCGAATTGATTTGTTTCCAGCGAGTTCCAGGCCCGTTCGAGCACGGTCGGCCGGTCCTTCTTCGGGCCGACGCCGTCGAGCCAGTTGTATCCGGACACGAAATTTCCGCCGGGGTAGCGCATCAGCGGCACGCCGAGCTGCTTCACTTCGCGGATGACGTCGGTGCGGAAACCGTTGACGTCGGCGAATTTGGAATCCGGATCGTAGACGCCGGTGTAGATTGCCCGACCCAGGTGCTCGAGAAAGGCACCCAACAGATGCCTGTCCAAGTCCGAGCGGTACAACGATTGATCGATTGTCGTCCGCGCCGGCCCGGGGGCCTGCGCATAGCCAAAACTTGCCAGCCACGAGCTGGAAGCCAGTGCGGCCCCGGCCGAACCCAGTTGCGTTAAAAACTTGCGCCGATTCGTCGTCATCGTCATGTTGAAACTCCCGCCTCGGATTGTTCTTTCGACGATTCAATCGAAGAGCACGTGATCTGCGCATTCTCATACAAAATTGATGAAATCGCAAGTCTGCGGCGGGGCAAGATCGGACAACTTTCGCACGATGAACACGCGCTGTAGTGACGCGACGTGCGTAAGGCGGGGCGATTACGTGCGGCGTTGCTGCTCGTCGGCCAAGAGCCGGGCCGCTTCGTCGTCGGAGAGATTCTCGACTTCCGCCAAGAGGGCCGCCAGTTCATCATCGCTCGCGCTGTCCGTGCTGCTGGAAGCCCGCGTCGCTCCGGTTGCTGACTCCTTTTTGACGCCAAGCGTTTCTTCGGCGAGGAAGCGAGCCAGGGCCGCCGGAGTCGGATAGTTCCAGGCGACAATTGGCGGCAGTGGCACCGAGAATTGTTGTTCGAGCTCGTGGCTCATTTCGACCGCCGTGAGCGAATCGACGCCGTACTCGGCAAACGGCCGGTCACGCGAGACGTCTTCGGGCGAGAGTCCCAGCCGCGTCATCAGCCAATCGAGCATCCAGGCCTCGATCCGTTCGGCGGCGCGATCGAGCTCGATGCTGCCGATCGATCGTCGACGGCGGGGAGCGCCGTTTTGCCGCCGCCGCGGCGCATGAGGACCAGACCAGGACACGCCCTCGCCGTTCAAACGGACTGTCTTGCCATTGGAAGCAGCCGTTCCGTCGGCGGCCGGATTCGTCCAGGAATGGACCACTTTCAGCTCGCCGGCCAGGTACTGGTCGCGGCAGAGGCTCCGCTGCACCTTGCCGCTGGAGGTGATCGGCAGCGACGTCTGACGAATCAGAACCACCGCGTAGGGATCGATCTCGTGGTGCTCGACGACTGCTCGGCGAATCGCCTGCACGACCTGGTTCCAATCGGCATCGCGGAATTGGCGGTCGACCTGGTTGACGATCACCAGCCGCTCGGCCCCTTCATTTTCGAGGGCGAATGCGGCACCCATCAATAGGGCGGGGTGCGCTACTTCCGCCGATTGCTCGACGTCCTGCGGATAGTGATTGCGTCCGCGGATGATGATGACGTCTTTGAGCCGGCCGGTGACGAACAGCTCGCCGTCGTGTGAGAATCCGAGGTCGCCGGTGCGAAGGAACTTGCCATCGTAACCGGGCACCGTCGCCTCAAACTCGTCCGCCGTTTCTTCGTCGCGGTTCCAATAGCCAGCGGCGACGGACGGGCCTTGCAGGAGGATTTCGCCGACCTGGTCCGGACCACAGACAGAGTTCGTCGCGGGATCGACGAGCAAGAGCGTGTGCTCGGGCATCGCCTGGCCGCAGCCCACCAGCCGCTGCGTCATTTCCTCCGGTTCGCCGCAGGCGATTGCCACGCGGTGCTCCGAAAGTGCTTGACGATTCACGATAAGCACGGTCGGCTCTTCGTGAAAATCGGGTCCGGCCGCCAAGAGCGTCGCCTCCGCAAGCCCGTAGCACGGATAGAGCGCCTTCGATCGGAAGCCACACGGTCGCATTGCTTCGGCAAACAGCGCGAACGTCTCGCGCGGATCGGCTCCGCACCGCAGAAGGCCAGCCGCCACATGCCGAGGTCGAGCTTCTCGCGCTCGTCGGGTTTGGTACGGCGGGCGACGAAGTCGTAGGCAAAATTCGGTGCGCCGCTGATCGTGGCCTTGTACTGGTGAATTGCTTCGAGCCACCGCATCGGCCGCTGGAGGAAGGCGGTGGGCGACATCAGCACGCTGCGGCCGCCCATGTAGAGCGGAGTGAGCACGCCGCCGATCAGTCCCATGTCATGATACGCGGGCAACCAGAACACCCCGGTCGCCGAGACGCGGTCTTCGTCCATCTCGCCGATGCCAAACGCGTGGCGGATGCACTGGAGATTGTTGAGTAAATTCGCGTGCGAGACCATCACTCCCTTCGGATCACTGGTCGAACCGGAAGTGTACTGCAGGAAGGCCAAATCGGTCTCGCGGACGACCGGCGGCTCAAAGTGCTCGGCCAGATCGTCCATCAACTCGTCGGTGGCGATCCACTGGCTCGTGGCCGCGTCGGCCGAAAGCAACTCGGGGTCAAGCGTCGTGAGCGTCGCGGCGGTCGATAGGGCCACGTGGGCGTCGCAATCAACGGCGATACGATTGAGCCGCGGCATCGGACGACGGGGTTTCGGGTAGGTGGCCGGCACGGCGACCACGCCGGCGTACAAACAACCAAAAAAGGCGGCGATGAAATCGAGACCCGGCGGATACACCAATAGTGCCCGATCGCCCTGCTTGAGCTCCAGCTGCAGCCGCGTCGCGATCACACGGGCCCGGCGATCCAGCTCGCCGTAGCTCATTTCAACCGCGCCGTCGCGATCGTCGAGGAAGATGTAAGCAACTCGCGTCGGATCGTCGGCCGCTTGCTGAGCGAGGACGTCCGACATCGTGCTAGCAGCAATTTGACAACGCATCGACACGCAATCCGTAAATCGCAGGAACTGGCGAAAATCGGTCGGCGTCTGTCGGGAAGGAATGATCGCTCCACGACGCCAAGGAGGATTAGGTTCTAATACGAACGTCGGGCTACATGTTACGAACTCGTCCCATGCAGCGGATGTCCGCGGCATCGAGCCCACAACCGATTGACGGGCGGTGCCTGCTGGAATCCTTCCGCAAACACTGTAGTCTAGGTATTTTCGAAGCGGGTCGGTAGCCCCTATCGTTCGCTCGGCCCGTGCGCCAGCACGGTGCCGCGGGTGGTTCGGGAGGTCCGGATCAGAGCACCTGCCGCGGCCGCTCAATACGTCCCATCTGTTGCTCAGCAAACAGTTTGTGACGAGCATTCGGCTGGACCGGACTGTTCGCGAATCGCTAATAATACGGTGTCTCAAACCGTCAAGATTGCGCCACATGCCCACGCCGCACAACCGCTACCTGCCGACCGACGCGGCGTCTGACGCGAGGTTGCGGCTATTCGCGCTGCCGTATGCTGGCGGCGGAACAGCCGGCTATTTCCGTTGGCGGCCGGCAATGCGTCCGGCAATCGACGTGCTGCCGCTCAGCTTGCCGGGACGCGAAGCAAGAATCAACGAGGCGCCGATCACAGTTTTGCGCGGCCTGGTGGCGGAGATCGCCGACGCCGTGGGGCCGCTTCTCGATCGGCCCTACGCGCTGGTCGGTCATAGCATGGGAGCGTGGCTGGCGTTTGAACTGGCCCGGGAGTTGCTCGGCGCGACAAGCCGATGCCAAAACTGTTGATCGTGGCCGCGAGTCCCGCACCGCATCGGCAGCGCGAGGCGAGTCAGATTCACACGCTGCCGGACGAACAGTTCGTCGCGGAGATGGTTCGTCGTTTCGACGGCATTCCGCCCGCCGTGCGCGGAAACGACGAGTTGTTGAAACTGCTGCTGCCTGCGATGCGCGCGGACATGCGGCTGCTGGAAACCTACGAGTATGCCGACGAGCCGCCGCTGGGAATCGACGTCGTTGCCCTGGGTGGCAGCGAGGACCCGGCAGTTTCGGCGACGGCGCTCGCCGACTGGCGTCGTCACACTTCGCAGCGATTTTCAAGCCGGCTAGTACCGGGCGGGCATTTTTTCTTATTTCCGCCTCCAGAGTCTCAGCGCGTTCCTCAGCCGGCCGGAGTGAACGTGATCGCGGAAAAGTTGGCCTACTATCTCGACCACGTTGACCGTTAGGGAAACTAGCTCGTGCAACTAAATTGGCCGGTACCCAGCGAATTTCCCTCGTTGTCCGCAGAGGAAATCCATCTTTGGACTGTGGCGCTTGACGCGGGCCAAATCCCGGCAACGTATTGCGAAGATGTGCTATCGCCGGACGAGCATGCGCGGGCAAAAGCATTCGTTACCGACAAACCGCGGCAGGCATTCGTGATCAGCCTGCGCAGCACTGCGTAATATCCTCGGCCGCTATCTGAATGCAGCCCCGCGTGACCTGGCCATTGCATCCAACGAGAGCGGAAAACCACAGCTCGCTGGCGGCGACTTGTGCTTTAATTTAGCGCACTCGGGAAAGCTGGCGTTGATCGCGGTGACGCGCGGCTGCGAGATCGGCGTCGACGTCGAATGGTTACGGCCCGTCGAGCATGTGCGCCAGATCGCGGTGCGCAGTTTTCATGCCCACGAGCAGGCCGCGATTCGCGCCGCCGCCGACGCAGAGCTGTCCGACGTGTTCTTGCGTTGTTGGACTCGCAAGGAAGCGGTGCTCAAAGCAATCGGCGTCGGGTTGGGTTATCCGCTCGATGCATTCGACACGTTCACACGGACGAACCCGGTTTGCCTCGCCCTACCGGCGACCGTTTCTCTTCCCGCCGCGCATTGTTGGTTGTGCGACGTCGATCCGAGCTGCGACTATCTCGCCGCCGTCGCGACGCTTGCAGCAAAACGACTCCCGATGGGGTTTACATATTCCCTCTAACGGCTAGTATGCACTGTTGGTGGTGCGTCTATGGCCAAGGGGGAACATGCTCGCAGGGATTCGCAGCTGGGCCGCCGGCGTCGCGACGCGATTCAATTGTCGTACGCCAATGCGGCCATTTGGGCGATCGGTAATGGGCTGGTTTCGAGCACGCTAGTAGTCTACTTGGCGTTGAGCGTCGGCGCCCGCAACTTTCAGAGCGGGATCGTCTATGCCGCACCGTCGCTGGCTGGACTGATGCGGCTGGCGGTGCCCGCCGTGCTGGCTCGCTTTGGTCATCGCAAGGCATTCTGCATCGCGGCGTACGTCGCCAGCGCCGTGGTGCTCGGCATGGTGCCAATCACGGCTTTCGCCCTGCCGACCGGCACTCGTGCTCCAGTGGCTATGGTCTCGGCCTGGTGCGTCTATCATGGACTGGAATATTGCGGCACAGTCGCCCTCTGGTCGTGGCTCGGCGATCTGGTGCCCTGGCAAATTCGCGGGCGGTTTTGCGGTCAGCGGAGGCGCTGGCTGACGGCGGGCCGACTCGGCGGGATCGCATTCACGATCGCCCTGGCGACGCTCTGGGGTTTGCTGGCCCCCAGCCGGCCCCGCATCGAACCGCTGGCTCTTTCGGCGGCGTGCGGAACCGTGTTCATGCTGCTGGCCGTGGCGCCGCTGTTGCGGATGCCGGGGGTGGAATATTTGCCGAGCGCGGTGCCGCGGATGCCGTGGCGGAACGTCGTGCGGGCAATGTCGAGTCGTCCGTATCGGCAGCTGGTGCTGTTCTCCGCCGCGTTCGCGTTGGTCAATGGCATCACGCAAGCGGCCCAAGGCACGTTTCCGTTCCGAGTCCTGAAGATCCCCTACCAAGGCACGCAGACAATTTTGGCAACGATGCGGGCGGGCCAAATGGCCATCGCGCCGACGATCGGTCGTTGGTGCGACTGGTTTGGCAACCGGCCCGTGATGATCCTCTCCCAGTTGATCGTGGCGACCGGCCCGCTGTTTTTCCTCTTGGCCTCACGGGCGCATTGGTGGTGGTTCGTCGGAGCGTACCTGGTCTGGATCGCCTACGCGGGCCTCAACGTCGGCCTCGACAACATCAAACTCAAGCTCGCGCCGGCGGACAACAACGCCCCGTATCTCGCGGCCTACTACACGGTGAGCGACGTGATCTACGGCGCGTCGATCGTGCTGGCCGGCTGGACGAGCGACCGGCTCGAGGACCGCGGTTTCGAGATCCTCCACATCTACACCGGGATCTTCCTGCTGGGCTGGCTCGGCCGCACGCTGGTCGCCGCGCTCTTGGTGCCAATCGAGGAGCCCGGCGCATGGCGCGTGCGCGACGTAGTTTCGCACGGGCTTCGCAAACGCTTTAGCGACGCGCCGACGGAGGAGCTTCCCAGCTAGTCGAGCGTCTTACGGGGCTTCGCGTCTTCTTTGCCCGCGACTGCAAAGCGGCCGTAAGACTTCGACGTGCGGTTGTATTCCGACGCAAAAGCCTCGGCGTCCTCGGGCGTGAAAGGGCGGTCGATCGTCCGCTTGAACTGCCGGAACTCGTAGATGTGAACGCGGTAATTCGCGGACGGCTCGGGCCGGCCGTATTCGTCCACCGGTTCTTCCTCCCTGGCCGCCGAACCGTCACGCTCTGTCTCAACCGCGACGTCGTCGTCCACCGCTTCGCGCGCCGATCGCTTAGCGACGGTTGGGCGGGGCGCAGGCTCGTTATCGAGCTCGGAGTCCGGTGCAGGTTCGCCACGGTCGAGTTCAGAATCGTCGCCGTCGTCGCCGTCGCTCTCCTCGGTATCGCTCGTTTCGACGTCGCTTTCGTCGAGGTCATCCTCATCGTCGTCGACGAAGTCGAACTCGTCGTCGTACAAATCTTCTTCGTCTTCGTCGTCGGGGGCCATGGGAGGCAGTTCCTTTCTCGCGTGCCGCGGAGGCGGCCGGTAGTAGAGCCCTTCAGTATCGAAAGCCCGCGGCAGGTCGTCAACTGATGCTGTCAGAACTCGGCTAAACCATTAGTCTTTTACCATGTTAATGCGGCGTTGCGGAGACGGTTAGCAGGTTAGGATTCCCTTTGGTTCGCAGCCTCCGACGGAGCAAAATGCCATGCCCAGCGAGCGCCCCTTCCTCACCGCCAGTTGGACCGAGTTGTTGATGCTCAATTTCGCCGTTCCTGGTGACGTGATTGCGCGGCTCGCACCGCCGGGGACGGAGCCTGATTCCTTCGAGGGCGATGCGTATCTCAGCGTGGTCGGCTTCATGTTCCGCGACGCGAGATTCTTCGGGATGGGCTTTGCTGGGCACCGCAGATTCGAGGAAGTGAATCTGCGTTACTACGTGCGGCATCCAATCGGCGACGCCGCGCGGAAGGGGGTGGTATTCGTCCGCGAAATCGCGCCGCGGCCGCTGGTCGCGGCGACCGCTCGCTGGCTCTACAACGAAAGCTACGTGACGCGGTGGATGCGAAACGACGTGCGACTCGCCGGCAATTCGCTCGCGGCGGGCGATCAGGTCGGCTACCAGTGGCGGACCGGCCGCGGATCGACGCGGCGTTGGAACCGTGTGGCCGCCCGCGTGGTCGCGACGCCACAGCTTCCGGCCGCCGGCTCGCTCGCCGAATACATAGTGGAACATTATTGGGCGTACGTCCGCACGCGCGACGGCGGCACCGCGGAATACCGCGTCGCCCATCGCCCCTGGCGGGTCGCGCCGGTCGAGGGCGTCGTGTGGGATTGCGATCTGGCGGCGACCTACGAGCAGACGCCGTTGGCGGAATATCTGGCAGCGCCGCCGGTGCTGGCACTAGTGGCCGACGGCTCACCGGTGCAGGTGTTCCCCGGCCGGAGGTGCGAAGCGACTCCGCCGCGGGTCGTAGTGCCCCGGTCCGCCGAACGTGGTAAAAGAATCGCATGTCCACCGCGATCCAAAGTCGAGTTCTCCGAACCTCGCTGACCGAAGGATCGATCGTCCGGGCGCTGGTCCGGCTGTCGATCCCGATCGTGGTCGCCAACATTTTGCAGACGGCGTACCAGATCACAGACACGTTCTGGGTCGGCCGGCTGAGCGCCGAGGCGGTGGCCGCGGTCTCGCTTTGCTTTCCGCTGACGTTTCTGATGATCGCCATCGGCGGCGGGCTGCCGATCGCCGGGACGGTGCTGATCGCCCAGTACAAAGGGCGGGGTGACGAGCGGGCGATGAACCACGTCGCCGCGCAGACGTTGTTGATGGTGTTGCTCGTTTCGGTGCTGCTCTCGTCGGTCGGATATGTTTGCAGCGAACCGATCATGCGATTCATGGGCGCGACGCCGGCGGTGCTGCCGGATGCCGTAAGGTTCCTCCAGATCACGTTTCTCGGCTTCGTCTTCGTATTTGGCTTCTTCGTGTACGCCTCGTTGATGCGGGGGCTGGGGATCGTCGGCGTGCCGATGATGATCGTGCTGGTGACGGTGCTCTTGAACCTGGTGCTCGATCCGCTGTTTATCTTCGGCTGGGGTCCGGTGCCGGCAATGGGCGTTTCCGGAGCGGCGATGGCGACGCTCGGCACACAGGCGCTGGCAACGCTCATCGGGTTCACGTTGCTCTTCGGCGGAAAGCACGGCCTGCGGCTGCGAGTGCCCGATTTTCGGCCGGACGTCGCGTTCATCTTGAAAGCGTTCCGGCTGGGCTTTCCATCGAGTGTCGAACAATCGACCCGCGCACTGAGCCTGACGGTGATGACGCTGCTGGTATCCGGTTTCGGCACGATCGCCGTGGCGGCGTATGGCATTGGCATCCGCGTGCTGACGTTCGTGATCATCCCAGCGATGGGCCTGGCGATGGCGACGACGACGCTCGTGGGCCAGAACATCGGGGCCGGCAAGCTCGAGCGCGCCGAACGAACGACGTTCGTGGCAAGCCTGATCGCGTTCTTTCTGCCGCTCTCTGCGGGAGCGATCATGTTCGTGTTCGCCGAGCCGTTGGCTACGTTTTTTGTGCCGAAGAGCCCGCCCGTGATCGCCGAGTGTGCGCTCTTCATTCGCATCATGTCATTTACTTTCGGCGGGATCGGTTTGCAGCACGTGATCACCGGCGCGCTGCGCGGAGCGGGGAACACGCTGGCGGCGATGGTGCTCTCGCTTGTCTCGGCGTGGGTGATCCAGTTTCCGCTGGCGTTCATTCTCTCGCGGCACACGTCACTGGGGGCCCGCGGCATCTGGTGGGCCCATCCCATCTCGATCGTCATCTCGGCAACGATTTGCGTGCTCTGGTTCCTGAGCGGCGATTGGAAACGCACCAGGCTGCTCGAAGACGAGCAGCTCGCGGAGCAGGTTTCGGAGGAAGCCCGCATCGACGAAGGCATTCCCTCGTAATAAAGGGGTCAGAACTATTTTCTTGGGCGAGTTTATTGACTGGGCCAGGCATTTGGTGGTAGTCTCGATCGCATGCCCCGTCCCTTGCGACCGATCGACGATGGCCTCGTTTACCACGTGATCAGCCGCGGCAACAATCGCCAAGCGGTGTTTCGCAAGCGCGGCGACTTCGCGGCCTTCCTGGCCGCCATGGCTGAACTGAAACAGCGAAAGCCGTTCAAGCTCTACGGCTATTGCCTGCTCGACAACCATTTTCATCTACTGTTGCGGCCGACCGGGGCGACAATCAGCCGGATCCTGCAGAGCCTGTTGGTCTCGCACACTCAGCGCTACCATCGCCATTATCAGTCTCTTGGCCACGTCTGGCAGGGGCGATTCAAAAGCCCCGTGATCCAGAACGACGAGCACCTGCTCACCGTGCTGCGGTACATCGAGGCCAACCCGCTGCGAGCCGGCCTCGTTGAGCGAGCCGGCGATTATCCGTGGTCGAGCTACCGGACACACGGACTGGGCGAAGTCGACGAATTGGTCGACCGGCTCGTGCTTTACGACAAGCTTTCTCCCGTGACAAAGACGCGGCAGCGCAAATGGGCCGACACGGTGCATCGGCCTTTGGAGGAGTCGCGCCTGGCCGCGATCCGCCGCTCCAGCGAAACCGGCTTACCCTACGGCAACGCCCGCTGGGTGACGCGGCTGGCCCAGCGACTCGACCTTGACCTGACGATCCGACCGCGCGGCCGTCCCCGAAAGATCAAGGTGGAACCGAAGACCGTGCGGACGACGAAGAGCGAAAAATAGTTCTGACCCCTTTTCCTGGGAGTTTGCACTTCGATCGTCGCGGCGGTAGACTGTCGGCGTTGGGCGCCCGGTTGGCGGCTGGCCGACGGGCTACCTCCTCCTCTTTCTCATCTCTGGAGACGTACCAATGAAGCGACGACTCACCATGTTGTTTCTGGCGGCGGCGATCATCGGCATCCGGTCGGGCGACGCGTTCGGCGACGAGGTGGCGTTCTATTACAACAAGATTGCATTCAACTATGTATCGACTGTCGACGGGGGAGTCCGGTTTGGGGGCTCCAGCGTGTTTCCCGCCCTGCCGGCCGATTTCTTCGGACCGGGCTCGTTGCCGTTCGAGGGCCTGCTGACCTTGGATGCGGGCGAAGTCGACGTGGAAGTCAAAGAGTCGGGGGAGAAAGGCGGAACGGCGGATATCAATATCGGCGTCGGCGAACTGCAGGAGTGCACGATCAGCAAGTCGGCGCCGTTTGAGGCGCATTACGGCGACGGGGCTACCGAACTATGGGACGTCGAGCTCGGTTTGGATCCGCTGGAGGCGAGCGATTTCGAGTTCGACTTCACTCACAATCCGCCCGGAGCGGCCGATGGGGGAGCCATCTTGCCGATCGACAGCTTTATCGACGTGCATGCAGTGATCACGTTCACGAATACGCCGACTGGCGGTGCCAAGAGATATCGGTTCTTTTCGATCGTCGACCGGACGCAGCTAATGACGACGGACGCGACGTGGGCCCACCGGCACAGCAGCATTGCGGGCGGTGCGAACCGCGACTTCGTGCCGGGTGCCGATCCGGGCGACCCATCCGGTCCGCTACAGTTGCTGGTTTTCAAGGGAGGCGGGCTGGATTTGCCGCTGCGGGTGATGAACGTGGTCCCGGAACCATCGGCGCTGGTCCTGTGGTTGATCGCCGGTTCGATCTTAAGCGCGCTCAGGACCGAACGCCTTCGAAAGTAACTACGTCCGTAATAGCGGAACAAAGGGGTCAGAACGTTCTGCCCCCTTTCTTCCTGTACCGAGCAATTGCGCCCCGTTTGTTCCATGCTAGCGCCGCCAGGAGAGCGAGAATCGCGCTTCCGGGTTCGGGAACCACTTGGAAACTGGTGATCGTCGCTTCGACGTTGCTGACGCCGGCGGCAAGATCGCAGGCCAGGCAGTCTTCGTTGAAGAACCAATTGCCGTTCGCGAGCTGCTTGTCCAACGTCAAATCGAATTGCACCTTGAGCGGCGACGGGGATTCTGCCGGCGTCAGGTAGTGGATCGTCAGGGCATTGGCGTCGTTTTGCTCGACGGCAAAGAACAAATTGACCGGAACATCGATTGCGCTGCCGATGGTAAGGCTTGCGGTGCCAACCAGCGGCGATTCCGGTTGCGGGGAATCCTCGTTGGCTTGGGGGCATTCGCTACAATAGATCGGCGTGTAGGAGAAATAGGCCTCTTGCTCGACCGGAAGGTAAGTGAAAATTGCCGCGTAAATGGGTTCGGGCAACGGGCCGATTCCATCTCCGAGATTCCCCCGCAAAAGCAGGACTTCTGCATCGCTTCCGACCGCGGGGCCGAGCGTCAACACCAAGATGAGAGGAAAACTGCGGATCATTCGTCAACCCTTCCGCCTCACACGTCCAAAGCGGGCCCCGAATCATATCTATTATTATCTGGCCGGTTCGAGGGGCGGTTTGTCACGCGACTTTCGAACGCGCCAGAACGCGGCTCCGATCTCGCTGCCTTCCCGGCTGTGCAGATCCACTGGCAGCCATGCTGCTAACGGCGATACTGCGTGTCGCCCCAGTTCTTGGCGTTGTGCTCCTGCGAGCCGCCTCTGGGGATGGTGAGAGTTTGCCAGCCGTCACCCTTGAGGATCCGACTGATGAGCACGATTTGGCCGACGTGGTAGCCACAGTGAGAGAGAGACCTGGCAATGGCCAGCGGTACGGACAATTGCTCGCCGCGAATCGTGATCATCGCATCGAGATCGACAGGCCGAAGCGAGTCGAGCGCCGTGGTGAGAGCAGCCCAGCCCGAACGCCAATACTCCATCAGCTCTTGCCGAGACGCAAACGTATCGACGAATTCATCGTCTCGATCGCGCCACGGTTTTTCGCCGTCACTGGTGAGGAAGTCGGTCCAGCGCGACCGCAAATTCCCGGCGACGTGCTTCATGATGACCGCGACGCTGTTGGTCTCCGGATGGAGCGCCGCGTGCAATTGCGCGTCGGTCAACTGGGCAACTGCACGCTCGGCCAGGTCCTTGTTGTAGAGGAAGGCGATTTTCGCGTCGCCTGCAAACGAAGGTGCCGTATCGCCGCTCATGGGTCCTCGCTTTCGCTTGAATTGTAGCGGAATTCCAGGCTTGGCAAACGGGCCGCTTGCAATCGTCGAGCGAGGCACTAAAATGGCCGACTGACCGCCGGGTTTTGGCGGACGCAGGCGCGAAGAGTTGACCTCGCTCTGAATTTAAGGAGATTGAGCATGAAGGGCCTTGCACTGTTCGTCGTTGGGGGGATTGCGAGTTTGTTCTTGGTCGCCGCGCCACGCGTGGCCTTGGGCGGAGTAATTCCGTCAGATGGTGCCGTGCCTGAACCAACGGCGCTCCTCGTGTGGCTAGGACTCGCAGGAATCGGCGGGCTGCTCTACTCGCGACGCAATCGCCGCCAGAATTGAGGGGCACTATCAAGCCCTGGCAATTGTGAGCGTCTCCCGTTCACCATTCTCCTATGCGCGCTGATGCTGACTCTTGCCGCGTCGCCAATTCGAGCGGTGGGCGTCACGCGCTGCTGGTCGCGTTCGCCATTCTGACCGCGCTGGCAGTGATCGCGTGGGCTGTCGAATCGTCGGTCCTGTTGCCGGTCGGAGTGAATACCTGCTACCGGTCGTTGATTGACGCGACCAACGCCTGGGCCGACGCGCACCTCCCCGCCACGGTCCTCCCGTTGGTGCGAACGTTCGCGGCCCTGGCGCTTTCGCCGCTGCTTTACTTGGGATTGGCGGCGGTGCTGTTGGCCGAGCGATTGGCGCCGGCCGACCAACAGCAGCAGCCGCTCAGTCGCGGGATGATTCACGACGGCCTGGCCTGGTTTCTGCTCGACGCGCCGCTGAAGGCATTCGTCTACACCGGCTGCTTGGGAGTGCTGTATTTTGTCTTGGACCGCTACGCGCCGTTTTTGCGGATCGATCCGCGGCTAACCGGGCTCATGCCCACGTGGGTCCTGGTGGTGGCGGCGGTCGTTCTGGGGGACTTGCTCAAGTGGATTCACCACTACTGCAACCACAAAGTGCCGCTGTTGTGGCACTTTCACAGCATCCATCATTCGCAGCGGGAACTCAATTTATTCACACAGGCACGATTCCACGCCGTGGAAGCGATCACGCTGGTGCCGCTGCTGTATGCGCCGCTGTACGTGCTGAATTTGAACTTCGAGCTGGCCGCTTGGATCGTCTTGCTCACGGAATGGTACGCGCGGATCACGCATGCCAATCTACGGACCAATTTTGGCCTGCTGCGGCATGCGCTGGTCACACCACAATCGCACCGGATCCATCACTCGCAGCAGCCGTGCCACGTCGACAGGAATTTTGGCGTGCTGTTTAGTTTCTGGGATTGGCTGTTCGGCACGCAGTGGCCCGACCACGACGAGTATCCGGCAACCGGCATCGCGGACGAAACGTTTCCGTGGGAAGAGTCGGTTGGCGGCACGCACGTGCTGAGCAATTATTTCGCCCAGCTGATCTATCCGTTTCAGCAACTCGCGAAGTTGCGCAAGAGACACATCAGCGATGGGGACGGACCGAATCGGTAGCCTCAGTCTCTGCGGCTTCTTAGAGGATGGTGCGTCGGCAGGGACGGTTATATGCGAACTTGGGTTTTGATCGCTGCAAGTTGCGTGACGCTGGCGCTCGCATCGTCTTGTGCGAAGTTGGGCGGCAACGGCGGTGTGCCCCCGCCGATGGAGCGTGCCTACGCACAAATCGGTGATTTGCGGATGTACTATGAGGTTTACGGGGAAGGTCCACCGCTGGTCTTGTTGCATGGCGGTGGGAGCACGATTCGCGACTCTTGGGCCGAGCAGCTCACGTACTTCGCCCCCACGCACCGCATCATCGCGCCGGAGCAGCAGGGACACGGACAGACGCCCGATCTGGATCGGCCGCTGAGCTACGTCACCATGGCCGAAGACACGGCCCAGCTGCTCACACAGCTCGGCATCCGGAATGCGGACGTGCTGGGGTGGAGCGACGGCGGGATCATCGGACTCCACCTGGCGGCGCATCATCCGGAGCTAGTGCGGCGGTTGGTGGTTTCGGGGGCGAACATCGATCCGAGTGGGCTGGTGAGCGAAGCGCCGCGCGAATCAGCGGCGCCGGCGGGGAATGGCCCGTCGGCTGGCCGCGACGCACGTCCGACAGCGGAGCCGCAGGAACACCGCTCGCCGTTCGAGGCGAAGCTCGCCGAGCTATGGTCGCACCATCCGGCCCCCACTGAGCTGAGCGTCGAGGATTTGGCGAAGATTCAAGCACCCACGCTGGTCGTGGCCGGCGACCACGACGCGATCCGGCTGGATCACACGGTGATGATCTATCGGAGCATTCCTCATGCGGAGCTGCTGGTCCTGCCTGGCACGAGCCACAACACGTTCGGCCAGCGGGCGGCGTGGCTCAATCCGATCGTCGCAGAGTTTCTCAATAAACCGATGGACGTGCAGCGGGCCGCGCCGTAAGGTGTGGATCAAGCGGGGCGTCGAAGTCTGCGAGGCACCCTCAGCGACGAAACAAAAACGGCCTCGGTTGCCCGAGGCCGTTCGTTTCGTGATCAATTTCTGCGAAATCATCCCGCTAGCGGGCGCAACGGCGCACGAGCCCCAAAGCGAGCCCGCCGCAGCCGATCAGCAGCAGCGAAGCCGGCTCCGGAACGCCAGGAACCGTCAACGCCCGATAGTGCCTGGCGATCTGCTCTGGAGAGAGCTTGGCGTTGTAGATCGCCAAGTTGTCGATCGCGCCATAGAAGAACTCTTGACCATCGTTGATGCCGTCGGCGTCGAGGTCCGTGTTGCGAGAGAAAGCGCCGACACCGGCATTACCACTGGTGCCGACCAAGCCAGTGCCGATCGTCGCGGCAAAGTTATATGCGGCTTGCGACGTCGTCAGTGCACCGCCTGTCGTGAGGTCCGCGTAAGCGGCATCAACCACCGCATTGGTGCCGCTGAGGTCGAACGTGGCGACAACGTAGTACCAGTGACCCTGATCGGAATAGTCGGGGACCACTGACGGTCGCTCACTAAAATTGCCGCCGACGATGGTCGCCAATTGACCATTGGTGTTTCGGCTGCCGAGCGGCGGGAGTTGGTTCAGATAGTATCCGCGGCCGCTGCCGGGCCGGGTCTGAAAGATGTAATGCGGTCCCTGCGCGATGTCGGTGTACGCACCCGGCTTGACGACGGCTTCAACGGTCAGCATGGTCGGAGTGGTGAACGTCGTATAAAACGCGGCTCCGCTGCGGCGCTGGGCCAAAGACTCGGCCGCATCCGTTGAGGTGACGGGAAGCGACTGTGGCCGGAAGGCCTGACTCACCCCGGCGCCGTCGAATCCCGGCTCAAAGCCGATCAAGCTCGCATCACCGTGGGGGTAGGACCAATTGATTTCATCGCCGCTCATGGGGGTCATGTCTGGATCAATGGTGCCCATGCCACCCTCGCCCACTAGCGGCAACAGAGCAAGGTGCTGGCTGCCGCTGTCGTTGCGTTGCGCGCGGTGGTGGCCCCCTCGAACTTGAATTGGCGGAGCGCGCCGTTGACATTCTGCAGGCTTTCCAGCTGGCTCAGATAGCCGGCCTCCGCCACTCCGGCACTGAGGCCGACGGCCGCTACCGCTGCCGCCGCGACGAGTAAGAAATTCGGTATGTGCTGTCTCTTCATTGGACACCCTCAATTTTTAGGACACGATTCTAGCGGGACACTAAGTTGTTTTCCGGATCGTACGACGACTTCAACTTGAAGAATTGAACATCACGAGAAAGCCAACCGGAATCGCCGTCGCCAAGACGGCCTGCTGACGAGATAACCGCGACCCTATCAACCGCGGCATCGCGCAACATCACTGCGAGCGAGAAACCACCAAGCAATAAGGCCGCCTAGCAACGAGACTACCGAGCAATGAGTCAGGGCTCCTCGCGCTCTAAACCACCGGAACGAAGAAAAGTCAAAACGCACCGCCTCCCGCCCCGTCCGAGGCACAGGCAGCCTCATTACTAATAAGCCGAACGATCCGTGACGTAACAAGAAATCTGGCAGATTCGAGGAATTTGCTGCCGGAACGGGCGGAAAACAGCTTGTTTTCACGGAAATTCGCACCGGTCGACAGGGGCCCGTCGCGTGGCGTATTTACGCCAACCTGCCTGGTACTGGGCACCAATCTGCGTTCTGCCGAGCTTTCTGGACAATCTTTGCCACTGGTGGCAGAAACCGCGTCACAAAGTGGCGCCAGCGGCTTATCTCCCAATGATTATGTGCGCCCCCTATGCGAAATCAGCCTCGCATTGAGTGAAAGCACAAGCGTGGCGGAGAGAATGGATTGCAACTGAGGCGCTGACGTAGGGGGACGGGCGCGAGCCAGTCGGTCGGCGGTTTCGAGAGGGGCTGCTTAGCTCGAGACGGACGGCGGAGCGCTCACATTGGCTTATCAAAATTGTGCGTTGGTGTTTTGTCAAACTAATCTTTTCGCACTTCGGTGTTTCACAAAATAGGACCTGGTTGCCATTTCCGAGGCACCGAAGTGCGAAAAGTTAGGCTTGACCAGATACGGGTGCCGCGGTCGCCGTGTCGATCGCCGGCGCACCACCCGGAGGCGGCAGGATCATCGCATGGCAATGGAGCATCGAAGCATGGCGTCTGAACGAGTACGGAACATGGAAGGCCAATGTGGGGCGTACGTGCCAGGTCGCCGGACGGCGGCCCGTGGTTCGAGCGACGGAAAGGCCGGCGCGGTGCGGGGTCGGGAGACCCGCGCACAACATGGGGCCCGCGCACAACATGGTTTCACGCTGGTCGAGCTGTTGGTGGTGATCGCGATCATCGGGATCCTGGTGGCGCTGTTGCTGCCGGCGATTCAAGCGGCCCGCGAAGCGGCGCGGCGCAGCCAGTGTGCGAACAATCTCAGGCAGTTAGGCATCGCTTTGCAGAACCACCACAACGCCAAGCGCGCATTTCCCTTCGGCGTCGAGCAGCCGGGCGGGATTTCGGAGGCTGGAACGATGGGAGGTAGCACTTGGGCCATTGAAATCATGCCCTATGCTGAGGACGAAAGTTTGCAGAATCTTTACGATCCAACTGTGTCGACGACGATTGGCGCACAAAAAGATTTTCGCGAAACGTACATTCCGCTCTACCAGTGTCCGTCGGATTTCTTGACGGAATTGGCGTCTCCGGATAGCGGTCCCGCCACTTTGGCCAGTCGCGAGGGGACGCCAATGTATCGCACGTCGTCGTATCGCGGCAACGCCGGCCGCGGAGTGCCGCGTGGTGGTGCGTCGGTAACGTGGTATCTAGGTCAGGGAATAGCGTCACCGCTGGACATCGGATGGCGGGGACCTTTGCACGCGGTCGTTGCGGAGGACATTGATCCGGTGACGCCGGGCATCCAGAAATTCGTGCCAACCACAGATGACGATCGGGTGATGGCTACGCTCCGAGCGGAAAGGATTCGTAGTATCACCGATGGCACCAGCAAGACGTTGATGCTGGCAGAATCGACCAACCTTTATAATCGTCGGCGAACGTTTTGGGCTTATTCGTGGGGCAACTACGTATTGTCGCAAGGCTGGACAACACAGGCTGGCGACACAATCCCTCAGGTTTTTGATGGGAACTATCGTGGCGCAGAGACGGGTGTTGTTCCCGGTTGCATGGACACTCAAGGCACGTACCATCAGGAGCAATGTCAAGCTGGCTGGTTTAGTGGACATTCGGGCGGCATGAATGTTCAGATGTGCGATGGGTCCGGTAGCTGGGTGAATTTTGACATCGAGGGTCGGGTATTCGCATACATGACCAGCATCGCGGGCGGTGAATTGGACTCGGATCCGTTTACTCCAGTAAGCTTGTGATGCGGTGGTACTGCACGGTTTGGTTTCGATCAACGGGGGTTCGGAGCAGGGAATTGGCAAGGCGACTAAATTGGTTTGTTGTCGTGCTCCTGGCCGTAAGCTGCCTTGGGTGCGGCGGAGGTCGAGTTCCGGTCGAGGGCGTCGTCACGATGAATGGCAAGCCGTTGGCTGGAGCGACCGTCACGTTGCTGGGTTCAAAGGGTTCGTCACAAGAACGGACATTTCGCGCGGAGACCGACGCCGACGGGCGGTACCAAATTAAGGCAGCCAACGGCGAGTCGGTAGGCGCGCCGCCGGGCGAGTACAGCGTGTTTATCACGTCGGTCAAGATTCCACCCAATGTCGACGAAACGACCAAGATTCCACCCGACCCGGTTCCGCCGAAGTGGCGCGACGGGTCGCAGAAGTTTACGGTTCCGGAAAACGGATCCACCGAGGCAAACTTCGCAATTGTCTCAAGATAGGCATCTGTAATTGCTGTTTGGAACGGTCAACGAGCGGCTAGCCAAACATGCTGTGCACGTATCATTGGCCCCAAGTCGATTGCTCATCTTTTGAACCATTCGCCTGTTACGGCGGATCACTGCAGAAACTGCTCACTGGGAGGGAGACGGACATGAATTGGCGGCTGCGGTCTGAATTGTTTGTTTTGGCAACGCTGGCGGCGACTTTCCTGGCGGCTCCTGCCGAGGCTGCAATCACCCATCGGTATAGCTTCACTGGCAACGCGAACGATTCGGTCGGGTCCGCCAATTGGACAGTTAACGGCGGAGCAAATTTTAGCGGCGGCCAAGTCAATCTTGACGGCGTCGACGATTACCTAAGCCTCGGGTCGACGCCGCTGCCGACTTCCGGTAGCGTCACCATGGAAGTTTGGGGCACCTACAACCCCATGACCGCGGTCGGCTCGCGGATTTTTGACTTCTCGACGCCGACTGGCAACTCGTATCTGTATCTCACGCCGCGGGCCACGCCCGGCACTCCGACCGGTCATGTCAACGACGCCACGGTCACCGGCAGCAACACCCGCTGGCGGTGGGATGACGTGAACACGCTTCCCGACCTCGGACCCATGGGCCTGGCCGCGAACACCGGCCAGGAAGTACTATTCACCTTAGTGTACGATGCGTCGGCCACGACCTCGCTGGGCACCGGTGAATTCCGTCTGTACCGCGATGGGTCGCTCGTCGGCACGGATTCTGGCGAGGGTCTTGCCGTTCTCAGCCCGCTTGCCGGTACCACCCAGAATCGACTGGGATCCGGTACCTCGGTGCCGTACGCGGCGGGTGATACTCCGTTGTCCGACCTGCCGGCTTTCCTGACCGGTTCGCTGAATGAATTTCGGATTTACAGCAACGTGCTGACGCCATTGGAAGTGCTCACGAATCTCATTACCGGTCCCGACGCGACCAGCGTTTCGTTCAGCGGCAAAACGTGGAGTGCTGCCGGCGCGGGCGATTGGAACACCGGCACCAACTGGGGCGGCACTGTGCCCGCCGTAGGAGACCGGGCCACGATCGGCAACGGCGGCACCGCCACGGTCTCCAGTGCTGTGCCCCAAGTCGGTACGACGACAATCACCAACGGCACCCTCTCGGTCGGCAGCGGAGGTTCGTTGAGTGTGAAGTATCCGATCGAGCTCAACACCGGCGCGACGAATTCGGCCACGATCAACGTCACTGGTGGCGGCGTGTTGGCAATCGGCGGTATCGTGCCGGAGGCCTCTGCCGGCACGAAGACGATCAACATTGATGGCGGCACCATCCGGCCGGGCTTTAAGTCCGCCATCGTGTATCCGGGTGCCACTACCGTGATTGGAGCCGGGGGAGTGACTTTCGACACGGCCGGCAGTGACACGATCACCTGGGGCGCGGACCTCTCGGGTAGCGGCAACGTCACCAAGACCGGTACGGGGACGCTGGTTCTGCGGCCGAGTAATCCGGGCGCTGGCCTGGCAGAGGAGAATCCCAATTTTTCTGGCGAGGTTTTCGTCAACCAAGGCACGCTCGACGTGCAGCGCGAACATGGCGTATTCGGCACGGCCGGCTCGACGAAAGGGGGGATTGTCCATTTGAACAATTCCACCCTGGTCATCAACACCGCCAATCCGACTGCCCCGGGTTATCGCAAGGAGTTTCCCGCCGACCTGGTGGTGACCGGCAATAACGTGATCAGCAATCTGGTCGACCGTCCCGCGACCGAGATTCGCATGCAGGGCTCGCTCTCGGGCGATGGCACGATCGAATTCATCAAGCCGAATTTGGCAGACGCCGAAGGCGTCGATTTCCTCGATCGCCCCGATCCGGACATTGCGACGCCGATGCCCACGGACCTGCCGCTGTTTGTCGACAACACCGGTTTCACTGGCCGGCTCAAATTCACAGGCAACTGGGCGGTGCGGATTTTTGCCACGTTGATCGATCCCGACGGGGTGGCCAACTCTGGGGACGAAACGGCGTACGAGAACCCCGACTTCCCCAATGCGATTATTGAGCTGGGGGCAGGGGCATACATTGGCAAGCGCGGCACTTCGCCCGATCAGACGATTCGCATCGGCGGCGTGGAAGGCGTCGCCGCCGTACCCAATGGCGCTGCCGGATCGACGCTTCAGGCGTCGATCGCTGGCGATGGCGACCTGGCAGCCGACGTGACCTACCAACTGGGCGGAGCCAGTCAGGATGCCGTCTTTATGGGCAACGTCATCGACAACAACGCCACCGACAACGTGACGATCGAAAAGGTCGGCAACAACATCCAGACTTTCGGCGGCGCCGACACCTATTCCGGCACGACGACCATCAACAGCGGAACGCTCCGCGTCAACGGCACGCACAAGATGAGCGACACGCTTTTGCTGCCGGTCGGCGACTACACGGTCAATGCCGGTGGGACCTTGGGCGGCACCGGAACCATCGGCTCCGCGGCCGATCCGGTCGATATTCACAACAACGGCGGCACGATCGCCCCCGGAGCCAGCGTCGGCACGCTCACCACGTTCGGCAACGTAATCTTCGGCGCCGATTCCCATCTTGGCATCGAGGTCTCCGGAGCCGACGCCGACAAGTTGGCCGTGACCGGAAACCTCGATCTTAGCGCGCTGGGCAACGCCCTCGACGTCACGGGAACCGGCAGCGGCAGTTGGGTCATCGCCACGTACACGGGCTCGTTGACTGGTACATTTGAGTCGGTCACTAGCGGCATCTCGGTCAACTACGGCACCGGCACCAACAGCCAGATCACGATCATGGGAACGCTCTCGGCCGCGGGATTACCCGGCGACTACAACGGCGACCACGTCGTCGACGCCGCCGACTACACGGTCTGGCGCGACCATCTGGGTGACGCGAACGAGACCAGCCTCCATAACAATGGCGACGGCGGCGCCGTGACCGCGAGCGACTACACGTACTGGAAGCAGCACTTCGGCACCACCGGTGGTAGCGGTGGTGCGAGCAGCACCGCCAGCGTGCCCGAGCCCGCGTCGCTTGTACTGCTAGCGCGAGGTGTCGCGCTCGTCGGCACGCGTCGGCGTGACTAGCTGCCCTCGAAATCTCCGGGCGGTTGTCGCGGTCGACGTCTGCTTAAAGCACCCATTCTGCGTACGTTTCGTCGCGCTTCGCCGCGGTGGACCAAGTGTTGGATTTTGCCAAACTTTGCGGGTCCGGAAGACGATAACGATTATGCCGCGCGGGCTGCCTTGGTCCGGCGAGGCTCTTTTCGTTTGACGGAGTGACCGCGGAATGAAGCGAATCAACGGAATGGACGCCCGGAAGACCCACTGCCAATCGACCCTGCGGGCCTGGCTTGCCGCCGCGATCGTTCTGCCCGGCGCCTTGCTGGCGACCGGGTGCCAAAGTGACTACGCCGGCCAGACGCTGCCCAGCCCGTGGTATCTCACCGACGACGTGCAATACTATCCGCCGGGTCCCGGCTTCAAGCTTGCCCGCGAGGCTGCTGCAATGCAGCAACAGAAAGCGGCCGACGTCTCGCAACCGCAAGGCGGATTCTAGCGGCCGCTCCGCTCCGCGAGGGCACTGTTTCGCTTTCTGCAGCGTCGCTACGCGGACGCTGCCTTGCCAAATTTTGCCTCGGCAGCCGCCGGCCGCCGACTCGCCCACTGCGAAAGCCGTGCGAGTTGCGAGCGCCAAGAGCCCAGCGGCGCATAGGTCATGCGGTAGCACAGTTCGGAGTGCGTCCGCAATCGCCGCTTGAACGGCATTTCGCCGGGCCCAAGGTCGAACGAGACGTCGCCGCGCTCGAAACTGTCTTCGATCGACCGCAAGAGCAGCGCGGTGCCCAGCCCCGACACACCGAGCGATGCATCGTATCCTACCCGCACGCCGGTCAGCCGACCGTGCAGGTGGTAGTTGTATGCAAAGGCCGCGGGACGACCGTCGACCACGAGCAGATTCATGTCGAGCATGCCGTTGCGGGCGGCGATCGCATGGGCGTCGCGCAAGAAATGCCGCACCCGTTGGTGCGTGAGCGTCGTGCCGGTGGTCGAGGTCGCCTGCCAACTGGCAAGCGCGACCTGCTGGCACATGGCGAACAGGTCCCAGCGTGGATCGCCGTCGCCCTCGGCGCCGGGGCCGGACGATGGCGAATGTACTCGACGGCGGAATCGCCAAACACGCGTCGCAGCGTGCGTCGCATTTCGTGCCGCGTCTTGTGCGATTTGCCGGCCAAATAGCCCTTCCATCCGCCGCTCGCCGCGAAATCCACCAGCGACGTGGTGTCGTAGGCGGTTTGTTGTGAGAGGAGTCCGGCGACGCGCATTGATCGGCCGACGCGGCTGCCATCGCGCGATGGCGGCGCGGTCGACGGCAGATCCAGTAGATCCCAGTAGCGGTGCGCGTGGCGAATGTGCTGCATCGCCGCAAGCATGGTCACGGCGCGATCCGAGCCGAGCGGCCCATACCACGAGCCCCAACCGTCGAGCGGATAGGTCAAGACGCGAAGCGTTTGGAAGCCCTGCCGCTGGCGTCGCAGTACGAGCGGCAGAACGCCGACCGGCGTGCCGGCCGAGAGGACCACCAGTGCCCGCAGTTGCTGGTCGCGTCCGAAGTGGCGCCAGTAGTTTTGCAGCCAGTCGAAGGTGTTGCAGAAGGCAGCCCGCGGCGCGCCGTCCAGCCAGGAGTTCCAGGCGAGGCGATAGCCGGCCAATTGTTCAATGTCGTTGATCTCGAGGACTTCGGTCATCGAGTGAACGAAATGCAACCGGCATGCCGGCGTCGAACAACCGGCAATAAGGCCTGTTTTCCCCGAGAAAAGCCCCCGATTGCGAATCTCGCCGCGCCGCTTGCCGGAAACATCGCACTGCGGCATGATGCGAAATCGCTACAAGAGCGGGTGAGCGAACCATCCACAGATTGGTAAAATAGAGGTGGACCGGAAAGGACTCTATCGGTGAACGCATCGAGCCAACACGAGTTGATCGAGCATATTCACGCCTCCGGCTGCGGGTGCGTCGTGTCGCTCACTGGCGGCGGCAGTCGGGCGATCTCCGACTTGCTCTCGATGCCCGGCGCGTCGGCAAGTGTGCTCGAAGCCATCGTGCCCTACGCGGCGACCGCGCTGGCCGACTGGCTGGGCGGCAAGTTCGATCAGGCGTCGAGTGAACCGACGGCCCGAGCAATGGCGATGGCGGCGTTCGAGCGAGCCCGCAAGTTATCGACTTCCGACCCGCGGCACGCTGCGCGGCGTCGGGGTGACCGCGAGTCTGGCGACGACGCGGCCCAAGCGCGGCCCGCATCGCGTGCACGTTGCCTGGCAGTCTGCCGAAGCGACCGTGTCGCATTCGTGCGAGCTGGTGAAAGGCAAGCGGACGCGAGCGGCGGAAGAAGCCGTCGCTGCCGAGTTGGTATTACATGCCGTCGCCGAAGCGTGCGGCGTTGCCAAGGATCACTTCACGGACGTCTCCGCCGAGGAACCGGTGACTCGCCGCGAGAAGCGGGCACCGCCGGAATGGAGCGAATTATTGCTCGGCGAGCGCGAGAACGTCGCCTATCATTGCGATTCGCCGGCCCGCGTCGTTTTCTCCGGCGCGTTCAACCCGCTTCACGCCGGTCATCGCCGAATGGCGGAAATTGCCGCCGCCCGCTGCCAGGCACACGTCGCGTTGGAGCTTTCGATCGCCAACGTCGACAAGCCGACACTCGACTTCCTTGAGATCGAAGAGCGGCTCGCGGGGTTGGCCGACCACCCCGTGTTGCTGACACGGGCGGCGACGTTTGCCGAAAAGGCGACGTTGCTTCCCGGGGCAGTGTTCGTCGTCGGAGCCGATACGATTGCCCGCATCGCGGACGAAAACTACTACGGCGGCGATCACAAGAAACGCGACTCCGCGCTGGCCCGACTCGCCGCCTTGGGTTGCCGGTTTCTCGTCTTTGGCCGGGCGGTAAACGGGCGATTCTGCTTGCCGTCGGACCTGAATCTGCCGTCGCAGCTCCGTGCGATGTGCGACGAAGTAAGCGAAAGCGAGTTCCGCCAGGACATTTGCTCGACGGAGCTGCGGGGCGAATCGTAGTTTCGCGCAGTTCGAGAGCCCCGTTGCTCGCGCAGCTTCGCCGCCGACAATTGCCCCTGCGGCGGCCGGCATTTATATTCGAGGGTTTGCCGCTCGAGTCCAACTGGGCGGATCGGCTTCCCCAATCGTCGCAGCTCACTATGCCAACTTCCCTCGCCTCGATCCCGAGCAAAGCTGCCCAGAAGTCGCTGTACGTGGGCTTGGACGTCGGCGGCACCAATATCAAGATCGGCCTGATCGACGATGCGGGCCAGACGCTGGCCTACAACTCGATGCCCACCGAACAGGACAAGGGGGCCGAGGACGCCTGCAGGCGGATGGCCCAGGTCGTGTCGCAGCTGATCGACCAGGCTGGCGTCCATCGCAGCGACGTGGCCCGCGCCGGCATCGCCACGCCGGGACCGATCGACCTCCCGGCCGGCATGATCTTGCGGCCGGGCAACATTCCCGGCTGGTGGGATTTCCCAATCCGCGAGCGACTCAAGTTTCATTTGGGGATGCCGGTCACGTTTGCCAACGACGCGAACGCAGCGGCCTACGGCGAATTCTGCGCGGGGCGGGCGCTCAATACAATAGCTTGGTGCTGCTGACGCTCGGCACGGGCATCGGCGGCGGAATTATCGTCGACGACACGCTCGTCGCCGGCGCCCACAGTTGCGGCGGCGAGTGTGGACACATCCTGGTGAATCCCGCCAAGGACGCCTGGCAGGATTCGCTCGGCAAGAGCGGCTCGTTGGAGGCCTACACCTGTGCAGGGGCGGTGATCCGTCGAGCGACGGACGCCCTGGGCGCCAGCGAAGCGAGTTCACTGGCGCCGTCATCGCACCGGCCAAGCCATCACGCCGCGAATGGTCGCTGAGGAAGCGGCCAACGGCGACGTGCTGGCGCGGAACGTGGTGATGGAAACGGCCTACTGGCTGGCGATCGGCATCGTAACCTTTGTGCACACGATCGATCCGGACGCGGTGGTGTTGGGCGGGGCGATGAACTTCGGCGGCCCGGAAAGCCCGCTCGGCCGTGAGTTCCTCGAAACGATCCGCAGCGAAGTGCGGCCGCGACTGCTCGAACCGCTCCGCAAGGCGGTCAAGATCGAATTCGCGTCGCTCGGTGGCGACGCCGGCTACATCGGTGCCGCGGGCCTGGCGCGGCTCGAACAACGCAAGCTGCGAAGTTGACGAAGTGACGACTTGCTCTGCGGGAGCGGGCAAGTCTCTCACGGATCGGACAATTAACGGCGTTGCTCGCCCCGCGTGCCGATGTCGCCATGGACCTCGATGACGAGCTGTGTCTCTGTTTCCACGTCACCAAGCGGAAGGTGGTCAATTACCTGCGGATCGAGCGGCCGCAGCGGATTGGTCAACTCGCCGATTGCCACGGGGCCGGAACCGGCTGCGGCTGGTGCCGGCCGTTTTTGCGGAAGCTCTTCGACGCCGCCCAAACGCCCGACCAGCCCGCCCCCGATCTCCCCGACTCGGCCGACTACGCCCACGCACGGGGCGACTACGTCCGCGCCGGCAAGGGCACTCCGCCTCCGGGGGCGACGCCGATCGACCTCGCGTAATCGGCGCAGTTACGAAGCGGCGATTTGCTGCCACAGGCCCCAGCCGCTGATGCAGCTGGCGACGGTGAGCAGAATCGCCGAGATGACGCACGCGGCGAAGAACCAGCGGCGGGTGCGATAGAGAGGCGGCAGCTGGCGGTCAAGGTAGAGGGCGGCGATCATCGCCAGCGCCACTCCAGCGTTCGTGGCGAGGAATGCGACGATCGCTGTGAGCGTGGCGAACGTCACGTCGATCCACACGAGCGGCGTCGACACCAGGAATACATACAGCACGATCGCCAGCCGCAGCCGCGTCGACGAGAACGCCCGCTGAGGCCAAATTGCGGTGAAGAAGTCGTGGGTGACGCGCGTGTAAATTTCCGGGTAGGCCTGCACCGTGCCCCACAGCGCCGCGACGACGCAGACATAGTAGACCCAGACCAGGCTCGGATGGATGCTGCGCCAGATCTGTCCCTGATCGGTGAGCAGGCTCCAGCCGTTAGAGATGTCGCCCAGTGAGCCGGCGGCCAATTTTGGCAGCAATACGGCCGCGCCGGCGACCATAAACGATGCGGCGACGATCCAGAGCACCAGGGCCCCCATCCCCACGTCGCAGCGCAACGGGAGCAGCAACCGGCGCAGGCCGGGCGGCTTGGGCGGGGTCGTTCGGCAGGTAATCGCGGGGGCTGCCGGCGGCCGCGCGACGGCGGACGTCGTCGATCTCGGCGTGGCTGCACAAACCCCAGCGGTGAATACCGACGAAGTTGGCGTAAGCGATATAC
This sequence comes from uncultured Planctomycetota bacterium, assembly GCA_963808175.1. Taxonomy (GTDB): domain Bacteria; phylum Planctomycetota; class Planctomycetia; order Pirellulales; family Lacipirellulaceae; genus DASYDU01. The sequence continues at coordinate 6,244 of CAWEEU010000014.1, read as the reverse complement.
GTCATCACCGAGCCGCCGACGTAGCCGAAGGTCGTGGCGAGCGTCAGCAGCCACCGGTTATGGACGGCGGCGGGCGCCCAGGGCGGCACTTCGCGGGGCAGCCGCCCCACGCTGAGCGTGCCCAGGATCGCCTCGTAAACGTCCGGCCGCACCAGGAGCGTGCCGGCGATCGTGCCTAGCACCAGGATCGAACAGATGATCACCTGCTGCTTCTCGAGCAAGGCGAACGATTGGCCGACGCCCAGGATGAGCGCCGCCGCAATGAACAGGGTGCCGAACGTCGCTTTCCAAAATGCGGCATGCAAGGCGAAGGTGCTGGCCGGGCCGCCAGCGACCGACGTTGCCTCGACGAGCAAGTATTGAATCAGCTCGCCGCTGGGCCGCGCGATGGCGGCCCACAACGGTCCGGCGGCGGCCAGCTCCAGCACGACGATCGCCAACAGCAGCCAGCCCCTCGGCCCGGGAAACCGCACCAGCCGCTGCCCGATCTCCTCGCCGCTGACGGCCGTGTAACGGCCCAATAGATACGTGACGCAAACGCCCTTGGTGAGCACGCTGAGCATCACGAGCCACAGCAGCTCGTACCCGGCCCAGGAGCCGACTTGCACGACGACGATCGTTTCGCCGGCGCCGATCGAGACCGACGCCAGGATGGCCGCCGGCCCAAACAGCGCGGCGAGGCGGAACAACTTGCCGAGCGACCAGCGCTCCGCCAAAACGCCGGTCGGCTCCGGTATGTTGATCGCGTTTTGAGCCACAACTCTGAGCGATTCGATCGACTAGTGCTTTGTCAGAACCTGATTTTTCGGATTAGCCGCGGGGCGCTAGCCCCCGGGTTGGAGCGGCAAAAACCGGGGGCTAGCGCCCGGCGGCTGATGCGCCCAACCCCAATTCTAAACTGGAACGAAGCACTAACGTGCGCCGTTCTGGGCGGTTCGTTCGGCCTGGTCCGAAATTTCGACGGACGAGGTTTCCTTGGCCGTTCCCTTGCCGAGCAACTTTTCCAACAGCGCGCCGAGCCGCGGTCCGCGGGCCTCCATGCTCACGACGTTGCCCTCCTGATCGACGAGGATGCAGGTGGGGATGCCGGTGATGCCATACTTCACCGCCATTGGATTCTGCCAGCCCGATTCTTCCGACCCGGCATAGAACAACGACGGCCAGGGGATGTTCGTCTGCTTGACGTACTCCTCGGCGTCGCTGCGCTTCTCGTCGAGCGAGATGCCGATCACGTCGAATCCCTTGTCGTGGTATTTCAAATAGTTTTCGAGCACGTTGGGCACTTCGGCGCGGCAGGGTCCGCACCAGGTGGCCCAATAGTCGACCAGCACGACCTTGCCGCGATACGAGGCCCAATCGAGTTCAGAGCCATCGAGGAACTTGCCGGAGATTTCCAGCTTGTTGCCCGGCAGATTCAGCCGGCGGTTGATGCCCTCGAGCAGCGGGAGCCGGTCCTGGATGCCGGGATCGCCGCTGGCGCTGAGCACGGGCAGCAAATCACCGAGCGCCTGCTTTGCCATGTCGCTATCGGGCGTGCCGGACAGGGTATCGACAAACATCATCAGCATGCTCGCGTGAGCGGCGGTCGGCGTGCCCGACTTGACCGTGTTGACCAACCAATCGGTGGTCTGTGCCCGCTCTTTGGCGTCGAGCCGCGGCCACTGCCGCAGCTTGGTCATCAGCTCCATCTGCTGTTGCATGGCAGCGCGGTTCTGGCGAATCTCATCGAGTGCCTTTTCGACCGCCGGCCGGCCGTCGAACTTGAGATTGGCCAGCAGCTGGTCGGTTTGTTTTTCAGCGTCGGCGTCGCCCAGCTTCTGGCGGATCCGCTGGGCTTCGATCTTCCACTCGATGGCGTCGATCAGTTGTCGGTCGGTCGCTTTGCCGGCGTCGCCGGCGAGAATCCGATCCGAGGCCGTGCCGATCGCTTTCGAGACGTTGTCCAAATACGTTTGCAGTTCCTGGTCGGAAGAAAACTGCTGCTGGGGATTCGCAACCTTTTCGATGAACTTCAAGAGCACGGCCGCGTCGCCATCCGGCACCGTGAGATCGGAATTGTCGGAGACGACCACTTCGGCCGCGTCGGACTCCTTGGGTTCGGCGGCGAGTGCCCGCTCGAGGCCGCAGCCGACGAGCGCCAGGGTAAAAATCGTGGTCCACCGACGAAGACTCGAACGCGAAAAACTCATTGCCGTTTCCTCTGTTTTGGTAAGATTGCCGGCAGCGAATTGACTGCCGGCATTTGTCATTACGGACGAACTGGCGGATGGTGCGGCAGTGTCTGGTCAAGCCTCACTTTTCGGATTGGGTGCGATAGGAACAGTTGTAGGGCGTTGCTCGTCGTCGCACCCAATCCGAAAAGACTCGTTTGACAAGCGCCTGTCGCTCAGCATGGAACGACGCTTTTATCCGAAATGCCGGCTGGATTCGAGTCCGTTCTGAAGCAGAAATCTGTCCCGCCTCGGTTGGGAGGTCCTCGGTATTATGACGTTCGGGGCGGCCGGAGCAAGCAAAGGCCGGGCGAACCAGCGAAAATGGGCGGTTTTCTGGTCTTTCGTGGCCGTTGTGGGGGAGCCGGAGCTGGTCCGACGCTCCCCGGCCATCTTACCGGTTATGCCGCAAATTCGCCGCCGGTTCTTGCCGCGGCCTCGGTTCTCGGCTGTCGTTCGCCGCATGTTCAAAATCCGCTTGTTTTTCGAGTCCGACCTGCGGTTGGCGTGAAAAAGAGGCTTGTTTTTTCGAACTCGCCACGTTTGTCGACGTAAGTCCTTAAAGTTTCCAATTCGCCAAGTTTCGCTCGAACTCGCCAAGTTTTTTTGGGGGATGGGGGCAGGATGCAGGATGCAGGATGCAGGATGCTGGATGCTGGATGCTGGATGCGGATGCTGGATGCTGGATGCTGGATGCTGGATGCTGGATTGACGCTGCCCGTGGCTGATGGCTGACGGCTTTTCGTTTCGATTGGTCATTGGCCATTGGTCCCTTGTCTCTCGACGCTCGACCGCTCGGCACTGGGAATTTTGGATTTTTGGAACACGTTTGCGAAACACGATTCGGTGCTCCAAAAATCACGTTCATTGTCACACCTCGTTTCGCGGCCGGCCTGAAAAACCAGGCGGTTCCGTCGACGGCGTGTTCCAAAAATGCTCGAATTCGCGCCTGATGGGTGAAGTTCCAAAAATCCACGGTCTGAAATGTAGCAGGCACGCTCCGCGTGCCGTAGCTGCCTCGCGCATTCGCAACGATTCCACCAAGGCGGTGACGGCACACGGAGTGTGCCTACTACTTTGCCGATGACGCCAGGTTTCGCTCGAAGACGCCAAATTGTTTGCGTCCGCAGGTGGCAGTGAGGCATCCAACAGGAGGTCGCTGAGGCCGCTGAGATCGCTCATGACGCGTGCTCCGCGTCCTCGGCGACCTCCTGTTCAAACTGCCGTTGCGAGTTGGCGCAAATCCGGGAGGATACTGAACACATGTTTACATCAAGGAGGCGATCAAGTCAAGCGGCAGAATTGGCCACCCCCGGCTGAGAGCTACGCCACGCAAGCAACGTCGGTTGTCCGCGGTGATCCTTTAGGGGGCCACGTCCATTGTTGTCCGAGAAGAAGGATGGCTGTCTCCGAGGTTCGGTCCTTTTGACCGTCGCCCATCTACTGCGTTACAATGCGGCCGGGCAAATCAGTGGAAAGGGCTAAAATGAAATTCCGAATTCAGGCCGCAATTGGCAACGATGAGCAGACCGATTTTGTTTGTGACACGATGCCATTCGTGCCCAACGTTGGCGATCAGGTGATGTTGATAACTCAGGACGGACCCGGACTTGGTACCGTCACAAATAGGCGATTTAACTATTATAGCAAAGACGGTGAGACGTCTTGCGGAGTTCTCCTTACTTGCGAGCACGACAGCGGCGAGTGAAGCGACCTCGCTTTCTTCCGTCCCGATATCTGAGGTAACTATGTGGCCCAAACCATTTTCGGTGGAGAAGAAGACACCAAACCTTAGGGGCAAGGCGCTGAGCAAGCCCATACTAGTCTATGATTCATTGGAGAAAGTATGGTATTCGGCTCAATACGGTACGACCCCGCAAGATGATAACCCCGGTTGGCACCGTGCGGGACTGCCAGGTTACTACATTCAAAAACCTACGCACTGGATGGCGTTGCCACCTGCTCCGCCGCCATTGAAATCGAAGCCGAAAGCAGAAACGCCCCTGGCAAAAACTGATTTGCAAAGCCGGTACGTAAATGCCTTGGCGAAACGCGAAATAAAGACTGTGGAGGCCTTGGCTCAGTGTTCCGAGACTGACGTTTTGGAAATTAAGGGTATGGGCATTTCGGCATACGAAGCGGTCAAAGCAGTGCTAGAACAGCATGGGTTAAGATTGTCGCCGGTTAGCCGGCGACGCATTCCACTTTATTCTTGAATCAGCGATTGTCTAATGCAACGCGACATGGAATTGATCCGAAAGATTTTGATTGCGGTGGAGCAGCATGAGAGTGGCTTCGCACCACGCGAGTTGAAGATTGATGGATATTCTGACGAGCAAGTTGGGTATCACTGTTATTTGATTGGAGATGCTGGGTTAGCTAGGACGGCCAACGTAACGACCAGGCACAGCGGTGGCCCCTCTGCGGTCATCAGTAAATTGACTTCCGCTGGCCACGATTTTCTGGACGCGGCCAAAGACGAGACAACTTGGGAACGGGCCAAGCAACGGCTAGCCGCAGCTGGTATGACTCTTTTGAGCGTTCCAATAGCAGTGCTTACTGCTGTACTGGCTGACGAAGCGAAGCGACAGCTCGGGCTGTCCTAGGCGACTACCGCCCCCGACAATACGCCCGCCCGTAGTGGCTCCGATAGACGTAGCCGCCACCGTAGCCGCGATAGTATTCGGCGGGGAAAGTCTGTAGCACGGCCGGGTTGCCACGTTCGATGAGGGAAACCGGGGACAGCGGGAAACCGGGGACAGCCATTTTTGTTGCTGATTGTAGCTGGATGCGGGCGATTGGCCACGCGATAATTGGGCTGTCCACTTGGCCGGGAACATGTGTTCCGAGTTCAAATTTCGCGGGTCTTGCTTGCCAGGCGTCGCCGCCATGGGTTTTGTCGCGGTGGATGGTGCGGCGGATTGGGGGCGGTTCGCCGCTGCAGTGCGGTAGGTTTTGTTGGTGGTGCGTTGTATGGTGCTTCTCACCGTGTGTTGTGCCGCGCGTCGCCTGTCTTATTCGTCTCCGACAATACAGCGGCTCGGTAAAGCGGAGCGCGTCGCAAGCGACCCGGCCAAATGGCGACGGTGGAGTGTTCGCGCTGCGGGCGGGATCTCGCATAGTCCGTTGGTCGACCGGCGATTCTTGAAGCGCGTGTTCGCGGGTCGGACTCGAGTGATGATCATCAGTCGGTGTCGCCAAGGGTTCGACCGCCGTCGACTGGCAGACCTACGCCGGTGATGAAGTCGTTTTTGGCGAGGAAAACGACGGCGTCGGCGATGTTTTCGGGGCGGCCGGCCCGCTCTACGGAACTCGCACGGGAGTCGTATGCAGGACGATCAAGTCGTCGGCCGCGAGCGGCAGCATCGCGTACGTCTTTCCCTGATCGTCGGAAAACTCGACTTCAAACGTGTCGGCAGACAGCAGCTCGACGACCGTACCCACCTGGCCGCGGACCAACTGATCTTGCGGGCGATCGTGGGCCAAGGCGACGACGTCGAGCAGCTCAATGGGCGCGGGCATCGTGAGACCTTGTCACAAAACGTAGGCACTGACGAAACGGGGAAAGTCTTCGCTTTGTCGGATGATCCAGGCGGAGCGGACGCGTGCGGTGCCGCTGGGCCCCTGTACGGTCAATTCTATCACGTAGCGGGCGCCGAAACCAAGGGAATCGGCCGGAACCGCATCGGCATGCTCGGCCGCATCGAGTAGTTGCTGCCGCAGCAATTCGGCATGTTCGACCGTTATTCCGCAGGTGGCCTCGAACACGCGCGCCTTATGCTTCCCGCGAGGATGGTCCGGATTGAGGCAGTAATCGGTCAATTTGACGACGTCAACCACGGCGCGCTGGCCATTGGGCAGCTTCATGGCGTCGCCTCCTCCACGAGGGTGATTTTCTGGTCGGAGAGGCCGCAGAGTTCGTAGACGAGGGCGTCGATCTGGCGGTCGGTGTGGTTTGCACCGAGCCAACCGGAAGCAATGTTCAACAGAACTGCCATTTCATTGCCTCGGGCTCGGGTGATGATCGTCAGCCG
>CAWEEU010000013.1:0-339245 GCA_963808175.1 uncultured Planctomycetota bacterium | reverse complement strand
CCCATCAACCAGTCATAGGCGGGACATTATGCAAACGAGATCGGCTCCATTGAATCGAGCATGCCTCTGGGTGGCCATCGCCGCGTTGGCGACCAATGCGGCCTGGGCGGCGGAGGGTCCGGCAGCGGATTCCGCGGCGCCCGCGATGGCGGCGGCCGCCGGTCCGATTTCGCCCCAGGCGCGGTTGCAGCCGCTCGAGTGGCTGCTGGGCGAATGGACGGGATTGACCGACAACGCGGTGGTGCTGGTGTCGGCGCATTGGTGCGACGGCGGCGCGTTCATCGAACGCGAGATCGTCGTTCGGCCGACCGGCCAGCCGGAAGTCGGCGGCACCCAGCGGATCGGCTGGGATCCGGTGAAACAGCGATTCAAGTGCTGGACGTTCGATTCTCAGGGCGGCAGTGGCGAGGGCTATTGGCGTCGCGACGGCGATCGGTGGATCGTCGACAGCGACGAGGTGCTGGGCGACGGCGGCACGTCGTCGACGACTTCCGTCTTCACTCCGCAAGGGGCCGATCGCTTTGTTTGGGAGGTCGAGCGGGCGAGCGTCGAGGGCGAAAGTCTTCCCAAGCAGCAGATCGAATTCGTCCGCGCCAAGGCCGACAGCGCCAAGACCGACGAGTGACGATGAGGGTGCCAACGATGAGCGAAAAAATCTTTCCGATGCCACGTCCGTGCCGTGCGTTTGCCGTTCTGCTGCTAGTTGCCGGCGCCGGTTGGGATCTCCCGGCCGCCCGCGGGCAGAATGCGGCGTCGCCGGCGCAGCCCGCCGCGAGCGTTGATGCGGGCGAGGCGGCCAGACAACAAATACTGCAGAGCGAACGCTGGCGGCAGGCCCGGCGCGGCTTGAACGAATGGCTGTCGATTCAGCAGATCTACAGCCCCGAAGAAGTCGCCGTTTTGAAAAAGCAATTCCAAGAGCGCGTCGATCGGATGTCGGCCCCCGAGCTGCGGGATCAGTTGGACGAAATGGAAGCGAAGCTGGCGGTGCTCTCGAGCCCCGAAGCGGAAGACGCGCGGCGGTGGCTGTCGCAGTTTCTGGCCGTCCAGGCCAAATACACTCCGGCGGAACTACGGCGCGGCGCCCCGACGTCGCCAATATGACGGCCAGCCAGATTCGCCAGGAACTGGCGCGGTTCCAAGAGCGGCGCGGCAACGTTCAACGCGTCCAGGCCACCGCGCAGCAAGGGCGATCGCTGCAAGTGCAGAGCGCCCAGAACGTGCAGGCCGCCCGGCAGCAGGCGGCCCAACAGGCGCGCGAGAGTCCGCCTCCCGCGCGGCAAGCGAGGCCGCCAGCCGCAACCAAATTCCACCGCCGCGTACCGATTTACCTGGGCACAGTGAGCCAACCTGGCCCGGCTATACGGTTGGTCCCTGGGGAAATCCCATTCGCTGGGACCCGCTCTATGGGTTTTGGTGAGCGGCATAGGTTTGGCGTTTTCGCCGGGCGGCGGCTGTGAGGAGTTCTTGAGGGTAGCAGCATGATCTGGTCTTTAGGCGTGGGCGGGTTTCGAAACTCCCACGGTTCGTATATCCATCCGCGGCGGCTCGGCGTCGTGTTGTTGCTCGCAACCGTGTGCGTTGCGAGCACAAGCCGAGGCTCGGCTTTGGACGGATAGTTCGGGCCGCTACACCCTCGAGGCTGCAACTGGTAGCGGCCAACGACACGAGCGTCGTCTTGCAGCGGGCCGACCACGAATTGGTGGCGATACCCCGCGAAGATGCTTTCGGACGCCGACCGTGCCTACCTGGCGTCGCCCGCGGCCTCAGACCTTGTGCGGCAATCGATCGACAGCCCGCAAAACTGGACGCTCCGCGACGGCACGCAGATCACCGGCCGGCTCGTCGACTACATGCAAGGCGACATGACGATCCAGCGGCGGCGCGGCCGAATCTACGTCAACGATCGCCCGCTGGCGAATTTGCCCGAGTTTTACCAACTGCTGATCCCCAAGATCGTGGCACACTTTGAGAACTTGCCGAGCGTCGACCGACAGTCGTTCGAGGCCTGGCTGGCGCGGCAGCGCGGACAGCGGCGAACGTTTGCACTGGAAGGAGTCGTGCTTGAGACGGATACTGGCGACGAGTATTCGGTGCCGTTTTTTTTGTTTGCCGACGACGAGCAGAGTCTGCTCCGTGGCGGTTACGACGCGTGGCTGGCCGCCCGCCAAGGGAACGACTTCCAATCGCAGGACGACGAGTCGTTTCGACTGAGGGCGCTCGCGGCGGCGCAAGGCGCGATCGGCAAGTACAGCATCAGATCGGGCTCTTGCAGTTGCAGCTGCAGGCGGTTCAGGCCGGATTGACGTCGCTTTGGGAAGTCACGCTCTTTCCGGCGGCGGGTCGGGGCGGCCGGCCGCAATGGGTCGTGATGCCCGGCCGCGACAGCCGGCAGGCGACCGCGGCCGCATTGCAGCAATTTCCCGGCTACGTCGCCGGGCCGGTCCGTCGCGTGGCCGGATAGGGGACGCGGACCGACATCAAAACAAAAGTGACATCCGGTCAGTCGCCGAACTACTTTACCCTGTGAGTACTCTCTCGGCGATTTTACTTGCTGGATTCATGCTCGCGGAGTTTCGGGCGAACAGCGCGAGGTAGTTTGCGCGGAACAATTATTAATCGCCATGGGTTGGCGGCTCGGCGCGGAACGTCATTGGGCCGCCGATTTGGCTGCGGCTTCTTGCCGTTGCAGCGTTTGACGCAGTCGCTCGGAAAAATGCTCATCCAGCGGCGTTGTCTGCATCCAACGATCAACGCGAAATGCCTGCCGCGCCTGGTCAAACGGCAGATCGGTGTCAATAAAACCCAGACTATACGCCACGCGATCGGAGAATCCGGTCAACAGCACCTGCAAATCGAAGGGCAGCGGGCGGCCGCCCAAGCGGCGGAGGTGGTACGTGATGTTGTTCATGCAATTGTTAAAGATCAAGATGGTAGAACTCCGGGTGCTCCTCGAGCGAGTGGGCCCGCTCCATCATGTCGCGAAAGATCGCTCGCTTGCGTTCGGGAGACGTCCGGATTGGGTAAATGTATACCGGCTTTTTCCAAATTGCTCCCCGCAGGCCCACCACATCGCGCTCGTCGCCGACGATGTAGATCACCTGAAACTGGCGAAACATAGACGGGATCAACCGGTAGGGTTGCCCTTTGCGTCGTCGGCCTTCGACGGAAACGGCGACGCACTGACCATCGGTGAAGGCAAATGAGACGAACACGTGGGCCACGCCTTCCCACTTGGGCATCGAAGCGACGATGTAGTACACAGAATCGAGCTTCGTGAGATCGTAGGTGCGGCTGTAAAATCCGGGCGTAAAATCGCTCGCCGTGTGCCAGGTGAAGTTGCGCACGTTATCGACGTGGATTCTGTCGCCGTTGATCACCACGTGAGGCATCCGCGCCTGTTCCGGCGCCCACTCGACATTCGGGTCGGGCTTCACGAAGCCAAAATAGTAAATGGCGACCAGCGCGCTCGTCAGCAAGGCGACGGTCGAGCGTTTCTTCTCTTTCCACGATAGCCGCGGCCATTCGCGGAGTCGAAATTGCTCATGGCGCGTGCTGAGATAAATGCCGGCCACGACGACTGCCAACAGCGAGCCGAGCCAAAGATTCTCCGTCGCGGTATAGAAGACCGCCAAAGTGGTCCACAGCCCAAGTCCCCACCACACGCAGGTGCGAGCGATTCTCCATGCCGTGGACGCGATCGCGTGCGACTTCACCATGGAATCCGCTGGAACTCAGCTCATCTAAAAGTCGATGTCAACTTCAATGGCTCACTGTGACATCATGGTAACACGATTTACCCGGGCCGGCCACGATCGATGCCTAGCGGTTCGCTGTTCGAAGAGACTCGGCGGTGCTGGTGACAGTCTGCCCTGAAGTTCAATTGAACTGCGAGATTGAGTCGTTTCATAGCACTATTGTTGTGAGTGCGATCCCGTGGCGAAGGAGTTGTAACAATTGCCGTCGGGACACGTCGTCCGGTCGACCCTTGGAATATTGGGACAAAGCGAACAGAGCGCGATGCCTACGAGGCCTTGACGATGATCCGGCCCTACCTGGACTACGAGCGTGCAGAAGCGCTTTGCGGCACAGCCTGGGGCTTGCTCATAGCGAGCTCGCGCTGGAGTTCGAGCACCGCGTCGATCAGCTCGTCCGGGCCGTGACGAAAAACATCGCAAACCGGTACGCCCAGTTCCTGGCGTACCCGCTGGCGTTCGTGCTCGGCGGCTTCCGGCGACAGCAGCCGGCTGTTCATGCCGACCCCGATCACCCGCGTCGGTGCCAGTGTGCTGCCAATCGTCTCGTAGAGCTCGCGCAATTCAGAGAGCGGCTTGAGCTTCTCGTTCGGCATGCCCATCACATGCGCTCGGGCCGCTTCGTAACACAAGATGAGTCCCTGCGGCCGCGCGGCGTGGAGCAAGCCCAGCGTCACGGGCGAGTAGCGCGGATGAGCGATGAAGCCCTGTCCCTCGATCACCAGAATCTCGTGATGCTGGTTCGCCAGAATCTGTTTCTCAACCGCCCCATTGAGAAAATCGGAAATCACGCGGTCGACCGGGCAGCCATCGCCTTCGATGAGGATTCCGGTCTGGCCGGTGGCGATAAACTTGGCGTCGTGACCGCGCCGTGTGAGTCCGCGGGCCAGCTCGACGGAAACCACCATCTTTCCGCAGCTGCAGTCCTGGCCAACGGTCTCGATTCGCAGGCATTCCGGTCGAAAGCCCTCGCCCTTTGCCACGTCCCGCTCATCGTTCTTGCGGACGTCGACCAGCCGCACGCGGTGCTCCGCCGCCGCCGCGGCAAACTCCGCATCGTCGCACAAGAACTCGTGCAGGCCGGAGATCACGTCGCAGCCGCGACCGATCGCCTCCAGGATCACGGCCCGCCAGGCCGGAGGGATCTTCCCGCCAGAGGGCGCGATGCCGACCAGCAGCGTGTTTGCCGCCGGCGCCTCGGCCAGTCGCGCCACCACTGGAATGGAACCGCCGACACCCAACAGGTCCTGGCTTGTCTGGCCCGCCTGAGTCGAATCCAGCAGGGCGACGATCTCGTCGTGACCATAGCGGATCACGCAGGCGGCAGTTTTGGCCGTCACGGGATTCGTGTGGCCCTCGGTCAGAATCAAGAGTCGACGCCGTGGAGGAGAGCTGGGCATGGCGCAAGCGTGAACCCGACGGTGGCAGGTGGGTTGACTGGATCACGTGCTATTCTACGTAACTCTCCGCTTGCACGAAAGCCAGCGCGACGGGCGCGACAAGGCTCGAGTCAACTAAAGTGCGTGCAGGTGGATGACCGGACCGACCGGTCAGCTTTTGGCCGCAGCCGGATCGAATGCCGATTCGTTTTTCGATGATGGGCCTGCGCAGAATGGAGTGTCGCCACGAATTACAGGGTGTTTTCGTTCGTGACATACTCTGGCCTCGACATTAGGATTGAAGTATGGAACGAATGAGGCCCTTGCTTGCTGCCATTGCCGTCGCAGCGACGTTGTTGTCGTCGGCGCCGGCGCGCGCTGTCGTCCAAGGCATCGACGTCTCGCATTATCAAGGCACGATTAACTGGAACTCGGTGAAGGCGTCCGGCATTCAGTTCGCCTTCTGCAAGGCCACCGAAGGCGTCAATTACGTCGACCCGAATTTCACGACGTACATGGCGGGCGCGATTGCGGCCGGCATTCCGATTGGGCCCTATCACTTCGGCCGCGTGAACAGCGGCGAGACGAATCCCAACGACGCGATCGACGAAGCCAACGATTTTGTCGACGCGATTCAGGGGTATTACAGCGGGCCAGGATTGATTCTGCGGCCGGTGCTCGACCTGGAGAATCTGCCCGACGATCCGATTTCGACGTCGATCAGGAACTACACGTCCAAGTGGGTCCGCGACTTCTGCAACACGGTCCAGAACCGGCTCGGCTTTGCTCCAATCATCTACACCGGCGGAAACATCGCCCAGAATTATCTGGCGCCCGACATCGCTAACTACGATCTCTGGTTCGCCAAGCCGACGAGCACGAACAACTATGCGTCGGCAGTTCCGCCCACCGCATCCAACATCGGCATCTGGAGTAATTGGAAATTCTGGCAATGGAGCTGGGTGGGGCAGATCAGTGGTATCTCGGGAAACGTCGACCGCGACGTCTTTAACGGTTCGCTGCCACAGCTGGCGGCAGGCTTCGTTCCCGGCTTTCTTGCTGGCGATTACAACGGCGACAACGTCGTCGATGCCAGCGACTATACGAAGTGGCGGGACACGATGGGGCAAACGGTGAAGCTCGGCCTGGGAGCCGACGGCAATTTCAACGGCGTGATCGATGCCGGCGACTACGCCGTGTGGAAATCGGCGTTTGGCACTGCGGGAGTTGGTAGTGGCAGCGCGTCGACGACCGCCGTTCCGGAACCAGCTTCTGCCACCTTGGTCGCCGGTGCACTGGCGATGGCGTGTCGCAAATGTCGTCGAATCGCGCGGTGCAGATGCGGCCGCCGCTAAGTCGTCAACACGTCGGCCGATGATCAATAGCAAACCGAGCAGGGCCGCGGTTTGTACAGGCAAGAGTAGCCACAGCGAGCGCCCAACCCGACCAGCACCGTCCCCAGCAGCGTCGACACCGCGGCCGACGACCACCGCGTAGGGCAGTTGCGTGTTGACGTGAGCCATGTGGTCGCAGCCGCTGGCCAAAGAAGATAGGATCGTCGTATCCGAAATCGGCGAACAGTGGTCGCCGAAGATCGCCCCGGCCAGCACGCTCCCCATCGCGGTGAGAAAGACCGGACTCTCCTTGAAGTGTTCTGGCGAGGTCGCTCCCACGAGCGCCGCCGCCAGCGGTATCACCATCGGCACCAAAATGCCCATTGTGCCGTAGCTCGTGCCGGTGCAGAACGAGATCACACACGCCAAGCAGAAATACGATTGTCGGAAACCAGTTGGCGAAGTCGTGCGTCGTCCCCTGGCTGACGGACACGAGGATCTCCTTCAAATAGTCGCCGGTGTAGAGTCGATCGGCTTGATACTCGTACGGCCGCACGGAGTGCACGCCTTCGACCGATTTGTTGCCGGTCATTCGGGACATCGTGCCGGCGAGCACGAGGATCGCGAGCGCCGGCAGCACCATCTTGGCGCCGATGCTTGCCGCCGCGGCCACCCGCTTCGCCGCGACGCCGACGCGCCACCGGGCCAACACGACCGCCAGGAGTAATCCGGCAATCGCTCCGTAGTAGAGCGCCACGCTCGAATCGCCCGAGCCGAATGCGGCCCGAAAGTGCTCGAAGCCCGTGAGTCCGGCCGACTGGCCGGCGATTCGTGCCGCGCCCGTCGCGTAGATCAGCCAGAGCGAAACGCCGATCGTTAGTGCCAGCGGCAAGACGGCGTTCGACCAGTGGGAGACGTGCACTTCCTGGCCGTCGTCGTACGGGTCGGCGGCAAAATCGCTCGTCGCCCAAACCGGCTGGTTGCCGGCCGCCGCCCGCCTCTCTGCCTTGAGCATCGGACCGAAATCGCGTTTGAGCAGTGCCACCAGCGGCAAAAACAGCAGCATTTGGATCACATAGAATCGATAGGGGATGCAGGCCAGGAACAGCTCGAAGGGATTCAGCCCCGCGGCCAGGTGCGGATCGAGGCTGGCAATTCCTTCGCGGATGTACTCCAGCTCGATCGCGATCCAAGTGGAAATAATCGCGATGCCGGCGACGGGAGCGGCCGTCGCGTCGACCAGGAACGCCAATTTCTCGCGTGAGATTCGCAGCCGATCGCAGGTGGGCTGCATCGTGCCGCCGATCAACAGGCAGTTGGCATAGTCGTCGAAGAACACGATCAGCCCGAGCAGCCAGGTGACGATCTGCCCACTGCGGCGCGAGCGGGCCCACGGCGTGAGCAGCTCGACCAGGCCGCGCATGCCGCCGGAAATTTGGATCACGCCGATCATCGCGCTGAGCATCATGCTGAAAGCGAAGACGCGGAGCTTGTCGGGCTGAACCACGGTTTGCCAGAGCTGAGTTTCGAGCAGATTGACGGTCGCCGTGAATGGGTTGCCTCCCGAAAGAATCAGCGCCCCCACGGCCAGGCCCGCGAACAGCGAAACGAGCACCCTCCGCGTGACGATCGCCAGAACGATTGCCACCACCGGCGGCGCGATGCTCAACCAGCCATAGGGATGCTCAGGCATAGGCTCTCATTGAGAACTCGGATTGGAGACAGTCACGACTCGTTCGAGCACGCGGAGGCGGCGGGCGTCGGCGTCCACTTCGACCAGTGCGTTGATCGGCAGGCACCAGTTTTCGCGTTGGTGTCCGGCCGGCAGCCCGGCGAGGACCGGCACGCCGAGCTTTCCAAGGTATTCGTGAAGCGGCTCGACGAGCGCGGTTGCTGCTGACTCGGAACCGGCTTCCAACGAAAAATCGCCCAGCGCCACCCCGGCGAGCGACCGCAATTTGCCGGCCAACGCCAGCTGGGCCAAGTAGCGATCCACGCGGTAGCCCTCCTCGTTGATATCCTCGAGCAATAGGATGCGGCCGGCCGTTTCGATCTCGAACGGAGTTCCCATAAGCCCGGCCAGCACCGCCAGATTTCCGCCCGTGAGCCGGCCCTGGGCCACGCCGGGCGCAACCGTGCGGAGCGACATGCCATCTGTGCCGAATTCAGCATACGTGTAAGGAAACTCGGCACCTGCGATCGACTCCGGAGCAATTGCTCGCCAGAGCGCGGCTTCGGTCGCGGGCGACATCTCGTCCTCTCTCCCGAAGCCGTCTTGCAGATTGGGCCCGTGAAACGTCACGAGGCCGGTTCGATTCTGCAGCGCCAGGTGCAGCGCCGTGATGTCGCTGAAGCCGACGAACACCTTGGGGTGGCGGCGAAGGATGTCGTAATCGAGCCGATCCAGAATCCGGGCGACGCCATAGCCGCCCCGGGCACACCAGACGGCGGTCGACTCGGGGTCGGTAAATGCCGTCATCAGCTCCGCGGCCCGCGTCTGGTCGTCGCCTGCCAGGTAGCCCTGCTTGCGAAACACGTCGCCATGCGTCTTGATGCGATAGCCGCGCGACTGCAACCGCGCGAATGCCAGCTCGATCCGCTCCCGCGCCACAGGTCCGGCCGGCGCGACCACGCTGATCACGTCGCCGGGCCGCAGTGCCTGAGGTTTCAGCGGTTGCATCTTGATTCCTTGCCGGCCCTATTTACCGGAGTAAAGCCAATAGCCGAGCACAATCGACGCGACGATGCCCGCCAGGTCGCCCAGCAGGCAAGCCGGCAGGGCGTGCCGCATCTTCTTGACTTGCACGGCGCCGAAATAGATCGTCAGGATGTAGAACGTCGTTTCGGTGCTGCCCATCATCAGCGTGGCGGTGTTGCCGAGGAAGCTGTCGGGGCCGTGGACGTCGAACAGCTCGATCAGGAGCCCCCGCGAGCCGCTGCCGGTGAGCGGCCGGGTGAACGCCAGCGGCAGGAGATCGAGCGTTTCGGCGTAATCGCCGAGGCCGACCGCTTGCAGGCCGGCTGTGCCGCCCGACTTGACGTCGTCGAAGATGCCGCTGGCCATGAAGACCTTGATCACGAACAGCATCGCGACCAGGTACGGAATGATCATGATCGCGATGTCGAAACCTTCCTTGGCGCCGGTGACGAAGGATTCGTACATCGGCACTCCCTTGCGGGCGGCCCAAACGACGATCAGCAGTATCGTGGCAGGGATCGTCCATTGACTGGCGACGTTCAGCGATTGGTAAACGGCTTCCATCAGGCGGTTCCCCCTGGAGCCGGCGCGCGGTCGCCTGCGATTTCGCGGCTCGTGCGAGGAATCGCCGGGTGGCATGCGGAACCTGGGCCAACGGGCGAGCCAGCGCGTGCAAACGATGGCCGTCAGCGTGCTGACACTCGTGGCGAGCAGGATGCCGACCATCGGGCCGGCCGGGTCGGTGCTGCCGCTGGCCGCCCGGTAGCCGATGATCGTGAACGGCACCAGCGTGATGCTGCTGGTGTTGATCGCCAGGAACATGACCATGCTGTCGGTCGCGGTGTCCTTCACGGGGTTGAGTTCCTGTAGCTCGCGCATCGCCTTGAGCCCGAGTGGGGTGGCGGCATTGTCCAGCCCGAGCATGTTCGCTGAGAGATTCATCAGGATCGCGCCTTGGGCCGGATGCCCGTCGGGGATTTCGGGAAAGAGCCACTGCATCGGCCGGCGCAGCATCCGCGCGAACGCCTCGACCAGCCCGGCATCTTTGGCGATGTTCAAGAGGCCGAGCCACAAGGCCATGATGCCGATCAGCGTGATGCAGATTTCGACCGACGTGGTCGCGGCATCGATCGTCGCCAGATTGAGCCGCTTGCCCATCGCGGCAAGGCCCGTTTCTTGCGCCGGTGGAGCCTCGCCGTTAGCAGTCGGTGTCTTGTTGTCGGTTGCTGCCGCGGACGGCGGCGCATAGCTTTGCCAGGCCCCTTTGCCAAAGCCATAGAGAATGCCCACCACCAGCAGCCAGAACCAGACTTTATTCAGCACTGGCGACCCTCCCCGCAACAGCGCAATAATGTACCGGCATTAACCCCCGTCAATTTGCCATCTGCCCAGACCGCCTTGCCGGCGACGATCACTCGCCGAACTGGTCCGGCAACGGCGTTGAGGTCGCCAGTATCGTACACTACCAGATCGGCGAAGAACTCGCGGCGTATCTTGCCTCGATTTGCCGACAGGCCGAGTCGCTCGCATTCCCGCCACGCCTGGCCGGCAATCTCGGCGAAAGTACCGGCCTCGGGCGAAGATTCTCCCATCTCGTCCACCGCAAGGAAGCCCCAATTGATCGGCAGCTCCAACGACGTCGCCCACGTTTCGATCGAGTCCCGCCGATTCGGATCGACGCGGCCGACGACGGTCGTCACGCCGCTCGCAACGAGCACATCCAATTGATTCGCAGCGAGCAACTGCCCTGGCAGCCAGTCGCGGAGATACGCAATTCGTCCCGGCAGGACGAAGCAACCGCCGGCGTCGACCACTTCCTTGCCGGTCGAGGTGCCGAGATCACCCAGGTCGACGATCTTGCCGTCCGGCCTGGGCAACACCGAGAGCCGCTGGCCATGCGAGTGATTGATTCCCAGTTCGGCCCGCACCGGGGCGGTGCAATCGACGTCGAGGACGTGAGCACCCACGATCACGGCGTCGAACAACTTAAGTTCGTTCGCCCGGGGCAGCCGGTCATAGAGCGACGGATCGGCGTCACGGTAACTGCCGTCGGCGATTGCCCGCAGCGTCGCCACGAGCCCGTCGAAATGCACCTCGACGATCGGCGCGGGATCGGGCCCCGGCCAGCCGCCTGCTTCGACGAGCACGGTTACGACGCCCATCGCCTGAATGCGTTCGCCGAACGACCAGGGCATGTATTCCGAATCGTAGCGGGCGATCATGCCCTCCGCTCCCGACCGCGCCGCCTGGACGAAACAAACGGCCACCTGCTTTGCGGCGCGGATTTGGGAGGTCTCGGTTCTGGCCGCGTCCAGCGGCGGCGCCGCGACCGCGACGGCCGCTGGCTTGGGCGCGATTCCAATCGCCGTGCGGGCGTTTTGGTTGTGGAGGTTGAAACCGAATTCCGGCCGCAGCGTTTCCACAGCCCGCAACAGGGCCCTCCCTTCGGGCGTCTCGAGCCGCGCGGAGTCGCGATTCACGTCGATGTGTTGGGCGTTGTAACGCGTCCCTGCGGCCGCGCCGTCGGGACAGAGCATTGGCAGCGCGAAGAGCGTCGCGCCAGAAAGAATCTCCACTACCGCCGGCTCACTCGAACACTTCGTCAGATAGCTCAACAGGTCCAAGAGCACGGCCGTGTGCGTCGGTTCGTCGCCGTGCATCTGGGACCAGAGCAGGACCCGTCTAGGCCCATTGCCGATCGTGGCCAGATAGATTGGCCGTCCCTGATACGACTCGGCAAACCGCTCTACCCGGAGCCGGCCAGCCGACGACTCGGCAAGCCCCACAAGCGTCCGCTCGACGTCCTCCGATCGCAGCGTCGACGGATCGATCGGCGAAACGCGAAACCGGTCATAAGGTTCACGGTGCAGCACAAGTTCGGCCTCTTGTAACGCAGTAGCCACAACAGCGACTCAGGGTGACTTGGACTCGCGCTGTTTCGCGGCATAGGCCTCCGCGGCGCGGAACACCCGCATCAGGTTGCCGCCCAGGATGCCTTGAATCTGCTCGTCGGTGTAGCCGCGGTCCATGAGCCCCTGTGTGATCGTTGGGTAGCAGCTCACGTCTTCGAGCTGCTCGGGCAGCACGGACACGCCGTCGAAATCGGACCCCAGCCCGACGTGCTCCGGCCCTGCGACCTGGGCGATATGGTCGATGTGGTCGAGAAGATCGTGGATCGTGCCGCGCGGATACGTATGCGTCGCCCGCCACTGGAGCATTTTGGCTTCGATCGTCGCCGGATCTTCGGTGCGCCGCAGTCCCTGCTCGTAGAGCATCCCCTCGAGGCTCATCTTCACCGAGGCGGGCACGATGAAGCCAGAAAAGAAATTGACCATCACCACGCCGTCCTTCTCGTGGATCCGCTGGAGCACCTGGTCGGGCACGTTGCGGGGATGATCGGCCACGGCCCGTGCCGAAGAATGGGAGAAAATCACCGGCACCGCGCTGACGTCGAGCGCGTCGTTCATCGTGTCCTCCGACACGTGCGATAAGTCGACAAGCATTCCCAGCTCGTTCATCGTGCGGACGACTTCCTCGCCGAAGGGCGTGAGCCCGCCGTTTTTCGCTTCGTCGGTCGCCGAGTCGGCCCAGCTGAGCGAGTCGGTGTGCGTGAGCGTCATGTAACGCGCGCCCAGATCGTAGAGCTTTCGCAAGCGCGTTGAGCGAATCCTGGATGCAGTGCCCTCCCTCGACGCCGATCAGCGACGCGATCTTCCCTTCTTTGTGAATCCGCTCGATGTCGTCGGTCGAGAGCGCGAGCTCGAACGTGTCGGGGTAGTGATGGACCATGCCCTTCACCAGCTCGATCTGTTCGAGCGTGGTGGCGAGTGCTTCGCCCTTGTAACCCAAGTCGACCGGCACCCAGACGCTCCAAAACTGGGCCCCCACGCCGCCGGCCCGGAGCCGCGGGATGTCGGTCTGAAGCGTCTTTTGCGGCTGGGAGATGTCCATCTTCGAGAAGTCGGACGAACCCTGCTTGCGGATTTCCCAGGGCATGTCGTTGTGGCCGTCGATCACCAGCGAACGGGCATGCAGTGCTCGGGCCTTCTCCGTGACGACTACCGGCGGACGGTCCTCGGCAGCCGGTGCCGCCGAATTCATCGCACACGCCGTCACGAGGACGGCCAACCAGCTGACCGCGGCAATTTCATGAAACGAGCTCATCGTCATTTTGCCTTCGCTTGTTGTGCCGACTTGCCGGCGCCGGAGTTGACGTGGACCAAATCGTTCCAGGCCCAACGATAGAGATTGCGCGTGTCGGCGTAGCGCGACTCGGTGGACGTCGAGCCCAGGACGACGATCACCAGCCGGTGGCCGTCACGGGCGGCAGTCGACACCAGGCAACTTCCTGCCGCCCCGGTCGTGCCTGTCTTGATGCCGTCGTAGCCTTCCGTTTTGAGCAGCTGATTGGTCGCCTTCCAGACGACGTTGCGCCGGTACCCAGACACCGAGTCGACCGTCGTGCCGTGCTGCGCGGCGCCGACGCGTTTGCGGAATTCCGGCTGCTGGAAGGCCAACGTGGCGAGCCGGGCCAAGTCGCCGGCAGTCGTCTGATGCCCATCGGCGGGCAGCCCGTGCGGATTGATGAAATGCGTCGACTTCATGCCGAGTTCCGCCGCTTTACGATTCATGGCGGCGATGAAGCCCTCGTAGCTGTCGCTCTCATCCGGCGTGAGCCGCTTGCCGAAATGCTCCGCCAGCGCCACCGCGGCGTCGTTCCCCGAAGGGAGCAACAGACCGTAAAGCAACTCACCCACCGAAACCTTTTCGCCCGCCTTCAGGGCTGAGGTCGAGCCGGACGTGGCGTCGGCCCGCTCGGAAAAAGTCACGATTTCGTCCAGCACCGCCGGATCCTTCTCCGCGAGCGACGTGACCAGGTATGCGGTCATGATCTTCGTGGTGCTGGCCGGGTCGCGCCGGACGTCTTCGTGGGAACCCGCCAGCAGTTCGCCGGTCTCTCCATCGACAATCGCCCAGGCCTTGCACGTCACGAACGGCGGGCCATCGAGCGAATCAGCCGGTTCCTTCGGCCCAGCGACGTTGACGACCGCCGGCTCGGGCGCGGGCTCGTCCGACATTTCGAGCGGCCCCAGTGCCTTCCAGGTGGCCACGTCGACGATGCCGGTCGTCGGGAGTTTGGCCTGTGACTGGAACTTCTTCACGGCGCCTTCGGTCTCGGGACCGAAATCGCCATCGATTCCGATGTGGGGCGCCGGCTTGATGCGGGCGTTGAGCGTTCTCTGCAGCGCTTCGACCAAGTCGCCTTCGGCGCCGACTTTGAGCGTCTGTGCGATGGCCGGGGCACGGACGCCGTTCTTGGCGTTGAAATACTCGTACGCCGTCGCTCCGACTTCCGCGCAGAACGCGTCACCCTCGTTGTCGTCGGTCCAGCGCTGGTCCTGGTTTTCATTGGTAAGAATGCAAAAGGCGATTGGCCCGGCCGGTGAGTCGATGAAGCCCGCGTCGGTCCGCGACTGGCTCACCGAGCCCGTCTTGTGGGCCACGCGCGTGCCGAGAGGCAAGAGCCGCGGCACCTTGATCTTGTCTTCGCAGGCATAGAGATGCTCGATCATCTGGTCGCACGCAGCCTTGCTCACCAGCTCGTGCTTGTAGAGCCGTTCGACGAGGCCGAGCATTTCGTTGGCCGTCGTGCTGCCCAGTCCGTAGAGCTGGCTCCGCTCGGGCGAGATCGACGTGTCGCGGCGGAAGACCTTCGAGTTGAGCTGCGTTTCTTTGCAGCCCAGCGTCGCCATGCACTGGTTGGTCGTCGGCAGGCCGATCTTGTCGATCACCAGGTTGGTCGCCGTGTTGTCCGACATCGAAATCATCAGGCGAATGGCGTCGCGGAGCGAGAGCTTCAAACCCGGCGAAAAATGGGTCGACAAGAGCCCCGAGCCCGCCACCTGGTCCTCGGCCTTGAGCTCGATCATGTCGTCGAGCGAGACCTTGCCGTCCTGAACGGCCTGGTAGGTAGCGATCATGACGGGCAGTTTGATGAGACTGGCCGTGGGCATCGGCTTGTCGCCGTTGTAGGTGAAAGACTCACCGGTTTGGAGATTTTTGATCGCCACGGCGGACACGCCGTGGTGTCGATCAATAATTGCTTTCACTGCATCGGCCAACGACCGCTTCGCCTGCTCGGCCGAGAAGGCGTGAGCGACAATCGATAGAGTAATAGCGGCAGCAAGAGCGACTCGCACGGAATTCCGAATGCAAGTGATTCTGGGGAGCATTTTTCAATTACCTGTCATTGAGTATTTGCTAAACCGCAAGCGGCAGCGGGCCGTCGATCAGCGTGACGCCTGTGCCACTGGTGTTCGGGTAAATGCAGCGGCCCTTTTCGAGCCGGACTCCGATGGCGATGTCGCGGGCCAACAGGACCGCCCCGTCCATGTCGACATGGTCCAAGAGTGGCAACAGTTGCGCCAACGCCGAGATACCGACCGTCGACTCGGTCATGCAGCCGGCCATCACCTTTAGGTCCGAGCTCGCGGGCCCGCGCGATCATCCGCCGGGCCGCCGCCAGGCCGCCGCACTTCACCAGCTTGATGTTGATCCCGTCGAACAAGCCTGCGCAGCGGTCGACGTCCGCCTCGGTGACGCAGCTTTCATCGGCAAAGAGCGGCAGCGCCGAACCCTCGCGGGCCTGGCGCGCGGCAGCGTCGTTGCCCGGCGCGATCGGCTGTTCGATGAACTCGACGCCCAGCTCCGCCAGCACCGGCGCGAGTTCGATCGTCTGCCCCGGCGTCCAGCCGCAATTCGCGTCGACGCGGAAGACGGCGTCCGTGTGCCGCCGCAGCTCGCGGACGATCGCCAGGTCGTCGGCCGTGCCGAGCTTGATTTTGTAGACCGGCCAACCGGGCATCTCGCGCATCTTGGCCACCATCTTCTCCGGAGCGTCGATGCCGAGCGTGTAGTCCGACACGGGAATCTTGTCGGTCGTGAGGCCCCACAATTCGTACACCGGCTTGCCGCGCAGCTTGCCCCACAGATCGTGAATCGCCTGGTCGAGTGCGGAGAGGGCGAATTCCTGTCCCGGCAGCTTCCGTGCGAGAGTTGCGATCAGCTCGAGCGGATCGTCGAGCAGCGTGCCCTCGACGAGCGACCGGACCGACTCGAGCGACGCCGACATGTTCTCGATCGTCGCGCCATAGAACGAGTTCGTCGTCGCCTCGCCGTAGCCGTGGATATTCTCGACCGAGAGCTGCACCACGAGCGTCGACTGCACGCTGGTCGAGCCGCGGGAAATCGTGAAGACGTGCCGCAGCGGCAAGTCGAATTGCTGATAGGCGAGCTGCACCGGCGGTCCCTCCTTTGCCATTCTGTTGATCGTAAACCGTTCGCCCGGCGTATGTTAGCATCCGACGCGCAAGCGAATCATTCTATCGCGCAGTGTGTGGCGACAATAGCACGTCGGCAAGCGCCTCCTGCGAAACGGGAACGTCGCTGAACGTACAAATCTTCACTGCAGCAGCCGGGTAATCGTCGAGCGCCTGCGGCACGCCGAGCGACGCCACCAGGGCCTTTCGCTCGGAAGTCAGATGTCGCACAAATTCCGCCTGCGGAGCCAGCAACCCGAACGCGTGCCAAGCGGCGGGCCGGACGATCATCGCCACGACCAGCTGCGGCGCCGCGAGCGCGGCGGCGCGAGCGGTCGCGTATTCCCTGTCGTTCGTCTGGGGACCCAGCTCGAAGTACTGCAGATCGCGGAAACGGCATCGCAGCGCGGCGGCAAGCGGTTGCTGGGGCGGATCGATCGCGGTTGCGAACGGCTTGAGCAGGATGGCCACCAGCGGCCGATCGCGGTCCAGCGGCAGCACGTCGGCGCCGTTTCCACTCACGTCAATCGCCGCCCGAGCGGCAGTTTTCGGGTGGTCTTCGGCTACTTGTTCCTTCGTCGTGCCCGCGGGCAGCGGGTGCTGCGGGAGGATCGCGACGGTATCGGCGCCAATGGCCTTGGACTTCAGGCGATAGACGCGATCATACGCCTCGTGAACCCGCTCCTCGGCGAGCGTTCGATTGGTGACGCAGGAGAAGAGATAGTCTACGACACCAAGCGGATCGTTGACGTCGAGCAGCAGGTCGACGCCGGCGTCGAGCGCCGCCAGGGCCATCTCACCTTCATCTTCAAACAGATCGCGGACTCCTGCCATCAGCAGGCTGTCGGAACAAACGACGCCGCGGAAGCCCATTTCATCGCGGAGCAAGTTCTTCAAGATCGGCGCCGAGAGGGTCGCCGGCAGACCGCTGGAGTCGATTTTCGGGAAAGCGACGTGAGCCGTCATCACCAGCGAACCGCCGGCATCGATCGCCGCCTGGAACGGCAACAGTTCACAGATTCGTAGTTCGTCCAGCGATTTGTCGACGCTCGGTAGCGAGTCGTGCGAATCCTGGTGCGTGTCGCCGTGGCCGGGAAAGTGTTTGGCCGTCGTGAGCAATCCCGAATCTTCGGCCAATCGCACATAGGTCGCCGTCGATTCGGCCGCCTGCTGTGGATCTTCGCTGAACGCACGAATCGCGATGATCGGGTTTTGGCGGTTGGTATTCACGTCGGCCACGGGGGCGAACGTGATGTGGATGCCGACGTCGCGGGCCTCACGCGCGACGGACTCCACGAAGACCGTTACGCCCTCGGGAGAGCGAGCCAGCGCCGCCGCGTGGGGAAACAGCGTGTAACCGCGTACCTGCTGTCCCACGCCGCGCTCGATGTCCGAGGCCACCAAGAGTGGATATTTGCTGCGCGCCTGCAACCGCCGCAGCATCTCCGGCGTGCCGGATTTCGTGCCGTTGAATAGCAGCAGCCCGCCCACCGGGCACCGTTCCACCAATTCGCCCACGCGCGATTCATCATCGTCTGCCACCACCACCGGCGGCAGATTCGAGCCGATCCGGACCATCAACAGCTGCGCGATCCGCTCGCGCAGGTCTGCCGCGGGTCGGAACAATGGTTTGCCCAGCTCAGCCATGCGCGTCCTTCTTGCCAAACTCGGCGTCGAGCGGGATGAATAGCACGGTCAAAAAGCTGGGAACCATGGCAATCATGATCCACAAGAAAAAATGCGGATAGCCGATCTGCTCCTGAAGCCAGCCACTCCACATGCCGGGGATCATCATACCCAGCGCCATGAAGCCGGTGCAGAGCGCGTAGTGCACCGTCTGGTGTTCGCCGAGCGAGATGTAGATGCAGTAGAGCATGTAGGCGGTGAATCCGAATCCGTAGCCGAATTGTTCCACCGCCACAGCCAGCCCAATCAGCCAGCGGCTTTCCGGTTGGGCGTAGGCCAGGAACAAAAAGGCCGCGTTGGGCAGATGAATCGCCAGCGCCATCGGCCAGAGCCAAGACTTGAGGCCGTGGCGGGCGGCCAGAAATCCGCCGAGGATGCCCCCGAACGTCAGCATCGCCACGCCCACCATGCCATATACATAGCCCAGTTCTTTTGTCGAGAGAGCGAGCCCGCCCACGCCGCGCGAGTCGAGCAAAAACGGCGTCGTGAGCTTTACGAGCTGCGCCTCGGGGAAGCGATACAGCAGCAAAAACGCCAACAGCGCCACGATCCGCGGCTTGCGAAAGAAACTGGCAAATGGCAGTGCGAACCCAGCGAGCCAATTGCCCGCAGCCCGATCCGCCGCGGGCGCGTCCTGCGCGGGCCTCGGCAGCACGACCGCGTGGTACAGCGCGAAGAGCAGAAACATTCCCGCCGCCAGGAAGAAGGTCGCCGACCAGGCGAGGGGAATGTCATTGGTGACCGCCTCCAACTCGCCGGCGAACACGACCAGCAATCCCTGGCCGGCGATCATCGCCAGCCGATAGGCCGTGTTGCGGATTCCCACGAACCAGGCCTGTTGGTGGGCGGAAAGCCCCAGCAGATAAAAGCCATCGGCCGCCACGTCGTGCGTCGCCGAGCTGACCGCCACGAGCGCCAGCGCCGCGAGCGTCCAGCGAACGAAGTTCTCCGTCGGAATCGCGAATGCCGTCCCCGCCATCCCGGCGCCGATCAAGAGCTGCATCAGCACGATCCAGCGGCGGCGGGTGCCCAGCCGCTGCACAACCGGGCTCCAGAGGGGCTTAATTGCATAAGGCAGATAGAGCCAGCTGGTATAGAGCGCGATCTGGGTGTTGCCGACGCCGAGCCGCTTGAACATCGCCACGGCCACCGTCATCACGACGACATAGGGTATGCCCTCGGCGAAGTAGAGGCTGGGGATCCACGACCAGGGCCAACCGGCGTTCGTGGGCGGACGATCCATTGGCGGTGCGGTCGGAGTAGCTCCGTCGATGGTATCCGCTTGCGCCAATGGGATTCTCCACAATCGACGGTTCGATTAATTGGAAGGCTCCGCGTCGATCGTCGCGGCCGGGCCTGCGACGCCGACGCGATTGACCGCCGTGACGACGATCTTGCCGGGTGCGATGTCCCGCATACTTTGAGTATGTCCTGGCACGATCCGGGTCGTCCAGTCGCCATCGTGTTGTTGCTGGACGACCCACAGCCACGGCTGGGCGCCGCCAGGGAGTTGCAGTGTGAGGCCCTGCTCAGGGCTCCAGGATAGTTTCGGTTTGTCTGGCGTCGGAGTTTTCTCCGCCAGCCAAGGGCTCGCGGGAACGAGCGCGGGCTGTGCGTACGGCCCGTCGCGGAGCTGCGTCGCCACGCCGCCCCGGTCGGCCGCCAGAGCCTTGATGCTGAAGTGGATGTTGCCGTCCGCCCCCGCCTGGGCTCGCGTCGCTGCGACCTGATGCACGACTTCATCCGCCGCCCATTCGGTCTTCGAGCCGTCGTCGACACGCGAAGTGAACAGCCCCGGCCAGAGGTGCCGATGCTGAGCGTTTTGCTGGCTCCACCATGCCAAGAGGACCGGGTAGCTCTGCTCCTTTTGCTCGATCGGCCAGTAGAGCTGCGGACTGAAGTAGTCGACCGTCCCGTCTGCGAGCCACTTGCGCGAATCCGCATACAGCTTCGCATACGCATCGAAGCCCGTGATGCCTTGCGGCTGCCCGGGACGGTAGATACCGAACGGGCTCACGCCAAACTTGACCCACGGCTTTGCGCGGTGGATCTCGGCGCTGAGCCGCTCCAGGAACTGAGTCACGTTCTGCCGCCGCCAGTCGTCACGCGCCAGCGGCGGCTGGCCACCGAGGCCGCCAGGTACTTCGCCCAGCTCGCATCATCCGGAAAGTCGAGCGGCTTCCCGTCCTCGCCGGCGATCGGGTACGGATAGAAATAGTCGTCGAAATGGACGCCGTCGACGTCGTACCGGCGTACGACGTCCATGATCACCGCCAGGCTATGTTCTGCTGCTCCCGGTTCACCGGGGTCGAGCCACAGGTATTCGCCATATTGTTTGACGAACTCGGGATGAGTCCGGCTGATGTGGTTCGGGCTCAAGTGACCCTTGTACGACGGGTGAGATGCGCGATAGGGATTGAACCAGGCGTGCAACTCGAGTCCGCGGCGATGCGCTTCGGTGACCGCGAACTCCAGCGGATCGTAGAACGGATCGGGCGCCTGGCCCATCGTGCCGGTGAGAAACGGCGACCACGGCTCGAGCGTCGATGCGTAGAGCGCATCGCACGCCGGCCGGACCTGCAACACCACGGCGTTGAGATTCAACTCGACGGCCAGATCGAGCAGCTTCACCAGCTCCCGCTTCTGCTCGTCGACGGGAAGCCCCGGCTTCGACGGCCAGTCGATGTTCGCCACCGTGGCGATCCAAGCACCGCGAAACTCGCGGGCGACCGGCGGCGGTTCGGCTGCCGTTGCCGCCGCGCATGCACATAGGCTGAGCAAAACAAATCTGGACAACTTTGTTGTCGCCGATGTCACGCAGCACCTCATTCAGCAACTGGCCGCAACCAATCGCCCTTCAGCCTCGTTGCATGGCGCGTAACCGACGCGAGCATTGCGCGAATCCCATCAGCGCGAGGGCAATTGCTGCGAGCATGGCCGATTGTGCCTCAGGCACGGCCGCGCCGCTCGCGGAGCCAGCGCCTCCGACATTCGTTTCGCCAAAATGTGCCTGCCAGCGATTGTAATCGTCGAGTCCTACACCCGCCGTGTCGTCATTCGCTAGCGCCGTTTGACTGCCGAGGCTGTCGCGCCAGACGACGTAGTCCGCCGCGTTCACGACGCCATCCTCGTTGTAGTCGCCCCACAACGGTGGCGGAATGAAAGTCGCAACTTTCAGCATTCCGGGCCCCGTGATCAGCGGACTGGAGAACTGGGCGCCGGAGCCGACTGCACCCCACGTGCCGACCGGCTGCGAGATGCCATCGATGAACAAAGAGTTGACGTCGTCGGACGTGCCCGCGAAATTCAGATTGAGAAATGCACCGTTCGACAAGTACACGTCCGACGCATCGGCCAAGTAGCGGCCGCCGAGGCTCAAGGTTCCGGCCGCGACGGTCGTGTCACCGGAGTATGAATTCGCACCGTTGAGGGCGAGTGTGCCGAGGCCGGACTTGGTGAGCGAACCGTTGGTCACGGGAACGTTGATAGTCAAGTCGACGTTGGCGGCGCCATCGGCGACGTCAAACGCACGGTTGCCGCCGCCCAGGTCGATCTTGCCGGTGATGCCACTGCCGGGACCGTGAGTGATTGCCGCTGCTGCACCGGCCAACGGGTTGAACTGCACGTCGCCCTCGACGAGGATCTTGGCGGGCGTCGAGCTGTTGGGCACCAGCTGAATGGTATTGAAGGTGAGACTTCCACCGTCGAGCGTAAAGGTTTGGCCCACGTCGACCAGAAGCGTGTGAACGCTGACACTTGCCCCCTCGCCGAGCATGACGGGCGCCGAGAACTGAGCCGCAATCGGCGTCGAATCCGCAACTGGCACGTAGTTGACCGTCAGCGAACCGCCGGTGATGTTGAGCGCTTCGTGGACGTACAGCTTGCGGATGTTGTGCGCTCCGGATGACAGGGTCACGGCGATGCTGGCATCGGGGCGGTCGAGAATCACCGTGTCGTTCGCGCCCGGCAATCGTGTGGCGGGCAGCGTGAGCGGCCCGACCCGCGCCACTTGCCCTGGCCCCTGGACCGGCGCGACCGGCGTCTGCCCGCTGTTCCAATTCGTGAGCGTCGACCAGTCTCCGTTGGCGTCGTTCATCCAGATTGCCGGAACGAGATGGTCTTTGAGGAATTCGAGCCCGCCGTGGGCAACGTCCAGGTCGAGGTTACCGTTATAGCTCGCCAGGTCACCAGTGCTTGTATATTGCCAGAAGGCCCAAGGGTCTGCGGGATTTGGCGGGTTGTCCCAGGGACCATAGACGGTGGTCGTGTAATCGCCAGGGTCGCCGTTCTGTATGTTTGGACTGGTCGGCCAGCGGGCCGACCAAAGAGTGGGATAGGCAGCCACCAGCGTCGGCGCGAGGGGAATCGAGTTCATCGGGCTCGAGTAGTTGTTACCGATGTAGACGGCCGGACGGATTCCCATCACTTCATGAATGCGGTCGGAAAAATCGATGGCAAACTGGGCGAGCTCGCTGGCCGTCCGAATCCCGCTCCCCGCTTCGAAGTCGAACACCGGCGTCAGGTAGCCGGGCCGCATCCAGGCTCCCGCCATCTGGATGAAATGGTCGGCTTCATCGCTACCGTTGTTGGCAATCCCACCGGAACGCGGCGTGTTTTCCACGATGTCCATTCGCCCGAAGTGGTACGCACCGGCAAACATTCCGGCCTTAGTTGCCCGCGTGATGTTCTGAACGAAATAGGGATCGTCGTACCGCTGGGATAGCGTGTTGAGGCCGTTATTGTTGTTCGGATCACTTTGATTGTAATAGCCAGTGGTGCCGCCGCGGCTGGAACGGATGAACACGAAATCGCGGTCGTCGACGTTGTGGAGGTTATTCCAAGTCGTCTGCGAGATGCTACCTTGCCACGCGGAGACGTCGAGACCGAGCGCTCGCTGCCCCAGGGCTACGGCGCCGTTTCCCGCGACCGACATCCAGGCAAACGCCAGCACGATCTGAGATCGCCGACGACTACGCTTGACGAAACCGGTCCAACCCTTCATCTCTCTCTGCATCTTCCTTAATCAAATAACAATTCGACCGCTGTTCACCCAACGGCCCTCGGTTTGGCCAGCCGATGCGGGAACGAAAAGGCCGCGCCGGAGACAAACCGACGCGGCCTAATTATTAATCGGAATTCAAGCACAATTCGTCAGTCCCAGCGGCGGGCGACCAGCGCCCAGCCAAGCAGTGCGAGCGCCGCCAGCGTGGAAGCACATGGTTCCGGGACCACGAGCGCTTTGGCGTAAAAGCTGATGGTCGGCGGAACGGCCCCCACTTCTCGCACGTGCATTGCCGGATTTAGCAGAGTTGGGCGTATTAAATGTCGTCAGCCGCACCCAGCGGGTCGGATCATTGTCGACGAACTGGAGATTGACTTCATCGGATT
Source organism: uncultured Planctomycetota bacterium (assembly GCA_963808175.1). Taxonomy (GTDB): domain Bacteria; phylum Planctomycetota; class Planctomycetia; order Pirellulales; family Lacipirellulaceae; genus DASYDU01. The sequence goes on along the minus strand of CAWEEU010000013.1, from coordinate 315,686 downwards.
GAGCCCCAGCGTACGCCATCGAATTGCTGACCAGTGATGTGCCGGTCGCCAAAACATTGCCGGAAGTGGAACCGGAAAAAGGTGGCTCTTGGAAAATGACTTCCGTTCCGGTCGCGTAGCTTTCAAATCCTTCGACCGTTGAACCACTGCTATCCGTGTTGGTCACGTTGTCGATCCACAGCCGGATCGGACTGGTGATGCCATCGCTGTTGAGAATGCGGATGTGCTCGAGCGAGGCCCAGTCGACGTCGAGAATGCCATCGGCCGTCGCGCCAGCGAAAGCCGTCAGCGTGTCACTTGCCGGCGTAAACGTGAACTGCTGCCACGTGCCGTCCGCGGTTAAGGTCTGGCCGTCTTTATTGACCCACTCGATGCCGCCGGTCGACCCCGCATTAGAAAAGGCCGGTCCGCTGCCGCCGGTCTCGCGAATGCCGATCGAAACCGACATGCTCGCCGCATTTACCGACCCAGCACCAATCGCGCCGATGAGAAACAGTGCTAGCGCCGAAGTACAACGTTTCATGAGCATTCCTCCCGGTGCAATAAACTTCGAGACAAGATTCGGCAAGGGTGGACCGCTCCGCCCAGGGCGGCACTACCCACTGCTGTGAATCTAACCAGCGCCGCGGGGCCAAACAACCAAAAGCTGCGCATTTATTTCGCGCTTTTTTGCAGATTGGCCTGCCTCTGCGGCGGAGCCAAGCCCTAATTCTCGCCAATTTCTTCCCCATCGCGCGATGCCGCGGCGACGTAGGCCTGCGGATCGACGTCGTCGTGAACGAACTCCACGTGGCCATCAGCGTATGCGAAGTTCGTGCCGCCCGGGTGGAAGCTGCCGAACAATAGGTCGTTAAACAACATGTCCTTCGGCGTGGGCGGACCAGGATAGGGACCGGGGCGATGGTCGTCTTCGTGAGTGGCGAAGTAGCCGACCTTGTTGAGGTCGGCGTTCGGCGGATAGTCCGCGTCGACGTTCTTTGCCGCGGAAATGCCCGAATTCGCCACCGGCCGCGACGGCGGGATCGGTCGCCCCTGGACATCGAACTTCTCAGGTTCGTCGAACCAGAATGCTCCCACCGTCCAGGCTCGCAGTTGATACCAGCGTTCGCCGAGCAGAAATGTCTTGCTCAGCCCGTCGACTATCTGCCGGGCGCCCGTCCGCGCGGCGACGTACATCACTCCGTCGGTGTTCACCGCTCCGTATTCGCCCATTAGATAGTCGCGGTTCGGCTCCGTCTGTGGCAGCGTGTCGTTGTCCAGTGCGCGGCTGGCAGCCGAACCGGCCACCGCCGCGTAGCTTGAAGCCTGCAGGCCGACATGGGAGGCCAAGTTGTCGACGACTTCGCCGTCGCTCGGGCAGGCGAATAACCTGCTGGGATTTTCGTTGATTGGACGCAGCGTGTCATCGTAGGCGTGCATCGGCTCGGTCGGGTTGGTACGGTTTCGCTCGTCGACCGCCGCGTGGATCGCCTGAGCCACGGCCGTATCTTCGACGTATGACAACACCGACACTTGCCAGCTAAAACCGTCGATCCCACGCTGCGGCTTGCCGACGTAGTTGGCCCCGGCGGGAAAAGCACGTTTTGACGACTCGTAATTCAAACAGCCCAGCGCCAAATTCTTGATGTTGCTGGTGCACTCGTTGCGACGAGCCGACTCGCGGGCAGCCTGCACCGCCGGCAGCAAAAGCGCAATCAACAGCCCGATAATCGCAATCACCACGAGTAGCTCGACCAATGTAAAACCCCTTTGAGGCGGTACGTTCCGACAGTGTCTTGCCAAGGTATCCATGGAATCACCTCGCTCGTTCAACGGAATGGATTTTCGGCCGGCCTACGGAGCCGGCGCTGGGGATGCTGCCAGCGCGCCTCTGGCAGCCAAAGTGGATGGGTCCGGCAGGGACGAGCATCTTTTAGCGCATGCTCGCGTAGGGCCCATCAGGGAAGGTCAAAATCAATCGACTGCTCTCCGCTCGAAGCGATGGTCGCTTGAAGCGGAGTCTTGATCCGAGTTGTATATTGAGTGGGTAACACGATTTCCTGCGGCGGTACCGGGTCGCCTTCTTTCCAGCCCTCAGGCAATCGGACACTTGCATTGACGGTCACCTCATACCGGCCAGGGGCTAACGTGACCGCGTATTCGCCGGTCGCATTGGTCGATGTGGCGATCGCCCGTCCGTGCGGCGGAAAAAACATCAACGCTCCGTGCGCGATCGGTTGCCCGTTGTACGAAACGGCGCCCTGGACCGGCACGCCGCTCGACTCCCGACCGCAACCGACGACGCCCATCTCAACTAGAACGACGAAAAGTGCGATCGGAGGCCACGCAGTGGAAGGCGCAAGACGGCTCATTTCCCGATCGTCTCCTCGCCGTTGCGCGACCCCAGTGCCAAGTACAGGTTCGTATCAATGTCGTCGGCAATCAACGTGACGCTCCCATCGCCGAACGAAAAATTCACTCCGCTAGGATGAAAGCTGGCGAAGGGAAGGTCGTTGACCGAAATCGTTCGTGGCGTGCTGTCGGGTACCGGCGGCCGATCTCCCAGGCTGTTGTTGTGGTCGATATAGCATCCGTCGTAAGGATCGTGGTTAAGTTCGACCTTGTCGGTCACGTTCTTGCAGGCGAAGAAAGCGGTTGCCGGTTGCGGTCCCGTTGGAGCGGCGCGGTTGGTGCGAGTCTGAGGCGGTTCCGTTGGTGGTACCCAATACGCGCCGATCATCCACGCCCGAATCTGGTAATTCCGCTCGCCGATCAAGAAGGTCTTGCTCAGGCCATCTGTCGCCGACCTGAACGAGATCGGCCAATCCATGATCAACAGGCCGTCGTAGTTGTTTGGGCCGAATAGTGCACTTCCAGACCAAACACAGTAATGGCCACTCGTCCTGGTGTTAGGACAGATGCCCGTTCGAGCATAGTACGAACCGCTCACGCCCGCGTAGCTCATTCCCTTTCGCGCCGCATTGCCAAATTTTTCCTGCTGGTCCTTGAGATCTGGATCACTGGGGCAGAGGTACATCGGAAGCAGCAACGTGTTTAATTCGTCCAAAGCGCTGCCGTACGCGTCGGGGGTAGCCTTGTATTTCTCCACCGCCTCCTGGCTGACATTGCTTTCCTCAATATATGGCAAAATCAGCACCGGCCAGCCGAGCCCGCTCCCTTGTTGAATCTTCGTATTCACGCTCCCCGGCGGTAACTCACCCTTTGCCGATTCGTAGTTCAGGCACGCCAGCGCGATGTTCTTCAGATTGTTTTGGCACTGCAGCCTTCGGGCCGACTCGCGGGCAGCTTGAATTGCCGGCAGCAGGAGCGCCACCAAAACCCCGATGATCGCGATCACCACCAAGAGCTCGACCAACGTGAAACCTGCTGCGCAGATTCCGGCTGACCGCCTGCGTCGTTCAACTTTCTTGATCGGGTTTGCCATGTTCATGCGCGTATTTCCGCGAAGCTCCTCCAACTGCGCCGAGCTGAGATGTTAAGGTGCGATCGGCTCAATTTCAAACTTAAGGTCATCGAGATCGCCGTCCACGGTCACCTGGTAGGGCGTCGTCCTGGCGTTTGTGTACTTGTCGACAATCAGCGACGAACTCATGTCATGCGGGTCGCTCAGCACTGCAAACGTGACCGCATATTTGCCCAGATACACTCCGTCCCCCGGCTTTCGCGTGTACAAGTCGAACGAACCGTCGACTGAGCTAATATCGCTGGTGGCCGCCTTGCGAATCTCGGCCGTGCTTTCGCTCAGCGGTTCGAACCGCACGACGCGAATCGCACCGCGCGGCGGTGATCCGTCGGGATTAAGCACTGTACCCTTAACATGCGCCACGGCCGGTCCGCGATTGCACCCCGCCAAGAACAAGGCAGCCATCACGACTCCAGATAGCCGAATTACCGGAAAAAGTCTGGAGCCTAACATGCGGCATCCCTCCGGACGTCGAACAAAGCGCTTATGTCTCGGAAGCATCTCTCGCCAATCAGCGCGGCGGTCGAGGATTCGAGTAAGGCCCGAGTTCGCGGGAATCGGCACTGGCGATCATGTAGTCCCACGGAGTGCCCCAATTGCCGAACCGGCCGCTTGTTTCGATTTCGTCGCTCACCATCGTGACGCTCCCGTCGCACATGGCGATAAACGCCCCGCCGACATGGGAGCTGCGCACGGTCTGCTGCGCGAAGTAATTGACCGCATCGCAAGTCATGCATTCGCTTTGAAGGAAATCGATCGCCTCGGGGGATTCACAGGTGCCGGAATAGTAGACGTCGTCGGCTCTTGGATTACAAACGTTCGGCCCATTGTCGTCGCCGTCAGACCCATACGCGGCAATCAGGCTGGGGCCGGCATGTCCCAACGCCCATACGCCGCGCGCGTCGCCACTGTTCACTCCGGCACGAATCTCGCCGACCATGATCGTCTTACTCGTGCCATCGATAATTCGTCGCAAGGGAACCGACGTGTTGGGCCCCATCACTCCCCGTTTGCGATCGTTCTTCCATCCCAGACTGTCGGGACCCGACATGTGGTTGGTTGAAACTCCGGGATAGATATCCGCACCGCCGGCATTGGCGGCATAGTTTCCGCGGGCCCAATTGTCGCCGTGCGGCGAGCCGGCCGCTCCTTGGTAGTACACCCGGTTGTACTGGTCGCTGGGACATAACAACACTGGAATTTCGGTGCCCCGCGCCGTGCGATTGCGGTTCGTCGCATCCAACGGCGTCAATGTGTTGATCGGCTGCTGAAGTCGAATGTAGTCGTAAAGCGATTGCTCCTCGAGATATGGAAGAATGCATAATGATCCAGTTCGGGCCAAACTGGTTCAAACGGTCAACGCTATCGCGATTCACCGGTGTTGGATCGAATGTCATTCCCATCGGCAGGATCTCGTTCGCCGATTCGTAGTTCAACACCGCGAGCGCGACGTTCTTGATGTTGCTCTCGCACTGAGCCCGACGTGCGGCTTCACGCGCCGCTTGAACCGCCGGCAGTAGGAGCGCGACCAGAATCCCAATGATCGCGATCACGACCAGTAATTCGACCAAGGTGAAACCTGGCAAAGGACGAGATGGCCGAGCGGATGACGAAGAGCTCATGGCTTTAACTACCATGGATCGCGTGACGTTTCAGTTTGGCCGCCGATCCTTTGATTGTTGGGCAAATCGACCGAACAGGCAATGCGCAATCCGCGCAGTAGTTTGTCCTTTGTGCGCAAACGCGAGTGATCGACGTCGTCAGCCCGCCGCGATTCTCGCGTCCCACCGTTCTCCTTTCCGGTCGGAATCGCCATGTGGCACACCGCCAAAACAACAAGATTTAGGCTGAGTGCCGCCGCGAGCCCGCACATCCGAAGATTCCGATCGCCGCGAACAATGCTGCGAACGACGATGGCTCAGGAACGGCTGCCGACGCTCCGGCTCCGGGCGTCACAAGCGGCCCCGACAAAAAGATGTTGTCAAATTGCGCGGCCTGTGTCGTATATAGAGCCGATGGTCCGCCGATCCGCAAGCTGTTGAAACCGGCTTGCGTGACCTCGACGACGTCCTTAAATGTCAGGGTCCCATCGACACCCGGCAAACCCGTGCCGTTGTTAATCCCATCATTAAGCAGGTCCAGCGTGAACGTGATGTCGTGACCAGTCCCTTCCGCGGCCGGGGCGATTGTCACCTCGAAGTGATGCCACCCTGGCCCCAGCTGGTCGAACACTTCGGATTCGGTTACCAAGCCATTGCCATTGGTGTCGAGCTCCGACGGCAAGGCGAAAAACTGCCAATCTGGATTGGCCGCCCCGGACGACAGATTGAACAACTGAAGTCGGGCTGCAAAACCCGCGAGCGCCTGGCTTTGTCCGTCCGTGCCGTCGGCGGCCGCCCCTGCCGCCGTGTCGGCCGGCTGACCTCCCACGCCGTTGTAAAAGCCCATTTCGATGATGTTCGCTGTTCCCCCGTCGAAGAACGAGCGTAAACCGATGGTGTTGCGTTGCAACGAGGGATCTTCTGCGTAGATGTCGCCGCTCAACACAATCGGCTCCAATCCAACGCTTGGGAAAATTGAATTGTCGGGCTGGAAGTTTGGATCCAGCGGCGGCAGATACACCAAGTCGCCGTCGGGTACACGATCTGGTGGGAGGGCATTTGCTAAATGGCGGACGGCAAATCCGCTGCCACCACCGCTGGGCATCGTCCCAAAGCCGGCCTTCCAAGCATCATAGTCGGCGGCGTTGACCGCTCCGTCGTTGTTTGCATCTCCCTGCGATTGCGTTGCGCCGCTGGCGAGACCCAGGTTGTCGCGCCACACGGTATAGTCTGCGGCGTCGACCACCGTATTCCCATTGAAATCGGCGTTGTCCGAGACCAATTCGTACAGCGGGAATCGCGATTCCACTTCGGCGGGCGTTCCTGGCGTGATGCTACCAGCAAGTCCGCCCCACACCTGATGCAATGCCGCATCATCGGCATAAGATTCGAAATCGTCGTTGACGATCACGGTCTGGCCTAGCGCGTTGACACACAACAGGCCGATCACTGCCAGCGTGCAAAAATAGATTTTCATGGGTTGATGCCCTGTGATAAGACGACTAGACGCGGACGAGAGAAGGAAGTACGGCGGGGCGCCTCCGCTGGGCGCCCACGGCCGAACTCGCCCCTCGCCACCCTGGGACTCCCCGACACTCTCGAATATACTGGACAAGCCAGCGATTCATGCCTCAATTACGCGCAGGTCTTTCATTGGTATGCGCAATACCGTGAAATGGCGGTCGCATTTTTGGTAGGCTGATTCGGCCTCCTCGCTCTACACCATTAGCTTGCCGGCGTGGCGATCGTTTGTTTGACTTGGTCCCTTGCTAGCCAGGAGCCCTTCATGTTCTTGTCCCGCTATTCACATCAGACGAATCGTCTGCGTCGGGCACTTTCGCTCGTAATCGTTTCGATCGCCCTGGCTGCGCTGACCTCGTGCAACTCTGGGCCGAAACGGATCACGCAGCCATATATCAACGCCAGTGCGGCGGGGGCCGCGGCAATGGAAGAATACGACACCAATCATGATGGGGCCGTAGCTGGCGACGAACTCGATCGGGCCCCCGGCCTCAACGCCGCTCGAGCAACAATCGACACCAACGGCGACGGACAGATTTCCGCGGAGGAAGTAGCCAACCGTGTGCGGGTCTGGCAGGATGAAGACGCAGGACTTACGAATCTGCGCTGCGTGGTTCGAATGAACGGGCGGCCGCTCGAAGGAGCGGAAGTCGTGTTCGAGCCAGAAGCTTTCTTGGGCGATGGAATCGAAACAGCCAAGGGAACGGTCAGCGCCCAGGGCAGCGCGTCAATCTCGATTCCAAAGGCAGAACGTCCGACCCCCGGGACGCCCCCCGGCCTGCGTCTCGGGCTGTATAAGGTGACAATCTCCAGGATGCTGGGGGGTAAAGAAACCGTACCAGCGCGGTATAATGTCAAAACCACGCTCGGGCAAGAAGTGTGTTTGTCGGCGCTAGCCTCGACGCGGGGCGAAGTCCTGTTCGACCTCAAAAGCGATCCAGCTGAACGCTAATTATTGAGCAAGCACTAGGACCTGTACATGTCAGAATCCTGCAATGTTCGTTTCGCCGTCGAATTGATTTGCCAAACGCGAGTGGGCGCTTGAATCGATATCATACGCGATAGTATGTACCGAACCGTCGCACATCACCATGTTGAAGCCGCCGGGATGGGGGCTTCCGAAATTATAATTTGGAAATCGAACAGGACCAGGTGTATCCTGGCTAGGCTGATAGTACCTCTGGGTCACTATCCTGACTCGTTGGCCCATAGGCGACTCGTTGATTGTCCCAATCGTATCCGCAGTACATTCATTGATTGTCTCCCCAGTCCAATTTCGAGGCATCGCCGGTATACTCGTACTGGTCCGGGTCCATCCACTTTTCGCCCACGAGATACGTCTTCGACGTGCCGTCAAGGATCATTGGCACTTTGACTTCGCTCCGATAATACATGATACCCGACTGGCAGTAATTGTAGTCCTTGTCGCCCGGCGAGCACTGGTTAGTGACTCTGCGATTCCAAGCGGATCCGCGCGACAGAGCGGCATAGTTTTGCGGAGTCCAGTATTCAAATCCATCGAAATAACGACTAACTCCTGAGTTTGCGGCGTAATCGCTCTTGGCGACCCCGGGACCATGCGCGATTGCAATGATCCATTTCTGTTCTGAGAGGTCAACCCATTCGGAACGATAAACCTTCACCGGCCGACGCGACGGGCAAATGAATGTACCGACGGGGGTTTGATGAAGCTTTTCGCTGGCCGCTTGCCAGGCGACGGGGTCGCCAGTCTTGCCAGCGCCGAGATCACGCAACGCGGACTCTTCGATGTACGCCAAAATGCTATACGGCCAGCCACCAGGTTGCTCCTTGCCATAGCCACGATCCGGATCCGCGGTCCAATCGTAGTCCCATCCGCCCGATGGCAGGAACCCATGGGTGTCGACGTGCATCAGGCACCCCAGTCCGATTTGCTTCAAATTGTTCCGGCATTGGACTCGGCGGGCCGCTTCCCGTGCCGACTGTACTGCAGGTAGCAGCAAGGCGACAAGAATCCCGATGATCGCTATGACAACCAGCAACTCGACAAGAGTAAACGCCCGACGACCGTGTATCACTCGGACTAGCATAATCATCCTCACAAAAACGCACTGCTAGACAGCACGGCTCCAATCGCCTGCGACGATCCAATTCCCACCACCTCGCGCAGGATCCCACCAGGTCTCAGCGCTGCCATGCCGGGCACTCTTGGGTTGCGACAACGGCTAACCCAATCGCCGACACGCTGCCGCCCCACTTGCGGCAATCATCAACAGCAGCCAACTCGCCGGTTCAGGAACGGCTGCCCCAGCAATCGCTCCGGACCCGGCATTCGTATTACCAAAGGCAGCCTTCCAGACGTTGTAGTCGTCGACGGTGACCATGTTCGGCGTCGTATTTGGGTCCTCATTGGGCAGTTTGATATTCTGACCCAGCTGATCTCGCCAGACGGTGTAGTCCGCGGCGTCGACAGTACCGTCCTCGTTGTAGTCGCCCACGAGGCCATCCGACTCAAGCTGCGTCACGGTCACGTTGTCGTACAGGCCGAACGAGAGCTCCGGAACCTCGACGACCGACGTGAAAGGATCGTAGTAGGTCAGCGATATGTTTCCCGTAAAGTCGGTAATCAGCTTGGTGTCGATCGTTGCCCGATTGACATAGGTGTTCGTCAGCGTGAAGGTCCCAATGTCCACGGTGTTGCCGCTGGTGGCGCTGGTCATCTGGACAAAAGCCGTGCCGGCGTCGGTATCGACGGTGAACTTGACAGTCATCCATTGAAAGGCGGCCGATCCGTTCTTCGTGGTGCCGAATTGATCGATGGGATAGTTGTTCTGCTGCTGCAGTGGCGGTTCCAAGCCGGGAAAAGCGGCCTGCAAATAGACGCTGCCGTCCGCGTTGTCACCGCCGCATTCGCTGTTGGGGCACGTACCTTGGAGGATATCGTTTTCGAGAAACGTCATCTTGGGGTCGAACAGGTCGTTCACGAGCGGCGTGGCATTGGGATCGAGGTGGGTTGGAAACGTCTGCAGCTCGGCGTCGGCATAGAGACGGTAGTCGCGCGTCGTTCCGGCCTCGCCGCTGACGGCGAATCCGGCGCCCGATAGCGGGTCAGTGGTCGTGTTCTTGAATCCGACGGATCCGCCTGCTACTTCGGTCGAGCCGTTTCCGCCATCGGGAAATGGACCAATCGCATTCATCCACATGTCAAATTGGTAAACGTATTTTCCGCTGAAATGCCCGTCAGTCGGATACGCGGCGATGGCATTGACTTCTCCCAGGGACAGATTCGCCATCATTTGCAGGCCCCGCGTGGCGGCGTCTCCTGGCTGCGAGTGAGGCGCCTCGGGGATCCCGAGCGCGCTGTAGTCGAAGTCGAATGCTGCAGACGTGTCGGTAGCATTGCGAGACAAAAAGCTCCAGGAAGAACCATCGTTCATTTGGCTGTGAAAGATCTCTTGTCCTCTCACTCCCGTCGCAAGACCAATCGCCCATACAATGCAGCACAGCCGGTAGAAGAGCTTATTCGTCACGTAGTTGGTCCCCATCGTTGGTGATTTGTGCAGAAAACACATCGCCTGAACGACAATAGCCGGATCTCGACCGCGAACCTTCTCATCATAGGCGGGCTAGACTCATTCTTGACACCAAAGTATGCACATCATTTTCTCCAAAAGGCGCAGCAACTCGATGACGGCAGACTTTGTTAAGTCGAGAGTTCGTGACGCTGAAACGTAGCACAACGTGATCTGACGCGATTCACATACCTTCCCGCAATGAGAACCCGCCCCTCTGCGTCATGCCTCACCGTCACGAACAGCTTGATCGCTGCGCTGGTGGGTCAACTCTACGCGTGACCGGCTTTGCAAGTTGCGAATGCCCCCGCCGAACGGACACATGAAAAGCCAGCGCCGGCCACCGCTCAACGAACGCTTTTAGTTCTCACTGGTTGTATGACCGTCAAGCCGATTTGCCATCCAGCGATGCACCAGAGGGTCGATGTCGTATGAAACCGTTTGGACCGAGCCATCGCAAAAGCCCATGTTCAGGCCACCCGCATGAGCGCTTCCGAAGGCGACCACGTTTTGCCACATCGTAATCTGATCGCCATCGTTTATTTCCGTGTCCTGGCCGGGCTGAAAGAACTCGGGTTTATTCGGGCTCGTTGCCTGGCCGGCCTCCGCGTTGTAGGCGATCCGTTCGTTGTCCTCTTCATATCCCGCATACAACGACTTGTTGTCGCCATTCGACGCATGGCTGAATAGGACCGCATTGTCGTCGTAACCTTCCGGCGAAAGGAACTTCTCGCCGACTAGGTAAGTCTTGCTTGTCCCGTCTGTCACCTGCGATGGCTTGATCTCGCTATGAAAGCAAATTACGCCGGTCATGTAGGCGACGTTCCGACTACCGTTGACGAACTCGTCCGTGGTATTGGCAAACCCGTTTCTGAATGGTATGGGGCTGGCTGCGTCGGCATAGCTGGCAGGTACTCTGATTTTGAAACCATATGCATTCGTCGTCGCGTTCATGGCCGCATCGCCCGCGTTCCCGGCATAGTCGCCCTTCGCCACTTGCTTTGCGTCGGAATAGAGGAAGCTAAGCTCCGGCGCCAAGGTACCCCAAGTAGATGGGTATGTTCGGGCGGGTCGGCGCGATGGGCAATTGAAAGTGCCGATCGGAGTCGAGACAAGCTTGGCAATAGCGTCTTTCCACTCCTGCGAGCCGACGGTCGTTCCGCGGCCTAGGTCTCGCAGTGCGTTATTCTCGAGGTAGCTGAAGACGCTGTAATAAAAACTGCCAGGCTGATTCTTTCCGTAGCCACGACTTGGGTCGGCGACGTACAGCGTCCCCCATCCCCCCGATGGAAAGTAGCCGTGCGTGTCGACATGCAGCAAACACGCCAAACCTATTTGTTTGACTTGGTTCTTGCACTGTGTCCTCCGCGCGGCCTCCCGGGCAGCTTGAATCGCCGGCAACAACAGGGCGACCAAGATCCCGATGATTGCAATCACCACCAATAATTCGACGAGAGTGAACCCCGATTCCAACGTAGAATTGCCAGGCCGGTCGCGGCGAACGTCGATTGATTTACCCATTACCAACGATCCTCTCGAATTAGCGGCGTCGCCGTCGGCAGGTCAACCGCGCAGGAAAAGCACGTCAACGCAAACGGCACCTCACGACGCTTCTGCGGATAGCGCTCTTCGGAATTTCCCGTGCGCCTCCGCCGAAAAGCCCATGGAATCGCCCAGGCCAATCGAGGCGCGCTCTTCGGCGACACTTTACTGCGAAAAATGGCACAACCCCACTCGCGCCGCCGCCACTAACCGTAATTTTACCTGAGCATCTCGAAACGTCACCTACGAAACCGCGACTTCTATTCTCTCCTTTGCGCACAGTGGATGCCCCTGGATCGCTGGTGGAGGGCAAATCGCCGCGCAATGATGTTAGAAACGAGATCAGCCCGCGGACCTCGGTGGCCCGCGGGCTGATGAATTCTTAATTGCCAGATGATTCTGGTCGCTCAATTACATTGTGCGGCGCCGTCTGGCAAACAAACCAACAGCGCTGAGGGCCACCAGGACCAACGACGCCGGTTCAGGAATGGATTCGACATGCACGTTGTCGATAATGCCATATGTCAAATCGGGTCGCGGTGACACGGAAGAGAACAGGTCACCGTAGAACAGTGAGATGTTTCCATTGGTAGTGCATCCACTGGAGCCGTCCGACGTGTCGCTGCAGTTCAAAGTCGCGAGCGAGAGTATATCGCCGTTTGGCTTCTCGATGGATATGCGCACGATGTTATCCTGCACGCCAAAGTGCCAGGTTAGCCACTGAAAGCCTGCGCTACCCGGAGGGCCAACAAGCCCCGCCGGCGGGAATTGTGCTGCGGGAGGAGCCTGCCCCGGCAAGAAATCAGCGTAGTAAGGATCGCTGTTGTTACGCGATCCTCCTGCCATGTCTGCGGCGGCGACAAAGAACTGCGGCGGAGATTTGAACACTCGGTAGTCGCTGCCCGAGCCGCCGTCACCCGTGGTAACAGCCTGAGCGCCACTGGTCAAATCGTTCGCCGTGTTGTCGTAGCCGATGCCCCCACCCAGGAACTCAGTAGTCCCATTAGCATCGCCCAGAAGCAGCTCCTGAAGGTCGTAATTCATCCAGGCGTCGAACGAGAGCTTGTACTTTCCGCTGAAGCTTTGCCCCGTCGGATACAACAAGATCCGTTCGGCCGTCGCGGGAGTCGCAATATTCGCTTCCAACTTCACGCCGGTGGTAGCAGTGTCGCCCCCCATGCTGTGTGGCGCTTCAGGAATGCCGACAGCGCTGTAGTCGTAGCCGAATGTGATTGTGGTATCGGCTGACGTGACGTTACTGCCCCAACTCGCGGCGGAACCAGCGTTCATCTGATCCCAGAAAAGCGAATCCGCCGACGCTGACGACAGCACGGCGAACGATAGCAGCGCGCCAAGCGCTGCACGACAAGCGAAATGCCTACTCAAAGTCATGAGACCCTCCCAGTGCTAAAAAGAACACACTTGATGAAGTCGCCTAGTTGAAATTGGAAACCACCTCGTCGACAAAATACAATCGCTTCATACGTCAAGCCCGGCTGCGGAGACGGATCGTCGCGGCGCCACCGATCGCGAGAAACATCAGGAGCCCGGTCGTCGGCTCCGGCACCGCTCCGCCCGCCAGTCCACCACTTCCCGACAACGATTCGCCAAAGTGGGCTTTCCAATACGCGTAATCATCTGTGCCCACGGGCCCGGAAATCCCCGTGGCGCGGTTCGGAATCGTGTCGGCCCCCAGATTGTCGCGCCACACGGTATAGTCCGCGGCGTCGACAACATTGTCCTCGTTGTAGTCGCCGGGGAGACCCGCGCTTGGACTCAGCACGGAAAACGAGTAATTTGCTCCGTCGAATGAAAAGTCAGTAGCCGTTTCACCACCAGGCGAAAACACCTGGAGTAATTCAGAGATGTTGTCCGTAATGTAGATATTCCCAGCGGCGTCGACCTCCACCTCGTAGTTTCTGGCTCGAATTGTCGTATCGTGAGCCGTAATAATCGACTGAATATTCGTAAAGAAATCGTCCGAAGTATCGCCCGGGGTTCCGTTGTCGTCGATCTGAATGTCGGGCAGTCCATTGGCATCCAGCGGAATCGCCAGCAGCCTGCCCGGGTACAGGCTATCCCGCCCCAGATAAGGATTTACATCGGCCAAGGTCGCATTATCCGGATCGTCAGTCAGCCAACGGTGAATATAGAGTGTCTTGCCATCGGGCGAGACGTCGACAGTGCCGGCGTTGCGAAACACATCGCTGTTCGGATCTTGCCCAAGGTCCTCTGGGTCGTTCGGGAATCCGTCCAAGTTATTGTCGATCGTGAACTGGCGAGACGACCACACGACGTGCGGGGCTGTGGCGCCCGTTTCATCGACGTCGACAAAGACGATGCCTGACTCATCACCGTTGAATCGAGGCTCGGTCAAAACCCACAGGCCGTGGCTACCAAGTTGTGGAAAAAACTCGGCGTCGGCAGCCACACTGATGTCCAGATCGAGGAAATAGGGTCGTCCGGCAGTATCGGAACCAAGCTGCCCTGCGCCTGCGTCGTTTCCGACATCGATCAGCTGCTGCGGCTTCACGACGGAGTTCGTTTCGGCGCCGACGTTCCACTTCCAAACGTGGTTGCCATCCTGCGTCACAGCTGGATCAAGTGCACCCGAAGCGATTCCGATCGGATCGCGATTGAGGTCTTCATCCATGGCCCGAACGACCAGATCTACGCCGACCGTCCCCGTCACATTCGGCACGCCAATAATCGACCCATGCACGAACGGCGTGCCTTGGCTGCCGTCAAACGGCAAGGCCGGGTCAAGATACCCATATTGCGGTCCCTCCTGACCGGCCAACACCAATCCGCCGCCAGTCAAGTTCGGGCCCACGTATTTGATGCCACCATTGGCATCTGACCAGTCACCGGCGATTACGTTGCCGCTAGCGTCGAGAGTGATACGGTACACCGAATTGGTGCCGGATAAGGAGTCCCTGTTTCCCACGTTCCAATTGGTACCGATCTTGAATTGAGAAGTATCGGTGGCGGAAGGCACGGTCCAAGTGGGAGTCGAGAGGTCGACTCCCTTCATATCCGCCGTCAGCGAGGTAACCCCGTCGCCAGTCGGACGAATGTTTGGGCCGGCCGTTGTTCCTGGACTGCCGTTGGCGACGTAAATCGTACCAAAATATGCGCTCGACGGATTGGTATTAATCGCCAGCCCGGATGGACGGAAAAACTTGGTATACAGGTTGGTTTGGTCGCTGATTAGCGTCAGGCCGGGAGCGGTATTCTTCGACGCCTTGATGTCAAATGACGTGAAACCCGTCAGGTCAAACGTGTAGCGACCTGCTGTGGGACTATTTAGCACGATTGGGTTTCCACCGTCTCGATCGATCGTAACCGAGTCGGCAGATTCATTAAGTACGAACTCGTACATGTTCCCGCCGGTATTTCGCACCCCTGAGGCGTACGGAACGGGCGCACGTGTGAAGCAAAGGCAGCCACGAGCACCGCCGCCAAAATCCAAGTGACTTGATTAGGGATCCGCATCATCAACCCAGTCTCCGTGTTGTACCCGCCTATCTCTGCCCTCTTCGCTCCGATAAACTCTTGTGCCACGAACACAAGTACGAGCAACCCCATCCAGCCTGATCTCCGTGCTACGGCGACTCTCGCAAGCCAACGACCACCCCTCATGGAAGCGGCTGCGACAGCGCCACTCATCAAATTCCAGACAGCCATTCAGGGACGTCCCCACCAACGACGGCCCACACCACAGCGTGTAACCGGAGAGAAGCGGACAAATCTTATGGTAAGTCTGCACTCTGCTGGATGTCAAGCAAATGCGCTAGTTTTCTGCGGCAAATGCGCATCAGCAAGAGTCCGGTGCGCAGCGATGGTTTTTTGCCCGCGGCTCACAGGCGAGGCGGCAATTCAGTGGGCTCGCTTGGCTCCACAGGGGGTTGGCTGATCCACTGCTACTTGCAGATACACCAGCACGTCGATTCGCTTCCAGCAAGCGCATCCGGGCACTCGCTCGGCAGCGGAACGATCGCTCGCGCAAAACCAATAAAAGATTGCGCATCGCCGGAACCGCATATCGCGTCCAGCGCGTGGACTTGAGAATGAAACAGAAGCGTCGCCTTATTCGCCTGACGTCTTTTTCGTGCCCTTGGAATTGTGGTCTCGGTGTATGATCATGGAAGTGACCATCTGGGTCGGCGGGGTGCCGAAACGAATGGATGGGTAACATTGTGAGTCGTCTATATCCACCCATCATGGAATTCTTTGTATGAGATCATCTTTGTTACTTCGTCGCGTCGCGCTCGTAGTTGCTTTAGCCTCGCTGTGGTTGTCGTCCAAGTCCTTTGCGGCTCCGACATTTTCCGAGCATGGAGCGACGGTCCTCGGCGGCGCAAATTTCGATTCCCGCAGCGCGTCGCTGGCCGACATCGACAACGACGGCGACCTTGATCTGTTCTTCCAAGGAGGTGGGGGCGACGGTTGGGCGCCCAGCAACTCTTTCGCAACAATTTGATCGGCGGCGGCACGCTCACCTTTACTAACATCACGAGCACGCTGCCCACCAGCGGGTTGGGGCCTTCGTGGAGTGCCGCCTGGGGCGACTATGACGGCGACGGTCGGATCGACGTCTTCGTCGGACAATCCAACCTTGGTGGCTCCGGTGACGTGTTTCACAACAACGGCGCAGCCGGGTTCACCAACGCGAGCGTGGCCACCGGCTTGAACGATCCCGGCTTCCATCAAAACGTTGCCTGGGCCGACATCGATCACGATCGCGACCTCGATCTGTTGATCGGAATGGAAGGACCCGAAAAGCACGAGATTTATCTGCAGGGACCGGCTGGCCATTTCACGCCGGTCGGTGCGGCCGTCGGCTTTCAACAGGATTTCGGCACGAAGGGCTACGGCATGGCCATCGGCGACACCGACGGCGACGGCGACCTCGACGTCTACATCTCGACCTGCATTGGCTCGAACAATCTCCGCAACAACTTCTACGAAAATCAACTGGCCGAGACGGGCTCACTCAGCTTCGTCGACATCGCTGATACAAACGGAACGCAAAACCTCAAAAACAGCTATGGCGCCGAGTTTCACGACTTCGACGATGATGGCGACCTCGATCTGTTCCTCGTAGGCGCCGACCAACAACCCACCAAGATCTTCCGTAATGACGGTGGCAATCAGTTCACCGACGTCGATACGATTACCGGCCACGCCCTGCTCGCCAACGTGGGTGGCGATCTCGACGGTGCTAGGGCGGTCGATTACGACAACGACGGCGATCTCGATTTGTTCTTTCACGACCACTTCGCGCAGCGGGGTAGTAACGTCGCCCGCTTGTTATATCGCAACGACGGGGATTGGCAGTTTACGAACGTCACGGCCGCCGAGGGTCTCAATTCGACGAATGAAGGTGCCTTCGACAGCACCTGGGGCGACGTCGACCGCGACGGCGATCAGGATCTCATTGCCCCGAACCGATAGCCGCTTTGCCGAGCGAGTCTTCCTCAGCGACGCCTCGACCAACGGCAACCACTGGCTGTACGTCCGCTTGAATGGCCCCGCGGACAACACGACCGGCATTGGTGCTTCGCTCTATGCTACGATTGACGAGGGTACGCCCGAGGAGCGGACGCTCCGCAGGGAAGCGAACACGAACGCCGGCACCTTCAACCAGAGCGATCTGCCTGTCCACTTTGGGGTGGGAGCGGCCGACCTGATCGACCAGCTCAAGGTCGTCTGGCCGGATGGAACCGTTCAGTATCTCGAGAACGTCGCGGTCGACCAGTATCTCTCGATCGACTTCCCCACGCCGCTTGCGGGCGACTACAACACCGACGGGATCGTCGACGCGGCCGATTACACGGTGTGGCGCGACCATCTGGGGAGCGGCGTCTCGCTGCCCAACGACACCACGCCCGGGGTCGGTCCGGACGATTACATTCGCTGGAGAGATAATTTCGGCGCAACTGCTGCCGGCAGCTCGGCTGCGGCGGCGAGCGCGTCGATCCCGGAACCGTCGACGGCGATGATGCTCTGGTTGTGCCTGGTCATCGTGGCCGCGAAAGCACGCAGGAACCCGGTCCGCAACTTGCGTGGACTACCGTAAGCGACGCAGCGGTCGGACAATTGTCGCCCCGAGTGGAGTGGGACCGTCAGCACTGGCGGTTCTCTCGACAACGCCGCGATTTGCGTCCGGCACCCGATCTGTCGGCTCAAGCGCTCCGCCGCGCGGTGACCGCTCGAGCGTCACCAGCAGAAAATCGCTTGACTCGAGCGCGGCCTCTCGCAGCCGGCCCGCCTGCCGACTTGTTGGCCGCGCCTTCGAACGTGACTCCGACACGACGGCGATGGCGTCGGCGAACGGCAGCGATTGCAACGCTTGGTCAGTTGCCGCTGGCGTGGACGTCCCAACCGCATCCATTGACGACGATTCGACGGCCGCGTCGCCGGCACCGGCTCCCCCACCGGCGCCGGGCGACGTGCCGAATTGCTGTTTCCAGATGACGTAATCCTGCTGATCGACCTGGCCGTTGTAGTCCGCGTCGCCTTGCTCGCCCGGCGTCACGCTCGCGCCCAGCGAATCCCGCCACACGGAATAGTCGGCCGCGTCGACCTTGCCATCGCCGTTGAAATCGGCGTTCGGCGTTGGCGGCGGCGTCAGGGCGAAGAAGTCGAAAACGCGGTCGATCACCGCGGCGCGGTTGGCTGCGGTGGTGATCGTCTCGAACGGAAAGCCGAGCATCACGATGCTCCCCTTGCCGCCGGTGCCGGCCGCCTGAATCGCGGCGTTGCCGGCGCCGTTGGCATAGCTCAGTGCCGCCAGCGCCCCGCCTTGCGGAATGATCACGTCCGGATACTCGGAGTCGTAGTACAGCGTGCCGTTGTCAAACGTGAGATTCAATCCAGCGAAGATACGGCCGGCGATACCGTTGGCCTGGTAAGTGTTCGCATCGTCCGAAACGTAGTTGGCCAACAGGGTCCCTTCATAGAACGCAGGGCCGTTGCCCAGGTGGTCGAGGTCCCAACCGATTTCGGCCCCGGAGAGGAACAAATTCCCGCCGCCATTGATGAACTGCGTGACCTTCGCCTGCTCGGTGGCGTCAAACGTGTGATCGGCGGACGATTCCTCGCCAAGAATCCAAATCACGGTGTCGTAGTCGGCGAGATTCACGGCGCCCGAGATTACTGCCTCGTTGCTCGTGCTGTCGACGTGGACGCCCGGAGCGGCCGCTTGTATCGCCGCGCCAACCTGAGCCGGTATAGTCGCGGGAGTTACTCTGCCGCGGCCGCACGCGGTCGGTGACCACGCCTTGGTAGGCCGGCTGCTTCGGATCTAGCGGGCGATCGAGCCGGTCGAAACCGTTGACGATCAGCACTTGCTTGAGCCCGCCACTGGGAATCGCCACCAAAACTTCCGAGCCGAGCGACTCGCCTCCCTCGTTGACGGCAACCACCTTGAAATAGTACGGCGTGTTCGGGTCGTACCCCGAGAGCGTGACCGAGTTGGTCGACCCACCGGCGACGTACGTGCCGCCGTCGAAACCGTAACCATTGGGCGAGACGTAAACCCGGAAACCGGTCGGCGCGTCGCCGAGGTATGAATTGGCGGCGGGAGGAATCCAGGAGACAGTCACGCTGCCCGACGCGTTCGATTCGACGTGCAAACCCGTCGGAACGCCAGGCAAGTCGACGGCCGAAGTGGTGTTCCCGTCGACTGCTCGAAAGTATTTCACAATGCCTTGATACGTGGCCCGCGCGATCGCGTCGCGGACCTTGGGGTCGCGCATCAACGCGGCATCTTGTGCGTTGTCATGATAGGCCACCTCGACGATCGTGGCATCGAACTCGTTGTTGATGTAGTTATTGTTGATCTCGCCGAACTCGATGTCGGTGCGGTCGAGCGTGACATTGTTGCCGGCGTCGTACCAGTTGTATTCGTACTGGCCATTTTGCGCGACCAGGTCGTCGTTCACTTCTTTTCCCAAGGTATCAGCGAGCAAGAATTGGTTGGGAGTCTGCGACGTGATGTAGTTGTTGCCGTTGTAGAGTCCCAACACGCCGCGCGTCGTCGAAATGCCGCCGCCGGAGGCGTTGGAATGAAAGCTGACCCAGACCCGGTCGCTGAGCGGACCCTCGGCTTGTTGGTTCATGTAGGCGGCGTATCTCGGCGAAAACGACACTGCCGCGTCGCGATCGATGCTGGTCGCGCGATACGTGTTGCTGGAGATGCCTTGCGAGTGATTCACCTCCCACATCACCCAGTACAGTCCGGACTCGTCCTCCCGCGGCAGTCCGGAGACCCCGTCCCCGCGATCGATGTCCCCCATCCCGTTGCCGAAGCGGATCATGTCGGCAATCACGACGCTTCCGGCGCTGTTCGAGCGATTGCTAATGTCGACGTAACCCTCGGTTCCCGCGTCGAAATAGTAGGTGCCGAGATACACCATGCCGTTGCCCACTTCGCGGTGGTTGACGGTCACTTCCGTGATGCCACCGGAGTGATGGATTCGATAGAGCTGGTCTTCGGCGCGGTCGGTCCCGGCGCGGACCCACGAATAGATTGGATAGAATCC
Organism: uncultured Planctomycetota bacterium; assembly: GCA_963808175.1. GTDB lineage: Bacteria > Planctomycetota > Planctomycetia > Pirellulales > Lacipirellulaceae > DASYDU01. The sequence goes on along the minus strand of CAWEEU010000013.1, from coordinate 295,459 downwards.
GGCTTCGGAGATCGTCGGTCGATACCGGGCATACGCCGATTCGGTGACCGACGTCGAGGCGTACCGATAGGGCACGTCCCCGGCATCGCCAAAATAGATGGTCGACGTGCTGTTGCTCCACGCGCCGACGAACGTTACCCCCGGGTCGTCGTTGTCCATCACCACTTCGTTGACCTGGTGGCCGACGGGCCGTAGCGGCACCACCGTGGCACCGGCGTTGAAAAGGTAGTCGACGAGGAAGGTCATCTGGTCCTGGTTGCCCAGGTCTTCGATCAAACCGTTGGTCGGACCGCGCTGGAAACTCCAGCTGCCGTCGTTCGTATTGTCGGCCGTGTAACCGTGCCCGCCATGGACGTACACGATTTTGCCCGCCAGCCCGCCGTCCGGCTGCGCGCCGACGTCGACCAGCCCGGCTGCCGAAAGGGGCAACCTCGGCTCCAGCGGCTCGAAGGCCAAAACGCGGCGCTGGACGGCCAGCCGGTCGCCACTGGCAAGCCCGGTAACGAGCGCCATCAACGCCAAAACAGCGCGGTTCACACGGTGTGCCGAGTGCATCACGAAGCCTTTCAGTCTCACGAGCGCAGAAATTCGCATGGAACTTTCATTCTACGCACGAAAGCAAACGGGCCCCAGGAATTGTCGCGCACGCATTTCGCGCCCTTGCGCATTCAGAAGCCGGCCGCTGCTCCGCCGCCGCGTGGGTCGGCCACGCCGACCAGTCCGCCCTTTTGGCCGACCGCGATCGCTTGCGTCCTGCCGCCGGAGCTGCCGGACACCTCTTCAATCACGTGGCCCCGCTGGCGAAACCCGGCGACGATTTCTGCTGGGAGTGTTTTTTCCACCAAAACGCTGTTGGGCTGCCATTGATGATGAAATCGCGGGCCCATCGCCGCCTCGGCCAGCGGCTCTTGGAAGTCGAGATACCGCACGATCGTCAGGATCACCTGCGTGATAATCTTGGGCCCGCCCGCGGCACCGACGGTCAGGATCGGCTTGTCGTCGGCGTCGAGCACGATTGTCGGGCTCATGCTCGAAAGCGGCCGTTTGCCGGGTGCGACGGAATTGTTCTCCGCGCCGACCAGGCCGAACGCGTTGGGCACGCCCGGCATGATCGAAAAGTCGTCCATCTCGTCGTTGAGCACCACCCCCGTGCCCGGAACCACGACCTTCGAACCGAACGCGGTGTTGATCGTCGCGGTGATCGCGACCCAATTGCCGGCCGCGTCGGCCGCCGCGATGTGCGTCGTGTGCCGGCCGAACACGTCCTGCTTCCAGCGCGGCGGCATGCCGTGCGTCGGCACGTCCTTGGTGTGAGCAGGATCAATCCGCGCGGCCAGTTGCTTGGCGTAGTCCTTCGAGATGAGGCCGCGGGGCACGGCGACGAAATCCGAATCGCCGAGCCAATACGCCCGGTCGGCAAACGCCAGCTTGAACGATTCGGCCAAAATCGCTGCGGCCTCGGCAGGGTCGCGCTCTTCGATCGCCCGCATGTCGAACGGCTCGAGCATGTTGAGCACCTCGGCGACATGCACGCCACCGGAGCTGGGCGGTGGAAAGCCGATGATTTTGTATCCGCGATAGGTCGTTTCGATCGGCTCGCGGAGCTGCGCCCGGTAGGCGGCAAAATCGGCGGCTGTGATGAGCCCGCCGTTCGCCGCCATCCAGTCGCCTACCTCTTGGGCCAGCTTTCCGCGATAAAACCAGTCGGGGCTATGTGCGGCGATCTGCCGGTAAGTGTTTGCCAGGTCCCCTTGCACGAGCCGCTCGCCTTCCTCGAGCGGGCTGCCGTCCGCGTGCAGAAAGATCGCTTTCGCTCCAGGAAATTTTCGCAGGTTCTCAGCTTGGCTGGCGATGGCCGATGCCAATCCGCGGCGGATCGCAAAACCCTTGGCCGCCTTTTCGATGCCCGGCTCCAACAGCCGGGCGAGTTTCATCGTGCCGCACCGCTCGGTCGCCAATTCGTACGCCGCCAGCGCTCCCGGCACGCCCACGGCGAGCGGTCCTGTCTCGCTCGCACCGGGAATCACCGCGCCGTCGCGGACGAACATGTCTTTCGTCGCGGCGGCCGGGGCCATCTCGCGGCCATCGATCGCCGTGATCCGCCCGTCGCTGGAGCGAATCAAGATGAAGCAGCCGCCGCCGATGCCGGAATTGTTGCAGTCGACCACACCCAGCGTGAGCGCCGCCGCCACCGCGGCGTCGACCGCATTCCCGCCGTCGCGCAGCACTTTGGCGCCGGCTTCGGTCGCCAGGTCGTGCCCCGTGGCGATCATTCCCTTTTCGCCGACTCGCCTCATGAGTTGCGCGGTCGCGACGCATGCCGCCATGCAGACAAAACGTCAGATCACGCAAAGACGCAGCGCAAGTTCAGACGCTTCAAACGCAAGAGCCATCTCTATCACCAGCAAGAAAATGAGTTTCAGTTTCGTCGCACTTGCGTGAGATTTCAATCGGCGTCTCGGACGGATGATGGATAGAGTAAAAATGGCTCGCGGCGAATGCGAAACGCACTCCGTCTGTGCGTCGACGGTCTTGAGGATCGACGCCACGTCATCCCCGGCGCGGAGCCGGCGATTCACTTCGACGTTTGCCAACAGCCGCAGGTAGGCCCGAGCGTCCCATTCGTCGGGATGCTGTGACAATAGCGCATGGGCGACCACCAGGCCGAGCGGAAACGAGCGAAAGGTCTTCCAATCGGTGATGACAAAGTTGAGGCCGCCGCAGCTTTCGTGGGCGAATTTGCTGCTCGTGGGCGTGAAGCGGATCGGCACCACGCGGACGCCCGGCGGCTTCGCGCGGTTCACTCGCTCCGCCAGCTCGCGCTCGCGAATCCACGGTGCACCTACCACTTCGAACGGCGTGTCCGTCCCGCGACCCACGGATACGTTGGTCGTTTCCAAGAGTCCGATGCCGGGATACAGCACCGCTTCGGTCTCCGACCGCATGTTCGGCGACGGGTTGACCCACGCCAAACCCGTATCGTGCCAGTAGTCGCTCCGCCGCCAGCCGTCGAGCGGAACTACCGTCAATTTCAGATCCAGTTTTCGCTCGGCCGCGAACATCCGGGCGAGCTCGCCCACCGTCATCCCGTGCCGAACCGGCAGCGAATGATAGGCGACAAACGATTTTCGATCATCATCACGCAGCGGCCCCTCAATGGTCGTGCCGTCGATCGGATTCGGCCGATCGAGCACCACGAATTCCTTCCTTGCCTCGGCCGCCGCGTCCATCGCCAGGCCCATTGTGGCGATGTAGGTGTAGAACCGCGTGCCGACGTCTTGAATGTCGAACACCAGCGTGTCAATGCCGGCGAGCTGTTCGCGGGTCGGCTTCCGCTCCTTTCCGTAGAGGCTGTAAATCGGCACTCCCAACGATTCGTCCACGGAGTCGCCGATGCGATTGACGTCCAGCGCCCCGGCGATGCCATGTTCCGGGCTGAACAGGGCGACGAGCGTCACCCCCTCCGCGTCATGCAGCAGTTTCGCGGTCGAAACTCCGTTTCGATCGCAGCCCGTCTGGTTCGTGATCAATCCGACGCGCTTCCCTCGCAGCAGGTTGAACTTGTTCGCCGCCAGCACGTCAATTCCAAGCCGGACCGGCCTACGCATCGTCACCCGCACTCTCGACGGACTGGTCGCTTAAGCGACCAGTCCAAACGCTCTTCGACGCCGCGTTCGCATCATCGTCAATCGCCCCCGCAGCGATCGTCCCAATCCGCCCCGCGAGATTGTTGACCTCTCCTACGCCGTCCGGATGCAACCGATTCGAGAGAAAAATCACGAACAAATTTAGTTCCGGATCGATCCACATCGACGTGCCGGTGAACCCGCCATGTCCGAATGCCCGCCGGCTCATGGTCTCGCCGCGATTGCGCGAATACACACTGCCCATGTCCCAGCCCAGAGACGCGCTTGTCTCCGCCGATGTCGCGCGGCCGCGTCATTTCGGCAACGGTCGCAGCACCGAGAATTCGCACGTCGCCCAGCCGGCCGTTGTGGAGCATCATCTGGGCGAATCTCGCCAGGTCGTGCGAGGTGCTGAACAGCCCAGCGTGCCCGGCCACGCCACCCATCAGCGCCGCGCGAGGATCGTGGACCACCCCGGTCAACCACTGGTCGTCGCGCTTCTCGGTCGTCGCCGCGCGGGCCCGCAACTCCGCCGGCGGCAGATAGCCGGTGTCCGACATGCCGAGCTTGGCGTAAATCTCGTCCTTGGCAAACTCGTTGAGCGGCTTGCCAGCGACCTGCTCGACGATCTTCCCCAGCAAAATATAGCCGACGTCGGAATACTTGAACGCCGTGCCCGGCGGAGTGAGTGGCTTGAGCTCGCAAATCTTCGCCTTGGCCGAAGCCCAGCCGTCTCGGTAGTCCTCCACCGCGGTGTCGGGAACCAGCCCCGCCGAATGCACCATCAGCTGTTCGATCGTGACCTGGTCTTTGCCGTTGGCCGCGAAGTCGGGAATGTAATCCGCCACTTTGTCCTGCAGCCGCAGCTCGCCCCGCTCGACCAGGATCATCACGCTCGTCGCCGTGGCGAGCGGCTTGGTCAGCGATGCCATGTCGAACACCGTGTCGAGCGTCATCGGGGCCACGTCCGGCTCGACGCGCCGATTCCCGTACGCCCGCTCGAACACGATGCCGTCGCGCCGGCCGACCGCCACCACGCAGCCGGCCATCTCGCCTTTGGCGAGCGCGCGTGCCACCGCCGCATCGATGAGCGGGCCCATCGCCGGATTCATCCCGCCAGCGAAGACTTGCGCGGCGGGCACGACCGAAGTCGCCAGAACCAACAGCATCGCGTTTCGTTGGAACATTTGTGCAATCCGACCGAACCATTGCAGCACCAGACCCGACAAGTACAATCGTCCCGCTTCCAACCAGTGTATACCAATAGCCGTTGAGCGACGTCGCAAACGCAGCCCAGCTCGTCACCACCGCCCCAACCGCAAACGCCGCCAGCGCGATCGGCTGCGTCGCCCGCGGCACCAGGAGCCCCAGCCCATAGAGCCCGAGCACCAGTCCCGTGGCGAATCCGGCGATCTTGAGCACGCTATCGACGATGGATTCGCTCATTGCCAGGCGATAGGCGCCGATCGCCACCGCCACTTGAATCGCCGCGAAGAACGAGCGTCAGACCGCGCGCCACCAGCAGCGTCTTGCGCTCGTCGACGCTCACGAGCAGCCGGCCCAACCAATCGTTGGTCAGCGAGCTCGCCGAGGCATTGAACGAGCTGGAAAGTGTCGACATGGTGGCGGCAAAAACCGCGGCCAGGATCAGCCCCTTGAGTCCTACCCCCATGTGCCCGACGACAAAGGTCATCAACGCTTGATCGCCCGGGACCAAGGCGGTTTTCGCCTCCGCCACGTGGTGGAAGCACGCCAACTCCACGCCGATGAATAGGAACAACGCAAACTGCGCGAGCACGATGAATCCACTCAGCACCAGCGCCCAGCCGGCCGACGCCTGGCTCTTCGCACAGAGATATCGCTGCACGATCAATTGGTCCGCACCGTGCGAAGCGAGCGACAAGAACGCGCCACCGATACAGCCGGCCCAAATCGTCATGGCGGGCGAGGTGAGCGACGGACTGAAGTCCAGCAAGTGGAACCGCCCCGTCGTCGCGCCGAACGCCACCAGCTCGTTCCAGCCGCCCGGGATTTTCGCCAGCAGCAACCAGGCCGCCGCCAGCGCTCCGAAAATGTAAACGCCGAACTGGATGCAGTCGTTCCACACGACCGAACGCACGCCGCCGAAGCAGGCATAGATCGCGGTTGCGATCGCGGTCACCAAGATCGATGTTAGCATGTCGAGTCCGACCGCGACCTTGAGCGCCACCGCGGTAAGAAAGAGCCGCAAGCCGTCGGCCAGATTTCGCATCACCAGAAACACGAGCGAGGCCAGCCGCCGCGTCACGAGCCCGAACCGCTGTTCGAGCACCTGGTAGGCCGTGAGTACGTCGCCGCGAAAATAACCTGGCAGCAACCACGCGACAATCGCCAATCGGCCCAAGATGTAGCCAAACGTCAATTGCAGGAACCGAAAGTCGCCCCCCTCGACGTACGACAGGCCGGGCACGCTCAAGAACGTCACGGTGCTGGTTTCCGTGGCGACGATCGACAACAGCAGGGCCCACGTCGGCAGCCGCCTCCCGGCGAGGAAGAAGTCGCGCTGATCCGCCTGCCCTCGCCCGAGCGCAATTCCCAGCCCCGCCGACGCCAACACATAGACGACGACCACGAAGGCATCGACAGGCCCGATCGCGACTGCAAAGATTGCGTGCAACTCACACGGTTGGCGGAAAAACGTCGGTTAAGATCAATCCCCATGCCACTGGGCTTCAGTCTACGCTACCGCTCGCGATGGTGAAATAATCCTTAATAATTCCGCCCGCGCAGGTCTGTAACGCTTTTGCGCAGCTTCTCTGTATCTGTTTACAGGCGGCACGTAGAATAGTTCTGCGGTCGCAATCCTCGGCCGCTCGGGGCTCATCATCGAACCAGGCTTGCGGGCAGTTAAATGCTCGAACATCTTACGACCGAGTCGCGCAATCCAGCGTCCGAGGACCTGGACGGTCTGTCGTCGTTGGAAATTGTGCGGCTGATCAACTCCGAAGACGCCAAGGTTGCCGTTGCCGTCGCCGGCGAAATTAGTTCGATTGCGCGGGCGATCGATGCCATCGCCGAGCGGCTTGGCCAGGGAGGTCGGCTGATTTACGTCGGCGCCGGCACCTCGGGCCGGCTCGGTGTGCTCGACGCCGTCGAGTGCCCGCCCACGTTTAACACCGATCCGGCGCAGGTGGTAGGCGTGATCGCTGGCGGTAACGCGGCGCTGACGCAATCGGTCGAAGGGGCCGAGGATTTGCCGGCTCTGGCAATTGACGATCTCAAGAACGCCAAGGTCGGTCCGAAAGACGTGGTCGTCGGCATTGCCACGAGCGGCCGCACCCCGTATGTCATCGGTGCTCTCGAATACGCGCGCAGTGTGCGGGCCTTTACCGTCGGTCTGAGCTGCAACCGCGACCCGGAGCTGGCCAGCCGCGCCAGCGTGAGCATTACGCCCGTCGTCGGCCCCGAAGTCGTCAGCGGCTCCACCCGGATGAAGGCCGGAACCGCGACTAAAATGGTCCTCAACATGCTCAGCACGGGCGCCATGATCCGGCTTGGCAAAACGTACGGAAACCTAATGGTCGACTTGCGGGCCAGCAATTCGAAGCTCGCCGACCGGGCCCGGCGAATCGTTCGCGCCGTCACCCATCTGTCGGACGTCGATTCGGAAAAACTCCTGCGTGCCTGCGATGGCGAGGTGAAGACGGCGATTGTTAGCCATTGTACCGGCACCTCGTCGGAGCACGCCCGGGCACTGCTCGCCGGGACCCACGGACACTTGCGCAAGGCGCTCCAACAAGACGCCGCGAATGGCGTTCCCGCTCGGCACTAACACTTCTGCTGCTGGAATGTCCGTCCGCGAACCAAGCATCCATGCCAGCCCATTCCGAACCGGCTGCTGAACTCATCCTGGCGGTCGATGCCGGCGGCACGAAAACGGCCGCCTGCCTGGCGCGGGCCAGTGAGGCCGGCGAGTACGAGATCCTCGGCCGCGGGCGTGCCGACGGTGCGAATCCTCTGAGTGTCGGTTTCGAGAGGGCGGTGGCGACCATTTCTGCTGCCGCCGCCGAAGCGGCCGCGGCCGCGAATCTTTCCTCTTCCGGCCCACTGGCCGCTCGGGCCGTGGTCTCGGTCGCAGGTGCCGCGGACCCAACCATTGCCAGCGAATTTGTCCGCCGCGCTCGCAATGCGAACTTGGCTCAACAGATCGCCGTTGTTTCGGACGTGCTGCCGGTATTGGCCGCCGGTGTGGAAGGTGCGGGTATCGCCCTGATCGCGGGCACCGGCTCCGTGGCCTACGGACGCGCTCTAGATGGTCGCACGATTCGCTGCGGCGGCTGGGGCTACCTGCTCGGTGACGATGGTGGCGGCTTCGCCATCGGACGCTCCGCGCTTCGATTCGCCCTCGAGGACCTGGAGGTCAACGTCCACAGCCGCCAATCGCTCACGACGGCGTTGTTGGACGAATTGCATTCGACGTCCGTGAACGAGCTCATTACGGCCATCTATACGAATCCCAATCCCCGCCAGACGATTGCGGCGCTCGCGCGTCGCGTGGGGCAAGCGGCCGAAGCGGGCGATCCGGCTGCCCGACGGATCCTCGCGGAAGCGGCGCGCGAGCTGGCACGCCTTGTTACCCGAGCGGCCCAGGTGCTCCGCCTCGACCTCCAGTCGCTTCAAGTTGCACTAGCCGGCGGCGTGCTCGTCGGCTCGGTGTTTCTACGCGAAGAGCGTCGCCGTGCAACTCGCGGCAAGCGGATTGCAGCCGCAAATTCGCCTTGTCGCCGACCCGCTCGAAGGCTGCCTGCGGCTGGCCAGGCCGGAATTCGGCGGCTCGCTCGTCCACTGGCGAGTGAGTCGTCGGAACTGAGGCCGCCGTGCCGTTTAGCAAGTGATCGCCGCGCCGGGCGACGCCTCGCGGCAGCCGGTCGTTTCGGGAATCGTCAGCGGCAAACCGAGCACGTGCCGCACCGCCAGCCAGGCGAAGCATTCCGCTTCGAGCGTGTCTGGATTCAAGCTTTTCGCCCGCACGCTCTGCACCATCGGGAAATTCTCGCCGATCATCCGCATGATCACCGGGTGATGCACGCCGCCGCCGGTGACCCAGACGCTCGCCGGTTTCTTCGGCATTCGCGTCACCGCTTGTACGATCGCCTGCACTGTCACCGCACAGAGCGTTGCTGCCCCATCCTCCAACGATAATCCCGAAACGTCGACATGATCGAACTCAAATCGGTCGGCCGATCGCGGCAGCTTCTTGGCGAAGAACGGGGTGGCGAGCGCCGCCTGGACGATCGCGTCGCTGACCTGTCCCTTCGCGGCAATCTCACCATCCTTGTCGTGCGACAACCCAGCCATTTCCTGAATCCATTCGTCGAGCAATCCACAGCCGGGGCCCGTGTCTCCCGCGACGATCGCACCGTTCTCGCCCAGGTAGGTTACGTTGGCGACGCCGCCAAGATTGATAATCAACGTCGGCCGCGGCTCGTTAGGAAACAATGCGCGATGAAACATCGACACCAGCGGCGCGCCCTGTCCGTCCATCGCCATGTCACGGCGACGAAAGTCGAACACCACTCTCAGTCCCGTCCGCTCCGCCAACAACCAGGGATTGCCAATCTGCAACGTCAGATGTTGATTCGGAATGTGTCGGACTGTGTGACCGTGGAAACCGATCAGGGTTGTGCCGCGCGATTCCTTCGGCAGCGCCTTCACTAGCTCGATCACAGCTTCGGCATGATGCAGCGTGATGTCGCGCTCCAGTCGCAACAGCTCGACGATCGGCACATCGTACTGTGACGCCTCGAGCACCCGCGCACGCAAATCGCCGTCGTAGGGGACCGTCAGTCCACCGTAGAACTCGATCGCGTCTTCGCCGTCGGTGCCGATGAGCGCGGCGTCGGCGCCGTCTGCGCTAGTTCCACTCATCAACCCCACGGCCTTTTGCAGCGTTTTCTTCGGCACGTGATCACCCTCAGTAAAATAAATTGCGGCAACGACTTACGAGAAGAGACATCACCGAAGGATCCCCACCCCACTGCGCACGAGCGATAGTATAAACCAAAAATAATGGCGAAATATATCTCTTTTTTGCGCAGACTTTTTGGTCTCTATCCTTATGATGGAGGTTAGGCCTTTCGATGCGATCCGTCGAGGCAGCTCATCGTCCACTAATTCTCGCCCGTTCATTTCCATTCGACGACCACCGTCTATGATCGATCAAGCCAACAACCACGATCAATTCCGCGTCCGCCAGGTGGCGGTCCTTATCGAAACCGAGTCAAGCTGGGGCGGCCAGGTCATTCGCGGCATCGCCCGCTACGCCGAAAAGCACGCCCATTGGCACCTGCTGATCGACCCGCGCGACCACGAACAGCGATCCGCGATTCCCGACGGCTGGCGCGGCGACGGCGTGATCGCGCGCATCTCCAGCCGATTCCAAATGGAGCAGTTGCGCGAGAAACGGCTGCCGGTGGTGAATATCGACGACGTGTATGACCGTCTTGATGGCGTAGGTACCGTGCTCACTGACGAAACCGAGCGCGCACGCCTCGCGCTGGAGCACCTCGTCGCCCGTGGTTTTCGCAAGTTCGCGTTCTTTTCTCCGCCCAGCCACTGCTATTCCAAAAAACGCAGCGAGGCTTTCGTCAAAGCCGTTACCGGACGCGGCTACGAGTGCCACGAGTACCTGCCGGGCTACCGCGCCGGTCGCAAGATCGGTTTCGAGGAACAGCAGCGCCGTGTGAATCGCTGGCTCGCCGCCCTGCCGCGCCCGATCGCGATCGTCGCCGTCGACGCCGACCGCGGGCGGCAGCTCGCCGAAATCTGCCACTTCGCCGGTGTACGGATCCCGGATGAAGTCGCGATCCTGGCCGGAGACACCGACGATCTTCTCTGCGAAGTTTCGACGCCGCCGCTGTCCAGCATTTCGATCGCCTGCGAACGCATCGGCCACGAGGCGGCCGCGATGCTCAACCGGATGATCGCCGGCGAAGCCCCGCCAAGTCGGCCGCTATTGATTCCTCCTCACGGTGTGGTCAGCCGTCAGTCGACGGACGTGCTTTCGATCGACGACCCGACGGTGGTTCGCGCGCTTCGTTATATTCACACGCACGCCCATCACGGCATCGTGGTCAATGACGTGCTGCGCGAGCTTCCCATCTCGCGCCGCAGTCTGGAGATCCAGTTCCGTTCGTATTTGGGCCGCTCCCCCGCCGAGGAAATCCGCCGCATCCGCCTCGACCGCGGGCGACAGCTACTTGGCCGCCGTGAACTTTCCATCACCGAGATCGCGCTGGCCTGCGGTTTCTCCAACGCCACCCGATTCGGTGTCGCCTTTCGCAAATGTTTCGGCACGACGCCGCGCTCGTTCCGCAAAACTCTCATTGTCGGACTGACGCTGCGAAAACTCAGATCGAACCTCGTTTTGATCACCGATCATCCGATCGGTTGACCGTTGGATCGGTTCCTCGGGTAGGATTACGGCAGCCTCACTGGGTTCTCTAACAGCCGAACCGTGCCTGCCGTCGCATCGAGCTCGGCGTCGACGCCGAGCGGGAGCGTGGTATTGAAGGGAACGTGACCGATCGGGAATTGCTTGAGCACGGGGACGCCGAGCTGGGCGAAGTAGTCGTCCAGTACGTCATCCATGCTCCAGTCGTCGGACCAGGGCTCTTCCTCTTCGCGGTGCGTGAAGCAGCCGAGGATGATGCCGGCGACGTGGTCAAACTTGCCGGCGAGCTTAAGTGTCGAGAGCATGCGGTCGATGCGATAGGGATCCTCGCCGACGTCTTCGAGGATCAGAATTTTGCGATCCGTCTGTATTTCAAAGGGCGTGCCCATCAAGGCGTGCAAGACGGATAGATTGCCACCGATGATCCGGCCGCGGGCAGTGCCCGGTACGAGCGTGACGGCGGCCGGGACGCCGTCGTATAGGCCTTGACCCTCGGCAATCTGTTGAGTGGTGGGTTTGACGAAGATGCTGTAGCCGGGCTCCTTGCCATATTCCTTGGCCAACAGCGCCCGCCAAAACCAGTGTGCCGCCCAGCGTTGGAGATTGTCGGTGTTGCCGAGGCCATACTCGGGATTCGGCGAGTGAAAGGTGACCAGCCCCGACTTTTGGTTGATCGCAATGTGCAGCGCGGTGATGTCGGAGAAGCCGATGAAGATCTTGGGGTGGCGGCGGATGGCGTCGTAGTCCAGATCGTCGACGATCCGCGTCGTGCCATAGCCGCCGGTGCCGGGAAAGATGGCGTCGACGTCCGGATCGTTGAAAGCGGCCATTATCTCCGCGGCCCGTTCTTGGTCCGTGCCGGCGAGGTAGCCGTGCTTGCGAAACAGCGTCTTGGGGAAGCGGACTTTGAAGCCGAGCTGCTCGAGCCGTTTCTTGGCGAGCCGATTGCGAGGCTCATCGAGATATTTGGCCGGCGCGATGAACATGATCGTGTCACCGGCGGCGAGTGCCTTAGGAAAGATCGGCGTCGAGGCGATCGACTCGTCGGCTCGCGCAGGCTGAAAACAAATTGTGGCTGCGAATATTGCGGCAAAGGCAATCGCGGGAATTGCGGTCGATTTCATGTTCGGGCTTCCTAAGCGGGTAACTCTCGTGGTGCAGTGCTCTCTCGACGACCACCTGCCAGCCAAACAACCTCAAACTCTCACCGACCAACCGCGCCGCGACATCCCCCAAAGAACGAGCCACCAGAACGCGACGGTCGCCAGCGCGAAACCGAGCGATGCCAGCTTCGCATCGGTGATCCAGGAGGTGAACAAGTGGTGATAGAGCCAGGCGTGAGCGGTGATGCCGCCGATCTTGACTGTACCGAGCAGTTGGACCATCAGCCCCGACGCGACGAAGACGAAGATCGCGTTGATTCCGACGATCTCAAACGGGCGGGCCAGCCGTCGCCAGCCCCAGACGTCGAACGCCAGTAAGCAAAGGGCGAGTCCGACCATGGCCAAGCCGCCGGTGAGCAGCACGAAGCTGCTGGTCCAAAGTTTCTTGCTGATGGGGAACCAAAATCCCCAGCCCCAGCCGACGGCAAAGCACACGAGGCCCAGTCCCGCCAGCAGCGCGACCGTCCGGCCGTTCGTGCCGTTGCGCTGAATCAACAAGCCGGTCCAATAGCCCAGCAAGGTCGTCACGATCGCCGGCAGCGTGCTCAGGAGTCCTTCCGGGTCGGTCTTTTCCGTCGTCGCGTGCGTGTACATGTGGTTCTCGCCCAGCAGGGCCCGATCCACCACGCGGACCACGTTACCTTCCGGCGACAGATTCGCCTGGTAATCGTGCGGGTTGGGCAGCCATCCCAACAGCGCCCAATACCCGAGCAGCAGCACCGTTGCTAACGCGGCCTGCACCCGCACGCCAAGATGCAACACCAAGAGCGACGCCGCGAAATACACCAGCGCGATTCGCACCAGTACTCCCATGTAACGCAGATTGCTGAAGCTGACCGAGGCAGCGTCGCCGAAGAGGTACGAGAACAAACGATACGACATTCCCATCCCCCACCCCAACAGCACGAGCACGATCGTCCGCCGCACGATCCGCCAATAGACGGGCGAATCGATTGTGGTGCCGTGCACGTACTTCCGCAGCGAATAGGCGAGCGAGCTGCCGACGATGAACAGAAAGAACGGGAACACCAGATCGGTCGGCGTCCAGCCGAACCATTCCGCGTGGTCCAGCGGCCGATAAATTGCGCCCCAATCTCCGGGGTCGTTCACCAGGATCATGCCGAGGATCGTGATCCCACGAAATACGTCGAGCGACAGGAGTCTCCGACTCGCACCGATCGGCTTCGGAGAAGTTGTTGGCGACGTTGATTCAAGGGTTCCGTTCGACATGGCAAACAGAGAATATAGCGTACCGTCACGCTATTTGCGACGCCCTACCGGTTGTCACTAGGCCGTACGTTTGGCATCGCCGTATTCGAGAAGCAACGAGGTCTCATGGTGGGCTGCTACGGGCATCCTGTGCCGGATCACCGCATTGCGGTATAAAATTGATTCGTAGGATATCAACAAAGGCTACTGCACTATGGCGAAAGAATCTGAGCGATTTCCGTCGGGAAGAGTCATTCTGCGGACGCTGGATGCGGAGGGACAGCTCGTTAAAGAAATACATTCTTACGGAATGCTGGAAATCGCTTGCACCAGGGAGTTCGCGAAGGGCAAGAAAATCGGTGAGTCCTACATCGTGAAGAAGCGCGTCGCGGGGCGGAATTGATACGAAAAGGCGCGCATGGACTACCCAGATATGCCTGAAGCGGACGAGACCACGCCAGATACAGGGGCTGAACTCATCCGTATGATGGGAATCGAAAGAAAGCAAAGGTCGGCCGCGAACCAGCGAAGAAAAGAGAATCCGCCCACGGACGAACAGAAGCGGGATGCAGAACGGCAGATACCGCTTTTCCAAGCGGCGTGCGGTGACGACATTGACGCTTTGCGGAAGCTGCTCGACGAGGGCGAGGATCCGAATGCAATTCATTTGGTGGGCCGTTTTACCCCATTGTACAACGCGTGCGCTTTCGGATCGATGAAACCGGAACAGTCGTTGGCGGCCGTGCGATTACTGTTAGAGCGAGGTGCCGATCCGAATATGCGGTTCGATTTCGACTCGATGATCGACGGCCGATTGGAACGCGGATTAACGGCCCTGATGATCGCAGGGACGGCCGAAGTGGCCGAGGCGCTGTTGGTGGCTGGGGCAGATGCGAATGCGGCGAGCGCGGATGGCGTTACGCCGTTGATGCGGGCGGCGGCGGGCGGACGAGTCGAAGTAGTCCGGGTCCTACTCGCGGCGGGTGCCGACGCGAATGCGGGAGTGGCGCCGGGCACGTCGCAGAGGATTTTGCAGCGTCGAAATTGGAATTCTTGCTGAAGAACGGCGCAGGGTTCAAACCTGGGCATGCAGAGAAGCGGGGCAATGAGTTTCGCAAGGTGCTGCGGCTACTGGCGGCCAACGATTGATGGGCAAATCGGCGGTGGAATTGTTGGTGCGAGGGCTCCCAGCGTTCGGCTTGCGGGCAAGTTAAGGATGAGCAAGCCCAGGATGATGGGGTACGGAATCGGCGCCGAATTGCGGAAGGGCATTTACGCTTGTTGCTGGTTGTATTAGGCCCGGCACTGATGCCTTGTCCTTACCCACATTTTCTGTCATTGAATCGTGTCAGCGAGTTCCGCGCCGCGGACCATGAGGTGGAGCTTTTGCCAGCCGCGCCAGATCGTGATCCAACCCGGCTCTCCGTCGGATTTGCGACCGATGAAGCCGCCTAGTTTGGCTAACTCGCGATAGAACTCGCCGACCGTCCATGACTTAACCTGCTTGAGAGTTTTGCGGGCTGCTTGGAGTAGCGTGATCCAACGTGGCGGGATCATCTGCCGTGCCGGGCGGTTTGGCTCAGCACGGGCGGCCGATTTCAGTTGCAGCAAGCGTACGCTCACCACACTCAACAGGCCCACCATCGCTTCCAAGCGAGGCTTCGTCTTCAATTGACGTTCGGTCACCCGGCAGCCCGTCTTCAGCGCTTTGTGCCATTCCTCGATCAGCCATCTTTTCTCGTAGTAACCAATTACCACCCAGGCGTCCTCGAAGTCTTCCACGACCAGCGAGGTGAGCAGAATCCACTCGATCGGCTCGACGCCCGCGGGCGCGTCGACTTCACGCACCGCGACGACATGCATCTCGATCGGACCCGGGTTGATGCGCTTGACGTACGGACTGCGGTGCGCCGGCAGAGGTAACCGCAACGCGCCGCGGCGCACTTGGAGCTTCGCCGTTCGCGCCGCTTGACCGGGCCGCGCCGCAACGACAACTCGTACGTGCCTGAGAGAGGCAACGTGACCAAGTAGGATTTCAGCGGCATCCGCTCGTCGTCGGGCGTGAGAATGTTACGCTTTGTTTGCGCCACCCGTACGACCCAATCCGCCTGTTGTTCCAAGCAGTGACAGTACACCTCGAAGTTGTCCGCACCACGGTCCAGCACGTGCACCAACTCGACCTCCTCGGCCGGGCGGCCCACGGCGTCGATCACTTCGCCCCAGACCTTCGATTCCCGATCACGCCCCAGCCGCTGCGTCGCGTTTTCTTGCTTGGGACGCGGCTGGCGGTAGTGAATGGTCTGGCCTGCCAAGCCAAAGATCTCCTCCCCCTCAGCCGCCACCAGCAAGGCCGAATGCAGCAAGAAGCCCCAGCCGCCGCCATTTCCCGTGGGACCCAGGTCGGGAATCTTGCGCTGAATGCCAAAGTCCAGTTCCGTGGTGTCTCCCAACACGAGATGCCGACCAGCGCCGCGCTGCGCGTTTGCTGCCAGTGCACTTCGGCGACGGACTGGAACGTCACCTCGGCCCGATCCAACAAGCGATAAGCGGCCTTCAAGTCGGCCCACGTTTCGGTTTGTTCCGGAAAGCCACCCGAGGGATGGCTCACCACTTGTTCGGCCAGACGGACCAGTCGTCGGGTGCGGCGTTCGTCCCCCAGTTCGCAATCAGAAAACTGTTGTTGAGACCACGTGTTTGTGTCGAGGATGAGCATGCAAGGCACCTCCGTACAGAGAACTGAAACGCCGGCTTTCCGAGTCCCAGCTCACCGACGCGATCGGGCCCCGCCTCATTGCCAGCCCGCATTCATGCTACGTGCTGACTGAGCAGAATGATCACGCTCTCGACGCAACCTGAGTTCACCCTTGCACCTTGCCATGCTAGCCCTCGCCACGCTAGCGCACCAAACCTTCCTCCTCCAACTCACGTATTTGTGGGTAAGGACAAGGCACTGATGCCGGGTTGTTCTGATCGGCTAAACCGCCATCGGCGTCGCGGCCGACAACGCCGACGCTCTACCGGAAGTGCGCTAATTCAGCGCCAGCTCGTGTTCGGCGACGGCGGCGGTGTCGGCTTCTTCGTCCTCGTCTTGATTTACCAGGCCGGGGGCCGAGCGCCAGCCAGGTTGACCCGTCGAGAGCAGCACATTGGTCCAGAGCTCGCCGGTCAGCTCCATCCGCTTCTTGTCGCGGATGGCGGTGCAGATCGGGATGTGGACGAAGACGTTGTTCCACATGCCGACCATCACGTCGGTGTTGCCGGCCATCGCGCGTATGGGCGGCGTAGCGGGCCATCTGGTCGGAGAGGAGCCGGTCGGCCGTGTTGGCCGGCACGCTGCGGATCAGGTAGCTGGGGTCGATGTACTTGAGTGAAATCGGGACGTTTTCGCGTTTGAAGTATTCGCAGATCTTGTCGCGGAGGAATGTGCCGATGTCTTGGTACTGGCGGTTGCCAGAGGCGTCGCACGAACCGTTCGATTCGGTGAAGAGGTGCTGGCCGGCACCCTCGGCCACCGCGATCACGGCGTGCTTGCTTTGCAAAATGCGTTCCTTGAGTGCGGGAAAGAAGCCGTTGGGGCCGTCGAGTGGGAAGGCGATCTCCGGTACGAGGCAGAAATTGACTTCTTGACTGGCGAGCGTGGCGCCGGCGGCGATGAAGCCGGCGTCGCGGCCCATCAGCTTCACCAGACCGATGCAGTTGGGGGCGCCCTTGGCTTCGACGTGGGCGCAGGTCAGGGCCTGCTGCGCCGTTTCGAGCGCGGTCGCGAAGCCGAACGTGCGATACACGTACATGATGTCGTTGTCGATGGTCTTGGGGATGCCGACCACCGCGATCTTGAGTCCGCGGCGGGTAATCTCTTCGTAGATCTGATGGGCGCCGCGCTGGGTCCCGTCGCCGCCGACGCAGAACAGGATGTTGATGCCCTGACGATGGAGGAAGTTGACGATCGTGGCCGGGTCTTGCGGGCCGCGTGAGCTGCCGAGCGCCGTGCCGCCGAGCTTGTGAATCTCTGAGACGTAGCCGTCGGTGAGCGGAATCGGGGCGAGACCGGACGCCGGGTTGAGGCCGAGGTAGCCGTTGCGGATGCCGATCACGTTGCGGACGCCGTAGTTCTTGGAAAGCTCCAGATAGATCGACCGGATGACGTTGTTCAGGCCCGGGCAGAGCCCGCCACAAGTCACGATCGCGGCCGTCGTGTAGAACGGATCGAAATAGTTACGTTCGCTTGGCCCGGCCTGCTCGAGCAGCAGCTCCTGGTGGGGAGCTTCGGGCGAGACGTCCAGCTGGTAGCGGATGCGGGGCTTACCGGGGACAAAGTCGCCCAGCCCGTCGCGGTGGGCGGAGGAGAGCCGCAGCGGCGAGGGCTTTTCGTTGAGTCCGAGCGTGGCGACGTGAAAATCTTCTTGCGAGAGCATGGCCGACCTCCGCGAAAGCCCGGCCACCGACAATTTGGTGACCGGTGACCGAGGGGAAGCCGCCTGCTGTGAACTCGCCAACCGGTTTTATGATATCACACGAGGCGCAAAAAAGACAAGGAGACAAGGAGACGGAGCAGGGCCGACCAGTTTTCCTGTGGGAGGCGTCTCCGACGCCGATTTTGTATTCCACTCCCTGCAATTTCTCGGAGTCGAGCCCTATCGGCGATGGAGTCGCCTCCCACAAATCCGATTCAGCTTCAACAATTGATCGGCCCTGGGAGACGGAGAAACATGGAGCGTCGTCAGTGTCATTTCCGTGCCATTTCGGCGATTCTGTCAACGACACTTTGGAGCTGCAGCTCCGGAGTCCAGTCGGCATATCGCCGCGAAAAGGCAGCGGCGGCCGATTGATAGCGATCGTCGCCGGTAAGCCGATCGAGGAATCGCGGCAGCACATCGAGACAGTCGGGATGGAGCCATTCACCGGCTTTCAATCGGACCACGTTGCTGGCGACCACCTGCTGTTCGCCGGATAGCGGGAGCGCGAGAACTGGCTTGCCGGCAAGCAATAGTTGGGCGGTGGCATTGTGGCCAGAATGGAGGATGGCGAAATCACATTCGCGGGCGGCGGTGCTGATGTCGAGCGGTTCGCGGCTGACGTTCACCCAGCCGCGCGAATGGGGCCAGCCCATCGAGTCTGCGTCGGGAACGAATGCCACAGTGGGCCAGCCGCGACGGTCCAGCTCGGCGAGCACCTGCGCGGCCAGCGGCGAAGTCTTCAGGTACGCAAAAACGCGCGTTCCGCCACCCGCCGGCCAAACGGGGCTCGCGGCCGGCAGCTCCGACCAAACGCCCACGTATTGGTGTCCGCCGGCCGCACGCTGCGGATAGTGATCGAGCTCGGGAAACGTCGTGAGCAGATTGGCATCCACACGCGTGAAAAGCTGCGCGAGACGCTCCAGTGCTGCCTGACCTTGGGCCGTCAACTGCCCGTTGACGACCTCCAGGACACGCGACTCCGTGGCACGCAGCCGGTCCGGATAGTTGTCGCGCCACGGGCAGGCGTCGGGCAGGGGCGTAACGTCCGGCGGGCACGCATGGCCGGTAGCCAGCAGCACTGTTCTTGCGCCCCATCCCTGGGCGGCCAAGTGCGCGAGCGGACTGAAGTCGAGAACAATCACATCCGGCCGCGCTTGAGCGAAGATTTCGCGCCACGCCGCTGCGATACGTCTAAGCCGCGCCAGCTCGCTTGCGCCCGCGTTATACATGATGTCGGCGTACGTGCTCGGCTCGACGATTCGCTCGGCTGTCAATGGGTGTTCGCGCGGCGCCGTGAAGTGGTACGCGGTAGGGAAGAGCGTCGGACCATGTTGCGGTTCGCACAGGGCGACCGACACGTCGTGGTGCTTGTCCGCGAGGCGACGCGCGACCGGTGCGAGCCGGCCCACGTGCCCCAAACCACCGCCAATCTCCCAGCAAAACAGAAATCGTGCCACTGAAATGATTGTCTCCGACCACTTACAACGGTTAAAGTCGCGTGAAAGAGCGCGAAATTTGGCAAATTGGTTGCTTGGGCACCACCCGCTTGTTAGTTTAACAGTCTATTCCAAATTGGTGGTGCGCCCGGCTGGTTTGTGGCTTTTCGACTCGTCGCGTGCGATGGCGACGCGAACTTGGGAGAACTTCTAATGAGTTGTCGGAACCGCGTGCCTCGAAAGGGCTCGGCTAGAGTCGCACGCCGAATGATGGCTGCGTCTTTGCTAGCGGTTGGCGCCGGCGTCGGCTTGTGTGCGGCGGGCGACACCGACGCCGCCGTCGCGCCTTGTGTCCCGCCCAACGCGTCGACGTGAACGATGATTACCATTTGATTGACTCGATCACTACCTGGAGGATATTCGATGAGTCGTGCGAAAAGAAAAGCTATTCGGTCACTCCCTGTCAAATTCGCAGCATGTTCATCGCTCGCGGTTGGGACGGGTGCCGGGCTATTTGCAGCCGAATCGACTGACGCTGCCACGGTGCCGTTTAATCCTCCGGGCGGACCGGTCTCGATCACTCACGGCGGCGATTACGAGTTCGACATCGACGGCGATGGGATCGACGACCTTCGAATGCGCGACAATGGGTACTTTGGATATCTCTTATCTTGGGTCACCCTCGCCCAGGAACAAACGAATCTGATCAAACGTGACGGGGACATCGACGGATACAGCGTGGCGGCAAATGTCGTTCCAGGAGGTGCTGTGGGGCCCGACATCACGGGCTGGGATTCCTATGGATGGCTCGACTATTTCGGAGGCACGCGCGGCTATGCCGGCGTGGTGTTTGATATTCCGGGAGGGTCGCCGCACTTCGGATACATTGACATATCTGTTGCTGCGGACCGCAGCTCGGCGACGCTTTATGGCGGCGCGTACGAGTCGGCAGCGAACACGCCGATCCGTGCGCCGGTGCCCGAGCCGGGCTCGCTGGCGCTGTTGGCAGGTGGCGCGCTTGGGACTCGCAGCGTGGCGGCGGCGAAAGTCCGATGGCACCGGCCTGGCAGCCCACTGATTCGCTCTTCGTGTCGCGCAATTCGGCCATGTCCCTGCGAACTCGTGTAGTCGTTGTTTGTTGGGACGGCGCGGACTGGGAGATGCTGCATCCGCTGGTGGACGCAGGCCAGATGCCGCACTTCGAGGCCCTGGTCGAGCGCGGTTCGATCGGTGAGCTGGCCACGCTCGAGCCGCAGCTCGACCCGATGCTGTTGGCGTCGCTGGCCACCGGTTGCCGGGCCGACCGCCATGATGTACTCGACTTCTTCGCGCTCGAGGGCGACTTGGCGCGGCCGACGTCGAGCGGCGATCGAAAAACACCCGCCGTGTGGAATTTGCTCAACCGATGCGGCTTGCGCACGCACGTCGTCGGCTGGCCCAGTTACCCGGCGGAGCCGATTGACGGTGTTTTCGTTTCTCAATTGTTTTTCCGGCACGGTGACGGCAGCATCGACTATCGCTCGTTGCCGCGCGCTGTCTGGCCGGCCGATGCGGCCGAATCGCTCGAACCGCTGCGGGTGAAGCCAAGCGAGGTCACGCTCGACGAGATTCTGCCGTTTGTGTCACGCGCGGCCGCCGTCGACCAATCCAACGATCCGGGGCTGGCGATCATTGCCAGTTGGCTTTCCGAGTGGGTGACGACGCACAACGCGGCGACGCAGTTGGTCGCGGGCAACGATTGGGACTTTGCCTGGGTGCATTACGATGCGATCGACCGCTTTGGGCATGCCTTCATGCGATTCCATCCGCCGAGGATGCGCGGCGTGCGCGAGCGATCGTTCGCGCTTTACCACGACGTGATGACGATGGTGTACCGCTTTGCCGACATGCAGCTGGGGCGGCTGGTGGAACTGGCGGGCGAAGGAGCGACGGTGATCGTCTGCTCGGCACACGGATTTCGCAGCGGGGCCAGCCGACCGAAGCCAGCCATCGAGGGGAGAGCGAACGTGAGTTGGCATCGGCCGCTGGGAGTGCTGGCGATGCGCGGGCGGGCAATTCGCCGCGACCAATGGCTGTGGGGCGGGACGGTGCTCGATGTGTGCCCGACGGTCCTTGCGCTCGTCGGGCAGCAGGCAGCGACGGAGGTCGACGGCCAGGTGTTGGAGGGTGCGCTGGTCGCTCCGTCACGACAAGGCGCGCCGCCGCCCGAACCGACGACGAATCGCAGTTTCGATCTTTCGCTTTCGGAGATCGAGACGGAATTAATGATTCGTCAGTTAGTCGACGACGGCTATCTCGAACCGAACGTGCCGCGGGGTGGCGACCTGGTCCGTCGAACCGGCGATGCGCGGGCCTTCAACCTGGCCCAAGTCCATTTGAACGCCGGCCGGGTGACGCAGGCCGCCGACGTGCTCGAATCGCTGGTGGCGCGGCGGCCGGAAATCGGCCGCTTCACCCTCCAGCTGGCTCAGTGTCGACTCGCGCTGGGAGACCTAATCGGGTGCGCGGAACTGGTCGACCGCCTGGCGCAGCTGGACGTGCCGGACACCTATCGGCGCCGTCTTCAAGCCGAGCTCTTCCTGCGCCGCAGGGGATTTTCCGCGGCGCTCGAAGAACTCTTCAGCGTCGAACAATCCTATCCCGACACACCCGGGCTCCACTCTCAGATTGGCGACGTGTACCTGGCGATGCAGCGTTGGAACGAAGCCTACCGCGCGTATCAAAAGCAACGTCAGCGCGATCCCGACGACCCATCCGCGCTATTCGGACTGGGATGCGTCGCCGAAGTGCTGACCAACTTCGAAGAGGCGGCTGACTGCTACCTAAAGGTCGTAACGATCAACCGATGTCACCCGGAGGCCCATTTTCGGCTTGGGCGGGTCTTGAGTGAATTGGGAAGAACGGATGATGCAGTTGCCGCGCTAAATCGAAGCCTGGCCCAGCGGCCCGGCGACTCCAGGGTCTTCGAACTACTGGAGAAGCTCAGCTGTCGAGCCCAATAGTGCAAGGTCGGAGACTGCTGCAGCGACAGGGCTGGAATTGATTGGTCATGCGCCGTAAGCTATCTGTACCAATTCATCGGAGCCGGAGTGGCGGAATTGGCAGACGCGCCGGACTCAAAATCCGGTGCCCGCAAGGGCGTGGAGGTTCAAGTCCTCTCTCCGGTACTTTTTCTCGCGTGGCTCGCCAAGAACGGCTGCTAGCGCCTTCGGTGCAGTTGGCGCTGCAATTCTTCCCGCATTCTCTCTGCAAGCTTTGGGCATGCGTCGCCGCGGCGGTTGCCAATCTTGCGTAACCTACTCAGTGCGGTGCGAGAGTCGCTTTGACGTTCTTTGTTTGCCTGCACGCTGTGCAATATCTGGTCAACAACTGCGTCAAATGATCGAAAATTGGTCATGCGGCTGAAGGCGGCCCGAACCAATTACCGCACAATTCCCGGCAGTTTTATCGGAGCTAGCCCATCGCCGAGCGACGATAAATAAGTTGTCGAACGACGTCGCTTGCCGGCATGGCACGGCGGATTCGTTCCGAGCTTGTACGAGGAATCTACATGTCGGGCATCTCTTCCCTCTCGGCCGCAGGATCAAACAACCTTTTCAGTTATTTGACCAGCTCGTCCAAAACGTCGGAGTCCAAACGGCAATCGGATTCGAACGACGCTCAGCCAGCCGGACCGCTCGGATTTCTCGCCAAGGCGCTGGAAGCCCAAGGCTATTCCGGCACGTCGCTCGAGGATCTGCTGGCCAAGATTGGTGAAGCCGTCAGCGCCCAACAGAGCGCCAGTGGCGGCCAGGCCGATCCTGCAGCGCTCCGCGACGCGATCGACAAGGTTCTCAAAGACGCCGGCGTCGACGTGCAGAAGCTTCACGAAGACCTCCGATCCCATCGGCCGCACGGAGCGAGATCGCCACGCCCCACTGGTGGCGAATCGGCGTTGAGCAGCATTTCCGGGGACTCGGACGGTGACGGCGACGGCAGCGGCAATGCCGACTCGATCTTGCAGACGCTGGGGGTCGATCCGTCGCAGTCCGCTTCGTCGCTCGCGCGCGCTCTGCAAAACATCGGTGCTGGTGGCAGCGTCGATCTCGCGCAACTGTTTGCCGACACCGCGCCGGGATCGTTGATCAATTTGCTGGCGTAGGCGGCGCCTTTCTTGTCGCCGGCCTTCGCGCCCGCCCGCGTGCCGAAGCACGCTCTCCTGCGCATGAAAAACGCCCCCGAACCTTGTGACTCGGGAGCGTTTTTGTGAGTTTCACTCTAGCGGGCGATTAGCACGTCTGCACGGCGACCGCGCAGGGGCCCTTTTTGCCTTCGCCGACTTCGTAGATCACGGTCTGGCCTTCCGTGAGCTGCTCGATCTGCACGCCGCGGAGCTCCGAGTGGTGGAAAAACAGATCGTCGCGCCCGGTGGCGATGAATCCGAATCCCTTGTCGGCGATAACTTTCTTGATCTTACCTTCTGGCATTACTGCTCTCCAAAACAAAAAACCTTTGGCCGGCACGGTGGATCGCTCACGCGACACGGCGACGGCCGAAACCTGAGAAAAGCAGAACGCCACCTGTGGAGACCGCGTGCATCGAAGCGCACAGCAACCCAATAAGAGGCGTCAATGGAAGAACGACCCAAGGTCGTCGTGAGTGCGAAGAAGGCAACGGTCGCGTCCGTAATGCGGCCCGGCGCGTGAACACACGAGCTGGGACCTGAAACGTGTCCGTGCAATTCGCACTAGACTGGTATCTACTTCTTTTCATCTTCTGCTTGTCACGAAACGCCGTGACGGATCAAGCATAGGTTACCAAGCGGCCAAGAGCAATGGAGAAGCGGGTGCCCAAATTGGCAGAATTCCGCCAGCTCGGCACAATTCGGGCGAAAACCGCCTGCCGACGTTGAATCCGCGGAAAATCGATGAAAGAACCGGTGGTGGGATTTGAAGGCGGAGGGCCGTTCGCGGCCGTTCGCCGGGCCGCTCGTTACAATGCTCTCATGCAGCGCTCGATCAACCAACGCGTTTTGGAACTCGCGATGGGTGACATCGCTGCGCAAGAAGTCGACGCGATCGTCAACGCGGCCAACAGCCGGCTGGCGGGCGGCGGTGGCGTCGACGGGGCGATTCACCGCGGGGGCGGGCCCGCGATCATGGCGGAGACGCGCAGACGCTATCCCGACGGCTGCCCGACGGGTTCGGCCGTGATCAGTGGAGCGGGCTTGCTGCAAGCGAAGCACGTCATACACGCGGTCGGACCAGTCTGGAGCGGCGGCACGCGGGGTGAGGAGCGATTGTTGGCGGCGGCGTATCGCGCGTCGCTCGCCCTCGCTACCGAGCACGACTGTCGGAGTGTGGCACTGCCGGCACTGAGCACGGGCGCGTATCGCTACCCGCTCATGGCGGCAGCGCAGGTCGCGATCGACGTGGCGGCTGGATTTCTAGGCGAGCTCGAGGGCGATTTGCCGCTCGTACAGATTCGCTTCGTTCTTTTCTCCGATGAGGCGCTCGCGGCATTTGAGGCGGCGCTGGCGAATTCCCCGAGCTGAGAGTTGTGTTATATTGACGCCACTTGCCGCCGCCGGCTCTCCATCAAGACAACGACCCAGTTGCTCCTCCCACAATGATCGTATTGAATCGGCTCACGAAAAGATTCGGCGCGCAAACGGCCGTGGACGCGATTTCATTTGAGATCCCGAGCGGGCAGATCGTCGGCTTTCTGGGACCCAACGGCGCCGGCAAATCAACGACGCTCAAAATGCTCGCCGGCATGCTCGCTCCCACCAGCGGCACCGCTAGCGTGGCCGGGTTCGACCTGGCGACGCAAACGATCGACGTCAAGCGGAGCATTGGCTTTGTGCCGGAATCCGGCGCAGTCTTCGAATCGCTCACCGGCCTGGAGTACCTGGAGATGGTCGCCGCGCTGTACGGCATTCCACAGGAACCGGCCCGCGAGCGGATTCGCCAGTTCATCACGTTCTTCGATTTGAGTTTCGAAACGCTCACAGACAAACTGCTCGGTGCCTACTCGAAGGGCATGCGGCGGAAGGTGGTGATCACGTCGGCGTTATTGCACAACCCTCCGGTCGTGTTCTTCGATGAACCTCTCGATGGCCTCGACGCGAACGCCGCCGTGGGCTTCAAGGCACTGATCCAGACCTTGGCGCGCGAGGGGAAGACGATTGTCTACAGTTCGCACATCCTCGACGTCGTCGAACGGGTGTGTCACCGCGTGATCATCATCGACAAGGGAAAACTGCTGGTCGATGGCAAGCCGGACGAGCTGATCGCCGCACACCATGCCCAGAGCCTGGAGCGGCTGTTTACGGAGCTCACTGGTGGCACGGAAATCGAACAACGGGCCGAAGACTTTGCCAAGACGTTCCGCTGATGAGCACGACGACCAACCATGAAGCGATCGCGGCGCCAAGTCCCGCACGGGCACTGCGGACTCTGTTCTTGACGCTGTTTCTCCGCGGTCAGACTTCGCGCGGGTTGCGGAAGGATCGGGCGCCGAAGTCAATCGGCCGCAAGCTGCTGATGACGATGCTCGCTTACGGGGCGTTTGGCTGCATCGCCTTCATGCTGCGGCAACAGCCGGTGTTCTTTTTGAGCGCCTATCTGCAGGCGATGACGTTTGCGTTCGTGGGCATGTTCGTGGCCGCGTCGGCGGGCGAAATCCTCTTCAACCCGGCGGAGGTCGACATCCTGCTTCATCGGCCGATTGAGCCCCGGGCGTTGCTCTGGGCCAAAATGCGCGTGCTGGTCGAGGTCTCGCTCTGGATGGGGGCGGCATTCAATCTGGCCGGATTCTGGGTCGGCACGCTGGCGCCGAACGGAAACATTTGGTTCCCACTGGTTCACGCGGGGTCGATGCTCTTGCAGATCTTGTTTTGCGTCTCATGCGTCGTGGTAGTGTATCAAGTCTGCTTACGCTGGTTCGGCCGGGAACGGCTCGATGCGATCATGGTAATGGCCCAGGTAGTAGTCTCGATGGCCGCGGTGCTGGGCGGCCAAATCTTGCCGCAGATGATCGCTCGCGAGGGAGACCTGACGCACGTTGCCGAGTCGGCCTGGTGGATCGGCCTCGTGCCGCCGGCGTGGTTCGCCGGCATCGATGATGCGCTGGCCGGTAGCGGCGCGACGAGCTCCTGGCTCCTGGCCGGGGTCGCCTGCGCGAGCACGGCAATGATACTGTGGTTGGCACTGGCGAAATTGTCGCAATCGTATGGAGTGGGGCTGCAAACGCTCAACGAAACCGCCGGCGCGGTAAAGCGAAAGCGGCGCGGACGCTGGCTCGACACGCTCGTCGATCGGCCGCCGCTCCGCTGGTGGCTCCGCAATCCCGTCGAGCGGGCGTCGTTCCTGCTGACGGCGGCGTATCTGCTGCGCGATCGTGAGACGAAGCTGAGGGTGTATCCCGGCCTCGCCCCGTTCCTGGTGCTGCCCCTAGTATTCCTGTTCGGTGGGCGAAGCGGCGGCGGGGACAATCGCACGTTTGGCATTGCGCTGTCGTGTGGCTATCTGTCCCTGGTGCCGATGCTGGCCGCAAGCATGATGAGCTACTCGCAAAACTGGCAGGCGTCCGATTTGTTTCGCGTCGCGCCGCTCGCGGAGCCGGGGACGTTGTGCCACGGGGCACGGCGGGCGGTGTTGTTTTGTTTGGCACTGCCGCTGATGGCGTCCTTGGGCATCATTGCCTGGATGATGACGGGCGCGAGCGATCAGCTATTCTTGCTGCTGCCGGGGCTGATCGCGCTGCCGGTGTTCACGCTGATCCCGAGCCTGGACGGGCAAGCGGTGCCGCTATCGAGGCCCGGGGACGAGGCGAAAGCAGCGTCGCGCGGCCTGTCGATGATCGGCATGATGCTCGCCGCATTCGCCATCGGCGGCGCGGGGGTAGGGGCCTGGTATGCTGGCGTCTTTTGGTGGTTTGTGCTCGCGGAGCTCCTGGTGGCCGGGGGCTTGTACTATGCCTTGTGCCGCCGAATCGCTCGGCTGCAATGGTCTTCGGCCGAATGAATTGCTGGCGTCGAGCGAATAGGTCGATTGCCCTGCGACTCCCTCCGCCTGGATCGAGGGGCAAGTCGGGTTGACTTTTCTCGCGGCCGGGGCCGAGAATGCGGCCCCGCGACCGGTGCGCGCGGGCGGGAATGCTAGCACTCCCGATGGACCACGAGGGAGCGCGGTGCGGGTGCCATGAAGGCAGTCATCTTAGCCGGCGGGCTCGGCACGCGGCTCAGCGAAGAGACGGACCTGCGGCCCAAGCCGATGATCGAGATCGGCGGCAAGCCAATCCTCTGGCACATCATGAAGATCTATTCCGCCCAAGGCGTGAACGACTTCATCATCTGCGCGGGATACAAGGGGTACGTGATCAAGGAATACTTTGCCAACTACGCCCTGCACAGCTCGGACGTGACGTTCGACTTTTCGGCCGACGGCGGGCCACGGGTCGAGGTGCACGAGCAGCGCTCGGAGCCCTGGCGGGTGACGATCGTCGACACCGGCGAGAAGACACAGACGGGCGGGCGGCTCAAGCGCGTCCAGTCGTACGTCGGCGACGAGACGTTTTGCTTCACCTATGGCGACGGCGTGGGAAACATCGACGTCGAGGCGCTCGTGGCGTTTCACCGAAATCACGGTCGGCTGGCGACGCTCACGGCAGTGCAGCCGATGGGGCGCTACGGCGCGCTCGACATCGGTGAAGACTCGCGCGTCCAGCAGTTCCGCGAGAAGCCGGCGGGTGACGGCGGCTGGATCAATGGCGGCTTCTTCGTGCTCGAGCCCGACGCACTCGACTACATCCGCTGGGGAGACGCGACGCAGTGGGAACGCGAGCCGATGGAGAATCTCACGGACGATGGGCAGCTCGCCGCCTACAAGCACACCGGCTTCTGGCGGCCGATGGACACGCTCCGCGACAAACGAGACTTGGAAACGATGTGGGCCGAAGCGCGGGCGCCGTGGAAGATTTGGTGATCGTCGACGCGCCGAGCGGCCGTCGCGCTCTGCATGCCGCATGGAGGTGGCAGATTGTTCAAACGCATCTATCGAGATCGCCGCGTGCTAGTGACCGGCCACACCGGCTTCAAGGGAAGCTGGTTGGTGGCGTGGCTGCTGTCGCTCGACGCGCGGGTGTCGGGCCTGGCGCTCGATCCGAACGAGGACCAGCGGCTCTTCGGCGAGCTGAATCTCTCCAAGCGTCTCGTGTCGGATCATCGCGCCGACGTCCGCGATGCCGCGATGGTGGCCCGGATCGTCGAGCACGTGCGGCCGGAATTCGTGTTTCACTTGGCCGCGCAGCCGCTCGTGCGGCGTTCGTACGAAGACCCGCTCGAAACACTGGGCACGAACGTGATGGGCACGGCGACATCTGCTCGACGCGGTACGGCAGGCCGGTCGGTCGTGCGTGGTCATCGTGGCGACCAGCGACAAGTGCTACGAAAACCACGACGAAAACACGGCCTACTCGGAACAGGACCGTCTCGGCGGGCGCGATCCGTATAGCGCGTCGAAGGCGTGCGCGGAATTGGTCGCGGCGGCCTATCGGGCATCGTTTTTTACGGGAGACCTCGACGTGCGGCTCGCCACTGCCCGGGCGGGAAACGTGATCGGCGGCGGCGACTGGTCGCGCGACCGAATCGTGCCGGACGCGATGCGGGCGGTGCGGCGGGCGGCAGCCGATCCCGGTGCGCAATCGATCGGCAACACGGCCCTGGCAACATGTGCTCGAACCGCTCTCGGGCTACTTGTGGCTCGCGGCGGTGCTCGAGCGGCCGGATTTCGTGCGGCAGTCGAACATGGCGCCACTGTGCCAGGCGTTCAACTTCGGTCCGACCGAGGCGAGCAATCGCACGGTGGCCGAACTCGTGGAAGAGGTTCTGGCGTATGTGCCCGGATCGTGGGTCGACGCCTCGGAGTCCGACGCGCCGCACGAAGCCCGCAACTTGAACCTGGCGATCGACAAAGCGCGAGATGTGCTCGATTGGCGGCCGCTGTGGCACTTTGGCGAGACGGTCCGCGAAACGGTCTCCTGGTATCAGTCGGTCGAGAGTGGCAAGGACCCCCTGCGGACGACGATGGATCAGATTCATCATTACCAGGCGGCCGCGCATGAGGCGGGAATCGCGTGGGCGGCGTGAGCGGGTTCGAGCGGGAAGGATCGAATCGATGAACCAGCATCCCGAATCGCTGCGGCAGGAGATCGTGCGGCTCGCGCGCGAGTATGCGCGGGCCGTCCATCGCCAGAATCGGCCGGCCGGCGGCGAGCAGCCACCGCGATTCATCGCCGGAGAAACGCCGATCCCCTACGCGGGGCGCGTTTTCACGGAGGACGAAGTGGCGGCGGCCGTGGCCACGACGCTCGACTTCTGGCTCACGCTCGGGCCCGAAGGCGACAAGTTCGAGCGGCGGTTGGCGGAGTATCTGGGCGTGCGGCGGTCGCTGCTAGTCAACTCGGGCTCCAGTGCGAACTCTGCTCGCGGTGTCGGCGCTCACGAGCCACAAGTTGCCCAAGGAGCGGCGGCTCCGACCGGGCGACGAAGTGATCACCGTCGCCGCCGGCTTCCCGACGACAGTGGCGCCGATCCTGCAATGCGGCGCCACGGCGGTGTTCGTCGATGCCGACCCCGTAACCGGGAACGCGCGGTGCGACCAACTCGAAGACGCCTACACGCCGGGCAAGACGAAAGCGGTGATCTTCGCCCACGCACTGGGCAGTCCGTTCGACCTCACGACCGTCACCACGTTTTGCCGTGAGCGAAACCTATGGCTCATCGAAGACAACTGCGATGCGTTAGGTTCGACGTATACGAATGGCGGCAAGACGCGCACCCACCGGCCAGTGGGGCGATCTCTCGACGCAGAGCTTTTACCCGCCACACCATCTCACGCTCGGCGAAGGCGGAGCCGTGAACATCGTCCGCGATCCCTTGCTCAAGACGATCGTCGAGAGCTTCCGCGACTGGGGCCGCGACTGCTGGTGTCCATCGGGTAAGGACAACACCTGCGGCAAGCGATTCGCGTGGCAGTTGGGCGAACTGCCCGAGGGATACGACCACAAATATGTCTACAGCCACCTCGGTTACAACTTGAAGCCGCTCGACGTGCAGGCTGCGATCGGCATCGAGCAGCTCAAGAAGCTGCCCGGCTTCGTCGCGGCGCGGCAAGCGAATTGGCAGTATCTGCGCCGCGGCCTGGCCGAGCTTGAGGACGTCATCGAATTCGCGCTGCCGACGCACGCCGTGGCCTGGAACGCGGACGGCAGCTTCGACTGGGATGCCAGCGGCTCGCGCAGCAAGTGTTCCTGGTTTGGCTTCGCGATGAGTGTCCGCAAGTCGGCGCCGTTCACGCGAACCGACCTGGCCCGCAAAGCTCGAGGAGCGGAAGATCGGCAACCGGATGCTCTTCGGCGGCAACCTACTGCGTCAGCCGGCGTTCGTTCAGTTGCGGCGGGACAACCCCTCGGCGATCCGCGTCATCGGCGACCTGGCCGGCGCCGACGAGATCATGCAGCGGACGCTGTTTATCGGCACGTACCCTGGGCTGACGCGGCCGATGCTCGATTACATGATCGACACGATCCGCGCGTTCGCCAGGCGGAGGGCAGCGGCATGAGTACATCTCCAACATTGTGCGTGGTGCCCCTTTCGCTCGCCGGGGCATTCGTCATCGAGCCGTTTGTCCACTCGGACGAGCGGGGGCGACTGGTCAAGAATTTTCACGCCCGCGAGTTGGCCGCCGCCGGGCTGCGTTTCGAGCTCCGCGAAGAGTTCTATTCGACTTCCGGTCGCGGCGTGCTGCGGGGCATGCATTTTCAGTCGCCGCCCTGCCAACATCAAAAGCTGGTGAGCTGCCTGGCCGGCCGCGTGCTCGACGTCCTCGTGGACCTGCGTCGCGGCAGCAATACATACGGCGAGTCGTGTTCGCTGGAGCTGTCGGCCGATCGGCCGCAGCTGCTCTGGGTGCCGGTCGGACTGGCACACGGGTTTGTGAGCCTCGAAGATGGTTCCTGCGTAACGTACAAAACCGACAGCGAGCACGCGCCGCTCTACGATTGCGGCATCCGCTGGGACAGTTTTGGATTCGATTGGCCGCTGGCGGCGGAGGAGCTGATTGTCTCGCCGCGCGATCGCCTGCTGCCAACGCTCTCGGAGTTTGTGACCCCGTTTGCCGACGACCTGGGCAAGGTAGCGTGAACCATGCGGCTGTTCGTCACCGGGGCGACCGGTTTCATTGGCTCGCACTTCGTGAACCAAGCGCTCGCGGCGGGACACGAAGTGGTTGCCTTGCGGCGAACGGAACAGAGTCGGCCGCGGATCGAGCTGCGAGTGCGAACCGACCTGGATCACTAAGTCGCTTGTCGGAAGTCAACGAGCGGGACCTGGCAGGCGTCGATTGCCTGGTGCATCTGGCGGCAGTGGGCGTGAGTCCCCGCGAAGCGACGCAGGAGGAACTGCGAAAGTGGAATATTGCCGAGCCCGCGAAAATGTTGTTGCGAGCAAACCAGTTTGGTGTGACGAGGTGGGTCGTGACGGGCTCGTTTGCCGAGTATGGCAACGCCGGCCACGCGGTACGAGTTCATTCCGCCCGATGCGCCGCTGGAGCCGACGTACCCCTACGCGGCGTCCAAGGCGGCGGGCGCACTTTTGTTTCAGCAGATCGCGGCGAGCGAACGGGCTCGGTTAAGTTACCTGCGATTGTTTTCCGTGTTCGGTGCGGGGCAGCACGAGGGGAATCTGTGGCCGATGATCCGGCGGGCGGCACTCGCGGGAGACGATCTGCCGTTGACGGCCGGGCGAACAAGTCCGCGATTTTATTGCCGTCGAGGAGGTGGCGACGCAGCTGCTTGGCGGCGGCACCGGACGAATCGGTCGAGCCCGGCGTGCCGCGGGTGCGGAACATCGGCACGGGCCGGCCGCAGTCGGTCCGCGAGTTTGCGGAGCATTGGTGGCGCGAGTTCGGCGCGCGAGGCAAGCTGCTCTTTGGGTCGCTGCCGTACCGCGAGGGCGAAGTGATGCGGTTCGTGCCACAGGTTTGAACGACGTACGCTCGGGATCGCAATAGCATGACGCAGCCGATCACGATTCTCGGTGCCGGAATCGCGGGGCTCTCCGCATCCTACCATTTCGGCCATGAGCGGTGCGTCGTGTTCGACCAGCGGCCGGCGTACGGCGGGCACACGCGGTCGGAGCGGTTCATGGCTTCACGTTCGACCAGGGGCCGCACGTCTCGTTTACCAAGCACGCTTACGTCCGCGAGTTGTTCGAGCGGTCGGTGGGCGGCGAGCTGTTGGAATTCGACGTGCGGACGCGAAACTATTTTCGCGGCGCGTGGATCGATCATCCGGCGCAGGTCCACCTGTGGCAGGTGCCCGAACCGTTGCGGACGAGGTGCTACACGGAGCTTGTCACGGCCGCCGAAGCGACCAACGGTGCGCACCGGCCGGCGAACTATGGTGCGTGGCTCCGCGAAGCGTTCGGGCCGACGTTCGCCGAGACATTTCCCGAGGCGTACACGCGGAAATATTGGACGGTCGATGCGGTGCATCTCAGTTGTGATTGGCTTGGCGAGCGGGTCCATCGACCGAACCGCACGCAAGTGGAAGCCGGGATGCAGCATGCTACGCGGCAGGAACTGCATTACATTTCCCGAGTCCGGTATCCGATGCATGGCGGCTACCAATCGTTTTTGGCGGAGCTCGCCCGCGGCGTGCGGCTCACGGCCGAGCGTGAGGTCGCATCGATCGACCTCGCCGAGCGACGGCTGTGGTTTGCCGATGGTTCGCAGCACGATTTCGAGCGGCTCGTGTCGACGTTGCCGCTAGACGAATTTGTCCGCCGCTGTCAGGAGCGTGCCGAGCGCGGTCCGCGAGGCGGTCCATGCGCTCGATTGTTCTCAATTGTTGTTGGTGAATGTGTGTGCTCCCCATCCGGCGCGGCTCGACGGACACTGGTTCTATGTGTACGACGAGGAGCTGTGGTCGACGCGGGTGCATCATCTCGGAGCGGCTCTCGCCGCATAACGCCGTCGCTGGTCACACGGCGATCCAAGTCGAGGCCTATTTCGGGCGTCACCGGCCGATTTCGGAGCAACCGGAGAAGATCGCCTCTGAAATTGCGCAGGAACTCGTCACGATGGGCTTTGTCGATGGCGAGGCCTTCGATCGCGGCGAGGTGCAAGTCGATTGGCGGTGGGTGTCGCACGCGAACATCATGTTTACCCACGCACGGCGCGATCGCCATGAACACGATCTTTCGCTGGCTGGAACCGTTTGGCTTGGTCCGCGAGGCGGACGACCTCGAACCGGCGCGGGACTGGGCGACGCCGGCCGACGCGACTGCCGGCAGCCTGATGCTGGCCGGCCGCTTCGCCCAGTGGAAATATTTCTGGACCGACGACTGCGTACTGCGTGGCCGGCAACTGGCGGGGACCGACCGTTGACCGACGAGGAACTCCAAATTCCGCCGATCGCGCCGGTCGCCGAGGGAGTGCCCCGCCCACGCTGGTCGGTGATGATCCCGACGTACAACGCCGCGGCGACAATCGCCGAGACGCTCCAAAGCGTGCTCGATCATGGACCGGAGAAATCCGAAGTGCAGATTGCCGTCGTCGACAATGCGTCGACTGACGCGACGTTGGAGATTATCAAGGCACTGTCGCGTGAGGTCGAAGTGCACCGGCAGCCGCGCAACCTGGGGCTGGTTGCCAACTGGAACGCCTGCATCGAGCGTTCTCGGGGCGAGCTGGTGCATATTCTGCACGCCGACGACTACGTGCGTCCCGGTTTCTATTCAGCCGTCGATGCGGCTCTTGCCGACGCACCGAACGCGGATTTAAGTCTGGTTCGGGCGCTAGTCGTGGACGGCGAGGGCGAACCGGAGCGGTTGGCCGGCCGGTTGGGCAGCACCGGCGACGAATTGAACGCCGCGTCTTTGGCCTACTGCAACGAGTTTTACTGCCCAGGTGTGGTCGTCCGCCGAGCGTGTTACGAGCGTGTCGGCGGATTTTCGCCGGCGCTGGCGTACGTGCCAGACTGGGAGATGTGGCTGCGGATTCTCGCCGAGGGCAGCGGCGTCTACGTGAACGAGCCGCTCGTGTGTTACCGCGAGACGTTGGGCAACGTCACGAACCGCTTCTCGAAGACGGCTGCCGACCTCGAGGAACTCATCCGCTTCGGCGACGTCGTGCAGCGGCGGGTACCGGGTTTTGTACCTGTACGTTGGCGTAGATTCTTGAAACAGCACGCGGTCTGGGCAATGACGAATTGGGAACGGGCGGGCGACGCGCCAGCGTATGAAGCCAATCGGGCGCATTGGCGCCGGCTGGCGTCGACGGGGGAAAAACTCGACGTGGCCCTGGCCGCCGCCAAGTCGTTTGGCCGAAAATGTGAACGACAGCTCCGCGAGCTGATTCGGCCGATCAAGAAATAACTCGTGCCGGGTGGCGTTGCTGCCCATAGTCACGTAGAACAATCGCAACGGCCAAGGCCGCACCCAAACAAAGTGCCGCCGCGCCTGGCTCCGGCACTGGCCTCCAGACGAGCGCGTAGGTCCGCAAGTCGCTGCCGGTGCCCGTACCGACGATCGAGCCGTCGCTGGCGATGCCCTGGGCGCGCGAGGCGATCATGGTTACCGGCAGGTCGCCGAGGTATTGATGCAGGTCGACGACGCTATCGAGCGAACCCTTCCACAATAGCGCGTGGGCGACCAAGTCGACCGGACTGAGGATGCCGTAGCCGACCTGCGTGTCACCGAGGACGTCGGTTGCCGCGCTTTCATAGAAGCCGGCCGGATGGAGGTCGACGATGCCGTCGAGCATGCTGTCGCCGGTGCCGTTCCACAACAGGGCTCGCTGGCCGACTCCAATCCCGTAGCCGACGACGCTATTCTCGCCGACGGCAAGCGCTACGCTCGACGAAAAACCGATGGGGTGCAAGTCGACATATTGCTTGTCGCCGTTCCAGAGCGCTGCACGCGGGTTGCCGCCGGCAAACGTGACCGATCCGGCCTGTTGGCTCTGCCAAACGTTGTTGGCGACGCTCTCCTGAACGCCGGGCGGATTCAGGTCGACGACGCTTGCGGCGGTGCCGTGCCATAATAGCGCATGTGGTTTGGCCTCGATACCCTGAGGTATACCCTGGCCGACTTGCGCCGTACTTGAGGCGCCCGAAGCGCGACTGCTCGTGTAACCAGTCGGATGGATGTCGACGACGCTTTCGGCGGTGCCAGTCCAGAGCAGTGCATGGTCCGCCTTGGCTGGTGCCGTGGCCCAGCCGACTTGCGTGGTTCCGCCAGCGGCCAGGGCTTCACTAAACGTGAAACCGGGCGGGTTCAAATCGA
This sequence comes from uncultured Planctomycetota bacterium, assembly GCA_963808175.1. Lineage (GTDB taxonomy): Bacteria > Planctomycetota > Planctomycetia > Pirellulales > Lacipirellulaceae > DASYDU01. The sequence continues at coordinate 259,809 of CAWEEU010000013.1, read as the reverse complement.
CGGCGACATAAGTTGCATCGTTCCAGGCGAGGGCATGGTGCTCGTTGTTGGTGGCGTCGCCGGAGCCAAATCCTGCGAATCCGCTCCCCGAGGCGCCTTCGCCAAAGGTATTCGAGATTCCGACGGGAGGAACCAGCAGGCTGGCCCGATAGGCGAGCGGCGGAGCGGCAACCGCGGGCCCAGCGAGCGCAAAGACCGCGGCCGCGGTGCACCAGCAATAAGATAGTCTCAGACGGTTCGACATTGGGGGTCGTGATAGTGGGTGGAACACGGTTCGAGCCATACGCTGCGGCGCACGGCAGCAGTTGCTGTGAATCGTCAATCGATCGAAACGCGGCGGCGCCGAAAGAGAAAAGCCAAGCCTCAATGGGCTCGATGGCGCGTTAAGACGGTATGCAGTAGCTCTACCTGGCCGCGAAGTCGGCAATCGTTGGAAAATGCTCACGGTGTAAAACCACCGCAAGCTACCATTAGGTTACCAGACTCTCCCCCGGAGTCAAGAAAACTCGGGGTCGGCGAGATTGGCGGCTTGTTTCGGCTCAATTTAGCCGCGCCACGGACCACCGCCGGGACGGCCCTGCATCGGCGGCAAGCCCCGTTCGGCGCGCCGTTCGTTCATGCGCCGGCCAAATTCCGTGAATTGGGCGCGAGTTTTCGCGTCCGTGCGATCGAGTCGTTCCTTGCGGCGCTGATCTCGCTGGGCGTCGGTCATGTTGCCGCCTCGACCGCCGCCTCCGCCGCGATTGGCGGCTGGATTCTGGCCGCGTTGCGTGCGGCGTTGCTCCATGCGATTGATCATTTCATCGAGCCGCTGCCGTTGCTGGTCGGGCGGCAGCTGGAAAAACTCGTCCATCCGCTGCTGGGCCACCTGCTGCCACTGGTTGCGCCCGTCCTGCGCAGTGCGGCCCGCTGGGCGTCGGTCAAGCCTTCCATGCGCTGGCGATAGTTTTCCCACTGTGCGCGACGTTCCGTCTCCGGGAGATCGCGGTTCTGAAACATCTGGTCGCGGAGCTGCTGCATCTCGGCGACGACCGGATCCTTGCCGCCGAAGAGTCCAAAGGCCCAAGCGGCGGCGGCCGATGCGAACACGACGACCAAGGCGATGGCGATTTTGCGTTTGTCCATGTGAATACTCCCAATCATTCGGCCACGATTAGCGCGTCGACGTGGCCATCGAGGTAAAGGAAGTTGCGCGATCCGTCTTCGCCCTTGGGGCCGTGGAATGCGTCGCAATCGTAAACGATCCAAACCACCGTCGAGCTCCTCGGCTCGTTGGCGTCCTTCTGTAGGAGGATTTGTTGTCGCGTTTTGTTGGCAGCCCGGCGGGCATCGTATTCGTAGCTCGTGCCGTCCGCCTCGAAATAGGTGTCATAGAACGTCGTGGCGTCGTCCTTATTGGGATAGTCGCGGTCACTCGGGCAATGAAAGAGCTCGCTTTTTTCCTTCGTGGCGTCGGTGATTTCGCAATACGGACCGATTACTTCCATCAGGCTCGGCAGTTCGGTTGGTACGGTCTTGGTGAAGTTCGCACAATCGGGGAACTTGCCGTGGGAACCCTGCCGATCGACATATTGATCGATGGCCAGCCCGACCTGCCGCAAGTTCGAGATGCACTGCGTCCGCCGGGCAGACTCGCGGGCGGCCTGGATTGCTGGCAGCAAGAGCCCGATCAAGATGCCGATGATCGCGATCACGACCAACAGCTCGACCAAGGTGAAACCGTAGCGGCGGCGAACGTGGCAGGACATCGGGCTGTCCCTCACTTAAAGAATGTCGTGGGTGGCGGCGACTCTTTCGCAGCGACTCCCGTAGAATGGAACCCCGCGGGTATTGCCGAGTTTCGCGGTACCGAGGTGAAAAAACCGCCTGCTGGCGCTGAAGCAACTGCCAGCAGAGGGCGGAAAGACCGGGGCGGTTGGGAAAAGGCCGTGATTTCCCGCCGCAGCCAATTGTCCGGCGGGGGGAGCGAGCCTATCATTTTGGCCAATGGGAGTTTCGCTGCAACGCATGTCCCGGGAAATGAGGCAGTTGGAAATCGAATGAGCACGAAGGGTGAGTCGTTTGCCGGTCTGTCGGTCGCCTTGGTCACGCCGTTCGCGGGCGGCAAGATCGACTTCGACCTGTTCCGCCAGCAGATCGAATTCCAGATCGCCGCCGGCACAAAATGCCTTTGCCCGGTGGGCACGACCGGCGAATCGCCGACGCTGTTGCACGACGACCACGAGCGGGTGATCGCCTTCGTGGTCGACACGGTGGCGGGGCGGTGCAAGGTGATGCCTGGCACCGGCTCGAACAACACCGCCGAAGCCTTGCGGCTCACCAAGTTTGCCGAAAAGGTGGGCGCCGACGCGGCCCTGCAGGTCGCTCCGTACTACAACAAGCCGACGCAGGAAGGCTTCTACCAGCACTTCAAGCTGCTCGCCGAGGAGACGGGCCTGCCGCAGTGCATCTACAACATCCCGGGCCGCACCGGCAAGAACATCGAGCCGGAGACGATCGCCCGCTTGGCCGAGCTCCAGAACATCACGATGGTCAAGGAGGCGACCGGTTCGCTGGACCAATGCTCGCAGATCTGTGCGGCAACGAACCTGACCGTCTTGAGCGGCGACGACAGCCTTACATTGCCAATGATGGCCGTCGGGGCGCGGGGCGTGGTCTCGGTCGTCGGCAACATCGTGCCGCAGGACGTGATCGCGCTGGTGAAGGCAGTCGACGCCGGCAACCTCGCCGAGGCCCGGCGGTGGCACCAGAAACTCTTCCCGCTCTGCCGGGACATGCTCGGTCTGGCCACCAACCCGATTCCGATCAAAGCCGCGATGAAACTTCTGGGTCGCGACCCGGGCGAGCTGCGGCTGCCGATGACGCCGCTGGACAAAGACGGCGAGGCGAAGCTTCGCAAAACGCTGGCGAACTACGGCCTGCTGTAGCCGTTCGACGCAGCCCCGGCAACGCAACCTTGGCATAGGCGCGGCAATTCTTTGTGCCCCGCCCGGCTTTCGCTTAGAATGGGGGCGGCCGGCAAACCCCGGCGGGACCGTCTTCTCTCCTTACGGCGACGCCATGAAATGCCTCGACGTTAATCCCTCGGACGGAGCGTCCAGCGTCACGTCGTCCGAGTTGCTGCGTGCCGTCCAGGGCTGTGACGCCGATGCGTGGCGCGACCTGGTCACCACCTACAGCCGGCGGATGTACCGCTGGTGCCGGCTTTCGGGCCTCCAGCCGGCCGACGCCGCTAACGTCGTCCAGGAGGCGCTCGCGTCCGTCGCCCGCAAGATGGGCGACTTTCGTCACGACCAGCCCGGCGCCACCTTCCGCGGCTGGCTGAGGCGAATCGTCGACAACAAAATCACCGATCACTTTCGTCGGCAGCAGCGCCGCGTCGACGTGCCGATCGGCGGAACGGACGCCCACACTCGGATGAAGAACGTAGCGTGGCCCGACGGCCGATCGCGAGACGTGGCGGATGGTTCGGCGGCGTCGCAAACCGACGCCGAAAAATCGGCGTTGAACGAAGCATTTGCCGCAGCACGAAACGCAGTTGGCGAGCGGGATTGGAAGTTCTTTTGGAGAGTGGCGGTCGACGGTCAATCGGCGGCGGACGTGGGACGCGAATTTGGTGTCAGCGCCAATGCGGTGCGGTTGGTCAAGATGCGGGTGCTTCGTCGGCTCCGCGGGATCTTGGACGACGGGCGGCCAAAAGCAGCAGAATGAATGCCAGCGCCCAGCCGAATCACGAACCGCCCTGTCCCTTTGCCGAGAGCGTTCGGGAACTTTGCACCGGACAGCTCGACGATAGCCGGGCAGCCCAGGTGGAGGCGCACCTGGCCGAGTGCCTCTCCTGCGGCGAGCTGGTCGACACGCTGATCGAGCCGAGCGACGTCGTCATCCAGTCGCTCTCGTCGTTGCCCCCTTCGGCGGACGATGAGTTGGAATATCGCCGTCTAGCCGCCAGGCTCTTGACGTCGACGCCCGACGGACTTGGCTCGTCGACGGCGTTCGTACCACTGCGGCTGGCCGACCCGCCGATCGGACCGCTGCCGCAAATCTTGGGCAACTACGAATTGTCGGCCTGTATCGGCCGCGGGGCCTGGGGGGCAGTCTACCGAGCGCGGCACACCAAGTTGGACCAAACCGTAGCCGTGAAAGTCCTGGACAGCTCCCGCCTGCAAAGCACCCAGGCCGTGGACCGCTTTCTGCAGGAGATGAAGGCAGCCGGCCAGCTCAATCACCCGAACATCGTCCGCGCCACGGACGCCGGAGAGGACCGCGGCTTCCATTATCTGGTGATGGAGTTTGTCGACGGCATCGACGCCGGGCGACTCGTGTCACGCACGGGCCCGCTGGCGATCCCCGATGCCTGCGAAATCGTTCGGCAAGCTGCGGCCGCGCTGGATTTCGCGCACAGTCGTTCCTGGGTCCACCGCGACGTGAAGCCGTCGAACCTGATGCTGGCTCGCGATGGCACGGTGAAACTACTCGACCTGGGAGTCGCCGGCCGTCACGGCGACGCCGAGCGGTCGACCCGAGAGGAGCCGGACAGAGCGGCACGCCAATCGCCGCTCGGAACCGCCGACTACATGGCGCCGGAGCAATGGACCAATTTCGCGGCGGTCGACTGCCGGGCCGACGTATTCAGTCTGGGATGCACGCTGTTTCGATTGCTCACCGGCGAACTTCCCTACCCAGGTGGTGGTCGAGCGGCGGCCGAAGGCGACGCCGAGCTGCCAGCGCCCAGACTGTCCGCCCACTGCGAGAGCCTCCCACGTGGGCTGGAGCGTTTTGTTGGTCGGATGCTTGCCCGCGACGTGGCGGAACGCGTCGCGTCGGCGGCCGAGGTCGAACGCGAGTTGCGGCGCTGGACGCGGCGGGCCGATCTGTCGGTGCTCGTGGCCGCTGCCTGTGGCGATGCCGCGCCGACTCCGGGCCGTGGAAAAGAAGTGACCGCCCGCGCCTGGACGCCGACGCGCCGGCAGCTTCTGGCCGGTGGGGCTGCGGCGGCCGCGGTCGCGCTGGCAATTCGCTGGACAATGGCACCGTCGACGCCCCGCTTGCGCCGCAACGAATGGCGCGACCTGGAGCCGGTGTCGCCGATGCTCTTGGCGATCGAGCCCGACGCGCAAATCACTTGTGACTTTCAAAAGCCGCCCCGGATCACCGTGCGTTCCGATCAGCTCGCCTTGGTTCACCTGGGGCGGAGCGTGTCGGGAGTCTTCACGCTCCAGGTCGTGCTGCAGCAGGACCAGTGGGACGCCGCGGCGGGTGTGTTCTTCCAAGGGCGGCATTTGGAAGATCGCCCCAACGTCTACGAGTTTCAGAGCCTCGAACTGCGGCCTGCGGATCAAGCCACCGATCCCTCCGGACGACGCTTGACGTGGAGCCGCTGGCGCCTGGTCGACGACAACGGCCGCCTGTCCGCCGACCGCGAACCCTGGGCGGAAGCGAAAATCGAGTTGGGAACCGACCCCAAGGGGCAGAAGCTCGTCGTCACGCTCGGACGGCAGGGTTTTCCCGAGGTTGTTTGGAACGGCCATCCGGTTGCGGAGAGCGATTGGGAGTTCTCCGCCGAAGGGCGCCAGCAGGCCAGCCGGACTCCATCCCAGGTGCAGCGGCAGAATCTCGGCCGGCTCGGACTGATCAACAGTGGCGGTACCACGCAATTCCTCTATCCACGATTGGCCTACCGTTGATAAACCAGCGCAGCACAATTTGGGCCGGAGCCTCGCGCCAGCCGCACGGCTTGACGCTCGTCGAGCTGCTGACGGTGATCGCGATCATCGGGGTGCTGGTGGCGCTGCTGCTGCCGGCGGTCCAGGCGGCGCGGGAATCGGCGCGGCGGCAGACCTGTCAGAATCATCTGCGGCAGAACGCCTTGGCCACGCTGCAACACGCAGACTCTAGCGGCGGCACGCTTCCCGCGCTGTGGCGCAGCAGCGAGCGCGAGCCGTGGCAGAATTTTCCCTGGCGGATCGCCGTCCTCGACGAGCTGGAGGAGCGCGACCTGGCGGACCAGCTGCAGTTGGGCCAGCAGCCGCTGTCGCCGGCAAACTTGCCTCTCTTGGCCATGCCGCTGCCGACGCTCGAGTGCCCGTCGACGCCCGATTCGCCGCGGACGTTCGACCAGATGGGCAACGCCGTCATTCGTGGCAAAACTTTGCCGCCGTTGGCGGCGACCGATTATGCCGCCGTGTTTGAAGTTACGCTCAACGAAAGCATCGAGCCCCTCTCCGGCGCCTGGCGGAGCCCGGAGGCGACGAAAATCGGTTCGAGGCCTGGCGGAGACGACGTACCGAAGGATCTCATCGCGCCGCTGCGTCGAGCGCGCCCGAACAGGTTACGCACGATCACGGACGGCCTTTCGAAGACGATTCTCTTGGCCGAACAAGCGGCGAAGCCCACGCACTATCCTTTGGACGTGGTGCAGCCCAGAGGTCCTAGCACGCTCAACGAGGGCGCTTGGGGCACGGGCGAAATGGCGGCCTACTACGCGGCGGGCGTGAATCGCGACAACCTGTCCGGCCCCTACGGTTTTCACTCGGGCGCCAATGTTGCCTTTTGCGATGGGTCGGTGCTGCTACTCTCCGACGACGTCGAATTCGCCGTGTTGGCGTCGATGCTCACCCGAGATGGCGACGAGATCATCGACGCCCGCGACTGGCAATCCACCAGGTGAGGCCGGTCAAAAGCGACGGCGCGCCGCTCGACTCCGGCACCAGGCGCCCGCTGACGGCGACTGTCACCAAAGCGGGCGGCGAGGTCACTTTCGTAGCCGCAGCGATCGAGATTACGGTACACTGTCCCCATGCCGCGGCTACTGATTCTCTGCGAATTCCTGACCCTCTTGGGCGGTGAGCGGTCGATGCTCTCGACGCTCTCTCGGGTGAGGGCGGCGGGTTTCGACGTCCACGTGGCCGCGCCGCCGTCCGGTGCGCTGGCCGAAGCGGTCCGCGACGCCGACGTGCCAGTGGTCGAGTGGACGACGCACGACGCGGTGGGCCAGCGCCGACCGGGCGACGAGATTCGCAGCGACTTGGCGAGACTCGTCGCGCGGCTCTCGCCGGACCTCGTGCATGCCAACAGCCTGTCGACGACGCGGCTGGCGGGGCCGGTGCTGGCGGAGGCGCGAGTCAAGAGCGTGGGACATTTGCGGGACATCGTCGGACTCTCGCAGCAGGCGATTGACGACGTCAATTGCCTGGATCGGCTCGTGGCGGTGTCGCACGCGACCCGCGAGTTTCACGTGGCGCAGGGGGTCCACCCGGCGAAGTGTGTCGTCGTCCACAATGGGGTCGATCTAGATGAATTTCGGCCGCGGAATGCCAGCAGGTTTCTGCACCGTGAACTGGGAGTCGCGCCGCGGGTCCGTTTCGTGGCGACCATCGGCCAGCTGGGCATGCGGAAGGGGACCGACGTGGCGCTGGCAGCGGCGGCGCGGTGGGCGGCGGCCGTGCCGGACGTGCACTGGCTCGTCGTGGGCGAGCGGACCTCGCGGAAGGACGAAGCCCGCGAGCTGGAAGAAAATCTCTGCCGGCAAGCGGCGGAACCGCCGCTGGCCGGTCGCGTGCATTTTCTCAAGACCCGCAACGACGTGTCGCAGCTGTTGCCCGAATGTACGCTGCTCGTTCACGCCGCCCGCCAGGAGCCGCTGGGCCGGGTGCTACTCGAAGCCGCGGCTTGCGGTTTACCCGTGGTGGCGACGGACGTGGGCGGCACCAGGGAGATTTTTCCCAGCGAAGCGGCAGGGGCGGTCCTCGTGCCCCCGGACGATGCGGCGGCGCTGGCTGAAGCGGTGGCCGCACTGCTGGTGGATGAGGCGCAACGCCAGGCCCTGGGCAAGGCCGGCCGCCGCCGTGCGGAGGCCGCATTCAACGTCGAGACGGCTGCCGCACGGTTGATCGACGTATATCATTCGGTGCTAGATTTGTAGGCGGGCTTCAATCTTACTGGATCTAAAGTCGTTGAGCGGCAGGCGGAGAGTATGGGCAGCCCAGAGACATCGAATGCACAATCGGCGGCACCGCGCGACCGCGCCCGGCACAAGTGGTTCCCCGTCCTGGTGCTCGCGCTGGCGGCGGCCTGGTGGATCCGGCAGTCCGTCGCAATGGGATATACAACGCTTTTCCACGTGTTGGTCGTGCTCGGCAGCGCGGTGCTATTGGCGTTTTGGTTCGTCCGCTGGGGGCCCGGCGCACGGCGAACGCGGCAGCGGATCGCGTGGGCTTGCCTCGCGGCGTTTGTGGCCTGGATGATCGTGTTGAAGCCGGTCTGGAACGGCGACATGGGCATCTATCGCTGGAAGCTGCGATTCGCTTCGGCGCCGGATCGTTCGCTCGGCGCCATTTCCGCCTCCGACGAGGCCACGGACTGGCAGACGACGCCCCGCGACTATCCCCGGTTCCTGGGCAACGGCTACTGGGCCGAGGTGGGCGACGTCCAGCTGGCGACCGATTGGACAACATATCCACCGCAACTGGTCTGGCGGCACGAGATCGGCGCCGGCTGGTCGGCGTTTGCGATCGTGGGCAACTACGCAATCACCCAGGAGCAGCGGGGGGACGATGAAATCGTCGCCTGCTATCGCCTGGACAACGGTCAGGTAGTCTGGACGCATGCTGATGCGACCCGATTCGACCCAGCCGATTTTCAGGGCGGCTTGGGCGGCATCGGTCCGCGGGCCACCCCCACGATTCACGACGGCAAAGTGCTCACGCAAGGCGCGACCGGCATCGTCAACTGCCTCGACGCGCGGACCGGCAAGGTCCGCTGGATGCACGACACGGTGGCGGAGACCGGCGCCGACGTGATCACCTGGGGAAAAAGCGGCTCGCCGCTAGTGGTCGACGGCTTGGTGATCGTCAACGTCGGCGCGCCAAACGATCAGGCGGCCCGCGAGAACTACGATCGCTCGCTCGTCGCGTACGATCTCGAAACGGGCGACGTCCGTTGGCACGCCGGCAATCGGCAGGCCAGCTATGCCTCGCCGCTGGTGACGACGCTCGCCGGTGAACGGCAAATCGTGATGGTCAACGAGAAGTATGTCACCGCCCATCGCATTGCCGACGGCAGCGTGCTCTGGGAGTACCCTTGGCCCAGCGAAGACGACGCGACCGCAACCACGACGCAACCGATTCCGCTCGCCGGCGACCGGCTGTTGCTGTCGAAGGGCTACGGCTTCGGAGCGTCGCTCGTTAAGGTCTCGCAAGCTGCGGACGGGAAGTATTCTGTCGAGCCGCTCTGGGAGCCGCCGATCAAGCGGGTGATGAAGACCAAATTCGCCAATCCGGTCGTCCGCGACGGCTACGCGTACGGGCTGGACGACGTGCTGCTCGAGTGCGTCGAACTCCAGACCGGCAAAGTCCAGTGGAAGAAACGGCGGAATCCTGAGTTCGGCCATGGGCAGATCATGCTGGTGGGCAACGTGATCCTGGTGCTTTCCGAAACGGGCGAGCTTGCCTTGGTCGAGGCCACGCCGCACCAGTACCGCGAGCTCGCCAGCATCCAGGCGCTCGACTCGGCAGACACGACCTGGAACACGCCCGCCTTCGCGCCGCCGTATCTGCTGATTCGCAATGCCCGCGAGGCCGCCTGCTACCGTTTGCCGCTCGCAGACGACCGAGACGCGCCCAGGTAACTCCCCGTCAATCGGCTGCCCGCTGGATCGCGGCCAGTTCGCTATGCTCCAGCAGCCAATCTTCGAGCATGACGTGCTGCAAGAGCGGTGCCCGCAACAGAGCGGTTCGGCTTGGCAAGATCGCGGAGAGCCAGGGGCGACGGGCCAGTCCGGCCGCGGCGCGGAGGCCATAGCTGCCCAGCGATCGGCCCGACGTCTGCTGCAGCACGTTGTCGCTCAAGCGATGAAAGGTCGCCGGTGTGACGTTGGGATCGGGACCGACGTGGATGACCGTCGTCGCGCCGGAGGCCAGCGTCTCGTAGACCGCATCCCAGAGTCGCTGCGGGTGATCGACCCATTGGCGGAGAATGTCGCGGGCATGGAGGTCGTCGTAGCTCCGCTTGCCCGTCACGAGCGAGACCACCGGCGGGCAGGGTGGCACGAATCCGCCCGGCATCCGCTCCATCATTACCGACGCGCGATCCGGGATGTGCTTCTGCCGGGCGATCTCGGTGTGCAGCGGCGGCCAGCGGTCGGGGTTGAGTCGCAGATGAACCGGCGACGGAAGGGCGTCGTGCATGGTTTGGGAGAACCGGCCGATCGTCTCGTTCTGGCCCAGCAGCAAATAGGTATTCGGCGAAAGGATGGCCGAGATGCCGATCGTGCCGTTTCCTTCGACGGTGATCTGCCGGCAAAGACGCTGGACGTCGGTCTCGTCGATCGTCGGTCCCCGCGAGAAGAGCACACCCATGGTGGTGTTGTGCGCCAGCGTGGCCGAGTCTCCCGCCAGCGCAATCGGCACCCGCATCGTGTTCGTCGGCGACATCACGCCGGCGCAGGCCACCGCTGCAAGCTCGCCCAGGCTGTAGCCGAAGGCCAGTTTGGCTTCGCTGAAGTGCACGCCGAAGAAATCCTGCAGCAACTCGATCTGGGCAAACTCGACCGCCATGACCAGCGCCACGGCCTCGGCGTAGTGGTCGAGGTCGGGCTCGCTCCGTTCGGCGACGCGACGGACCAGGTCGACGGGACTGCCGATTTCCGACGCGCAGACGTCGCTCGCCTCGCGCAGGTGTCGCTCCATGGTCGGACCGTAGAGCGGATGGGCCAGCATCTCTGGCGTTTTTCCCAGGTTGCGGACGTTGTAGCCACGGAACGAGAAAGCCGTGGTCTCGATCTGCTTCTGGAGCTCGTTGGGCATGGCGGTTCCTTACCTTCACTATATCAGTCGGTAGTTTTTCGCGGCACAAGTCGGCGGTGGGGAAACGATTGGTTATGCCGGTTCTGCCGGGTGCATGCTCGGCGCAAGGGGAGGGGACGCCGGATTCCGCGACCTCCCGGCAGCCGAGACTGTGATTCCAATTGCCGCGAACTACTCTTGTGTGTGGTGCGCGGGCCAGGCCCGCGTGGTGGCACTCGTTTCACGCCGATATCCGACGACGATTAGGAGCAGGGCATGTTGACCGCGGAAGCCATTATGACGGAAGACCTGGTGACGATTCGTCCCGAGGCTTCGATTAAGGAAGCGATCGATCTGTTGATCGGCAAAGCGATCAGCGGATTGCCCGTGATCGATCAGCAGGGCCGGCTGGTTGGCGTGATTACCGAGTTTGCCATGCTGGCGATGGTTTACGACCATGAGGTGCGGAACCAGACCGTAGGCCAGCACATGACCCGCGAGGTCATCACCGTGAACGTCGATGACCCGATCAGCCGGATTGCCGATCTCTGCATTGTGCATCGGGTCCGCCGATTGCCGGTCATGCGCGATGGCAAGCTAGTAGGCCTGATCGCCCGGCGCGACGTGCTCAAGGCGCTCTACCAGGATTCGGAAAAGGTCTGTTTGGCCTGAGCCTTTCCGCTCGGCGACGTCTTGGTGCGGCAGGAGATGCAATTCGATGAGCGGGCGACGTCTCTCCCTGCGAAGCGGTTTCTCGTGGGTGGAACTTCTGGCGATCGTGACGATCATGGCCATCGTCGCCGCGATCGTTGTGCCCCGCTGGGTCTTGGCCAGCGACACGGGAAAGGCCAGAATCAACCAGCACAACAAGGCGGTCGTCAACGCCGCCGTGGATCGCTGGTACGTCGAGAAGGGCACCTGGCCGGCCGATAATCTCTCCGACATCTCCGCGGACACCGCCTATTTCCCCGCTGGCGTCCCGGTCAATCCATTCGACCGCTCAACCTATTCGCTCAGTCCCACGACACATCACGTCGATTAGGGAAACTGTTTGACTGAGTCAGCGGGCACTCGGCAGGGCTGGGTAAGCCTTAACGCCAGCTTGGCCAGGTTGGTTGCGGCGCCGCCGAAATCCAATCTGATTCTCGCGCCGCGAATTCGTGTTCCGGCGGTCAGGGACCGATCAATGGATGGGGGGATGCCGCGCGTACGCCGGATGGCAAGCCGATGCAGCGATTGAGCGATTTGACGTACCAGCATCTTACGGAATTGCCGCGGCACGCAGTGTGCGCACTGGTCGCGTCCATTGGTATCTCGGCCAGCACCGCATTGGCAATCGCGCCGAACCTGAATCGGCAGGTCGCGGCTCCCGTGCGATTGCCGCCCGTGGCACGTGTCCCCACGTCAACCGCCACCCACCTCCCGACTGGAACGAAGATGGTCGCCACGCAAAACTCTCAGCCCCAACAACCTTGGTTGTTCGTGCCCATCGAAGGCGACGATTTCTCTTCATTCCACTCGGCTCCACCGGTGGAACTCGAACTGGGTAAACCAGTTGGTGCGACCGCGACGGTCGGCGGCTGGATTGGAGCCGGCGTTGGCCGAGGCGGGCTCGCACAATAACCGGCTAAGCATCAACTCGCTTCGGGACGACTGAGCGAGTCGGTTTCCCAGGGGTTCTTTGGCAGCGGCGGCGGAGGCGGGTGAAGCTGGGCCTCGTCGCTGGCGACCCGCTCGGGAAGCTTGGCACGCACGCGCGTCAGCTCGCGCGCAGCGGTGGCAAATTCAATAGCAGCACGCAAATCGCCGCAGCGGGTACCGCGATGAGCAACACCGATTGTTCCGGCGTGGGGCTGAAATTGATAACGTATGCCAGCGTTGAGACCGGATTGCTAATCTGCCAGTAAGTGTAAAGTTCGTTCTGCATGTCGAGCGACATCCGCTGGATGCAGGTCGGGATGCCGCTTCCGGCGAGCACCAACAGCAAGTGCAAGAGCACGCTGGCAAACATCGAGACCTCGGAAAACCTCCGCAAAAACGCCACCACCAGGCGACCAAGTCCGAGGTAGGCGACAACATAACACCAGCCTAATGCCAGAAAAACCATCAATGCATTCGGGTCGGAACCTGGCGTGTTCGTACCGCGCAGCGATTGTCGGATCGTCGGCGGAAGGCACAAAAGTAGAATCACCGTCAGATTGGCGACCGCAAACATGTATCCCGTCGCTGGACCAGGGTTCAGCCACGTGAAGAACATCCGGCCGAACATGCCCTGCGGCAGGCGGCGCATCACGCGTTGCGACATTTGCGCCTGCTCTCCATCGAGCATGGTTCCCAGCGCGAACCAATAGCAGCCGCCAAACGCGGCAACCGCCATGATGAACCACAATTCGTAGCCGGAAGCAATCCACCGCCAGGCGAACGCCGCCACCACCGCTGCCTGCAGAAGCAGCAGCGCGATCCGCAGCGGCGTCGAGCGGTTCTCGCTGCGGAACGTGATCATGGCGGCGGCGGCCAGGTAGATCACTACCATCGTCGTCAAGTAGATCGCCGCGCCGAAGACATTCGCAATCCAGAAATCAGGATCGTTGTACAATTCGAAGCCGGACCGCACCAGTTGCACTGCAACCCTCTGGGCCTGGTAGCATACGTACAACGTCAGTCCCACGAAGGCCACCGAAAGCAGCAGCTGACCATAATGTCGTCGCGGCAGAGTCGCCAACAACAAACCGAGTAGCGACAAAGCCAACGACGTCAGAAACGTGTAGAGTAGCAACAGCGCGATGGTCGGCGCATCGACGCCCCGGAGCAAATAGGTAAACGCCAGGCAAGGTGTAATCGCCGAATAGAACATGACCATCTGCACGACCGCGCTGGCGAGTTTGCCGCTGATGATTTGCCGCGGCCCGAGCAGCGTGATCGACACCAGGTCATAGGTGTTGTCCTCGCGTTCGGCGGCGAGCGAACGAAACGCGGCGAACGGCACGACGACCAGCAGCGGCAGCGAGAGGATGAAGTAGTAGCCGCGCAGCAGTTCGCTGCCGCCCGCCGCGTAATAGATGCTCGGGCCGATCATCGCCACGCCGCCGATCGTCACGACCCAACATGCGACCAGCAGCATCAGGAACGACAGCGTGAATTGCCAGCTCCGCAGGGCTTGCCGCGTTTCTTTGACGAGGATCGGATTGAACCATTCGCTCGCTTGACTGAGTTGACCTTCGATCGTCTGCCAGGCTGCGGCGGCGCGGAGACTCCACTTGCTCTCGACCGACGGACGCGATGATGCAAGCGGCTCATGGCCCGAGGCGAGCGGCTTGGAAACAGCTTCTTTGGCGAGGGACGCATCGCTCATTGCACGCGGCCCTCCGTGACGTGGAGGAAGACGTCTTCGAGGCTCTTGTGACGTGTGCCGTATTCGACGACCGCAAAGCCGGCCTCGACAATTGCCCGCAGCAGCACCGCCTCGCTGGCCCGATCGCCGACGTGACTGAACGTGATCAGCTCGTTCTGGCCGCGGACGTCCGCGACGTCATCGCGCGCCGCGAGCCAGGCCACGAGCCGCTCGCGCCCCTCCAGCACGCAGACCCGCACCAGGCCGCAATCCTGCACGTGCTGGCTGATTTCCTCGACGGTCCCGACCGCCACCAGCCGACCCTGTTCGAGGATACCGACGCGGTGACAGATTTCGGCGAGCTCGGTGAGGATGTGGGAGCTGATGAGAATCGCTTTGCCATCGTCGGCGAGCCGGCCGATCATCTCGCGGAGCTCGATTCGCGCCCGCGGGTCGAGCCCCGCGGCCGGCTCGTCGAGCACCAACACGCTAGGGTTGTGAATCATGGTCCGGCCGAGGCAAAGCCGCTGCTTCATGCCTTTGGAGAGGCCTTCGATCGGTTTGCGCCAGCTCACCGAGCTGCGTAAAGTCCATTACATACGCAACGGCGCGCAGCCGCTCGCGGCCGCGGAGGCCGTAGGCGCGGGCGAAGAAATCGAGGTAGTCGCGGACGTCGACGTTCGGATAGGTGCCGAAGTAGTCGGGCATGAATCCGAGCCGCCGCCGCACGCGGTCCGGATCGTCGACCACCGAGAAGCCGTCGACCAGCGCGTCGCCGCCAGTCGGCTCGTCGAGGGTCGCCAGGATCCGCATGCTGGTGGTTTTGCCCGCGCCGTTGGGGCCGATGTAGCCGAACACTTCGCCCGCTGCGACCGTGAACGACACGTTGTTCACCGCGTGCGTGTCTTGGAACACGCGGTGCAAGCCGCGGAACTCGATTTGAGCAGTAGCGGTGCGGATCATCGGAAGGAGTCGGGATTCAGGAGTCGGGAGTCAGGACGAGGAGTCACCATTGGCCTACCAGGACGTGAAAGCTAGCCTGTTCCGTGACGTCGGGGATTCCCAGCTCCACCTCGGGGCCGGTTTCGGTGATCGCCACGTAGGATTTGGGCGGCAAGTTGAGCACCGATTCGTCGCTCGTTGCCACGAGCGCCGCGATCGCCTCGCTCGCCAGGTTTTCGCTGAGCCGTTCGGCGCAGTATTCGAGACCATACCGCTGTTGCAGCCTCCGTTGCCTGCGCCGCTGCGAACGCGGGAACCCGTTTTCGTCTTCCGCCAGGGCGGGTGGCGGCTCAGGCTCGTTTTCCGAGATGAGCGCACGCAGTTGTCGAAGTGCCTCTGCCGGTATCGACGGTTTCAAGCTAGCGGTTGCACGATCGACGATCGAATCACCGGTGAACACGCGACCGCCCCGATCGACCACCGCGACAAACTTGATCGGCGTTCCCAATTCGTTGGTCGCCGTAAGCTCATCCGTCCCCGGCGCGAGGCGAAGTCGGTGGGGCGACTTGCGCGCCCGCACGGTGAGATATTGCATCGGCACCCGGGAGCGGAGCCAGCCCGCGGCGAGCCGCTGGCGGTCGTTGCCCCATACGATCCTTCGCGTGTCGTCGAACGCCGTGCTGTCCCCGATTTCATTCCATCCGGGCAAGATCGGGTAGATGGCCGTGTCGTCCGAAAGCGTGAGTCCGCCGCCCGGCGCGAGGCCCGAGTAATACGAGAGCCGCGCCCAGCAGGCCGCTTCGCCGGTGGTTTGATCGAGCGTGGTGTAGCTGCGAACCCGGACCGACGTCGATAGCCCGTCCGACACCAGCGCGTACCCGAACAATCCCGCCGTCAGTCCGAGGGCCATAAGTGGCACGGTGAGCAACATCAAGTGGAGCCGGTTGGCTCGCACCAGGACCCAATAGTTCAACGGCCCAATGGCCAGCACGAATACGGTGATCAGCACACGAAACTCGGTGACCGGTGCCAAACCGACGCCGGGTACCAGCAGGTTGGCGAAATCTTCATTCGCCAGGTCGGGGGCCAGACCATGCCGCGATTGCCAGTTTCGCGTCGTTTCCAGCGTCGCGGAGAGCGGCGTGAGCAAATTGGGTGGCGCCGCTCTCCAGCCGCCGAGCATCTGCCAGGAGTAACTAAAGCCGATGGGATCCCACTCGCGGCGAAACGCCCGTACTCGGCCCAGACCGACGGTGCGATCGACGTACCAGTTGGCGGAATCGGCCGCGCCGCCGCCCTCCTGTGGCGCTCTGGTCGGCTCCGGCGTGGGATCATCGGTGACGATGTAATCGGGATCGCGCTTGAGCCGGTCGATCACTTGCGGATTGCGGATCACGCGGACCGTGCCCGACGGAATATGTTGAACGGTGACCCGGGGAAGTCGGGAGTTGCCGCCGAATGGAACGGGCTTCCAGCCGCGCCCGGCGACCGCTTCATCCGATTCGTGGTTGGAATCATCCGCGGTGCCACCATCTGCACTCAGCCCCAGTCGGTGCTCGACCATGCCGAGCGCGCCCCAATGTCGACCTACCGAATGAACCCACAGTTGTCCGCCGGAGCGAACCCAGCGACCGAGCGCAGTCACCGCCTCCGGTCGCGATCGGGACAGCTCGTCGAGGTCCGCCGGCTCGAGCGCGACGACGTCGATGGCCGTGTAATCGAGCCACTGCATCGGCAAATCCTGGAGCGAGATCATGGTCGCGTCGAAGGGGTCATTGCCGGGACCGAAGCCGCGCTGACTCCCGGCCGCTGGACCGACGACGAGGAACTTGAGCGACGAGCCGGCCGGGTTGGCATTGCCGGAGACGGTGAAGTTCCACGAGTCGGCCTCCTCGACGCACAACTCGCGGTCGCGCTCGCCGTCGACCCACACGCCCCATCCATAGCGATAATTCGACTGGAGCTGCGGGCAGCGGATTGTGGCCGACGCCTCGGTCGCGCCGAGCGGCATGTCGAAGCTCTCCGACACGTCGAGATAATGTCGATCCCAGGCGGAGATGTTGAAGCGGATCGTGATCCGATGCTCGATCGTCGTCGGCTTGGCCGCCGTCACCCGCACGCGGATCGGACGGTAGCCGTAGTTGAACGGCCAGCACGTGTCGACCTCCAGCCGCAGACCGCTCAGCTGGGAGTAGGGCGCGGCCGCGGGCAATTCGGCGACGAATCCGTTGGCCTGCTGGGCCAGCGGCGTAGGGCGGACTCCTTGGGCCGCCGCCGAAGCGGCGACGTACAAGAGCAGGGCCAGCGAACCCAGGCTCCACGGGCTGCAGGTCCGATCCACCGGCGACGGCGACAATCGTCTTGCGACCGGCGTCACGGCGTCGCCTCCACGTCGGTGGACGGTTGACGATCGCGGTGCGGATCGTCTGCGCGAGCGGTCGATAGCTGCGCGAAGCACCAGACGACTGCGAAACAGGCGGCATGGACCAGCGCCGTCAGGCCGAGGCTCAGAATGCCGATGACCGCGCCCCAAGCCCAGAGATGTCCACGATATCCCGCTCCCATCAGCAGGAAAAACAGCGCCGCGACCGTAGTCACGGCGAGAATCGTGCGGAGAGTAAAACGGGGCAATTGCATGCGTCGGCTCGCTGGGCTCGTTGCCGGCAGATCACTTCCCATGATTTTCGCACAGCAAACCCTTTACGCAAGGCATTCGGTGACGCCGGTGCGCTGTGGCTGTGCCTGCACGGCCAATTGTCGCAGGCGTGCCGCCATCCTAAATTCGCCGCCGCGGCGACAAATATTGCGACCCGGCGAGCGAATCACCCGTTCGGCGCCTTGCCCCCCAACAATTTGTGCGTATAGCATGGGAAATCGTTCAGCCGCACCCGCGGTGCGCTCGCCGCATCTCCGGAGCTCTCTCGATGAACCTCACGATTCTTCGCTCGGCGGTCGGCGCAGTGGCAGTCGCGTGGATGACGGTCGCCATCGGCCAGGCGGCGATTCGCGTCGAAGCGTATCGCGGGCAGCCGTTCGGCGTCGGCCGCGTGACGGTCGATTTGCCGCAGGACGACTCCGCCAGCGCCGACGACCGTTTTGGCATTTCGGATGCTGGTGGTCGAGTCCTCTATCCGGTGCTCGAGCATCGCGGGCAGCTGGGCCGGATCGTGCGGCAGTTCATCAACATCGAGCTGCCGAACCGGGCGACGTTTTACTTCCTGTTCCGCGGCGATGGACCGCTGGAGCTGACGTTGAATACTCCCGGGCCGCAACGGCTCACGATCGTGCCCGAGCGAGACCGCCACGATTACGAACACCTGCTCGACGATTGGTGGGAGGCTGTTTGCGATCGATATGAAAAGGTGCAGCGCGACTCCGAGTACCCGATCGTTGTCGACAACTACCTGACGGCCAACTGGGCCCGGCGATTCCGCCGCGACATGCCCGAGCCGGAGCTGGCCCTGTTTGGCGCGAGCGGATCGGCGGCTCGTGGATCGCGCAGCTTACCGCAAACGAGGCGTATCAGTCGCTGATCGAGCGCGACCTGGTGCTGGGGCGGTTCGGCGTCGCCAGCAGGCCGACGTGCCGCTGCCGACCCTGCCGCCAGCAGCCGCGTCGGAGAGCTGCCGGCCCCGGCAGGCAGCGTCGAAATCGAGCCGCTGGCTCCCCACGTGCCGGCCGAATGTTTCTACGAACGGTTCGGCAGCTTCACCAATTATCTCTGGTACCGCGATTTCTTCCGACATTGGAAGAACGATCTCGGCAACATGATCTCTCTGCGGAGCATCAACCGGGCAACGCGCGACCGGCTGCAGGCCCAGTTGGCGATCGGCGAATCGAGGACCGCCCGCGTGATGGGCCCGCGCGTGATCAAAGACGTGGCGTTTATCGGGCTCGACTATTACCTCCGCGACGGCGCGGCATTCGGCATCATCTTCCAGGCCAACAACAATTTTCTGCTGGGCCGCAATTTCAACGGCCAACGGGAAGACGCCGCGCCAAAAATCCGGCGCGAAGCTCGAAACCGTGCAGATCGCCGGGCATGACGTTTCGTTCCTCTCGACGCCCGACGGCAAGCTGCGGTCGTATTACGCGGTCGACGGCGACTTTCATTTGATCACCACCAGCCGCAAGCTCGTCGAGCGGTTTTTCGAGGTCGGCGCGGCCGACGGGGCGGGCTCGCTCGGCGCCCTGGACGAGTTCCAGCGCACCCGCATGCGCCATGCCTCTGGAGCGCGACGACACCGTCTTTCTGTACTTGTCGACGCCGTTCTTCGAGAACATGGCGGGACCCGCCTATCGCACGGAACTCGACCGCCGGCTGCGCTCGATCGGCGAGATGCGGGTGCTGGAAATCGCGCGGATGGCGGCCAAGGCCGAGGGCTC
The DNA here is from genome assembly GCA_963808175.1 of uncultured Planctomycetota bacterium. Lineage (GTDB taxonomy): Bacteria > Planctomycetota > Planctomycetia > Pirellulales > Lacipirellulaceae > DASYDU01. The sequence continues at coordinate 240,366 of CAWEEU010000013.1, read as the reverse complement.
GTCGGCCAGCACAGTCGACGAACTGATTGCGGCCGATCTGTTGCCGCAGGCTTCGGCGATCGCGCCGACGGCAGCCGGCTCGTCGCCGACAAGAATGGCTACCGCGATTCGCTCCGCGGCACGCCGGGCTGGTTCGTGCCGATCGCCGACATGCCGGTCGAACGCATCACGCAAGCCGAGGCGGCCCACTACGCCGAGTTCCTGCGGTCGATCGACGCGGAAGTGGGGCGGTTCGTGCCGGTCGCGGCGGCCGTCCAGCGGCGGACGACGGACGCGGCCAGCTCGACCGCATCACCCTCGACGTCCGCGTGGCGCCCTATTCGCAAACGCGGATCGCCAAGTGGGCCCGCATGCTCGGCCCGGACGAAAAGACCCGCGTCGCGCCGATCGCGCGTCGACGTCGCCTCGCTGGAGTTGAGCGTCGACGCGCTGGGCCAGCCGGTGCGCGTGTTCGGCGGCGTACGCGATTTCCGCACGCCGCTGGTCGTGCGGCAGGGCGAAGCGAAGCCCGCGGGCGCGCCGGAGGAGTTTCTCTCGCGGTTATGTTGGCACCTGGCCGCGGCCGCTTGGTGCTGTTGGAAACGTTTCCTCGGCCAGACCGATCGGCCCGCCCGACGCCGACGGCATCGCGCGGCGCGAAGGTCGGTTCAATACCTTGGCAGCAGCGGCAGGACGACTTCTTTTTGTTCTCGCTGCAGCGCGACGTGCTGTTGGAGGTCGGGCCGCAGCTGGCGATGGTCGAAGCCGAGCGGCCCGCACAGATTCGGCTGCGGATCGACGACCTGCACGACAAGCAAATCGCCACCGGCGTCAACGGGTTCGGTTACATGCGAGCCAGGCAGGCGTCGGCCAGCGCAAGCCGCTTCATGAACTCGCTCACCGCGAGCTGCACGTGCCGCCCGACCAGGCCCGCGACGTGGCCGAGGGGCTCGTCGGCGGCCGCTTCGTCGATCCGCTCGGCGGGAAGTATGAACTTCTCGAAGACGGCTTGCCGGCCGCCGCGCGGCCAGGCGAAGAACTTCTTCCCGCGCCCGCGCCCGCCGCCTCTGGGCCTCGACCGCCGTCACGCCGCAGAACCGCTTCCTGCTCACGGAAATCCCGGCCGACTACGAGATGCCGCTGATGCAGTGGTTCCGCGGCCTCACGCTCGAAGTCGCCCGCGTCGACTCGGCCGACGCACTCACGCTCCACGCGGAGCTCGACATGGTCCACCAGGACGTAACGCCGCCGGAAGAGGCCAGCGACGGCGGCTCGCAGCTGCCCAGCCTGGGCGGCCTGTTCGGTTGGGGCGAATCCAAGGAAACTCCCAAAGCGGCCAATGAGTAATGTGGAAATCCATGATGCCGATGTGGTAGAATTCCATTATGTCGACCATAAGTGCACTCGACCGATTTCTCGACCCGGTGACCGCTTGCTTCACTCCGCAAGTGGCGCAAAAGATCGTCAATCTGAAACTCGATCCCGAGCTCGTTTCCCGGATCGAAGTGTTGGCCGCCAAGGCAAACGAGGGGACGATCACCAGCGAAGAAGACACTGAATACAAGGATTACATTGAAAGCGGCGACATGGTGGCTTTACTGCAGGCCAAAGCGCGCAATTTCTCACCCGGAACGGCGGATAATGGACATAGCGATCCGCACTCGAATACGTATTCGGGCGGAAGGACGCTGCGAGTATTGTCGATTGCCCGATTCGGTCCAGCTATTGCCGTTCCACGTCGAACATATTGTCGCCCGACAGCACGGTGGCAGCGACGATGAAGCCAACCTGGCATGGTCTTGTGACCGGTGCAATGCTTACAAAGGGCCCAACTTAGCAACCATTGATCCCGAATCAGGGCTCGTGATTCGGCTATATCATCCCAGAAACGACCGGTGGCGAGACCACTTTGCGTTCCGCGATGAGCAGATCGTGGGCGTGTCATTGATTGGTCGAGCAACAGTACAATTGCTTCAATTCAATTCTGTCCGCCGGGTCGAATTGCGGTGCGAATTAATTGCGCTCGGGCTGTTCGCGTGACGCCAACATGCGATTCACTCCACCCGCGCGTCGAGCGTCACCAGCTCGTTGAACCGGTCGACGTCGCGGTGGGCGGTCCAAGCGATGCCGCGCAGCAGCAGCGTGCGGAACAGCGGGTCGTCGAACGTCCAGCTGAAGTGGCCGGGGATCGAGACGAACACCCGTCCGCGGCCGCGCTCGACCGTCCAGAAGATCGGCTGCGGCTCGCCGTCTTCGGTCGACGTGCCGATCAGGTCGATTTTTGTGGGGTCGCCGGTCAGCATCCAGTAGGCTTCGTCCACCAGGTTGATGCGGTCGAGATTGCGGGCGATCGGGTGATCGGCGCCGGGCGTGAGATCGATGTTCATCTCGCCATGGCGATACTTGATCGAGCCGCCGAGCGACGCCAGGCCGATCCGCTTGGCGAATTCTTCCTGGCCGCCCTGGCCGTCGACGGCCCAATGGATGTAAACCGCCCCGCCGCCGCGGGCGAGGAACGGATCGATCGCCGCGGCCCGCTCGTCGTTCCAGCGGCCGCGCTGGAAGAACACCAGCACGTCGGCCCAGTCGATTTGCTCCTGCGAGGGAAACTCCCAGGCCGTGTCGACTTCGTGTTAGGGGTTTGCCGAAGCAGCCGGGCCAGACTTTGTACCAGGCGGGATAATCGTGCTCGCCCTTGCCGTGATCCTTCGGCCCGGCGACGAGCACGATCTGCTGCGGCGGCGCGGCCGCGTCGGCTTTCGCCGCGGCCGCGTCGGCACCGGCGAGCACGCGCTCGACCTCGGCTTGCGTCCGAGCCGGCGGCGCGGCGGGCCATCAGAATAGACAGGCATCCGGAACGACTCTTTCGCCGCTGCACTCTGTCCGCAATGCGCCAGCAATAACAGAACGTTGAGTGCTCGAATCACTGAGAAACGACGGAATGAATTCATCGGCCTGGTTCCCCGAAAAAGCGCGTGTCCACAAAATCGAAGTCGCTGCCGTCTAGTTTAGGGGGGGTCGCAGCAGGATGCCAGCACGTCCGCAAGCCCTGGGGCGAACAAGCTCGTCGACTCGCAAAACGGACCGCAAAACAAGGAGATTTTTTTCGGGGAACTCCTCTGGGACGAGCACGTCGAAACCTGCAGTGGCCTCGGTTAAGCCGCTTTTCACCACCCGCAGACCCCTATTCGAACAGAGGAGCTCATCATGGCCCGGTCCCTCCGCTTGCTTTCGGCGATCTTCGTTTCTTTTGCCGTTGGTTCCGTTGCCTTTGCCGAGTCGACCAAAGTCATCGTCACGGTGGAAAAACCGAGCCCGGCAGTGCACGAAATGGGCAAATCCCCCTTCCACGGCAAGCGGCCCGCCGTGGACGTGGCGATCCTCCTGGATACCTCGAACTCAATGGACGGTCTGATCCATCAGGCGAAGAGCCAGCTCTGGACGATCGTCCAGCAGTTTGCCAAGGCGAAGAAACATGGCCAAACGCCGCTGACTGCGCGTGGCGCTGTTCGAGTATGGCAACATGGGTCTGCCGGCCTCCGAAGGTTACATCCGCCAGGTCGTGCCGCTCACCGACAATCTCGACAAGCTCTCGGAATCGCTGTTCGCCCTCACGACCAACGGCGGCGACGAATACTGCGGCCAGGTCATCGATGTCGCCGTCAAAAGTCTCGACTGGTCGAAGGAGCCGAACGGCTACAAGGCGATCTTCATCGCCGGCAACGAGCCGTTCACGCAGGGGCCGGTCGACTACAAGGACGCCTGCAAACTGGCGATCGAGCGCGGTGTCGTGGTCAACACGATCCACTGCGGCAACGGCGACGAAGGCCGCCGGGGCATGTGGCAGGACGAGCGCCCGGCTCGCCGAAGGCAAGTCGTTCAACATCGACCAGGATCGAGCCGTCGTGCAGATCAAATGCCCGCAGGATGCGATCATCATCCGGCTCAATACCGAGCTGAACAAGACCTATCTCTGGTATGGCGACGAGAGCATACGCACTTACAACTGCGCGAGCCAGGCCGCGCAGGACGCCAACGCCAGCGCGCTGGGGGGCGGCGTGATCGTCGGGCGGGCGGCCGCGAAGGCCACCGCCGCCTACGACAACCGCAGCCGCGACCTGGTCGACGCCATCAGCGACGACAAAGACGTTCTCAGCAAGGTGAAGACCGAAGAGCTGCCGGAGCAACTGCAGAAGCTGCCGGCCGAAGACCGGTCGAAGTACGTGACCGAGATGGCCGGCAAGCGGGCCGAACTTCAGCGGCAGATCGCCGAGCTCTCGCAGAAGCGGGCCGAATACATCGCCCACGAGCAGAAGAAACTAGCCGCCGACTCTGCTGCCACAACGCTCGGCGACGCCGTGGTGACCGCCATCCAGCAGCAGCTAACCGACTCGGGCTTCGAGCAGGCGAATTAGAGCGGTTTTCAAATTGTTATGACCGGTCGCCTCGGCCGCGCCGATCGCGATGCCAGGAGTTTTGGCGGCGTCGGCCACGACGCTTGGAACCGAATCCTGAATTTTGGCTACAACAAGCTGCCAAGCGCTTTAGCACGACGCGCGTCGCCGCGATCGCCGCCTTGATCCTCTGCGGAAGCCAAGCATCGTCATCCCGATTGCCGCCAGCCCCAACGTCGCCGGCTCGGGTACCGGTGAGCGAGTAATCACCCGCACCTGGTCGAGCACTTCGTCGATCGTCAGCTCCAAGAGCAGAATGCGGGGCGGATTGTTCGGCGTGCCGACCGTCACCTTGTCGCCGCCGCCGACGTCGGTCGTCGTGCCGCGCTGGTCGAGGCCGGTGGGGTAAGTCGTGCCAGCGTATCCGACCAACGGGTCGCTCAAGTCGAGCAGCTCATCGCTGAGGATTACGCCAATGATGTCCTCGTCAAAATTCACGGTAAGCTTCGCGGTGACGGGAAACACCGGCACCCCGCCGGTGTCGAAGTGCACCAGCGCACTGCTGATTCGCGTCCCGGCCGGGATCACGCCCGGTGAAAGCGCGTTGCCCGAATGATAGATTCCGGGAATGCCCCCGCTCGCAATGTCGACGTCCAAGTCGCTACCTAGTACGAGTCCATCGGCCTCCTCGAAGACGTTCGTGCCGCCGAACAGCGTATCGAGCGCCGTCGAAGGGGGCGGGAGGATCAATTGGGCTGATATCTGATTGGCCGACGAAACCATCGTGACGTGAGCCTGGCAAGCGCCTGCCATGACACTTGCCGCCACAGCCAATACGCACCGCAGCCCAACCGGACGAACAAGCATGGCGAACTGATTTCTCTGCATGGGTTCACCTCGGGAGCACAAATTCCGGAAGCAGTTTCAAAACCGACGGGGATTGTCCCACTCTCGAACTCGGTTTTGAAACTACGTCTAGTCACCAGTCTAAACCCAATCGGAAGCCACTTCAACAAAATCGCTCAATTCGCAGACCATGCGGGCGCATTCCCGCAGAAATTCGTCCACGTCGCGGATCATCGTCCCGGTGCCGCCCAGATCAACAGCGGCACCAGCGCCCCAGGTTGTGCGCGGGTCTCCCGACCCCGCACATACCCGACCACGTTTCGACCACGTGGCCGACCGCAGAAGACTGAGACAGCGACTACGCAAGTGAAGCCACCCCGCAATTGATTCCCGTCCCCTGTAGTTTATCCGGATGCCTTTGGTCTCGTTGGCTGCATCATCGCGACCATTAGCCCCGCAATCGCGTGTACGACCACACCTCCCACGCTGCCGTGCGTTCGTGCCGTATCCGTGCCGATTCGGAAAATGGCATGGTCAGGACCACGGCGCCGAGCGTCGCGCCATCGGCGGACATGAATAAGTCAACGACCCATGCCTCGCCGGCCAATTTCACAAGCTCCCGCAACCGTCCCGATTCAAGGTCAAGCCGATACAGCCGGCCGGTACTTCCGCCGAACACTACTCCCGCTGAGTCAACTTCCTCCGCGATTGCCCATACTCGACTTCGCGAATTCGGATCCTCGGAAAAGTCTGGAATTTCGCATTGAATCGTCGGCTCGACTAGGTCGGATCCCGCTTCGCGTGGCACTTTGGTCCAATCATATACATGAATCGCCCCGTCCGTTCCGCAGAGCAGCCATCGTCCATCTCGGCTGAAAGTCACGCACCAAACTGTCGTGTTCGATTGGGGCGGCGCTTCCGGTATGATCCCCTTGGCCCATTGCGCGATCTGAGCCTGCGCAATTCCTGCATTTGCCGTTCCATCGCCTCTCGGAACTTTTGAATTTCGACATCCGACATGGCACCCTGCTGGTCGCGGCCGCTCGACTTCTGCAGCTTCTTAATCGCCTTCTCCATTTCGACGCGCTGCATCCGCTCCATTTCTTCAATGTCGAATCCTTGCAGTTCTTTCGAAATCAAAGCCGCGGGCGAAATACTCTTTTTCTTGCCTCCCAAGTAGATGTCTCGCCAGTTTGCCTCCGAGTGCAGAGGAATGAGGCCGAAGCTTTGCCTGGCCACTGCGAGCCATTCACCATCGGGATGAAACGCCAGCTGTCGTGCGGCTGGAAGCAAAACGTTACTTATTGGTACGCTTCTTTCCAAGTCCGTGACCACGACTTGCTTGCGCGATGCATGCGCAACCAGTTTTCCGTCGGCCGATATCGCGACGGAAATCGCCAGATCGCTCTCGGGAATATCGCCTACGTGAGACCAGTAGCCGTCGGCAACGTCCCACACGTGCACGCGATCACCTGCCGACATTGCCAACCGCTTCTTTGAAGCGTCACTCGCCACCGCGGTCACGTGTTTGGATGAATCGAGCTCAAGCGAGCGCGCTTCGGTCCACGGCGGCTCGTAAATGGCGAACGAAACTGTCCCAACGCGATGATCGGGCCACGCGACGACGAATCCACCGTCGATTGCACACCCGTACGGGCCGCCACCGTGTTTCCGCTCATCGTGCAGCAACAATGAACCCTCGGAGGCCAGTTGTTTCCTTTCCGCGTTGACCTTGCTGCGCATCTCGCGGGCCGTCTTCTTTTCGGCGATGACGCGCTCAGCCGGGACTTCTTCAAACAGCTCCCATCCCTCAATGTCCTCAATCTCCCCTGCTTTCAAGTACTCATATGCGCTGAGAGCGTTCGAAATCTTGAGCATGTTGGCAAACTCGGCCAATTGGTCGCCAGCAAAGAATTCCTTTTCCTCACCACGTACGAGTAACTTCGAGAGCCGCTTTACTCGCTTCCCCAATATTGGCCGAAAGGCTTCCGCATTGCCCGTCATCGCTGCGTCTCTGGCGCGATACTCCTCACCAAAGTACCCGGGCGCCGACCAAAAAGAATCGACCAGCTCTCCGTGACTGTAAAGCCAATAGGCAAAGACATCGTCATCGTGAACGATCAATTGCAGCACGTCAGCGTCTATTTCTTCTGCTATTGCGGCGCCGATGGGCTCATTCTGTCCATTCATGTCCGGATAAAGACCGACCCATCCGTTGATCACCGGTCCAACGAGTAATCGCGCGTGAAGTGCCCGTGCGACTTTCTCCGCCGCAGATTTGACGCCACTGCGGTCGTCCGTTCTCACTTGCACCGAACCATAGAAAGCGCCCATGCGAGACCTCCACTACGAACATCACTCAGGGCCAACCGGGGCCCCCGACTACCGGCCGAATTTAGCAGAGTTTCCGGTAAGTGCAAATAATTGACTACTTTGCTTGGAGGACCGCAAACAAAGCGTCCACTGAAAGAAGTCGCTGATGCTATATTGACTCGCATATCGGGCAATCAACGAGATTGCTGCCACTATCTGCCGCACGACCCGGCCAAAAATGGCCAATGGAACATCCGTCCACCATCTGCTAAGCTGCCGATGTTCGTTGGATCTTTGGCATCTCGAAACACGTCCCGCGCGCCGAAAGCAGACCCTCTCGGCCAGCGGTCGCGGTGCGCCGTCACGCGAGTCGCGGCAGTCTGCGCTAGTGGTGCGCGCCGATTGCCTCCTTTTGCCTCAGTCGTGGCCGCACACGACCCCAGCGAAAACTTGGCGAGTTGGAAAGTTTAACGACTTAGAGCGACAAACTTGGCGAGTTCGAACGTTTAACGACTTAGGGCGATAGACCTGGCGACGTTGAAAGTAACACGCAGTTCCACGCCTGGCTCCTGACTCCCGCATCCTGCCTCCTCTCGTGATTTTTGGAACTTTGCCCATGAGGCGCGAATTCGAGCATTTTTGGAGCACGCAGTGAACGGAATTGCCTGATTTTTCTAGCTCTGCCGCGAAAGGAGGTGTGACAATGAACGTGATTTTTGGAACACGGAATCGTGTTTTCCAGAGGCGCTCCAATAATCCAAAATTCGTGACCGCGCGCAGGTGCCCGCAGCTCGATCGCCAAACTTCAGATCAAAAACGGCACCAGCGCCGGCACCTCGCGCTGGAACTGCCGGTACTGGTCGCCGAACTCGCCGGTCAGCAGCGTTTCCTCGCGGCGCAATTTGAACACGATCGCGATAACCACGGTGAGAAAACCAATCAGAGCGTCGCCGGTGGTGGCGACCAGCGCGCTGCCGAACAGCGCGGTCAAGAACCCGGTATAGAGGGGATGGCGGACAAAGCGATACGGTCCGCTGCGAATCAACTCGTGATCTTGTTTGAGCGTGATGATGCCGCTCCAGTTTCGTCCCAAGTGAAACCGGGCCCAGATCGCAAAGCCGAGCCCCGCGACCGTCAGCACCATGCCGGTCCAACGAATCCATGGAGCGGAAAACAGCTGACCGGCCAGAAATCCATGGCGGCCGCCGTGGAACACGAGAAAGAATCCGATCCCGAGCGGCAGGGTATGCTGAAGTCGCTGAAGCCTGCTCTCCGTAGATTTCGTGCGCTTGGCGAAGCAAGCGGCGATGTACCAATAGGTAACCAACACGAGCCACAGGCAGCCGTTAACCAAGAGGAGGTCCATGACTCTAGTTGTGGTCCGCCACAAGAATGATGTCAATCGAAGGTCGGCGACCCCGGCGAGCCGGTGGCGCCAACAGGCACAACCCGTGCGGCCGGCAGAATCGTAGCACCCGGTTTCGCGGCGCGTGGCCGACGGACGCCGGTCGCTCTCCGCCGCAGAGTAAACTTGCGAAGGCGTCGAATTCGCGGGCGATTCGACGCCACCCGATCACTGCCACGAGGACTGTTCCATTGATCGACGTCGACGATTTCCACAAGGCGTTCGCCGATCACGTGGCGGTGCGCGGCATCTCGTTTCGGGTCGAGCCAGGCCAGCTGCTCGCGCTGATCGGTCCCAACGGTGCGGGCAAGACGACGACGATGCGGGCCTTGGCCGGAATCATCCCGGCGAGCCGCGGGCGGCTGTCGGTCGCGGGATTCGACGTCGACGCCGAGCCGATCGAAGCGAAGTCGCGGCTGGCGTTCGTGCCGGACGATGCACCGCTGTTTTCCGATCTGACCGTGGCCGAGCACTTGACGTTCTTTGCCAGCGTCTATCGAGTCGCCGATGCCGGCGCGAAGGCGTTCGCGCTGGTGGAACAATTCGAGCTCACGTCGAAGCTCGACACGCCGGCGAGCAGCCTGTCGCGCGGGATGCGGCAGAAGCTGGCGATCTGCTGCGCGTACCTGCACGACCCCCAGGCGATCCTGCTCGACGAGCCGCTCACCGGCCTCGATCCGCAGGGGATCCGCGCGTTCAAGCAGTCGCTCCGCCAGCGGGCGGCGCAGGGCGCGGCGGTCGTCGTGAGTTCCCACATGCTGGCGATGGTCGAGGATTTGTGCACGCACGTGTTGATTCTGGACCGCGGCGTGCAGCGATTCTTCGGCCCAATCGACGAGCTGCGTACGGTGTTTGAGCACGTCGACGCCGACGCGAGCCTCGAGGAAATTTATTTCGCGGCCACCGCCCTATGACGGACCACGTTGCTCGCCGAACGACTCTCCTGCACCCAGCAACGGTGGAGTTGCTCTGGCTGCAGAGCCGCGGACGCCGCCGGCGGATGTGGCAGCGCTTCTGCCAACCGCGTCGGCTGGTGCTCACGGTGCTGGCTTGCCTGCTGGTGATCGTGTGGCTCGGCAACGCGGCGATGACCGTCTGGTACCGGGAATCCGCCGCGCCGGCGACGCTGCAAGGGCTGCTGTCGCTGGGGCTGGTCGCTTATGCCGCGTGGCACTTCGCCAAGGCCGCGTTCTTTCGTCCTGAGAACCCGTTCGACTGGACTCAACAAGAGCGCGACCTGCTCACGGCGATGCCGCTCCTGCCGCGCGACCTCGTGACGTACCAGGTCGCTTCGGTCACGGTGACGACGGTTCTCAAAGCCGGGCTGTTCACGATTTTGTTGCTGCCGGATTTGCGGAGCCTCACGCTGGGGTTTGTCGGTCTGCTGGGAGCGATGCTCGCGCTCGAGCTGCTCCGGATGGCCATCGACGTTGCCACGTGGGGCATGAGCCGGGCGGCGTTCCTGGTCTACCGAACGATCGTCGTCGCGGGGCTGACCGTGGGCGGCATTGCCGTGGGAATGGTGGCCGTGCGCGGGCACGCCTTCACGCGGATCAACCTCGGCGAAGGACTGCTCGACCGATTGCTGCAGATCTTGGTCCAACTGAATTCGTCGATCTTCGGCTACGTGGCGGTGCCGTTTCGTCCGTTTGTCGATCTGATCGTCGCCGAGAGCGTGACGGCGGCGATGGCCAATGCGATCGTGGTCGCCCTGTGCGGCGTGCTGGCCATGGCGGTGGCCGTTGTCGGTTTGTATACCTTGATGGCACGGAGATTAGTGCAGCGCGAGCGAGCGGGGTATCTTCCTGTCGAGAGGGAGACAGCGCCGCTCTCTGTGGTGCGCCGCTTCCCGAGCGTTCGTGCGCTGCGAATGCCGCGCTGCGGTGGGGCTGCACCGCTCGCTTGGCGACAGTTGGTGGGTGCACGCCGACATTGGGGTAGTTTGCTCACGGCGATGATTGCACCCTCGATCCTGACGTGCGCTCCGCTGTTTGTGATTGCCGACCCGTTCAACGCACTACTCTGTACGACGGCGACGCTTGCGTTCTACACGTTTCTGCTCTTGCCGACAGCGCTGCGGTTCGACTTCCACCGCGATTTCGACCGGCTGGCGATCCTCAAGGGGCTGCCGGTCTCGCCGGCCGCGGCCGTGATCGGCCAGACGCTCGCTCCGGTGCTGATTGCCACGGTGTTTCAGGCGGCGGTGCTCACGGTGGCGATCGTCGTCCGCCCGCAACCTCTTCACTTGTTGGCCACCGCGCTCGCAGTGATGATTCCGCTCAACGTGCTGGTGTTCGCGCTCGACAATCTGATCTTCCTGCTCTACCCGCACCGATTGCAGCAGGAAGGTCTCGAGATTTTCTTTCGCACGATGCTCACGTTCACCGGCAAAGGCGTGCTGTTCGCCGTCGCGCTGGCTGCAGTGGCCGGCTGGGGCTTTGCCGCGGCCGCGCTCGCCCGGGCGCTGGCGGCCTGGACTGCCATGAACCCGAACGCCTACGCCGTATTCGCCGCCGGAATGATCGCCGGACCGATCGTTCTGGCAGCACTCGCGCTCTACGGGCTGTGTCGCACCTACCGTTACATGGACCCGATCGAAGACGTCCCGCGGTGAGGGTGTCACTTCTTTTCCGTCATCGGCAGCGCACCGAGCGAATCGTAGATCGGCGGATTGCCGACGAGCGTCGGAACCAGCATCGCCGTGAAGCAGGCGGCGAGCATCGAGAGCAGTTGCGTGTCGCTGGCCGTCAGCTCGATCACGAGAATGATGCCGGTCACAGGGGCCCGCACCGTGGCGGTGAAGAAGGCCGCCATACCGGTGACGGCATAAGCGACCGGGTTGCCTCCCGCCGCCGGAAACCACTGGCAGGCGTACGTGCCGAAGAACAACCCGGCTTGTGCCCCCAAGACCAGCATTGGCGCAAAGAGCCCGCCCGGCGTGCCGGCCGCATACGAAAATGCGCCGAGGGCAAAGCGGAGGGCAAACACGGCTGGCAGCAGCGTGAGGACGGCGTCGCCGCGGAGCGTCCGCTCGGTGATCGGGTCACCGCCGCCGACCAGTTCCGGAGCGTACCAGGCCAAGAGCCCGACCGCCGCCCCCACCGCGGCCGCGCGAAGCTCGATGGGAACTCGCGAGAGCCGATTCGACAACGCCAGACAGCCGAGGATCGCCCGGTTATAGGCGATCCCCAAAATTCCGACGAACACGCCGAACACAATGAAAATGAACGTCGAGCCGACCACCGGATAGGGCAGCGGATCGAGCAGGAAGTCGGGCGCGTCGCCGAGAATCAGCCGCGAGACGCCGATCGCCGCCGCCGACGCGCCGAGCGTGGCGATCGTGATCCGCGTGTCGAAGCGGCGCATCAATTCTTCGAGCACGAAAACAGAGCCGGCGATCGGCGCGTTGAAGGCGGTCGCCAGTCCGGCGCCTGCGCCAGCCGCCAGCAAGATCCGGGCGTCGGCGAGCGAGAGGCGAAAGATGCGTCCCACGAGATGGGCGACGCTGGCGCCCATCTGCACCGTGGGTCCCTCGCGACCAAGCGCCAGCCCGGCGCCGATCGCCGTCAGGCCGCCGATGAACTTGACGGGCAGCACGGCATACGGCGCCGGTGGCGTTTCCTCGTGCAGCACGGCTTCGACGTGAGGAATGCCGCTACCAGACGCCTCCGGCGAGAACCGGCGGACCAACCAGGCAGCTAGTGCAGTCGCCGCCGCAGCGAGCGCGACGACCAGGGCGAGGCCGAGGAAACTGTAACCGTGGGCCCAAGCAATCAATTCGTCGCGGAGCACGTCGGCGTGAGCGAGCAGAGAGCGGAAGCAGGCGCCCACCAGACCGGACGCCGCACCGGCCAACAGCGACACGAGCGCCAGCGCGGTCAGGCTGCTCCGCTCGGCGGGCGTTTCGGCCGGCGGCGTGCGCGGACTCGGCATGCTGGTGTTCACGGGCGGCTTCATGAGGCGGATCGCGTGAGGATTTGGAGCGCGGAATCTGAGCCGCGTGGTGCTTTCTGCATGCTTTGCGAAACACGTGATGGTGCACCGACAGGCCGGCGAGACTGTCGACGAAATACGAGCATGCGATGTACCACGAACAGAATCACCACGACGACCGGCCAACTGAACCAAGGCCAAACGGAGAGCCAGGCGGGGAGCGGCGGGGCGGCTTCCATCGCAAAGTTGACGGCCAGCGGCTGCGTGTTGTTCGCCGGTTGGCACGCGACGCGCACATTCCACGTGCCCGCCGCTGGCAGCTCGACCAAGGTGGAGCGGAGGAGCTTGTTGGTCGCGGCGGCGGTCGTGGCTGTGGCGCGAATCGGCGGCAACGATTGGTCGACTGGCGTGAGCTCGACGGTGACGGTGGCCTCGCTTGCGGGCGTGCCGCTGCTTGCGTGTTGCAGGAGCACGCTCACGTCCACCGGCCCGGCTCGCAGTGGATTGGGGGCCGTGAAAACAGTGAGCTGATATTCTCCGAATTGCTCGCTCGCGCGAACCTGTCCGCCATCCGCAAAAGCGCCTGCGCAGCCGGGGCCGGCGAGAAGCATCAGCACGAGGAGTCGATGGATCGCGGTTTGCATGATCGGTGGATTGGCTATCCGGAGAGCGGCAGCGTACCGCGCATTTCCATCGGTTGGAACACGATCCAGACGCCGATCGCAAACAAAAGCAGAATGAGCGTGGCCCAAGGAGCCAGCGCCCGCACTGCCTGGGAGATGCTGGCGGTGTTCGTCTCGGCGATCCGCAAACCGCAGTAGAGCGAAGCGAGCAGGCCCAAATCGAGCATCAGGATTTCAAAATGCGGGATCCACGCGGCGACTCCCTGGCAACAGGCACATTGCCAGGCCGGATCGCCGAGCGCGGCCCAGCCGTGGTCGGCGGCGAAGCGCTGCGTGGTGGGAATGATCGACGTCCAGCTGGTGAAAAAGTGGAAGCTATAGTGGGCGAGCCACATGCCGAAGCCGATCGGCACCAGGGCAAAGGCGAATCGCGTGGCGGTGACCAACATCGACTCGCCAAGGGCGGCCCAGCGTCGGCTGACAGCGGCTGCCAGCGCAACGGCAATAACCGGAATGATGATGAGGGCCAGTACGTAGCTGATGGTCGTGATCGCTAGTTGCGGCGGATCGCCCAGGCGGAACCGCAGGCGATCTTGCCACTCGACGACCGGCTCGATCATGCCGGCCGCATTCGCAAACGCACCGAACACCAAGCACGATCACCAGCGCAGCGAGGTCGGGCCGGCGGCTCAACCGGCCCAGGCCCGAACGCAGCGGATCGCTCCAGAGCGAGCGGCCGGGCGCCGTCGCCAGGATGCCGACGTTGGCGTGGGGACAGGCGTGAACGCAGTCGAGACAAAATGTGCAATCGAGGTTGCCCTGTTTGCGCGGCTGGAAGAGCTGCGTCTGGCAACCGGCGACGGTGGCGGTACCGCGAATGCATTCCTTCGTCGCGCAAGACGCGCAGACTGCCGGTTCGCGGACGGCGACTTCCAGCGGAGAGACTAGCGATTGAACGAAATTGAACTGTCCGATCGGGCAGACGTATTTGCAGAACGCGGCCCCGCTGAAGAAGCTGTCGACCACAAACGCGGCGACGAAGTAGGCGATGGCGATCCAGGCCGTGATCCACGGGCTGTCCCAGAGGGCAAACGCTTCGTAGCTCCAGAGAAAGAGCACCACCAGCACCACGGCGAGCCACTTGCTGCGCAGCCAGCGCGGCCAAGGCCGCCCGCCCGGCAGCCAGCGGCGGGCCAACGACCGTGGCAGCGTGAAGGGGCAGGCCATGCAGAAGAAGTTCCCCGCCACCAGCAGCGAAAGGATCAGCAGTCCGCGCCAGTGAATCCAAGGCAGGACTCCGGCGAGGTTCATCGGGGCAAGCTGCGGGCCGCGGAGGCCGTCGAAAATGACGATCGCCGCCAGCGCGGCGAGCGAGAATTGCAGGAGCCGGCGGGCATGTCGCCAACGCAGGAAGCGGCCTACGACCGGCGTGGTCAACAAGTCGAAACGGCCACCGACGCTGGCCCGCCGCGGCGCACGGCGGCGAATCCGCGCATCGCGGTCGGTGCCGAACAGATAGCTGACGCCGATCCAGAACATCGGCAACAGGAACGCGACCGAGCCGGGCACCCACATCAACACGCCGGCAGCCTGCTGATCGTCGAGCGCCGAAAGCCCGTCGAGCCGCGGCACGTGAGAATAGTACGGATACAACACGCGCGGCGAGAACGTGAGCCAGGCCGCGAGCAACGTGTTTTGCACGTCGGCCAGCAGCAAATAGGGAAACACGAGCCACTGGGGCCAACGGGGCCGGCTGGGGTACGGCCGGACGACCGGATACCAAAAGAGCAGGGCGGCGCCGATGAAACAGGCGTGTTCGACAAAGTGCCAGCGATCGTCCACCAGGCCCAGCTCATAGCTGCTCGGCATGTGCCAAAGCCAGGTTGTCGCCACGTAGAGCGGCCAGGCCACGAATGGGTGAGCCAGAAACGAAAACGTCGCGGCGCAAGCGGCGTGATCGCAACAGCGGCGCGATCCAATACGTTCGCACCGGCTCCGGCAACCCGCGAACCAGTGGAAATAGCGGCCAACCAAGCCAAACCAGCGGCGGTGCGAGCATCATCAACAACAGATGCTGCACCATGTGGACCGATAACAGCAGCGACGAGAACGGCTCGATGGGCGAGGCGAGTGCGATATAGATGGTCGCCAGAGCAGCTTTGGAACGCGATCAGGCGGGCGGCAGTCCAGCGGTCTGGATCGCGGCGATTGAGCCTCCGCCAGCCGATCGCATAGAACGCTGCTGGAACTCAGCAGCGACAGCGCGAGCCAGGGTTGAAACGGCCAGGAGCGCAGGAAGGCGTCGAACGTGGGGCTCATGGCAGGACGCTCACGACAGTGGCTCTCGTAACAGAGCGCTCATGGCTTGCGGTTTGCGTCGGCCCCGCTCGCCAGCGAGAGCGCAGCGTCGCCGGCGCCGGCGGGCAGTTGCCCCTCGGGCCGCAGGCTGACCAGGAAATCTGCCAGCGCCTCCATTTCGACTGGGCTCATTTGCTTGCCATAGGCGGGCATGTTGCCGCCGCCGGGCGTGCCGTTGCTGACCTGATCGATCAGCTGATTGCGCGTCATCTTCACGCCGACGAACGTCAGGTCCGGCCCGCGATCGCCGCCGATGCCGTCCAGGGCGTGGCAGTTACGGCAATTCTTGTATTGGAATACGATCGCTCCCAGCTGTTCCACCGGCGACGATCGCTCGACCATGTGCACCGGGATCGGATCGGCGGTCCAGGCGGTCATCTTGGGCGACCAAGGCGCGAGGACTCCCTCGTACGTGAGCGCGACGAGCGCGGTGTAGATCGCCACGACCGACGAGCACTGCGACGGGTCGCCGGCTGGGCGCCCGTTCGCCGCGATTGCTAGCGAACGGCACCACGAGCAGGACCACGAAGATCACGATCGGCAACACCAGCATGATGAACGTCTCGATGGCTGGCGGACTGAGCGACAACAGCGCAAAGATCCACAAGAACGGCCATTCGGGACGGGGATTCGCGTCCGCCAGCGCCGGATCGGGCGGGCCGGTTGGCCCCTTGGGACCGACCATGGCGGCGATGACGACGACCGCGGTCACCACCAGCGCCGAGAACAAAATGTCTTTGAGCAGCGCGTCGCCCAGGAAGGGCACCCCTTCCGTTTCGAGCTCGTGGTGATAGGCGGCGTCGTAGGTCTTGGGATCGACGACCTGACCAGGTACGGGCGGGGAGCTCACGCCGCACCGCAGAACGAGCCACAAATGCACGGAGACGAAAAACATCAGCGCAGCGGGAATCACGAACACGTGCAGCGTGAAGAAGCGACTGAGCGAATCGCCGCCGATGATCGGTCCGCCGAGCAGCATGTCGACGACCCAGGGGCCGATCACCGGCACGCGGCCGGCCATCGAACGCGCCCACCGCCAGACCCCAATAGGCGTCGGGATCCCACCGCAAGATCTGGCCACTGAAGAACATCCCCAGCACGCACGCCAGCAGAAACACGCCGACGACCCAGGTCAGCTCGCGGGGATATTTGTAAGCACCGTGCATGAAGACTTGCGTCATGTGCACCAGCAGCATCACGACCATGCCCGAGCCGGCGTAGTAGTGCAATGCCCGCAGGAACCAACCGAGCGGCTGTTCGTAATCGAGGTAGAGCAGGCTCTCGTAGGCCTTGTCGGCCGCCGGCACGTAGACCAGCGACAGCCCGATGCCGGTGATGATCTGGATCAAAAACAGCGTGAGCGACGCGCTGCCGAACACGTACCACCAACCGAGCGGGCCTTCGAGCGCGCGGGGCACGGGATGGCGCATCATCGGCAGAAAGACGGCGCGGACGCCCAAGCGGGCATCGAACCAGTCGCCGAGCGTCAGGAGCCAACTCTTCATGGGGAAATCGCCTCGTCAGTTCACGCGGGCTTGATGAGGGTGTTGTGAAGCGTGGGATAATGCGGGGCCACGACCTCGAGCCGGCCGTCCTTTACCCGCCACTCGCAGTGGAACAGGCCTCGTGGCGGCGGGCCGGAGGCATGGGCGCCGTCGGCATAATAGACGCCGCCGTGGCACGGGCACATGAACAGCCCCGACTGCCGAAACCAGGTGACCGGGCACCCCAAGTGGGCACAGTGGATCGACAGCACGAGGAACTCGTCTTCGTTTTTCTCGTTCCTGCCTTGGTAGCGGGCATACACGCCGGACAGCGCGGTCACTCCATCCCACGGTTGGGCCATGGGGCTGGGGAACTCGAGCCGCCGCGTCTCGTTGAGCGGAAAATCGGCGAGCGGTCCCAGGTCGACCCAGAACACGCCGTACTTGCGCAGCCCAAAGAAATAGCCCACCAGCGGCACGCTAAGCACGGCCGCCGCAACCGCACCCAAAGCGCCGGTCAACACGCGCAAGAACGTGCGCCGGCCCGGTGCTTCGTTCACGTCTGCTCCACTGCAAGGAGTTGATGAGTTTCCCATGGATTTTTACTGCTGAGTTTGAGCGATGGAGTTGTCAGTTGCCCGCCAGTCTGCGAGCAGGGCGACCAGGTCGTCGATCTCCGCGGAGGTGAGGGGCTGGAAGTCGTCGGGCCGGCCGTCGTGCTCGGCGTAGTTCGGCATGCCAAGATCGAGGCGGCCCGTGATGATGACGCGCCGAATCGCCTGGTCGCTGACCAGTGCGAGGAAGGCCGGCACATTGATCGCGTTCTTCACAATGCCTTGCTCTTCGACGCCGGTGCCGTTCGGGCCGTGGCAACCGGCACAGGCTCGCGCGTACACTTCGGCACCGCGCTGGCGGCTGCCGACAGCGGCTTGGGCGGCTTCGTGCTTCGGCAGCCCGTAGGAAGGCGGCGTCTCGGTGAGTGGCTCGTCCGATTTCCAGTGGGCCTTGATTCCCTCGGCCAGCACCTTGACCTGGGCCTCGGTGAGCGTGCCTCCCTTCTCCTTCACGAACGGCGGCATCGGCGTGCCGTCGCGGCCGTCGCGAATCACCGCCAGCAACACCTCGTCCGGCACGATCGCTACGAAGAGCGGATCATTCAGCGGCGGCGCGGGACCGAGTTCCCCGTCCGCACCGTGGCACCCGGCGCAGTTGGTGGCATACAACCGGGCGAAACCCATGATCTGGTCCGGCAGGATCGGCTTGTCGGCGGGATTCGGCTTTCCCGGCGGCTCGCAACCGGCAACCATCGCCAACAGCAAAGCGCCGGACGCAAGCAGCCAGCGGCGCCAACTTTTAGAGGTCGTTCGATTCATGCCGATTGAGTCGTGAGCTATTCAGTTTGCAACGTATTCGCTGCGCCGATCGGGTCCGGAGCCGGCCGGTGGGATGTGGACCTGCTCGGAGCGGACGACGACGATCGCCGCCACCACGCCGAACACGAATTGCGAGACGATGAACCAGGGCCAG
Organism: uncultured Planctomycetota bacterium; assembly: GCA_963808175.1. Lineage (GTDB taxonomy): Bacteria > Planctomycetota > Planctomycetia > Pirellulales > Lacipirellulaceae > DASYDU01. The sequence continues at coordinate 221,504 of CAWEEU010000013.1, read as the reverse complement.
TCGACGCGCTGCTGGAGCGTCGGGTTCACCACGCCCATCAGTCCGTAGCTCAAGCGCGGTCCAAAACAGCGGCAACAGCAAACCGCCCCAGGCCAGCGGTCCGGGAATCGTCGGCAGCTGCGGCAGTACCAAAGCAAAGGCCAGGCCGAATGCGAGCGAGAGAATTGCATGGATGCCCAGTGCTGCCACGAACCAGTCGGCGTGGAATGCCTCCAAGTCGGCGAGTGCCGGCTGCACGTCTTGATGCACTGCCATTGCCGAAAGCAAGTTGACCGGATACCAGATGCCGTGTCCCGCGGCGAGGCTCCACAAAATCGCGGGGACCGGCATCAGCAAACCGCCGGCGACGCCGCCGAACAATCCCGCCAGTAGCGGACTGCTGACTCTCGAACCGCATGAACACGATCGCCGCCACGACGCCGAATATGAATTGCGATAACACGAACCAGGGCCATTCGATCCCCGCCCGGACGCCCGGATTCATCTGCCCCAGCGCGACGAAGCTCACGGCGGTCCACAAGAGCGGCATCAACAGCGCGCCCCAGGCGAGCGGCTTCGCGATGTTGGGCAGCGTCGGCATCAGTACGCCATACATCAGACCCATGAACAGCGAAATCACCACGTGAATGATGATGCTGGTCACCAACAGCGTGGCATCGAACTGCTCCAGCGCGGAGACGTTCATCGTGCCGACGCCCGGCAGCACCATGCCTGCCAGCAGGTTGCCCGGCCACCAGATGCCGTGACCGCTGAAATAGCCATAGGCCAGCGCCGGCAGCGGCATCACCAGCCCGCCGACGATCCCGCCCTTCACGCCTGCCGACACCGGGTGCACCTTCACTGGCAGCCGCAGCCGGTAGCCGGGCATCCCCTGGCGCAGCTCCGAAACTCCTCCGGGGACCGCCTCGATCGGCTTGGGGCGAAGCGCCGGCTCGACGAGCGGTTCGTGCTCGTGCCCGTTGCCGGGCAGCAACTGGTTAATCCACCGCGCCAGCCCCAAGATGAACACGACCGCACCGACCGGGAGAAACGCCATGCTTGTGGCCACACCCATCGCGAGCAGCACCAATCCGGTCGCCAACACCAACGGCGCAGCGGTCGACTTGGGCATCTCGACCCAGTCGCCCTCGTTCGTCGAATGAGGATCGAGATTCATGCTCCGCTACTCCGGCTGGCGACGTAGACCACGAGAAACACGACGATCCAGACCGCGTCAACAAAGTGCCAATACCAGCCCACGAGCGTCACGCCAGTGCGATGGGCCGGTGTGATCCGCCGACCCAGCGCGAGGCCGAGCACAATCAGCATGACGATCACACCCACCGTGACGTGAAACGCATGGAAGCCGACCAGCGTGTAGTAGGTGGTGCCGAACAGGTTGCGGCCGATGGTGAGCTGGTGCTCGGTAATCAAGCCGTGCCACTCGACGCCGGTCAACGCGAGAAACGCAATGCCGAGTGCGATCGTCGCCGCCAGAAAGAAGCAGAAGATGCCCGGTTCTTCGCGCTCGAGTGCTCGCTCCGCCGCGTGAATCACGACGCTGCTGGAGAGGAGGCAGAGCGTCGAGACAACCACCAGCGGCAAGGAGAGTGCTTCTGCCGGCGTCGGCCCGACGACGTCACGGCCCATGAACGCCACGTACGTCACGATCAACGTACCGAAGAAGGCGACCTCCGAAACCAGAAAGCTCGCCATGCCCCATTCGGGCGCGTTGAGCGTCCGCTCTGGCAATACGTCGGGCGGCACGGGGAAGTCGGTGGCGGCAGCTTGGCTCATGGTCTATTCGTATTGCCAGTCGGGGTCTTCTGGATGCTTCAAATCCCACAGCGGCCGGCGGCTGTGGACGGTCGGAATCTCTTCGAAGTTGTACGACGGCGGCGGCGAGCTGGTCATCCATTCCAGCGTCCAGCCGTCCCACGGATCGTCGCCGGCCGGCTTGCCGTTCTTGAGCGATACGAACAGGTTGTAGACGAAGATCGCGTAGCTCGGCACTTGGATCAGTGCGCCGATCGTCGTCAGTTGATTCCAGATTTCCCAGCCGTGGCCGGCGTCGTAGGTATAAATCCGTCGCGGCATCCCCAGCATGCCCGAGATGTGCATCGGGCCGAAGGTCAAGATGAAGCCGATGTAGAGCAGCCAGAAATGCCACTTGGCGAGCCGCTCCGAGAGCATCCGGCCGGTGACCTTGGGATACCAATAGTAGATGCCGGCAAACGTGCCGAAGAGCGTGCCGCCGATCAGCACCCAATGGAAATGGCCCACGACGAAGTAGCTATCCGAAAGCTGGAAATCGAACGGCGACGCACCGAGCATGATGCCCGTGAGGCCGCCGATCAGGAACATCGACAGGAAGCCGAACGAAAAGAGCATCGGCGACGCGAAGCGGATCCGCCCGCCGTACATCGTGGCCAGCCAATTGAAGAATTTGATGCCGGTGGGGATCGAGACCAGGAACGTCGCCACGGTGAAGAACAAATCGAGCGTGCGGCCCATGCCGACGCAGTACATGTGGTGGGCCCACACGCCGAGACTGATGAAGGCGATCGCCATCGTCGCCGCGGCCATGAATTCGTAACCGAAGAGCACCTTCCGCGAGAAGACGGGGATCACTTCCGAGACCATCCCGAACACCGGCAGAATGAGAATGTAGACCTCGGGGTGGCCGAAGAACCAGAACAGATGCTGCCAGAGATACGCCGAGCCGCCGTTAGGCACATCGAAGAAGTGGGCCCCCAGCAAGCGATCGAACATGATCATCACCAGCGCCGCCGTCAGCGGCGGGATCGCCAGCAGGATCTGGAACGAAGTCCAGAGCATCGTCCAGGTGAAGAACGGAATCTTGCGGAGCGTCATGCCGGGGGCCCGCATCCCCATGATCGTGGCGATGAAATTCACCGCCGCCCCGATCGTGCCGGTGCCGGCGACGATCAGCCCGATCGCCCAGAAGTCGGTGGCCGCGGACGGCGAAAAGGTGTTGGCCGTCAGCGGTGCGTAGGCGAACCAGCCCAGCGCCGGTGCACCGCCCGTGATCAGGCTCAAATACACCATCAACCCGCCCAGCAGCGTCACCCAGAACCCGAACGCATTGAGCCGCGGGAACGCCATGTCGCGGGCCCCGATCATCAGCGGCACCATGTAGTTGCCGATCCCGATCAGGATCGGCATGCCGACGAAGAACACCATCGTCGTGCCGTGCATCGTGAAGAGCTGATTGAACGTGTCGTGGCTGATGACGTCGTTCCGAGGAAAGAAGAGCTGCCAGCGGATGATGAGCGCTTCGATCCCGCCGATCACCAGAAACACGATGGCCATCAGCACGTACATAATGCCGAGCTTCTTGTGGTCGACCGTGGTCGTCCAGTCGTGCAGGGCATCGGCCCAGCCCAGGTCGGCCGCGCTCGCCGAGCCGGGCAGTTCGAGGCTTCGGGTTGGTTCGACAGTGGACATCGTGGGTGTCTGAAGTTCAATCGAGGATCAGTGTAAAGTCGACAGATAGCCGACGATCAGGTCGAGCTTCTGTTGGTCGAGTCCGAATGCCGGCATCAGGCAGCCGGGCTTCACGATTTGTGGGTCGTGGACCCATTCGTGCAGGTTCTCAGGCGTATTTTCGATCATGCCGGAGGCGAGCGTCTCGCGCGACATCAGGTGCGTCAGGTCGGGAGCGTAGGTGCCGCGGGCAGGCGTGCCGCGCACGGTGTGGCAATTGATGCACGACTCGGCCAGGAAAGCTGCCTTACCGTCGCGGGCCGCGGCCTCTTCGGCCGCCGGCTGCGACTCGCTCTCCAGCCAGCGCTCGAACTCGTCGGGGGGATGCGCGTACACGCGGATCAACATGTTAGCGTGCTGAGCGCCGCAGAATTCGGCGCATTGGCCGAGATGCAGGCCGGTCTCTTTGGTGTCGAGCACGATCAAGTTCGTGTGCCCCGGGATCAGATCGACCTTGCCGGCCAGCCGCGGCACCCAGTAGCTATGGCACACATCCGCGGATTTGAGGATTAAATACGTCGGTCGCGAGACGGCAGCGTCACTCGCCGGAATGTGCAGCTCATTGGCCGTGTTGAATCGCAGCGTCCGACCGTCGTAATTCTCATAGGCATACTCCCACCACCACTGATGTCCGATCACGGTAACGAACAGCGTGTGGTCGCCCGGCTTCGGCTTGGGCAGATTCGGCTCGACTTCCCACAACGTCCGGGTCGTCACCAGCACGAGAAAGAACACGATCATCGTCGGTGCGGCGGTCCAAGCCACCTCGATCGGCATGCTGCCGTAGACTTGCGGCGGCTCGGTCGTGGAGCTATTTCCGGGAGCGTGCCGTCGCCGGGATTTTCGCGAAACCGCCAGACGGAATAGAACAGCACTCCCTCGACGACCAGAAAGATCAGTCCGGCCACGGCCAGCGTGAGGATCGCCAGATTGACGATCGAATGGGCGCTCGGCGAGGCCGGGTCGAAGATCGAGAGATTGGCGGCGAGCGGAATTCCTGCTGCCAAAAACATCCCTGGCCCCACGGTGTCCATGCCGCGTTTCCCCCGTACCTGCGCCGGTCGCAATTACGTTGGTCGCCAGTATACCAATTGTCGTCGACCCCGCCACCCTCGAACACTCGATGTGCTGCGAAGATCGTCGATGTTGGACGCAGAAAAACCGCCGGTCGAGGCAATTCTCTCATCGGCGAATGGACATCGAGCCGGTAGAATGGCGCCAAACCGGGCGGATCGGACCACTCGCCCGTATTCTGGCGTTGCCACTCGCCCGTTGATCTCGCGATTTAACCTGCCATGAGCCTGTTGAAAACTACTCCGGGCCGCTCGTATCCAATGGGCGCGACCGTGGGAGACGGCGGAGTCAATTTCTGCGTCTACGCAAAGCACGCGGCCCAAGTCGAGCTGCTGCTGTTCGACCAGGCCGACGATGGCCTGGCATCGCACACGTTCGCGCTCGACCCGCAACCGAACCGTACCTATGACTATTGGCATGTTTTCGTCTCGGGCATCGACGCAGGCCAGCTCTACGGTTACCGGGTCTATGGGCCGACCCGTCCCTCGCCTGGCTTGCGATTCGATCCGGAAAAATTGCTAGTCGACCCGTACGCATTGGCCGTGGCGAATACGGTGAAGTACGACCGCGGGCAGGCATCGTCGCCCGGCGCAAATCTCGCCACAGCGCTCAAAAGCGTCGTGGTCGATCCAACGCAATACGACTGGCAGGGCGATGCGCCGCTCGAACGGCCCTTCGTCGATGCCGTGATCTACGAGCTGCATTTGGCCGGTTTCACGCGAAACCCGAATTCGGGCGTCGACGCCGCCAGGCGTGGCACCTACGCCGGGCTGATCGAGAAAATACCATACCTCGTCGATCTGGGCATCAAGACGGTCGAGCTGATGCCGGTGCAACAATTCGATCCACAGGCCGCTCCGAACGGCACCAATTACTGGGGCTATCAACCAGTCGCCTGGTTCGCTCCCCACCGACCGTACAGCTCGAAGGCAGGCGTGCTCGCGCCGGTCAACGAGTTTCGCGATCTGGTGAAAGCCCTGCATCGGGCCGACGTTGAGGTGATCATCGACGTGGTGTTCAATCACACGGCCGAGGGCAACCGAAACGGGCCGACGCTCTCGCTCCGCGGCCTGGGCAATCCGACCTACTACATTCTCGACGCCGCGAACCCGGCACAATACGTCGACGACACCGGCTGCGGCAACACGGTCAACGGCAATGAGCCGGTCGTGCGTCGGATGATTCTCGATTGCCTCCGCTATTGGGTCGAGCACATGCACGTCGACGGGTTTCGCTTCGACCTGGCGGCGAGCCTCTCGCGCGGCGAAGACGGCCAGCCGCTGGACCATCCGCCGATTCTGCTCGACATCGAGGCCGACCCCGTGCTGGCCGGGACAAAAATCATCGCCGAAGCCTGGGACGCGGCCGGGCTCTATCAGCTGGCCAATTTCGGCAGCGATCGCTGGGCCGTCTGGAACGGCCAGTATCGCGACCACGTCCGGCGGTTCGTCAAAGGCGACCCCGCGACGGTCGGTCCATTGGCCGACAATCTGGTGGGGAGCGCCAACCTGTTTCAGCACGCCGATCGGCTCCCCAGCCGCAGCGTCAATTTCATCACGGCCCACGACGGCTTCACGCTCAACGACCTGGTGAGCTACGACCAGAAGCACAACGAGGCCAACGGCGAGGAGAACCGCGACGGCTCGAACGACAATTTCAGCTGGAATTGCGGCGTCGAGGGCCCGACCGACGACCCCGCGATCGAAGCCCTCCGCCGCCAGCAGATCAAGAATTTTTTCACGATCCTGCTCTTCTCCGAGGGCCGGCCGATGCTCGCCATGGGCGACGAGGTCCGCCGCACCCAGCGGGGGAACAACAATGCCTACTCCCAGGACAACGAGCTGGCCTGGTTCGACTGGGACGACGTCACCCGCCACGCCGACATCCTCCGTTTCGTCCGCGGGTTGATCCATTTCCATCAAGATTCGGCGATTTTTCGCGATCGCACATTTTGGGGCGAGGCAGATGCCACTAAAATCACATGGCATGGCGTGCAGCTCGGCCAGCCGGAGTGGGACGAGGAATCCCACGCGCTGGCCTACGAATTGTTCCACGCGGCGACTGGCGAGCATCTGCACGTGATGCTCAATGCCTATTGGGAGCCGCTGGTGTTCGAGCTGCCGCCGGCGTCGACTGGTCAAACCTGGAAACGACTGGTCGACACCGCCCGCGAGTCGCCGCAGGATTTTTGCGATCCGCCGGCGTCGCTGGCTGGAGAGCAGGAGAAGTACGCTTGCCAGGCGCGATCGACCGTCGTGCTGGTCAGCGCTCCAATGCAAGAAAGCAAAACAGCCCCGGCTCCGCCGGGGGTTAGCCGGCGAGAATGGATCGTAGCCGCATCCGGCACGTGAAGGAGCGAATTCATGGCCAACCAATACGACGTGATCATCATTGGCACCGGGGCCGGCGGCGGCACGCTCGCCCGGCATCTCGCCCCCTCCGGCAAGCGCATCCTGCTCCTGGAGCGCGGCGACTGGCTGCCGCGCGAGCCGGCGAACTGGATCACCGAAGAGGTCTTCGTCAAGAACCGCTACGTCTCGCCCGACCTCTGGCGCGACAAGAACGGCAAAACGTTTCAGCCCGGCGTCCACTATTTCGTCGGCGGGGCGACCAAGATGTACGGCGCCGCCCTCTACCGGCTCCGCAAAGAGGACTTCAGCGAGCGGCAGCACCAGGACGGCATCTCGCCCGCCTGGCCGATCAGCTACGACGAGATGGAGCCGTACTACACCCAGGCCGAGCAGATGTACCAGGTGCACGGCGCTCGCGGCGAAGACCCGACCGAGCCGCCCGCCAGCGCCCCTTACCCCCATCCGCCCGTGTCGCACGAGCCGCGGATCGCCAAGCTCGCCGAAGACCTGGCGCGGGCCGGGTACAAGCCGTTTCATTCGCCCTGCGGCATCATGCTCGACGAATCGCGGATGCCCTTCAGTCGCTGCGTCCGCTGCATCGACTGCGACGGCTTCCCCTGCCTCGTCCACGCCAAGAGCGACGCCGAAGTGCTCGGCGTGCGGCCCGCGCTCGAACACCCGAACGTCACGCTCGTCACCAACGCGATGGTCACCAAGCTGGAAACCAACCCGGCCGGCACCGCGGTGACCAAGGCGATCGTCAGCCTCGACGGGCGTCCAGGAAATCTACGAGGCGGGCATCGTCGTCGTCGCCTGCGGCGCCGCCAACTCGGCGAAGCTGCTGCTCATGTCCGCGAATGACAAGCATCCCCGCGGGCTGGCGAACGGCTCGGACCAGGTCGGCCGAAACTACATGTTCCACAACAGCCAGGCCGTGCTCGCCCTCTCGAAAGAACCGAACCCCACGATTTACCAGAAGACGCTCGGCCTGAACGACTTCTATTTCGGCATGGATGGCTACGAGTATCCGATGGGCAACATCCAGATGATCGGCAAGTCGCAGGCCCCGATGTTCCGCGGCGAGAAGCCGATCGAGACGGCGCTGGCCCCGCAGTGGTCGCTCGAAATGGTGGCCAAACACGCCGTCGACTTCTGGCTCTCGACCGAGGACCTGCCGCTGGCGGAAAACCGCGTCACGGTCGACGCCGCCGGCAACATCACGCTCAGCTACACCAAGTCGAACCAGGTCGCCAAGCAAAAGCTCTACGACAAGCTCAAGTCGATGCTCAACCACCTCGACATGCACGACCACCTGATTCCGCGAAATCTCTACATGAAAAACGAGATCGACCTGGGCGGCGTCGCCCACCAGGCCGGCACCTGCCGCTTCGGCAGCGATCCGAAAACGTCGGTGCTCGACACGAACTGCAAGGCCCACCAGCTCGACAACCTGTACGTCGTCGACACGAGCTTTTTCCCCAGCATCGGCGCAGTGAACCCGGCGCTCACGGCGATGGCCAATGCGCTCCGCGTGGGCGACCACCTGCTGGAGCGAATTTAGAGACTCGATAGCCACAAAAAGGCACGAAAAGACACAAAAACAGGCTAAACGGCAGGTTTAGGATTCGGCTATGACGTACTTTTCTTTGTGACTTCTTGTGCCTTTTTGTGGCCAATGATTCAACGACCTGTTGGCTCGCGTGAAACATAGTAGGAGTAGTTCAATATGAGTCTCAAAGGAAAAGTCGCCATCGTCACCGGCGGCAACAGCGGCATCGGCATGGCCATCGTGCTGGAGCTGGCCCGCCAGGGAGCGAACATCGTCATCGACTACGTCTCGCATCCCGAGTCCACCGTGGCCCTTGAGAAGCAAGTCTGCGATTTGGGCGACAAGGCGATCGGCGTCGATGCCGACGTGAGCAAGGTGGCCGACCTCCAAAACCTGATCGCCACCGCCGTGAAAGAATTCGGCAGGATCGACGTGATGGTCAACAACGCCGGCGTCGAAACTCGCACCTGCGTGCTCGACACCACGGAAGCCCAGTACGAAAAGGTGCTCGACATCAATCTCAAGAGCGCGTTCTTCGGCACGCAGCTCGCCGCCCAGCAGATGATCAAGCAAGGCGGCGGCGGACGGATCATCAACATCACGTCGCGTCCACGAAGACTGGCCGATGCCCGGCAACACCGCCTACTGCCTCTCGAAGGGCGGGATGCGGATGCTCACCCGCACCGCCGGCGTCGAGCTCGCACCCCACAATATCCTGGTCGTCGGCGTCGGTCCCGGCGCCGTGGCCACGCCGATCAACCTCTCGACGATGAACGATCCCGCGCTGTTGAAGAAACTCGACGCCGCGATACCGCTCGGCCGGATGGCCAAGCCGGAGGAGATCGCCAGCGTGGTCGCCTTCCTGGCGAGCGACGCGGCCAGCTACGTGACGGCGACGACCATCTTCGCCGACGGCGGCATCATGCAGAGCAGCCCGGGTCTGTGATTTTTAGGGAGGGCGAGGCTCCTGCCGAGCTTCGAACGAATCAAGGCTCGGCGGGAGCCTCGCCCTCCCACTCAATCGAGGAGTCGCAAACGATGCCCGACCAGCCTCATGTCGTGATCTTAGGTGCCGGCTTTGGCGGCGTCGGGGCGGCGCAAAAACTGCGCGACGCGCCGGTCCGGCTTACGATCATCGACAAACACGATTACCACACGTTTCAGCCGCTCTTGTACCAGGTCGCCACCGACGAGCTGGGACCCGCGGAGGTCGGCTATCCGGTCCGCGAGCTTCTGCATCGGCATAAGGACTGGGCGTTCCACAAATGTGCGGTCCAAAGCGTCGACCTGGCGAAGAAGCAGGTCGTGGCCGACGGAATGGAACCGCTGCCGTTCGACTACCTGGTGATGGCGCTGGGAGCGGTGGTGAACTTTCACGATACGCCCGGCGCGGCCGAGCATTCGTTTCCACTCTACACGATGACCGACGCGGTCCTGTTGCACGACCACATCCTCAAGATGTTCGAGGCAGTGGACAAGAATCCGGCGCTGGCAGACGATGGTGCGCTCACGTTTTGCATCGTGGGTGGTGGGCCGACGGGAACCGAGCTGGCCGGCGCCATGTCGGAGCTGCTGCACTCGGAGTTGGAGAAGGATTATCCCAACCTGGACGTGCAGAAAGTACGGTTCGTCCTCTACGAACATTCGCCCCATCTCTTGGCCCCGTTCCAGCCGAAGCTCCGCGACTATGCGCAGAAGACGCTGGAAGAGCGTGGCATCGAGGTGCACACGGGCACGGGTGTGAAGGAGGTCGGCGCCGAATGAAATCACGCTCGTCACCGGCGAGAAGGTCAAAACGCACACGCTGATCTGGGCGGCCGGCTTGGAGGCCAACCCGGTCGCCAAGACGCTCGGCGTCGAGCTGTGCGCCGGCGGGCACATACCCGTGGGGCCCGACTTGCAGTTGAAGGACCATCCTGGCGTGTTTGTCGTTGGCGACGTGGCCGAGGCGACCAACGCGAAGACCGGTAAACCGCTGCCTGGCCTGGGCGCGGTCGCGCTGCAGGCCGGGCACTATGCCGGCAAGACCATCGCCGAGATGGTCGCCAATAAGCCGACTAAGCCGTTCGAGTATCTCGACAAGGGAGTGATGGCTCAAATCGGCCGCGGGGCGGCGGTGGTTGAATTGCCGACCGGCGGAACGCTCACCGGCCCGATGGCCTGGCTCGCCTGGCTCGGCGTCCATTTGAGCCTGTTGAGCGGGGCCGAGGAAAAGACGACCGTCTTCGTCGATTGGGGCTGGAACGCGCTGACTCGCCAGCGCGGCAAGCGAATCATCCTCACCGATGAAGAAGTGGCGAACCGACTGAAAGAGTAGTCTTGGTCCTGCGTTCGTGAAACGTCCGACCGGCCGACTGTCCGATCGCATCACGGCAGCGGGGCCGGCTTCAGCAGACTATTGGAAGACGATGCGCCGCTCTTTCTGGCGTGCACCAGCAGCGACGCCAACGCACAAGCCGCTTCGCGGGTGCGAATCGTGTCTTCCGGACCAGTCACGACGATCGGCACCCGCGCGCCGAGCACGAGCCCGGCGGCCTGGGCCTTGATCAAATACTGCAGCTGCTTGACAAGCATCTGCCCCGCTTCCAAATCGGGCACGACCAGGATGTCGGCTTTCCCTGCGACAGGTGAACGGACACCCTTCCGCTCGGCTGCTTCCTCGGAGATGGCGGTTTCAAACGGCATCGGCCCGTCGACCAGCGCGCCGACGGATTTGACCACGTTCGGCCATTTTGCACAGCGCGGCCGCCTCGAGCGTCGACTCCATCCGTGGGTCAATCCGTTCCATGGCCGAGAGGATCGCGACTTTCGGTTCGTCGATCCCCAACGCCTGGACCAGCTCCACGGCGTTTTGCACGATGTCCCGTTTGACCTCGATGCACGGACGAGATTGGATCTCGGTGTCGGTCAGGAACAGCGGCCGGGCATACGTCGGCACGTCGAGCGCCGCGACGTGACTCATCCGCCGGGCAGTTTGCAGGCCGATGCCTTCGGCGCGAACGGCGCCCATCAGTTCGGCGGTCGACAAGCTGCCCTTCATGAGTGCGTCGACCTGATTCGCTCTGGCCATCGCCACCGCTTGGGCCGCAGCGGCGTGGCTGTGTTCCGTCTCGACGATTTCGACGCCGGTCAAATCCGCTTCGGCAGCGGCGGCGGCCACTTCGATCTTCGCCCGCGGTCCGACGAACACCGGGACGATGATGTCGCTCTTCGCCGCTTCCAGTGCTCCGGCAACCGTATCCTTATCCGCCGGATGGACGATCGCCACGCGGATCGGAGGGACCTGTTCGGCCAGCTGAATCAGCTGGCGATAGCGGGCGTACCGATCCACGATCTGTACGGTCGGAATCGGTACCCGCGGCCGCTTGATTTTCTCGCGGGGAGCGACCACTTCGGCGGTGCCGGTGATGACCTCCTCGCCGTCCTGATTGACGCAGTGACAGTCGAAAAAAATCCGCCCCTTCTCGGCGACCTTTTCCTTGGCCGTAACGGTTACGTGGACCGTGTCCCCAATGGCCACCGGATGGCGGAATCGCAATGTTTGGGAAACGTAGATGGTGCCTGGGCCGGGCAACACCGTTCCCAGAACGGTCGAGATCAGCGCGCCGCCCCACATGCCGTGGGCGATGATCTCGTGGAACTTCTTGCTGCGAGCAAACTCTTCGTCGACGTGGGCCGGATTGACGTCCCCGGAGACCGCGGCAAACAAGACAATGTCGTCACGGGTGAGGGTGCGGGAGATCGTGGCATGATCCCCCACCTTGATCTCGTCGTAGACGTGGTTCTCGATGTAGTCCATGGCCACCTCCTCGGCGGCGGCAGCAATTCCTTCGCGGCGGCCGCGACTGTGGAACTCGCATCTTTCACGCACTTGATCCAATCATACCGGTGGTTTCGAGGCGCGATCCTGCCGGCACTTTGATTCGCGGCATTTGCACTCTCCGCTCGACTCGACAGTCCGGGCAGCCGAGTTTGGACCGCATACTTCCAGGCCGCGATCGTCCAGTTTGCTCTGAAAGTCTGGTCCGTTTAGACTGGCAAGCGGAACCAAATGGGAAGTCTTTGCCGTGAGCAGGAAACGCGCAGTTCCGCGACAAGCCGGTCGTTCGTTCAACCGAACAGCGCTACACGCTCCATCTTGTGGTGGCCGCGACGGGGGAGTTGGTAAGCGGGCTGGCAGCGGTCGCGGTAAGTCAGTTTCCGAACGTCGCGTTCGACGTGGTGACGCATCCGCTGCAGGATAGTCTCGAAAAGCTGGCCGCCACGCTCGACGGTTTGTCGGGTGAGCGTCCGATCGTGCTCCACGCGCTGGCGGACCAGGCGGCCAAGCAGTTGGTGCGGAATACCTGCGTGATGCGGCGGATTCCGCATTTCGACGCCACCGGACCGCTGTTCAACTTCCTCTCCGATTGCGTCGGCGCGGTGCCGCAAAACGACGTGTCGCGATTGCATCAGCTCGACGCGGCGTACCGGCGGCGGATCGAGGCGATGGATTTTACGCTCGAACACGACGACGGCCTCGGCCTCGACACGCTCCGCGAGGCCGACGTCGTGATCGTCGGCGTGAGCCGCGTCAGCAAGAGCCCGACGGCACTCTATCTGGGCTCGCGGGGCTACAAAGTGGCCAACGTGTCGATCTCGCCAGAGACGGGTTTCCCGAAGAGTTTGGCGAGAACCTCCAAGAACAAGGTCGTCGCCTTCACGACACAGCCAAAACGGCTCCACGAAATCCGCGTCGAACGCGCCAAGCGGATGGGTGCGGCGGGAACCGCCTACGACGACCTCGAACAGATCATCGGCGAAGTGATGAAGGCGGAGCAGGAATACCACAAGCGCGGCTATCCGATCATCGACGTCACGCATTTGACCATCGAACAGACGGCGGCGCGGATTCTCGAAACGCTCAAGTTGCGAGGTCGATAGCAAGTCTGGTCGCGCGAGCCGCGTCAGGCAAAGTATTGCTTGATGCCTTCGAGCACCTGGCTGGCGGCGACCGAGGCCAGGATCGTGCCCATCACGCGGCTGATGACGCTCGCTCCGCCGCTGCCGATCGTCCGCGAGAACCAGCCGGCGCCCCGCATCAAGAGATAGGCCGCCCCCACGACGACTAGCATCAAGATCGTGGTGACGATCGACTCGTCGATCGGGTGCAGGTCGCGCTGAGTGAGCAGCACGACGGCCATCATGGCGCCAGGCGAGGCGATCGACGGCGTCGCCAGCGGAAAGATTGCCACGTCGTGCGATTTGCGGATGTCGTGGGCCTCGGCCTCCGGCTTGCTCTCGCCGAAGATCATCGTCAAGGCAAACAAAAACAGCACGATGCCGCCCGATATCTGAAACGCCATTAGGGGAACTCCCATCGCGTCGAGCACCCGCTCGCCCACCAGGATGAAGAACAGCAAGATGCCGACCGCGGTCAGCGAGGCGACGAGCGCGATTTGTTTTCGCTCGTCCGGCGTGTGCTTGTGCGTCGCCGAGATAAAGACCGGCACGGTGCCGATCGGATCGATCACGGCCCAAAGGAGCACAAAATTACTGAGGATTTGCTGGAGCTCAAGCATGGTGGGGGGGACTGCTCGACGGGTGGGCGGGGATGCGGCGAAAGCGGTATGTAAACATACAACATGCAGCAAATCGGCGGGATTTTTCGCGGCCGAGCCCGGCAGTTGCACTGCGGCGACGGCCATCGAGACTTCGCAAAAACAGGATTTATTTGCCCATTTAGGGCATTGGAATTCGATTCGGAATTGCATCATATTATAGTGTAGAGGCGCAACCTGTCCTCCGGTCGTTGGATCGCTTCTTTTCGTTCGAGCGGTTGGTCCCCATGCGGGAAATTCCCAAAGTCGCGCTGCTGGTCGAAACCTCGCGGGGATTTGGTCGCGAGCTGTTGCATGGCATCGCCCGCTATGCCCGCTTGCACGGCCCCTGGAGCTTTCACATCACTCCCGGCGATTTCGATCAGGCCGTGCCCAAAATGAAACAATGGGGTGGCACCGGCATCATCGCACGGATTCCGAACCAGCGCGTGGCGAAAGCGATTATCGAAGCCAACGTGCCCACGATCGCCCTGGGGCTGACCGACGAACAGCAGCAGCCGGGCAATCCGCTCGCACAGCTGTCCGAATTGAGCTCCGATGCCAAGGAAGTGGCACGTCTTGCGGCGCAGCATTTTCTGGAACGGCAGTTCCGCCATTTCGCCTACGTTGGGCTGGAAGATCGGGCCTGGTCGCTCCGCCGCGAACGGACGTTTCGCGAGCGGCTGCTCGAAGCTGGTTTTCAGCCGCACGTCTATCGCCAGCCGGCAAAGCAACGCGACCGAGTCTGGGAAAAGGAACAGGAGATCCTGGCCGAGTGGATTCAATCGCTGCCGACGCCGCTGGGACTATTTGCCTGCAACGACGACCGCGGCCGGCAAGTGCTCGAGACGTGTCGGCTGGTGGGGTTGCACGTGCCGGAGGACATCGCCGTGCTGGGCGTCGATAACGACGAAGTCTTTTGCGAGCTCTCGGATCCGCCGCTCTCGAGCATCGCGCTCAATGCCGAGACGGCCGGCTATCGTGCGGCGGAATTGCTCGACGGCATGATGCAGGGCAAAATCCGCAAACCCCGCCGGATCATGGTCGAGGCGGTCGGCGTCGTCACACGGCGGTCCACCGAGGTGATCGCTGTCAAGGACAGCGACGTGGCCACCGCCCTGCAATTCATCCGCCGCGAGCAGGGACTCAACATCTCCGTCGATCGCGTGGCCGATGAAGTCGCCATGTCGCGCCGCAGTCTCGAGAAGCGGTTCCGCGAAACGATCGGCCGGACCATCCTCGAGGAAATCCAATTGGTGCGGCTGGAGCGGGCCAAGCGATTGCTGCTCGAAACGACCTATCCGATCT
This sequence comes from uncultured Planctomycetota bacterium, assembly GCA_963808175.1. Lineage (GTDB taxonomy): Bacteria > Planctomycetota > Planctomycetia > Pirellulales > Lacipirellulaceae > DASYDU01. Next base: position 206,157 of record CAWEEU010000013.1, on the reverse strand, counting down.
CGAAAGTCGCGGAAATCTCGGGCTTCGGCTCGACCGGCTACTTTATCCAGTTCTTCCAAAAGCGGATCGGCAAGACACCTCGCAAGTACCGCGTCGACCTGGCGACCTAAGCGGCCGGGAGTGTGCGAAAACGCCCACGGCTCTGGGCGGGTGGGGACGATCGCCGGCGAAATCTGACCATTTTTTGGAGCGAATCGAATATGGCGGGATTCGTCCAGCCGGATACAATGGAATCAAGCGGGGGTTGCGCTTCTTGAGCCTGGAGAATTAGCGGTCGGCGAAGCGCAAAACGCGGCGGGCGAGTAGTTTATCGATCGGCGGATGGCGGTTTCTTTTTGCGGCCGAGCGGCAGTCGGCTGCGCGGTGGTTCGTGAGGCTGTGGGCAGGCGAATTCGACGGCGGTCGAAATCTTTACGCCCCGGCACTGCTGGCACATAAGTTGCCGTTTCGCAACCGAGGAATTCTTCGACATCTTGAAAGGCGTATATGATTCGCTCCATAAGAATTGCGGCGCGGCTCGTTCTCTTCGTTTCGACGGTAGTGGGAGGTTCTGTCACGCTCTGGTCTCCCAGCGTCCATGCCCAGGGCAATGTGGTGATGGGGTTGGACGGCCTGATCGTCAACGATGCGTCGGGCAACGGTCAGCCAAACTGGGGCGGGTTTGGACGCTTTACTTATGGAGCGATCACGGTTGGACCGTCAGCCACCCTCGGGCGCTATGGTGCGTTCACGGTTGCCGAGCCAGGAAGCGACGGATCCGGCGTCGGCGTGAACTTCACGTTCGGCGCACCCGCGATCGATTCGCCGCGCGATCCTTTTCTTGGCACGATCAGCCCGGTCACTGCGGACTTGTTTCCGCTGCTGGATCGAGCAACGTTTGGTGCCAACTTCGATCCCACCCAATATGTGGCGGAGCTGGTCTACAAGCCCCTCGAGGGAAACACGGCTACCGGTCTGAATATGACGCTCGATACGACCGACGGATTCAGCGGCGGCAATCGCGCCGGCGAGCAGTGGCAATGGGGCTTCACGGACCTGTTAACGCGCTACGATTCGCTCCCGAAGGACGCCGACGGCTTCGTTACCGTGCGCAACAACGGGGGTGCCATGACCCAGGCCGCCTCCTTCTTCCACGGTCAATCGTTCATGTATTCGTCCGGCAACCCCACCGGCGACAACCTGCCCGACTTCAACAATTTTGAGGGCGACCCAGTGGCTGTTCCCAACGGCGTCGTGCAGCTGCATCTGCAAACGGTCTTCGGCACCGGATCAGAACTCGTTGACAATTGGGAAATCAAAGCGCTGCGAATCGTCAAGCTGACTCCCGATACCCGCGAAGTCGCCCGGCTCGATGCCAAGAGCGGCATCAGTTTGCGCTTCGGCTCGCCGTTCACGCGTAATTCCGATACCCCGATCTCAATCGGCGGCACGGATTACTTCCCGGACAACACCGATCAAATCTCGCGGTTCGATCAGAATGGCTTCACCAATCTGGTGCTCAAAACCGACGATTCGGACGGCACGGGTGGCATCGCCCTCTGGCAGCCAGCCCAGTCCGTAGTATTCGACGGGACTAATGCGACCGTGGATGTCCGCGCCAAGCTGACCGCTCCACAAGGTGCTGGCCAGGCAGACCACGTCGTGTTGGTCATCAAAGACAAAGACGGCAACGACAATATTGGCGAACTGGGCGGGGACGAATACCATTACAACCTCGCCCTCAATCAGTTCAATACGACCAGCATGACGACAGTTTCGATCCCTCTGAGTGACTTTACCGCACTGCAGGGCTTTGAGTTCATGAATCCGGGCGATGGATTACTTTCCGACTTCAACTTGTACTACCTGGGAATAAACACCGATCAAGGCGCCGGGCTGGTAAACATGGAAATTGAAAGCATTCGCGTAATGCTGCCAGCGCCAGAAGGATTGGCCGGCGATTATAATGGCGACCACGTCGTCGATGCGGCGGACTACACCGTCTGGCGCGACCACCTCGGTGCCGCCGACGAATCGAGCCTCAACGGCAACGGCGACGGCATGAACGGCGTCGACGCCGGCGATTACACACGGTGGAAGAATAACTTCGGCGCAACTGGCGGCGCTGGTAGCGTGGCCGGCGTGCCGGAACCTACGCGCGTTATGCCTCGTGGCGATCGCGCTCGGTATGTTCTCCGTCGGCTGGCGACAAGCGTAAAGCAGGCTGCGAATGGAGAATTTCCGGAGAGAGCTCCGTCGACAGACCCGGTCTCCGGAGGTGGCGAGATGAATCGACAACTGCGATCTCGAAGGCGTGGGTTTACGCTCGTCGAGCTGTTGGTCGTGATCGCGATCATCGGCATCTTCATCGCGCTGCTCTTGCCCGCGATTCAAGCCGCACGTGAGGCGGCACAACGTTCGCAGTGCTCCAATAATATCAAGAATCTATCGCTCGCCGTGCTTACTTTTCACGATCAACACAAGCATTTTCCAGTAAATGAAAATCATGATGGCCATTGGCCAGTGAAGAATGTCGACTTAAATACTGGCGCCTATTTGAATCCGGATCCACCAGATCCACAAATGGCCGCGAGAAAAGTCAGCGGAACAGGCTGGATCGTTCAAATACTGCCGTATATTGAAGAACAGGCTTTGTTTGATCAGTTTAAACCGTATTTAGACAAGCCATGGTACAAGCTTCATGATTCTCTGAATGCGGACATCCCTGAATTGCGCAGCTTTGCAGGTGCAGCCGGAAGTATTGCTCTGTCCCTCAGACAGCGAAAATAAAGGGCCGAATGCGAGCCAGTATCCATTTAGTTCTGGTGGGGATGAAGGTGTTGACAATCCCCCTGCGACCGTTGCCACTACCAATTACAAGGGTAATGCAGGAGATACCTCGTTCGCCGCAGTTATTCCTCACACGACTCCCGTAGGCTTTTGGAGTGGCGATCTCACTCCCACTCCCCACAACTTGGATTGCCACACGGCAATTAACTGTGTCGGAATCTTCTGGCGATACACTTACGTTCGAGGTGGTGTCAAAATTCGCGAAATCACGGATGGTCTTAGTCATACTTTCTTAATCGGCGAAGCCTCGCCGGTAGACGGTAACAGCGCCGCCTGGTCTGCCGATGGAGATTGGGCCGTTACCAGCATCCAAATTAATTGGGACTTCCGAACCGCCGGAGGTTGTCAGGGCGTCAATGGCTTTGAGCCCGGTAATGGACAGTGCTGGCCCAATATGCGCGGATTTCGCAGCTCGCACCCGGGGGGCGTGAATTTTGCCTTCGGCGATGCAGCGGTGGTGTTTATTTCCGACGACATTGAGGAGCGTGCCTACCGAGCACTTTCCAGCAAGGCCGGCGATGAGGTGATCGGTCCTTATTGATTGCGGGCAAGTACTCATGCTCCAGTTACGTAAATCCATGACAACCTTTGTCCGTCGTGGTTTGACAGAATTCCAATGAATTGCGGTTTTGGTAGTATTGTGCTGTTCGCTGGTTTGATTCTCGCGAATCTGACCGGTTGCTCTGGTCGCACATTAGAATCCGAGGTCGTCGGTAAAGTCACTTTAGATGGTGCACCGATTGGTCCTGGTACGGTGATTTTTTCTTCAGATACCGATAGGAATCCCGCAATGGGGGCGATTGATGCAAATGGAATTTATTCGTTAAAGACGAGTCGAACCAAGGGACTCGCCGCAGGCAAATATAGAGTCGCGGTATCGGTGCGCGAAGTTCCTGCAAGTATTCGACCTGGCGACCGACTGCCTCCGGGAAAGCTGCTGCACCCGGCAAAATACGAGTCCGTCGAGTCCTCCGGCCTCGACTTCGAGGTCAAACCGGGCCGCAATACGATCGATATTGCGATGCGTTCTAAGTAGTGGCTGGACGGCTGATCCTTCGGCCATTGCCTCAGATGAAGCGCGACGGCCATTGTGCCATAGGTGCGGCAGCCGTCCTTCCCCTCTCGAAGATTCAATGTTTCGTCCCATTGATGTTCCGGGGGAGTACCGTATAACACGCACTGGGACATGATGCGGATTCAAAACCTCAATATCCGGAGGCAATGAAAATGAAGCACGCATGGAATTCATGGTGGTTCGGTCGGTCGGGGCGGCATCTCAGCAACCGCAGACAATGTGGGCGCCAGTTCGACCGACGACTTCATGTTGAAGCACTCGAGGACCGGCGGGTCCTAGCGGTCCTCACCGTAAATACGGCGGCGGACTCGGTTCTGAACGACGTCGACAATTTCCTGTCGCTTCGTGAAGCAATCATGGTTGTCAATAACGCCAGCACAGCGGGATTGAACTCCAGTGCCGAGTTGAATCAGGTGGACTTGACCGAACCGCTTGGCTCGAACGACACGATCCGATTCGCGGCCAATCTTAGCGATGAAACGATCACGATTGATTCGACGATCAACGACGATGACGTCGGCAACGCAGATCTCGACATTGTTCGCTCCGTGATTATTGATGCGTCGGCACTGTCCAGCCGTATCACGATCAACGGCACTGATGTTAACCACGATAACGTGCAATCGTTGATCTTCGACATAACTGGAAGGTTCGTTGGTGAGACTTTTATACCATCAGTCGTTACGCTCAAAGGCCTTACGCTAACCGGCGGCTTGGGAGCGATTTCCATTGCCGGGCCAACCCAGAACTTTCCCAGCGTGCTCACCGTTGAGGACTCGGTTATTTCAGACAACGACGGATCTGGAATTCACGCGCTGCAATCGATCGTAATAGCCCGAAGCTCTGTCATTTCTAGGAACACCGCCAGCGTTCGCGGAGGTGGAATTGAGTATGACGGGCCCTATTCTACGCCATCAAATCCTATTAAGAGTACCTATCCATTCGGCCTAGTTATCGAGGATACACGAATTAGCGATAACACGAATGGCGGTGTGTTCGCTATCGCAAATCATTTCGGTTACCGCGATAACTTGAACATCCGAATTGTTCGATCCACGATCTCAAATAATATAGCGAACACAGGTGCAGGCCTTTGGCTCGATGCGGGACCAGACACTCTTATAACAGTTGAGCAAAGCTTGATTTCTGGAAATGAATCAGTTGGTTCGGATCCGGGGCCGCCAGTGAGTGGGCCTCTCGGTGGTGGGGGGATCGCAATTCGGCTTTCTCCTCGAGAAGATAGTCCTTCCCAATACATTGGCAATGCGACGCTGCGGATACTCGACTCGACGATCTCCGGCAATCGAGCACTAAATGTGGGTGCAGGGATTTCAGTCAACGCCGAGGGCATGGGCGAGATCAACGCCATAAATCGCGTCGTTATCGCAAATTCCACAATCTCGGGAAACGAAGTTGAGGACGAAATCGCCGGAGCAGGAGGCGGCATATATCTTTCAACGATCGTCGATAGCGAGGTCGCCGTCAATATCACGAATAGCACGATCACCAACAATCGCGCCGCCACGGGCGCTGGACTACACCGAAAGGTATCATACGCTCCGTCTGAATTCAGCCCCGCATTATTGGTCACGCTCGATAACACGATCATTTCCGGAAATAACGACCTGGACGAGAACCCGTCCAATCTTCTCGATGAAGGCCTCGATCCCGGGTTCACACACTTAAGTATTGCCAACAGCCACAACAATCTCGTCGGCTCAGGAAGCAACGTCACGCTCGACAACGGCCTCGGCAACATCATTAATGAGGACGAGCTGCTCAGTAGAAAACCTATCTGTCGTTTGAGGATCGTGATGTTGTGAGTGAGAACTTTCAGGAGTAGCAGTCGGCAGCGGCGCCAATAGGTGCGAGCGTTGACGACTTCCCCGCTGAGGCGTTTGATCATCGAGTAGACGGTTTCCACCTGCCAACGTTGTCCGTAACGACTTTCGTGCAGATGGCGTTTCATTTGTCGGCGATAGCGGCCCGCCGGTTCGCCGCGGCCGGGTCGGCCATGCTCGGCCGGCATCAGCGACTGAACCCCCAACTCGTCGCGGGCCAACTCGTGGTTGGCTTCGCTGTCGAATCCGGCGTCGGCAGCTACCGCTCTCACTCCAGCGCAGGCTTGTGCTGCGACGAGCAAGCGACCGAAGTCGCCGAAGTCGGGTCGTGGCCCTTGGCTGGCCCGAGCCGCCAGACAAAGGTGACTTAGCGTGTCGCAGACGACACCCAACTTGGGAAAGCGGCGATAGGAGACGGCGCACGTTCGCCCGTGTTTTCCCACCTTTTTTCGCCGCCAGGCAAAGTAGCGGCTGGTGTGACGCGATTCGAAGCCACTGGTGTCCATCGCGGCCAGCCGGACGCGGCGGCCGAGGATCTTCCCCTGGCGAGCCCGCTCGACCGTGGCCGTGATCAGCCGTTGAAACGACTTCTTCACCAACAATTGATCGGCTGCCTTTTGCAGCGTGGTGAAGTGGGGCACCTGTTTCAGCTCGATGGCCTCGCAGAGCGAATCGCTGTCCGCCAGCAGCCCCACCGTTCCCCGATAAGTGAGGTTGTAGAAGTCCTTCAGCACCAGGCAGGCAAAGAGCTGGTGCAGTGTGAACTTCTTCGGACTGAACCGATGCGAATACGCCGGCAGCGCAGCTTCCGCCACCGCCAGCGCTTGATCAATACCCGCTTCGGACTCTTGCTGGTCTTCACTCATTTCGTTACGACCAAACAGGAAACGATGTTTAGCTAGCACTTACAGGTTTTCTACTGAGCAAGGACGAGCCGTTACTTGCACCGCTGGCCAATTACGGCGGTCTTACACCGACTCACGTGCCGCTCCCAGACAGCCCCGCGATCGACCACGGCTCGAACACGCATGCAATTGATCCCTTTACGGAGGATCCACTGACCACCGACCAACGTGGTTTCGATCGCATCGTCGATGGCGACGGAAATGCGACCGAGGTTGTCGACATCGGATCCGTCAGGCCAACCAGGCGATATCGCTTGTCTTCTATTAGGCGACTACAATGTGAACGGAGTAGTCGACGGCGCCGACTACACCGTCTGGTGCGATCGTCTCGGAGAGCAATTCACGCTCCCCAATGAAGACCCAATGGTTACGCCCGGCCAAGTCACAGCGGAGGATTACGACGCCTGGAAGGCGAATTTCGGTATGACGTGTGTCATGTCGGGTGCCAGTGCGTTGGTGGTCCCATCGATATCAGGATTTGCCGACGAAGCATCGACAAATTCAATCGACGCGTCATTTGAATCGATCGGGCTCGAATTTCCATCGGCTCCGATCAAGGCTACTCCCTTTAATAGAGCCACTCCAATCGGTCGTTGGACGAGAATCGTCGATCGAATTCCGGCGGACGATGATCCATTACTCGCCATTCTAGCGTTTCCGGCCGGCTCAGCGCCCGGCGAGGCCGCGTCAAATGCAATTAAACTTCTAACCGCAGACAAATCCGGCTCTATCGAGACCTCCGGCCTCGAGTTCGAAGTCAATCCAGGCAGCAACAAGATCGACATCGAGTTGAAGGCGGGACTAATACGGTGGCAATGGGAACTCGGTCGGCGGGCGATTGTCACCCCGCCGCAATCGCACAATTTTCCATCCGCATTCGCGTATTTTCCCGTCATTGCGCCGCGGTTATACTCAAGCTGGCGGGTCGCTCACTTGCTCTTCTCGCATCTGCCCGCGTCGGGCATCGTTTTGATACATGGTCCTCTCCGCCGGAGGGGATGAATTCTGGCGGAGCGCGGGATGGCCACGGAAATAGAGAAGCTCTCGTTCGTCGAGAAGTTTGGCTACAGCCTCGGCGACGCGGCCGCCAACTTCGTCTTCATGACGATGATCCTGTTCCAGGCGAATTTCTACACCGACGTGATGGGCATCGCCGCCGCCACGGCGGGTATCATCATTCTCGCCGCCCGGCTGTGGGACGCCTTTTTCGATCCGCTGATGGGCGTGCTGGCCGATCGCACGCGGACCCGCTGGGGCCGCTTCCGGCCCTGGATTCTGCTCACCGCGCTCCCGTGGGGCATCGTGATGGTGCTGGCCTACACGACGCCTTCCGGCTGGAGCGCAACGTCGATCGTGGCCTATGCCCTGGTGACCAACGTGCTGTTGATGACGCTCTACTCGGCCAACAACATGCCGTACGCGGGCTGGGTGGCGTGATGACCGGCGACGTCCAGGAGCGGGCGTCGCTGAATTCCTATCGCTTCGTGGCGGTGAACGTCGCGCAATTAGTGGTGGGTGGCTTCACGCTGCCGCTGGTGGCCAAGTTTGCCGCGAACTACGGCGAAGGCGACACGGCCCGGGCGACCGGCTGGCAGATCACGATGGCGATTTGGGCGGTGCTCTGCATCATCTGCTTCCTGGCGACGTTCGCCACGACCCGCGAGCGGATCGAGCCGGCGGTACGCACAAGTCGACGCCGAAGCAGGATTTTTCCGACCTCGTGGCCAACGGCCCCTGGATCGTGATGTTCGTGATGACGCTGGTCCACTTCACGATCCTCTCGCTCAAGGGCGGGGCGTTCTATAACTACTATCACTATTACGCCGACAAGCAGGCCCTCTACGAATGGCTTCATAGGTTGGGCCTGACGGCGGCGCCGCTGGCCGCTGACGCACCAGGCCCCGGGAGGCGTGCTCGAATTCCTGGGCTACGTCGTCCATGCCGACCCGGCCAACCTGGCCAACTTGAACGTCGCCGACGTGGCCAACAGCGTGATCAACATTTTGGAAAAAGTCGTCTTCATCATCGTGATCGTCTGTTCGCCGGCGAGTCTCGATCATATTCGCGAAAAAGGCGATTGCGGTGGTTGGCTTCGGGCTCACGGCCGTTGCCTCGGTGCTGTTCTACTTGCCGAAGCCGACCGACGTCGGGTGGATGGTGGCACTGACGGTCATCGCTGCGATCACGTATGGCCCGACGATTCCGCTGTTGTGGGCGATGTTCGCCGACGTGGCGGATTACTCGGAGTGGAAGAACGGTCGCCGCGCCACGGGCATGGTCTTCGCCACGATTGGCTTCGCCCTGGAAGCCGGGGATTGAGCGTGGGAGCCTATCTGCTCCTGACGCTGTTGGCCAGTTACGGTTATCAAGCGAACGCGATGCGGAGCAACGAGACGCTCCACGGCATCAAGATTTGTTCCAGCCTGATTCCGGCCGGGTTGTTCGCCGTCTGCACGCTGCTGCTCGTGGCTTACAAGATCAATAAGCGGCTGACACAGCAAATCGCCGACGATTTGGCCGAGCGGCGGGCAAGCACAACGCCGCCGGCCTGAGATGGCACGGTCCAAGAGAACGGGGAGTAGCAACACCAATGTTGAAGTTCGGCTCCTGTGCATTGATAGCGTGTGTGGCCTGGGCATTTCTGGCGACTGCGGCCGTGGCTGCCGAACGCCCGCGACTCAAGGACGCGTTCCACGACGACTTCCTCGTGGGCACGGCATCGGCGGGCACAAGCTCAGTGGGCCACCCGCACCCGCAGGCAATGGAGCTGGTGGCGGAACAATTCAACGCCATCTCGCCGGAAAATTGCTTGAAGTGGGCCATCGTGGTCCGGAGCCGGACCGCTACGATTTCGAGCAGGCCGATCGCTACGTGGAATTCGGCGAGCAGCATGGGATGTTCATCCTGGGCCACAACCTGGTCTGGCACGATAGGACGCCCAGCTAGGCACATTGCCGGCGTGGACCGCCAGCCGCTCGATCGCGCAACGGCGCTGGCCCACCTGAAGAGCCACATGGAAACCGGTGGTCGGGCGGTACAAAGGTCGCATCACCGGTTGGGACGTGGTCAACGAAGCGATCGACGACGACGGCAAGCTGCGCAGCGGGCCGGTCGGGACCTGGCCGCGCACGGCGAGCCCTGGCATGCGGCGATCGGCGACGAATACATCGAGCAGGCGTTTCGGATGGCCCACACCGCCGATCCCGACGTCGAGCTGTATTACAACGACTTCAACGAGTGGTATCCGGCGAAGATCGAAGCCATATCGAAGTTGGTGACCGATCTCAAGGCAAAGGGGGTTCGGATCGATGGCCTCGGTTTGCAGGGCCACTGGGGGCTCGACTACCCGACGCTCGACGAGATCGACCACATGCTCACCGAGTACGGCAAGCTGGGCGTCCAACTGATGATCACCGAACTCGACGTTTCGGTGCTGCCGCTGCCCGACCGGCAGACCGGGGCGGAAATCACGCGCCGGGTGCGGCCGCGAGCGGCAGCCAACCCGTATCCCGACGGTTTGCCCGCCGACAAACAGCAAGAACTGGCCCGGCGGTATGCTGACATCTTTCGCCTCTTCATGAAGCACCGCGACCAGATCGCCCGGGTGACGTTTTGGGGCGTCGACGACGGCCAGTCGTGGCGGAACGGCTGGCCGGTAGGCAACCGCGTCGACTACCCACTGCTGTTCGATCGGCAGCTTCAGCCCAAGCAGGCCTTCGACGCGGTGATCGGGGTGGCGAAATAGCGGCAGATAACGACGACGGCACGACGGACACGACGAGAAGAAGCAGAAGGTCGATCGGATGAATTCGACTAACCATTCGTCCAGATTCTTCAGTTGCGGCCAACCTACTCTGCTTCGTCGTGTCCTTCGTGCCGTTGTGGTCAGTTTTGATTCCTGCCGTGACGGGAATGGCGGAAGATTCTCCGCAGACGTACGAGAATCCGATCCTGTCCGGCTTCCATCCGGACCCAAGCTTATGCCGCGTCGGCAACGACTTCTATCTCGTCAACAGCTCGTTCGAGTATTTCCCGGGAGTGCCGATCTTCCATAGCCGGGACCTCATTCATTGGCAACAGATCGGCCACGTGCTTACGCGGTCCAGCCAGTTGCCGCTGGAGAAAATGCGGGCGTCCGGCGGCGTGTTCGCGCCAACGCTTCGCTATCACGACGGAACGTTCTACCTGGTGACAACCAACGTCTGGGGCACGAGCAATTTTTACGTCACCGCGACCGATCCGGCCGGTCCCTGGTCCGAGCCGCATCCGCTCGACCGCCAGGGCATCGACCCCTCACTCTTCTTCAACGATGACGGCCAGGTCTATTACACTCGGCACGTGGGTGGCGGCGACGGTTACATCGGCCAGCGACTGCTCGATCCCAAGACCGGCAAGCTCGCCGGCGAGATGAAGGAGATCTGGCGCGGCACGGGCGGCATCTGGCCCGAGGGGCCGCATCTCTACAAGAAGGACGGCCGCTACTATCTGGTGATTGCCGAAGGGGGCACCAGCTTCGACCATCGGGTGACGATCGCGCGGAGCGATTCTCCCTGGGGGCCGTTCCTTGCCGATCCGACGAACCCGATCCTCACGCATCGCGATCGACCCGAGCATCCGGTGCAGGCGCTGGGCACGCCGACCTGGTGGAAACGCCCGCCGGCTGGTGGGCCGTGTTCCTTGGCATCCGACCGCAGGGAGGCAAGTTCCATCATTTGGGGCGGGAAACATTCCTGGCACCGGTCACTTGGAGCGACGACGGCTGGCCGGTGATCGGCAACGACGGGAGAATTGAACTGCAAATGGCCGCACCGAAGCTGGCTTCCCATCCGTGGCCGGTACCTCCTGTGCGGGATGAACTCGACACCGACGCACTCGACCGTATCCAGTGGAACTTCCTGCGCAATCCGCCCGCAACGGCGACTGGTCGCTCACCGAGCGGCCCGGCTACTTGCGACTAGAGCGGCTCGCCCGTGACGCTCAACGATCAAGACTCGCCCGCCTTCATTGGCCGACGGCAAACGGCACTGGCTTGTCGCGCGGCCACAGAACTCGACTTTGTTCAACCGGCGAGCGAGAACGAAGAGGCGGGGCTTGTCGCTCCGCGGCAACGACGCGAATCACTTCGATCTGGGCGTCACCCTCCCCGACGGCCGCCGACCGGTATCCCTCCGCAGGGTGCTCGCCGGCAAATCAGTCGAGCCGATTCGCTACGAAGCCCTAGCCCATGGGCAACATACGTGCTGAGCATTGCCGCTCGGCCGCTCGAGTATGAATTCTTCTATCACGTCGACGATAGGCTCGCCCGTGAGTCTCGGCACCGCGGCGACGAAAGACTTATCGTAGGTAAAAGAATCGGCGGATTCACCGGCGTCTACTTCGGAATGTACGCAACGGGAAACGGCAAGACGAGCTAGTGTTCCCGCCGACTTCGCCTGGTTCGACTACGAAATCGACCAACGCTGAGAGCCACGGCAAACAATAAGAGCATCGCGATGCTTGCCGGTTCGGGGACGGCGAGTGGACACGGGCCGACGCCGCCACTGCCGTAGTTTGTCCCGAAAAAATTCGATTTCCAAATCGCATAGTCGGCCTCGTCGATCATCCGGTCGCCATTGCCATCGGCCCGCAGATCATCGGTCGAGCCGAGCGAGTTACGCCAGACGGTGTAGTCGCCCGCGTCGACAATTCCGTCGCCGTTGTAGTCGCCCGGGGCGACCACGAGCGAATACTCTCTTTGCGTTCCTTTGAGCAAGTTGAGATCGAGAACGTCTGATCACCGACCGTGATCTCGTAGTCGCCAAAGAAGCCGCTGAAGTCGATCGTACCATCAGGGTCCAGCCGGAAGCGTAACGTCAGTGCTCCACTGTTCCATCAGTTGTTCAAAGGCCACCCCCGGCGCGGTCAAATTCCAATTTGCGTCCCATAGAGCACGGCCAGAGGGGCTTGATTCCAGATGTCGTTCGCCCAGAAGCCCCACATGTCGAAGGTCGTGGCGTTGGGCATTCCGAAGACCATCCGCATCGTGTCGGTCAGGTAGGTCGCCGCTTGATCGACGGTCGTGCCGCCGCCGGTCTGCACGCCAAACTCGGTCAGCGACAGCGGCAGCCCGGTGACTGCCAAATTCTGAAGAATCTGTTCGATCCGGGCAGGACTATGCACGTTGCTTCCCGCTGCCGAGAACGGATAGTACTGGACGCCCGAAGCGCTAATGGCGCCGCCGTTGTTGAGGATGCTTTCGGCATCGTCGCGATACCAATTGCCGTAACTGTCGGCGAGCAACTGGAGGACGTTGTACTCGTTCAATGCGAGTCGAGTACTCGCGCAGGCACCCTCCCACAGCGGCGGCCGCCTCGTTGAACACGTCGGCAATTCCGTTGGCCCCGTAGATGCTCCAATATTTCGGCTGGTGGACTTCTTCATTGAGCAAGTCCAGTTCGACGTAATTGTATTTGGCGGCCCGATCGTCGGCGGTGTTCGCGTCGTTGTTGCCCAGGTAGTAGTCGATTCGCTCGCTGATTTCCTGGCGCAGCGCATCCTTGTTAGTTGATCCCTGGGGTTGCCCCGGTGTCGTATCCATGCCATTTGGATTGTTCAGCATCGTGTTGACCCAGGAGGGCTGCTGCGAGCCCCAGATCAGATTGTGCTGCCGGACACGCAGATTGTGGTCCTTGGCATACTGGTTGATGCGATCCGAGGCGGACATGTTCACGACGTCCCGGGTCGGCTCGTTTCCATCCCATTTGCCGGCATTGCCCTGCGTAACCAGGTTGAAATGCGAGAGCAGGAAATCCGTGTAGTTCGAGTTATTAAGATACGTATTGACATCGTATTGGTTGCCGCCGCCGCCGACGAACGTGCCTCCCACGGCCGTGCCGAAATTGAAGGCGTGCTCCCCGCGTTTGACGTGGACGTCGGTTCCGGGCGCCACGCCGCCGAGCTCAAGTTGGGCCGGTCCCTTGCGGAAGTTATTGATGTAGGTATCCGAGGCCGCCAGGGCGGTACCGCGTTGTTGGTAGACGTACTGGAAGTGTTGCTGACCGACGAGGCGCCCGAGATGGACAAGTTGCCGATCGTCAACTGGCGGCCGGCCGTCCGGCACGTCGTTATTGAACTCGGTGCGGACGAAGAAAGTGCCGGCCGGAAGATCGAACGTGTGCTCGTAGTTGTTGAATCCCGCTGCGACGTCGAAGCCGGCCTTCGTGTCGGCCACGACGATATTCATGTGGGGCGCCATGGCGTCGGTCGTCACCACGAAGCATTGACGGTGAGCGTGACCGGGCCCGGGTTGTCGAGCGTGAAATTGGTGCCGACGTACCCGTTCTCATCGAGCGTCCAACTGCTCGTGGGCCGCCGCCGCTCGACTTATGGGAGAGACTGCTGCCGCTGAACGTTTGCGCTGTCCCGCGCCCCCCCAAACACGACGGAGATAAACAAAGCCACTGATACCAAAATGCCAACCACCCTTGCATCCGCCGCTCCTCTCGGGGCGTCTCGCTACCGCCGCCCCGCGCTGCCCTCCGCCTCCCCGTAACCTCCAATTTAGCCATTCACGACGGCAAATGGCGATTTTTTTATCGCGGCAAAGAATGTTCCGCGAATGCGTATCTTTGTTTCCGATCCCCCCCGCCCCTTCTTAGCGATAGCGGTATAACCGCAGTCGCTGAATGCCAAACTGGCCCGCCGGGATTCGCAGGTGGCGGCCCTGATGGCTCTCGTCGCCGCCGAAATAGCGATCGATCTGCCAGCGGCCGTCGACGAAATGGCCATTCTCGATGCTGAGGATACCGGCCTGCTCGCTCTGGGCCGCCTCGCCGGCCGGCGAGAAAGTCCGGTCCAGCCCGGTTCCCGCGACGAGGTACTGGTTTGCCGACTCTTCGATGATCAAGCCGCCGGAGAGCCACTCGCCAGGGTCTAGGCCGGGCATGTGGAAATCGTTCCTGGGTTTCTCATACACCACGTGGAACATGTAATCGCCAAGCTGGACGTTCTCTTCGGTGGGGATCGGCGTGCCGGCGAAGGGGACGTCCGGGCCAGGCCGGCCATCGTGCCGGTTCCCTGGTGCCGAGGATCGCGGCGCGAGCTGGCGCAAGATCGCATAGCTTTTCGCGAAGCGGTTGACGCCTGGGATTGGAGACCGAGTCGATGGCGAAGGGGCTCACGCCAATCGCGTCCTCCTGACCGATTGCGTAAAAGACCTTAGCGGCATTCGCGAGTTGGGGAGCGATTCCGGGAATAAACAACAGGTTGCCCCCGCGGCGATACTTGCGGCACCACTCGACAAAGTTGGGAAAATAAATGTCGGGCGCGAGGAAATCGAGCGACGGCGCGGCCGACTGCCAGACGTCGATCAAATGGGGCAGGGGGCCGCCGCTGGGATAGCGGCCGGGCGGGTAATTGGGCCGAATCAGCGCGGCGTTGACGTACATCGGCAACGGATACTCCGCTTTGCCCGCAGCCGCGACGTGCTCGGTGAAGCAGCCGAAATACCAGGCCATGAAGATTTCCTCCGTGGCGGGGCCCGGTCCGAATACCTGCTCCCATGTGCCCGTCGGTTTGAAACCGGCCTTTTCCCAGCGAGCGCGAAATTCGGGGATCAACTGGTCCTTGTGCGCCAGCAAGTGGTCCATCAGCTCGCGGGGGACTTGGCCCTTATAGAGCGCGATCGCTTCCTTCGACCAGTCGCGCGCGGCGGGGATCATGCCGATCTCGTTCTCGACCTGGACCATCAGCACAGTGTGCTCGTCGCCGTCGAGTTGCCGCAGATGTTTCATCAGCGCGGTGAAAGCGGCGGTGTCGGCCGCCAGATTCGCCTCACTAAATGGCGAAAGAATCTCCATGCCACGACCGTCTTTGCCCACGGAGCGGGGAAAACGGGCCTGATCGCTCTTGACCCAGGCCGGCGCGTAGCACGACATGCTGTTCTTCCACGTACCGAACCAGAGCAATACCATCCGCACGTTGTGCTGCCGGGCACCGGCGACGATCCGGTCGACCAGGCTGAAATCGAATTTGCCTTCCTGCGGCTCGATGAGGTCCCAGTACACCGGCACGAGCACAGTGTTCAGATTCAACTCGACCAGCCGCGGCCAGATCGCATCCATCGACGCCAGCGTCGTGGCGGCGGAGTTGCCCAACTCGCCGCCTAGAATGAGGAACGGCTTGCCGTCGACAATCAATTGCCTGGCCGTGCCCTGCTTAGCGAGGTGCGGAATTTCCGCGGCGGCGGCGCTCGCCACCAAACCGCTCCAGGCTACGAAACAAATGATGAGGACTCTCATGTTGCACCAATGGCCTTCAGCGCCGCCTGCATGTACCCCAGGGCGTACGCCATACCTGCGTGCCATGGAGCGGCGCACGTCATTTGGGGAGTGTGATCGGGGATGAGCACGCCGTCGTAACGATTCTGCTTGAGGATGCGGAGAATGCGGAGCATGTCGACGTCGCCGTCGTCGACGAAGGTCTCGCGATAGTGGGGCACTTTGCCCGTGATGTTGCGGAAATGGACGTACCCCAGCTTGTCCTGTGAGCTGTACCGCTCCGTGGCCTCGTAAACGTCGCCCTCGGTCATTTCCGCGAGCGTGCCGATACAGAATTCAAGTGCGTTCGCCGGGCTCGGCCGGAGATCGAGCAGCCGCTGATAGAGTTGCGGCTGGTAGACGAGTCGCGGCTGGCCCCGCATCGTCGGCAGGGGTGGATCGTCGGGATGGGCCGCCAGTCGAACTCCTACTGTTTCTGCCACCGGCAGCACCGAGTCAAGAAAATCTTCCAGGCGCCGCCAAAGCTGGTCGGAAGTGGCGACCGGCACGGTCCCCGGCGGCGCGTGCTCGTCGACGACCATGTTCCAGGCCATGCCGCGGGGGATCGGCGTGTCGAACGGGCCATCCATGCCGACCGACACAGCTTTGCCGCGGGCGAACGGCCCGGTCACGCGACCGCACACGCCCGCGATGCTGAAGTTGTAGCCGAACACTGGAATGCCCGCCTCGCCGACGCGGCGGATGATCGTCTTGCAGTTCTCCAAGTGCTCGCGCTTCTTGGGGCCGTCGAGCAACACGTCATGCCAGTGGGCGGGGTCGAAGTTCTCGATGGCTTCGAGCGTGAGGCCGGCTGCCTCGACATCGCGCTTGATCGCGACCAACTCGTCAACTGTCCACAAGCGGTTTGGATCACCCGCCAGGCCCCAGCCCTGCTCGGTGCCGATCGGCTGATCGTCACCGGGTTTGTGCACCCCCGACTTGAAATAGTCGACCAGGTGGACGACAACATGAGTGGCCCCCGCCTGCCGCGCAAACCGGTAGTTCTCCGGCGTCAGCAAGTGGCGGTAAAGGCCGATCCCCAGTTTCATAGATGCCTGTTCGGTTTCTCGATCGCGAAACTTTTCTTCGCGTTAACGACACGATGGCAAATCAGATTCACATTATACTCAAACCATTTGATTCTTTCCTATCCGGCGGACCGATCAATGGCTCGTTCGAACGCTAGTGCTCCGTACCGTGATGCATCGCTGCCGATTGACCAGCGTGTGGCCGATCTCGTCGCGCGGATGACGCTCGCCGAGAAAGCCGCGCAGATGACGTGCGTCTGGCAGCAGAAGGCGACGAAGCTGCTCGACGCGGAGGGCAACTTCGATTTGGCGAAGGCCCGCGAGAACTTTGGACACGGTCACGAGCTGGGGCAGGTCGGCCGGCCCAGCGACGCGGGCGGCGGAAAGAACGCGCGGCAAACGGCTGAGCTCACCAATGCAATCCAGAAGTTTTTCGTCGAAGAGAGCCGGCTGGGCATACCGGTCGTGTTCCACGAGGAATGTCTCCACGGCCAGGCGGCCATCGACGCGACCAGTTTCTCGCAACCGATCGGATTCGGCACGACGTTCGACCCGGACCTGGTGGAGCGGCTCTTCACGATGACGGCAGCTGAAGCCCGCGCCCGGGGCACTCACCAGGCGTTGACGCCGGTGGTGGACGTCGCCCGCGATCCGCGCTGGGGCCGCGTCGAGGAGACGTATGGCGAGGACCCGTATCTCGTAGCCCAGCTGGGAGTCGCGGCGGTGAAAGGTTTTCAGGGCGACGGCACGTTTCGCGACGGCCGGCATGTGATCGCGACGCTTAAGCATTTCGCCGCGCATGGCCAGCCGGAGTCGGGCAACAACTGCGCACCGGTGAATATCTCCGAGCGGGTGCTGCGCGAGACCTTTCTCTACTCGTTTCAAGAGGCGATCGACCGGGGCGGGGCGCTGAGCGTGATGGCCTCATACAACGAGATCGACGGCTTGCCCTCGCACGCCAATCGCTGGCTGCTCCGCGACGTGCTGCGCAAAGAGTGGGGCTTTAAGGGCTACGTCGTCTCCGACTATTACGCGATCCGCGAGCTGGCCGAGCGGCCGGAGCTCTATGGCCATCACGTCGCGCGGGACGGCAAGGAGGCGTGCCTGCTGGCGGTGCGGGCTGGTGTGAACATCGAGCTGCCCGAACCGGATTGCTACAAGCATTTGGTCGAGCTGGTGGAGGAGGGTACGCTCAAGGAAGCGGAACTCGACGAGCTCGTCGCGCCGATGCTGGAATTCAAATTCCGGCTCGGGTTGTTTGAGCGTCCGTACGTCGATCCGGCGGTCGCGGAACGTTTGGTCGGCTGCGACGAGCATCGCTCGCTCGCGCTCGAAGCGGCCCGCAAGACGATCACGCTCCTGAAGAACGACGCCGCGACGCTGCCGCTCGACGCGAAGAAGATCAAGACCCTGGCGGTGATCGGCCCCAACGCCGACCGCGAGCTGTTGGGCGGCTACAGCGGGCGGCCGAAGCACCGTTCGACCGTGCTCGAAGGCATCCGCGCTCGCGTCGGCGGCGATGTGGAAGTGCTGTACCACGAGGGCTGCAAGATCACGATCGGCGGCTCCTGGCAGCAGGACGAAGTGACGCCCAGCGACCCCGCGGAGGATCGCCGCATGATCGCCGAAGCGACCAAGCTGGCCGCGCGGGCCGACGCGGTCGTCCTGGCGATCGGCGGCAACGAGCAAACGTCGCGCGAGGCCTGGATGGGAAACCATCTGGGCGACCGGGCGAGCCTCGACATGGTCGGCCGGCAGGACGAGCTGGTCGACGCAATCGCCGCGACCGGCAAGCCGATCATCGCGGTCCTGTTCAATGGCCGGCCGCTTTCGATTCGCAACGTCGCCGCGAAAGCAGCGGCGATCCTCGAATGCTGGTACCTTGGGCAGGAATCCGGCACCGCGGTGGCTGAAGCGATGTTCGGTGACGTTAATCCGGGCGGCAAATTACCGATCACGATTCCCCGCTCCGTCGGCCACCTGCCAGCCTACTACAATTACCGCCCGTCCGCCCGGCGGGGATATTTGTTCGACGACGTTTCGCCCCTGTATCCGTTTGGCTTCGGCCTGAGCTACACCTCCTTCGATTTCAGCCCGCCGCGACTCGAAAAGGCAACGATCGGCCGCGACGAATTGACGCGAGTGCTGGTGGACGTGACGAACACCGGAAAGCGTGCGGGCGACGAGGTCGTCCAGTTGTATATCCGCGACCTGGTGAGCAGCACCACGCGGCCGATCAAGGAGCTTCGGGGCTTCCGGCGAATCACCCTCGCAGCGGGGGAGAAGCGCACGGTCGCCCTCGAGATTACGCCCGACCGGCTGGCGTTCTGGAATATCGACCGGCAGCGGCTTGTCGAGCCGGGCGAATTTGCGATCATGGTGGGGCCGAATTCCGTCGATCTCCAAACCGCGACGCTCACCGTCCGTTGACTCAACACTTCACCGATTCGTTGGCCGCCACCGTCCGCCGGCTTGCCAGCCCCGTGGTGGTCGGGCTCGATCCACGTTGGGAGTTGTTGCCGGACGGCTTGCGCACGGGTGGTGACGCCTTGTATGAGGCGCGGGCTCGAGCTTACGTGACGTTTTGCAGCGGCGTGATCGACGTGGTCGCGTCGCTGGTGCCGGCCGTAAAGATTCAAGCGGCGTTCTTTGAGGAACTGGGGCCGGCGGGCATGTCGGCGATGGCGACGGTGATCGAGTACGCCCAGCGGCGTGGCCTGTTGGTGATCGTCGATGGAAAGCGAAACGACATCGGCAGCACGGCGGTAGCCTACGCCAGCGGCTATCTCGGTCGCGCGAAGGGGGCGTGGCATGCCGACGCGTTGACGATCAACCCCTATCTCGGCGACGACAGCCTCGCGCCGTTCGTCGAGGTCGCCGCGGAGCGCGGGGCGGGCTTGTTCGTGCTGGTGAAAACCTCGAATCCCGGCAGCCGGATGCTGCAAGATCTCATCGCCGACGGCGCGAAACTCTATCGCCGCGTGGGCAAGCACGTGGAGCGACTGGCCACCGAAACGATCGGCGACTGCGAGTATGGCAGCGTCGGCGCGGTCGTCGGCGCGACGTTTCCCGAGCAGCTGGCCGAGCTGCGCGCCGCGATGCCCCACACCTGGTTCCTCGTCCCAGGCTTTGGCAGCCAGGGTGGCACGGCGGCCGACGTCGCCGCGGCATTCGACGGCCAAGGCCGAGGTGCGATCATCAACAACTCGCGCGGCATCCTGTTCGCCTATTCGCGCCGCGAGTATGCGGATCGCTTCGGCCCGGCAAAGTGGCAAGAAGCGGTCGACGCGGCGACCCGCGAGATGATCGACCAGCTGCGTGCGGCAGTGAGAGGACTGGGGTGAGATTGGCATGGCTCCGGTTGGGTGTCAGGTGTCAGGTGTCGGGAGGGCGAGGCTCCCGCCGAGCCTTCCTCCGCCAATGCTGCGCCGGACACGAATTTTGGATTTTTGGAGCACCTCTGGAAAACACGATTCGGTGCTCCAAAAATCAGGTTCATTGTCACAACTCCTTTCACGGCAAGCCTGAAAAACCAGGCAATTCTGCCGTACGCGTGCTCCAAAAATGCTCGAATTCGCGCCTCATGGATGAAGTTCCAAAAATCAGTTTGCTGGAGTGTAGCAGGCACGCTCCGCGTGCCGTAGCTGAAGAGCGAATACGCACGATTTCACCAAGGCGGTGACGGCACACGGAGTGTGCCTACTACTTTCAAGTTCTCCTGTGGGTTGACGAAGACCAAAGCAACGCAACCGCCGATGGACGCAGATAGACGCCGAACCTGGCGTCTTGGCAATTCCTCGTAGTTTTCTCGAACTCGCCAGGTTTCTCTCGAACTCGCCAGGTTTCGGGAGGGTTGAGTGTGGAGTGTTGAGAGTTAGATTGATGAATGATGATTGCTGATTGATGTATGGCGGAGGAGCGAGGAACGATGAGCGATAAATGATGCTGGATTGGCTCTCGACTCTCGCCGGGGCAATCTTCGACTCGACTCTCGACCCTCAACCATTTTGATGTTTTGATCGAGAGCTCGATTTCAAAACGTGTGTGGCGCTTGGGGATTTTTGGGTTTTGAATTCAATTGCCGGGTAGCGGATGTCGCAAGTCATGCTGTGGCCGCGAGTTGCATCCCCGCGTTTTTCTCGCGACGCGTTTTTTCATTTCAAAACTCCTGCGTTTTGATGCGTCCGCTCGACGGAAGTTCCTGGACTTGCACGTGATAGAACAACTTTGCGGCCTCCAAACCGGCCGAGTTTCGGTTCCCTATGGATCCATTTTTGATGCGTGGCACATCAAGGTGGCACGTCCAGAGCTTCTTCTGGGCGACGGACGGACGGAAGTTGCACCGCTAATCCACGCTAATCGCCGCTAATGCCATTAGCGTTCATTAGCGTCGATTAGCGGTCGCTCTGCGGACCGAGTCCCAGCGGAACTCGTGCGACGTTTTTGCGCACGCGAGATCGTGGCCGAGTTGCCCCATTTCCTGACGGCTGACGGCGAACTGACGGCGGATGGCTTTCGACTTGTCAAAGATCGTGCACCAGGCAGTGGTGTATATGCGTATATACTCGCTCGGCGGGCCGAAATCAAGGACGATTTTTGGCCACTCGGGAGTTTGCCGCAGACGGCGCAGTTTGCCGCAGATGGCGCCGATGGACGCGGACGAATTCATCTCGAAATCTGCGAACATCTGCGTCATCTGTGGCTTAGTGCATCATCGTTGGCCGCTTTGCGCGTTCGAATGGGGTGTCCCCGCGTGCCTCGGGTCGTCCGCTTCCGGACCGACGGCAGAAGTGTTCGACGCCTTCGACGTCCCGAAGTCGCTCGAGGAAGAAGTGGTCAGCCGCGTGAAAGTCGTTGGCAGGACGACACGGATATGACTCCCGTCCTATTTGAATTTGCCCGCTTTGAATTTGCCCCGCCGTGCACCACAGTTAATCTGCCACAGAAAAGTGGCCGTCCGGGGCGATGATGAGAGATGATGGCAATTGGCGCCCATGCTAATGATCATGGGCGCCGTACCGACTCTATTCCGGTTCAATCGGCACACCCCGGGAGGAAGGGGCACCTCAATTCTATTCGGTTAACCGGCAGGAGTCAGTACGCCAAAGTTTCGCGGCCGCAACATTACCGCCCCGCCCACACCGCCAGCCCCAGCACGACGGCCACCAGCGTCGTGGCGATGAGTAGGGTGTGGAGAGAGAAACGAAATCTCATCCAGACGACTACGGAACAGGTAGCCGTGATGAGTAGCAACTTCCAATATTGTGTGTGTAAATGGACTCGGCTGATGCCCTGCGAGTCGTTCCAAAACTTGGTCACATCATCAGTGATCGGCCCGCTGTTGTAGCGTGTATAGATCTTGAAGACGTTCGACCACGTCCTTGACGAAGCCACCACTTCTCCATTGAGCGACGTGATGGTGAGTGTGTCGCGGTTTGGTCCTACCCGCTGATACATGTCCATCCACCAATAGCTCCGTATCCACAACATGCACAGCAACACCGTCACCACCCCGATGAACATCGACACGGCGATTCGCAGTCGGTAGAACCGCCTGGGCGGCTTCGTAGTCACGTCGACGTTGGGTGTCGCGTCGGCCATGATGGCTTTTGGCGTAGCGTGTTGCCGGGATTTATTTTCCGCGGGCTGAAATGTATTTCGTGTGCCCTTTTGACATTAGCTCCGACTCGATCTCTACCAACCATTGGCGGCACAATTCGTCGCGATTCACCGCTTTCAGCGGGCCGCGGTGCAACCTTTCTATTCCCGTTGGAAGGTGGATCATTCGCATGAAATCGCCCACTTGCGCCCGGCCCACGTCAACTCGGATGTCATCTTCGTTGAGCACTTCCATTCCTCCCACCCGACATTCTAGCAAACGGGCAAAGATTAGCGAGCGCCCCACACCGCCAGCCCCAGCACGACGGCCACCAGCGTCGTGGCGATGAGTAGCGTGCGGAGGGAAATACTTCATCGAATCGGCAGATACGAAATGAAACCTGTGGATATAACGAGAAGCCAATAGGGCAGAAGTAGCTGAGTGTAGGTAGTGTTGCGTGGCTTCACGAATGGTTCCCGGTCATAGCGAGGTAGGGGGAAAAGATTCATCCTATGAGGGCCGGGAGCGCTCGCAGGAAAGTAAGCTATCGGTCCATTAAGAACGGAATCCCAGTCTGCCATTTCAAAACCTCTCCACGTCCATTCTTCTCGAAAGATCCGCCGTAGGGCGGGATCTGTTGCTTTGCCAAGCACGATCTGCCCTTGGATGTTGGTGCACGCAAGGTAGTCGCCATTCGAAAATCGCCAAATCAATTGGTCCATCCGCCAATAGCTTCGTATCCACAACATGCACAACGCCACCGTCAGCACGCCAAGGAACACCGACACGGCAATCCGCAATCGCCGGAATCGCGACGGCTTTGCGGACACGTCATTGGGTATCGCGTCGGCCATGATGGCTGTTGCCGTAGTGTGTTGTTGGCGGCTATCTGAATTGCTCGTTCTCAAACTTATTGCCGCACTTGGGGCAGTATGTGAAACGTAAGATGCCGAGTTTAGCCCGCGGCTG
Source organism: uncultured Planctomycetota bacterium (assembly GCA_963808175.1). GTDB lineage: Bacteria > Planctomycetota > Planctomycetia > Pirellulales > Lacipirellulaceae > DASYDU01. The sequence goes on along the minus strand of CAWEEU010000013.1, from coordinate 182,615 downwards.
GTCGACAAGTCCCCTCTTCCGCTCAATTATTTCGATGGTGTTCCAACGGACTACACTCGCGACTGCACCACATTTGCGACAAATTGCAGCAGTTGGGTGTGCCATAGGCCGCGACCTCCCACAGTACATTCTAGCAAACGGGAACCGGGCAAGTACAATCCAGGCATGACGCCCACAGAACGCCGCGGAGCCGCTGCCCGACTCTTAGCGAAATGGGCCGCTCGACTCACCGCTGGAGTAGCGGAACTGGCGGGCGCATAAAAAGGGCGATCGCCACGGCCAGTAGCGATCGCCAGCGCGAGCCCGACGGGGCAACCGATCGAGCCCGGCGCTCCCGCTTCCGCGGGCACGTCCAGTCTAATCGGAGCTGCGATCACTGCCACAAGCAAGTTATCGCGGGCACACAAAAAGCGCAATGACGCCAGTTCGCCGTCCTGATACCGTGGCTGGCATGATCGCGGACGATCTCACCCGGTCCCAATGCCGAGCACTCACGAACAAGCTAGAGCCAATGGCCAGCTATCTTCACCGCCTCAGAGTGCGGATGCAACGCCGGGGATTCCCGGCGGACGATCCGCTAATACAGTTGGTCAACAAAGCGAGCCAATTGATGCACGAGCTGCACGGCGAAGTCTTCTGCCGGGCGATGGACGGAAAGGGATTCAAGCCGGATCGCACGGGCTGAATTCGGAAGTGTCCAAGGTCGACCGGACCGGGACGCATCGCGGCCGATGACTTTTTGACAACTCGATCGGCCCCGGTGAGTAGCGACCGCCGGGGCGCGGCAACAGCCCCAGATTCTTCTTGCTTGGGCGACTCGGCCGGGGCGAGACTTATTTCGTAGAGCACTATATCGCGTGTTCACTCCGGCCGAGATCGAGCCGATTTACGGTCAGCCAAAAAAATCGCGGCCGAACACCGGCCCAAGGAACTGGTGTTGGTCGAGTCCGCTAGGTTCTCTGACTCCTCAGTTGATTGACAGATGCTCAGCTCGGGCGGATACTCATCAGCATTGGCGAGTTGGCGACTGCCAGCCGCGGACGTTCGGTAATCCATCGTATTGTGTTGGCTGGTGAAGATTGTTCTTGTCTTTGGAGGGGTTGCACATGAAATCGCTTCGGTATTGTCTCGCTGCAACTGCTGCTTTGTCCATCGCCTGTGCCGGATCGTTGGTTCCCGCGGCTCAAAATCTATTAGTTAACCCCGGGTTCGAGGACCCCATCACCATGGATGGACCACCGTTCGTTGGTTCCTGGGAAGGGTTCACAAGTGGTGCCGCTGCGACTTCTAGTAACAGCACAACCATGCCTCGAAATGGCGCCCAGTCACTCGAGCTAACCATCGACGCGACACTCAACCAGTTTGCTGGCGTTTTTCAGGATGTGCCCGGTCTCATTGCCGGTCAAGAAGGCACCTTCAGTGGGTGGCACAAACAGGTGAACGGCGATTCCGGCGGCATCGAGATCCGCATCGAATGGCGCGATTCTGTGGGCGACGTCGAAATCTCCAGAACACCTAACTTGATACCCTCGCCCGCCGCCGACTACGAAGAGTTCTCGCTGACCGCCATGGTACCGGCGGGTGCCGACACGGCGCGCGTCGTCTATGCAATTCAGAGTTTTGGCGGCGCTCTTAATCAACAGGTATTTGTCGACGACACTTCGCTTACGACCATCCCTGAACCGGCATCGATTGCTCTGTTCGGGATAGCCGGCATGACACTGCTCACGAGACGGCGCCGAGGCCTTTAGCTGGCTGGATGATACGTAATTGGCCGCTGCCAACAAGCACGTCTAGCTGCCCTCGTGTAACGGTTGCTTTCGGCGCCGAAGATCATCTGTTTGAGACTTCGAAATGGCCCTCCGGCGTAGCGAACCGGCGGTGCAAAAAAAGGGCGATCGCCACGGCCAGTAGCGATCGCCAGCGCGAGCCCGACGGGGCAACCGATCGAGCCCGGCGCCTCCCGCTTCCGCTTGGTCAAGCACTCTACCGAGTGTTCACTTGGGCCGAAATCGAGCCGATCTACGGCCAGTGTTGGAAGGAATCGCAGACCAGAGCCGCCGTCTGTCAAACGATTGACATTTGCTGTCGAAAGCGGATATGTTTCGTGCGCACGGTCATAGCGGGTGGCGGGCAATGAACTTCTATGCTGGGCGGCGGGCGCCGCAGGGATATTCAAATGCAATTTGGTTTTGTTTCCGTCGGCTACGTCCACTTCATTGCGGCAATTATCTGCGCAAAGTGGGCGATGGAACTCGGTTTTTCACAGCTTAGTCAATTGCTTTGGGGGATCGCCGGCTTCGTTGCGGCACCAGTGATTCTGCTGATCCGGTACATCCGATTGGTCCGTAAAAGTCTTGGCTAACAGGCCACCGCAGTTGACCGTGCGCCGAAGGGCAAGATTTGTCCCGCTTCTTCATTCCGAATGGAGCTTTGTCGCTCTGGGGCGAGTCACCGCCCCGCCCACACCACCAGCCCCAGCACGACGGCCACCAGCGTCGTGGCGATGAGCGGGGTGTGGGGGAGAATCGGAACGACGCGAAGTCGGAGCTTCCGGCTCGGCCTTTAGGTCCATTATTTGGGAAGTATAATTCTGGGAAGCGTTGCAGCGGCCATCGTTGACAACTTTTTATATGGCTCTGAAAATATGGATTGATTCCACTGATTCACTCCACTGCCATTGGCGATCGAGATGGTGGCCACCTCCATGATGCTTCGCCAGCCATTGCAGGTTGTCGACCGAAGATGTCGATCGACAGGGCGCGAAACGGCATGCCCGTTAGGAGTCGAATTAGCACGTTTGTCAAATGCGCCTCAATCTGGCAAAGTGTCCGACGGAACGAAGTGGCGCGGGCCAATCCGCGACGTCGTCGCGGCTGAGAGCGGCCTGATCCAACCAGGCCGCTCGGACGGCCCGGAGTCACCGTGGCGGGTTGATCAATACGCGGTATTCACCTTTCCTGGCTTAGCTCGTGAGAGTGCGAATCTATGTACAAAATTTTGGTGTCTGTGATTCTGGGAATTGTGCTACTCAGTCAGGCCGTCGGCCAGGCTGCAGAAATTGGCGTCGGTGACAAGGTAATGCTTAAGGATGGAGCCAATCCACGGATTGGAAATCGTGCGATTCCCCCTGACCAACTCGATGCTGTTAGCACCGTGGAGAAGGTAAACGGGGGGTTTCTATGGCTGGGGACGGCATGGTTAAGTAGAGACGAAGTCATCTTACTCGATGATGCTCCGGCGTACTTTACCGAATACATTCGGCTGCATTCGGATGATGCCGCGTGGGGTTACGCCTATCGCGGTGAAGCTTGGCTGGCGAAAGGCGAGTACGAAAATGCAGTCAAGGACTTCACGGAGGCGATCAGGCTGCGTCCGTCGGACGCATCATTTTACAATAGTCGCGGCAATGCATGGGATGACAAAGAGGAGTACGACAAGGCCATCGCCGACTACTCGGAAGCGATCCGGCTTGATCCAACGATCGCGGCCTATCACGGGAATCGAGGCAACGCGTGGGGGGAGAAAGGGGAAAGCGACAAGGCGATCGCCGATTGTTCGGAAGCGATCCGGCTCGATCCCAGTTATGGCCTGGCGTACCGCAATCGCGGCAACGCTTTGGATGACAAGGGAGAGTACGACAAGGCGATCGCCGACTACTCGGAAGCAATCCGGCTCGATCCCAAGGATGCTTGGGCGTACTGCGAGCGCGGCAAAGCATGGAGCGACAAAGAGAACTACGACAAGGCGATCGCCGATTGCACAGAAGCGATCCGGCTCGATCCAACCATTGACTTGGCGTATCGCAATCGGGGCAATGCGTGGTATGACAAAGACGACTATGACAAGGCGATCGCCGATTACACGGAAGCGATCCGCATCGATCCAAAGTACGCTCATTCCTACATCGACCGAGGTAACGTCTGGGACGACAAAGGAGAGTACGACAAGGCGATCGCCGACTACACCCAAGCGATCCGGCTCGATCCCAAGGATGCTTGGGCGTACTGCGAACGCGGCAACGCATGGAACGACACGGGAAATTACGACAATGCCATCGCCGATTGTACGGAAGCAATCCGGCTCGATCCAAAGTATGGCTTGGCGTATCTCAATCGCGGCAACGCCTCGCACGAAAAAGGGCAATACGACAACGCCATCGCCGACTACACGGAAGCAATCCGGCTCGATTCAGAGGACTGGCGTCCCAATAACGCAATTGCCTGGTTACTTAGCACTTGTCCCGAGGATCGTTGTCGGGATGCCAAGAGGGCTGTGGCAGCGGCCACTAAGGCCTGTGAGTTGACAAACTGGGAGAATGCCGACTGCATTGATACCTTGGGGACCGCATTCGCCGAGGCCGGCGACTTCAAATCCGCAGTGAAGTGGCAGAAAAAAGCGATGGAACTGCTCCCCACTGACGCGCAATTCCAATCGGACTCACAGGACCACTTGACGTTGTATCGCGAGAGCAAACCGTATCGAGAACCATCGAAAAAGTAGTGCTTGAGGAGCAATCGGCTCAGTGACCGCCGGGGCAGGACAACAGCAGGGATGCCGACCCAATCGGCAAATCGAACGTCACCACCAGTTGGGGTAATTTGTCCGGGGCGAGACTTTTTTCGTAAAGCAGTCTACTCGCCAAGTGAATCAAGGCGGGCGGGAATACTTCGCGGGTGGCGTCGGTTGCGATTCGCCGCCGCCGGCGTCCGTCGCGGTGAGGGTTTTCATTTTTCGACGGGGAGCCCGGCCTTGACCCAGGCTTTGAAGCCGCCGGGGAGATTGTAGAGCCGGTGAAAATCCAGCTGGCCGAGCTGGTTGCAGGCTTTGACGCTTCTTCCGCCAGAGGCGCAATGGACGAGATACGCCTGGTCATGATCCAGCGCCTGGGCCCGCTTCTGGAAGTCGGGTGCATTGACGTCGAGATTGATCGCGCCGGCGAGGTGCCCTGCTTGGAATTCCCCGCTCGTGCGGACGTCGAGAATCACGTAGCGCTTGTCGGCCGCCAATTTGGCAAATTCCGCGACGCTCAGGTTCGTGAATTGCGGATTGTCGTCGCTGGCTGAGGGGGGCGTCACGTGGCGATGGAGCTTCGGCAGCACTTCCGCGGGGCCGCCGCCCGCGTAGCCCGTCTCCTGAAAGACGGTGTCTCCGGCCGGATTCAACAGGACGATGCTGGGCACGCCGGCGCCGACGTTGAACTTCGACACGAGTGCGAGCTGAGCCGACTTCGCTTCTGCGCTGGTCGGGGCCGATTCCCGCAAGTCGACGTCGACCAGCACCAAGGCTTGCCGTGCGAAGGCGGCGAATGGCGCCGAATCGAAGACCTGTTTTTGCATTTGAATGCAGGGCAGACAGCCGTCGGAGTCGTGAAAGAACACGAGAACCATCTTGTTCTCGGCCTTGGCTTGCGTCTGGGCCCGGCCAAGATCGGTGAGCCACGTGACTTCCGCCGCGGCGATGGCGTGTGTGACGGAGACCAACGGGATGGCCAGGAACAGTTTCGAGAGCGAATTTTTCATAGTATCTCCCATCAATTGACGGCCCGCGCGTTGCCGAAGCAGGCGCAAGACCAGCTCGGTCTACCGGGCCAGTTTCCCCGGCGGAGCGAATTCAGTTGTCGACTTTCTTGAATTTCAAGAAGTAGGACTCTTTGAGCAACCCCGGTTTTTCGCCGCTCGGTTTGAATCCTGCGTCAACGATCTCCTGCGTGAAGACTTCCTGGCCGGCGCGCACGTGGCCCATGATCCAGTCGGTGCTCACGCCGGGGATTCGATGGTAGTCGATCAGCACGACCTCGCCGCCGGGTTTGATCGCCTCGTGGATCGAGCGCATGGTTTTCTGCGGAAACTCGAAGTGATGGTAGGTATCGCAGATGAAAACCAGATCGACCGACGCGGGAGGAAGCTCGACGGAATCCTGGCGGCAGACGACGCCGACGATGTTGCTCTGCTTTTGCTCGCGTGCGAGGGCTTCGATGTGGTCGATGAACTCCTTGGAGATGTCGACCGCGTAGACCTTGCCCGTCGGCCCGACGACCGGCGAGAACAGGCGAGTGAAGAGGCCGGTTCCGGCCCCGACGTCCGCCACCGTCATCCCCGGCTTGAGCTCCAGGGCAGCCACGATTTCCTGGCGATGGTCGAATACATCGCGTCCGTTGGACTCGAACCGCTGGACGAATTCCGAGACGTTGGGCGATTGAAACGTGTCGTTGATGCCCGGGTTTACGCTCTGCTGCTGAGCGTGGAGCAGCGCGACGGGCAGAAGCAAGGCGGCGGCAAAGGCGATTCGTCGCGTCATGTGGAGCCTGGGGTTGGGGCCTGGCAGATCGCAGTTGTGATTCTAACAAATGAAGGTCACGCCGCCACCTGACGTGAGGCAAATTGCTGGGAATCGAATCCGCAGGCAGCCGCGACACTTGAAATTGTCGGCTCACTTTCCGGGGGCTGTCGTTTCGTATGAAAGCAACAATTTTTCGCAGGGCGACAGAATGAGGTGTGTGTCGTCTCGCCTATCCGCGCCGATTCCTCTATATTAAGTATCTTGATATCGAGATAAAAAGTTGATACGTTGACGCAATGCAATCTGACGTAGTTGATCGCGTCCTCGACCAGTGGCAACGAGAGCGCCCTGATTTGGATGCCCAGGCTTTGGCAGTCGTCGGCCGGATTCTGCGGTTGGCGGGCATCCTGGAGCGACGCGCGAACCTGACGCTCGAGGAATTTGGCATCCCAATTTGGGCGTTCGACGTCCTCGGCACGCTACGCCGTCACGGCAAGCCCTACTCCATGACACCGACTGAATTGATGCAGTCGGCGATGCTCTCGTCGGGGGCGATGACGAATCGCATCGATCGGCTGGAGAAGCTCGGCTTGGTTGTCCGCAAGCCCGACCGGCACGATCGCCGGTCACTTCAGGTGCGGCTGACTCCGAAAGGTCGGAAGTTGGTGGACGCGGCGGCTGTAGTGCGGTTTGACGAGGCCGCCGACGCGCTGTGTAAAACGCCTCCAACGGAACGCAAGCGACTCGCGGCGTCTTTGCGTCAACTGCTGATTCACTTGGAAAAGTTGTAGTCGATGGTGAGGCTTACAGGAACCCCGATGATGGACCACCTGGCGGCAAAGTCCGCGACAACCGAAGGGCTGACAATTTCTCCGTCTCTCGACCTGGTGGCCGAGGCGGCACAAGTTCCGCCGGAAGTCGCGCTCGTCAATCTCCGCACCCTGCAAATCAGTATTCTGGCGGCGATCTTGGGCGTGGTATCGGCATTGGTCGCCCAGGGCCTGCTCGCCTTGATTGCCGGGATTACGAACCTCGCGTTTTTCGGGCGACTGTCGCTCGCCCCGGTCGTTCCGGCGGATGCGGTGGATCGTCTCGGCTATCTGGTCATCGCAATCCCGATGATTGGAGGGTTGATCGTGGGGCTCATGGCCCGCTACGGATCGCGGGCGATCCGCGGCCATGGGATCCCCGAGGCGATGGAGCAGGTGCTTACCAATGAGAGCCGGATTCCCGCCAGAGTCACGTTTCTGAAGCCAATTTCCTCGGCTATTGCGATCGGCACGGGTGGACCATTTGGCGCCGAAGGGCCAATTATCGCGACTGGCGGCGCGCTGGGCTCAGTGGTCGGACAATTCCTGCGCACGACGACCTCCGAACGCAAAACGCTTCTCGCTGCGGGTGCCGCGGCCGGCATGGCGGCTACGTTCGGGAGCCCGGTCTCCGCCGTCCTGTTGGCGATCGAGTTGCTGCTATTCGAATTCCGCCCGCAGTCGATCATCCCGGTGGCGCTGGCCGCATCATCGGCCACCGCGGTCCGTCTCGCGTTCGACGGCGCGGAACCGATTTTTGCCATGACGAACTTGCAGCAGCCATCCGGCGCCGCCCTTGCCTCCTATGTGCTCCTTGGTGGCTTGATGGGCCTGGTGGCAGTCGTTGTGACTCGCGTGGTCTATTGGGTCGAGGACGGTTTCGAGCGTCTGCCGATCCATTGGATGTGGTGGCCGACTCTGGGCGCGATCGCTGTGGGGGTTGTGGGATACTTCGCGCCCAACACGCTTGGCGTCGGCTACTACAACATCCGCGAGATCCTGTCCGATCGTATGACCGTGACCGCGATCGCCGTGCTGTGCGGAATGAAATTCGTTTCTTGGGCGATTGCCCTCGGCAGCGGGACTTCTGGGGGAACGCTCGCACCGCTATTCACCATCGGCGGCGGGATCGGGGCACTCCTTGGGGTTGCGCTGGTCATGGTGTTCCCGGGGCTCGGCGTCGACGTGCGAATCGCGGCGCTGGTCGGCATGGCCGCAATCTTCGCCGGAGCGTCGCGGGCGATGCTGGCCTCGGCCGTTTTCGCGTTCGAAACGACACTCCAGCCGTTCGGGTTGCTGCCGCTGCTCGGGGGCTGCGCTGCCGCCTATCTCACTTCGACGTTATTGATGCGTAACTCGATCATGACCGAAAAGATTGCCCGCCGTGGCATCCGGACACCTGCCGAGTATCATGCCGACATCCTCGACCAAACCGCCGTCCGCGACGTCATGTCGACCGACGTCGTCACGCTCCACACGAATGCGCAACTCGGCTCGGTGCGGAAATGGGTTGCCTCCACCGCGCCCGGCGCACAACATCAAGGCTTCCCGGTGCTCGACACCCGTCAGCTATTGGTTGGTGTGGTCACACAACGCGATCTGCGAAATCCTCGCGTTGGCGATCAACAGACGGTCGCCGATCTCTTGCGCTTCCCGCCGAAATATGTGTATGACGATTGCACGCTTCGACAAGCGGTCGATCACATGGTCAATCACGACGTTGGGCGACTTCCCGTCGTGCGACGCGCACGACCGACGGAGTTGATCGGAATCGTGACTCGCAGCGACGTGCTCTCAATCTATCGCAAGCGGATTGCGGCGTCAAAACTCCAGGAACCCAGCCTGCGGCTAATTCCCAGGCGAAGAGCACGCAACTCCAATTCGGCTTGATTGAGCCACGATCACGGATTTCAAGTCGTCGCGGCCAGCGAGTATTCGTCGCGGCGGTGGCGGGAGACGAAGGCTTCGGCTTCCTTGTCGTCGACGAACTGTTCCTTGTCGGGATCCCACTTCACTTCGCGGCCGAGCATCAGGGCGATGTTGTTCAGGTGGCAGCAGGTCATCGTGCGGTGGTGGGAGGCGACGTCGGAGATCGGCTCGCCGCGGTCCTCGATGCACTCGAAGAAGTTGCCCATGTGATCGCCCGGCCAACGACCTTTGTAGACGTCGATCATCGACTTATACATGGCCGTCTTGTCGGCGGCCGTCATGTCTTCGACCGGCTTGCCGGTGAGCCGCTCGCGATTGACGAAGATTCGACCCTCGTCGCCGGTGAACAGGATGCCGTTGTCGAACTTCGTCTTGCCGTCGGGCGACGAGTAGTGGTCGTGCACGGTGACCGTCGAGCCGTCGGCGTAGTGCATGCGAGTGGCGAACTTGGTGGCGGTGTGGTAGCCGTTGGGGAGCTTCGCCTTGTCGGAGAGGTAGTTGTGCCAGTTGAAGTGTGCCGGCACGATCGGCGTGAACTCGGTCGGCTCTTCGAGCGTGACCTTCAAGGGGCCGGTGTTCTCATGCCGCAGCGCGAGCTGGGCGATGTCGATGTGGTGGGCGCCCCAGTCGGTCATCTTGCCGCCGGAGTAGTCGTAATACCAGCGGAACTCCTTGCGGCGTTCGGGCGAGTACTCGGCCATGTTCGCGGGACCGACCCACATGTCCCAGTTGAGTCCGTCGATCACCGGGACGTTGGGAAACGGTCCGCCCACTTCGCCGCTGCCGATGGCGATGTCGGCATTGACCTTCTTGCCGAGCACGCCGCTCTGGACGATCGCGATCGCCTTGAGGAATAGCAGGCCGTGTTCGCTCCGCTGCTGGGTGCCGACTTGGAACACGCGGCCGGTCTCCTTCACCGCGTCGCGGATGCGGAAGCCTTCCTCGATCGTGAGGGTGAGCGGTTTTTCGCAGTAGACGTCGCAGCCCGCCCGCAGCGCGGCGATGGCGATCGCCACGTGCCAGTGGTCGGGGGTGCCGATCGTCACGACGTCGGGCTTCTCCTTCTCCAACAGCTCGCGGTAGTCGACGTAGCGGTTTAGCTTTTTGTCGAACTTGGCATTGAACTCGTCCATGTGGACACGTATCGACGTCGCACACGGCCGCCATCTTGGCGTGCTGGCTGGCCCGCATCGCGTCGGATGTGCCCTGGGAGTACGCACCGCGACTGCCGCCGACGCCGATCGCCGCCAGCTTCAACCCGTTGGCGCGGCCCCGCCGACTGCGGCGACCGGGCGACTGGGCCAGCACCGCAGCGCCGCTCCAGACCATGGGAATGGAAACCGCCGCGCCCGCCAGGGCAGACTGCAAGAAAAAATCCCGCCGTGTTGACTTCATGGATGGTCTCGAAGGAGTAAAGGGGTGCTGTGGATGGGGATGGAACCGATCGCCAGCTAAACCGCAAGCGGCCAGCCAGCGGCGAGGGATGACAGGATTTGCCGGCCGTTACTCAGCCGTGATCTGGTAGACGCAGGTTTGATCGTAGGTTTCGCCGGGTCGCAGGACGACGGACGGGAAGTTTTTCTGGTTGATCGAGTCGGGGTAGTGCTGAGTCTCGAGGCACAGTCCGCTGCGATACGCGTACGTCTTGCCATCCTTACCGCTCGCACCCGTGAGGAAATTCCCGCCGTAGAACTGCAGGCCGGGCTGCGTGGTGTAAACGCTCAGCACGCGGCCCGACTTCGGGTCACGGACCTTGGCGGCCAGCGCGAGATCGCCGTCTTGATTGTTGAGCACGAAGTTATGGTCGTAGCCGGCGCCGGTGCCGGTGCCGAGTTGATCGACGCGCTCGCCGATCTTGTGAAACTCGCGGAAGTCGAAGGGCGTTCCAGCCACCGGCGCGATCTCGCCGGTGGGAATGAGCGTGCTGTCGACGGGAGTGTAGTTGTCCGCTTCGATCATGATCTCATGGTCGTTGATCGTCGGCGAGCCGGCGCCCGACAGGTTGAAGTAGGAGTGATTGCAGAGGTTGACTGGCGTGGGTTGGTCGGTCGTGGCCTGGTAATTGATGCGGAGCTCGTCTTTGTCGGTGAGCGTGTAGGTCACTTTGCAGGCGAGTTTGCCGGGATAGCCCTCTTCGCCGTCGGGGCTGGTATAGGTGAACACGACGCCTTCGCCGTCGGCCGACTCGAACGGCTTGCCCTCCCAGACGACTTTGTCGAGGCTGCGTTTGACGCCGCCGTGCAGGGCGTTGGGCCCGTCGTTGACGGCCAGCGTGTATTGTTTGCCGTCGAGGGAGAACTTGCCGCCAGCGATGCGGTTGGCGACGCGGCCGGCGGTCGTGCCGAAGTAGCCGTTGGCGGGCGATTCGTAACCGGCGATGTCGTCGAAGCCGAAGACGACGTCGGCCATTTCGCCGTTCTTATCGGGGACGTGCCACTCTTTGACGGTGGCGCCGCGCGAGATGAGCTTCACGACCACACCGGACGAATTGGTCAACGTGTATTCCTTAACGGGAGTCCCGTCGGCCGTCTTGCCAAAGTCGCTCACTTTCACCTCCGCCCGCGCGATTGTCGCCGCTCCGAAACCGAGAATTGCCACTACCAAAGCTTGCGTCAGCCGGTGGGCCGACGCACAGTGCCAGCTCGGACGCAATGAACCAAGAGTGCCGCCAAGTTGCATCGTAAGTTTCCCCTTTTGGAAAAGTGGCCGCCATTGGCCGACGCCCGGTTCACGCCCAATTGCCGATCCGATTGCAGGTGGCGTCGCAATATCGGCGATTGTACCTGTTGGCAGCGTGGTTTTCCACCTGCGGGGGGCCAGGGATTTTCGGGCTCCGCGACGGGCCGGGTCAACGCCGGACGGTCAGCCTGCCAGCAAGCCGGCGACGTAGTCCCAAATCCCCTTGGTCCCGAGCAGGGTCAGCACCACGCCCGACACGGCGACGGCGAGCCTCAAGAAGCGGGGCATTTGCAGCGCGGGTGGGAGGAAGCGGCGGTCTGTCCAGAGCATCGCCAGGCACCACAGGCCACACGTGAAGACGCCGCCAATTAATGCGGCGGGCGTAATAATCGCCACGGCATCTTTCATGGTCCAGAGAAAGACCAGGCCCAGCGAGCCGCAATAGAGAAGCATCCCGCGGCGGAACGTCTCGAACGGTAGCCGGCGGAACCAGCTGCTCACCGGCAGCAGGCACTCATACGCCGTGCGAAAGTAAATTTCGTACGCGCCGTAGATCGTACCGAAGAAGGCCATGAAGATGCCGAGTTGATAGACGTACAACAGCGCCGGGTGGAGCTTGGTGAGGAACTGCGCCTGGTAGCTGAGCAATTCCGTATCTCCAGCGGGCACGAGCTGCTGAGGATGCAAGATGCGGGCTCCCAGGAGTACGAAGCACAGCGTAAACAACAGCACGCTGGCGAAGCAAATCAGCGTGTCGACTTGCGGTGGCAGCAACCAGCGGCGGGCGGCAAGCAAGTTTTCCGGACTCTGGTCGATCGGCAGCGGCATCTCGGGTTCGCTCGTGACGACCTGGTGCGCGGCATGACGGACGCCGACCGCACCCCAGAGCTTCTCGCGGAGGCAGCCGACGTAGCCGACGTAGTCGTATGTGCCGCCGCCAACGGCGCCGACGCACGTGATTACCTCGACCCAGGGAGGCCGAACGGCGATCGTGGGATACTTTTCGAGAATCCACGAATCGTAGTGGGGAATGGTCGGCAAGAACATGCCGACGAGCGCCGCGAGCCAGTCCGGCCGCGCCGCTCCGGCCGCGGCCAAGACGCAAGCCAACAGCAGGCCGACGATAATCAGCTGCGCCTTTTCCAGAACTGCGTAGCTCTGCAGCCACAACAGCACGACCGAGACGACGATCGCCAGCGTGGCCCACAGCCGCGAGAAGAGCAGGATCTGGTCAGCGGTGCCGTCGACGCCGATCATCCAGTTCATGAAACCGCCCAGCACCAGCGGCAACGCCGCCTGCCAGAACGGAAAACAAAACAAGCTCAACAGTCCGATTGCGAGCGGTACCCAGTTCTTCGGCCCGGGCATGTAGCCCCAGTGGGTCATCGGGTGTTCACCGGTGAGCACCATGTGCCGCATGCCGGAATAGACCTGCACGCCCTTCATCACGGCACCTGCCACGAAGCACCAGAGCAGCGTGTAGCCGAACATCGCCCCGCTGCGGGCGGCGAAGACGGTCTCGCCGGAAGCGATCGTCACCGAGGCGACGATGGCCCCCGCTCCGAAATACTTGAGCGAACGCCAGCTCACGCCCTGCTGGAGGTCCTCCGGCAGCGGAGAATAGACGATCGGTCCGTGGGACATGCCTGATTGACGCGCAAATAGTGCTCGGCCCATCGCCCGGAGCCCGACGGCGCCGAGCGTAGAATTCGCCACAGAGAGGCTGTATTATACAGGGCGTGGCCGCGTTGCCTACTATCGTCGTTTGAGCTTAAGGAGTGACAGGCGCATGAATTCGTACCTTAGATGCTTTCAACGGCCGTATCTCATGTCCGCCAGCCGGGCGTTTTTCGCCTCGTTGGTGTTGAGTTCGATCGGTACGCAACTCTTGGCTGCCGATCGGCCGACCATCGGCGAGATCGAGCGACTTGACCCGGCGCTCGACGCGCTGGTGCCCAAGGACGCCAAAATGGAGGTCATCGTCGACGGCCTCGATTGGTGCGAGGGGCCGTTGTGGGTGCCCGCCGACGGCGGCTTCCTGATCTTTTCCGACATCCCGCAAAACGTGATCTACCGCTGGGACGCCAAGAACGGCAAACGCGAGTACTTTCGGCCGTCGGGATACACGGGTCACGTGCCGCGCGGCGGCGAGATGGGCTGCAACAGCACGGTCGCTCGATACCAATGGAATGCTGATCTTGTGCCAGCATGGCGATCGCCGGATCGCCCGGATGATGGCGCCGCTCGACAAGCCGATGCCGAAGTACGCCACCGTCGCTTCGAAGTACGACGGCAAACGACTCAACAGCCCGAACGACGCGGCCGTCCACTCCAGCGGCGCGATCTACTTCACCGATCCGCCCTACGGGCTCGAAAAGAACATGGACGATCCGAATAAGGAGCTGCCCTACCAGGGCGTGTACCGCGTGACGCCGGACGGCAAAGTGACCTTGCTCACCAAGGAGCTGGAACGGCCCAACGGCATCACGTTTTCGCCTGATGAGAAGACGCTCTACGTCTCGAATTCGCACGGACCGCGGCCGATCTGGATGGCTTATCCGGTGCTCGACGATGGCACGCTCGGCACCGGGCGTGTGTTTTTTGACGCCACCGAGCTCTCCAAGACAGAGCAGGGTGCGCCGGACGGGATGGAAGTCGACGAGCATGGCAACCTGTTCGCCGCCGGGCCGGGCGGCGTGTTGATTTTCTCGCCGGAGGGCAAGCATCTCGGTACGTTTAAGACGGGGCAGGCTACGTCGAACGTCGCGTTCGGAGAAGACGGCAAGACGCTGTTTATCACGGCCGACATGTACATCCTGCGGATACCACTCTCGACCAAGGGTAAGGCGTTTTAGGTGCGCCTCGGCGGCAGAACGCCGCCGGCTAACGCGCTGGGTGTCCGACTTCATGACCGTTAGCCGGCGGGCTCGTCCCGCCGCGGAATGACCATGCAAGCACTGCTGCTCACCGAATATCGCAAGCTGGAACTCGCCTCGCTGGAGCGTCCCGCGGTCGGGCCCGACGACGTGCTGGTGGGCGTGCGGGCCTGCGGCATCTGCGGCAGCGACGTGCACGGTTACGACGGCTCGACCGGCCGGCGGATTCCGCCCTTGGTCATGGGCCACGAGTCGGCCGGCGTCGTCGTCGAAGTTGGCAAGAACGTGTCGAGCGTGCGGCCAGGCGATCACGTCGCGCTCGATTCGCTGCTCTCCTGCGGCGAGTGTGAGCTGTGTCGCAACGGGCAGACGAACATGTGCGCGGGGCGGCGAATTCTGGGCGTTGCCTGCCAGGAGTTTCGTCAGCAGGGGGCGTTTGCCGAATTCGTCGTCGCACCCGAGAAGGCGGTCTTTGCGGTGCCGGACGATCTCGCGTTCGAGCACGCGGCGCTGGTCGAACCGGTGTCGGTCGCACTGCATGCCGTCGGTCGGCTGCGGATCGACTGGGGCGATAGTGCCGCCGTCGTCGGCAGCGGCATGATCGGGCTGCTGGTGATTCAGGCGCTCAAAATCGCCGGCTGTGGCGAAGTGATCGCCATCGACTTGGACGAAGGGCGACTGCGGCTCGCGGCGGAGCTGGGCGCGACGGCGACGATCAACGCGGCAACGTGCGACCCGGTGGCGGCCGTCCTGGAACGGACCGGCGGCCGGGGCGTCGACGTCGCGCTGGAAGTCGTCGGCGCCGCGCAACCGATCGCCACCGCCATCGGCTCCGTCCGCCGCGGCGGGCAGGTGGGGCTCGTGGGAAACCTCTCGCCCGAAGTGCCGCTGCCGCTGCAGACCGATCGTCACGCGCGAGATCACGCTGACCGGGTCGATGGCCTCGGCGGGCGAGTATCCGCGTGCGATCGAGTTGATCGCCAGTGGCGCGATTCGCGTCGAACCGTTGATCTCCGCGATCGCGCCGCTCGAAGAGGGGCCGCGGTGGTTCGAGCGGCTCTATGCCCGCGAGCCGGGCTTGCTGAAGGTCGTCTTGCGTCCGACAAGTCGGCATAGCCGGAACGGGATGCCAGCATGGGTGATCTGTTTGATCTTACCGACCGCGTGGCGATGGTCACCGGCGCAAGTCGCGGCCTGGGGCAGAATTTTGCCCGCGTGCTGGCCCGCGCCGGCGCGAATCTCGTGATCACCAGCCGGACTGCCGCGTCGCTTGAACCGCTGGCCGACGAGCTGAAATCGCTCGGACGCAAGGTGGCCTGCGTCGAGCTGGACGTGCGGGACCATGCAAGCATCCAACAGGGCGGATGGCCGCGACTCCGCCAGTTCAACCGGATCGACGTGCTGGTCAATAACGCCGGCTGCAACATCCGCAAACCGGCCACCGAGGTCACTTGGGACGACTGGAATGAGATCGTCAACACGAACCTCCGCGGCGCGTTCTTCGTCGCCCAGGCGGCGGCGAAGCAGATGATTCCGCGGCGGTATGGCCGGATCATCAACATTGGCTCGGTTACTTGCGTCGCCGGTTACGCCGGCCTCGCGCCCTACGGCGCGAGCCGTGGCGGCATCAAGCAAATGACGATGAGCCTCGCCCACGACTGGGGCCCGCACGGCATCACCGTCAACTGCCTCGCCCCGGGCTGGTTCAAGACGGCGCAAAATCGCGTGCTTTACGACGACCCGCGAGTGGGTCGAATATCTCTGCGAGCGGATTCCTCTCGGCCGGCCGGGCGAATGGGCGACCTCGACGGGGCACTCTTGCTGTTGGCATCGGACGCGGGCCGCTACATCACCGGCCAGACGCTGCTGGTGGATGGCGGGATATCGGTGGGAGCCCTGCGGGCGCTGCCGACCACTACGACGCGGCGGGACAAGCCCGCCGGCTAACCCGCGCGACCCGTTAGCCGGCGGGCTTGTCCCGCCGCGCCAGGGGACGTGCCACAACGCACGACCAGTGTTGCCGCGGCTTGCCCTCCTTCTGCGGATTGTCCTCGACGTAGCGAATCGCGCGCCGCTCATCGTCGCGCGTGTCGAGGAACACCTTCCAGCACTTCTCCGCCCAACAACTCGGTAACGGACATCCGGCTTCATATAGTTGTCGAAAAGGATGCAGCCCTTGCTCCACCAATCGCAACGTCGCTTCGCGTTTGAGGTGCCCGACGACTTGCGTGGGCTTGTTGCGGTGCGATTCGACGACAACATGGACGTGGTCGGGAAGGACCGCACACGCGAGAATACGATAACTCGATTTCTGGACCGCGACGGAGAACCCTTCTCCGATTGCCCTGGCCTGGACGCCGGTGAATGTCACTGGCGGATATTTTAGGTGATGCTTGACCGTTTCTCGAAGTACATGATCGTGACGGCGTCCGGCGACCGAGCGGGTTGTCTCGACTTTCGTCGCTTTGCCGCCGTAGCGGAAGAGTTCCCACGCACCAACCCACGTCGACCAGCTGCCGCGTGGGTCATTGGGGAGCCAGAAGCCGTAGGCGCTGAAGATGGCGTGGAAGGCGCGCACTGGTGACTCCGCAAAAACGCGACGGGCGGCGGACAAGCCCGCCGGCAACGGGTACTCCTATAATCGCCACAAGCGATCGATGCGGGTTAGCGGCGCGTTTCCAACCACCTCGCCAGTGACGCATCGCTTTCTGCCGATCTCTTTCCTGCCAGCAGCCCTTCGACGCTAATATCCTCGTCGAGTTGTGGCCAGTGGATGCCCTCGCCATCGCCAATCAGTTCGTATTCTTCCCGCTCCTGTTTCGTTCCGTGCAGCAGTCTGGGATACCAGGCCAGCGGCACGGAAAGGGCTCGCCCGTCGTCAAGCGACACCGTCATGGAGTCTTCCGAAAAACGTACCGATTCGGCAAATACGTCGCGATCAGTGACTAAGTCTTCATTCCAAGCCTCTAAGATTCGGTCTCGGTTGTCTTCGACCAATTTCTGGAGTGAACGCAATTCGTGATCTCCGAACCACCGAGATCTTGCTACGCGAACCGGGCTCAACCAAAATTAGGCCGTGGCGCGGTCCCGGCGGATGTGCACATGGGGAGGTTCGCTCCCTTCGGCCGAATAGAAGTAGAGCTTATACGGTCCGATATCATCAATCGTCGGCATGCGCGGCTCACGGTCGGAAAACGCAGGTCGAAGGCCATAAACCAATTATAGGACAGCGCCCGATGACATCGAATGGGAATCGGTGCGATCCCCCGCGTCGCGCGGCGGCTAACTTGCCTTGGCGACGGTGTTGCGATCCAGATCGGGCACGGCGTAGGGTTCGCGCTGATGGGCGCGGCGCGGAGCGCGGTGGCGGCGTCGTTGCCCGTGAACTGCTCGGTCGCCGGATCGAGCTCCAGCCAGGGGCCGAGCGTGATTGCGCCTTCGCCGCGATCGACGTCGACGTCGTTGGCCCGCAGGTGGCTGGCCATCCGGTCGAAAGCGATGCTCAACAGCTCGTTCGCCTTGATCTGGTCGGCGATCTCCCCGGCGCGGGCGGTTTTGCCGAGCTGGTGCGAGATGCCGCCCAGATGGCAGAGCGAACTGGACAGGTGGCCTTCCTGGATGTCGGCATAGAGCTGCTTCGGATCATTCGCCGCCACGGACGAGAGGAAATTGCGAATGTGCGTCCCCAGCGGATCGGGATTCACTTTCCAGTGCTTGATCTCCTGGCCGCTGTTGTCGTACGCGATCGCCTCAGTGTAGCTGGGCACCAAGACGTAACCCTTCTCGCACTGCACGATCACGCCGATCTGCGAGCCGCGATAGCGATCCATGTTGTTGCCCCAGCGGCGTTGGCCAGCCTTCGAGTGGGGCAGGCCGCGCGTCTCGAAGATAAGCGGTGCGGCCGGGTAGTCCAAGATACACGATCTGCGTGTTGGGCGTGTTGCCGGCATCTTCGTAGCCGAGGCGGCCGCCGATGCTGATCGCCCGAGGCGCGAGGGCATTCTCGCCGAGGAACCAGCGGGCGATGTCCATCTGATGGATGCCCTGGTTTCCCATGTCGCCGTTGCCGGTGTTGAAGACCCAGTGCCAATCGTAGTGCAGATGGGGACGATAGAGATCTTCCTTGGCAGCCGGGCCACACCAGAGATCGTAATCGACGGTGCTGGGAATCTCGAGCGGCTTGTCGAGCTTGCCGATGCTCGGCCGCGGCTTGTAGCAGGTTCCGAGTGCGTATTTGATTTTGCCGAGATTGCCGCCCTGCACGTAAGCGACGGCTTCTTTCAGGCTCGAGCTGGAGCGCGACTGCGTGCCGACTTGCATCAGCCGGTTGTTCTGCCGCGCGGCCTGGATCATCTGGCGGCCCTCCCAGATGTCGTGCGAGGCCGGCTTCTCGACGTAAACGTGCTTGCCGGCCTGGGCGGCGCAGATCGCGATCAGCGCGTGCAAGTGGTTCGGCGTGGCGATCGACACGGCATCGACGTCCTTCCGCTCCAGCAGCTTGCGGAAGTCGGTGTAGGTGTCGACCTTCTTGCCGTAGTTGCTCTTGATCCGATCGGCCGTACCGCGGAGCACTTCCTCGTCGACGTCGCAGAGTGCCACGAGATTCTGATGATTGTACTTAATGTGGCCCTGGCCTTGGCCATGAAAACCGATCTGGGCGACGCGAATGTCGGACGTGCTTTGCGCCAGCGCGCGGCTGGCCCACGACAAACCGAACGCGGCTGCCGAAGCCGCGGCCGCCGACGCACCCAGAAAATCTCGCCGAGTAACACTCATGATTGCTCCCCCTAGACAGGACCGCCGGGTCCAAGAATAAACCATCGCTTTTATACGAATTCAATTCGACACTTGTTCGCCCCGCAGCACGACGTCGTCAAAATTGCCGTTGTCGTCAAACGTGCCGATCCCGATCTCTCCCGCCCCGAACGTCGTGTCGTTGGCGGTCATTAATGGCTTGGTCATGTCGTCGAAATAGGCTTTCATCTCGCCGCCGTGGCGGGTGACTTTGATCTTGTGCCAGCCGTCGGTCCAGGGCGTGCCCTCCGCCTGGTCGCGGGTGATCATCGTCCGCTCCTTGTTGTTGACGATGAAGATCTGGCAGGCGTGCGGGTCGGCCTTGTGGCCGAAGTGGACGTAATAAAACTCCGAGGGACTCTGGCGCCCCCAGAAGAAGCACAGATCGCGGTGATTGCCGCCGCTGGGGTTCGTGTTCTGCACTTTCGCGGTCAGCTCGAAGTCGCCCACCTTCACGTCTTTGAGCCAGGCGATGCTCAGCGGGCTGCGATACGGCGGCTCGTATTTGCTCGCCCCCGTGACCCGCAGCGCGTGGTTGCCGGTTTGACCTGGTTCGGTGGCAATCTCGATAATCTTCCACACCGAATCCGACGGATCGGGGTCGGTCGTCTGCCAATGCCCCATGCCGTTCTCGAAATCTTCGCTCAAGATCACGGGCAGGGCCGCATCAGCATCCGCCGCGCGGGCGATTCCCGACGAATTAAGTTGCGATATTGCGACCAAGCACACACCGACCGAGAGCCAAGAAATTTGGCGCATCGCAAGCTCCCCATTCGAGTCTTCTGGTAGGATCAAATGACCGCGCTGCACGCTGGATAAACCATTTGAGTCGACGTGCGTAGTAGCGATCCGGCGGGCTGCCGCTCCCCTCTCATGATACCGGCTGGAGAAAGATGTCGCTACTGCCCGTCGTGCGCAAGGGTCCGGCGAAAACTCGCCTGTAAGAAAGTGGGTTGAGCGGACATTGATCGGCGTCGTTCGCCATTGGCTTCGTTGTAGGATTGGTTGAGCTGTTCGCAAGAAACGACCCGGAGAGACCCTCCCAATGTCCCATTCACGCCACATGATAATTAGGGCGGCCGCGACGATGGTACTCCTACTTTTGCCGCTCGATACCACTTTTGCGGCAGCGCCGTTGGGTCAATTCACAGGCCAGGGCGACGTGGGCCCTGTGAAATCGCCAGGCACCGCGCGATTCGACCCGGACTTCGAGCGATACACGATCACGGCCGCCGGCACCAACATGTGGGACACGAGCGACGAGTTCTTCTTCGCCTGGAGGCAGATGAAGGGGGACTTTCAGATCTGTGCCCGGGCCCGCTTCGTCGGCCAGGGGAAGGTGCCCCATCGGAAAATCGGCGTGATTGTCCGCAAGTCGCTCGCTGCCGATTCGCCCTATGTCGACATCGCCCGCCACGCTGACGGCCTGACCTCGATGCAAATCCGCCGAACCGCAGCTGGCGTCACGACTCAGATCATGGCCCCCATCGCCGCTGGCGACGTGCTCCAGCTCGAGCGTAAGGGCAACAAGTACACGATGCGCGTCGCCTGGGAGGGCCGGCCGTTTGCCGCTCCACGCGACGTCGAACTTGATCTGGGCGACGAAGTCTACGTCGGACTCTTCGTCTGCTCGCACGATCCCGACGAAAGAATCACCGCCGAGTTCGACAACGTGCGAATCACCGTTCCGGCGGCCGACGATTTCGTCCCCTATCGAGACTTCATCGGCAGCAACCTCGAGATCATGGACGTCGACACGGGCATCCGCAACATCATCTACCATGTCACCGATTCGATCCAGGCACCGAATTGGACCCGCGACGGCAAGGCCCTGATCTTCAATCGCAACGGACGGCTCTATCGCTTTGACCTCGCTACGGGCAAACCCGAGGAAATCGACACCGGCTTTGCCGACGAGAACAACAATGACCACGTCCTTTCCTTTGACGGCAAGCTGCTCGTCATTAGCCATCGTCGCGACGCCCAGAGCAACTCGATCGTTTACACCGTGCCGGTCGAGGGCGGAGTACCAACAGAAATCACGCCCACAGGCCCCTCCTACGCCCACAGCTGGTCGCCCGACGGCAGAGAATTGCTCTTCACCGGCGGGCGCGACGGCGAGTTCGACATTTACTCCATCGCGTCCGATGGCAGCGGCCAGGAGAAAAAGCTCACCACGACCGCCGGCCTCGAGGATGGCCCCGAATACACACCGGACGGCAGCCACGTCTATTTCAATTCATCCCGTACCGGCCGGATGCAAATCTGGCGGATGCCGCCCGGCGGCTACGAGCCGGAGCAAGTCACCGATGACGAGTTCAACAACTGGTTCCCCCACATCTCACCCGACGGTAAGCGGATCGTCATTATCTCCTACGGCCAGGACGTTGCCCCCGAAGAGCATCCGTTCTATCGCCAATGCTACCTCCGCCTGATGCCGTATCCCGCCGGCGATCCCAAAGTGATCGCATACGTTTACGGCGGCCAGGGAACGATCAACGTCCCCAGCTGGTCCCCCGACAGCAAGCGCATCGCGTTTGTGAGTAACACGGCGGGGAATTGAAGAATCCACTACAATGCCGCGCCGCCGCGGAACACCGGCTGGCCTAGCGCGTTGCGGCGCGACGTGACCGGGCCGCCGTTTTTGTCCTCGGCAAGCACGGCGACCATCATGTTGAATTTCGCGTCGAGGTCGTCGGCGTAGTGGATGATCAGTGCCTCGGGAGTCATTGGCGGCTTCGGCGCGCCCCATTCCGGTAGGCGCTGGTGGGCGATGATCACGTGCTCCAGGCGCAGGAGCTTCTCGGGGTCGATCTTCCGACCGGCGGCCATCTCGCGGACGATGTCGCGACCCTGCAGCACGTGGCCGATCAGCGTTCCGGACGCCGTGTACTCGGCACCCGCGGCAGTCGATTCCAACTCACGCAATTTTCCGACGTCGTGGAGCATCGCCCCCGCGATGACGACGTCCTTGTCGAGCGGCGGCTTCAGCTCGGGATACAGCTCAGCGTACTTATTCGCCAGGTGAACGCAGCTGCGAGTGACGTTGAGCACGTGTTCGAGGTAGCCGCTGGCAAAGGCATGGTGATTCCGGGTCGCGGCTGGCAGCGTGAGCAGGGACGTTCGATTTTCCTCGTGGATATCCACGACCAGTTGCCGCAACGGCTCGTCCTGAATCTGTTCCTTGGCAGTCGCAACCAGCTCGGCGAACATCTGCTCGGGATCGAACCGCGAGACCGGCACGCACATCAGCGGGTCGAAACCCTCCTTGGCGTCCGTCTTGGCGATCGGCCTAATCTTGCGAATTTCGAGCTGCGGTCCAAAGTTCGTTTGCTGCACCTTGGCCCGCAGCTTGTAAAACTCGCCGACCGCCCATTCGTTACGGCAGGCGGTCGCCAGCGGCGAGTCGGCCCAGATCGGCAACCCCACCTCGCGGCGTGCATCGCGGAACGACACGCGAAAATACGGCTTCCCGTCGCGCGTGGTCAGTTCCTGTTTTTCCGAGAGTAGCGCAAAGAAGTCGGCCTCCTGGCCTTCAGCAAGTTCCGAGAGCGGGACGACGGCGGCGGGCATGGAACAGGTCCTCGCAGGAGAAAACGAATCGCGGGGCGAACCCTCTGCGATTGTAACACCGCGAAAATGCAGATGAAAGCCGACGCCGCCGCGACCGGGTCGCCCGTCATACTCGCGGGCGCTCCGCCGCCAGGCCGTCCATCATCGCTTGCAGCTGCCGGCGAACCTCCGCCATGATCGGATCGCCGTCGGCGTTCCTTTCCCGCTCCGGCCCAACCGGGATCGCCTCGCCGAGCTCGACGGTCGCGTTCATCGGCTGGTACAGGTGCGCGTGGTCGACGAAGTCCTCCTCGAGCCGCTCGACTGTCTCGATCACGTGCTCGGGTATATTTTTCTCGGCCGTGATGTAGTTCCGTGGATAGTGAGAAATCTGTTGGGCATAGTAGAGGGCGGCCAGATCGTACCAGCGCCGTTCGCGTTCTTCCGGCGTCACGTTGCCGGCCACCATGTCGGCCAGAATCAGCGTCCGCAGCCGTTTCACGCGGGCGATCACGCCGTCCGACCGCTCCTTCTGCTCCCAGGCATCTTCGACCCGCGTGAGGACGGTCTCGACGAACTGCTCGGCCCGATCGTAGAGATTGCCCGTTTTGGCCGCGCCGAGATACTCGATCTCCTTGAGCGCCAGAAAGGCGTCTCCCAGCTTGGCGATCCGTTGAAACATCGGCAGATTGTGCTTCGGCTGCCAACTGAGCCGGGCTTCGAGCTCGTCGAGCGTCGGGTTGAGTGTCGCGGCCAGGTCGCCGTCGAACGAGTAGCGGACCACCACCGGATGGATCACGACCTCGCGGTTGTCGCCGTTCTTGCGGAGCCGCTTGGCCGCCTGCCGCGCCAGGAACGTCGGCCCGTCCATCATTTCGTTGATGATGTCGTTGTGCTTGGTGAGCGCCCCTTCAGGAAACACGATCAGCGGCCTCCTGCCAGCGACGAGGATGTCGATCGCCGCTTCGAGCGACTTGCGGTCGTTTCCCTCCCGCAGCACGCTAAACGCGCCGAACGCGCGGATGATAAACGTTTGGAAAGCGCTTTCCTTGAACAAGTGCCAGCTGGCCATCGCGTGCAGGTACACGGGCACGTCGAGTGCCATCACGCCGAGCACCATCGGGTCGGAGAGTCGGCAGTGGTTCGGGGCGAGCATGATGCTCTTGCCCGCGGCCACCGACGCCCGGAGCCGCTCGACGTGTCGGCTTTCGACGCGGTGCACGCCGTAGGCCTTGCGGATATACCGCCGCACGTAGTGGCGCAGGATCCGCGGCCCCCAATCCGAATAGAACGGAGGAATGAACTGATAGGGCTCGTCGAAGACTACCTGTTGCATCGCAGGCGGCGGAAGTTACCCAGTCGTCACAGCCCGCCGTCCGGCTGGCGGGCGGCGCCAGCATACTCAACCCGGCCGGTCTGCGGCCAGAGCAAACCGGCGGCCGCACCGCCGCGGCGCCGATACTTACCGCGGGGAGTTGGCGGTGGCGGCCACGCCACGGCGCCAGCTCTGGAGCATCGACGCTGAGCAAGGACGAGACACGCCAGCAGGGCCGCGAGACAAGAATGGCCACGAATCGCAAGCAGATCAAGCCCCGTCGCGTCGCCGCGGCCGAGAACGCCACGCGGTGGCGCGAGGCGTTCGTCCGCTATCTGCGTAGTGAGTGCCACCTGGCGGAGAACACGGTGCTGGCCTACGATCGCGATCTGCGGCGATTCCTCGAATGGCTCGGCAGCCGGCGGATCGAAGGGCTGACGGTCTCCGATCTCTCCGGCTACCCGGCCTGGCTGATGGCAAAGGAACTTGCGCCGGCGAGCGTCAGCCGACACGTCGTCTCGCTCAAGGTGTTTTTCCGCTATTTGCAATTGGAAAGCGTACTCAGCGAAAATCAGGCGGAGTTGCTCGGAACCCAAAAGCTCTGGCAGCGCGTGCCGACCGTCCTTTCGCCGGACGAGATCGAGGCTTTGCTCACCGCGCCGCGGCCGCCGCAGCCCTGGCCGCGACGCGACCGGGCGATATTAGAGCTGCTCTACGCCACCGGCTGCCGCGTTTCGGAGCTCTCGACGCTCAAAATCCGCGATCTGCATCTCGAAGAGCGCTACTGCGTTTGCCACGGCAAAGGGGACAAGCAGCGGGTCGTGCCGCTGGGGAAGAAAGCAGTCGCCGCGGTGGAGGCGTACCTGCAGTACGAGCGGCCGAAACTTGCGGCGCGGCAAGTCACGCCGTCGATCTTCCTCCTGCTCTCGCCGCGGGGAGCACGCTTGCGTCGCGAGCGAATCTGGGAATTGATCAAGCGTTACGCCAAGCAGGCCGGCTGCTCGGCCGACTTGAGCCCCCATTCGCTACGGCACAGCTTCGCCACGCATCTATTGGCCGGCGGGGCCGACCTGCGGCAAGTCCAGGAAATGCTCGGGCACGCCAGCATCGCCACCACGCAGATCTACACTCACGTCGACCACTCACGGCTCAAGAAGGTCCACGCGGCGTTTCATCCGCGGGCCTAAACGGCGCACTCGCCGGCAGCCCCCGGCTCTGGCGGAGGTGCGTCCCGCAACACGCGCTTGCCGATGCTCAACCCCCAGCGGAGCCGGGGGCTGTCGGCCGCGATTGGCGATGGGTCTCGATCAACTTCGACAAACGCTTGCGTACCTCCGCGTATTGCGGATCGTCCGCCAGGTTGTGCATCTCGTGGGGATCGGCCGCTTCGTCGAACAGCAGCGCTCCGCCGCGGGGGCCGGGATACTCGTTGTATCGCCACTTGTCGGTCCGCACGCTAATGCCCGTTGCGGTGCGGCCGTCCTCGCTCCAGATCGTGAAGGCAGGATGGTCCCAGGCGGCGTCGGGGTCTTCCAAGAGCGGCACCAAGCTGCGGCCCTCCAAGCCTGCTGGCAGTGACAGGCCGCAAAGTCCGACCAGCGTCGGATAGACGTCGATCGACTCGACGATCCGAGCGCAAACCTTGCCGTTCCCCGTCGCCCGCGGCGCGACGACAATCAGTGGCACGCGGGCGCCCTGCTCGTACAGCGAGCCGGCCTTGGACCACTTGCCCTTTTCGCCCAGCTGATAACCGTGATCGCTCCAAAAAACAATGACCGTCGACTCGCGGAGTCCCAACCGATCGAGTTCCGCCACGACGCGGCCGACATTCGCATCCAGGAATGACGATGCCGCTAAATATGCGAGGATCATTTCCTTGGCCGCTACCGGCGTGGCGTCGCGGCCGACAAACAGATCGGCGTTCTTCGCCCGAATCGCCGCGCCCGGGAAGCCGGGCGGCACCGTCGGCCGCGGTTCAAAATCGGGCGGTAGCGGAATCGCATTGACGTCGTAGAGATCGTAGAAGCGCTGCGGCGCTTCGAGTGGACTATGCGGATTGGCGAAGCCGACCGCCAGAAAGAATGGCTGCTTCTGATACTCGTCGAGCAATTCCACGGCCCGCGAGGCCGCGCGATAGTCGCCGTGCTGTTCGCCGTTGCCAGCCAGCACGACCCAGCGGTCGGAATGTTCCCGCTTGGCCACCGCGGTCCGTTCGGCGCGGCTCTCAACCTGCGACGCCGGCTCGCGGAGATCGAAGGACCGTGCCTCACCCCCGACGGTCCAGGCATCGGCATCGTCTAGCCCGCCGTGAAAAATCTTGCCCGACCGCAGCGTCACGTAGCCATGCTGCTGAAAATACTTCGGCAAGCTCACGTAGTCGGGATGCTCGTGGCCGAACCAAGTGCGATTTCCCAATACGCCGGTCGTGAGCGGGTAGCGGCCGGTGAGCAGCGAAGTCCGCGAGGGGCAGCAGAGCGGAAACTGGCAATAGGCCCGCTCGAACTCGACGCCGCTCGCCGCGAGCGCATCGAGGGTCGGTGTCTTCGCCAGTCCGCCATAGCAGCCGGGCTCCGTGCGGAGGTCGTCGGAGACGATGAACAGGACGTTGAACTTGCGAACGTCCGCAGCAATCGACGCCGTGCCGTGAAAGAAGACAAGGAGACTGGGAGACAAGGAGACAAGGAGCAGCAGTCGCCCGCGCAATCTCCTTGTCTCCATGTCTCCTTGTCTCCCAGTCTTCACTGCGCCGCCTTCGGCGGCGTGAACTTGATTCGCTCGATGAGCTTGTGAGGCTGTCCGTTCTCGATGTAGCCGGTGACCGCCGTGATCGCCCGGACCACGTAGTCGTAGTTTAAGTTATAGTCGGCGTCGATTTCCACCTCCTGGTCCTCGGAGCCGCCGCCGGCCGCCACGACCTGGGTGCGAATGTAGTTCTGCAGCTGGGCAAAGGCGTCGCGGCCATTGCCGAACGACCGGCCGGCCAGCTGCAAATCGGCCAGCTGCCCGGTCGGGGCCGCCTTCATCACCAGCCGCAGCGGCGGCAATTCGCTCGGCCGCGCCGCCCGGGATGCCGCCGCCGAAGGCATCTCGACGTTGAAATCCCCCTCCGGCAACACGATCTTGAACGTGAACAGGAAGAAGATGTTCAGCTGAAACACGATGTCGATCATCGGCGTCATCGACTGATTGATCTTGTCGTCGTGCGTGCGGTGGCGGATTCTCATGGCGGGGCCTCCGGCTCGATCAGCGTCGAGACGTCGCTCGACTTGCCGCGGAGCGCGAACATGTCGAAGCCCGCCTTCTGGCACATCTGGATCACTTCCTGCACCTTGCCGGTCTTGGCGGCCCGGTCGGCCCGCAGCACGACCGTCACGTCGGAGAGCTTTTTGTTCGGGTAGGCCTTGATGATCTGGGCCTCGCGCATCAAGGCCGACTGCAGCGCGTCAGGCGCCATTTCGTCGCCGGCGAAGAGAATCGTGTTGTTCGACGTCATCTGGACGGTGAGCGGCTGGGAATATGGCGTCTGCGGCGGGCGAGCCAGCTCGCTGGCCGGCAGATTGATCCGCTGGTCGGTGTCCACCTCGGAAAAGTTGAGCACGAACATGAAGAACGCGATCAACTGAAACGTGACGTCGATCATCGGCGTCATGTCCATCTCGGCGGATGATGGCACTTTCGGTCGAGGAATTCGCATAGTGCGGCTGCTGCGTGTTGGATGCTTCGCTAGGCCTTTTTCGGGCCGACGTTCTGGAACCGCCGCATCAGGCCCTCGCTCACGGTGCCCACTTCAAGCACCAGCCGCGACACGCGGTTGCGGAGGATGTTGAAAGCGGCGATCGCCGGGATAGCCAGCCATAAGCCGACCAGCGTCGTCACCAGCGCAGTGGCGATGCCTTGGGCCAACTCATTCGGCTTCGGCGACACGGTCGACTGGGCGATCACGTCGAACGCCTGCACCATCCCGTCGACCGTACCCAACAGACCAAACATCGGGCTGATCGTGCCGATCAGCGCCAGGTAGCTGAGCAGGTGTTCGAGCCGCATGCTCTCTTCCTCGCCGACCTCCTGCATCGCTTCGACGGCCGGTTGATAGCCGTAGGTGAGCCGCGACAGTCCCGCCGAGAGCACCTTGCCGAGGAACGAATCGTCATTGCGAGCCAGCTCATACGCCTCCTGATACTGCTTTGCTTCGAGATGTTTTTCAAAGCCTTCGATCAGCCCCGGTGGCAGAATCTGGGCCCGCCGGGCGACCAGGATATTCATCACTAGTACGGCCACCAGCGAAAACGAGAGTCCCAAGAAAATGAGACTGTACATCGGGCCGAGCGAATCGTAGAGCCAGGTCAGATAGCTGCGACGGCGCGGCGCGGCCTGGGCCGCCTCCTCCGCCAGCGACGGCGCCGGTTTGGCGGCGGCAGGTGCCGCGGCCGGCGCGTCGGCGGGGGATGCATCGGTCTCTTCGTCGGGGATCACGTCCTGCGCGTGTGCGAGGGGCGAGTCGGTCACGTGCGACACGATTGCCGCCGCGGCGATCGCCATCAGTAGCAACAACACCGTCCGCCGGATCAGGTCGGCAACGGGGCGGGAAGGGGAACCCATTGCGTTCTCCAAAGTCAGTGGTAGCGACCGCGTCGCCCAGCACGACGTGGCGCGAATGCCTCGATTCTACGGGGGCAACTCGCCCGCGTAAACGTGGAACGGGCCAATCAAGTTGTCGCTGCACCGGTAGTGATGGGTCTGTGCCAATCGCGCAAGCTGGGAAAGGATTGACTGCCCGCCGCCCACGGCTCGGTGTCTTGCAACTCGGTTACTTGGCCCAGCGGCTGCCTCGATACTGCTGGTTGAGCGTTTGTCGCGCCTCGCGGGCTCGCGCGGTTTGGCCGACTGCGTCCCAAAGACTCGCCAAGTGAGAGAGGGCCTCGGCATGTGCGTCGGGCACGGTGCTGTAAAGTACGTCGACGTGCAGGAACGCGAGCAAGGCGTCATTCGTGCGGCCGGCACGCTCATAGCAGTCGCCCAGTGCGTTGTACGCCCGGGCTTGCAGCTCCTTTTGTTCGGGGTCCGTGTCTTGAATCATCTGTTCGATCAGCCCCACTGCCTGGTCGAGCTGTTTGCTCTCCGCCATGCTGACCGCCTTACCGAGCGTGGCAGAGAGTTTTTGTTCTTTTGCCGCGGCGTTGTCGTCGGGAGTGGCGAGGACGTCGTCGTACTGCTTGATCGCCTCTTGATGCTTGCCCTGGGCGGCGAGCGTTTGGCCCATCAACACACCCGCTCGCATTTTGTAGTCCGGCCAGGGCGCCTTCGCCAACTCGGCGTACTGCCGCTGGGCGGCGGCGAATTTGTCGCTGGCCATCAACAGGTCGCCCATCGTTTCGACGGCTTCGAGGTAATGGAAATTCTGCGGATGTCGGCGGACGAACTCATTGAGTTTGCGGCCGGCATCGGTCACTTCGCCTTTGCCGGCCAGCGCTTGTTGGGCCGCGCAGTAGGCCAGATAGAACTCAACGTCTTCCCGCACCAAATCGCGTTTCAGGCTCGCCTGGTCGACTTGCCCGAGCCGCTCGAGTGCCGTGGCATAGCCGCCGTTCTTGGCGTTGAGCCGGGCTTGCGTCAGTTCCGATGGCTCACCGTCCCAGAGCACGCTGCGCACTTGATTGATCGGGATTCTGACGGTGCCAGCGGTGCCCTTGTCGAGCGAGATCTCGATCGGCGAGGTGCCGGTGATCTCGCCGGCTTCCGCGCCACTGTTCGTACGGACACGATCGGCGGCCGAGGCGATGGCGGCGGGAAGGAGAGCGCAGGCCGCTATGACCAGGGCTGACAGAGTGATCGTTTGCAGGTTTGGCTTCATCGTTGTGCTCGGAATGATTTCGCTTTGGAGTCGAGAGACTATTCCCAAATTCGACACTTTCTCGCGACGGACCGGTCGCTTAAGCGACCAGTCCAAAAAGGATGGTACTCATTCAGTAGTTCCAAGTTCTTAGTTCACGGCTTCCAGGCGGTGTAAGGCCTTGAGCCATCGTGCATTAGGCGTTGTATTTCGTGAACGATCCAATCCAGCATGCGTTTGAAGCGGAGGCGTTCGAGATGGAGCGTGCGATTGTCTCGGTCGCCCTCGGCCAGCAACATGTGGTGGATCCAGACCCACAGGTTGCGGAGCACCAGCGCCACCGCGACGAACAGCAACCGCAAGCGAGGTTGGCGTGTGCAGGTGTAAATCCGTGCCTGCCGCAGTTGCCGAAAGCTGGTTTCGATGCCGAACCGTTTGCGGTAGCGCTCGCGAATCTCGGTCGGCGACCCCTTCACCCGCCAAGCGGCGAACAACAGCTTCTGCTTGACCTGCTTGCCGTCTTTGCGGTTCTTGTGCGTGCGATAGCCAACGCACACCGAGAGCGTGACTTGGCGTTTGCCGTTCTTCATGGTGTGCTGGTACCAACCGGCGGCCTGCTGCTTGATCCAGCGCAGCCCGGTCGCCGGGCGACGCTTCTTGGGTTTCCGCCCGCGCATCACCACGGGCATCAAGAACGGCAGAGACTCTTGTTTGAGGAACTCCACCACCGACACGTTGAAAAACGCCCGATCCAACAAGACACACCTGATTTTCAGGCCCAATTGGCGAATTCTGGCCAGCAAGCGCCGCAGCACCACGACCGTCGATTCGTGCCGCCGCACCCACGAGAGAGCCAGCGTGTACCGCTGGCCGTGATCGAGAATGCAGGCCGACGCGTAGGCGTGAAACTGCTTCGTCCCCTGGCGGGGCTTGCCGTAATACAACTCGTTGCGGCTCCGGTAAAACTCTCCGTAGTACGGCGTCAAATGCCAGTCGATCGCCACCCGCCACGAGCGCCTTTTCCAACGCTGCGGCAAAGGACCCGTCAGCGCCTGGTTCAAACGCCCTTCCAGCACGGAAAGCGTTTTGGGCAAGCCTTCCTCCAAGGCGGTCATCACCGCCTGGTCCGAGGGCGCACTGGCCAAGTCGCGGCAGGCGGCGGAAACCGAGATCGATCGGGCCGCTGCCCGCAGCAACACGTTCAGCACCACCGCCGCCGTGCATTTCCAGCCGTGATCCCGCACCAGCTTTGCTTGCATCAACCATTCGAGCGCCCATCTATGAACTTCACCACTCTCGATGCTACAACATGACCGTGAACGCATGGTTCCCTCCTTGGAAATGAACTCGTTGACACAAGTCATTTACAAGAGGGGCCTTGCGTTCACCTATCTCAATTTCAAGAACTTGGAACGGCCTTGTCGAACTATTCGCATGTTCAGTTCGTAAATCAGGGGAGAAATGGATTCCCCCTCACACTGAAGGAGCGCGTGAATGGTTGCCAAGGCGAAAACGAGCTACAAGATTACCAATTGGAGAAAATATAACGAGTCGCTGGTGCAGCGGGGCTCGATTACGTTCTGGTTTAGCGACGACGTGATCGACGCGTGGGAACATACCAACGAGGCCACGAAGGTCGGGCACCCGTTTGTTTACAGCGATACGGCCGTTGAAAGCCTGCTGATGTTGCGGGAGTTGTTTCGGCTTCCCTATCGGCAGACCGAAGGTTTGGGGCGTTCGCTGGCACAGTTGATGCAGGTGGACGTGGCGATTCCCGACTTCACGTCTCTGGCCAAACGGGCGGCCAAGCTGGAAATCGCCTTGGACGTTGCGGACCGCCAGGGACCGATCGACGTGGTCGTCGACAGCACCGGCTTGAAGGTGTTTGGCGAAGGCGAATGGAAAACTCGCAAGCACGGTGTGAGCAAACGACGCACGTGGCGGAAGTTGCACTTGGCCGTGAACCCGGATACGCAGGAGATCGAAGCGGAAGTGCTGACGGAAAACTGTGGGCACGACGCGGACCAAGTGGAGGAATTGCTGGAGCAGATTGATTCGCCCATCAATTCGTTTGCCGGCGATGGGGCCTATGATCAGTGGAAAGTGTACGAAACGCTCGGCGCCGACGAGATAGAGCCGATCATTCCTCCGCGTCGCAATGCCAAAATCAAGCAACACGGCAACTCGAGCCAGCCGCCTTTGGAGCGTGACGAAGCGATCCGCGAGATTCGCCGAGTTGGTCGGAAACGGTGGAAGGAAGACGTGGGATATCATCGACGCAGCCTGGCGGAAACCGCCATGTATCGCATGAAGTGTTGTTTCGGAGGAAATGTGAAAAACAGGATTCTCGAAAACCAACAGGCCGAAGCCCGTCTGAGATGCAAAATCTTAAACCGTTTCACCCACCTCGGGCTGCCTCAGTTCGAGTGGAATTAGTCAACAAGGCCACTTGGAACTACTGTCATTGCTTATTCCCCGCAAACTCCGCGAGCCCGCTCGGCGGCTCGCCCCCAGCCTGCTGAATCTGCTTGAGCAAGTCTTCAAATTTGCTTTTCCAGTGCTCGCCACCGAGCTCGGGGTAAAGCTGCAACATCGAGCGGATGCTCTGCTTGGCGGTGGCGAAGTCCTTTTGCTGCTCGGCGCCCGTGGACTTTGTGCCGACGAGGTACCGGCAGCGGGCCGCTTCGAGCCGGGCTTCGTAAAATGCGTCGGCGAATTTTGGATCGGAGCGGGCGGCATTCTCAGCAACCAGCGCCAATTTGAGCCAGCCCCAGATGCGGTTCTTGCCCGTGGACCGCAGTTTGTAGCCGCCGTAAATCGCCCGCTCGAGTTTGCCCACGCCGCCGTCGGCCTCGCCCCACTGTTGATAGGTCCGCGCCGCCGCCTGCTGCACCGTCAGCTGCGACTCCCGGTCGGCGAGCACCTTCGAAAAGGCGTCGAGCGCCTGTTGATAGTTTCCCAGCTCGCGGTAGCACTCACCGAGTTGCTTGGCGATCGCGAGCCCGGCGAGCGGACTTGGCAGCGAGCTCGGATCTTGCGCCCCTTCGGCGGCCAGTTTCGCAAATGCGTCGCGAGCCTTGGTGAAATATCTTGCGGAAGCTTGCTTGCCGGCCGGAGTTCCCGACCGCAGACTCGCGCCCATCGTGTAATACGTCTGCGCAATCCAATAGCGGGTGGCCCAACTGGTGTCTTCATTCCCCTGGCTGACGTGGTCCAAAAACTCGCCGAGCGTGCCGCTGAGGCGGGCGACGTCGGTCGTTTGGCCCGCTTCCTCGAGCCTGGTCAGCTGATCGTTGAGCGACTTGGCGAGCGAAATGTAAATTTGCATCAATTGGTCGCTGTTTTGGTTGCCGTCAGCGGCGACGGCCTTTTCAAGTTCCTTCATCGCGTCGATTGCCGGGGCGATCTTTGGCGGCATCATCGAGACGTACGCCCGCAGCGCCGCCTTGTAGACTTCGACGACGAACTCGGGACGCGCCGCCGCGTCGCTGCCGCTGTGGACGAGCGTCAGCGGCCCGACCTTCGGAGTTTCAAGCAACTGGATCGCATCATTGTATTTCTCATCGTTCAAGAGCGATTGCGCCAGGTAGAGACCGGCCGTGGCGGTAACTTCGGTGGCCTGGCCCGACTTTCGCGCCGCGTCAAAGCCGGCCTGCATGTACCGCAGCGCATCGTTGCGCAGTTTTTCGACTTCCGCATCGGTTTTTTGCCGCGATTGATTCTGTTGTGAGAGTTCCAGGTAGCGGCCCCACAGTGCGTTGCCGAGCTGTGCTTCGAGCGCGGACCGCGCGGAGGGCGAAACCTGATCGAACAGCTCCTTCGCTTCGTCGATGCGGCCTGAGCGAATCGCGTACGCGATCAGCACGCGATAGGCGGTCTCGGCGGCCGGTGTGTCCGGCCAGCGGCGGGTCATGAACTCGGCGATCTCGGCCATCTTGTGGGCTTCGAACTCGGTGTCCTCGGGTTTGCCGCCGGCACTGAGCGCCGCCTGCTGCAGCCGCTCGTAGGACGCCAGTGCCAACTTGGCCGAGGCGGCGGCGGCCGGGTGATCGGGGTAGCGGCGTGCCAGGAAATCGCCCAACACGGCCGCCTGATAATAGTCGCCCGCTTCCCAATCGAGCCAACAGAGGAAGTAGCGAACCTCATTAAGCTGGTCGAGCTTCGTGTCATCATCCACCAGCGACAGAGCCAGGCGGAAATCCTGGCGGGCCTCCTGCGTGCTCCGTTCGGCCTGCATCCGCAGCTCGGGGATGGCCGCCGGATTGTTCTTCGCCGCCGTGGGCAGCGCCAGCTTGGCCGCGTTGACCGACGCCATCGCTTCCTTGCCAGCCTGATACGCCGCGGTGAAATCGCGGAGCGTCGACCGGTCGGGCCGGTCGTCGGGGCCGAGCGCCGCGGCGGCGGTCCGCGCGGCCGCTTGATAGTCGTTCGGCACCGCGGCCACCGCCCGATACGCGTCCCGGGCGCTCGTCACCAGTCCCCGCCGCTCGCTTGGCTTCGTGTCGGCGGACTCGGCCTTGGTCCTCAGCGCCTCGGCCAACTCGAAGCGCAGAAACAACCACTCTGCCGATCGGGTCTCGTCGTCCTTCGCGGAGGCGAGCCAGCCGGTCAGGTTGGCGATCGCGGCGTCCGGCTTGCCTTGGGCGATCAGGCATTGGGCCTGGTAGCCATACGCAGTGGCGATCAACTTGCGAAACGCCGGGTGGACGCTCGACTGCGAGATCAGCTCTTCGTAGCAGCCGAGTGCCCGTTGGTAGTCGCCCACCGCCTGGTAGCAGCGGCCCTCGTAGAGCCGAGCATAGAAGCCAACCAGCCAGTGTGAGTATTTCTCGTAGAGCCCGGCCAGGTTCTTTGCGGCCGCGTCGTTCGCCTTGATGAATTCGTCGCTCCCTGCGGGATACGTCGCCGCCGCCTCGAATTGCGCCTGCCCCGCGAGCACGCTCACCTGTGCCATGCGGCCGCGGAACTCTTGACGCTGTTTGACCATCGCACTTTGTGTTTTGGGGTCGAGCGTCTTGGGCATCCGATCGAGCGCGGCCGAGTAGAATTGCTCGGCCTCGCGGAACCGAGGCTCGGCCCCGGCGAGCAGTCCGCGGGCCTCACGATTGAGTTTGTCACGCTGTTCGGCATATGCTTTCTTATCGGGCAGTTGCCTGGCTTGTGCGATGAGCTGTTTGGCCTGGTCGACCAGCACATTGGCGAGTTCCAACAAAGCTTCGGCCGACGCGGGACTCTCCGGATTGGCCGCCACGAACCGCTCGAGCTCTTGCGTGGCCTGCTTGAAAAGGGCGCCGCGCTGATCCACGTCGGGCGTCTCGCGGGCCTCGGCAATCAGCGTGATGCCGCGATGATAAGGAATCCGCGCCCGAAAAGTGTCGTCTGCCAGCGGGCTGCTCTGCATCTGCGTGAGATAGTCGAGCGCGAGATCGTAGTACCCGCGTCTCCGCAGGGACGCGATAAACTCTTCCGACTGCTCGCGCGCTAGCGCCGCATCGAAAACGATCGAGAGCAGTAAGACGCCTACCAGCACCACCAGCGAGCGCGCAATACGGAATCGCCGTCGACGTCGCCCGGCCTGGCTTCTCGGTAGACTCATCGCGTGAACGGTCTCGGCGACCGACTGGATTCGAACCGCATCAGAAAACGACATGCCCCACCATTCATTCTAACGGCCGGTGGGCCCATGCATATTGCGGCCGGCGAGAAACGCCGCTAAAGGAGCCGATTATCGCGCCTGGACGCTTCGTAGTGTGCGGAGGAGGTCGACAATCCGCGCGTCGCCGTCCGCTCTCGAGTCCGCTCGCCGGAATCATCCCTATGTTCCGTACCATCGACCGGCGCGTCGGCGAGTCGATTCAAGCGGGCCAGGAAACCATCGGGCACCGGTACGGCCCGCAATGCGTCGTCGAGCCAGTGATCCAGCCAACGATCGCCGCCATCGGCCGACGGCTCGCTGCCCCAGCTGTACATTTCGAAAGTCATCATTCACTCTGCCAGCCGCTTTCGGCTTGTGCGCGCCGACACACAGCCGTACCCGGGCGCAGTCTGCCACAGGCGGGGAAGATTGCCGTCGCGTGTCCTAGCGCGGGAGGTACGCGGCCGTGCGCAAGTCTTTGCGCAACCGCTGCCGGGCCCGGCTCACGCGTGACAGCACCGTCCCCAAAGGGACGCCGAGTGCGTCGGCCGTCTCTTGGTGCGTCAGCTCACCGACAACCACCAACAGTAGAGACTCGCGGAGCTCATCAGGAAGCGCCGCCAGCGCCTGTTGCATCTCGTCGGTGAAACCATCTGCCGTTGGATCGACCGCGTCGACAGCCACGTCGAGCGCTCCATCCGTTGCCATAACCAGGCGTCGGCCCACACGACGCCAGCGATCGATCACGCGGCGGCGCAGAATGGTGGCTAGCCATGCTCGCTCGCCGCGTCCTTGCTCAAACCGTTCCCGGCACGTCCAAGCACTGCGCAGAGTCTCCTGGACCACGTCCTCGGCATCGTGAGATTCGCCGACCATGCGATAGGCGATTGCGTACAATGCCTCGGCGTGTTCGTGGATCAAATCCGCGAACTCACCCCGCGTAAGCGCCACCCGTGCCTCTCCGTTAGCGTGCTCGTCGCGATTCGGCGGGGAACTTTTCGACTTGCCGTTCCAGCGACAAGAGAAAAGAACCGCTAAACGTCCGTGCGACTCGCACATGTTCCGCGCGGTAGCTGGTGGCCCGTGCCGCCCTGCATCTTACCACTTTCATCCGCTACCACCTACTTTTTCGTGGCGGGGGCGACCGGTTATTCCCACAGCTGGCGAAAAATCGTCGCGCGACCGATGTGAGTTAGAATTGAAGCAGCCCAACCGGATCGCCGGCGGTCGCTTCGATTGTCGCAACCCCAAGCGATCCATAGAATTACACACACTCGGTGCCTCGTCGTTCGATTAACGGAAACACCACCCGTGGTCCGATTTCGTTCTCCAAACCGCTCAACCTCACCGGGGATTTTTTCCCGCAAGGAGTCGATGCGGCTGTTTTCGCTGGTGCTGGCGGTGGCGATGGTCGGCTTCTTGATTCGGGAACTCGGCCGGCAGCAGGGGGCGGTACAGGTGGATCAGGCAGTCGCCGCGGACGCGGATGCGAATCCGGTCGCCGATTCGCAAGACGTTTTGGCGCAACCAGATCCGGCGCCCGCCGATGCCGCCCAGTTTCGCTCGTTGCTCGATCTCGCGGGCTGGGACGCGAAGAGATTCGCGACGCTGCAGTCCAGCGGGCCGCTTACCGACATGGGCCGAGTCGAGCTCGCCGAATTGTTGTGGCGACTCCGAACATTCGACGGGCCGCAGCTCGCCGCGTGGGCTGAGCCGCGCACGACGCCAGAACATGCGGGCGAACTCGTCGAACTCACCGGCCGGGTAACCACGGTGGCACGTCACGTGTTGCCGGCCGACGTCGCAACTCGGCACGAAATGCCGGCCTACTTCGAATGCAAGATGAAGCTCGACGATGGCCACGGGTTAGCGACGCTGATCACGGGCCGCGTGCCCAACGCCTGGCTCAAGATCGAGCCGCTTGACGAGCCGGCGGAAGCGGCGGGTGTGTTCATTCGTAGGCTGCCTACGGCCGATGGAGTCGACAACGCGCTGTTCGTCAGCCGCGAAATCGCCTGGCACCCGGTGACGCCCCACGAACCCTTTGTGTCGCGCGGCGGCTGCGCTGCTCGGCGAACTGGGCGTCGACCTCGGCACGCTCGATAGCATCCGACAGCGTCGGCCGATCACGGCCGGAGAGCGCGAGGCGTTTTTTCAGATGCTCGACGCGGCGGGGAGAATCGGCGCTAATCAATTGACACACGTCGCCAATCAAGACCTCGACGCGATCGAGCGGCACTGGACCAAGGAAGAAGAGCGGCTTTCGACTGCTCTTAAGAATGGCGCCGCCGGCGTCAGGCCGTCTGATCGCGCCAATCTGCAGATGGCCCACGAAGTTCAAACCCGCGCGGCAAAGGGCCTCTACAGCGTCGCCCCACTCTTCAACGATCCGCAAAACCAGGTCGCTGAACTCGTCGCTCTCGACGGCAACGTCCGCCGGGTCACGCGAATCGACGTCTCGAAATCGCCCGACGGCGACCAGAGCGACGTCGCCCGCCGCTTTGGCATCGACCACTACTACGAAATCGATTTGTTCACCGACGACTCGCAGAACAACCCCGTTGTGTTCGTCGTTCGCGAACTGCCGCCGGGTCTCTCGGTCGGCGACCGGCTCGATGTGCCGGTCCGCATCGCCGGCTTCTTCTTCAAGAGCTGGGGCTTCCAGAGCCGCCGCGCGACGCTGCCGGTGCCCGATGGAGCACCTCCCGCCGCCAATCTCCGGCAATTTGCCCCGCTGTTGGTCGGCCGAGGTCCGATTCTGGTCCACTTTGACGAGCCGACCGAAGCCCGATCGTTTGGCCTAATTGCCGCCGGTCTGTTCGTGCTGCTGTTGGGCGCGGTCTGGGCGGCCGGCTGGTGGCTCGCCCGCGACGACCGACGCTTTGTCCAGTCGACGCTCGCAAAACAGTTTTCCCTGGCCGACGGAGAATCGCTCAACGATCTCAACTTCGACCTCAGCGATCCACCGCGCGAGAACGAGTAAGTAGGATGGAAGACTCGCGCGTTGGAGAATCGCCCGTCATGCACGTCACCGCCGAACCCCGTAACGCCGCCCCAATCGCTACACCGGCCGCCAAGCCACACGCCTACCCCATTTGGGCGCCCCGGTTCTGGCACGGCATGGGCTTTGGCACCTGGTTCAAATTGCTCGCGCGGAACCGCTTCGCCATCTCTCCCAGCCGAATCCCAATGGCGCTGAGCATCACCAACGCCACGATCCTCAATTCGTTTGCCGGCGTGTTCACCCAGCTGATGTACGGACACAGGGTTCGCGCGACCAGGCTGGCGGAGCCGCCGCTGTTCGTTTTGGGCCATTGGCGGAGCGGCACCACGCTGTTACATGAGCTGTTGATCCGCGACGTGCGCCACACCTATCCGAACACGTACGAATGCTTTGCCCCGCTCCACTTCGTCTGGACCGAGTGGTTCGTGCCGCCGCTGTTGCGTAAGCTGCTCCCGTCGACCCGGCCGATGGACATGATGGAAGCCGGCTGGGACCGGCCTCAGGAGGACGAATTCGCGATCTGCAACCTGGGCGTGCCCTCGCCCTACCTGGCCTGGGCCTTTCCCAAGCACGGGCCAGTCGCCGACGAATACCTCGACCTCGTCGACCTGTCCCACGCCGAGCGCGAGCGCTGGAAGGCCACGCTCCTGTACTTTGTCAAATCAACTGCCTACGAGCGCAATCTGCGCGTCGTGCTCAAGTCGCCCACGCACACGGCCCGCGTCAAAACGCTGCTCGAAGTCTTCCCGGATGCGCGATTCGTCCACATCGTCCGCGATCCGCTGGCCCTGTTCCCCTCGACGATTCGGCTCTGGAACACGCTCAGCCAAGTGCAAGGCCTGCAAACCGTCAGTGACGGCGTCCCCTGGGTCGAGCGGCAAGTACTCGACACGTTCGCACGGATGTACGATCGCTTCGAGCAAGACCGCAACCTCATCCCGGACGGCCACCTCGCCGAGCTCCACTTCGAGAAGCTGGCCGCCGACCCCGTCGGCCAGATGCAAAGCGTCTACGAGCAGTTGAACCTTGGCGGCTTCGCCGCGGTCCGACCCAAGATCGCCACCTACGCCAACGAGCACAGCGGCTATCGCCCGGCCCGCTACTCCCTCTCACTCACCACCACCGAACGTGTCCGCCGCCATTGGGCACCCTACTTCGAACGCTACGGCTATGCGGCGAACCACGCCGATTCCACGGCGTCATAGACCGTAAAAAGTGTCCGTCTACGCCGCCCGCGGCGGCGCCGGCATCTTCTTCCCTTTGAGCTGATAAACGTACGCCAGCACTTCGGCCACCGCGGCATACGATTCGTTCGGCACCGGTTTGCCGATGTCGACGTCTTTGTACAGCATTTGGGCGAGCGGCTTGCGTTCGACAATCGGGATGTTGTTCTCGAGGCCCAACCGGCGGATGCGCTGGGCGAGCACGCCGGCCCCCTTGGCTACCACGACCGGGGCCGCCATTTCGAGCGGGTCGTATTGGATGGCGACTGCCAGCTCGGTCGGATTGGTGACGATCACGTCGGCCTTTGGCACGGTGCTCGAGATGCGATTCATGACCATTTGTCGTTGGATCTGTCGCCGGCGGGCGATGATCTGCGGATCGCCCTGCAGCTCCTTCATTTCCTCGCGGACCTCCTGGTGCGTCATCTTGAGGTCCTGCTCGTGCTTCCAGCGCTGCAAGCCGTAGTCGAACAGCGCGAGCACCACCAGCGCCAGCCCGCACCAGAGAACGGTTTTGAGCGTCAGGTCGGCGAGAAAACTGCCGAGTTGCAGCACGTCCATCGCGCTGGCGCAGGATCGCGTCGTGGCGCGACCAGATCACGGCGGCGGCCACCGCGCTGATCAGAACGACCTTGAACAGGCCGAAGCCCAGCCGGGCCGTGCCGGTCAGCGAGAAGATTCGCTTCAGCCCCTGGGCCGGGCTGAGCCGGCTAAAATCGGGACTCACGCGGTCGGGCACAAATAGGAAGCCGACCTGGGCCAGGTTGGTGGCGATCGCGCCGAGCACCAGGTAGCCCAACATCGGGAAGATGATCGCGGCGAGGCCCTTCATGATCTGGTGCCAATGCACCATCATCTGTCCCGGATCGGGCGTGAGCGTGGCGACGGACTCCAGATCGCGCCGCATCAGGCCGGCCGTGAACTCGACGATCTGGCCGCCCATCAATAGGATCAGCATCCCGCCGACCACCAACAGCACCGCGGAGCCGAGGTCCTGGCTGAACGCGACCTGGCCCTGCTCGCGGGCCTGCTCGCGGCGATGCGCTGTCGGATCGAATGTTTTTTCGCCGGACGATTCGGCCATGGCGGTCCGTTATCCTCCGCTAGGGATGCAGTGTGTCTTGCAGCGTGCGGAGTGCGTCGATCGTCGGCTCCTGAAACGTCCAAGCCACCGCGCCGAGCGACAGGAGCGTCATCGCCAGCGTCACCATCGAGTTGACGCCGAACCCGACGGCGATGATGTTAATTTGCGGCAGCGTCCGACCGATGAGGCCCAGCACGATCGTCGCGAGAAACAGGGCGATCACAAGCGGCGCGGCGGCGTGGATGCCGAGCGAGAAGCTCTGCGTCATTAGCCCAGTTAGCGCGTCGACGTAGGTGTCGCCGAGTTCCGCGTGGCCCGGCGGCGCCCAGGCAAAGGTCTGGAGCAACGCTTCGACCATCATCCGGTGCCCGCCGATGGCGACGAACACCGCCATCGTCAGGAAGTGGAACAGCTGCGTGAACATCGAGACGCTCTCGTCGA
Source organism: uncultured Planctomycetota bacterium (assembly GCA_963808175.1). GTDB lineage: Bacteria > Planctomycetota > Planctomycetia > Pirellulales > Lacipirellulaceae > DASYDU01. Next base: position 141,162 of record CAWEEU010000013.1, on the reverse strand, counting down.
AGCTCGGGTCGAACACGTCGGCCAGCGACATGCCGCTCATCTGGCTCACGATCTGCCCGGCGACCTGGATGCCGGAAAACATGATCGTGACGCCCAGGCCGAGCAACAGGCCAATCGCGACTTCGTTGGCCATCAGGCGGGCATAGGTCGCCAGGTCGGTGATCGGCGGGAGCGAGGCGTTGAGGTACACCGGCGTCACCAACAGGGCCATCGCCACCGCCAGAAACACGCGCACTTGCCGCGGCATCGACAGCGTGCCGAAGATCGGCGCGATCACGATCATGCCGCTGATGCGAGCCAGCACCAGCGTGAAGACGATGAACCGGCTCACCAGGAACAGTTCGAGTGGTGCCATGCCAGAAGTGCCCGCGGCGCCGGGCCGCAAGGCGTCACAGGTGGTTGGGGATGTTCGAAATCAGTTGCTGGGCGTATTCGACGAGCCGAGTGAGGATCCAAGGCAGCGACAATCCGAGCGCGACGACCATCGCCAACAGCTTGGGCACGAACGCCACCGTCTGCTCCTGGATTTGCGTCAGCGCCTGCAACAGCCCGATCACCAGCCCCACCACGGTGCCGGCCACGAGCACCGGCGCGGCAATCAGCGTGGCGATCACCAGTGCTTCCCGTGCCAGATCAACCGCAGCTTGAGGATCCATAGTTCCCGAATCACAATCATCCATTTAGCGGCGGAGCTTGCTCCGCGCGACAGTCAACGCCCGGCAGACGCCGCGTCGTTCACACCAAATGAAAACTATCGAGCAACATCTGCACCACCAGCGTCCAGCCATCCACCAGCACGAACAGCAACAACTTGAACGGCAGCGACACCAGCACCGGCGGCAGCATCAGCATGCCCATCGAGATCGTGACGCTCGCCACCACGATGTCGATCACCACGAACGGCAAATAGATCTGAAAGCCGATCAGAAACGCCGTCTTCAACTCGCTGAGCATGTAAGCCGGGATCAAGGCCACCAGCGGCACCACCGTCTCGCCGGGCTGCGGATCGTAGTAGACGTAATCTGGCTCCTTGCCGTCCGGCGAATCCGGCTCGACGTAGTCGAGAAACAGGTAGACGTCGTCGTCGTTTTGCGTGGCGACGATCTGGTCGGCCATGAATTCGCCGGATCGGCTCGACCGCCCGATCGAATGCCTGGTCGAGTCCAATCCGGCTCTCGGTGTAGGGCTTGATCCCCTCGTCGTACGACTTCTTCCAGATCGGAAACATCAACAGCAGCGTCATGAACAGCGCGATCGACGTGATCACCTGGCTCGGCGGCAACTGCTGCGTGCCGAGCGCCTGCCGCAACAGGCCAAACACCACGATGATCCGCACGAAGCTGGTGGTCATCAGCAGGATCGCCGGCGCGAGGCTGATCACCGTCAACAGCAGCATCACCTGCAGCGTCGAAGCGAGCCCTTCCGGGCTGGACCAATTCTGCGGGCCGCCGATGTTCGGCAGCAGCGGCGGCGCGATCGATGGGGCGGCCGTCGGCGCGACGGAGGTCGCTTGAGCGAGCGCTGGCTCCGTGCAGCTGGCGAGCACACCTGCCGCAGCGGCGAGAATCAGAAGTGAGCGAGCAACTCTAGGCACGCGGGGCTCCTCCGCGATAGGCGGCATACACGTCGGCCGGAGCGGCGAGCCGGTCGGCGATTCGCGCATCAACCTGCGGCACTTCGTTACCCAGAAATCCAATCGGCGCGGTTTCTTCGGCCAGCTGGCGGAAGACCTGGTCGAACTCGTCGCTCGAGCTGCCCTTGGATCGCTGGCGGCAGAGGCCCACCAGGCGGTCGATCTCCGCCGGCTCGGTGATCTCGGTAAGCGGTTCGGCACCGCCGGGAGTGACCGAGACCAGCACCAGCTTGTTGCCCACGCGGACCAGCTCGGCAAACTGCCGGGCGGCCAGCGGCACGCGCCCCAGCACGCTGACGACTTCTTCCGGCAGCAGCGAGTTCGACTTCTTGCGCCCGCGGCGGACCATTCCTGCAAACAGCAGAAACAGCCCCAGCACCACGGCCAGCGCCGCGCCGGTCGTGTACATCGAGTCGAGTGGCAGGCCGAACGACGGCATTGAATTGGCAGCGTCCGTCGCCGGATCGCGCTTCGCCTTGTGCGGCAGGCGGTGGTCGCTCGGCGGCTCGAGGCGGCGCGGATCTCTCGTTGACGGTGCGGGTGATTGAGCGGGTGCAACGTGGTCAGCTGTTGTGGCGGTCGGCTCCTCGAACACGGCGGGCGTGACGGAATTTGCGACCGGACGAATCGGCGGCGCGGGGTCGTCCGCCTGCGTGTACCCGCTGGCCTGCGCATAAACCGACGGCGCCTGATCCGGCCAGGCGGGCAGGGCAGGGGGCGCGGCGCTTTCGGCGGCGAACGCTGTGGCGGCGGCCAGCGCCGCGCTCGACGCCAGCGCGCAGAGACGGACCAGGGGACGAAGTGCGAACATCGTGCGACTCGTTTCGCTCAAAACTGGTAGATGAGATTCGGCTGCCGGCGCGAGACGAGATGGATAGAGCACCGGCTGGCCGCAATGCTTATAGCGAGACGGAGCAATAGCGGCCAGATCAACCGATGCGCTAGCCAGCGGCGGCCAACGCCAGTTGATAGCGATGACAGCGGCGCGGTCGCTAGACGAGCGCACTTTCGCCGGCGAACAGCTCGGCGACGCGGACGCAGAAATTGTCGTTCATCACGAGCACTTCGCCGCGGGCGATCAGCCGGCCGTTGACGTAGATGTCGACCGGGTCGCCGGCGAGCTTGTCGAGCGTGACGACGGCGCCGGTCTTAAGTTGCAGGACTTCTTCGAGCTGCATGTGGGTGCGGCCGAGTTCGATCTTGAGATCGAGCTGGACGTCGCGCAACAGCTCGAGCGTGGCCGCGTCGGTGTTGGGTGGTCGGCCCGCTGAGGCTGCGGAACTCGAACGGCTTCACGCCCGGCGGCAATTCGGCGGCCGGTGCGTCGACCGAAGCCAGCGCTTTCTCGGCTTTGTTGAGCTGGCTTTCGGCGCTCATGGCGGCGGCGCTGGCTGCTGCTGCCGCGGGTGCGGCGCGGCCGGCTTTGGTTTGGGCGGCGCGGCGGCGGGTTTGGCTGCCCCGCCCGATTGCTGAAACAGGGCTTCGATCTCGGACTGCGCGAGTGCGGCACCGGCCTCGTCCGCAGCAGCGGCCGGCGGCGGCGCGTCGGGCGGACCCGACTCGCGGGCCTGCGCCAGCAGCTTCTCGATGTCGTCCTGACCGATCGGTGTTGCGTCGTCTGCCACGCGGTGAGTGCCTCCGTGCACGTCGCCAACCGTCGAGCCTGGCTCGGCAGGAGCCTCGCCCTCCCGCTAGCATACCGTTCGACAAAGTTGAATTTGCTGAACAGCACCTCGCGGAGCATCGGATGGCCGAGCGCGCGGTTGGTTTTCTCTAAAATCTGGCGTTTGATCAAGCCCAACCCGGCGTCGGAGAGGTCCTTGGCCTCGGCCGCATGCAGCGTCATGATCACCTGCTCGCGGACGCGGACCTTGTTTTTCTCCATCAAATGCTCGAATTCGGCCTGGTCGGTTGCTAGCACCGCGCCGTAGAGCTCGAAGTCCATGCTCAGCGTCGAGTTCGAGGCGGGGTTGAAATGGGTGACGTTGTACGTGCCGAGCTCGACCTCGACCGTGTCTTCGCCGGCCGCGCCGTCGCCGTGGCCGTCCGCGTCGTGCGAGCTCGGCGGCGGCCGACTCGCCCTCGGTCGCCGCGACGTACTGCTTCGCCAGCTTCTCGGTGTCTTGCGCCGAGGGAATGAACATCGACGCGCCGACCACTTGCACGATCACCAGGATCGAGACAAACGCGACGGCCTTGACGATCGACAGGATGGCGGATGGCTTGCGCGGCGCGGCGGCCGTTTCTTCAGCGGCCGGCGCGGCGGCAGCGGCGGCGGCGGATGCTTTGGTCGTTGGTTTGTCGGCCATGACGGTGCACCTGTTGGTGAAACGCGAGATTTTCCCGTTGTAAAGTGTAGGTCGGGGGAAGGATTCGGGAGTCAGGAGCCGGGAGCCGGGTTGGGGAAGGGGGAAGATTGTTGGTTTTTCGCGGGATTTGGGGGAAATGACGGGGAGGGGGCGGGGGGATCGAGGATTGATAATCGGTGTTTGATGGTCGGTGACTGATGACTGGATTGGCCCTTAACTCTTGTCTCTTGACTCTCCGCTTTTGTCGAACTCGCCAAGTTTTCGACGACGAAAACTCGCGTGCTTTATCGAACTCGCCAAGTTTCTCTCGAACTCGCCAAGTTTTTGCAGTGGGGAAGGCGGAAGGAATGGCGGATGGCAGAACGCTGCCGGCATTCGTTCCTCGAATTGTCCGGCGGCTGGGTTGGACACAGCGGACATATCGCGCCGGCGCTCGAGGATTGTTGCGTTTTGTCCGGGGGTGTTTTTTGGCCGGTGCGCAACTCGTGGCCGGCACGTGGCTTGCGCCGCGCTGCGGAGGACAAACTCGATTCGAGGCGACAATTGGTCCTCGAATTGTCCGCTGCGGCACGCCGCTGGGCCTTTGATTCGTGGGAAAAGCTGAAAGACGCTGCGGACAAAATGCCCGAGCGAATTGTCCGGAATTGTCCGGTGAAGGGGGAGCAGCAGAGGCCGCTGCGAAGTGTCGCAGGGTGAACGCCGACGGAGGTAGGACGTTGAGAGATCGATGATGGATGATGTGCGATTGATGATCGGGGATGCTGGATGCAGGATTGGCGCTGCCACCTGTGCCTGATGACTGACGGCTTTCGTGCTTCGATTTGTCATTGCAAATTGGTCATTGGTCATTTGGGAAGCGCAGCGTGAACGAGCGCTCATCGCTTATCGACCACCGCTGAGCGATTAGTTTTCAGTCTTCACCCCTCAGTTTTCAGTGATTGTAACTGACGGCTGAAGGCTTTTGAGCTGTCACACAACACGCAGACGAGGTGGTGTATATGCGTATATATCATGTTGTGCGGGCGGAATCAACGATTATTTTTGGCCGCTCCGGTTGAGGGTTGTGGAAGGTGGGCCTGAAGGGAGCTGCAGCATCTCTTGAAATTAGCCGGTGGCCAAGAATTGGGGGTGGACGTCTGACGTTCGCGCAGGGGCGTTCACGCTCCTTCCGCTTAATTAGGCTCGGCGTTGACGGCGGGTTCGATTGGAACAGACGCGATGTCGTCCGATCGGCGGGCGGCCGCGCGGCCGCCCGCCCAGCGGACAATGGTTTTACCTGGACGGTTTACCCGGCATCAATGTCGGGCCGGGGATCGGAGTCGAAGGGCCGTGAACGGCCCAAAACGAGGCGACTGCTAGGGAAGCTGAATTCGCCCCAGTCGAGACGAGCCGCAGGATATCAGTCGCGGCGGGCAAATCAATTTGCGGCGTATTGTCGGGGAGGGAGATGGGCAATCTATTCCGTGCGTTGTCTCCTAATCTGTTTTCGTCCGCGCGGCTGGGGATTTGGGCTTCGTGCCTTGCTGAGCATCGTCGGCGGTCCTGGCTGCTCGGCCGAGGAATTGTTGGTGGATTTACCCGAGGCGGCGTCCGGGCTCATGAAACTCGCCGTGACTTGCCCCGGGGTTATGTTGTATAGCTCCTGCAGGGCGCAGATCGGGGGCGGACAAGAGTCGCGGACGATGAAAACAGCGCGAGCGGCGCGTAATCGCGAACGGAGTGCTGTGGTTGGGGCTTTACACGGATTCGATCGTTGTCATTGACAACAAGGCAACGGTGTTCGCAGTCGCCTCGATCACCGATAACCGTTCTCACTCCTTTTTCTTTTCTCAGCCAGTGTCGCAGACTCTACGTATGGTTCCCAAAAACTTCTGTTCAAACTCGGTCGGGTACACGATCGACGTATCGTTGATCTGGGCGACAACCTTTTCGCAAAGCGGCCATTTCTTGTGCGTGATTCCATTTCGTGAGACCGAATCGTCAGCGATCTCTAAGGGACCGCCGCAGTTGTAAATTTGATCGATGATCGCGGGCGGGTAATAGTATTCAATTCCATTTTCGTCCCAAATGACGAAGTTTTCTCCTGGAATTCCGGATTTCTTGAGGGTTGTCACGACATCTGGTTCGTGAGTTTTGTCGAGAACCGGCACTATCCGATTTCTATACGGACTCTTCTGGAGGTCTGTAAGCAAGCTTCCTGCAAGGTTGACGATCTCCTTCATGCGCCCATCCGAACCTGCATTGATAATGCTGAACTGGACAGTAGGAAACGTAGCTTCTAGAACGCGAGTCACATACGCGTGATCCGACTTTCCTTCGACAAGGACAATGCACGCAGGAAGATACAATGATTCAAGGCGGTTCCCAAGTAGAAAGAAATGAATGTTATTAAACTCGGTGATAGATCGCGTCCTCTGAACGTCAATCGTATTCCCGGTTTTTGTGACGCTATAGTTATTCCGAATATTTCGACGGTCCAAGAATATTGTCGAGTGCGTTGCCAAAATTAGAGTTTTTATGTGGGAGAAGTACTTTTGGCGGTGCTTTGTATCGAAGAGAAAGTCCGCAAGTGTTCCTTGGGCTTCTGGGCTGATGCCCAGCTCGGGCTCGTCGATCAAGAACGTGTCATATTCATCGTCGAGCAAGCTCGTGACGAGCGTCGTGATAAGTCGGAAACCGCTGCTTGTGAACGAAAGGTTGTGGCCCTGACAACTGATATATTTTTGCGACATGGAGTTGTCGAGCACAGTGTGGAGTATTTCAAGCCGGCTGCCGAGCAGTAGCTCAACAATTTCGGTCAGCATTTCCCGCTGTTTGTCTGTCAGCTCAGCGATCGCCCTTTGAAGGTCAACTGGTGAATTATTGATGTTCTGTTTATTGTTTTTCCAGTCGTCAAGGAACCGCCGCCATTTTTCGGCTTTACGACTTCGGCTTGGTGTGTAATAGCTCAGAACATTGAAGTTCTGGTATCGAGCTGGACCAAGGTACGACGCGTTCTGCCCGAGCTGTTGCGTCATGGTCTTTAGTAAGAAGGATTTACCACAGTTATTTCTGCCCACGAGAACTGCGTACTCTGATTTCGAGGCTTCCGCGAGCGCGTTTTGCCCCTCAGCAGTGATTACCGTATCGGGCTTCGCGTCCCACTGATATTGCATGGGGTTGTCGCTGTGTTCTGATTGGGCTAGGTATCTGTGAAACATACTGCTCGTCAGTGTAGAGCTGCTATCTGTACCTAGCAAGTTCATCGGGGGCGAGAAAATGACACTTCGATATGTTGACTGCGTGCCGGGCGCGAAATCGTCCATTGAATACCGTCGACGGGTCGCTCAACACAGTTTCGCGAATATGGAGGAATGGATCTCGCCTACAGAGTTTAGTCCCTGCGGGGCGTTAATGTTGGGCAGACGAGGAGCGCGGCGAATTACACGACGTTGGGTTCCGGCTGTCGATCGGCTGCGGACTGCTCAATTTTGTGGCGACCGCTCGTGAGCGATTTCTCCAGCGCGTGGTGGTGGAACATGACGGCGGCCATGAAGTAGAGGTCGAGCAGTTTTTGCAGGCTGCCGGAGGGGTAGATCGCGATGGCGATGGCGAACAGCAGTGGAATCGAGAGGCTGGCGGTGAGCCAGTAGGGCATGTCCCTCTGATCGAATAGCCAGGCGAAATTCAACGTCAGGGCGAGCATCGTCACGTCGGTGGCAAGATGGTGGAGTGGCGTGTTTGACGGCGTGAGCGCGATCACAGTGAGCGAAATCGTCACGGTCGTATAGACGGCCAATTGCAGTCGGTCTCGGAGCCGCCGGGCGATGCGACTCATTTCCGCGGCGATCGCGATCATGAGCACGAACATGAGGTAGCCGACCCAGGCCGGCTCGGCGTAGCGAAAATCGCTCAACGGCCGATCGAAAGCGCCGCCGCTGCCGTCGACAACGTGGGCAGCGACGAACACGATCAAAAACGCGATGGCGAGCATTCGAGCCATGACTCACGCGAGAATCTGGAGTCAGATTGGCGAAACAACGCTTGCGTACGAGTTTCAGTATAGGGAGTTTCGCTCGAATCGCAACGAAGTGGGCAGAGAGAGCCGCGCGCGATAGGTGAACTAGCGTGCCAGCGGCTGTGCGCCGGCCATTGCGGCGTTATGATCTGGGGAGGGGAGCTGCGAGAAATGGTGTTGGGTTGCACGAGTCGGGGGCGGAATCGAATGGAGGACGTGCGATGAGAACCGTGTTGTTGTGGCAAGGGTGTGTTGTGATGTTGCTGGCAGCCGGCGTCCAAGCGGCGCTGGGCGCCGACGCGAAGCCGACCGGCGAGCCGGCAGCGCTCGATATGGCCAAGGCGAAGCAGGAAGTGGCGTCGAAGTATGCGGCGGCGCATCCCGAGGTGCAGGAGTACATCTTGTGGACGGCGCAGTCGTTTGGACGGAGCGGGTTGTGGCTCAACGAGGATGCGTATGCCGCTCTGACGCCGGACCAACGCGATCAAAAGGTCGTGTACTTGGCGGCGCTGTTGGAGGACGGAGAGTATGGTCGGCATCTGTGCCAGGGGCTGGCCGAGGCAGGCGCGATCAAGGACCCGCGGTTGGTGAAAGGGCTATTGAAAGTGGCCGGCTATCACCAGGAGGGAGTCGATTACGATTGCCGGCCGAAGTGGATGGCCGTGGCGGCGCTTGCCCGCCAGGAATCGGATGAGGCGGTGCCGCTGTTGATTGGCCTGGTCGACCACGGGAACCAGAACACGCGGATGTGGGCCCGGGCGGCGCCGGCGCGTAAGACGGGGAAAGATTTCAAGGATGACAAGCAGGCTTGGACGGATTGGTGGAAAGACGAGGGGAAGGGGAAGTAGCAGGGCGAGACGGGGAGGGACGGAGGGACGGAGGCACGAAGACAAGGAGATACGGCGGGTTGGATGGTGCATAATGGGCGGCGTCGAATTGTCCCGGGGAAAATCGCAAATTTTGCCGAATCCTCGCGGGGGGAAATGGTTGCAATGAGCGGCGCGGGTCGTATACTCAGCGGGAGAAGATTGTCCCGCGAGGAACGCTAATCCAAGTTGCTTCGACAAGGTGCTGATTGCTGTGCGGCTGCACGGCGATCGAGCACCTTTTTTATTGGTTTTGGGCACTTTCCACAGACACCGAAAGGAGGTGAATCGCGCGGTCGGTTCTTTACACACGTTTTGCTCTTTTGATGTGAGGAAGATGTAATGAACGCACAGCGAAACAGAATTCTTGTCTTCTTGGTAATGATGACTCAGGCGTGCGTGGCCGGGCTGGCCGTGTCACCGGTTCGGGCCATTACCGTGACGCGGGACCCGCAGCAGGGTGCGGGCTTCGTCGACGTGGACGGCGGCGTGCCGTTGGTTCTCGGGGCGCCGGCCGAGACACCGCTGGAAGTGGACTTCGTTTTCAACCAGATGCGGCACATCGAGCTGATGGATGGCGCCAGTACCAACATCGAGTTTGGGATCGGCAACACGGGGAACGATGCAGATCTCGACTATCGCATCGTCTTCGATCTGAGCGACATGAACGGCGATTTGCTCACCAACGAACTGCTGGTGTCGGAGAGCACGGCGGCGGCGGGGACCATCAACATCGTCGCGCTCGATTTGACGCCGCTTCCAGCGGTGATCTTTCACGACTTTCACATTCGCGTAGAGAGCACGTTCATCGATCCGAACTCAGGGAGCGGGCTGTTCGATTTTTACGTGGCCGGTGGCGGCGGCGACGTCGGCACCTCGGTCAGCGGCCCGATTCGGTTCAATCGGGCCGTGGTGGGTGAATGGGTGCCCGAACCGACGGCGATGGTGCTGAGCGTCGTCGGACTGGGATGGCTCGCGCTGGTGGGGCGGCGGCGCGCTGGACGGGTGCGTGCCGCGAATGAAACCGAAGAGCCCCGGGCGTTCGGCCGGTGGGCCGTCCGAATCACCCGTCTGTCGTTGCGGTGGGCTTGCATCGCCCAACAAGAAGAGCCCCGGGCGTTCGGCCGGTGGGCCGTCCGAATCACCCGGGGCTAAATGGTAAGGTGGAGGTTAGGCGAGGTTAGCGACGGAGGTTCAGTAGTTCGTCGAGCAATTGCTGGCTGGTGGTGATCACCCGGGCGCCGCCGCGGTATTGGGTGGAGGCCAGGATCAGGTCGATCAGGTTCTGGCCGATGTCGCTGTTGGAGAGCTCGACGGCGCCGGCGGTGAGCGTGCCGAGGCCGCCCTGGCCGGGGTCGCCGACGACCGGCTCGCCAGAGTTGATGCCTGCGCCGTAAAGGTTGTTGCCGACCTGCTGCAAGCCGGTGGCGTTGGCGAAGCGGGCCATGCGAATCTGGCCGAGCGGCCGTTCGGCACCGTTGCTGAACACGCCGCGGATCAAGCCGCTCTCGGTGATCGTGAAACTGGTGAGCGTGCCAGGCGGGAAACCGTCCTGGCGGGTCATGTTCATGAAGGCGACCGGATCGCCGGCGCTATCCGTTTGCGCGAGGCCACTGACGCGGCTGAAGTCGAGATCGAACACCAGCGGCGATTGGGCCGGGTGGCTGATGGCAATTGTGAAGCGACCGTCGGAGGGGCTGACAATGTTGCCGCTGCGGTCGAAGACGATCGTTCCGCTGTCGAGGAAGGTGTTGACGCCGGTGGCGGGCTGGTTGTCTTCGGAAGTGGCGAACCAGCGATAGGTGGTGCTGGTGCCGTCCTGGGCTTCCATGACGGTGGTGATGCGGACGTTGAGCGGCTCGCCGAGCGTGTCGAACACGACGAAATTGGTGGTCGAGCCATCGCCGTTGGCCTCTTGCGTTTGGTCGAAGGTGAACGCGATGGGCGTGGTGTCGCCGCCTCCGGCTGGCGTGAGTCGGAACGAGGTGAGGCTGGCACCGACCTCATTCTCGACACCACGATTGGAGGTGAACTTGAGCTGCCCGCCGGCCGAGAGCACGCTGCCGGCGCCATCGGGCAGTGCGGTGTCGATGCCATAGGCCTGTTGCATGAAGTTGCGGAGGTCGTTCACCGTGGTGGTGGCGGTGATGTCGAGCTCCTTGGTCGACGAGCGTGCGGCCGCCCTTGGTGCCGGCGAAGGACAAAGTGCCCAACTGGAATGGCTGGATGTACTCGTCGCCGCTGAGAATGACGACGTCGGTCAAGAGCGTCGTGCTGGTCGCTTTAGCACCCAAAGGATCGAGCTCCTGGTTGCCGGAAATACTAGTGTCCGACATGGAGTCGATGTAGGTCGTCGTGCCGAGCGGAAGGACGTCGACGAGATGAAACTCGGACGTGTTGTTGCCGAGATTGCGGTAGATGTGAATCTCGTCGAACGCGCCGCTGGTCGGCTGCGGAATGTTGTCGATGCGGATCCGGCTGCTGGAGTCGGAGATGGGATAGGGACCGATCAGCGTGGTCGGCCGGCTCTCGGTGCCATTGGAGTTGCTGAAATACGTAACGTAGTAACTGTACTCCTGCTGGTCGAGGACGCTATTGTCGAGCGCAGCGCCGACGGCCAGGCTGCCGTCGTCGGTAAAGGTGGTAGTGGTGAGGTCGAGATCGGGCCCGAGCTGGTTGAACGTGACGCCGCCGTCGGTGGAGCGGTAGACACGCCGTCCGTCCCAAATCGACGTGGCCGGCACGTCGACCGGCAGATTCGAGAGGTCGACCGATTCGTTCAGTAGCACGCCGTTGACGGTAATCGCGGCGCTCGGGGCGCTTTCGTCGGGTGTGCCGGCGGAGTTGGTGAACCAGGTGACTTTATATTGGTAGTTGCCGGCGGCCAAGGTGCCGACGCCGCCGTGAACGCCGCTCGAAGAATTGGTGTTTGGAGCGGAGACGATTTGGATGTCGCCGGAGTTGAACGCGCCGCCGCCGGAGTCGAGCGTGGGGAATTCGACGGTCGAGTCGCCGAGGGCTTGGGACGTGATGATGCCGGGCGTGTCGCCGACTTCGAACTCGGGCGACAAGACGCCGGTGAAGATGGCTTCCTGCGTGGCCTGGGCCACGGTCTGGCTGCCCAAGCGGAATGTTGATCGGCACCAGGTCGCTGGTGGTGTCGATCTGGAAGTTCTCGTCGACCGGCAGGCCGAGCAGGCGGTTGCCGGTGGCGGTGACGATGTCGTTTTCCGAGTTGGTTTGCAGCTGGCCGTTGCGGGTGTAGAGCTGCTCGCCCTGGAAGCCTTCGACGATCAGGAAGCCGTCGCCCTGGATCGCCACGTCGAGCGGGTTGGAGCTGATCTGGATCGTGCCCTGGGTGAAGTCGGGGTTGATCGCCGCGACCTTGACGCCGAGGCCGATCTGGCGGGGATTCGTGCCGCCGGTCGAGTCGGTCGGCGCGGAGCCGATGCTCTGCGTTTGCAGGAACTGGGTGGCGAAGAGCACGTCGGACTCCTTGAAGCCGACGGTGCCCGAGTTGGCGACGTTGTTTCCGACGACGTCGATGACAGTTTCGGCGGCCTGCAGGCCGGTGAGCGACGTGGTAAGTGCGGATTGAAGACCCATGGTTTACTCCTCCCCGAGTAATTGGCGGTGGCTGTTGCGTAAAGCGGTTGGCGGTGAAAAGGTGTCAGGTGTGACTCGGTGGTTTAGGCGCCGTGGTCGACGACTTCGGAGACGTTCGAGAGGCTGACCTTGAAATTGCGGACCTGGTTGCTGGGACTCTTGACGAACGGCAGGGTTTGCCGTGTTTCGCTGCGGGCGTTGTCGGCCGATGTGTCGAGGTACGATGACTGCGAGCCGTCGGGGATCGTGGTCACGAGGCGATAGTCGCCGCTGCCGCTGTTGTCGGTGCGATAAATCTGCTTGGCACTCTTCGTGACCGGCAAGTTGCGGAGCTGGATCGACTGATAATTGCTGACGCTGGAGGTGGTGTCGATCGCCTGATCACCGGCGAGCTCGACGCCTTGCAGCGTGCCGTCGTCACCCTGCCAGACGATGCGATAGCCGTACTTGCCCTTGCCGACGTCGCCCTTCTCGATCGACGGCTCGGCCTTCATGTTCAAGTCGAGCTGCAATTTCGGCTTGCCGTCTTCGATCGTGACGCGGGTCACGGTGCCGGCGACCGGCTGGTTGTCGTCGGAGATGGCCTTCACGTCCTTGCCGATCAGGCCGGTCGAGCTGCTGATGTTCTGGCCCAAGAGCACCGAGTCGAGCGTGCTGGTGAGCTTGTCGGTCGCGCCGATGCTGCGGAGCTGGCTGATCTGGTTGAGCATCTGGTCGTTGTCCATCGGATTGAGCGGATCTTGCGACTGCATCTGCTTGATCATCAGCTTCAGGAACACGTCGAGATCGAGGTCGTTGAGCGTGTTGTGTGCGCCGAACGGCTGGTTGGTCTTGGAGGTCGGCCGTGTTGTTCAGGAGCGAGGGAATTTGAGACATGACTTCGTACTCTGGTTTGACCGGGGTTGGTCGCCCGTTTCAGGCGACGACGTTGATGCTCGTATTGGTGATCGTGCGGCGGATGGCCATCGCCTCGTCGACGAGCGGTGGGGCCGCTTGGCCGAGCCTGGGAGCGGATCGACTCGGCCCGCGGTCCTGCCGATGTTGCGCCCCGCGATCGTGGGGAGCAAAGTTTTGCTGCCCGCCACTCGGGTCGCGGCGGACGTCGACGTCGAAGCGATCGATCTTCACGTTTTGTTCGGCGAGCCGATCGCGGAGAGCCGGCAGGTTGTCGAGCAGCAGCTGCCGCGCGGTCTGATTGTCGGTTTCCACCTTCGCCGTCAGCGTGCCCTGGTGGACGGAGAGCTCGAGCCGCATGGTGCCCAGCTCGGGCGGACTGAGCCGCAGCTGCAACGGACCGCCTCGCTCTTGTGCAGTTTGAACGGCGCGGGCGACGCGACTGACAAACCGAGCCGGATCGACTTGCGGCGGGCCCTCGCCGCGTCCACTGCGCGCAGAGTGTGACGTGCCGCGCTCAAGCCGGGCGAGCGGTGCCGGCAGGCCGTCCTTCGTCCCGGGCGACTCGTCCTTGGACACTCTACTCGTGTCGTTGGAAGTGGCAGGCACATTGACGGCCGCCGCCACCTGCTGCTGCGTGCTGGACGTGACGGAAGGAGTCGGCGCGGCATCGGCGGCGGATGCACCGGCGACCGGATGCTCTGCGGAGGACGCCACCGCGTCACCCGCCGCAGTGGCGGCGCGAAGACTGGTCTTCTTGTCGCTCGAGTCGCCGGCGCCATTCTTTTTTGATGCCTTTGATGCCGCGGGGTCGGCCGTTTGGGCATGGGGAACGCCCGCCACAGCCGCAGTTCCGATGGGTTGAACAGCGGTTCGCGGCGTGAACTTCCGCAGGCTTTTCTGATCCCTCCCGCGCTGCCAATTGCCGCTGCAGACCGCGCTTGTGATTGGTGGCCGGCGCATTATCGGTGGATTCGGATTCTCGCTTCAGCGACGGGAATCACTTCGTCCGTGGTAGTCGCTTGACGTCACCGGCGCGACTTTGTGTTGTTCAGCAGCGGCCGCCTGTGGATTCTTGGCCGCGGACATCCGTCGGCACCTTGGTGTCGGCAGGTTCGGCGTCGGCAACGATCGATTTGGCGGCGACTTTCGCGGCAACAGCGGACTGAGTGTGGACTTTCTTCCCGTCCTTTGCCTCGGACGGCGCGTGGTCCGTGGAGCTGATTTTCTGCCGCAGATGCCTGTTCACCAGTCGCTTGTTCCAGCTAGTTTCGCGTCGGTCGGGTTTTCCACGTTCTTTGCGAGCTGATCGGCGGCGGCGAGCAACGCGGCTACCTCTGCGTCCCGGTCGGCATGAGCATCGTCTTGATCGCGGTCTTCCTCTTTTTCTTTCACCTGCGAATCGTCGGCCCCAGCGGCCTTAGCGACCGAAGCGGGTGGCGTCTCGCTCTGCGCCGACGGCTGCGAATCGGCATTTCCCGCCGGCTTGGTGGGACGCTCCTCAGCATGGGTCGAACGCCGCTGGTCGTCCGCCGCAGGCTGCCGCGACGGCGCTGGCGCTGCCGGGGGCGGCGCGCTGGTGTCGCTGGCGCGGCGGATGTGATCGTCGAAAGCCGGCGCGTCCTCGCGCGGTCGCGCGTGCGACGAGCCAGCCTCCGGTCGCGGCCCGGGCAGCTGCAGCAGATGGTCGATCTGGGAATTGTTCATGTTCGCGTGTTACGGTGATTGGGGTTTGAGCGAATCGAGCTCGTTCTGGGCTTGTTGGAGTTGATCTTTGTTCGTAGTGCTGTCGATCAGGCGGCGATGGATTTCGTGGAGCTTGTCGAGCTCGTCCGGGGTCGAAAAGGCTTTGAGGATCTTGCCCTTCTTCGTTTCCGACATCTTTCCCAGCAGCAGGATCACATCATCCATACGGTCTTCGCTGACCCACCGCATCAGCAAATCTTTCGCCGTGGTCGGCTTGACTTGTTCCAAATCGGAGACGACCTTGGCAAGGTTTTCCTGGGTGCTCAGCTCGCCTTCTTGCTTGAGCTTGGTTTCCCATTCGCGGGCCTGGCGATCGAAGCGTTCGGATTGCGTCTTGAGCAGCTGCAGCCGGCTGTCAAACTCCTGTCGGCCGCGCTGGAGTGAAAGCAGCTTCACTTCGTAGTTGCGGTCGAGTAGTTGTTGCTGTCCCACCACGTCGTCGACCGACGGCTCCTCTGGTGGTACGTTTCCATCCGACTTCTTTTCGGCTTCGGCGATCTGTTCCAGGTCGATACCCTGCAGCAGCGCGGTGATGTGAAATATTTTTTCGTCCGTCAGCCGATCGGTCCGCCACAAATAAGCCAGGCCCAACGCCAGCGTGATCACCGTGGCGGTGGCTAGGTAACCGATCAGGGCAAACAAGTAGCGGTGCATGTGGATTCAAAACGAACGGGCGTAATCTAAGTTGGTCGGGTTGTGCGCGAGCGGTGCCGCGTCGAGGCGATTTCGTCGAGTTGTCGGTGTTCCGCGCGCTGCTGGTGCAGGCGATGCTCGGCCCGGCGGCGCTCGTCGAGCTTGTCGAGCACGCGGACCGCGCGGTCGGCCTCGACGACTGCCAGCCGGCGCCGCTCGACTTCGATCGCCAGCCGGTCGGCTTGCTGCTGGAGCAGATTCCCTCTGGCGTGGAGCACCATGTCGTAGCGCTGGGCCTCGACAAGCTGACTGACGTCCATGTAGGGCGACGCGAGCGCGGTCCGCTGCGCGTCGCGGAGCGCCGCCGCCTCGTTGGCCAGTGCGGTCCGTTGATCCGCCAGGATTTGCTCGGCCCGGTAGCCGTCGGCCAGCGCAGCCCGGCGCTGGTCGCGCTCGGCAATCCGCAGCTTTTCCAGCGTTTCGAGTCGGAAGCGGTATTTGGACATGGGGTTGGTGTCAGGTGTCGGGTGTCAGGTGTCAGGCGGCGGAGGCGGCGAGTTGAGGTTGGGTCGCTGGGGCGGCCCCCTTGAGTTTGGTCTGGCATTGGTCGGCCAGCGCCTGCAGCTGGGCGACCAGGTCGGCCCAGGGCAGTTTTTCTTCGACGCGTTGCCGGAACAGCTCTTCAATCGCCTCGCGCATCTCGACGGCGGCGTCGACCACGCGGTTGGCGCCGCGGCGGTACGCGCCGATCGAGATCAAATCTTCATGTTCGGCGTAGGCGGCCAGCAGGCGGCGGATCAGCTGGGCCGCCGACTTTGTGCTCCTCGCTGGCGACGTCGTTCATCAAGCGGCTGATGCTCGAAAGCACGTCGACGGCCGGGTACTGGCCGCGGGAAGCGATCTTGCGCGAGAGCCAGATGTGACCGTCGAGCAAGCCGCGGACCGTGTCGGCGACTGGTTCGTTTTCATCGTCGCCCTCGACGAGCACGGAATAAAAGGCGGTGATGCTGCCCCGCTTGGCCTGGCCGGCCCGTTCCACCAGCCGCGGCAGCAGGCTGAACATCGAGGGGGGATAGCCGCGGGTGGTGGGCGGCTCGCCGGCCGCCAGGCCGATCTCGCGCTGGGCCATCGCGAACCGCGTCACGCTGTCCATCAACAGGAGGACGTTGCGGCCTTTGTCGCGGAAGTATTCGGCGACGGCCGTGGCGGTGAAGGCGGCCTTCACGCGGGCCAGCGCCGGCTCGTTGCTGGTGGCCACCACGACGACGCTCCGCGCGAGGCCTTCGCTGCCGAGATCGCGCTCGACGAACTCGTTGACTTCGCGGCCACGTTCGCCGATCAGGCCGATGACGATCACTTCGGCGTCGGTGTGGCGGCTCATCATGCCCAAGAGCACGCTCTTGCCGACGCCGGAGCCGGCGAAGATGCCCAGCCGCTGACCGCGGCCGCAGGCGAGCATCGTGTCGATCACGTGGACGCCGGTGGCCAAGACTTCGCGAATCCGCGGCCGCTCGACGGGTGCCGGTGGCTCGCGGTCGAGCGGAATGCGGCCCAACAAAACCGGTTGCGGGCGGCCGTCGATGGCCCGGCCGTGGGCGTTGATCACGCGTCCCAACAGCCCGCCGCCGCAGCGGAGGGTCCGCGTGGTCCGCTGGACGCAGACGTGGTCGCCGCGGCGGACGCCGGCGGCGCCGGTGAACAAATAGAGGACCGTGTGCTGGTCGCGAAAGCCGATTACTTCGCCCGCCGCCGGTGTGCCCGACTCGCGCTCGATGGAAACTTCGGCGCCAACCGGCGCCGGAAAGCCGGCGACCGTGGCCG
The DNA here is from genome assembly GCA_963808175.1 of uncultured Planctomycetota bacterium. GTDB lineage: Bacteria > Planctomycetota > Planctomycetia > Pirellulales > Lacipirellulaceae > DASYDU01. Next base: position 123,657 of record CAWEEU010000013.1, on the reverse strand, counting down.
TCATGCCCGAGGTTTCCACGATCGTGCCGGCCAGCGACGTGGTCATCACGTCCTTGAGCTGGCGTCGGACATCGGTCACTAGGTCTTGGTCGGAATCGATCATGGTGCGGTGAGGGCGGAGCAAGCTCCGCCGCTAAGTATTGATCTTGTCGTGGATTGTTAAGTGAGTTCTTCCTGGATGCGGGCGAGCTGGGATTCGATCTGTTGGTCGATGCGGCCGAGCAACGTCTCGACGACGCAGCCCCCGCCCGAGACGTTTGCGTCGGCGATGATGTGCGTCGGCGCGAGTCGGCCCAGCGATTCGGCCAGCGCCGGACGAGGCGCCGAGCAATTCGTGGTCGGACGGATTCAACCGGAGCGTTACGTCGACGGCACCCGAGGCGAGCCGCAACGCTTCGCGGACCAGCTCGAGCGTAATCTCGGGCTGCTCGCGGATTTCGCGGCGGATGATCCGCTCGGCGATGGCCGCGGCGACCGCGACGGCCGATTGCTCCCAGCGCCGCAGCCAATCTGCCTTGGCGTCGTTGGTCTGAGCGACGAGCTCGTCGAGCGCGGCAACGAACGTGGCGACGCGAGCGGCGAGCTTCTCGTCCAACGCGCGTTGGGCGGACTCCTCCGCGGCGATGTGGCCCGCCGCTTCCGCCTGCCGGCGGAGCTGCTCGGCCTGCTGGTGCGCCTGCTGCACGATTTTGGCGGCCTCGCGGCGAACCGTCTCTAGGTACTCGTTGGCCCGATCGTTCATGTCCTCGAAGTCGAACGCGATCGGCTTCACGGGCCGGCCGGACGGTTCTTCGGAGACACTGTTTCTGCGGATGATCGTGGCCATGATTCGTTAGGCGCGGGCGGTTTGGGCTCGGGAGCGCCGGGCATGCAGGATTTGGGCGGCAACGCGGCAGACCTCCTGTTGGGCGGTTTCCACGTCGCGGAGCCGCGTCGGGCCGGTGTTGCTGAGTCGCTGGCGAAACAATTTGGCGACTTTGCTCGGCATTTGACTGGTGATCCGTTGGACGAGCGGTTCGCTCGCGCCGACCAGGGCCAGGACCAGCACCTCGGCGTCGACACTCTTGAGCACGGCGCTCAAGGCGGACTCGTCGAAGCGAGCGAGGTCGTCAAGCTGAATCGTCGGCATGCGGGGGACTTCGGGCTGTGGCACCGATGGGGTACCCGGATTTGCGAATTGGGAGAGTTGCGCTTTGAGTTCGGCCAGCTGCAAACCGACGTCGGCCATGGGTGATTTCACCGGTTCGACCGGCTTCGACTTTGGCAGTTGAGGTGCCAGTTGCTGGGCGAGCTCGCGGTTATGCTTGACGAGATTGCCGAGGATTTCGCGTCGGGCCGACTGGTCGGCGGCGGCGAGGATCGCCGCGACCGTGTCGATCCGCCCGGTGGGGCGAGTGCGCGTGGCCTGCTGCCGTGCGACCCAATCGGCCAGCTCGCGCTCGAGCACTTGCAAGCTGCTGGGATCGGTGTCGCCGAGGACCGACAATCGCTCGATCGCGTCGGCTTGCAATTGTTCGGGCAGAGCGGCCAGCACTTGTGCTGCGCGGGCCGGGGCCAAATAGGAGATCACCACGGCGACCGTTTGCGCGTGCTCGCGAGCGAGGTAAGGCACGAGCGATTCGACGCGGGCCTGCTCCAGGAATTCAAACGGCCGGGCTGCAGTGGGGGCGGTGAATCTCGACGGACTGATTGTGGATTGCGACGATGAAAGATCCAGCTCGACGCCGTGCCGCGGATCTTCTTGGGCTACCGAGCCGCTGCGGCGAAACTCGGCCGATACGTCGGCCCGTTCGTCCTCTTCAATTTCGCCGAGCGACTGCATCGCCAGCCGGACTTGTTTCGCTTCGCTGGGCGAGAGGCGCGCCAGCACCGCGGCCGCCGACTCGGCGTCGAGCGTGCGGAGCAGTACGGCGGCTTTGCGGAGACTGGGGGTGGTGGTGATCATTGGATGGTTATCGAGCAGTCATGGCGGCGACAATTCGTTGCCCGCCCGGCTAACGTTGTTGGAAGCTGTGTGTCGCTGGTTCTTAGCCGGCTTTTCCGATCCAGGATTTGAGGATTGCAGCAGCGGCATCGGGATCTTCGCGGACCATTTCGGCCAGGTCGTCCTTGAGCGAGACGCCTTTTTTGATCCGTAGCCGCGTGCGTCCGGGTGTGGCACCATCCTCGCCGCCTTGCGATTCGGCACCGCCGCCACCTTCCTCCGCGTGGATCGTAAGAGCGGGCGTGGCGGCCAGCGGCGAGCCGCCGGGTGCGCCTTTCACCACCGACTTGAGCACCAACAGGCTGAACATCGCCACGCCGACCATCGCCAGCGACGTCCAGTAGCGGCCGGTCCAAGCCAGGGCGTTATCGGCAAACGTCGGCGGCACGATGGCCGGGGACGGAATCGAATCGACGATCGCCACCTTGACGTGCTTGTATTCGTCTTCGCCCTTGTTTTGGCGGGTGAGGAGCGGCAGCACCGTTTCTTCGACTTGCGTGATGAGCGCCTGCTGGATCGTCGTGAGGTCTTCCGGTTTGGGAGCATCCTTGGCGTCGGGGTTGCGCTGCTTCCAGACGGTTTCGACGTAGGACCGGGGGATCGTGACGGTGGCCCAGTCTTCTTTGGGCGTGAGGCCCATCCGCTGCAACGCGCGTTGTTCCTGGCCCACGAGGTTGTCGGCTTCGTCGGTCGTCTTGGAGGTTTTGCTGGACTCGCGCTGGGCAAGTTGCGGCAGGACGCCTTGACGATTCGGGCCTTGGGCGGTGACGCCCGGCTGGCCGCCGCCGTCGAGAGTGCCGGTCTGCGACGTCTCTTCCACGGTCATCGTCTTGATGGCCGTGCCCGATTTGTCCGGCTTGAGATTCTGCACGGTTTCTTGGATCGTATCGTCGAGCTCGGCGCTGACCTCGACGCGAACGCCGGGGATGTAGCCGAGCGCCTTGAGGATGCAGTTGCGCTTGTACTGTTCGTAGGCGACGCGGACCTGGTAGTATTCGTTGTCGAACGCTTCGGCGAACACGTCGCCGCCGCCGAGCCCGCTTTCCTCGCCCATGCTGGTGATCACGACGTTTTCGGGTTTCAAGCCGACGACCGCGTGGGCCACGAGTTTTTGCAGCTCTTTGGCGCGGCGCGGATCGAGCGATTCGCCCTGGATCGGGGTGACGCTCACCGTGGCGGTGACTTGTTTGTCGCGGCGCAGCCCGCGGGGCTGCTGCTCGTCGTAGAGGACGACGGCGTCTTCGACCCAGTGCATGTGGCGGATGATCTCGCTGAGCATTTGCTGGCGGGCGATTCTGAGCCGTTCGTCGGTGGCTTTGCCCGACTCCCAGGGGCCGCCCTGGCTGAGCGCGTTTTCCAGGTAGTTGTGGAAGTTGGGCGGCAGCGCGCCGCCATCGGCGACGGCTGCGAGGTACTCGGACCGGAAGCCGCGCGGAACCAGGATGCGGTTGCCGTCGCGCTGGAAATCGTTGAGGCCGGCCTTGGCCATCGCAGCTTCGATCTGGTTGATCTGGCCGTCGGTGAGATACTGGCCGCCGAAGAGGAACTCGTCGGGTCCGGCCGACTGATGCTGGAACAAATAGCCGACGCTGATCACGACCACGGCCAGCAACAGGCCGGCGGTGATCCGCGCACCGGGCGTCATCGAGCGAAACAAATCGCTGATCTGAGCGATGGCTTGATTCAGGAAATCCATCCGTGGACCTCAGGGAAAATGACGAATACCGAATGACGAATGTCAAATGCCGATCGACAAATGCGGTTTCCGTGCATTCATCATTTGCCTCTTTGACTAAATCCTTATGTCACGTACTTCTTGATACACTTCCATGAGCTTGTTGCGCATTTGCATGGTCAGCCGGAAGGCGAGGTCGGCCTTTTGGACCGCGGTGAGCACTTCGGCCGGGCTCACGTCGCCGCCGGTGAACATCTGCTCGACGGCCTTGTCGGCGTCGAGCTGCATCGTGTTCACTTGCTTGATCGAATCGCAGAGCATGTCCTTGAACGAGGTTTCGCCCGACTGGGCAGGCGCACCCATTGCGGGGTTCAACAGCGGTGGCGGCGGGGCGAGTTGTGGGGAGGTAATTGGGTTCATGGTCTTGGGGAGGGCGGGTTAAACGATTGGTCAATTAGCGGGCGAGCTTGCTCGCCGATTTGCATGGGGGCGGTTTCAAAATAACGGCGGGCAAGCCCGGGTCGCTAAGTGTTTACGCGATGATCCTCAGTGTGTTTTCCACCAGGTTCTTCGAAACTTCGATCACGCCGACGTTGGCTTCGTAGGAGCGCGAGGCCTCCAGCGCGTCGACGAACTCGTTCGTCATGTCGACGTCGGGATAGCGGACGTAACCTTGGGCGTCGGCATCGGGATGGCCGGGTTCGTATTTCATCTTGGGCGGCGCCGTCGAATAGTCGACGCTGCCGATCTTGACGCCTGCTCCGCCGCCGGAGCTGGTGATGTTGGTGTCCGTTTGGAACGTGACGTAGCGGGGCACGTACGGCTCCGGCTCGCCGCGCTCGTTGCGGGTCGTCGACATGTTGGCGATGTTCGACGAGATCGCGTTGAGCCGCGTGTGCTGGGCGACCAGGGCGCTGGTGCTGATGTCGAATGAGTTAAGCATGGGTTGATTCCTTACTTCCACTCCGCCGGACCTACCGTCGGCGAGGGTCCGGGAGAGGGGTGAATTTGTTACGCCGCCCGTTCGCTGATCGCGGCCCGCAGGAGCCGGAATTGATTCGAGAGGATGCCGACCGCCATGTTGTGTTCCTGCTGGTTCTTGACCAATTGGTTGATCTGGTTTTCCATGCTGACGTTGACGCCATCGTGGCGGAGGATGCTTTTGTAGGAATCCTTCACGTGTTCGAAGGCGTCGAAGTTGCTGTCGACGCGGCCGACGGGGCCTGCCGACTGCATCGCCATGTTGTTGCCATAATTTCCGTAGCCGTAGGTTTGCGTGGTCGATGTATGGCTGGCCTCGACGGCCTCCCGGAGCTTCTCCTGGAACAGCTCGGGCGAGAGGTCGCGGGTGGTGTAGCCCGGAGTGTCGAGGTTGGCGATGTTGCCGGCCAGTACGCCATGGCGTGCTTCCGTGAAGTTGACGACCTGTTCCAACAGCGGAACGGTCGAGTTATGAAACAACGTGGAGAGCATGTTCTGTTCCGCGTTTACGCTCGCCACCCCTGGTTATCCAAACTTCCTATTTGCGGTGAGACTCGGCGTTGCAACTTGTGTGCCGCAGCGTGGCGAGACATTGATCTCAAGTCGCGCGGCTGCGCCGAATCTCCCGTTTCGAATCGATCCGATAAGTGCTGCCGGCGATCGGCAGTTTTTGCCGCTGGCATCCGGCAGGTTTTGCCGAAGCAAAACTTGGTAACGAGTTCTGAGTGGCGTCGTGGCCGACGCCGCTAACTGGCTCTGGCAAAATTCTTTTCCCTGGGTGCGTAACCGTATTGCCGCAGTTTGCCGGAGAGCGTGCGGAGGCCGATGCCGAGGGCTTCGGCCGTTTTCGCGCGGTGACCGTCAAACTGGGCGAGTGTGGTTTCGATCAGCCGGCGCTCGACTTCTTCGAGCGTCGCGCCGGTATCGAACGATTGTGCTTGTGGATTCTCCGCGCGATCGCGAAAGCGGTCGGCGGCGAGCCAGGGGCGGAGCTCGTCGGCTGCGATTGGCGCGCCGCTGTTGAGCACGCAGGCCCGGGTGATGATGTTCTGCAGCTCGCGGACGTTGCCGGGCCATTCGTAAGCCAGCAGCAAATCGCGGGCGGAGGCCGCAAGCGAAAACGGCCCGCGGGCCAGCCGATCGGCGGCGGTGGCGAGAAAGTGGTCGGCGAGTTCCAGCACATCATCGCCGCGGTCGCGCAAGGGCGGCACGACCAGTGGCACCACCGCGAGCCGGAAATAAAGGTCCTCGCGGAACCGGCCAGCAGCGATCTCGGCCGCCAAATCGCGGTTGGTGGTGGCAAGCACGCGGACGTCGACCGACACGGTCTCGCTCGATCCGACCCGCTCGAACGAACGCTCCTGCAACACGCGGAGCAACTTGGCTTGCAGCGCGAGGTCGATTTCGGTGACTTCGTCCAGGAGGATCGAGCCGCCGTGGGCCAGCTCGAAGCGGCCGGTGCGGTCCGCCTCGGCGCCGGTGAACGCGCCGCGCTTGTGACCGAACAGCTCGCTCTCGGTGAGCTGCGAGGAGAGGACGGGACAATTGAGACTCACCAGCGGCCCGGCGGCGCGGCGGCTCTGGACGTGAATCGTTTGGGCCACCAGCTCCTTGCCGGTGCCGCTCTCGCCGCAGATCAGGACGGTTTCGTCGGTCGCGGCGATCTGGCGAGTGCGCGCCCGCAGCTCTTGGATTGCGTGGCTGCTGCCGATCATCCGAGGTGCGTCGTCGGCAGCCGATTTTGCTTCACTGCCGGTCGGCTGCGATACCAGCCGGCGGCGCTCGCAGGCCTGGCACACCGAGCGCTCCAGCGCGGTGGCGTCGAAGGGTTTCTCCAAATAATCGAACGCACCATGCCGCATCGCTTCGACGGCCGACGCGATGGAGGCGTGGGCCGTGATCATCAACACCTGCACGCCGAGCCGGCGGCGCTCGATCTCGCGGATGAATTCGAGTCCGTCCATGCCGGGCATCTGCAGGTCGGTCACCACGACGTCGACCGGCCGCTCGGCCAGACGGGCGAGCGCTTCGGTGGCGCTGGCGCACATCGCCACTTCGTAGCCGGCGCAGCGAAGCACGTCGGCCACGCTCTCGCGGGACGCGGCGTGGTCGTCGACCACGAGCACGCGATACGGGTTATCGTTCTTGGCGGAACGTTTCATGCAGCAGCTCGCATTTGCTTGCGCGGGAACTTGATCGTGAACGCGGCGCCCCCTTCGGGACAGTTGGTCGCCGTGACGGTGCCACCATGGGCTTCGGCGACGTGGTAGACCACGGCCAGCCCCAGCCCTGTGCCGTTGGGCTTTGTGGTGTAGAACGGCTCAAACACGCGGCGCTGGTCCTCGGCGCTCAGGCCGGGGCCGCTATCGGCGACTTCGATCTCGAAGCCGCGGGCGCCGTCGTACGAGGTGATCACCAGGTCACCGCCCTCGGGCATCACGTCGACCGCGTTGAGCACCAGGTTCAGCAGCGCCCGCCGCACCATTTCGCGGTCGGCGGTGAGCAACGTCTGCGGCGGGACGTCGACCTCGACGTCGATCATCTGGGCTTCCAGCTGCGGACCGATCGAGTCGCAGATCTCCTCGACCAGGTCGCCCACGACGAAGGTTTGCCACTGGGGATTGCGATGCGCGGTGAAATTCAAGAGATCGTTCACGGTCACGTCCAGGGCGGCGAACCCTGCCTCCACTTTCGCCAGGATGTCCAAGCTGCCGGAATCGTCCGACAGTCTCCGTCGCAACAAGCTCATGTACAGCGAGACCGGCACCAGGTTGTTTCGCACCTCGTGGGCGACGTGGGAGGCCATTTGGCCCAGGTCGGCGAGGCGATTCTTGCGTGCCAGCTCGCGGTTTTTCAGTTCCAGTTCCTTGTTCAGCCGGGCGACTTCGGCGCAGAGCGTCTCGTGCGTCCGCTCGAGTCGCAGCGTGGCCGTGTGCCAGGCTTCGAGCACCGTGCCGAGGTCGGCACTGGCGTCCGGCAGGACGGGCGACGCGTCGGCGGTTTCGTCGGCGCCGTCTGTCAACAGCGCGTAATTGTGGTTGGTGTGTCATCGTTGGGCCTCGTAGGCGTCGCGGGCCTGACCGGCCACGTAAACCTGGCGCAACTGGGCGGCGACCTCGTTGCGGCGAAGAGCCAGCCGCTCGGCGCTGGTGCGTTCCAGCTCGACGACTTCGGACAGTATTTGATTACACTCAGCAGCCAGCTTGGCACAATAGGCGCGATCTCCGGCCGTACGCCCACGCGCGCCGCTCGGGGTCCTCCGCGTGGAACGGGGCCAGCTCGTGTTCGATTTGTTGCAGCAGCTCGATCATGGATTGTTTGGCAGCGAGCAGCTCCAACAAGGCGGTCGTTTCACCCCGATCGACGATCTGCCGCTGCCGGTGGCCGACGTCGCGCAATTCGACGAGCACTTCGTGCTTGCGGCGGATCAGCTCGGTGAGGTGATGGGTGGACATCTGGGGGAGGTGACTAAGTGAGTAGGTCGTTATGTAGCGAATGTGAGCGTCCTTACTTACTCACTCTTTCTTGATTACCATTGACTCATGCTGTTCAAAAGTTGCCGCCATTCCTCGCGGTTGAAGGCGGTGGTGGCGGCGAAATCGGCGTCGCCCGGTAATTGCTCCAGCGTCAGCTGGGCTTGCTTGATCGCGCCGTGAGCGTTCTCGGCGCGATCGAGCCGCTGCCAGCAATTGGCGATCTGCACAAAGGTTTCCAATACAAACGGCTCGTTCGGGTAAAGCGACGAGACGTTTTGATAGGCCTCGATCGCCTCTTGATACTTGCCGAGATCGAACAGGCAGGCCCCTTCGAGCATGTAGCAGTTGCGGCGCATGGCGGCGTAGGGGGCATCATCCTGCACGTTGCGGATCTTGAGCGTGATGCTGCTCTGCACCAGTTTGAATTGCTGCAGCGCCTGATTGAGACGCTCATGCACAAGCTGGTCGAGCTTCTCGCGCTCGCTGACGGTCCGCGCACTTTCCAGCTTGGCCATTGGTTCGGCTGCCCAGCGGCGATAGGCTTCGCCGGTGGCATAGCGGGCCTGCAAGGTCTGACGATCTTCCGGATAGCGCTCGACGGCTTCTTCGAGCGTGCTGATGGCATCTTCGTAGCGGCCTTGGTCGAATAGCAAGAATCCCAAGGCAAAGAGCGAATCCTTCCATTCCGGGCTCTTCGGCTCCAGCAGGCTGCCGGACAAGTTGACGCGGAGTAGCCGCTCGGCCTCGGCCGGATTTCCCTGCCGCAAGTAGGCTTTCGCACAGTCGATGCGGGCCTGGTAGGTTGCGTTGTCGCGATCGTAAAGCTCGATGCATTCCTCGAGGGCCTGGATGCACGGCTCGATGCGGCCCAGCGCCAGGCTCACCTGGCCCAGCCGCAACAGCGCTTCGGCGTTGCGTTTTTCCGGCTCCGCTTTGAGGTACTCGTCCAGCACTCGAGCGGCGCTGGTATAGCTGTGACCGAGATAGAAACAGTCGGCGCTGCTCCAGAGATCGTTCGGGTAGTTGTCGGTCGCGAACCGCAACGCGGCCAGAGCTTCATAGGCCACGCCGGCCTCGCGGAGCCGACGCAAACCGCTGCGGCGGAGCCGTCGGCTGGCCTTACTGTCGTCGCTGGCCTGACGGAGTTCCTGCTCGCCCCATTCGCGGAGCGTTTTGCCGCGAAGCTCGAATTCCTGGGTCCGCGTGAACAGCGGCGTGAAATTGTCGAGCATGGCGACCACGTTGGCGAACAGGCCGTTCTGGGCGAAATCGGCCACGGCCTGGAGAATCCGGCTGCGAAGTTGCGAGATGGTCAGGACTTCGCTGTTGTACGTTTCCGGATCAATGTCGCTCTGCAGAACTTGCCGGTACCACAACAGCGCGGAGCGGTCGTCTCCGTCACGGCGGAGGATGTCGGCCTGGGCGAGTTTTGCCGCCAGACCTTCCGGTGTGTCGCCAAACTGCTGCTGGGTTCGCGTGAAGAGCTTGAGCGCTTCGCGCTCGTCGCCCTGTAGTGCGGCGGCGCGACCCAATAGATAGTACGTTCGACGGGTGACGTCGGACGAGCCGGCGTCCAGTTTTTGCGCGTCGCGCAAGAAGCCGACGGCTTGCTGGACTTGCTGCTTGAGGTCGTCGGGCAAGGTTCCGTCGGTTCGAATCGGCCGCCGGTCGAGCGCCGCAGAGACTCCTTCGAGCAGCAGTTGTCCCTGGGCCGTGAGGACATTCGGACGGCGTTGGGCCGAGGAGGGAACGGATGCCAAGACCTGCCGGCCTTCATCGTAGCGATTCATGCGGGCGAGGATTTTCGCCTTCAGCAGCAAGGCCTCGACTTGTTGGTCTCTCGACAGGCCTTTTCCGTCGAGCACCGCCGCGACGTGCCGCAGGGCGAGCTTGTAATTCGGCTTGGCGAGCAGCGTGTAGGCTTCGGCCAGGAGGCGGTGCGTGGCGATGTTGAGCTCGCCGTCCGTCTTCGGCGGGACCTCGAGCGCTGCGTCGAGCACCTCGACGCCCTGGACGATTTCCTGCGTTTCAAGGTAACTCTTCCCCAAGAGCAAGAGACCTTGTTTTTCTCGCTCCGGAGGCAGGCCGTAGGAGCGGGCCTTGCTCAGGTAGCGCGAAGCGACCAAATACTGCGTGCGGCGCTGCTCCGGCACGACGTCAGCGGCGGCGTCATACGTCTTGACGACGCCCAGGATGAACAGCGGCGTCCCGAATTCGCTCGTCGGTAGAGCACCGCTGTTGAGCACATGACGAACGAGCAGACGGGCTTGTTCGTAGTTGCCGGCGTCCAGTGCGGTGAGGGCTTCGCCCAGCTTGGCCCGCTCGGAATCGATCGCCAAGTTGACCATGTAGGTCCAAGCCAGGGTGATGCCGGCCATCAATGCAACGACTGTCAGCGCGGCGGCGACCGTCCGCTTCCAGTGCGTCACGGCGACCGCGCCGAAGTGAGCCAACAAGGTGCGCAGCCGGGACGCGGCGGCGACCTCAGCGTCGGCTGGCGTTTCGGATTCAGGTTGAGGAGATTCGTCGGACAAGCGGCAACCCTCGCGCGCGACGCCTGGCTCGGACGGCGCACGGTGGAAGTGCGCATTAACGTGAGCGCCCGAGCGCGCTCGACTGGTAGAAAAGCGGTCAGCTTTTACAGAAGAAGCTGCGGGAGCGTCAATGGCGCCAGGCTCGGCGGGAGCCTCACCCTCGCCAGCTACTGCCGCCAGCTATGCTGGCGGCGGACAGACGATCTCCATGATCCAGCGGTTAAGATCGGCGAGCATCGTGGTGGTCAAATCGTCGCCGCAGGGGTACTGACGCAGAGCGACCGTGCAACCGGCCGCATGCAAGAGACGCAAATCGCGGCAGACGTCGGCTTCGGGATATTCGCGGCTGGTGCGGCCCGAGGCGATGAAGCAGGGCAGTGAGCGGAGCAAATTGACGTTGCGCATGGGCCGGTTGCGCGAGGGCATCGGACCGCCGAACGAGGCCACGCCGGCGAAGCGGTCGGGATGGTTCCAGGCGGTCCGCAGGGCCATCGTGCCGCCGCAGCCGACGCCGACCAGAAACACGCGCTGTGGATTCACGTTGAACCGCCGGCGGGCGATTTCGACGCAATCGAGCACACGCGACTCGGCCAGCTCGACGTCGTCGGCGGTTTGCCGCCAACTGTAAAAATCGCTTTCGTCGCGGACCATGCGAGTGCCTCGGGGCGCAATCGCCACGAAGTTGCGCATGCTGATTCTGGGCATCACCTGGCGGATCTGCTGCTCGTCGGCCAGCGCACCGTGGAGCCAGATCACGAGCGGATAGGCGTAGCCCGGCTCGTAGTGCAGGGGTGCAAAAGTGGCGTGGGGCGTTACGCCCGCGCCATGCAGGTGGATCCGCTCGACGGTTCGCGCGCTGAGCGACGGCGGAATCGCAGGCGTGATCTTGGGCGACGAAAGAATCTCGGGTGCAGATTCGATTCGATTCATGTTCTCGCGATCGTGCGGGGTGAGAATGACCGCGGCATTTTGCCACGAGGAAACCGCGGCTCGTCTGCCGCGACACGGGGCTGCTAGCAGTGGGTCAGGTGGGAAGTCGCCGAAAGGCCGGCGACGCAAGCGGACTGTAAAGGACGGATAAAGTTGTGTCAACGGGGATGCGGATTGGACGCCGGTCACACTAACTTGGCCATCGCGGCCACGAGCTGCTTCACGGCGTCGACGCTCTTTTTGAACGCGGCCTGTTCTTCGGCGGTGAGTTTCAATTCGATGATCCGTTCGACGCCGCTAGCACCCAGCACGATCGGCACGCCGACGTAGTAGCCGCCGACGCCGTACTCCTTGTCGCAATACGCGGCGCAAGGGATCACGCGCTTCTTGTCGCGGACGACCGCTTCGACCATCTGGGCCGTGGCGGCGGCTGGTGCGTAGTAGGCGCTTCCGGTCTTCAAGAGCGAAACGATTTCGGCGCCGCCGCCCGCCGTGCGCTGGATGATCTCCTGGAGCCGCGCCGGCTCGATAAGCTGCGTGACGGGGATGCCGCCCACCGAGGTGCAGCTGGGGATCGGGACCATCGTGTCGCCGTGTCCGCCCATCAACAGCGCGGAAATGTCCTCGACGCTCACGCCCAGCTCCATGCTCAAAAACGTGCGATAGCGGGCCGTATCCAGCACGCCGGCCTGGCCGATTACGCGCTGCGGCTCGAAGCCGGTCACTTGTTGGGCCCGCTGGACCATCGCGTCGAGCGGATTCGTGACGACGATCACGATCGCGTGCTGGCTGGTGGCACGGATCTCGTTGCAGACGCTGGTCATGATCTTGGCGTTGGTCGAGAGCAGATCGTCGCGGCTCATGCCGGGCTTGCGGGGGATGCCGGCGGTGATCACCACGACGTCGCTGCCGTGGGTGTCTTTGTAGTCGGTCGTGCCGATGATGTTGGAATCGAAGCCCATGATCGGCGACGCTTGCGCGCAGATCGAGGGCTTTGCCCTTGGGCATGTCCTCGGTTTGCGGGATGTCCAACAGCACGACGTCGCCCAGCTCGGCGGCGGCGCACCAGTGGGCGGTGGTGGCCCCGACGTTTCCAGCTCCGACGATGGTGATCTTCGCCCGGCGCATGTTTCGATCTCCCTGTCCGCGAATAATAGCCGCGTTATCGCAAGCGGGAGGGCGAGGCTCCTGCCGAGCTTACGGCTGCGAGCCGACCAATTCAAAGGCTCGGCGGGAGCCTCGCCCTCCCATTGATTGCCAAGCGAAAGTATCGCGCCGTCGCGGTCGCTGTGCAAGTGCTGTCACCGGCAGCCGCCGTCAAAGCTGGCAGCGCTCTTGACGGCCGGTTGTCCGCAGGCTAATCAGCCACGGTTCGTGGGCAGTTTTCCTTGGCGTCGTTTGCCCATGTCGCTTAGAACTCACACTGGTTGGCGTTGCGCTGGCGTTGTTGTTCGTCGCGGTCGCGACGGGCGATTTTGCGCGCGGACGGCCCGGCGTTTCCCTCGACGCTGCTGCGCTGGGCGCAGCTGCCAGAGCCGTCGAAAACGCCGCCCTCATCGCCGGCAGATCACGGTTCGGACGAACACGTCGAATTGCCGGCCGGCACCGAGGCCGCGGCCCACGACGAGCAGCAAACCGCAGTGCTCAATTTGCTCGCGGCGAATCTCAACGACGCCGAAGCGCGCCATAAAGCACACTTGCAGGAGAAGGCGGATTGGGAGGCGAAGCTCCAAAAGCTCACCACTGAAGGTCTCACCGAGCCGCGACCCTATTCGTTCCTGGATTTGGACAAGGCTCGCGATGATCTGGCCAACGAGAAACAAAACGCCAGCTCGCTCGCCGATGCGGTCACTCGGGCGAAGGAAACGGTCGCTCGTGCAGCGGACGATCAAGAAGCGCGCGAGCGCGATCTGCGCCACGCCAAGGATGACCTGGACCACAACAACGACCCCGGGGCGATCACGGCGCTCACCCAGGCGGTCGCAGAGGCCGAGCATAACTTGACGGCAGCGGGCCAATTACTCGCGCTGCGCAAGGCAGAGCTGGCCAATTTGCAGCTCGATCAGCAGGTGCAATCGCTGCGGCAGCAATACGCGCAGCAGCTGGTGAAGTTTTACGAGCGCGACGTGGCGTTCACGCCGGCGATGCGGAACGAGGTGCTCACCGAGCTCGACGCCGTCGGCAAGGAGGCGTCCGCGCGGGCCAAGCAACTGACCGACGACCTCAGCAAATTCCTGCAGCCGCAATGGTATCAGGCTCGCGAGCGGCTCGACGCGGCCCGGGCAACCCAGGTCGACGCCCGAACGACGGGGGATGGAGCTAAGCTCGCGGCGCTGGCGGCGGAGGTTCAGGCGAAGGACCTCGCCCAGCAGTTGGCCGACTTTGAAATCGGCTTGAACGTCGCCAAGCTCGATCGTGTCAATGACATGCACGCGGCCTGGCAACGCCGCTACGCGGTCGCCAACGGCATGAACTCGGCCGCGGAATCGGCCCAATGGCTCGACGAGACGAAGGCGGCCAGCGAACGGCTGCGAGTCGACGCGGCCACGCTGCACGCCAAGGCCGAGAGCATTCAGAAACAGCTCGACGCCAACGAGAAGAAGCTGCAGGCCGCGGACAAAGCCGATGCGTCGCTCCGGTTTTGGCTAGGCCAAGCCAGCGAGTCGCTCGAGCAACAGCGGCGTCTCTGCGAAAAGGCGCTCGCCGAGCTGGAACCGGCGCCGCAGACTGATTGAGAAACTCGCAGACGAGCTCACCGGCCACACGCTCTCGGCCGCCGCCGCTCGCTGGATCACCGAAGGACGCAAGGACGTCGAGCTGGTGTGGGACTACGAAGTCGCCAACGTGCAAGACCGCCCGATCACCGTCGGGCGAATCGTCAAAGGCGTATTCTTTTTCGTGCTGGGTATCTGGGTGTCGCGGATGCTCAGCCGGGCCTTTGGGCGGCGGCTGCTGACGAGGATGGGAGTGACCGCCAGCGCCTCGAGTGCGTTTCAGTCGCTGGCGTTCTACATCTTGGTGTTGCTGTTCACGTTGTTTGCGCTGAGAGCTCGTGGAAGTGCCGCTCACGGCGTTTACCGTGCTTGGCGGGGCGGTGGCCTTGGGCGTCGGCTTCGGCAGCCAGAACATCGTCAACAATTTCATCAGCGGGCTGATTTTGCTGGTCGAGCGGCCGGTGAAGGTCGGCGACCTGATCCAGCTCGAAAACATCTACGGCAACGTCGAGCACATCGGCGCGCGGAGCACGCGCGTGAAGACCGGCGAAAACCTCGACATCATTGTGCCCAACAGCACGTTCCTCGAGACCAACGTCGTCAATTGGACGCTCTCGGACAACAACATGCGGACCCACGTGACGTTCGGCGTGGCCTACGGCTCGCCGACCGGCAAGGTTGTCCACCTGGCGCTCAAGGCGGCGGCGAATCACGACCGCGTGTTTGAGCGGCCGGCGCCGTTTGTGATCTTCAACAACTTCGGCGACAACTCGCTGGAGTTCGAGCTCCATTTCTGGGTCTCGGTCCGCACGTTGATGGAACGGCGGCAGATCGAAAGCGACATCCGCTTCAACATCGACCACCTCTACCGCGAAGCAGGCATCGTGATCGCCTTCCCGCAGCGGGACGTGCACTTGACGGCAGAGCAACCGATCCGGGTGGAGATGTCGCCGGCGGGAGAGGAAAGAGCGGCGTGATCGTGTCAAATCATTGCATGTTGTCGCAACTTGGGGGTAAAATGGAAACATGACACCAACTGTAAGCGAGCACATCGAGATCATGGCCGACAAGTGTGGCGGCCGACCTTGTGTCGCCGGCACGCGGATTCGCGTGCTGGATATTTATGTCTGGCATGAACTTCAGGGCCAGTCGCCGGAAGAAATCGTGACCGATTTCAAACAATTGACCCTGGCCGACGTTCACGCTGCGCTGGCCTACTATCACGACCATCGTCAAGAGATTGAGGCGGATGTGGCCGCCGAAAGGGCTGACGCCGAGCGATTGAAGCAAAGCCACACCTCCAAGCTCCAGCAGAAGCTCTCGGGTGAGAATGGCGACTCCCATCCGGTTTCATCTTGATGAACACGTTTCATCGGCCGTAGCCGAGGGACTGCGCCGACGGGGAATTGACGTCACCGAGACTTACGAAGTCGGCCTCGGCGGAGCCAACGACCCAGCTCAGCTGGCTTTCGCATTGCGCGAAGGGCGCGTCATCGTGACTCACGACCGCGACTTCCCGCGCTGGCATGCGCGAGGCACTGCCCATGCCGGCATCGCGTACTGCTACCAGCAGAAGTACTCCATTGGCGAAATGATCCACGCGCTGCTCGTTCTTCGAGGTTGCCTATCGGCGGACGAGATGGTGGGCAACCTGGAGTATTTGTAGCGTATTTCCGCCATGTCCGTGCTATCATCGTTCGCTACAGATTAGGGGACTCGTTGTGAATCTCAATTATGAAATCGTGCTTTATTGGAGCGACGAAGACGGTGCATTCGTCGCGGAGGTTCCCGAACTTCCCGGTTGCATCGCACACGGCGACAGCCAGGAAGCGGCACTGGCCTCGATCAAGGAAGCGATGCAACTTTGGATTGATACCGCCAAGGAATTCGGCGACCCGATTCCAGTCCCGAAAGGCCGCCGACTAATGCTGGCGTGACGGCCGTCCAATGGGAATCACGACCGGTTCAACATTGACCATCTCCATCGGGAGGCCGGCATCGTGATCGCCTTCCCGCAGCGGGACGTGCACCTCACGACAGAAGCACCGATCCGCGTACAGCTGGCGCCGGCCGGAGAGGGCGAAGCGGCGTGACGGCGGCGAGTTTCGTCACTGGCGCTGCTATCGTCTTTATCTCTGCGCTTGGTCCAAGCGGCGCTCGGCGCTGGTCAGACATCCCCGCCGCTCTGGACACTGTGAAGCCAATCCACTACCTTCCCGCCCACTCATCTGACTCGCGGCGATAGCGTCGCGGGGCACTTTTCAGCTTCTCTTCTCCGAAACTTCATCCATCAAGCGTCGGGAGTCCGTCGTGGCGTCCGCAGCGGCTATGGCTTCGCGTGAGGGTTTCCTCAGTCGCGGCCAGGATCTCGTGTTGCCGGTGGCCATCATTGCCAGCGTGCTGGTGATTTTGGTGCCGCTACCGGCTGCGCTGATGGACGTGCTCTTGTCAGCGAACATCGCGGTTGCGGTGATCATCCTCTTGACGACGATCTATGTGCGGACGCCGCTGGAGTTCAGCGTGTTTCCCACGATGCTCCTGGCGACGACGCTGGCGCGGCTGGTCTTGAACGTGGCCACCACGCGGCTGATCCTCAGCAACGCCGGCACCCAGGGGGCAGACGCCGCCGGGCACGTGATCCTGTCATTCGCCGATTTTGTGGCCGGTGGCGGGCAGATCGTCGTCGGCACGATCATCTTCGTGATCATCATCGTGATCCAGTTCGTGGTGATCACCAAGGGTGCCACGCGGATCAGCGAAGTCGCCGCCCGATTCGCCTTGGACGGCATGCCCGGCAAGCAGATGGCGATCGACGCGGATCTGAACGCCGGGATCATCGACGAACGGGAGGCCCAGACGCGGCGGGCCGACATCACGCGGCAGGCCGATTTTTATGGCGCGATGGACGGTGCCAGCAAGTTCGTCCGCGGCGACGCGATCGCCGGCATTCTCATCACCGTGATCAACGTCGTGGGTGGTCTCGTCATCGGCGTCGCCCAATTTGGCATGAGCTTTGGTGACGCGGCCCACCTCTACACGCGGCTCACGATTGGCGACGGCCTGGTGAGCCAGGTGCCGGCGTTCTTGATTTCGTTGGCGGCTGGCCTGCTCGTCACGCGGAGCACGCAGAGCGTGAATCTGCCGCACGAGTTCCTGCGGCAGGTGTTCTCGCGGTCGCAGGCGCTGGCGGTGACCGGCGGCTTCCTGGCGATCTTGATGTTTACGAGCCTGCCGCGGATTCCGCTCTTGGTGATCGGCGGCGCTTGCGTCGGCATCGCCACGATGCTCAACCGCCGCGAAACCCAGACCAGCGAGGCAGAGAAACGCCAAGCGGCGGAAAAAGAAACCAAGCCGAAGGAAGAGCGCGTCGAGGACTATCTCACCGTCGACCCGATGGAGCTGGAGCTGGGCGTCGGCCTGATCCGGCTGGCCGATCCGAACCGGGGCGGCGACCTGTTGGACCGCGTGCAGCGGGTGCGGCAGAACGTGGCGGGCGACATTGGCATCCTGCTGCCGAAGGTTCGCATCCGCGACAACATGCGGCTCGACGCGCAACAGTACCGTATCAAGATCACCGACATGCCGGTTGCCCAGGGCGAAGTCGAGCCCGGCCGGATGCTGGCGATCGACTCGGGCGTGACGACCGGACAGATCGATGGCATCCAGACCAAAGACCCGGCGTTCGGCACCGACGCCAAGTGGATCGACCCGGCGCTGGCATCGCAGGCCGAGATGTATGGCTACACGGTGGCCGAGCCGGGCGCGGTGCTGGCGACGCATCTCACCGAAGTCTGTCGCCGCCACGCGGACGAGATTCTGACCCGCGACGCGACGAAGCACCTCGTTGACGAATTGAAGAAGACGTCGCCGGCGGTGGTCGACGGGCTGATCCCGAGCGTGATGTCGGTCGCCGAAGTGCAAGGCATCCTGCAGATGCTGTTGCGCGAGCAGGTGTCCGTGCGGCAGTTGGGGTTGATTCTCGAAACGCTCGGCGACCATGCGCCGCGCTCGAAGGACCCGATCCTGCTCACGGAGTACGTGCGGCACCGGCTTGCGCGGCAGATTTGCACTCGGTATCGCAACGCAAACCAGGAGCTGTTCGTCGTGGCGCTCGATCCCGCGCTCGAAGACCGGATTCGGGCCGGCTACGAGCACACGGAGCGGGGCATGTTCATCCGGCTCTCGCCGCAAGCGGTGGAATCGATCGCGCGGGCAACGGTGACTGAGCTGGAAAAGCTCACGACGGCGGGCCACACGCCGATCGTGCTCGTGAGCCCGCAAATCCGCGCGGCGATGAAACGAGTGACAGAGAATCATCTGCCACAGCTGGTCGTGCTGAGTTTCAACGAAATCACGCGGGATACGAAGATTGTGACGGTGGGAATCATAGGTGATGGGGGATAGGTGTCAGGTGTCAGTGGGAAGGCGCGGAACCAAAGCCCAAATCGCGTGGAATGCGGAGTAGCCGGCATGGCGGGACAAAAACGAAACAAGGTACAGCGCTTTACCGACCTTGAGGTCTGGCGCAAGGCACATGCGCTCTTCTTGCGTCTGCTGATCGATCTAGAGTCTCTTCCCGATACACGCCTCGCTGTAATCTTGACGGACCAAAGTATCCGCTCCCTGGGTAGCGTGGGTGCCAACATTGCGGAGGGCTTCAACCGCAGCAAAGCAAAATGCCTCAACTGCCTTGATATCGCGCTTGGCGAGGCGAACGAAACGGAAAACTGGCTGTACAAACTGCGTGACTCCAAATTGGTGACACGGAAGACAGCTAACGCCCACGTCGCCGAAACGATTGAGATTCAAAAAATGCTAAGGCGCACTTTACAGATCTATTTCACGCTCTTCCAACTAACACCTGACACCCGACACCTAACACCTAATCTGCCATGGACATCAAAACTTATCGTGCCAAAACGATGCAGGAAGCGCTGGGACTCGTACGCCGCGAGCTGGGGCCGGACGCGGCCGTGCTCCATACGCGGGAGCTCAATAGCTCTCTGCTGCGGCGCATGTTGTTTGGGCGGAAGTACGAGGTCGCCGCGTCGTCGAATGTGAATGTGCCGAGCCGACTCCCGGTGCGGATGCAGGAACAGGGGGCAGGGGGCAGGGAGCGGGGAGTCGGGACTGCCGAACTCGCTCGAACAAACTCGTCGAACTCTCACTTCACCCACCCCGCTCCAAACCCCGTGCTGCATCCTCAGGTGGCCGGGCAGCTCGACCGGCTGCAGGAGATGATCGACAAGCTCTGCAGCCAGCCGGCGCTCGCGCCGCGGCATGACTTGCCGGAAACGCTGTTTCGCGTGTTTACCGACATGATCGAAGCGGAGGTCGACGAAGCGATCGCCCGCGACCTCGTGGACCGCATTCGCAACGACAGCGGGTTGCACGTGGAGGACGCGTTGCTGGTCAAAGCACGTGTCGCGCAGCTGTTGGAGGAGGAGCTGACGGTCACCGGTCCGATCACCACGTCGAACGACAAGTGCCGGCTGGTGGCGCTGGTGGGCCCGACCGGCGTCGGCAAGACGACGACGATCGCCAAGTTGGCGGCCAATTACCGACTACGGGAAAAGAAGCGCGTCGGCCTGATCACGGTCGACACCTATCGCGTGGCGGCGGTCGAGCAGCTGCGAACCTACGCCGACATCATCGACCTGCCGATGGAAGTGGTCTCGACGCCGCGGGAGATGCGCGAGGCGGTGGCCCGGATGCGGAACCTCGACCTGGTGTTGATGGACACGGCGGGCCGGAGCCCGCGCGACGAGATCAAGATTCAAGAGTTGCGGTCGCTGCTGGCCGAAGCCGAGGCGGATGACGTGCTGTTGGTGCTCAGTGCGACCGCCGGCACGCGAAGCCTCACGGCCACCGCCGAAAAGTTTGCCGAAGTCGGCACGACGGCCCTCTTGCTCACCAAGCTCGACGAAGCGACCAGCCTCGGTCACCTGGTGGCGCTGGCGCGAGCAGTGCCGGTTGCCGGTGAGCTATCTCACCGACGGGCAGAATGTGCCGGACGACATCCAGGTGGCCGACCGACGACAGCTGGCGTATTTGATGCTGGGAATTGAACGATAAGTAACCCCCGGCAGAGTCCGTGGCTGTACGGCGAAAACTACGGGGCGTCATTGAACAAGTAACGATGCTTCTTGGCACGCATGCCCGATCAAGCGGACAAATTACGAAAACTCGTGATCGACGCGGCGCCCGCGCGTCGGCCGATCGCATGCTGCCGCCGACGATTGTCGTGACTGGTGGAAAGGGAGGCGTCGGGGCGACGACCGCGGCGATCAACCTGGCCGGCGCACTGGCCGAGCAAGGCCGCCGCACGGTGCTCGTGGACGCGGCTCCGAACGCCGATACGGCGCAGCTCTTGAGCGTCACCGTCGAACGCGGCACGTCGCTCGAAGACGTGCTATCCGGGGCAATCACCGCCGCCGACGCGCTCGTCGAGGGGCCGGCGGGTATCTCGCTCATTGCCGGACACTGGGCAGCAGAGTGGGCACCGGATCGCTCCCGGAAATCGCTGGATCGGCTCATCGAGCAGCTGCAATCGCTCGCGGGACTTGCCGATGCGCTGGTGATTGATAGCGGAAGCGGCGCCAACCATTGGACGCGCCCGCTTTGGCAGGAGGCCGGCTTAGTCCTGTTGGTAACGACGCCCGACGACGTGGCGGTGATGGACACCTATGCAACGATCAAGCGCGTCATATCGGGCGGCGGCGACGGCGACGATCACGTCGACGTTCGCGTGCTCGTCAACGCCTGCCAGAGTGCGGCGACGGCGATCGACGTGCAGAGCCGGTTGGCGGCCTCGTGCCGGCGGTTCCTGAGACGCTCGCTGGGGCGGGCTCCGTGGTTGCCGCGGCACGTTGGCGAGCTTGCTGCCGGCCATGCGCCGCCGCTGGCATGGGAGCTGCCAGCTTCAACCTTTGCCCGCAGTGTGCACCAACTTGGCCGCTTCGCCGCCGACGTGCAGTCGCTGCTGAGGCGGGCTCAACGAGAGAGTTACGGGTTTTCCAGATGTTGATCAAATCCACTCAACTTTGGCCGTACTCCGCGTCGATATTCGGCGACATAGCGGCGCCGCGCCGCGTCTTGTCAAGCTGGCAAAACTGCACGAACTTTGACGGCCAATCTCGGAATCGCGATGGGACGCATCTACGCCGGCATCCTGGGACCCTTGGCCATGGTGGTGATGATCTGCCGTGGGATCAAGAACTCAGCCGGTCTCGAAGGCACCCTCACGCTGGCGATCGCCGCCCTGGCGATCTATGCGATCGTGGGCTCGGTGCTCGGGCAAATCGCTCAAGCGACCGTCGACGAATCGGTCCGTCAGAAGATCGAGCGGCAGTTGGCAACGCCCGCGAGCGGTGCCACCAAGGGTACCGCGACGTAATTCCGAGGCGGAATCGTCACCCACGAGACAAGCATTCGCCGAATCGACCAATCAGTTTTAGATAGCACCGGAAGTCGAGAGGGATCTCGACCTGGGTCGCCGCGGCGACCCGGCGGCAAATCACGGAGGATTGCATGGCCACTGTTATCGCGTCCCACATTGCTGCTCGTAAATCGGCCTCACCGGAAGAGATGGCCGAGATTTGGACGCAGTTCAAAGCCGACCAGGACAACCAATATCTGCGCAACCGGTTGGTAGAGCAGTATCTGCCGCTGGTGAAGTACAACGGCGAGCGGATTTGGTCGCGGCTGCCGGAGGGCGTCGATCTTGACGATTTGATTTCGGCCGGTGTCTTTGGCCTGATGGACGCGATCAACGCCTTCGACATGTCGCGGGGCGTCAAGTTTGAGACGTATTGCGTGCCGCGAATTCGCGGGGCGATGCTCGATGAGCTGCGAACGATGGACTGGGTCCCGCGGCTCGTGCGGAGCAAGGCCAGCCGACTCAACGAGGCGATTAAGGCCCTCGAAGCGCGGCTCGGCCGCACGCCCAACGAAAACGAGCTGGCGGAACAGATGGGCTTGAGCATTCCCGAGCTCGAAAAGATGATCACTGACGCCAACGCGGTCAACTGCATCAGCCTCAACAAGAAATGGTACGAGACGGACAGCTACAAGGATGTCCGCGAGATCGACATCCTCGAGGACAAAAAGGGGGAAGACCCCACCAAGCGAATTCAGAAATCCGACCTGATGCGGTTGGTGACGAAGGGGCTCAACCGCAACGAGCGGCTGATCATCATTCTTTACTACTACGAAGAACTGACGATGAAGGAGATCGGCGCCACGCTCGATCTCTCGGAAAGCCGCGTCAGCCAGATGCACAGCGCGATCGTGCAGCGGCTGCAGAATCAGCTCGGCATGCGGCGGCCGGAGTTCGGCACCTGACGAGTGAGTGGGGGGAAATTTCGAGGTGCGAAGCGACGCCCAGCAGCGAGATTACAGTGTCTGGCGCGAGGTGGAAGCCGCGTGGCGACGTCATCCCGCCCTGCGCCCACTCAGACGGGCGTTTCGCAAGACCAAGCGGTTCGTACCCAACGCGTGGCGGCTGGCCACGCAGCAATATCGCCAGCTTCCCGCGGTGGTGATCATCGGCGCGCAAAAGGCCGGCACGACGCAACTCTACGCCGGTCTCACGCGGCACCCACGCTGCTTCAGCGGGGCAACCAAGGAGTTGCACTACTTCACCAAGCACGGCGACCGACCGCTCGGCTGGTACCGGTCGCAGTTCCCGCTGGCGAGCACGGTCGCCCGCGCGGGTGGGCTTTGCCTGGAGGCAACGCCGTCGTACTTGCCGACGCCCGACGCGCTGCGGAAAATGAGCGACGCGTTGCCGGACGTGAAAGTGATCGTGCTCTTGCGCGATCCGGTGGCTCGGGCCTTTTCGCATTATCAGCACTACAAGTCGCGGCGGCTGGAGTCGCGCACGTTCGCCGAGGTCGTGCGCGACGCCCTCAAGCGGCGCGAGTACCTGCCGGAACGCGGCGCAGCGCTGAGACCTGGTGCCGTGCCACTGCTGGACTATGTGTACCGAGGCTATTACGCACTGCAGCTGGAGGTCGTGTTCGAGCAGTTTCCGCGCGAGCGCGTGCTCGTCATCGACAGCACCGACCTATTCGACAACACGAATCGAGTTTGCCAGCAGGCATTCGATTTTCTCGGCTTGGAGCGTCACGACGTCTCGGCCAAGAAGATCCACAACCGTGGCTACTATCGCGACATGGTCGATCCGGCCCTCGTGGCGGAGATGCGCGAGCATTACCTGCCGCACGACGAGTTGCTCGTGGAAATCACGGGACGGCGATTCCGCTGGATGGATGAAACAGGCGGGTCGCGGGCTGGTCGACGTTTCGCCGCCTGACGGTCAATCCCGCGGCCGCTCGGCAAGTCGCGGCAAGGGCGTCCCAATTGGCGGCAAGTGCCGGTTTTGAATCTCCAGCGACAGCAGATTCATCGCTGTCACGTAGAGCCGGCCGCCCGCAGTGCTTGCGGTGCCGCCCGACGGCCCGTTCGGTTCCCAACTGCCGGCAAATCGCCCGTCGGAGATTTGTGACTCGATCAACTGCGGATACAGCCGCCGCGACCACGCCAGCCAATCGTCCCCACCCAGGTAGAACATCGCCTCGGAGCCGTAGTACCAGTAGTAGGTGTCGCGCTGCGAATGATCGGCGTCGGCCGTCTCGCCGCCCTCGTCGCCGGCGGACGAATCGCCGACTTCCGGTGGGTGCGCCAGCAATCGTTCGGCGGCGGGACGAACCCGATCGCGGCCCGGCGCTTCGCCCAGGTGGAGTTCCACGGCCAGGCCGACCGCGGTCGTGACAGGACTCGGCGGCGCGGTCGCTTGCTCGCGGCTTCTGGCCAGGAAACGGCGGATGTGCGTAAGGGTTTCCGGGGAAACGTGGAGTCCAGCCAGCTGCCCGCTCTGCAGCGTCGCGAGTTGCCAGCCAATGGTCGCGGCGTCGACATCGATTCCCGGGAGAAACCGCCAGCCGCCCGGTTCCGTATGGTGCGCTCCTGCCAGGTAATCGAGCGCTCGCTGCGCCGGCTGTCGCAGCTGGTGGTCGCCCGTCATGCCAAACGCTTCGCCGAGCGCCAAGGTCGCGATGCCGTGGCTATAAAACCGAGTCAGCTGTCCGGTCGCCAGCCCATCTTCGGGAAAGAACTCGCCACGGTCCCGCTGCGCGTATCAGGAATCGCAACCCGTCCTCGACGACGAAGCGATAGCGGCCGTTGAAGTGATCGTGACCCGCCCCGAGAAACGCGAGCAGAGCCAACCCGGTCGCGGCGGCGTCGGCGCGGGGGCAGGGCGGTTCGGCGCTGGCATCGGCGCGACACGCAGATTGCGGAATTGCCAGCGGCCGTCGTCAAGCTGGGTGCGGGCGAGGAATTCGAGGCCGCGGTCGATCGCGGAACGGTTCTCGATGGGGATCCGCACGCCTGCGCGGCGATGGGCGAAGGCGGCAGCCGGCTGCCGCGTTTTCGACTCATCGCGGCTGGCCGGGAGCACCGCCAGGCCCAGCGGGCGCTGCGCCCGAGGACCGTAGATCGGCCGCGAGGCGATGCGAAGCGGAAGGTCTCGCCAGGTGTCGGTCCGCGCGAGCGAGATCTCCGCATCGTCGACGCGGAGCGTGACTTCATCGACTGCGAGCGGGAGGACCACTTCGTCCGGCAGCGCGACGTTCGTCAGCGGCAACTTGGCCGGAGGCGCTGCTCGGTGGGTGCCTGGAGTGGCCGCACGAATCGGCGTCACGATGCTCTGGAGAAATGTCGTCGATTGACGGGGCAACGAATCGGCGCGGGCTGCCGGTCGGCTCGTCACCTTCGGCGCGTCCACGGTCGCCAAGGGAATGGCGACAAAACTAGGCGTCGATTCCGTCCGCGGTGCCGAGCCGCGGGTCACGATGTGGAGCGGCAACTCGGGCTCCGCGGCGTACTCCGAAACCATCCGGAACAGCACCAGGACGATCAGCGCGTGCACCCCGAGACTGATCTGCAGGGCAAACCGCGGTGAAGGCCGGTAGCCGCGCGGCGCGAGGCCGGGCGGCGGAATCGGTTCGTCGTTCTCTTGGCGCCGCCGCGTCATCAAACCGCGTTACCTTTCTCTCGATCTCTATCGCCGCAAGATGCGGTCGAGCGACTCCCGCGCCGCGGCCGTCCGCACGCTGGTGGGATAATCGTCGACGACTTCCTGGTACAGCTTGCGGGCCGCATCCTGCCGTCCGGAATCCTCCAGCACCCGCGCGGCCGCGTAAATCGCTTCCGCTTGCCAGGGATGGAACGCCGGCGGAGCCGCCGTGCCGCCGGAGCCATAAGCGATTTTGAAAAACACGCGGACCGCCTCGTCCGATTCGTGGCGAGCGACGTGAATCTCGCCGAGCGTAAATTCGGCCTTCACGCTGGTCAACCCCGGCTCTCTGGCGGCGACGGCCGAGAGCTCGCGTTCGGCTTCGTCCAGGCGGCCCAGCTCATACAGCGCGCGGCCACGGTTGTAGTGCGCCGCGTCGGCCCAGTCGCGGGACGGGAATTCTGCAATCGTCCGGTCGGCCAGGTCCAGGCTGCGTTGCCACTGGTGGACGTTGGCGGCCGACTCGTTGGCGTGTACCAGCGCCATTGCCCGCAACGACTTCGAGAGCGAGACGTCATCGAGCGCCTTGGTGAATCGTGCGAGCGCGTCGGCAAATTGATTTTGTTGGAAGGAGCATTCGGCGGCCATCGCAGCCCCGTCCGCCGCGAGCGAGCCGTGCGGTTGATCGGAGACTTGAGAATCGAAGCTGGCTTGGGCCGCCGCGAAGTCTTTCAGCTCGAACTTGCACCAGGCGAGTTTATGGGCCGCCTTTTCGCGGAGTTCCGGGTCGGTCGCGGAGCGCTGCGCCGCGGCGAATCGCTCGACTGCGGCGGCGAAATTGCCGGCCGCGTAATTCGCCGTGCCGATGCGGAAAGCACATTCCGCAGCCAGCGGGCTTGCCGGGTACCGGTCGATGAGCTGGGCATAAATGGCGATCGCCATTCCCGATTCATGGGCCTCTTCGTGAGCCCAAGCGAGATCGTAGAGCCCCGGTCCGCCGCGCGATAGTTCGTGCCGGCGGCTGCGACGAGGGCTAGGGTCTTGGCCGCGGCTTGCGGTTTGCCCAGCCGCGCCTCGCACAAGCCACGCAAGTGCAGCGCTTCGGTGCGATTCGGATCCTGGGCGAGCACGTCGCGTGCATCGGCGAGGCTGCCGGGGAAATCGCCGCGCTCATCGCGCACGCGGGCGCGGAGGAGCCGGGCGTCGATCGTGACGCCGGCATGCGTCGACCGCCGCACGCACTCGTCGAGCGAGGCCTCGGCCGCGGCGAGTTCCGATTGGCCCAACTCGACTTGGGCCTTCAGCGCGAGCGCAGGCGGCACGAGCGCACTCTCCGGAAATTCGGCGAGCAACCGCTCGGCCGTGCGGCGGGCCTCGAGCGGTTTTCCGCTCACGAGCTGCGAGTCGGTGAGCGACAACAGTGCGTCGGCGTGCCGTGCGCGGGCGTCGGGAGCGTCGGCATGCTGCGGAAAATCCTTCTCGAAAAGTGTGAATGTCTCGACCGCGTCAGCAAAGTCGCCGCGCTCCTGCTCGGCGACGCCCAGGGCGAATAGGGCGTCGGCTCGCTGCGGGTGTTGCGGGTAAGCCGTCAGCAGGCGTCGATAGGCGGCGACCGCGTCGTCGAGTCGGCGGCGGGCGTAGAGTGCTTCGGCCTGGTAGAACGCGGTTCGCGGGGCGAGCTGGCCGGCGGGGAACCGCTCCAGCTGTTGCCCCAGCGAGTCGATCGCGGCGTCGAGAAACTGGTCACGCTCGGCGGGCGGGGCGGCGCGGCTGAGGTTGTATTCGGCCAATCCGTAGTATGCCAGTAGTTGTTCCCCTTCCGCGGGATTCAACGCGCAGTCGCGCGCCGTGAGGGGCGCCAATTCATCGGCCGCCGCGGCAAATTGATTGAGCTGGAACAGGCAGATTCCGCGTTGGAGCGCTGCGCGGTCGGCGAGTGGATCGGCGGCGAACTCGTGCTCGATCGCCGCATATTCGGCGGCGGCCAGGTCGAATAGCGCGCGTGCTTGCAGCGCCGCCGCGGCGCGAAATCGCTCCGCCGCTTGCGGATCGCTCGCCTGCGCCGGCGCCGCGAACAGCAGCACCGCAGAGAGAGCGATGGTCCAGCCCTGGCCAGGTCCGATCCAGCGGCCCATGATCCGTTATCCTCCTTGATACGGCGTCGCCCGTCGCGAGGGATCACCATTCGCGCGCAGTGCCCATTTATCTCTATCGGCTCGGCGTCGCCGCTGGCAACGCACCGATCGCGGCCAACTGCGCTGGGTCGACGTGACACTCTGGCCAGCGGGAAAACGGTCGCGTAGTTGCTGGCCGGGCGGCCGAGCCTTATGATTGCGCGTCGCGTGGCGGTGAAACGGCGTAAATTGGCGAAACTTTTCCGAGGAGCCGGTCGTGTTTCTGTTTGCTGTCAGCGCTGCCAGCACCGCGGCCGCTCCCGCTTTGGTGGTTCACCCGTGGTTGTGGGTCGGCTTCTGCGCCGGCACGGCGGCCCTGCTGCTCTTGGACATGTTCGTTTTCCACCGACATGCCCACGAGCCGAGCCTCCGCGAGTCGGCCCTCTGGACCGTGTTCTGGTGCACGCTGGCGCTGGCATTCAACGGACTGGTCTGGTGGCTGGGCGATTGGCACCACGCGGTGCTGTTTCTCACCGGCTACCTGATCGAATGGTCGTTGTCGATGGACAACGTGTTCGTGTTCGTGGTGATCTTCTCGTTTTTCGGGGTGCCGCTGAAGTATCAATATCGCGTGCTCTTTTGGGGAATCCTCGGCGCGATTTTGATGCGACTCACGTTCATCCTGGTGGCGGGCAAGCTGCTCGAAAAATGGGATTGGGTGATGTACATCTTTGGTGCGTTTCTGGTTTATACCGGATACAAGCTCGCGCGGTCCGCATGGCAGCGAGACCCACCCCGACCAAAACCTGGTGTTGCGGTTCGCCCGCAAATACCTCCGCGTGGCCCAGGGTTCGCATGGCGACAAGTTCTTTGTCCGGCAGGACGGCAAGCTATTCGTGACGTCGCTGTTTCTGGTGCTGCTGGTGATCGAGAGCACGGACGTGGTATTTGCGATCGATAGCGTGCCGGCGATCTTCGGCGTCACGAAGGATGCGTTCATCGTGTTCACCTCGAACGTGTTCGCGATCATGGGGCTGCGGGCGCTGTATTTCCTGCTGGCCGGCGTGATGGGGCTGTTCCGCTATTTGCACTACGGGCTCAGCGCGATCCTGGTGTTCATCGGCGTGAAGATGCTTGCGCACGACGTGGTGCAAATCAATCCGCTCGTGTCGCTGTTGGTAATCCTGTGTTTGCTGGGGACGTCGATCGCGGCATCGCTGGTGGCCGCGCGCGTGGAAGCGCAAGCATCGGCGCTGGAAAATGGCCCCTAAGGCGGAGACCGTTCGCGTCGGCGGCCACGCCGAATCGAACCGCGTGGATGCCGGTTTCTAGGAATTCGTCGTGGCCCTTGATATGGCAAACGACGCGAAACTTCCGCTTTTCTTGACACAAAGGGCCCCTGGGCGGCAATAATGGAAGTGGCGGCGGCTGGCAAGGCTCGCCGACCGCGGAACAGAACGGAAGCCTCTTCTATGTCCTCGATAGAGATTGCGATGGGAAGAAACCCCCGGCAGAGCCGGGGGCTGCGGAGCTTGTACAACTCGTCACCCGGGCGCCACGGCTTCACACTCATCGAGATGCTGATCGCCATGGCGATCACGCTGGTGATGATCGGGGCGGTCGTGACGCTCTTTGCCAACATCACCAACAGCGTCCGCAATCGCCGGGCGGTGGTCGAGATGAGCGGCCAACTGCGGCACGCCCGCAACATGCTCCAACAGGACCTGCAAGGTGCCACCTGCAACGGACTGGTCTGGCAGCGGCCGGACGAAAACCAGGGCTACATCGAGATCATCGAAGGCCCGCAGCGGGAAGGGCAGGCGAGCGTGCTCGTCGATGGCACAACGCAGTCCGACCCAACGCAACCCACTACAATCCCGAGATCGACCACAAAACGTCGATTATTCCGGCGAGCAACGTGCCATTCACGAAGATCCGAATCCAACGCGATGGCCACCGACGGCGGCGGCCTGGGCGACTTCGACGACATCCTGATGCTCACCGTCCGCAATGAACACGAGCCGTTCGTCGGCCGGGTGCCGAAGAACGACGGGACCAACACGGCAGTCCGGCCAAACGTGACATAATGCAAATTCGATGGCGTTTGGGAGCCGACCACGATCACGTCGCCGCTCGCGGAAGTGGTCTGGTATGCGATCGAAAATCCGGAAGAAGACGCCAACGCGAACGGATTCTTCGGTGATCCAGGCATGAGGACGATTTATCGCCGTACGCTGTTGATCGCTCCTTGGATCAATCCCTATCGATATACGGATCCGATGTCGGGTGCGACCACGGACACGTTTCGAATTCCAGACGATAGCGCGACATTCACGGCACAACCGGGACTGGTGCGGATGCTGAAAGACAACGTCGCGCGAGCCGATGTCGCCGAGGCGATCGCCTCGCTCATCGCTTTTCAAGAACGATACGATATCTCGGTGCGGCTGGAATTGGACCCGCTCCTAGGCTTGACGACAAAGGCCGCTGGAAGATCGTTGCCAACACGCTGGGCGACCTGACGAAGCGCGAGAACCGGTACGAGCATTTCGGCTATGGATACGACAGTTTTGCCTCGCCGGCCGGATTTTCTCGCGTTTATCCCTTTCCCATGGGGTCTGTTGGCACAGGATCATCCTGGCGGCAACGTCTCAATTGTGAACGATCCAGTGCTAATAGCGCCCGCCAGCGACGCCGACGGTACGACGCCAAGCGTGAAAATGGCGGAGTCGTGTTCTACCAGGTGAACGACGGCCGGGGCGGGTTACCCGGCTCCGCCGTTCCTATACTTCGACGACTAATATTCGCTATCAAGCGACGGCCCGAGCGATGCTCAATGACGAAGGCGAAATCGTTCGTGTGATTCACGGGCCCGTGCCTTTGTCGGGCGAGCGGCGGGGCGAGGACGTGATGCTGACCGACGCGCTGGGGTTTGATCTACGGGTTTACGATCCCGGGGCGCCGCTGTTTGCGCATCGCGAAACGGATACGGTGCTGGAACCGACGGATCCGGCGTGGACGACAGCATATACGCACGGCGATAACATGTCGGGAGGCGTCAGCAACGATCGGCAACAACAACGGGGCGTCATCTCCGACGTTTCCGTTCGTTGGGCAGGGCGCTTATGTGGATCTCGGGTACGGGTATGATGACCGACTGCCACCGGCAAATCGTGCCTTTCCCGTGCCAAAATTCGCAACCGCCTTTTCCACGGCTACCGTCCCGTGGTTCTTTGATGCACGAGCATTAAGCGACGTGTTTGGCAATCAACTCGCGCCCGGATATTCGGTGTTTGATACCTGGTCGTTTCATTACGAGAACAATGGGCTCAACGAAGACAATGACACTGATGCCAGCGGGAATCCGCTGATCGATGAAGGCACCAATGGTCTCGACGATCCAGGCAACTATCTCGACACGTCGACGTCCTCCCAGAGTTGTCAGTGACACCCGTCTTGGCCCCGACGACGTCGGCGAGCGGGAGACGGTGCCGCCGTACGACAAGCCGCTCCGCGGCGTGCAGGTGCTGCTGCGGCTCTACGAGCGCGACAGCCGGCAGATGCGGCAGGTGAGCGTCAACCAGAGCTTTGTGCCGGAGTGACAGAAGGTTGAGAGTTGAGGGTTGAGTGTTTAGAGTTGAGGCACTTGATTGTCTGCTTTGAACTCTCCACACTCAACTCTCAACCATCGACCCTCCCCATGCACACCATCCGCCTTCGTGGTCCGTGGCAGCTCGAGCCGGTGTTTCGGTACGTGCGGCGGGACGATGGCGGTTTCGATCGACAGGAGGACGACTTGCCGGCGGCGACGAAGATGCACGTGCCGGCCGACTGGAGCGCGGCCTTTGGCGGAGATTTCTTGGGGCGGGTCCGTTACTTGCGGACGTTTCATTCCCCACCGGGACTGCAGGTCGATGAGCGGGTCTGGCTCGTGGTCGAGCCGCAGCGATCGGAGGCCCGTGTTGTGCTGGTTGAGGACACGCTGGGGACGGTGTCGGCCGGCGGCGCCGCGCAGCGATTCGACGTCACCCATCGACTGAGCCCCACGAACACGCTGGAGATTTTCGTCGAGCATCCGCCGCTCGCTGAGGGAAGGAGCGTGGTGGGCGACGCAGACGTGCAACTACCTGGCGGACTGATCGGCGAGGTGCGACTCGAAATCGAGGAGATTCGTTGAGTGGGTGAGCCAGCGGCTGCTCAAACCGGCCACTGAAGCGGTCCGTCCCTCGATGGACGCGGCGGCTTGTCGGTCATCCGCAGGTGAACCACAATGGGTGGGACGTGTCCGGAAGATTCGTCGTGGCCGACGACGCCAAGACGATGCCAATTCGGCTCCCCACATCCTGCACCCCGCATCCTCAATCCACAATTCTATGCCTTCCTGCGTACTTGCTTATTCGGGCGGACTTGATACTTCAGTGATCCTGGGTTGGTTGCAGGACGAGGGATACGCGGTGCATGCCGTGTACGTCGACCTCGGGCAGCCGTGTGAGGACCGCGACGCGATCCTCAAAAAGGCCCGCGACTGCGGGGCGGCGTCGGCTCGGATCGTCGATGCCCGCGAGGAGCTGTGCCGCGACTTCGCATTCCCGGTGCTTGCCTGGCAGGCGAAGTACGAAGGCATCTACCTGCTGGGCACCTCGATCGCCCGGCCGCTGATTTCAAAAGTCTGCTTGCAAGTGGCCCGCGAAGTGGGGGCCGAGGCGTTTGCCCACGGAGCAACAGGCAAGGGAAACGACCAGTGCCGTTTCCAGCTAGCCGCCGAAGCGCTGGAGCCGGCCATCAAGATCATCGCACCCTGGCGGATTAAGAATTATCGCGACAAGTTCCCCGGGCGGACGGAGATGATCGACTACTGCGCGGCCAAAAAGATTCCGGTCAAGGCCTCGATCGCCAAGCCGTACAGCTCCGACGAGAATTGCCTGCACATCAGCTACGAGGCGGGCAAGCTGGAAGACCCGGCGGTAGACGGCATCTCGATCGTCGATTTCGGGATGACCGTTTCGCCGCAGGATGCGCCGGACAAAGTGGAAGAGGTCCGCGTCGGCTTCGAGCATGGCGTACCGGTGACAATCAATGGCCAAAAGAAGTCGGCCCTGGCGATGGTCGAGGAGATGAACCAGATCGCCGGCCGCAATGGCGTGGGGCGGATTGACATCGTCGAGAACCGCTTCGTCGGCATGAAGAGCCGCGGCGTGTACGAAGCGCCCGGCATGACCGCGCTTACGCGGCCCACCTGGCGATCGAGCAACTCACGGTCGACCGCGACACGCTTCACTTCCGCGACCGGCTCGCGCCGGAGGTGGCCGAGATGGTGTACTACGGCTTCTGGTTCGTGCCGAAGATGGACGCCCTGATGGCGTTCTCGAAGAGGGTCGAGGAGCCGGTCACCGGCGAAGTGACGCTCGGCCTCTACAAGGGCAACGTATTGGTTCGCGGCCGCACGAGCCCCAACAGCCTCTACGACGCCGCGGTCGCCAGCATGGAAGGCGGCGGCAGCTACGACCAGACCGACGCGGAAGGCTTCCTGCGAATTCAAGGGCTGCCGAGCCGAGTGCTCGGGAAAGTCCGTCCGCGGAAGTACTGAGGCGCTGAGGTAGAAGGCGAGTAGGCGAGTAACTTGGAGGATGCCAAGTTGGCTGGTTATCGGGAGTTGAAAACTCTGGCAAGCCGGCATGCTCCTGGTAAAGCAGGTATATCGAATTTCTGCTTCGTTTCCCGCGGATGAACGATTTGGACTTACCAGCCAGGTACGTCGGTCTGCGGGTTTCTGTTCCCTCGAACATTGCCGAGGGCCACGCGCCAAACACAAAGGCAGAAATGATCCGTTTCAGCGGCATCGCGCTGGGTTCTGTTGCGGAAATCGAAACACAACTTCTCTTAGCTTCCGACCTAGGATTTGCCAGCACAGAAGAAGTCGAAGAATTGCTCGAGCTCAGCGATGAGGTAGGCAAAATGCTGCGTGGACTGATACGTTCAAATCGATCCACCTCGCGCACCGATTGTCCGTTTCAGTTGACTGGCCTCGCACTCCCAACTCGCGCCTCCCGCATGTACGTCCCAGAAAACCCCGTCCTCCAACGCGAGCTCTTGACCAACCTCCGCATGACGCGGGCGTTTGTGCTGCTGTTCTTTTACATCGCGCTGTTGGGCGGCATCGTGTATCTCGCCTGGCCGCAGGAGCCAGGATCGACATGGCGAGGTCGCAGTCGGCCAAGCAGTTGGTCGATCTGTTTTTCCTGGGGCAGTACATGCTCGTGTCGCTTTTGCCGCCGAGCTTTGCCGCCGGGGCGATCACCGGTGAGAAGGAGCGTCACAGTTACGAGATGCTGCTGGCCAGCCCACTGCGGCCCGGGGCGATCGTGCTGGGCAAGCTGTTCGCCTCGCTGTGCCACCTGGCGATTTTGATGTTCTGCTCGCTGCCGATCGTGATGCTTTGCCTGCCGCTCGGGGGCGTGTCGCCGTACGAAGTCATGGCGGCCTATTTTGCCATGATCTTGTCGGTCGGCCTGTTCGGCATGATCAGCCTGTGGACGAGCAGCATCTTTCGCCGTACGAGCGAGTCGCTGGTGGTTTCGTATCTGTTGATTCTGCCACTGGCGATCGTGAGCGTGCTGGCCTGGAACGAGCTGGGTCGCAATGCTGAGATTCGGCTCCTACTGGTCGTGACGGTGGTGCCCATCGCTTATCTATCGCTGGGAGCACTCATGTGGCACGACGCCTGCCGCCGGCTGCTGTATCCGTCCGACCTGGGCAGCGAGGGGAAGGAAGTCGTCGACTTGGAGACCGAGGCCCGCGAGGCGGTGGGACTCTATATCAAGGGCGACGAATTTCCCGACCCGCTGTTTGCCCCTCCCAGCGGGGACCACATTCCTCGAAGACGGCGAGAACCCGATCTACGACAAGGAGATGCGGAGCGAGATCTTCGCCCAGGGTACGCTGATGCTGCGACTGGTGATCCAGATCAGCATGGCGCTGGCACTGGTCGTGATGGGGTACTGCCTGTTCGCGGCCCCAGGTACTCGCACCCTGGTACATCGCTTACGTGCTGCTGTTCAACATACTGGTGGGCCCGGTCTTCTCGGCCGGCAGCGTCACCAGCGGGTCGCCAGCGGCAGAAACTCGACCTGCTCCTAACGACGCTGGTGACACCGTGGCAGATGCTGTGGGGCAAGCTGCTCTCCGGGCTGCGGGTGTCGAGTGTGCTGACTGGCTTCCTGCTTTGGCCGCTGGTCTTGGCCTGCCTGATGCCGCCGCTGGGGTTTTGGTCGCATCTGCCGACGATCTTCGGATATATTTACGTCGTTGCGCTGTGCTGCGTGACGACGGCGATGATGCCCTGTTTTTCGCTTGACGGTGTTTCACAAATCGGACACGAGCCTGATTTGCGCCGTACCGATCATCATCGTTTTGTTCGTCGGCCCCTTGGCAGCCAGGTATTTCGCCCCGGCACGTTCTTCCAGGGGCATGATATTGCAGCGGTTGTCGAGAAGGTGGGTGTGCTGAGCCCGTTTGCGGCGACCTTTTCCCTGCCACTCGCCATGGAAAACGGCGACACCGGCGGTATTGTTTGTGAGCGTGGCGAATTCCAATTTGCCGTTGTTCTTTGGCTTCGTCGCCTGGTCGTTGGCATACAACGGACTGCTCTTGCTGGCGATGATCAAGTCGTTCCAGGTGCGGGTGCGCGTGGCGGATTAGTCGCGGTATCGCTTCGGGCGTTGCGGCTAACCGTCACCCCTTGACGACTGCGCGATTGCTCTGTGCGATAACATGCGCCAGCGGCGCAATCCGTGTGACCGGACTTTCCCCGAGCACTGCCATGTCGCTCGATTTTGCCATGTCGCTGGTTTTGCCATGTCCTCCACGCCGACCATGAAACGTCCCAAGACGCAGGACGAGGACCGCGATTCGGTGCTCTACGAAGGGCGTTTGCAGCGTCCGATCCGCATGAAAGTGCCTGAGCTTCAGCGGGCCGATCGGCTGCGGCACGTGATTTTTTCGGGCCAATTTGAAGTGCCGCTCTTGGAAGAGCTGGGCGACGTCGCGGACATGATCCGGAATGCTCTCCGAAGAGCCGCGCGGGGCAGGACTTTCTCATCAAAATCTTGCTGCCCCACAAACGAGCAATGCTCTATTTTACGCAGCCTTCCACTAGGACGTTTCTTTCGTTCATGGCCGCCTGTCAGATCCTCGGCATCACCTGCAACGAGGTCCGCGACCCAGCCACTTCGAGTGAAACCAAGGGCGAAACGCGGTTCGATTCGCTCCGCATGTTTAGCAGCTATTTTGACGTGATCATCATGCGGAGTCCGATCGCTCGGCTGGCCGAATCGTGTGCCTACTTGATGAACGACTTGGAGCGGAGTGGCAATCGCAGCGTGCCGATCGTCAATGCCGGCTCGGGCGTTGATGAGCATCCGACGCAGGCGCCTCGGATATTTACACTTTGCAGCGAACATTTCAATTCGACAGCCCGGGACATTTGTCGGAGGCCAACCGGTTCGACGAGCTCCGCGAGCGGAAAGGCTTTACCGGTCTGACGCGGGGCTCGCCCACAAACCTATGGCTTCTGCGGCGACATCGGCCGCGGGCGCACGGTGCGGTCGCTGGCGATGCTGCTCGCCCTCTACGCAGACGTGAGATTGGTGTTCGTTGTGCGGCTCATCGGAACTGGGATGGGCGACGAACTGCGGCAGCGGCTCTTCGACCGCAACGTGCGAATCTACGAGGTCGAGTCGTTCGACGAGGATCTCGACGGCCAGCCTGCGATCGACAGCTCGACGCGCTCGACATGGACCTCGCATCCAGAAGGGAGCACAACGTGCCGCCGACGCCGGCTTGTTCGCCACATCTATTTTGCGGTACCGTCTGACGCCCGAGCTGGTCGCCCGGATGAAAAAATACGCCCCGTTCTTACACCCGTTCCCGCGCGATCAGCACTTCGGCGAGATTCCACCGGAGATCGACAACGACCCGCGGGCGATGTACTTCCGCCAGGCTCGCAACGGGATGTGGATTCGGGCGGCCCTGCTGGCCCACGTCTTCGACGTCGACCACCACATCGCTCGCCATTTCCGTAGCGAGTACCGCGAGCTGCACGACTATAACGAATCTACGGCGTACCGGCCCGCGGAGTCTGCGGAGGTAACGGTCCTGCCGATCGCCGAAACCCGACTGTTGCCGCTGGCCCGGGCCGCTCGATTCTTAGGAGGATGCCCCTTCATTCCGGGTCAAGGACCGCGCCAATGTCGTGACGCCACTTCATCGATTTTTGCCGCGCTGTTGTGCGTCGCGCTGGCCGCTGGACGGTCGCAGCAACTTCAGCGTTCGCTGCCGGCTATTACAATTTGCCGGGGTCGTTCTGCCAATGCTTCGGTTATGGCAACGGGGCCGGCTATCATTCGTGCCTGGTGCTGGGTCCGCCCAGATGGAGTGGCTTCTTGCGCCGAGCGAAGTCCGGCTCGATTGCCGGCCCAGCCGCCGTATGGCTGTTACCGTAATGCGCGGTGCGGGGCGAGTTGGGCGGCGCGCTGCTTGACGAACGTTGCCGTCGCCTGCGGCGTCCCGAACCGCGCCGGCATCCCCGTCCGCGCGTCCGCGGTTTCGGCCCATCCGCCGACTGGTACATTGGCCGTCGGGGCTTCCCTCGCCGCCAATGGCTCGCGGTGCGCGGGGTGCCTTGCTGCAGTACCGTTGCTGTTATTGATCGGTGCTTCCGGTGTACGTTTGGAGACGTGGCGGCGCGGCGCCGTCAGATGACCAGCATCGGGCGACCGCCGATTTTGCCCGCGTCGGCCCAAACTCGCAGAGGATTTTCGCGCCGCGGCCAACGTCTCTGGCAAGCCGCGCGGGCGGCGCTGGAAGTCGTGCGATTCCAGGACACGCTCATACTTGCCCGCGATCGGGCAAACCACCAACTGATGGGACTGGCGGGGGTCACCATCGCGTTCGAAGCGGTCGCCGGCGGCGGTATGGAAGAAGTCGAAGCGGTCGGTAACCTCCGGGCGGGGACGGCGATTCTCACCTGGTCGGCCACCAGTGGACCGACCACGGGGCACGGTTTTCAACCTGGAGCCACACGAGGTGCGACAGCGGTATCGGGAGAGCCTGACCGCTGGCAAATTGCCGGGTCTGCGACACAGCTGTGATGCCAATTCAAATGTCTTCCGATGCCTTTGGAGTCCGCGACTCGACGAGAGCCTGGAGCTCTTTTGCGTCATGTGAAGGAAGAGGCGGTCCGCGGGTGGACCGTCCCCCGGGTGAGCATGATTCGTGCGACGTTGTTTTCCCAGGCGATCTCGCGGGGCTGTTTGGTTTCGTGGGTCGGCGGGCCGTATTTTGGAGGACGGCTTCGCTGACCACGTGGAACAAATCGGTGGCAAACAGCACGGAGATGCGAAACAGTTTGCCGTCGACGAACTGATATAACAAGAGGTCCGTCTTTACTCCGGCCACGGTCGGCGAATTGTCGTCGAGCGGATTATTGACGCGGGCGTGAATGATCTTCGCCTCGCGGTGCCAGGCCTCGCCGTGCAGTTCGGCCTTGCCGATGTAGCCCGGCGTATCGGAGCAGATCGGCAGTCTTCCCGGCCGTCCGGCGTAAGCGAGCGTATCTCTGTTTGAACTCGTCCAGCTTCGTGCCGACGCAGTCCCCCTTGAGCTCATAGGGTTCGTCGGGACCTCGGCTCGCCGCCGAGCTTGCCGATGACCGACGGCTCTGGTCCCGGTGCCGCGCCGCGGGTCGCCCGGCCGGCCGCTTCAGCGTAAACGCTTGCCGAAGCTGGCGACCAGTTGGCAAACCGCTCCAGATTGATTCTTCCGTGGCGACGCACTTGAGTTTGAGTCCGGCATGTCGGCCAGGTCGTACGACCCGTAGGCCGACGGCTCAAAACCAATAGCAGCGCGCTCTTTCTCCGCTCGTGCAGCTCACGGATCATCGCCTCGGGCGAGGCCTCGGTGAGAGACGGCACCGGCGCGGCGGCGCACGGGGGTAGAATGCGCCGGCCCGCTTTGGCTCGGCACGACGATCTTATGACCGCAATGGATGCATTTGCCCTGCTTCCCAGCGAGCTGCTCGACCTGTAGCACCGCTTTGCAACCCGGACACGCGATACGCAAAAACATCGGCCACTCGACCCACGGCCATGCCCACTGAAGTGCCCCTCTTCCGTTACTCTGCGAGCCGCTTTCGGGAACACGGGACATTAGTCGTTGATGATGCACAACACGGCCAGATGGTCGGAATAGCCGTCCTTGTGAAAGTTGTTTTCCGAGTAGCTCTTTGAGGGCCGGGGAATCGCTCCGGGCCCGCAAGTGAAAGAACAGCTCCGGGAATTCGAGCCGCTGGCTGCTGCCCGACTTCCAGGTGAAACTGTTGCCGTGCAGCAGGCCGGGCGAAATGATGATGTGGTCGATCAATTCCCACCTATCGTCATAAACGAGCGTGCCCTTCCCCTCGGCGGCGAGGTGGGCGGTGGTGTCGTAGAGCGTGCCATCGACCGCCTTCTCGGGCGTCTTCGCCACCCGCAAGAACTTGGCGATCGACACATTATCCGGCTCGTCGTTAAAGTCGCCCACGAGCACAAAGTCCGCCTTGGGATCGACCGCCAGGATTTCGTCCAGCCGCTTTCGTAGGACGGTCGCAGCCATGATTCGCTGCCACTCGTCGTTGCCGCACAACGGCCAATGGTTGACGAAAACGTAGAGCGCAGCCGCGTCGTCCCCCGCGCAAACGCACTTCGTTTGGCTTCGACAATGTCGCGCGTCTTCTCGGCGTCGACAAAATGAAACTTGAAGTCGTCCAGGTTGAGCTCTTTGGCGTCGTAGATGAGTGCCGTATCAATGCCGCGATCGCTGGGTGAATCCTGATGGACGATTTTGTAATTGCGACCCAGCGGCAAGAGCTTCGCCACGAGCATTTCGATCACCTTGCGGTTTTCGACCTCTTCAAGTCCAGCACGTCCGGCCCACGGCCGTCGTTCATCTTGCGGATGATTTTGGCGAGGTTCTCGAGCTTGATGTCGAGCCGCTCCGGAGTCCAATTCTTCGGCGACTGGGGGGTGAATTCCTCGTCCAGCTCGACACTCGGATCGTCCTCGGTGTCGAAGAGATTCTCGACGTTCCAACTGGCGACGCAGAGGTCCCCGGCCGGCGAGGATGATCGCAAGAAGCGACAAAATGCAAACCAACAATGCGACGCTGCTTCTCTGCCCATGATGCTACTCCTCGGGAATTCAACTAGCTCTTCAATAACTTCCGCGTCACCGTCTGCAAAATGCCGCCGTTGCGGTAGTAGTCGAGCTCGACTGGCGTGTCGATGCGGACCAGCATTGGGAACTCTTTTTTCTTGCCGTCCTCGCCGGTGGCGACGACGGTGATCGTCTGCCGCGGCTGGAGGCTTTCGTTGAGCTCGGAAACGTCGAACGTCTCCTCGCCCGTGAGGCCCAGCGATTGCCAGGTCGTGCCGGAGTCGAACTCCAGCGGCAACACGCCCATCCCCACCAGGTTGCTGCGATGGATCCGCTCGAAGCTGGCGGCGAGCACGGCCCGCACACCCAAGAGGAACGCCCCCTTGGCGGCCCAGTCGCGGCTCGAGCCGGTGCCGTACTCCGAGCCGGCGAGCACCACCAGCGGCACGCCCTCGGCTTTGTACTTCATCGCGGCATCGTAGATCGGCATCACGGTGCCGTCCGGCAGATGCCGCGTGACGCCACCCTCGGTGCCAGGGGCGAGCAGGTTGCGGATGCGAATGTTGGCGAACGTGCCGCGGGTCATCACGCGATCGTTGCCGCGACGAGCGCCGTAACTATTGAAATCCTTCGGCTCGACGCCGAGCGAAACGAGGTACTTGCCCGCGGGCCCGTCCTTGGCGATCGAGCCGGCCGGCGAGATGTGGTCGGTCGTCACCGAGTCGCCCAGCGCCGCCAGGCAGCGGGCCCCGTGGATCGGCTCGATCGGGCTGATCTCCGGTGTGAGATCGACCAGGAACGGCGGCTCCTGAATATACGTGCTCGACTCCTCCCAATCGTATAGCTCGCCCTCGCTCGTCTTGATCGCATTCCACTTGGGATTCTTGTCCCAGACGTCGTCGTACTGGCTGGCGAACATCTCGGGCAGCACACACTTGTCGACCACCGCCTGCACCTCGGCGTGCGTCGGCCAGATTTCGCAAGTAAACTGGTGATCCATTCTTGCCTGCGCCGATTGGCTCCTTGTCGAAGTCGATGTCGGTCGTGCCGGCCAGGGCGTACGCCACGACCAGCGGCGGGCTGGCCAGATAGTTTGCCTTCACGTCGGGGTTGATGCGGCCTTCGAAGTTGCGGTTGCCGGAGAGGACGCCGGCCACCACCAGGTCGTTCGCTTTGACCGCCTTCGAGATCGGCTCCGGCAGCGGACCGCTGTTGCCAATGCACGTGGTGCAGCCGTAGCCGACCGTGTAGAAGCCGACGCCTTCGAGGTACTTCGTGAGATCGGCCTTGTCGAAGTAATCGGTGACCACACGCGAGCCGGGGGCGAGGCTGGTCTTCACGTGCGGCGGCACCTTGAGCCCCTTCTCCACGGCCTTCTTGGCGAGCAAGCCCGCCGCAACCATTACGCTCGGATTGCTCGTGTTGGTGCAGCTGGTGATCGCCGCGATCACGACGTTGCCGTGCTTGACCGGGAACTTTTTGCCGTTCCAATCGACCTCGACGCCGTCGAAGCCGGGATCGGGCGGCGCGACCGCCGGCTCGGCCGCCCGCGACTCCTTCTTGTGGCCGCCCTCGCCCTCCCAGCGTCCTTCGGGCGTCCCTTTGTTCGTACAGCGCTTGCCGTAGGTCTCCGAGAGCGCCTGCTGCCAGGCCGGCTTCATGTTCGACAGCGGCACGCGGTCCTGCGGGCGCTTCGGGCCGGCGAGGCTCGGTTCGACGGTCGACAGATCGAGCCGCACCACTTTGGTGAACTTCGGAATCGCGGCACCGTCGGTGCGGAACAGGCCCTGCTCCTTCGTGTACCGCTCGACGAGCTCGACTTCGTCCTTGGTGCGGCCGGTCTGGCGGAGGTATTTCAATGTCTGCTCGTCGACGGGAAAAAAGCCCATCGTCGCGCCGTATTCGGGGGCCATGTTGCCGATCGTGGCCCGGTCCGCCAGCGCCATCGTCGACACGCCCGGCCCAAAGAACTCGACGAACTTGCCGACGACTTTCTCCTTGCGGAGGATTTCGGTCACCGTGAGCACCAGGTCGGTCGCCGTCGCGCCCGGACCGAGCTGCCCGGTCAGCTCCATGCCGACCACTTCGGGCAGCAGCATGTAGATCGGCTGACCCAGCATCACGCCCTCGGCCTCGATGCCGCCGACGCCCCAGCCGACCACGCCCAGACCGTCGATCATCGTCGTGTGGCTATCGGTCCCCACGAGCGAATCGGGGAACGCGACCGTGCCGGCGTGGTCTTTGCCGAGGAACACGACCTTGGCCAGGTATTCGAGATTCACCTGGTGGACGATGCCGGTGCCCGGCGGCACCACGCGGAAATTGTTGAACGCCTTCTGGCCCCACCGCAGGAATTCGTACCGCTCGCGGTTGCGCGAGAATTCCATGTCGATGTTCAGGTCCAGCGCGTCGGCCGAGTTGAAGTAGTCGACTTGCACCGAGTGGTCGATCACCAGGTCGACCGGCACTAGCGGGTTGATCTTCTTGGGGTCGCCGCCGAGCCGCTGCATCGCGGCCCGCATCGCCGCCAGGTCAACCACGCAGGGCACGCCCGTGAAATCCTGCAGCACGACGCGGGCGGGCTTGAACGGAATCTCGACCGCCGCCGGGGCGGCCGCGTTCCAGCCGGCCAGGGCCTGGACATCTTCCTCGGTGACTTCGTAACCGTCGCAATTCCGCAGCAGCGACTCCAAGAGCACGCGGATCGAATACGGCAGGGCGGCGATGTCCCCGAGCCCCGCGTCTTCAAGCTTCGAGAGCCGGTAGATGCCGGCCGTGCCGCTGCCGGTCTTGAACGTGTCGCGGGCGGTAAACGGATCGGTCTTAAGCTCGACGGTACTCATGCTGGCGTCCTTTCAAATGGCTCTCAATCGACTGGACCGGCATCGGCAATTCGCCTTTCCCGGCCGAGGCCAATCCACCCAATTCTAACGCCCTAACCGCCGATGTGGGAGACTTCCGGCTTTGACCTACCAAACAGCATGCGCACCGGCAATTCGCTTTGGAGGCATATCGCATCCACACTCGGTATAATGCGGTGAACCGCATATTCCTCAAGCCGCAGGAGCAGGTCATGAGCAGCCATCGCGCACTCTTGTTCAAAACACGAATGGCGCTGGGCTTTCTGATCGAAATTTGCTGCTACGCAATAGCAGTAGGTGCTGTGGTTGTGGATGAACAAGGCAAGCCGCTGTCCGAGTTCGAGGCCAGGTACAACACTGCCGAATATGGCGGCACGAGTTGGGCACCAGGAAAGGACGGCGTACTTCCCCCAATCTACGGATTCGACGACGTTAAGGTAATCGACGTGTTTCTGCGCACGACGGTTACGTCGGAATGGTTCAACGATTTAAGGGCGAGCAAATCGCCAAGCTGATAGCACAACAGAACACGATCGTACTTAGGCGCGGTCAATCCATCGAATTGCGATTGCAGTTGCCGGTCGGCGCGGCATGGCCCGAGTCCTTTCGTCCCGAAGTCTATTTCGACAAAATCCAGCACCGCCTCCAAATGATGCGGCAGCCCTCCAACAGAAAGCTATATGCAGCGGATGCGCCCGAGCTCGACTTCGGAATGCTCGTCGAGTTGGTCAAACCAGGCGTCTTTACGATTCGCCTGGCCGAGGATACGCCGCCATTTTTCGTCGGCATTCATTCACCAGGATTCCTACAGTTCTTCGACGCCGGCCCGTTCACGAAGGCCGACGCGAAAGACGGTGTGCTGACAGTCCAAATTCCGCGGCCTGCGGCCCTGCATATTCATTTTGACGTACCTGACGACATCAAGACGTTGCCGTTTAATAATGTAGGGTTTTCGGTATTGCGCAGAATTCCTGGGTCGAGCAACGCATATTTGTTTGTCGCCTCAGAATCGAATGAGTCGGCGGAGCTCGACGCCACAATTAGCGATCTCGCGCCCGGGGAATATCGGACGTCGATCCAGACCACAGCTAAGCCCGATGTCAAGCCGCTCGCGAGTACCGAAGTGAATCCGGGCATGTTCCACGACACCCGCGTGTCACAGCTGAAATCGGGAGAAACCGAAGAAATCGACGTGGTCTACGCGCCACCAAATCTGGATTCATTTCGCGGCGACGGAACAGCCAAGCTTCGTATTCTCAGCATGGACGGATCGCCGGCTGCCGGCAAGCCGCTGTTGGTGGCCTATCTTGACCCGAATTATGGCAGCATGCCGATGTATCAGGGTATCGTGCCTGAAAGTGGCGAGTTACAATTCGATCATCTTACCAATCGCGACCCAATTGGGTGGCCGTACGGGGCGTACCATGTGATGTCCGGCGACAAGCGGCTGGGATACTTTGGGTTTCAGCCCGGCGAGACACAGACTCGCGCTGAATTTTGTTTGCCGCCGGGCCTC
This sequence comes from uncultured Planctomycetota bacterium, assembly GCA_963808175.1. Taxonomy (GTDB): domain Bacteria; phylum Planctomycetota; class Planctomycetia; order Pirellulales; family Lacipirellulaceae; genus DASYDU01. Next base: position 79,664 of record CAWEEU010000013.1, on the reverse strand, counting down.
GGTGATGTTGCGCCGAACGTGCAATTTACGGAAGTTAGCAGTGGTTCGCTCGTTTCACTGGCCGATTTCCGCGGCAAGGTAGTCTGGCTGGAATTCTGGGCCACTTGGTGTGGGCCATGTCAGACGCCGATAAAAGAGCTGAACGAAGTCGCCGCCGAGGAGAGGACCAAATGGAAGGACAAGGTCGCGCTCATTGCAGTCAGCATCGACGAAAATTCCGCTGATGTCATTAAGCATTTTGCCGAGCGCGGTTGGAGCTCAATTCCAATCTATTGGACCGGCATTGAGGGCGATCCCAATCGATTTAGTTTTGAGGCCCCATTGGCACGTGCATTCGGCATCAACGGCGTGCCAACCGCCTTTTTGCTCGACGCGGAGGGACGGATTCTCTGGACTGGACATCCAGCTGATACAAGAGACGTAAAACACTTCGACGAACGGATTACGGCCGCACTGGAATGACGTCCGGTGCCACCGGCGAATAGCCGCTAAGTAAGCTCTGCCGAAGGACTTACGGAGCGAGGGGCACCGCGGAGTCAAGCGCCGGGTGCCACTGGCTATGCCAGTGCGATCGAGGTCAACACTTCAATCGAGCGAACCTAGCGGCAGGCCGTGGATTGTGGGGTGCCCTGGTCGTTGTTGTCTTGGCGGGTTGAGCAGGTACCAGCTTGCGCTGGACCACGTCCAATCGACCGCTTGTTGCACGAATCCGCGTCGGACCGGGTTCAGGTGGATGTAGTCGATGGCGGCTTCAATGACGGCCGGGCTCGAGAGGTTGCGGTCGTAGCCGGGGCCTTCCTGCCAGAACCGGAAGCACGTCTTGCCGGGCCGTTCTCGGACGGTGAGCCGATCGAGCAACGTCGACCTCGTATTAATGAGCTGCTTCTTGACCCAATTCGAAAATGGTTGCTTGATACGGGCCAGATATCGATCGCTGGCTCCGAATTCATCGGAACGACGAGCAAGTGAACGTGCTCGGGCATGAAGGCGAAGGCCGCGAGCTGCATTTCGCACTCATCTCCGGCCGCGTCGAGACAATGGGCCAATTGCTGCCGCCACGTGTCATTGGTCAGCGGTGGCTGTCGGTGGAAACAGGAGAAAGTCAATTCGTGCAGGTCGCCCGGCTCGTGGTAGTGCTTGACGAGCTTTCGATGAGGGCGAATTGCACCCATGGATCGCAGCTTAGTTTGTTGGAACACGAAGTTCAACAAAAATCTGCAAGCCTTCGGCAAGGAATTGCACTGGCAGAGCCAGTGGCACCCAGGCCGTTAGATAAAAATCGTCGCCGGGTGCTCCAGGAAATCTTTGATGCACTGGATGAAGATTGCGCCGTCGGCGCCGTCGACCACGCGGTGGTCGAACGAGCCGGAGAGGTTCACCATCCGGCGGATGGCGATCTGGCCCTTGTGAACGACCGGCCGGTCGATCGCCTTGTTGATGCCGAGAATCGCGACTTCGGGATGGTTGATGATCGGCGTGGCGGCCAGTCCGCCCATCGAACCGAGGCTGGTGACGGTGAAGGTTGAGCCGCTCAGGTCGTTGCGGGAGATCGACTGATTGCGGGCGGCCTCGGTGATGCGGCGCATCTCGCGGGCGGCCTGCCAGAGGTCCATCGCCTCGGCATGGCGGACCACCGGCACGCAGAGGCCGCGATCGGTCTGCGTGGCGATGCCCAGGTGGACCGCCTCGTAGCGCGTGATCACCTCGCGCTTGTCCTCGTAGTGGGCGTTGAGTTGTGGGAAGCGGGCCAGGGCCTTGGTCACCGAGAGCATGATGAAAGGCAGGTAGGTGAGCTTCGGCTGGCCGTCGGTGCGATGGCTGTTGAGGTGCTCGCGGAGCGATTCGAGCTCGGTGATGTCGACTTCTTCGATGTAAGTGAAGTGAGGAATCTCGGACGAGCTGACGACCATCTTCTCGGCGATGCGGCGGCGCAGCCCGGCGAGATGGACCTCGGTGGTGTGGGAGCCAGGCGCAGGCGCGGGCCGACCGGCGTGGGGGCGAACTCGGTGCGGAGGAAGACGTCGATGTCGCCGTGGGTAATGCGACCGTTGGGGCCGGAGCCGGCGACGCTGGCCAGGTCGACCCGCATCTCGCGGGCCCGGCGGCGCACCGCGGGACTCGCCAGCGGTGCCGCTTCGACGGCGACGGCTGCCGCCCGCGGCACCATCGGCACCGTGATCAATTCCTCCGGCGCGGTCTGCGCGACGACCACGGGGCGCGGCCGTGCGGGGCTGGCCGGCTCCTCGGCCACCGCCACGGCGGCCGGCTGGGCGACGTCGAAGCTCACCAACTCGCTGCCGACCGCGACCGTCTCACCGATGTTGCCACGCGTGGAGATGATCCGGCCGTCGATGCCGCTGGGGATCGTCACGGTGGCCTTGTCGGTCATGACTTCCACCAGCGGCTGGTCGACGTGGACCTGCTCGCCCGGTTGCACGTGCCAGGCGACGATCTCGGCCTCGACGACGCCTTCACCCAAGTCGGGCAGCTTGAAAATGATCGGTTGCATGGTCGATTCCTTGCGGGGTCATGCCGCGAGCGAGCGCTCGACCGCCTGCTTGATGCGTTGGCGGCTGGGCATGTATTGCCACTCCTGGGCGTGGGGGAACGGAGTGTCCCAACCAGTCACTCGTTCGATCGGCGACTCCAGGCTGTAGAAGCAATGTTGCTGCAGCAGCGCGACGACTTCGGCACCGAATCCGCCGGTGCGGGGCGCTTCGTGCACCACGACGCAGTGGCCGGTCTTGCGGACGCTGGCGGTGATCGTGTCGAGATCGAGCGGCACCAGCGTGCGGAGGTCGATCAGCTCGGCGTCGGTCTCGGATTCTTCGATCGCCGCCGTGGCGACGTGGACCATCGTGCCCCAGGCGATGATGGTGACTTCTTCGCCGGGCCGCACGATCGAGGCCTTGCCGAGCGGCACCCGGTAATGGTCCTCGGGCACCTCGGCAGACGGCTGCTCGCGCCAGGGTGGGACGCGCTCGACTTCGCCATCGAATGGGCCGCGGTAGAGCCGCTTCGGCTCGAAGAAGATCACGGGGTCGTCGCATTCAATGCTGCTGATCAAGAGGCCTTTGGCGTCGTAGGGATTGGATGGCATCACGACGGTGAGCCCGGCAGTGTGCGTGTAGTAGGCCTCGGGCGACTGGCTGTGGTAGAGTCCGCCGCGGATGCCACCGCCGCAAGGCGTGCGGATCGTGAGCGGGGCGGTCCACTCGCCCCCGCTGCGATAGCGAAACTTGGCCAGCTCGTTGGTGATCTGGTCGAAGGCCGGGTACATGTAGTCGGCAAACTGGATTTCGGGCACGGGCCGCAAGCCGTTGAGCCCCATGCCGATCGCCGCCGCGATGATGCCCCCTTCGGCGAGCGGCGTATCGAACACGCGCCGCGTTCCGAACTGCTGCTGCAAGCCTTGGGTCGCCCGGAATACGCCGCCAAAGTAGCCGATGTCCTCACCCATCAGGCAGACGTTCGGATCGCGCTCGAGCATCACTTCGAGTCCGGACCGAATCGCTTGGATGAGATTCATCGTGGGCATGGGGGAGGAGTTAGGTGTCAGGTGTCAGGTGTCGGGTGTCAGGTGGCTTTCGCGCCGGCGGCTACGCCGGATTTATTGGTGTTCGTGTTATCCGACGGCTCGGTGTTGTGGTTTTGCAAACGGCACCGTGGTGGGCGCCGGCTCCGGTTCCGCCGATTCGGCCCGCAGCTCCTCGAACTGTCGCTGGAGGTGGTCGGGCGTTTTGACGTAGACGTCTTCGAACATGGCGACCGGCGAGATTTCGTTGGGGCTGGCCAGCGAGCCATAGGCCTCGGCGTGTTCAAACGTTGCCATCGCCTCCTGCTCCAGCGCGGCGTTGAGCTGGACGTGGGCCTCGTCGGACCACTGGCCGATGCCGATCATATTCCGCTTGAGCCGGTCGATCGGATCGCCGCCGGGCCAGCAGGCGGCTTCATCATCGGCCCGGTATTGGCTGGTGTCGTCGCTGGTCGAATGGGCGTCGCAGCGATAGGTGAGAAGCTCGACGAGTGTGGGGCCGCCGCCGCGGCGCGCCCGTTCGATGGCCCAGGCTTCGGCGGCGTACACGGCGAGAAAGTCGTTGCCGTCGACGCGTAGTCCCGGTAGACCATAGGCCTCGCCCCGCAGGGCGAACGTGCGGCCGCCTGTGGCGAGCGAGCGGTGGGTGCTGATCGCCCACTGATTGTCGACAACGTGCAACACACAGGGTGGCCGGTAGACCGAGGCGAAGTTCAGCGCGTGGTGGAAATCGCCCTGGGCGGCGGTGCCGTCGCCGCTCCAGGCGCCGACCACGTGCCGCTCGCCGCGATAGGCGAAGGCCATCGCCGCGCCGACCGCCTGCGGCCACTGCGTGCCGACGGGGCTGGAGATCGAGACGACGTTTCCGGCCCGCCAGCTGTAGTGCACGGGCATCTGCCGGCCCTGCGTATGGTCGAAGCGGTTGCCGAGGTTCTGGCAGATGATGGCCACCAGCGGCATGCCCCGCACCAGGAACAACCCCGGTTGGCGATAACTGGGAAACAGCAAGTCGCGGTGGGCGTAGGCCATCGCCGAGGCCACCCCGCAGGCCTCTTCGCCCCGGCTCGTGACGTGGAACGAGACGCGTCCTTGCCGGTGCATCGCCATCATTCGGGCGTCGAAGTGCCGGACCCGGAGCATCATCTCCAACCCGTGGCGCAGCTGCTGCGTGGTGAGTTGCGGATTCCACTCGCCGGACGCGACGGACTGGTCGTCGAGCACGCGAATCAAGCCCGTGGCATGGGGGCGCAAAGAATCGTGGGGAGCGAGCGTATCGGGCCGCGGCAAGTCGCCCGGCTGTTCGGCGAACGGCGCCGGTTGGACCGTGTCGCCCGGCCGATGGGGCGGGCTGGGCACGTGCAGCTCTAGCGGCAAGGGATCGCGCAGCGGCACCATCCCCGCATAACATGCGGCCGGGTGCGGCTTGCCCACCAACGGCGACGGCGATGAGTCATCCATGACTCGACCCTGGGATTGTTGATTGATGATGGTTGATTGATGAGTGTCAGATCATCAATCAGCGTTCATTGATCATCGATTTCCTTGCTTGCTCGAACAACTGTCCTGCGCGAAATGAGCTTCTCACCAACGGACCCGAGGCGACGGCGCGAAAGCCGATTTCGCGTGCCTCGTCGGCCCAGGCGTTGAATTGTGCGGGCGTGACGTAGCGGTCGACCGGCAGGAACCGCTCGCCCGGCTTGCCGGGGGCGAGGTACTGGCCGAGCGTGAGCAGGTCGACGTCTGCGTTGCGGAGCTGCTGCATGGCCTCGCTGACCTCGGCGTCCGTCTCGCCGATGCCGACCATGAGGCTGCTCTTGGTGAACAGATCCGGCCGCACTCGCTTCGCGTTACGGAGGACGGCCAGGCTCTGTGCGAAAGATGCCCGCGGATCGCGGACCGTGCCGTCGAGCCGTTCGACGCATTCGACGTTGTGGGCGAAAACCGCGAGCGGCGCTGCGTCGAGCAAGTGGGAAAGTGCGGTCTCGTCGCCCGCCAGATCGCTGGAGAGCAGCTCGATCGTGATAGCAGGGAGTCGCCGGTGGACCGCCTCGACGCATCGCTTGTAGTGGTCCGCGCCGCCATCGGCCAAATCGTCGCGATTGACGACGGTAATCACGACATGGTCGAGGTGCATCCGCTCGACCGCGTCGGCCAGATGCTCGGGCTCGGCCTCGTCGGGCGGCTCCGGCGTGCGGAGCGTTTCGACGCTGCAGAACCGGCAGCCGCGGGTGCAGGATTTGCCGGCAATCATGAAGGTGGCCGTGCCGCGGGCCCAGCAATCATGAATGTTCGGGCAGCGGGCCTCTTCGCAGACCGTATTGAGCTCGTTTTCGGCGAGCGTATGCTGGGTCGCGTTGAACGTCGCCAGCGGCAGGCCGCTCGGCAGATTGACGCGCAGCCACTCGGGCAGCCGCGGACGGGTGCGCACTGGTGGCGGGTCGATCATCGGTAGCGGGACGAAGCTGTTCAAGCGCGAAGTCTCTCACGTGCTGGCATGGATTGCCACTGGGCCGCGAAGTCTACAGAAAAACGGCTCGTGCTCCAATGGCACGCACGGCGATCTTCCAGCGCCATGCTAGCACCCGCCGGTAACGCGTCAACCGCCGCTTGCGGTTTAGCTACACGCGCGGACCGATTCAGCCCGTCAGCCCTTCGAACAGCGGCGTCGACAGGTATCGCTCGCCGAGGCTGGGGATGATCACGCAAATCCGCTTGCCCTCGTATTCGGGCCGGGCCGCGACCTTTGCCGCCGCACAAATTGCCGCACCGCTCGAGATGCCGCCGACAATGCCTTCCTCTTTCGCCAACCGCCGCGACCATTGGAAGGCCTCCTCGTTGGTGACTTGAACCACTTCATCGACCAAGGAGGTGTCGAGGTTTTTGGGGATGAAGCCGGCGCCGATCCCTTGGATCTTATGTGGGCCTGGCTTGCCGCCGGAGATCACCGGCGAATCGACCGGTTCGACGGCGATCGCTTTGAAGTTCGGATTCTTCGGCTTGATGAAGCGGGCCACGCCGGTGAGCGTGCCGCCCGTGCCGACGCCGGCGACGATCGCGTCGATCTTATGTCCCGAATCTTCCCAAATCTCCGGGCCGGTCGTCTTCTCGTGGATGGCCGGGTTGGCCGGGTTCTCGAATTGTTGCGGCATCCAGGCGTTGGGAGTCTTTTCGACCAGCTCGGCGGCCTTGGCAATCGCGCCCTTCATGCCCTCGGCGGCCGGGGTGAGGACCAGCTCCGCGCCCATGAATCGCAATAGTGCCCGGCGCTCGACCGACATTGATTCCGGCATCGTGAGGATCAGCTTGTAACCCTTGGCCGCGCAGACGAACGCCAGCGCGATGCCCGTGTTGCCGCTCGTGGGCTCGATGATTGTCGTGCCGTCCTTGATGAACCCATCGCGCTCGCCGGCCTCGATCATCGCCGCGCCGATGCGGTCCTTGACACTGTTGAGCGGTTGGAAGAACTCGAGCTTGGCGAAGACCGTCGCATGGTTCGGCGGGACAAGGCGATTGATGCGGACCATCGGCGTCTCGCCGATCGCCTGCGCGACGTTTTCGTAGGTTTTGCTGCGTGGCATATGGCACCTGTACCTGTTGGCTGACGGAAGTCGTCCCGAGGCGTGTAAACCGTGGATTATCGCGATTCGCCGGGGTCGGGCAAGGTCTGTCGCAGTTCCCAGCGGAGTGTGGCAGGGCGGGCTACGGCGGCAATTTCCGCCCAGGAGTCGTATTTCGCCGCCGCCACCGCGAGCGCCGGTGACTGGAGTTGCAGCTCTCCGGCCGCGAACGGCCAGGGCGTGACCGTCCCGCGCCAGAGGATGACCGACGCGAAGGCCGAGAGCTCATACTCATCGAAGGAGAATTTTCCCAACACGGAGGAAGACCGTGATTGCATCTCAGAATTTGAGAGCGCCGCGTCGTCGCTACCGCTCGAGACGGGGCCGTTCAAGCAAAGCCACAGGCTCGACAAGTCGGCGGTGTACAGCATCTGCTGGGCGTGGTCGGCGACTTGCTGCGTGTTTGCTTCGCCCAGCTCGCGCCACTGTTTGAGCCAGGCAAGACGTTGCTGGTTGCTTTGATCGATCCATTCTCCGACCAATGTCCGTGTGGCGTGCTCCGATCCGCTGGCGAGTCCGGTGAAGTGGCCGGCGACGATCGCGCCGGCGAGCGGGCCGAAGCGGCGGGCGGAAGCGATCGAGCGGTCCCAGACTTTGATCGCATCCTCGACGGCGAGCTCGGTGAATGAGAGCGGGCGGCCGCGGTCCGTGTCGAATTGCGGCGTCGCTTCCCATGCGGCCCAGCCGTCGTCGTGATGCATAATCGCGTCGATCACTTCCAGTGAAAACGGTTTGGCCCAGGCTTTCGTCAGCTCGCCGCTGATGCGGGCGTGCTCGACCTGCGAGATGAGCAGCCAGGCTGGCCTTCCGTCGTCGAGCGTGATGTTTCGTCGGATCATGTTGGCCTGCCGAATCCGCCGCCGCCGGGAGTTTCGATTACGAGCGCGTCGCCCGGCTCGACGATTAACTGAATGATACCGGGCAAGTCGACCGTTGTCCCGTCGGCGCGGATCAACCGGTTGCGGCCGAGTGCACCGGCTTCACCGCAACTTGCTCCATAGGGCGGATGCGGGCCGCGGCGCTCGGTGATCAGCGACACGGTAAGCGGCCGCAGAAATTCCAGCCGCGGATGGTGCCATCGCCGCCGCGATGGCGGCCCGCGCCGCCGGAGCCGCGCCGGACCGCGAACCGGCGCACGCGCACGGGAAAGCGTCGCTCGAGGATTTCCGGATCGGTGAGCCGCGTGTTGGTCATGTGGACCTGCACTGCATCGGCGCCTAGTCCGTCGGCCGTCGCCCCGCTGCCGCCGCAGATGGTTTCGTAATAGCCAAACGTCGTATCGCCAAAAAGCAGATTGTTCATCGTGCCCTGGCTTGCGCCGGCCAGTCCGAGCGCTCCGAGCAGCACGTTCACGATTCGCTGCGACGTTTCAACATTCCCGCCGGCGACCGCGGGCAAAGACAAAGGGGACGGGAGTCGTTTTTCGTCCAAGTCGGCGTCAACGTCTGCCGCCGGGCGTGAAAAACGAATCCCGTCCCCTTTTACGGGGTTGAGCAGGCATTCGGGCAGCACGATCTCGATCGGCCGCAACACGCCGTGGTTGAGCGGAATATCCTCGTCGACTAGCAGCCGCAGGACATAAATCACTGCCGCCGTGACGATCGCGCGGTTGGCGTTGAGATTCCCGGCGTCGACAGCCGCGGTGCCGGTGAAGTCGATCGTCGCGGCATGTTCGCTGCCGGCCGGGTGGATCGTGAACTCGACGGCGATCGGCAAGCTTTCGCCACTGGCCGTTTCCAGATAATCGGTGAATTCATGCGTGCCAGCCGGCAGGCGCGGCAGGGCTTGCCGGACCTTTTGTTCGGCCGCGTCTAGCACGTGGTTCATGTACGCCGCGACGACGGGCTCGGTGTAGCGTTCCACAAGCGCCAATAGGTCTGTCGCACCCTGGCGATTGGCGGCAACCTGTGCCGAAACGTCCGCGAGATTCGCCGCAACGTCGCGCGAGGGATATGGTCCCGAGGAAAGCAGTTCGCGCAACTCGTCGAACCGCGACTCGCCCGCGGCCACGAGGCGGAGATTGCCGATCAGCACGCCCTCCTCGGCGAGGTTTTTCGACAGCGGCGGCATCGAGCCGGGCGTGATGCCGCCAATCTCGGCGTGGTGGGCGCGGTTGGCGGCGAAGAACAACAGTTTGCCGGCCGCATCGTGGACGGGCGTCACGATTGTGACGTCCGGCAGGTGCGAGCCGCCCGCATAAGGATCATTCGTGGCGAAGACGTCGCCGGGCACCAGCCCAGGATTGGCGGCGATAACGTGCCGGACTGTTTCTTCCATCGCACCCAAATGCACCGGCACGTGCGGAGCGTTGGCCACCAGCCGACCATCGGCGGTGAAGATCGCGCAGCTGAAGTCGAGCCGCTCCTTGACGTTGACGCTGCTCGCCGTGTTGCGGAGCGTGACGCCCATCTGAGCCGCGATGTTGGCCAAGAGGTTGTTGAACACCTCGAGAAACACCGGATCAGCCGATTCAATTGCCGGGCCGCTACGCGGGGCGGTCTCCGGCGAGCGTAGCTCGCCGGCTATTGCCGACAGCAGGAGCTCCCCGCCAGTCAGCACGTCGGCACACCAGCCGGGATCGACCACGGTCGACGACATCGATTCACTGACCACTGCCGGTCCAACGATGCGTTCGCCAGCGGTCAACTCGACTGCGCTCGAAAAGTGGCACATCCTGTAGCTGTCCATTGGCGAAGCAGCGAGTCATGCGAATCGACAGAGGCTGACGTGCAGAGACTCGCCGGCTGGAAGAAAGTTCGCCGGCGACGCGGCCGATCACTTCCACGCGGGCAGCGGCAATTTCCAGCGGCCGGCCGGCGTGGACGTAGCCATATCGCTGGCGATGCGCCGCGGCAAACGCTGCCGCGAAATCGTCGTCCGCCGGCCAGGGGATCGTGAGGTAGCTGTCGACGTTCTTATAGCGCAGATCGAGGAACCGCGTCGCGGTGATTTGTGCATCCGCGACGCCTTCGCGACGGACTTCGATGCGGGCTTCGTTCTCCAGAAGATCGAGTTGCTCGCGCACCTGTGCGAGGGACGATCGGTCCAAGGGTCGCTCCACCCCCGATCGAGCGATGCCGCGTCACGTCGGCCAACCCGATCCCCACGGCACTCAAGATGCCCGCATCCGGATGCACCAGCACCTGGCGAATTCCCAGCTCGCGGGCCACGGCGCAGGCGTGTTGAGGCGCAGCCGAGCCGAACGCGACGAGCAAATAGTCGGCTGGATTGGCTCCCTTCGCCACGGTCACCAGTCGAATCGCCGCGGCCATGTTGGCATTGGCGATTTGCACCAGCCCCGCGGCAAGTTCCTCGACCGAATACGGAGTAGCCACTTCAGCGGCCAGTTGTTTGAGTCGCTGTTCCGCCGCCGCACGATCGAGCGGAAACGGGAACCGCTCTGCCGCGATCCGCCCCAGAATCAAATTACAGTCGGTCACGGTGAGTGGCCCGCCGCGACCGTAGCAGGCCGGTCCCGGATCGGCCCCGGCGCTTTCGGGCCCTACCACCAGCTTTACGCCGTCGAAGCGGCAGATCGAGCCGCCGCCGGCCGCCACGGTCTCGATGGCCATCGTCGGCGCGACGACGCGCACGCCCGCCTTTTCCGTTTCGTACTCCAGATCGAACTGGCCGCCGAGTCGCGATCGTAGCGGGCAACGTCGGTGCTCGTGCCGCCCATGTCGAAGCCGATCGCCGCCGAAAAACCGGCCGCCGCGGCGACGCGCGAGAAGCCGACCACGCCGCCGGCCGGGCCGGAGAGAATGCTGTCTTTGCCGCGGAATTCGCCCGCCGCGACCAGCCCGCCGGCGGACGTGAGCAGGCGAAGCTGACTGCCGGGAAGCTCCGCCGCGAGCCGGTCGACGTAATCGCGCAAGACGGGATTGAGATACGCGTCGACGACGGTCGTATCGGCGCGGGGGACGATCTTCGGCAACGGTGCGACCTCGTGCGACGCACTGACGTCCGTGAAGCCAACTTCCTGCGCCAGCCGAGCGATCCATTGTTCGTGTGCCGCGTGGCGATCCGCGTGCAACAGGCAAATCGCGAGCGACTCGACGCCGGCATCGCGGAGCGACTTCGAGCTGTTGCCGCACGTCGGCTTCGCGCGGGACGGCGAGAACCTCACCGGCGTGCGTCACGCGCTCGTCGATTTCGATCACCGCGGAGCTAAGCGGCGGCGGCTTGCGGACCGTCAGATCGAACAATCGCGGCCGGGCCTGATAGCCGATCTCCAGCACGTCGCCGAAGCCCCGCGTGGTGACGAGCGCGGTGCGGGCGCCGCCGCGCGTAATCAATGCGTTGGTGCCGCGCGTCGTGCCGAGGCGGAGGACCACCGGCGGCACGGGCTCCGCGAGCGGGAGGCCCAGCAGGTAGCGGATGGCGATCAGCGGGGCGTCGAGCGAGGAGCGGAGTTCGTAGCTCGTGCCGGGGGAAGGGGCACGGGCGAGTCCGCGAAGTCGCAAGCCGCCGGCGGAATGGTCGAAGGCGACCACCTCGCTCGCCTCGAGCGGTGTGCCATGTTCATCGACCAGGACGAGTTGCCAACTGGTCCAGAATTCCGCGGGGTCGTCGCGGCGGGACGCGTCGAAAATCGTGTCGACGTGTGGAACCCGTCTCGACGCGCCCCTTCGTGACGCCGCTGGAGAGCAGCTTGAGCCGTCGCAGGCTGCCGTCCGGCGCACGGGCCAGCGTGTCGGTGAACGTGCCGCCGACGTCGATCCAAAATTCCCAGCGGGCCTCAGCCATGGCGCAAGCGTGCAGCTAGGGGGCGTCCCTTGACGAGACGCATCCTAGCAAATCGCACGACGGGCGGCAGCCGTCACCGCGATTGCGTCCGGTTCTGCGACGACGATCGGTTTGAACGCGTCCGCTGCGCCGTCTGGTTGTTGTTGGCCGGCTTCGGGCGGTACCGGTGAATTCCCGCCAATGTCTGACCCGCGGGCGGGATGGCGAAAACCTTGGGATCGTCGATCACCCATTTGGTCGACCAGGAGCGGCCGTTGTCGAAGTTTGCCACGTTGAAGAAGAAATTGTTGAGCGACAGGCAGCGGTCGCCGTACGGAAAGTACGACGCGAGGTAGTCCTGCCCCGTCAGATCGTCGACGCCGGGGCTGGCGTAGTAATGGATTTGTCCATCGGGCGTGAACGACATGCCCATCGTCCACCAACCCGGTTCCTTGGCCGTGATACTGCGAAGGTCGTTGCCGCGCGGGCCGGAGCGGATCGTCAACTGGGCGTAGTCTTCCGGAATGTTCTTGCCGTTCGCCTTGCGGAACAGCCAGAACATGCCGGGCCAGTAGGGTTCCATTTTTCCGTTCGGCTTGCGGCCACGGCAATCGCAACGCATGCCGAACGACGGCCCGTTGCGCTGTTCCCACTGGTCGAACGGCGGCAAGTAGACACGCACTGTGCAGCTGGGTTGCCAACTGACGGGAATCGAACGACCGAGGCGGCGGTCGAACTTCATCAACAGATCGTCCTGTTGCTGCTTGCCGCTGGGCCGGCCGGGAATGCCGGAATACTTGGTCGCGAACAACAGCGCACCGGTGCTGCCCTCGATGCCTCCGGGCGGAGTGGGCACGCGCTTCACCACGTCGGGCGTGCCGCGGAGCGCACCCTCGGCCCAGAGATGGTTGCTCGAGAAGCCGCCGGGTGGTCGGCTGTTCTCGTCCTGCTCGCTGCTGCTCTTGGGGAGCCGGAGCGTGTAGGTCCAGCTGGGGTCTTCGAAATCGTCGCTGCAGTCGTCGAGGAACTCTCCGGTGCCGGGGACGAACGGTGTGCCGGCTCGAACCGGCGCGGCAACGAACAACAAGGCGGCGACGAGCGCAAATCGAAACGGGTGGCGCGACATGGAATCGGTCCTCGCGGAAATAAGAACGGCGGGGGAAACGCGGCGCGGTTTTTAGCACGCTGCTGGCATTCGCTCAACGGCGCTTTGGACCCGCTATCATTGCGAACCGTCGCGGAGTTGGCAATGGTCGCTATCGGTGCAGGCGTCGCAAGCGTCGGCGTTTCCTGCGGCGCGGGCCAGGCAATGCGCGACCCGCTCGCCGATGATTTCCGACATCAGCGGGTGCAGGCCAAAGGGGGCCGTCACCAGGTACTTCACGCCGGGATTCGAGTGGGCCGCCTCGGCCGCCAAACGCGGGACGTCCTCGTGCCAATGCTGGCCAGGGAGCAGGAAATACGGAAACACGACGACCGTTTTTGCCCCTCGTTCGACGCACCGGGCAAATGCCGCGGCAATCGAAGGCTCGACCAATTCCATGTGGGCCGGCTCGACGATCGCCAGGCCCGAGTAGGCCGCGAATTGTCGCGCCACTTCCACCAGCAAACGGTTGCTTTCCTCGCGGCGCGAGCCGTGATCGACGAGGATCACGCCCAGCGCAGCAATGTCAACAGGCAAGGGAATCGGCTGTGGTCGGGGTGGCTCCGGCGGCATGTCTTTTAGCATAGCTCAGCGGCCGGCGTTCTGATACGCTCCGCCGCGATGTACCTGCCGCAACCATTTCACCGTCGTCACAAGCTCCATTTCGCCGAATACGGATGCGATCTGCGCGAGTTTAAGCTTGCCTGCGACGGGCGGATCGAATTCGCCCAGTGGCTGCACCCGTACGACCGGCCGACCGTGATCACTCAGGGTGCGGTCGACGCGCTCCGCGAGTTCATCCAGCCCGGCGACTTTGTGATCGACGTCGGGGCTCATACCGGCGACACGACGGTGCCGATGGCGCTCGCGGCGGGGCCGACCGGGTGCACGCTGGCGATCGAGCCGAATCCGTACGTGTTCAAAGTGCTTGCGCGGAACGCCGTTCTCAACGTCGAGAAGACGCACATCGTGCCCCGCTGCTTCGCTGCCACGGAGCGGGACGGGAGGTTCGTGTTTCACTATAGCGACGCGTCGTTCTGCAACGGCGGCTTCAAGTCGCAGCAGCGAGCGTGGCTCTATCGGCGGAAGCACCCGCTGACCGTGAAAGGCCGGAAGCTGCTCGACGTGCTGGGCGGCGAGTTTGCCGACTGGCTGCCCAAGCTTTCGTACGTCAAGATCGATGCCGAGGGTTACGATCGCGCGATCCTCCAATCGCTGTTACCGATCGTGCGTGAATACCGGCCGGTGATCCGCACCGAGGTGTTCCGCAAGCTGCGCGCGGGCGAACGCTTTGCACTTTACGATCTGTTGGCGGGCGAAGGCTATCGGCTCCACCGCTACCTAGACGATGACAACCCGCAGGGTGGGTTGCTCTTCCGGCGAGCGATGACGAGCAAGAAACACTTTGACATTCTCGCGGTGCCGCGGCGTGCCTCACGCCCAGTTCAGAATTGCCGCCTAGGCAATCCGCGACTCAGCTCCGTCTCATGCCGTATCCGGGTCGGCGGCGGTGATGCTTCACCACGACGATTTGCACCAGTCCGAGGTCGAGGACTCGAAAGCAAACACCGTAGGGAAATCGGTCAAGTAAACAACGTCGAATGCCTCGACCAACTTGCTCGAATTGGCGAGGTTGAGCAACGATTCTCGTGAAAGCTCCATCTCCTTCTGCCAGAAACTCTTCGTCGAGTCCGACACGCTGCTTCAGATAGTAGTTGGCCGCTTCTTCGATGTCACGTTGGGCCAGCGGAATGATTTCGAGATTCATCTAAGCCGGCCCGGATTTCCTGCATGGCCTGTTCGTATGGAATAGGCTTCACCGCTCCGGAGTCCACCTCCGCGCAGCGTCGATCGAATTCGGCGACGATCTCCGTATCTTCATCGATTTGCCCCTCAACGCTTTCCCAAAGCTGCTGGGCAAGCACGAATCGCAAGTCGGCGGGAAGAGACATGGCCTGGGCCGAAACAGAGTCGAAATTATTCGACATGGCATTGCTCCAATGAATTGGCGAGTCGCGGAGAATCGGCTGCTGATCGCTATTATACACGCGTCGGCGGACTAGGAGGGGCGATTTAGCTTTTCGAGCGGACCGACCGTGATCGTCGAGCAGGCCGAGAGGGGGTACTCGCGGAGCACGGCACGGACGTCGTCGAGGGTCACGGCTTCGAGCGACTGGAGATCGTCGGCAATGCTGCGGTACTCGCGGCGCTGCAGCCAGTTGCCGCCGACGTTGAACAGTCGACTCCGCGGACGCTCGCTGCTCAACACGACACGGGCCTTCACTTTGTTCTTCGCCTGGCTGAGCTCGACGTCCGTTGCGCCGCTCTCTTCCACCGCCCGATAGATCGCCTCGAGCCGGGCCAAATTGTCGTCCGTCGCTTCCGGCTCGCAAGCGAGCCAGGCGTAGAACATGCCGAGGCCCTGGTACTCGTAGTGGCCGAGGCTCGCGCTCTCGGCGAGCCCCGATTCGGTGAGTTCCCAGTACATCCGGCTGCCGGAGTCGTCGCCAACAATCGTGGCCAGCAGCTTCGCGGCGTAGCGCGCATCATCCTCGCTGGCCGGCGCGTCGGCCAGCTGCAGCACGTACTGCTGCGTCGACGTGGGGCGATGCACGATTTCGAAGCGCTGGTCGGAGACGGTCCGTGGCAACTCCCGCGGTGCCGCTTGCGGCTGCCACTGGCTGCAGCGGGCGGCGACCTGGTCGATCAAGGCGGGGAAATCGACCTTTCCCGCCGCGGCGACGAACACGTTGCCCGGGCTGTAGCGCGAGGCGAAGTACTTGTGCATCTGGTCGCGGGCCAGATCGGTGATGCTTTGGCTCGTGCCCAGTACGCTCTTGGCCAGCGGGTGCTTGCCGAGGTGCAGTTCCTTGATCCGGTCGTCCATGCCGAACGGCGGCTGGTCGAGATACATCTGGATCTCTTCCAGGATGACTTTCTTTTCCATGTCGAAGTCGTCCTGCCGCAGGCTCGGCCGCATGATGTCGGCCAGAATGTCGATGCTCGCCTCCTGGTACTCCGGCAGCACCGATGCGTAATAGACTGTGCACTCTTCGCTCGTGAAGGCGTTGTAGTGGGCGCCGATTTCGTCGAACTCGCGGTTTACATCATCGGCACTGCGGCGCGGCGTGCCTTTGAAGCACATGTGTTCGAGAAAGTGGCTCACGCCGGCAACGTCGTCGGTCTCGTCGCGGGAGCCGGTGCGGACAAAAAAGCCGACGCTCTCTGAATGGGCGTCGTCATTCACCTCGGCCAGAATCTCCAGGCCGTTGGCGAGCTTGTGGCTAAGGAACTCCAACGGGCACCTCCAGCGGTTCCGGGCCGAGCGTCACGACGAGCAAGTCGCGCGGCGGATTCGCCCGCAGATAATCGTTGATGCTCTCCCGTGTGAGGGCATTGATCAGGCGCGCCAATTTCGTCGAGCGTGCGGGCGCGACCCAAGTGATACCATTCGCGGGCAATCGCCCCGCTCCGCGACGACGACGATTCCTGCTGCATGATCAGCGAGCTCTTGATGCGGGCCTTGAGGCGGGAGAGCTCGTTGGCTTCGATGCCGTCCGCCAGCCGGTTGAGCTCGGCGATCGTGACGTCGAGCGTTTCTTGAGCCCGCTCGGCCGTGGTCCCGGCGTAACAGAACACCGCGGCGCGATCGCGTTGCGTGTGGAGCGAGGCACTGACCGTGTAACACAGGCCGCGGCGTTCGCGGACCTCGGTAAATAGCCGCGAGCTGGAGCCGCTCGACAGCACGCCGACCGCGGCCCAGGCCTGAAAATAGTCCGGATGCTTGTAGGGAATCGTCGGATAGGCAATGCCGACGTGCGACTGGCTCGACTCAAACGGAATGTGATTGGCGAGCGCGCGGCCGTTGCTCGCCACGGGCGGCGTATCGTCGGCCGCAGCCCAATCGCCGAACAGGCGCTCGACGTGGGCGCACAATCGCGGCCAGTCGAAATTGCCGGCCAGCGCGAGGATCGTTCCATTGGGACGGTAGTGCCGGACATGGAACTCGCGCACGTCATCGATTTTGCTGGCGCGGATTCCGGCTTCGTCGCCGTGGCTCGAACGGCCCCACGGATCGGGATAGCGCCGGCGGCGGAGCTCGATCATCAGCTTGTGGCTGGGGTCGTCGTCGACGCCACGCAATTCCTGCACGCAGACGCTACGGCCCTGCTCCAGTTGATCCTTCGGCAAGAGCGGC
Organism: uncultured Planctomycetota bacterium; assembly: GCA_963808175.1. Lineage (GTDB taxonomy): Bacteria > Planctomycetota > Planctomycetia > Pirellulales > Lacipirellulaceae > DASYDU01. The sequence goes on along the minus strand of CAWEEU010000013.1, from coordinate 62,445 downwards.
CGACGCACGAGATCGGCAAATAGCTCGAGGGCGTCCGACAAGTTGTCGCGGAGCGTCGCCCCGCTGAACGAGGCCTGCGTGGTGCCGACCGATTCGCCGCGCTCGACGCCCAGGTTCTCCAAGGCCGAGATCCAGGCGCGACTGTCGCGCGAGCCGGCGCCGCGGAGCATCATTTCGCAGGTCAGCGAAGCGATGCCGAAATGCCCCGGCGGATCGTACGAGCAGCCGCCCGGCAGCGAGAAGGTGAACGCGGCCGACTCCAGGGATTTCGTCGGTTCGCCGACGAGCACCATTCCGTTGGCCAGCTTGTGAGAAAGGATTTCTGCAGACACTGAGTGCCGAACGTGAAGTGGAAGTAGCAAAAAGTTCGACCCACCCTACAACCGATGCGCAACGGGCGTCAAGAGTAGGCGAATTCGACGGCTTTGTAGAGGGTTTTGGTGCGTTGGAAGCCGATCTGCCGGTACAGCCGGACGGCCTGTTCGTTCTGGCAGGTGACCTCCAAATAGGCCCGCGGTAAACCGACTTTTTGAAACCCACCCAGTGCGGCGGCGATCAGCGCCGAGCCGACGCCGCGACGGCGGTGGGCCGGAGTGATGCCGACGTTCTGGATGCCACCGAGGCGGCTCGACACACGGATACCCTGGATCGTGCCGCAGTACTCGATCGGTTCGCTGCCGTCGGCGACATAAACAGCGAGCCAGGTTGCCTCGGCGAGGAAGTCGTCGCGGTCGCTGATCTCGGCCATCAGCTTGTAACAGCCGTCGGCATCGCCCAGGCAGGAGAAGACGTCGGCGTCGATCTCGTGGCGGAAGCTGAAATACTTGGCCTCGGCGTGTTCGGCGATGAGACCGGGATGCCACGGCAACAAGCGGTAGCCGGCGGGCAGAGTGTAATCGCCAAACGAGCGCCCTCGCAGGTCGATCTCCATGCGGAATCGCTTGAAATAGCTGACGCTCATAGCTGGAGCCGCCGCGCGAATGAACTGCCCGCTCGCCGCCGAATTGTCTCTGTAATGAATGTACCGCTGAGGGTGGAAGTGGTCAAATTTCTCGCGGATGATGGCGTTTGCGGCGGGAGCAATTTGCGGCCGTTGGAACCGGCAGAGTCGATTCAATCGCATGGCAATCGGGGAAACCGGCCCGTCGTCATTTCACGAGCCCCCGCAGGACCCTTAGGTTGATCGTATCCAGGTCCTTGCCCTTCTCCTGACCCTTGGGGGTTTCGAGGTACATCGGGATTCGCTTGAAGCGGCGATCGTTGAGGAGGAGGCGGAACGATTCTTTTCCCATCTGGCCGCGGCCAATGCCCGCGTGGCGATCGACGCGGGAACCGAGCGGTTTCACGCTGTCGTTAAGGTGGAACGCGCGGACGAGCTTCAGGCCGACCGTTTGGTCGAGTTGCTTCATGGTGGCCTTGTACTCTTTCTCGGTGCCGAGCGGGTAGCCGGCGGCGAAGGTGTGGCAGGTGTCGATGCAGACGCCGCCGACGCGCTCCGCGTCCTTGGCGCCGCTCCATATTTTGGCGAGTTGCTCGAAGCGGTGGCCGAGGCAGGAGCCTTGGCCGGCGGTGTTTTCCAGCAGGCACTTGGCTTGGATGCCGCGAGTCTGTTTGTGGACCTCGTCGATGCACGGGAGACGTTCTTGATGCCGGCGGCTTCGCTCGAGGTGGTGAACGCGCCGGGGTGGGTTACGACGTAAGGGATGCCGAGGCGGTCAGCGCGCAATAGCTCGACGATGAAGGCATCGACTGATTTCTTCCACAGCTCCTTATCGGGGCTGGCGAGGTTGATGAGGTAGGAGTCGTGGGCGATCGGGTGGGTGATTTTGAAGTCGGCCAGCGCCTGGCGAAAGCGTGCAACGTCTTCGTCGGTGAGCTCCTTGGCCCGCCACTGGTTGTTGTTCTTCGTGAAGATCTGGACGCAGTCGCAGCCGACGCGATGGGCGATTTCGACGGCTCGAAAATAGCCGCCGGCAATTGACTCGTGGGCACCGAGGATGGGCATGGTTCGGGTTGAGTGCGGGGTAGGGGGGCTCTAGAATGTTGGCTCGATTTGGGATGTGATTGTTTCGGAAACCGAAGCGCGGAGCAAGCTCCGCCGTTAAATGACGTAGGAAGACAATGGAACGAACACTGATTCTGCTCAAGCCGGATTGTGTGCAGCGGCGGCTGATGGGGCGGGTGCTGGCTCGGTTTGAAGACAAGGGGCTCAACATTGTCGCAATGAAAATGATGCGGGTGACGCCCGAACTGGCGAAGCAGCATTATGCGGAGCATGTGAAAAAGGACTGGTATCCGACGCTGGAGGGGTTCTTCACCGGTGGACCGATCGTGGCGGCGATCGTCGAGGGGCTCGAGGCGATCCGCGTGGTCCGCGAAATGCTCGGAGCCACCAGCGGACTCAAGGCGGCGCCGGGAACGATCCGCGGCGACTATAGCTCCAGCCGGCAAATGAACCTGGTACACGGATCGGACGGGCTGGAGGCGGCACAGCGGGAAATCGCGCTGTACTTTCGCGAGAACGAGATCTGCGCGGGTGAGCTTTCGCTGCGGCCTTGGCTGCGGGCGCTGGATGAGGCATAGATTTCTTACGGCTCGTTCCATCGTACGAAAATGGTCCCGCAGAGATGCGGAGAAACAATTGCAGTTAGTTCTGCCTTGCATCCAGGCCACAGTGTTTGCAATTGTTGCTGGGCCAACGGGACGACCAGCTAAGTGCAAATAGCTTGCCACAGCGTGGGCAATGCCATGAGAAAACTTGGCAGAATGTGACCATCCCAATCAACCACGTGACGCATAGAGTGCTTAGAATGACTATCAGGCCGATGGTCCCAACCGGATGCGGCAAGTACGGTTTAACGAACGAGAGCAGCAGGTATCCTAAAAAGCAACCGATTCCGTAGAGCCAGGATCGCCAATAGCGTTCGCGATAGCGTTCGTATTCGGCGCAAGAAAAAGTTTCTGACATGCTCGCGTATTCCTGCTACTTGGTTTCCTCCGGTTGTCGCGTAAGGGCGAAGTAGATCACGTAGAACCAGGAGAAGATCCCCGCGAGGATCGCCCAGAGGATTGAGCGGTTGCGCTGCCACGAGCAGACGATCGCCAGCACGGTTCCGAAACCGACGCCCGTCTGAATGACGGTCGTAGAATGATCGACGGCTTGGGCGAGGAGAATCATCGGACAACTCCTTGAGAGCGTTGGTGGGACCAGTGTGTCGCCGCGCAGGGCAGCATAGTTCGGCGGGCAAGGAAAGGCAATCGAGATGATTCGCCCGGGATTCGCCGACGACCGAGCTGAGGCACTGGACCGCCGGCAAATTTGCATTTGCGGCGTCGAGCGGCGATAATCGCAAATTGCCTCGCGTACGTAGCGGTGAAGCGGTTTCGAGCGGCAATCTTCTGAAGAGGGCGACTTGGATGGGCGATCGGCGGAGAGGTTGGCTGACGGTTTGTGGATCGTGCGCGGGGACCTGCCTGTTGGTGCTCGCGGTGGTGTGCTGCGGCCGATCGGCGCGGGCGGCGTTGACGCATCTCTATACGTTCAACGATGGAACGGCGCACGATTCGGTCGGTTCGGCCGATGGGACGCTGTTCGGCGCGGCGACGGTCGACGTCGACGGAGTTTTGCAGCTGCCAGGCGGGGCCGGAGATTATGCGAGCCTGGATGGGCCGGCGATTGGGATCAATTCCTACGTCGATGTTTCCTTCGAGGCCTGGTTCACCAGCACGCAGCTGCTAACGTGGCAGCGGGTGTTCGACTTCGGGGACCGGACGGTGCCGGCGGCCCAACAAGGCTACATCTACTACACGCCGCAGGGCGGTAACGGTGGCGGGCTTGGGTGTCTATGCCACGTTTGGAGCACGGACCGAGGCGCCGCACCAGACGCTCGCGACAAACCACTTGTACCATCTGGCGATGGTGATCGACGACAACGCGAACGGCGGCTCGGACCTGATGTCGATCTATTTGGATGGGCAGTTGGCGACGTCGGTCGCACATTCCCGGTCGCTGTCCGACGTCGGCACCGCGTTTGCCTATTTGGGCAAGTCGCAGATTGCGGTCGATCCGAACTTCCAAGGCGGGATCGACGAGTTTCGCATCTACGATCATGCGCTGAGCTTGAGCGAAGTAGAGCAGAGTTTATGCCGCCGGCCCGACGCCGACGGCGGCGCTCCGGCTAGAGGTGAATACGGTTACTGGGAGCGTCGACATTGTGGGCCCCGACATGGGCTCGGTGCCGTTCGACTATTACCGCATCACGAGTGGCGCCGGTGCGCTGGATGGCGCGGGTTGGCTGAGTCTCGACGAGCAAAATGTCGATGCGATTGGCTCGGGGGCCGGCGAAAGCTGGGAGAAAGCCGAGTCGAATAACGCGGCGCAGCTCACGGAGCTGTTCCTGCTGGGCGTCTCGACGCTGGCCAGCGGCGGTCGGTTGGAGCTGGGGCACGCGCTCAATACCGGCCAATTCGGGCAGGGCAGCGACGCGGACCTCGAATTCCGATATGGACGGAAGGGGAGCCCGCAACTGCAATCGGGCGAGGTGGTGTACGTGACACCGGGGCCGCTCGACGGAGATTACAACCACGATGGGAGCGTCGACGCAGCGGACTACACCGTCTGGCGCGATACGCTCGGCAGCACGACGAACCTCGACGCCGACGGCGATCACGACCTGCGGGTCGACGAAGACGACTACGCGATCTGGAAGTGGACGTTTGGCAATGGGAGTGGTTCGGCCGCGGTGGCGAGTGTGCCCGAGCCAGGTATCGCGATACTGACGTTGTGGGCGATCGCAGTGGGGCTCATCGGGCCACGACGTCGGCAGCGGTAGGACTCAACGTCAAGCCGCCAACGGCGATTTGCGGCGGGGAGCGAGGAGTGCGACCGCGGCGAGGAGGATTGGCGTAGCGGGTTCCGGGATTGTGGTGGCATGGGCGGCCGCGGCGCCGGCCGGTTGGCCGAAATTGGTCTTCCAGACGTCGTAATCGGCGGCGTCGATGACACCCATGCTCGCTCCGGTGTCGTCGCCATTGGCTCGGAGGTCTTCGGTCGAGCCAAGCGTGTCGCGCCAGACGGTGTAGTCCGCTGCGTCGACGTTGCCATCGGAGTTGTAATCGCCGGGGAGCGTTTGCGGGGTAACGCGGGCAACGCGGAAGCCAATCGTGTTCGTTTCATTCGCCGCTATGGTGGCGTTACTGGCGGAGGCGGCCAACAGGCTGGCATCGTTGATCCAGGATCCGCCGGCGACGCCACGGGCTTCGAGTACCGGCGAATTCTCGTTCCATTCCCAGACGTTGCCGCCCTGGTCGAATGTGCCGTACGGACTCTGGGCGAGGGTGTAAGCACCGGCGTCGGTGAGGTAGTTTGTGCCGGGCACTTGAAATGGCGAGCCCGTCACCGCGTAACCGTCGTTGAAGCCGTTGGCCATACCATCGTCGAGCTTAAAGTTGGCGGTATTGGACTGGTTGGGAGAGGTTGTGCCTGGCGGCTGATCGCTGGCGGGCACTGCGTCGGAGGAAGTGGGATAGTCCCAGTAGTGGTCGGTGACGCCGTCGTTCTTATGGTAGGCGGCCTTGTACCATTCGTCGCGGGTGGGCAGGCACCAGGAGCCGGTGATCTTGCGCTGGACGAAGTCGGCGTTGGAGGGAATCGGCGTACCGCCGTCGAGTCGATACGTGCCGTCCTCGGTGTTGGCGCTGCCCTGTCCGTTGTGGAGCCAATTGACGAAGCGGGCGGCGTCGAAGAAGGACACGAAGACGACGGGGTTGTTCGCCCGGCCGGCTTTGACGCTGTACTTGGAGCCGATGGCGGCGGCGGCGGAGAAGTTGATGCCGCCCAGCGCATCGGTCGTCATCTGGACGTTGTAGAGTCCGCGGGGGTCCGTTCCGGCTGGATCGACGGCGTTGAGGAATGCGGTGTACTGGGAGTTGGTGACTTCGTATTTGCCGAGATCGTATTCGTAGGCGACGGCGCCAGCCCCGGACGGCATTGCCCGGCATGTCCGGCCGGGTTGCCCGGATTGGCGACGGGGACGTCTCGACGGTGATCGCGGCGAGCGCAGCGGGAGCGGTCAGTAAGCGCGAGCAGCAGGGCGGCCAATCGCATGGAGATTGCCTCTTCTGGGGTTCCCCTCCTATGGTACCACAGGCGGCAGGCGGACGGCAAATTCTGCGCGGCCGGCAGCGACGGAATGACGGACGCGGCGCGGATTGGCTGCTTTCACGGGTGGTTTGCTAAACCGCAAGCGTTGGCATAGCGGGGAGACGCGGCGTCGGCGAATTAATTCGCTTCGCGGCCCGCAGCCACCATGTCATTGGCGCGCCGGTCGCGGCCGGCGGGCCGTTGCCTGACGGTCGCCATGTCGACGCCCAGCAACATCAGCCCGCAATAGATGGCCACGAGCGAAGCAAAGTGGAGCTGCATGGCTGGGGCTCGAGCGCGGTGCACGGGAGATGGAGAGCGTCGCGGATGACGCGGCTTACGATCGGGTGAAATCACAGCGTCAGCAGCGAGATGCTGACCTGGACCAGTCGGTCTTCGAGCAACAGCGCGTCCTTGTCGTCGTGCTCGAAGATGACGTTGAGAAACTCCAGGCCGCGGGCGTAGGCGATCGAGTAGCCCTGGCCGACGATCACGCTGGGGACGGTGATCTGCAGGAAGGCCCACTTGGTGTTGGCCAGGGCCGACTTGATGCCGCCGACGACCATGTTCGTGATCTCGCCGGTGGCGTCGACGACTTGGGCGTTGAGCTCGGTGAATTCTTCCTGGAGCAGGCTGTTGACGGCGCGGACGGCGATGCGGTCGCTCATGTTGAGGGTGATGAAGCCCGAGACCTTACCGTGGACGCCGATCATGCCGGTGACCTTGCCTCCCTCACGGACCGGCACGCTGGACGCGCCGACACAGCGGGCGGTGAGACCGCACATGGTGAAGGCGCCCTGCACGGCGGAGGTGACCGCCGTTAGCAACGTGTTGTTGACCGGCATCGTGGCGGGAGGAGCAGGAGGAGCAGCGACCGTGGACATGAAGAATCTCGTTGACAATGGATGGCGGCTGTGGGAAATGGGGCGGGACGATGGCCCCGGTAAATATGGGTTGCCCTCGACCTAGAAGCGATTCGGGGCGGCACCCAGCGGAGACAAATGGGCGGGCCGCGGCGGGAGGACCGGCGGGATCGGCATAAACGGACAGCACGGTCCGGCGAAGCAGCTTCAGTCGCGACGGCGTCGGGAGCTCGTCAATCGTCGTCACCCGCGCGGCCGCCGGTGAGCTCGTAGCGGCGGATTTTGCGGTCGAGCGTTGAACGCTCGATGCCGAGGATCGAGGCGGCGCGGCTCTTGTTCCAGCCGGTCATGCTCAGCGTGGCGAGGATGTGGTCCCGTTCGACGTCGGCGAGCGACGTGGGGACGGGCGGGGCGCCGCGGCCGTCGGGGAGGCCGGTCTCCGTGTCGCCGGCGGTCTTGAGGGCGGAGAGGACCAGGTCGTCGGCGTCGATGTATTCGCCGCGGGTGAGCACGACGGCCCGCTCGATGACGTTTTTCATCTCACGGACGTTGCCCGGCCAACGGTAGCGAAGCAGCTCCTCCATCGCGCGGGGCGAGAAGCCCTTGATCTTGTTGCCCGTCTCGGCGACGAAGCGGCGGAGGAAATACTCGGCCAGCACGGGGATGTCTTCCGGCCGCTTGCGGAGCGCGGGGACGACGATCTCCAGCACGTGCAGGCGGAAATAGAGGTCGCGGCGGAACTTGCCTTCGGCCACGTCTTTTTCGAGATCGCGGTTGGTGGCCGCGATCACTCGCACGTCGACCTTGATCGCGTCGCTGCCGCCGACGCGCTCGAAGGGATGGCCTTCCAACACGCGGAGGAACTTGGCCTGAGTGGATTGGTTCATCTCGCCGATTTCGTCGAGCATCAGCGTGCCCTTGTCGGCCTGCTCGAATTTGCCGATCTTGCGTTCGGTCGCGCCGGTGAAGGCGCCCTTCTCGTGGCCGAACAGCTCGCTCTCCAACAGCGTCTCGGACAGCGCGGCGCAATTGAGGCAGACGAACGGGCCCCTTGCGGCGCGGGCTGGAGTAGTGGACGGCGCGGGCGACCAGCTCCTTGCCGACGCCGCTCTCGCCGCGGATCAGCACGGTGGCCCGGCTCGGGGCCGCGCGGCCGATTTCCTGTTCGACTTGCCGCATCAAATCGCTGGTGCCGATGATCTCGCTCTGCACGCCCAGCCGCTCGCGGAGCTGGACGTTCTCGTCGCGAATCTGGTTGAGATTCTCGGCCAGTTCCTGCTGGCGGGCGAGATTTTCGAGGGCCACCGCCACCGTGTCGGCCACGGCGAGCGTGAACTCCAGATCGTCGGGGTCCATGCTCTTGGCGGCGTCGGTCGAATAGAGATGCACGACGCCCAGCACCTTGCCTTCGCTGCGGATCGGGGCGCAGATCACGCTCGTGGCGAGGATGTCGCCCTTCGAGTCGCGGCTGCCGAGCTGGCTGTCGTCCATCACGTTGCGGGCCAGCACCGCCTGGCCGTCGCGCATCACGGTCGACGCCAGAAACTGCGAGACGCGGTGGTAGCGATGGGGCGAATCGCTCCGCGAGGAGATGACCTCCAGCCCATCGGGCGACTGCTTGTTCGCCGGTGCGCGGGAGCGGAGCAGCACGGCGCCGGCGTCGACCTGCGTGCCTTCGAAGAGTCCGTCGAGCGTGACGTGGGCCAGCGAAACGACGTCGGTCGCCTTGGCGAGCTCGAAGGCGAGACGGCAGAGGTTCGCGGCGGCGCGGCCGACCTTTGGCAGCGCGACGTCGGCCTCTTCGTCCTCAGGAGGCTCGATGAGGAAACGGCTCTGCTCGCGGCGGTGCGTGATCGTCGTCGGTTCGTAGGCTTCGAGCACGCTCTCGGTGTCGATCTCGTCGGTCGTGCCGCGACCCGCCTCGCCGTTGTCGACCGCCTGCGCGCGCGCAAGATCGTGTGCGAATCGGGAAACGCCTGCGACAGATCGTGGACGAACGCCAGCTGCGAGTTGCCGATCCGCACGACGTCGCCCGGCTGGAGCGTATAGTCGGTCTGGATTCGCTTGCCGTCGACGAGCGTGCCGTTGCGGCTGTCCAGATCGCGGAGCGTCCACTGGCCCTGCGACTGGAAGACCTCGGCGTGGTTGCGGCTGCAGCGTTCGTCCTTGCAGACGATGGCGTTGGTCGGCGCGCGGCCGACCGTGATCGACTCGCCATCGACGAGTCGAAAGACGTCGGTCCACTTCGAGCCTTCGCGAATAACCAGGTAGGCTGTCATCGAATAGGAAAGAAAAGAGCAGCGTGCAGGGAACCAGGAGCAGAGCGCGGTAGACCGGCGCTGCCGGTCTCCTCGCTCGCTGCACCTTGCCCGCTGCTAGTTTGCTCTGCCGGTCGGATCTGCCTCAGGACTCCCCTACTTACAAGTTATTCCCGCGGCGGGGTCGGATTCAAGTCGGAACGCTCAGAACTGCCCGTCAGAACAGAAGTTACGGCGAAAACGGCAGGAGCATGCCACGTGCGGCAGTCTTTCCAGCTGGATCGCGCCGACATCGGCGACCCCTGGAAAGCCGGCCGAACGGAACGAAAATCGTTGAAACCAAACGCTTTAGCAACTATCGTGGAGAGTAGTATAGGGACCGGTATCGGAGAAGGCTCATGGCCCGGCCGATGGCGGACGCTTCGTTTCGCGCTGGGTTCTGGAGGCAACGAAAACAATGGCTTCGATTCGCACTTTGAATATTCGTCGTGCCGCACTGGTGGCCGGCTTGGCTGTCGTCGCATTGGCCTGGTCGAGCCAGGCTTGTCGGGCACAGTTCTTGCGCGGCGGCGCGGTCGGCGGCGTGAAAGTCGACGTCGACGGCGTGCTGTCGAACCCCGAGGTCTCGGAACTGAAGGAACTACGCCAGGCCTGGCAGGCTGGTTTGCAGAATGTGCCGGAAGACTTGCAGAAGCCGACCGACCTGCGCTTCGTTTCATTGAAGCGACTCGAAGCGGAGGCGGCGCGGGCACAGCTTTCGGGCGAGCCGATTGCGGACGCAGTCCGCTTCATGGCGGGGCTCACGCGGGTGAAATATGTGCTGGTGTATCCAGACGCGCACGACGTCGTGCTGGCAGGGCCGGCCGAGGGTTGGCGCGTCGATGACCGCGGAAACGTCGTCGGCGCCGCGAGCGGTCAGCCGGTGCTACTGTTGGACGACCTGATGGCGGCCCTGCGGGCAGCCGAGCAATCGAACATGACGGGCATCAGCTGCTCGATCGACCCGACGCCCGAGGGCATGCACCGCTTGCAGCAGATTTCCCCTTCGCTCTCGGCGAATCAGGGTGCGCGGAACGCGGCGGACAGGATGGAGCAGGCGCTGGGGCCGCAGAAGATCACCGTGACAGGCATGCCCGAGACGAGCCACTTCGCCCGCTCGCTCGTGGCGGCCGACTTCCGCATGAAGCGGCTCGGCATGGGCTTTGAACGCGCGCCGGTTGACGGCATGCCGAGCTTCCTCGATTTGTTCACGGGCCGCACGGCGGGACTGCAGAACATGATGCCGCGGTGGTGGCTCGCGCCGAACTACGAGCCGATCCGCCGCGACGCCGACGGGCTGGCCTGGGAGCTGCGCGGCACGGGCGTCAAGTGCCTCACCGAGCAGGACATGATGGTCGCCGGCGGCGGCCGCACGCACACCGGCCAGAGCGACGCTGTGGCCGAGAAATGGGCCAATACGTTCACCGACAAGTTTGAAGAGCTCGCGCGGGAAGATTCCACCTTCGGCCAGCTCCGCAACGTGATGGACCTGGCGGTCGTGGCCGCCCTGTTGTCGAAAGAAGGGCTCACACAATTCGCCGGCCTCGAAATGCCGATGCTCACCGGCGGAGTCGAGCTTGAGCAGTACCCCGCTCCGCGGACCGTCGCTTCGAAGGCAAGCCTGGTGAAGAAGGGCCGCAACTGGATCATCAGCGTCTCGGGCGGCGTGCAAATCTTCCCCTGGCAGGTTGCCGACCGGACGGAAGTTCGCCGGAGCTGGCTTCGGTGCGGCCGGAGAAGGAAGTGAGCGGAGCGCGGCTTGGTATTGGTAACGCTCGGGCGAGCAAGGGGCTCAGGCGTCCCTGCATCCCATCACGTGCCACGCGGCTAGAAATTCATCTCCCACTGCGTGTAGAAGAAGTCGGCGTCTTTGGGGGCGAGGATTTTGTCGCCGCGCCAGAAATGGGAGTAGCCGAACAGCACGTTTGACCGCGGGCCGATCTTGTATTTGGCCAGCAAATCGAGTTCGTCGCCGAAGTGGGTCCGCGACGTGCTTTGGATTTCGGTGCCGCCGTTCGACGGGACGATGTCGCTGGCCGTGTCCGACATGAAGTACCAGTACCAGAGCATCAGGTCCCATTTCTTGGTGGGCTTCATCGTCACCAGCACGTTGGGCGACTGGATGTTCGAACGCTGCACGGCGTCGATGAAGCCGAAGTACTTGTGCGACAGCGGATAGAGCTGGTTGAAGCGGTTGAAGTCGCCGCCCGGGAAGTTGCCCGACGCATAGTCGTAGTAGAACCAGGCGGTCGGCGTCCAGTGTTGTCTGGGATACTGCATGGCCGATGCCGCCGGTGGCGAAGCCGGCGTCCTGGTTGAGACCGAGCCCGCTCTGGCGGCCGAATTGGTAGCCGCCCTCGAATTCGTAAAGCCAATCGCAGTGGGTGCCGTACAGTCGCGAGCCGAACGTGTCGAGCGAGAAGTCGCTGATGATCGGCGCGTCAGCGTGGTTGTTGTCGTAGCCGATGTAGAACACGTCGAGCGTCTTGTTCTCCCAGCCACTATAAGTGCCCCACACGCCATAGAACGGTATCTTGTAGTCGGCGTGGTCGAGCTCATACGGCAGGACCGGCACGTAGTGGGTGTAGAAACCGTCGACCTTCCAATCGTCGCTCGGCGTACATCAACTTGACGCCCTCGAAGGTGCGGCGGGTATTGGCCCAGTCGAGCGGCGAAATCAATCGCTCGGCACCGTAGAGCAATTCCTGCCGGCCGACGCGGACGGTCAGCTCGTCATCGAGATCTGTAGTCGATGAACGCGTTGAGGAAGTCGCCGACGTTGACGTCGATCGGCCGGGGCAGATAGTCGCCGTCGTCGACCACTTCGGCGGTGATGCCTTCGACGTAGACGCGCGCAACAATCGTCGATCTTCCAATTCCCGTAGAGGCGGAAGCGCGAAAGCATGAAGTCGTGCACCGTGTCTTCAAATCGCAGGACGCCCGGGCCGGAGAGGTTCTGGCCCATGCCAACTTCGTGGTGGTACCGCAAGCGCATCTGGCCGCCGACGTCGAGCGTGCCATACTCGGCCGCAATTGTCCGACCGGCATCAGCTTCCAGCAGTCGCCCAGGCAATGGCCGTGATAATCGGCGTCCTCCAGATAACTGAAGTCGTTGTCGTAGAACTCCGATTTGAAAGCGGTGGCGCAGGGATTGGCGGCCGGCTTGGTGGCCGGCGGCGGACCGATCGGCTCGGTGACGAACCCTTCTTCCTCCGACTCTCTGAGGGTGGCCGAAAGGTCGTCGCCTTCATCGGCGGGACCGAGCTCGTCGGGATTGGTGGCCTGAGCCAGGAACATCGGTTGAGTCAGCGATTGGCCCAACGCCAATTGGCACGAGGCGAACGCACAGCTAATCGTCGCCCACCAGCTGACGCAGCGAATCAGAGTCGGTCGATCGAGTTCCCCGGCATCGAGCCATTGCGAATTCCTTCGGAGAGCTTCGGCTGCGATATGCAGGAACTCCGCGCCACTAAATCCTCTACTCGACCGATTGAAGTTCCCGAGAACAGCCTGGGCTCCGCAGCCGGCAAAGTCTCCCAGTCGAGAATTCCTGACGCCGCGGTTTCGGCGGCCCAGGGCAGGTTTGGGCTAAATTGGCGGCGCTCTGCGAAAGCAACCAGATCACCAAAGTGGAGTTCGACGAAGAGATCGCATGAACGTGGCTCCATCGCTTGTACCTCGCAGGCCCGATTCGCGAAACCGCCTCGCCAAGATTCCTGGCCGGCGGACGAATCACTCGTTACGATAATGGTTTTGCCTCTCTCGCGCGATGTGGGGTCGGCCGACGATGGAGTTTCTGGTCATTCCGATCATTCTCGTCGCCGGTGCGCTGATGTTGGCTGGAATTTACTTCGGCCATCTGACGCAGCAGAAGAGACGCGAGGAGCTCCGGTCGTTGGCGGAGAGGTTGGATTGGCAGTTCCGGCCGGACAACGATTACGACCACGACGAGCTTTACTCCCAGTTCGAGATCTTCCGGCACGGGCACTCGCGTTACGCGTACAACACGCTGGTGGGTACGATCGACGTCAGCGGCGCGGCCTGGCCCGTGCAGATGGGCGACTTCCATTACAAGGTCACGAGCCACAACGGCAAGACGACGACCACGCACACCTATCGCTTCAGCTACGTGGTCATCCGCTTGCCTTATCTCCGGCGGCCCGAACTCTTGATTCGCCGCGAGGGAATGTTCGACGCGCTCAAAAACCTGTTCGGCTTCGACGACATCGACTTCGAATCGGCGGAATTCAGCCGCCGGTTTTGCGTCAAAAGCCCCGACCGGCGGTTCGCCTACGACGTGATCCATCCGCGGATGATTGAGTTCTTGATGGCGTACGAGCCACCGACGATCGACATCGAGGCCGGCAGCTGCCTGCTCTCCGACGGCAAGCGGACCTGGTCGCCGGAGGAGTTTCGGGCGACGATCGATTGGGCCGACCAGTTCTTCGAGCTTTGGCCGGCGCACGTAACGAGCCAATTGGAACACCAGGCGTAGGTGCGATGGACGCGGGAATCGTAGTGCTTGTGACGCTCGCCGCCGTGGTGCTGGTGCCGGCCGCCTTTCTCATGGGCAACTACAATCGCTTCGTCCGCGTGCGGCAGCACATCCGCGAGAGCTGGTCCGACATCGAAGTCGAGATGAAACGCCGCTACGAGCTGATTCCCAATCTGGTCGAGACGGTCCGCGGTTACGCGGCGCATGAGCGGTCGGTACTCGAGCGGGTGATCGAGCTGCGAAATCGCGCCCAGGCGAGCCACGGCCCGGCGAGCGAACAGTCGGTCGACGAAACGGCGCTGCAGATCGGCATGAAGCAGCTGTTCGCCGTGGTCGAGGGTTACCCGCAACTCAAAGCCGACGCCCATTTCCTCGCGATCCAGCAGGAGCTGGCCAGTTGCGAGGACCGGATCGCGGCCGCCCGCCGCTTCTTCAACGCCAACGTCCGCGACATGAACCAACTCTGCGAAAGCTTCCCGTCGAACCTGGTCGCGGGACTCTTCGGTTTCGAGCGGGCGACGTATTTCGAGCTCTCGAGCGACGCCGAGCGGGTCGTGCCGCGGGTGGCGCTTGCCTCGTAGTGATTGTGCCGTGCGGCCCGAAAATACCGCCCGGCGCCCGCGATTGCCGCGAGCTATCTTACTCTGGGCAGAGCCGCCCATCGGCGGGTGCTTCTGCCGAGGCGCATCCACTCCAATTTTTGTCTTAGGGGGCGAGTAATGACACCGCGACAAATCGAGCTTGTGCAAACGACGTGGCAACAGGTCGTGCCGATTTCTGATCAGGCGGCCGAATTGTTTTATGGCCGGCTGTTCCACTTGGAGCCGAGCTACCGCCGGCTGTTCAAGACCGACCAGAAAACGCAAGGCCGAAAGCTGATGCAGATGATCTCGGTGGCGGTCAGCGGGCTGCCGAAGCTCGACACGATCGTTCCGGCGGTCGAGGACCTTGGCAGGCGGCATCTCGATTATGGCGTCGAGGAAGAGATGTACGACACGGTGGGCGAGGCGCTGTTGTGGACGCTCTCGGAGGGGTTGGGCGACGACTTCACGCCCGAGGTTGAAGAGGCCTGGACCGAGACGTACAACACGCTGGCCGACGTGATGAAGGCGGCTTCCTACGCGCACGTGTAGCACGATTTCGCGCGACGCCGCGCGGGTGAACTGCGTCGGCACGAATCCCTGAATTGCCCAGCGGCCCTCGCTGGAAGCCGCGGAATTCCAATGCGCGGGTCCGCTTCGAGCTAGGTGGAGCCGTCTCCCGAACGGCCCGAACAAGCGGTTCGACGGAGTGCTTGGACTCCATTGCGACCTTCTGTCCGCAATCACCTGGCGTGGACGGTGGCACGCCACCCGCGATCTGTCGCGTCGGCGACGAATTGCGGGTGGCCTCCCCATTTTCTTGCCGCGGCCAGAATGCGGCTTTATACTGGCGGTTGCACCTTGACATTCTGCACCGCGGAGGTTCCATGAATCGCCAGTCTCGGACTCGCCGATTGGATCATGAGGCTCGCCACGGACGCAAATTCTCTGCCCGCCGCCCGCTTCGCTTCGAGGCACTCGAACAGCGGCGGATGTTGGCAATCACGGTCGACACCACGCTCGACGTCGTCGACATGAACGACGGCGTGACGTCGCTCCGCGAGGCGATCGCCGAGGCCAACGCGACGCCGGCGGCCGACACGATCGATTTCGCCGCCGCGCTCACCGCCGCCGGGCCGGCGACGATCTTACTCGCACAGGGAGAGTTGGCAATCACCGCCCCGCTGGTGATCGACGGGCCAGCGGCGAAGGGGCTCACGATCGACGCCCAGCAGCTTTCGCGAATCTTCAACATCACCGCCAACAGCGGCGACTTCACGATCGACGACGTCACGCTCATCCACGGCCGCACGACCGGCGACAATCCGGTCGGCGTCAATACATTCAGCGGCGGAGCGATCCGCTCGCTCTCGACGGGGATGCTGACGTTCTCGCGCGTCGTGCTGGCGGACAATGGCACGACGGGCGTCCGGGCAAGCGGCGGCGCCGTCTTTGCCGCCGGCAAAGTCACGATGACCGATTCGCTGGCGTCGGGGAATTTCACGTCCGGTAGTTCTGCTGGCGGCGGTGCACTGCTGGTCACCGCAGATGCCGTCATTCAGCGTAGTGCCGTGTCCGGCAACCGCACCGAGGGCGCCGCGTCGGCCGGTGGCGGCGTCGCCGGTTTGGCCAACGTCTCGCTGCTCCAGAGTGCCGTGTCCGGCAACACGACGATGGCGGCCAGTCCATCCGTCGGCGGCGTCGTGGCGACGAAGGCGATTTTTGTGCTCCAGTCCGTCGTCATGAACAACGTCGGCAGCGGCCTCCAGTCCACCGGCAGCGACGTCACCATCACCCAAGGCACGGTCTCCGGAAACAGCCTGGTCGGCGTCTCCGCTCTGTCCAAAAACGTCACGACCGTCGATTCCACGATCTCGGGCAACAACGGCGGCATCGTGGCAGCGGGTATCGTCAGCCTGCTGCGGAGCACAGTCACCGGCAATCACGCGACCTCGGCGAGCATCCACGCTGGCGGCGCGTATTCGTCCGGCGCACTCGGTGTCGCTCACGCAATCCATCGTAGCCGGCAACACCGCCGTGGCCGGCAGCCCCGACGTCGATGCCGTCGGCAACCAGGTCGGGGCCGCTCGCAGCATCATCGGTGATAAGACCGGGACCAACCTCGTCGAGGCGCCCGTGGGCTCGCCGGACGTCAACAACAACCTGATCGGCGGGCCGGTGCACGGCGCGATCGATCCGAAGGTTGGGCCGCTGGTCTACAACGGTGGTCCCGTGTTTCTGGATGGCAGCCGGATGCTCACCCACGCCCTGCGGCCGGGCAGCCCGGCGATCAATGCCGGCGATCCGGCGGCCGTGGCCGGAGTCGGCGGCGTGCCGCTGGTGGACCAGCGGGGCGCACCCTGGACGCGGGTCGCGGGCGGCAGGATCGACATTGGTGCCTTCGAGTCGCAGGCGAACCCGCTTCCCGGCGACTACAACTTCAATGGCGTAGTCGATGCAGCCGACTACACCGTGTGGCGCGACACGTCGGGCTCGACGACCGACCTGCGGGCCGACGGGACCGGACCGACACCGGGCGTTCCCAACGGAGTCGTCGATCCGCTCGACTACAGCTTCTGGAAGTCCAACTTCGGCCACCATCTCGGCGCCGGCGGCGGCTCCGCAGCACCAGCCGGCGAGCTACGCCTCGCCGGTCCGCCGGTGGATAGTGATATCTCGTCCGCATCGCGTTCTGCCTCGGCCGACGAGTCGCCAGCGCCGAATTTTGAGCCCGCGATTGAAGAGACCGCGCCGCAGGGAGCCCGGCGAGCCGTAGCTCGCCCTCTGGTCGAGCGAGACTCGGTTGAAAAACTTGTGGTGCGAGCCGACGCACTGGCTGCCTGGCTTGCATCGCGGGCGGACCACGTGACGAACGTCGACGTTGACCAATCGCCCTCGCTGTCGGAAGCGTCGCCAGGCGACGAATCGGTCGCCGACGTCGATCGCGTGTTTGAATTGCTCGGTGGCGCGACACTACCGGCGATCAACTGAGCGCGGCGGCAAGATCGGAACACGTTCCTTGCTTCCACCTGAACGGGGGATTATACTGACGGCCCTTCTCTGGAGCCCGGTCGCCGGGGCGGGTGAAGCGGAGGTGGCATGGCTCGTCGTGATGATTGCCCGTCGCAAGATCGCTTCGGAAGTCCAGCACCGGCATCGCGATTCCACCATCGCCCGCTGGCAATTCGAGCCGCTCGAAGAGCGGCGGCTGTTGGCCGTGGCGACCGTCACGACGCTCGATGACACGGTCGATTTCAACGACGGCGTGACCTCGCTCCGTGAGGCGATCTTCGCGGCCAACACGCTCTCCGGCGCGGACACGATCGAGTTCGCGCCGGAACTGACGGCCGCCGGCCCAGCGACGATCCTTTTGACGCAAGGCGAACTGGCGATCACCGATTCGCTCGACGATCAACGGCCCCGGGGCGGACCTGCTGACGATCGACGCCTCGGGGAACGATCCGACGCCGGATGAAGACTTGGGCGACGGCAGCCGGGTGTTCAATATTTCGGATGGAGATTCCGCGACTCTAATCGACGTGACAATCGCCAAACTTGCGATTATGGGTGGCGATGTATCGGGCTCCGGCGGCGGAATACTCAATGTCGAGAGCACTGCGCTAACCGACATCATCTTGCAGGACAATGCGGCAACTTCATCCGGCGGCGGCATTCGGCAAGTAAATGATTCTTTCGACATATTTGGAACATTGGTGGTTACTCGCAGCGAGATCACCGGAAACCGGGCAACGAGCACAGGAGTGGGAGGAGGAGGCGGAGGCGGGGTCTCGATTTTCGGTGTCTCGTCGGTAGAAATTGTAGATTCGACCATCGCCGAGAATTCGGCACGGACTGGCGGAGGTATGGATATATCAGCGGGAACCGGGGCAGCTTCTATCCTCCGTAGCCACATCGATCGGAATTGGACGGTTAATGGCGGCGCGGGGGGAATCTGGCGGAATGGAAATGTGTCGCTCGAAATTGTGAGCAGCACGGTCGACAACAATATTGCGTCGGGCCGTGGAGGCGGACTGGAAGTGCTGGGGGCGGGCTCGTTCGTGCTCAAAGAGAGCTCAGTGAGTGGGAATCGTGCGAACGGCGCGAGTTTCACAATTGCCGGCGGGGGCGCGATTGTCTTCGACGTCGCACCGCTGCCGAACGAAACCAATCGGCTGGAAATTCGCGGTAGCCGTATCGCCGATAACTCCGCTGTGTTTGATGGTGGTGGATTGAATCTGCTCGACACTTCGCGGTTGGAAATCAGTGACAGTGAGATCGTCGGCAACACGGCGGAGCGAATTGGCGGTGGTGTCTACGCCGTCGATTCGGAAATCGTCGTGACGAATTCGATCATCTCGGAGAACGCTGCGACCGGTGGATCGGGAGGCGGAATTTACGGAGGATTGTCGGTTGCGTTCGAGTTGATCCAAACGCTCGTGCGCGGCAATTCGTCGTCAGTCGACGGCGGTGCGGTTGCCGTGGTGAGCGGCGCGGCCGGCACAGCGACTGCATCGACGCTCCTAGTACGCGACAGCATGGTGCTGGGAAATACTGCCGCGAACGATGGTGGCGGTATCAGTTTGGCCGGTGGGTTCAATTCAGTCGTAGACTCGACGATCGCCGACAACTCGGCGGGTAATCGGGGTGGCGGCGTTTCGAGCGTGAGCTCGTCCTTGACTTCGGCAGCAGAATTGATGCAGGTCACGATCAGCGGCAACAGGGCAGCACGCGACGGCGGCGGCATTTACACTTCCGGAGCCGGCATTTCGATTGCCCGGTCGACAATCGCGGACAACCAGGCCGACAGTGATGGAAACGGCTCCGGCTTCGGGGGCGGACTCTTTGACGCTTCTAACAGGGAAATGTCGATCGAGCAATCAATCATCGGCGACAACCGCCTATTCGCAAGTTCCGATGATTGGTACGCGTCACCATCGTCGCAAATCAGATACAGCTTGGTGGAAAAAATCAGTGGGTTGTTGGGGGCAACCGGCGCCGGGAACATTTTTGGAGTGGACCCGCAGCTGGGGCCACTCGAGGACAACGGGGGACCTGAGTTCCTTGACGGCAGCCGAATGCTGACGCACGCGCTCTTGCCAGGCAGCCCGGCGATTGACGCGGGCGATCCGACGGGCGGGTCAGCGGCCTTGTCGTTGGCGTACCGGGCGGAAGTAGTGTTCGACCAGCCGAGTAGGTACTATCGCTTTGAAGGTTTAGTGGGCATAAACTTTACGAGCGAACCATTGGGGGGCATCACTTCGATTGGCACGTACAACGGTTCGCCTTCTTTGGGAATTTCAGGAATACTGCCCGGCAGTCGCGCCGTGGGTCTTGACGGGTTGAACGACTATCTGACGATTGGGTCGCAGCTTTCATCGAGCCTTGGCAGTAGTAATACGATCGAGATTTGGGCTCGTTCGGCGACGGAATCTTGGAATGCCAGCAACTGGCTCGCGCGATCCAACGATGCCACGTTGTTCGCGTTCAATCCGGTAAAAAACAGCAAGGCGTGGTCCGCCGTCGTCCACGGCCAGGTGATCGGCACATTCACGCCCGATGCGTCGGTCGACATCCGAGAATGGCATCACTACGCGTTGTCGTGGGACATCACTTCGGGCATAGCGAAAATGTACTTTGATGGCGCGGAGGTCGCGGCGCTGACACTTGCGTCATTGCCTCCCTTTGTATCGGGAACACAGATGACGTTGGGAAGGAATGATGTCAGCTCGTCGCCGCAATATGGAGCAGGGGCGATTGACGAGTTTGCAATCTACCGTCGGGTTCTGTCGGAAGAAGAATTGGCACAGCATGTGCGAGTCGCGCAGCTTGCAAACTACGACCAGCGCGGCGAGCCGTTTGTCAGAGTGCTGGATGGCGACGGAATAATCGACGCGCGGATGGACATTGGAGGCGCTCGAAGCGCCGGCCGGCGAGACCTATCACCTGGTCGTGGATTCACTGGCGGATGAGAACGATGGCGACCATTCGGAGGGGCATTTTTCGCTCCGAGAGCGCTCGACGTGGCGAACTCGAATCCGGGGGCCGCGACGATCGATTTTTCCCCGGCGCTGACGGCCGGCGGGCAGGCGACGATCGTATTGACGCACGGTGAGCTGGCAATCGCCAATTCGATGGCGATCCACGGTCCGGGAGCATACCTGCTCACGATTGACGCCTCAGGTAACGATCCGACGCCCGATTCAACGCTCAGCGACGGCGTGGCGACCAACGACGGGGATGGAAGCCGGGTGCTGAATATCGATGACAACTCGCCGGCGGTGCGTAACGTCGAAATCATTGGTCTGCGGCTTACCGGTGGCGACGTGCAACAGTATGGCGGCGGGATTTTGGCTCGCGAGAATTTGTTTTTGCGCGAGTCCATCGTAGACGGTAATTCGTCCAGTTCCGAAGGTGGCGGGATTTTCAGTTTTTCGGCGGCTGGATCCTCCAGCTCGCTTATCATCGTCGATTCTGTGGTTTCCGACAACGCGACAGGATATGAGGGAGGGGGAATACGCAAGGTGATCGGCGACTTGACCGTCGGCCGCAGTGTCGTTGAGGACAATCAAGCTGGAGATACGGGCGGGGGTATTTCGGCTGCGAACGAGCTCGTGGAGGTTTTGATTCGTGACAGCCTGATCCAAAGGAACCGAACGATTGCGAATCGTTCGTTTGGTGGGGGTGGCGTCTTTCTATACGACGCGGTTGCGACGATCACAAATTCGTCGATTGTGGAGAACGAGGCGGGTCGAGGCGGCGGAGTCATGGTGGTGAGATCTGGTACGCTGTCGCAAACGCAGTCCACGGTTATCAGCAATAGCACGGTCAGTGAAAATGTCGCCCGGCAAGAGGCCGGCGGCGTCCACGCAAGTCTCGCTGATGAGGTCACCGTATCGCATTGCACGATTGCAAACAACTCGCTCGCCGGCGTATGGGGAGTCGATCACGTTGACTCGACCATAGTAGCGGGAAATGGCTCGGCCGGCTCGTATGGATCCGATGGCTTCAATCTCGCGAGTGCGAGCAGCGCGGGGATTCTCGGGCCGCTGTTTGGCGCTGGGAAGCATGTGTATCTGGACGGTTCGCGGACGCGCGTGCATGCTCTGCTGCCTGGGAGCCCGGCGATCGACGCGGGTGATCCTTCCGCGACGGCCGGAGTAGGGAACGTGCCGGAGTTCGATCAGCGCGGCGCACCTTACGGTCGCGTGGTGGACGGCAACGCCGTGCCCGGCGCGCGGATCGACATTGGGGCCTATGAGCGTCAGCCAGGCGAAGAGTTGAGCTTTGTCGTCGACACGCTGGCGGATGACAACGGCGACGACTATTCGCCTGGCGATCGGTCGCTGCGGGAGGCGATCCAATTGGCGAACGCGGTTCCAGGTGTCAACATGATCACGTTTGCACCAGAACTATTTGCGAATGGGCTGGGAACGATCTCGCTCAAGTACGGCGAGATGGCGATCACGGAGGCAGTGGTAATCGACGGACCCGGCGGACTTGCTCACGGTCGACGCCCGAGAGCAGTCGCGTGTTCAACATCACGGCGACGACCGGCAACATGGTGATCGAAGGACTGACTCTCGCCAATGGCAAAACGACGGGAGCGAGCAGCCTCTCGGGGACTACTCCACATACCGCATCGGGCGGCGGATTCGCTCCATGACGGCAGGACAACTCACCATCAACGATGCGACCATTCGGGACAGCGGAACGACCGGGATGAATGCACGGGGCGGCGGGGTGTTTGCCGTCGGGCCGGTAGCGCTAAACCACAGCACGGTAAGCGGCAACACGACGGCCGGTGCCGGTGCTTACGGGGGTGGAGTAGCTACCATGTCGACGGTGACCGTTTCCGATTCCACAATCGATGGGAATCGTTTGCTGGCGGCCGACGTCTCGGGCGGGGGAATTTGGTCGGTTAGCCACGCGATGATCATGAGAAGCACGATTTCTGCGAACACGCTGGAGACTGTTTCGACGGGAAGTCCGGCGATGAATCGCGGCGGCGGCGGGATCGCGGTCAATCCGGCTACATCCTGGTGACGGAAAGCGTGGTGCGGGACAACGTGACGAACGGCTTTTCCGATAACGGCGGGGGAATTCTCGCATTGAACGGCTTGATCGAGATTAGGGGCAGTTCAATCGTTGGGAATCGATCTGGCGGCAACGGCGGCGGAGTGTTTGGGGGCAGAACGTCCAAGTAATCGATAGCACGATTTCCGGAAATACTGCGGCGGGGCTTGGCGGCGGGATTTACGGTCAGCAAGATACGGTCGTCACTTATAGCACGGTGTCGGGCAACTCGACCATCGCAACTAGTGCCCAAGGGGGAGGGATTCGCAGTAGGGCTATCATTATTCAATTCAGCACGATCACAGACAATCATACCGTTGGAATTGACGCACACGGCGGAGGGTTGGCAGCTGTGAATTTTACCACGCTGCAAGGATCGATCGCGGCCGGTAACACAGCCGGTAGCGAACAAGGTGATGATTTGTGGGGAAATGGCAACTTGTTTTACTCCTTGCTCGGTAGCAACGTGGGAACAACAGGTATCGTTGTAGCGGAACCGGTGGTGGGGTCACCGGATGCGCGGGGCAATTTGATCGGCGGACCCGTGAATGGCGTTATCAATCCACTTCTCGGGCCGCTGGCTTACAACTGCGGGCCTGTTTTATGGGTCGCGGATGTTGACGCATGCGCTGCTCGCGGGCAGTCCGGCGATCGATGCGGGGGATCCGTCGGTGGTGGTCGGAGTTGGTGGTTTGCTGGAGTTTGATCAGCGCGGGACGCCGTGGTCGCGCGTCATCGGTGGACGCATCGATATCGGCGGATTGAATCGCAGGCGAACCCGCTGCCGGGGGACTACAACTTTAATGGCGTGGACGACGCAGCGGATTACACCGTATGGCGTGACACGCTGGGCTCGGCGACCGACCTGCGGGCCGATGGCAGTGGTCCGACGTCGGGCGTGCCCGACGGCGTGGTCGACGTGCTGGACTATGCGTTTTGGAAGTCGCAGTTCGGCAACGTACTTGGGCCGGGAGCGGCGAGCGGAGATCAAAGCGTCGGCGAAATAGCCGGCGAGCTACGACTGGCCGGTGATGGAGCGAATGCGTCGGGACCAACGGCGCTTGGCTCGGCGGGGCAAGCGGACGATCGGGCGGGGTGGGGGGTTGGAGACCTGCGGTCGACGGGCGTGCGGGGTCGGGAGACCCGCGCACAACGCGGAAAGACCGGCGCACAACAAGGGGACACCTCGGTTCGACAGGAGGAGACCCGCGCACAACAGGTCGACGCACGGCGTTCCGACGCGCTCGTGCATTGGCTCGCCACGCGATTGCCGCATGTGGCCACAGGCGACGCGGCCGATGGGCCGCACCACGCCGCCGCCGCGGAAACGACGGGCGACGCGCCTGCGCTGGACGATGCGTTTGAGCTACTCGGCCGCGAGGGTCGGTTTGACCGCGTTTTTCTGACGATTTGAACGCGGCTGCGGATGCGTGCGTACCTTGGTTCGGGGCACTTTTTGGCCTATGATTCTGCAGGGCAATAGTGTCCCCGTCCTGCCGTCCGTTCCCCTCCCGTCTTGTGCGTCGCCGTTGGGAAATCAATCCATGAAAATATATCGCTCGTTCATTGGGATGCTGTTGCTCTTATTCGCGTCAGGCGCTATTACGATCGCGCCGCTCGTCCGTCCGCTTGTCGCGCAGGAGCGAACCGAGCACCACGACGAGCAGGCCGCTGCGAAGGGCGACAAATCGGCGGGCGACAAGCAGAGCGGCGACGCGAAATCCAGCGAGAAGGCCAACGACGTCGAGGAAGACAAGCTCGTCACCACCGAGCACACGGCCACGATCGACGGCAAGGAGCTCAAGTACACCGCGGTCGCCGGCAAGCTGGCGATGAAGAGCGACGATGGCAAGACCAAGGCCCACGTGTTTTTCATCGCCTACACGAAGAACGGCGTTAAGGACCTGGCGAAGCGGCCGATCACGTTTGCCTTCAACGGCGGGCCGGGCTCCTCGAGCGTCTGGCTGCATCTGGGAATGCTCGGACCGAAGCGGATCAAGCTGCCGGACGATGCCTCGTCGCTCGCGCCGCCGTACGCGCTGGCGAACAATCCGCATTCGCTGCTCGACGTCACGGACCTGGTGTTCATCGACCCGGTGAGCACGGGCTTCTCGCGGCCGGCCAAGGGGGAGGACAAAGGGCAGTTCCACGGCTATCGGCAGGACATTGAGAGCGTCGGCCAGTTCATCGAGGAGTACCTGAGCAAGTACGGCCGCTGGCGGTCGCCCAAGTTTCTGTTCGGCGAGAGCTACGGCGGGATGCGGGCGGCGGGGCTGAGCGGATATCTACTCGAGGCTACAACATCGCGCTGTCGGGGGTCGTGATGATCTCGCCGGCCACGAATTTCGCCACGCTTTCGTTCGGTACCGGTAACGACTTGCCGTACATCTTGTTCTTGCCGAGCTATACGGCCACGGCCTGGTATCACAAGGCATTGCCGGGCGATTTGCAGGCGCTGCCGCTCAAGGACGTGTACCAGCAGGCGGTCGAGTTTGCCAACAGCGAGTACGCGCTCGCGCTGTTGAAGGGGACCGGGCTCGGCGACTCGGAGCGGGACGCCGTGGCGGAAAAGCTTGCGCGGCTCACCGGGTTGTCGAAAGAGTACGTGCTCGGGGCAAAGCTGCGGGTGCCGATGTGGCGGTATGCCAAGGAGCTGCTCCGCGACCGCAGCCGCACCATTGGCCGGTACGACAGTCGTTACACCGGCGTCGACGCCGACGATGCTGGCGAGACGAGCGAGTACGACCCGAGCCAGATGGCCATCTTTGGGCCCTTCACCGCGACGATCAACGACTACTTGCGGAAGGAGCTGAAGTTCGACGACGACCGGGTCTACGAGATTCTCACGGGCAACGTCCAGCCGTGGAAATACGACCCGACCGGCACCGGGCACCGGATTCTTCGGACACGCTGCGACAGGCGATGGCCGAGGTGCCATACATGAAGCTGTTCGTCGCCGAGGGATACTACGACCTGGCGACGCCGCCGGCGACGAACGACTACAGCGTGAGCCACATGCGGTTGCCCGCGGAGCTGCAAAAGAACGTGACGCTACGCACGTATGAAGGCGGGCACATGATGTACATCTACGAGCCGTCGATGAAACAGTTGCGGAAGGACCTGGTCGAGTTCTACAAATCGGCACTCGAGGCCAAGCCGGCCGACGAAGCGAAAGCCGGCTGAGCTTGTGGAACGACCACGACGGTCGCTCCGTGGTAGCATGAATTCAGCGTCGCACTGGGAGACCTGACCTTGCCCAAGATTGGTAAACGAGTCGCGCTCGTCACTGGCGGCGGTCGCGGGATCGGTCGCGGGATCGCCGAGTGCCTGGCCACGAGCAGCTTCGACCTGGCGATCAACGGCGTCCGCGATGCGGCGCAGGTGTCCGCAACGGTTGCTTGGCTAGAAAGGCTTGGAGCATCTGTTGTCTATTGTAAAGGAAATGTGGCGGACGCTGCCGACCGCCAGGCAATCCTCGACGGCGTGCGCAAGAAGTTTGGCCGACTCGACGTGCTGGTCAATAACGCCGGCGTCGCCCCCGACGTCCGCGCCGACATCCTCGACGCCACGGAAGAGAGCTTCGACCGGCTGATCGGCATCAACCTCAAGGGTCCGTACTTCCTGACGCAGCTTGCCGCCCGCTGGATGATCGAACAGCACCAGGCCGACGCCGCGTTTGCCGGCGTCATCGTCAACATCTCCAGCGTCAGCGCGACCGAGGCCTCGATCAATCGCGGCGACTACTGCATCTCGAAGGCCGGCGTCAGCATGGCCACGCAGCTCTGGGCCCACCGGCTCGCCGAGTTCGGCATCGCCGTCTACGAAGTCCGCCCTGGCATTATCACGACCGACATGACGGCCCCGGTCAAAGAGAAATACGACAAGCTGATGGCTGAGGGCCTCACGGTCGAAAATCGCTGGGGCCAGCCGGAGGACGTCGGCCGGGCAGTGGCAACGCTCGCCCTCGGCGAGCTCACCTACGCCACCGGCAACGTACTAAATATTGATGGCGGCCTCACATTGCGGCGGCTCTAGACCTGACCTGCGGTGTTTTGGTTCAACATCAGCGTGCGAAGCGCATTGTTAACCGCATCATCCGTCGGGAAAGCCGCGCGAACTTCCGGTGCCAACAGGGCTAAGTTGGTTCCCGTCCGGTATCGCTCAAGGTATTTGCCGCGAACGCCTCCCTTGAGTTTGGATACGTCGTACTCAGGGCGCAAATCATCGTCGTCGGGTTGACGCTTATCCGTTTTCATGGGATTTTCTCTCGGCAGGTCATTCGCTGCAAGCCTCGCGCTACGGCGGTAGTGATCCGCCTTCTGAGTTTAGTCCATGTTGCTAATCGCCGGAGGTGACGTTTTCAGTGACTTTGAAGTCTCTCCCGGGCAAAAGTTCTAGCGTCAT
Source organism: uncultured Planctomycetota bacterium (assembly GCA_963808175.1). Lineage (GTDB taxonomy): Bacteria > Planctomycetota > Planctomycetia > Pirellulales > Lacipirellulaceae > DASYDU01. The sequence continues at coordinate 35,590 of CAWEEU010000013.1, read as the reverse complement.
TTCCCCACCGATCCCGCCTGTTACATATTCGCTAAATTCTCCGTCAAAAGAGACATCAGCCTCCCGCGCGGAGAAGCTGAGCATTCCATCGCCGCGAAAACTCAGATATGCCAATCTCTCGCTACCGCTGGGGATTGGGCCGAGTTCAACCTTAACACCCGGCCCTTTGAGTATGCAACTCTTGATGGTTTGACCACTGTGATTCGCAACGGTGACGATCGTCCCCGACATGAGATGCGCCGCAGACAGCCCGTAAAAGGCGGCGGCCGGAAAGTTAACAATCAGCAGGCCAGCAACGACCAAAGTGTTCCGGTCGACGTGCTGACGAGGCAGACTCTGACATCTTAGCGCGACAGTTCGATAGCGAAACAAGCAGATCATGCCCAATACGAACAACGGAAGTCCGAAAAGTACGGTCCAAAGCCCCAGTGGCGGCAGGGATTCCGAGCGTGTGCATCGCCAAGTCCAATAGATGAGCGATCCGACCGTTAGTGGAACCGCTCCACAAAGCAATGCAATCCAAAGATAGTAGTTTCTCCCAGGCAGAGCTGCTTCGAGTTTTTGTTGCTCGGAGGCCGACATATTCCGCTAAGCCTTATTCGTTTATCCCAGGAACAGATATACCCCCAACAGCGCAATCGCCCCACCGGCGTAGCGCACGAATTGTGGCGTGCCGAAACGACCGGTCGTTACTCCCAGGCCGACGCCAATCAAGTGCAGGATCGCCGTCGACAAAATGAATCCCGCGCAGTACGCTAGGCCCGCAACCGTCTCCGGCATCTCGGCCCCGTGTGCGTGGCCGTGGAAGAGTGCGAACAGCCCGACCACTAACGCGCTCGCCACGAGCGGCAACCGCACCGCGGCCGCGACCAAAACGCCGATCACCAACAGCGACGCGACGATCCCCGGCTCGACAAACGGCATCGCAATCCCCTCCATGCCCAGCGCTCCACCGAGCGACATCACCAGCACGAACACCAGCGGCACTAGCCACACGGCCCGCCCGCCGCGCTGGGCGGCCCAGAGCCCGACGCCAATCATCGCCGCCAGGTGATCCAATCCGGTGATCGGATGCACGAGCCCCGCGGCCAGGCCGCTTGCCGAGCCGAAGCCCGCGTGCGCGTGAGCCAGCGCCGGCGCCAGCAGCACCAACAGCGGCGAAGTCAATTGCGGCCACGAAATTGTCGGCCGATTCCCTCCATTCATTGCATCACTCCTTGGATTTCCTAGTGCTTTGTCAAACTAATCTTTTCGGGTTCGGTGCTTCGCAAGATAAAATTTAGTAACCACTTCCGACGCACCGAACCCGAAAAGTTAGGCTTGACGAGACAATAGCCGGGCGTGTTGCTCATTATCGTAAGGCGGCGGCGAAAGCCCATCAAGCGCGAGTTCCACGCTTCCACCGCCGCTACTACATGCGCGCCGCCATTCGTGGCATAATACTCCCAACCCAAGTCTACGTCACGCGCGGAGCCTCTCGCATGCACGAAGTCCTCGAACAGCTCGGCCGCCTGCGGCTGGTGCCGATGGTGGTGATGGATGATGCGGCCCACGCGGCCGGATTCGGCGACGCCCTGGTGGCCGGCGGATTGCCGATCGCCGAAGTGACGTTTCGCACCGACGCGGCCGAAGCGTCCATCCGTACGCTGGCGAAGCGCGGTGACCTGCTCGTGGGCGCCGGCACCGTGCTCACGAAGGAGCAGGCCGATCGCGCGATCGACGCGGGCGCGGCGTTCATCGTTGCGCCGGGGACAAACCCACCCGTCATTGATCATTGCCTCTTACGGAGCGTGCCGGTCGTGCCCGGCGTGGCGACGCCGACCGACATCGACCTGGCCATGTCGTTCGGCCTGGAGGCGGTGAAGTTCTTCCCGGCCGAGAACCTGGGCGGCACCGCGACGCTCAAGGCCTACTCCGGCCCGTACACTGAGATGATGTTCCTGCCGACGGGCGGGATCACGCCGGAGAAGCTGCCGGACTACCTCAAGCTGCCCTACGTGCTGGCCTGCGGCGGCTCGTGGCTCGCGCCCGCGACGCGCTCGCTAACGGCGATTTCGCCACGATCCTGCGCCCGAATCTCCGAAGCGGCCCAACTATTCGCGCGCGCGTTCCGCGTTAAACGGCGCGGTCGCCGTCGCGCCCGATGTCCAATTCATCCGTCCCAAAATCCAAATGTGGCACCGCGTCCGACCTGCCCTCTCACTCTTTCTTCTGGCGCCGTTGATTGCCGAGTACCTGCTCGGCAGCCTCAGCTTCAGCCAGCTATTGTTCTTTCCAATCATGGCCCTGATGTATGGTGGCGGGGCGCTAGTGGTCCGCGAGGCCGCGCGGCGCACTGGACGCAGCTGGCCCACGATCCTCACGCTCGGCCTGTCCTACGCCTTCGTCGAAGAAGGTCTCGCCACGCAATCGCTGTTCAACCCACATTATCACGGACTCCACTTGCTCGACTACGGCTACATCCCGCGACTCGGCATCGGTGCGCCGTGGACCGTATATGTTCTGCTTCTCCACGTCGTCTGGAGCATCGCCGTTCCGATCGGCTTGGTGGAATGGCTCTATTCCGCCCAGCGAACCACGTCCTGGCTCAAGACGTTTGGCTTTGTGGTGATCGTCCTCGTTTACCTGTTTGGCGTCGCGCTGGTCACCTTCGGCACCTACCAGGATGAGAAGAATGGAAGGTTCATCGCCTCGTCTGCGCAATTGGCGGTCACTGCGTTGATCGCAATCATCTTGATCGCGGCTGCATTTCTGCTCTTCCGTCCGCGCAAAACGACTCCGACCGAGGCGTCCACGACACCTGGCCGCGGCCCGCTTGTCCTCGGCGTGATCTCCTTCATCGCCGGCTCGGTGTTTCAACTGGTAACGCAGCTCGGCAGCGGCTATCTCACGCCCTCGATCGGAGTGCCGATCCTGTTGGCGATGCCGCTTGTCGTTTTCACCGCGGCCCGCGCCGCCCGATCCTCCGGTCTGGCGCCAGATACGATCGCCGACTTGCTCGTGCTTGGGGCGCTACTGGCGTACTGCTGGCTTGGGTTTTTCCTGACCGTCCGACTGCATGGCGTGGACACACTACCAGGTCAGTTTTTCCCATTCACGATTATCATCGCGATCGTCGCCTGGCGGTTCACGCGTCGACAGGCAGCCGCAGAATCATCCACCACATGAGTCTGCACGTAATTCGTTGCTTACGAAACCAGCCGCTTCATGTCGCGGACCGCTTGCTCGAGGCCGACCATGATTGCCCGGGCGATGATGCTGTGGCCGATGTTCAGCTCGCGCATCTCGCTGATCGCCGCCACCGGTTTCACGTTGCGATAGGTCAGTCCGTGGCCGGCGTGCAAGAGAATGCCAGCCTGGCGCACTTGCTTGCTCGCCTTCACGAGCGTGGCCAGCTCCGCGTCGGCGTTGTGCTTAGCCGACGCCTGAGCGTACGCGCCGGTGTGGAGCTCGATGGCATCGACGCCGAGCTTCGCCCCGGCGGCCAATTGGGTTTCGTCCGGATCGAGAAACAAACTCACCTTGATCCCCGCGCCCTGGAGCCGCTTCACCGCTTCCGCGACGCGCTTCCCACCACCGACCACGTCGAGCCCGCCCTCGGTAGTCACCTCCTCGCGCCGTTCCGGCACGAGCGTTGCCTGATAGGGTCCGGTCTCGCAGGCGATCGCCAGCACGTCTTCTGCACAGGCCAGCTCCAGGTTGATCGGCACGGCGACCGACTCGACCAGCACGCGCAAATCCCGCTCCTGAATATGTCGCCGATCCTCGCGCAAGTGGACGGTGATCGCGTCGGCGCCACCCAATTCGGCCAGTGTCGCCGCCCAGACGGGATCGGGTTCGTTCGTCTTGCGGGCCTCGCGGACCGTGGCCACGTGGTCAATATTGACTCCCAGTAACGGCATACGTCTTCACGTCCTCGTTCCCACGCTCTGCGTGGGAATGCAATTCCCCGACGCTCTCGCGTCACTGAATCACGGTGGCAATGTGCCGCCGGAGCGGCAAAGCCTGGCGCTCCCACGCAGAGCGTGGGAACGAGTCGCTACCAACGTGATCCCGAAGCGTGAAACCGCTGCTGCGTCTCGTAGCGGCCGTCGCCGTCGGCATCGGTATCAAGGTACCACGCTTCGTCGCGCCAGTGATAATAGAGTCGATGACGCGGCAAGCCAGCGGCAGGTTCGGTCACCAGCGGCCGGCCGATCGCCGAGACCTCGCGGGGCAAAGAATTGCGCGGCGGCTTCGAATCGCGATCGGCGGCAAACCGCTGCCCGAGAACGAAGCTCGCCATCCCCGCCAGCACCACCAGGGCTACGGGCCGCCAAGCGAGCAGCTCAAACGTCGCTCGCCCATCCGGCCAGTCGGGAGTCGTCGCCTCTTGATACGATTCGATCTCGGCCAGGTGCCGGCGAATGTGCGCCGCCGCATTCTGGGCCGACTCTGGCGGCGATTGAATCAGGTAGCTCACCAGAGAGCGATCCGCGAGCGCGCTGAAATCTTCCGTTTGATAGATCCGGGCGTCGATGCCTTCGCCGGAAAGTTCATCGACCAGGAACCCCGCCTCGGCGAGGTTCGTCACGCGAGCCACGTTGATCCACCGCGTCGGCTCGTCGCGTACGAGCGGGGCGCCACAGTGGCGGCAGGCCTCGATGCGGCGTTCGGCCTCGCTCAGGAGCGTCTCGCGGTCACGTTCAGGACACAAGTCGTCGGCACGCATGTGGGGTCTCCCAAAAGCCAGTCCGCGCGGCCACCCCGGGGCGGCCGCGACCGAGGTGGTCCGTCTCTACCGATTATGCGGAGTTTGTGCGCGTAAAGCCAGCATTTGCCGCCGCCGGCCCGATCCGTGTCCCACCGGCCGCGACACGAAGTCCTGGCGCCCGGGATCGACTCCAGCCGTGAGCTATTCTTATCTGGTACCCCAACATGATAACTCATAATGCACCCGCGGGAGATCGTCCCGGACGCCGGCGCTGCCCCCGGCTTACGATCTCGCCGACCGGGACACCTTGGATAAGCAGTCGAGCGACTTGCCATGAAATGCACCGAGTTAGCCGAGCAGATCGAACGGATCCAACCCAACGCCTCGCCTCAGGACGTGGCCCGGTTGTGCCTGCTACTGACCAATGAGGTCGACGACCTCGACGCGCTCCGCGAGCGGACCGCCCTGCACGACGCCTGGAAGCAGATGGGCCTGCAACTCCAGCTGGCGACAGACCAGCACGCGGCCATGACCCAGGAGCTCGAAGACCTGGCGGCCTCCGACCCCGACAACTTCACTCAGGACCAGATCTGGATCCTGATCCGAGCCATCAAGGTCCAAAGCCAGGTGCTGCAGATGTACGTCGGCCACCCCTGGCTGGACGTGTAGGAAGGAGTCGGGAGCTGGGAACCAGGATTCGGGAATACACCAGTGTCTACCCGATTTCCGACTCCCGGCTCCTCACTCCTCCAACCCAACATTGACATGCTTTCCGCCGCGAGCTAGCTTAGCGGCAGTTTCCTACCCCGGATCGCCGGCTTTTCGCACGCTGCAGGACGTGAACAGATCGGTCGCGCGCAAATACCCGACCAATCTGCCCACGCCATCGCCTTCGGCCGACCTGCCCTGTCGCGACTCGCCTGGCCTCCGTTCCAGACCTGCTGTAACCGACCGAGTACCGGTCGAGTCGAGAACGGCCCATGGTGGAGTCCCATCCGCCGGAATCAGCGCCTGTCGACCAGTCTCGTTTGGCTACTTGCCAGCGGCGACTCGGCTACCAGTTTCAGAACATCGCGTTTTTGGAAGCTGCGCTGACCCACGCCTCCGGCGCCGACCACCGCCTCGCGTCGAACGAGCGGCTGGAATTCCTGGGCGATGCAATCCTCGGCAAGATCGTCTGCGAAGAGCTGTTCCATCAGTTTCCCGAGTTCCTCGAAGGGGACCTCACCAAGCTCAAGAGCATCGTGGTGAGCCGGCAGACCTGTGCGAAGATCAGCCAGGCGCTGGGGCTCCGCGAGTTCCTGGTGCTCGGCAAGGGCATGACGGTCCACCCCGCCGTGCCGCAGTCCGTGCTCTCCGACGTGCTCGAATCGCTGATCGCCGCGATCTATCTCGACGGCGGCAGCGAACCGGCCAAGGAATTCGTGCTGGCCTATTTCGGGCCCGAGATCGAATCGGCCGCCTCCGGCGACACCGGCGGCAATTACAAATCGCTCCTGCAACAATTCTCGCAGCGCGAGCACGGCGTCACGCCCACCTACCATCTGCTCGACGAAAAGGGTCCCGATCACAGCAAGTGCTTCAAGATGACGGCCCAGATTGGCCCGAACCGCTTCCCGCCTGCTTGGGGCCGCAGCAAGAAGGAATCCGAGCAGCGGGCCGCCCAAAACGCCATCTGCCACCTCCGCGGCGACCCCATCCCCTTCGCCTCGGAAGACGTCGTCGGTCCGTGAGGCCGAACTCCGATTCGGCCCGCGCCGCCTGTGCGTTTCGCCTGTCGTGCGGACGATTCCGCGTCTGCCGGTTGCACCAGTTCCGCTTGCCTTCCGTCGATCACTTTCGGCGGCGACCGCTCTCATTCGGGCGCCGGTTCCCCCTCGGGCTGAGCTACGTTTGCCTGTTACCTAGTTCAAGGCCTCCGGCCCGCGCTGGAGCTGATGATATGTCCTCAGGCCCACACCGCGCACTTGTCGTCGATGCCGAGGCCGCCATCGGGCGGCTGACTGTCGCTGCGCTGGCCAGTCACGGCTTTAATTGCGACGTCGCCAACAACGCCCCAGAAGCGCACGAAAAGCTCGCGGCCTCGACCTACGACGTCGTGATCGTCGATTGGAAGATTCCCAACGCGTCGGGCAAGCCGCTGGCATTCGAGCTGGTCGAGCGCGACGCGCGGCCGCACGTCATCATCTACACGGATCGCTTCGAGCCGAAACTGGCCCAGGAGCTGATCGACCGGGGCGCGGACGGAGTCGTCTCCAAGCCGTTCGACTACGAGGCGCTCGCCATCAAGGCCCAGTCGATCATCGCCGGACGGACGCGACGCATTCGTCCGGCGGGTGAACCGTCCACGTCGTCCGATTCGCCTCAGGCTGCCAACGCGAGCGGCGGTGAGACCGTCCGCCGAGTGGAAAAAGCCCTGTTCAAGCAGAAGCTCGGCGAGGTCTCCCACGTGCTGCCGATTTCGGCCGCAGCACTGGACGTTTACGAGATGACGAAGAATCTCGAATGGGACCTCTCGCAGATCGCCGCCGCCGTGCAGCGCGACGCGTCTCTGACGACCGAAGTCCTGCGGATGGCCAACAGCGCGTATTTCAACCCGCCCGGCCGCCCGATCGTCGACCTCGACGAGGCGGTCATGCGAATCGGTCAAAAGCGCGTCGGCGAGTTGGCGCTGTCGATCAACGCGCTGTCTTGTGTCACGCCTGCGAAGATCCCGTGGCTCGATCTCGGGCTGTTATGGAATCGGAGCATGGCGGCCGGCATCGCCCTGGAGCTGCTGGTCGACCAGGGTGGCCACGAGCAGCTGGCCGATGGCTTGTTCGTTAGCGCGATTATGCATCCGTTGGGGCGGATCGTGCTGGGCATGCTGTTTCCCGAGGAGTATGCGGAAATGGTCGCCGAGTGTGGCCGAACCGGCCAGTCGCTGCTGGAGGTCGAGCGGCGCACGTTCCCGGCCACGCACGCCGACGTGATGGCCGAGCTGCTCGCCGACTGGCGGCTGGCCCCCGAGGTTTTCATCCCGCTCAAGTTCTCGCTCGACGAGTATGCCGCGGTGGCCCGCCTCCTGGAGCCGATGCGGACCAAGGCGGAGCTGGTGAAAGTGGCCATCGTGCTTGGGCGGCTCGCGGTCGGCCGCTGGGAGAGCTGGGACTATGTCCGCTTCCCGCCACCGGCGGTCCTCGAAAGGCTCCACGTGCAAGACGTCGGCGAGCTGATCCGTCAGACGCGCAGCGACGTTGGGCGGCTCGCAGATTTTCGCCCCGGTGGCAAGGCGGCGAAGAAAAAGACGCCCCCGCCTCCCGAGCAGCATGGCGTCGCCTACTGCAACTTCTCGAGCCAGGGTCCCGATCTGGTCAAGGAATTCCTGCCCTCGCTCGGACTTGCGCCGCAGTCGTTCGACTCGAGCGACTTGCGACTCTTTGAAGAGCCGCTGGTGGCGAATTGCCTTGGTACCGACGTGTCCCACTTCGCCGCCCACCGGACCAACAACGTCTCGATCATCATTGCCGATGAGTCAAAGCAAGCAGCCTTCGCCCACTATGGACCAGCGATCGGGCTGCCGAACAGCTTCGGCCGCGTGCGCGAGAACTTCGCGCCAGCGTCGCGCACACTCCGGATGAATCCGAGGTTGGACCGGCTTGACCAGCGGCGGCACGCTCCTGCCGCGAGGGTTCTCGACTGGTTCTGCCGTTTTTGAGACGCAGCGGGAGGAAGGGGGCGGCGCCTTGCGGTGCCGATGAGTCAACTCGTTGGGGAAGTACTTCCCCCTTCCAACTCCGCCTGCCGCCTATCGAATCGACCGGCGCGATTCCGCCGGTTCAACGTTCATTCATACTAACGCACATTCCGACGACCACTAACTCGCTTCGTGCATGAAATCGTCCGGAATCGGCCGCTCGGCGATTCGGCCCATTTCGTCCGCCGTGCGGCGGTGCCCCACCGTCGGCCAGGCTGCCACCTCTTTCAGCTCCGGCATGATTTCAATCAACTGGCTCACGAGCAGCTTCGCCAGCCGGTGTTCCGATTCGCTCCGTGCCTGGGCCCGCAGCGCGCGGGCGGTCTTCATCACGCGCAGCATCCGAGCCCGCGTCAACACCCGCGACGAGAGCGTATCCTCCGGCTCGGCGAGCAACTCTTCCAGCGGCACTTCGAGTACCGACTGCCAACGATAGAGCTCCGAGAGCAGCATGTCGGCCTGGTCGTCTTCCTGCGCACGGACTTCGCCGACCGACATGTTAAGACGCTGGGCGACGCAGCGGACCGACAGCCCCTGCCTCCGCCGAGCCTGGCCGACCTGCTGCAGTGGCCGCGCGGCTGGCGCGGCCGCTCGTTGCTGCGGACTGCCATTGGCCGCAGCGACGACACGTGGCTTCCCGTTGCTCGAAGAGCGACCTTCCGCCTCACCGTTGCCGCGAATGGCACTGTCGCGAATGGCACTGCCATTGACGGCGGCATGGCCGTTCGTCGCGGCAGCATCGTCAACGGCCCCGCGCTCGTTCGCCTTTGACAAACCGTTCGCTGCCGCACTCGCGCTGAGCCGAGCGCTACCGTTGTCAATCTCGTAACCGTTGAGCGTCGCGTGTCCGTTCTGTAGCTCTCGTTCCACAGCAGGGCCTCCAATCAAATCTCCGCAGCAATACCAGAGTGAGTTCCGAGTGCATCCCGCTGGCCCTGTCGGGAATCACTTCAAAACGTACACGGAGAGCTTTGCTTCCCCTGCAGCGAGTTCGCCGCGCGCAGTCTGCGTCGCCGCAACTCTCCTTTGCCGCAAGCCGCTCCGCCTATCTACTCGAGGATGTCTCGTCAAAAAAGGTCTGTGAATCTAAACGCCTAACAGTATCTCAATGTCGTGCTCTCGATTGCGCAACATGGAAGTTCGTCATCGCTGTCGATTGTCGGTCAGATGCAGCCGCGTTCCGTCGGCACATTTCGGAAAAGCGGAGCCGCTTCCTATTTGGTTGCTTCGCCCCAAACGAACAACCGCGCGCTCCGTTCAGACGGTATCGACATTAGCAGCCGCACCAGCACTCGACAACTGGGGCGGGCAGAATCCGCCGAGATTTTTTTCGCATTAGGCGGCCACTTGATTTTTTGCGCGCCAAAATGTCACGAATCGTCGCTGGGATGGCACTGGTGGCAGGGCGGAGCGTGCCGATCATCCAAGGCCAGGCCAGTTGACCCAGCATTCGCCACGGCCTCCCATGAAGAATCTGTGAAACGTCGCGCGGCAGACAGGACGCTAGGTGGCGGCCAAACCGTGAGATTGCGCACCGTGAATATTGCCGCACTAGAAATACCAGTTGAAATATAGCAATTGACGGCCCCTCAAGACGGAAGCAGTTTTTCGCCTTCCGCCAGCGCCTTCGCCGCCGATGGCAATGCCCGGAGCTCGCTGCTGGGAACCGGTTCGGTGGGCTGACCGTCCCCGTCACGCAACACGAGCTGCCACCAGCCGACGTCCCGCCACTGGCCCAGCTTAAAGCCCACCTTCGGGTAAATTGCCACCCGCTCAAAACCCACCGCCTCGTGGACGCCGACGCTTCCCGCGTTGGGCAGCGTAATCCCGGCGTAGGCCCGCGTGTAACCCTGTTGGCCGAGCAGTGCGATCAAGCTGGTATACAGCGCGCGGCCGATGCCCCGCCGCCAAAAGGCCGCGTCGATGTACACCGTCACGTCGACGGCCCAGCGATAGGCGGCCCGCTCGCGATGCTGACACGCATACACGTAGCCCGCCACCACACCGTCGACCTCGCACACCAGCCAGGGGTATTGCTGGGAGATGCGTGCGATCCTGGCCGCCATTTCCTCGACGCTCGGCGGCACCAGCTCAAACGAAATCGCGGTCGACGCCACGTTGGCGCATAAATCGCCTGGATCGCCGCGGCGTCGCTCAGTTCGGCAAAACGAATTCGTCCTCCCATTCGGCTTCGATCCCCTACGATGGGTCACTCATAGCGGCCCAACTGAACGAAGGCCCGAATGAACAACACGGCGAGCACCAGGTCGAAGATCCCGAATCCCAACAGCGTCGGCGTCACCCGGCCCAACGAGTACAGCACCACCACCGCGGCGCCGAAACTGATCTTCTCCAACGCCCCCGGGATCATCATCAAACGATATCGCAGCGGGTCGTGGGCGATGATGAAGAACGCCAGCTGCCACACCGAGCCGACACCGAGAAAGCCGTAAAAGTATTCGGGGTGCATGATCGCCGGCGGAAAATCCCGCCCCACCCAGCCCTCCATGAAATACTGCGGCAGCAGGACCGCCCGCCCGTAGATGCCCGCAATCAAGAACAGCCGTCGCGTGCTAGTCATGGCAATAGATCGACGATCGATCCAAACTCCGGCCTTCCGTGCAACTGATCAACAATCCGCGAACAGCAAGTGGCGTCGATCGACGACGCCTAACCCGTTGCCGTGCAGTGGTTTCGGGATTTTACAAAGGCGCGATCCCCCTGGCAAGAACAGACGACCGCCGCTTGCGGCGCGGCAATCCCCGTCGCCGATCGCAACTCGCGGCGTGCAAACAGGCAAAGCAGCGCCAACCACCCTACGAGGATGAACGCCGCCGGCTCGGGGACGGCATGTGCGGCGCCGGGTGCGACGGTACCAAAATTGTTCCGCCAGACGTCGTAATCTGCCTGCGAGACGTAGCTGTCGCCGTTGGCATCGGCGCCGGTGAAAGGAGCGGCCGTCGTAGTTCCCAGCGTATCGCGCCACACGGTGTAGTCGGCCGCGTCGACCACGCCGTTGAGGTTGAGGTTGAAATCACCGGGCAGCGACGGCGACCTGCGGCGACTAATGTCGCAATCTAACGACCTCAACCGATCGCCGCGTACGTGGTTGATCATGTGCGATCATTTCCGACAGTCGGCGAACGACCCGGGTCAGGACAATTGAGGATGTAGCTGAGCACGTGGTCAAGCTGCATGGTAGCCAAACCGAGGCAAGTATCCGCACAACCGTAGTACATGCGAATCTGGCCACTGGTCGGATCTAGAATCCAACCACAAGGGAAGACCACCCCATTGACGTCCCCTTGACGCTCGTACTCCGCATCGGGAGCAAATACCCAATCATTGCTGCGTCGCAAGACTCGGCTGGGATCGTTCAGGTCGAGTAGCGCCAGACCGAGGCGATACAGACAACCGCCGGAGGTGTTGCGTACGCCATGGTAGAGGATCAACCGCCCCTCGGGCGTTTCGAGAGGCGGCGGGCTCAACCCAATCTTGTTGGCATCCCACGGGCAGAGAATCAGCGCGCGACTGGGAGTCTTGCGAGCGTCAGCGTCACGTGCGATCCGTCAGCATTCTCCAGTAAGCCACGCCTGTGCCGACGATGACGACGGCGAAAATGACGACCATGATCCCAGAAGTGAAACCAAATTCAAACATTTCGAATCCCCTCGTGGACAATTTTTCCGGCCTCAAAGCGCGTCGCCTCTCTGGTTACTTGCTGGCCTCAGCATCCAGCGCCACTTTTTCATTCGCGCCGAGCTCATTCGCACGCTGGCTGACGCTGACATTAGATTCTTCCATCTGGGGACTGCGCGTCGTCGAGCCGAACCAGCCTTTGCTGAAGGCATACGCCACGATGCAGATCACGCCTAAGATCAACGCCATTGCATATCCTTTACTCATCGGTGAATGTTCGTTAGTTGACATTGAATACCTTTTCGAGTTTGAGAATCAAAATGTCGGACACAACGCAACTACCTACGACGTCATTCCATCAATGAACTTGTTGAGTTCCGTCTCGGCCCGGTCCTTCTCGTAGCCGTAGTGTTCCTGCAAAGCGGTCACAATTTGCCGGCGTCTGCCGGCGATTGCGGCCAAGTCCTCGTTCGTCAGCTTGGTCCACTTTTCCTTGAGGCGACGGCTCAATTGATGCCAGTCGCCTTTGATCTGATCCCAGTTCATATCAGTAATCCCTTCAGCGATTAAACGTTAAAATGGTCGGCGAAACGGACGACGATCACGGCTTCTCGGCCGGAGGATTTTCGTCCGTCTTCGTGACTTCCTTCTCGACCTTGACTGTGGTGGTTCCAGCGGGCGTCGAGACTTTGGTTTCTTCGCTGGTCGACGACTTATCGGCGCACCCAATCGCGCCGAGCGAAAACAGGCCGAGTACTACGAACGAGGCAAGCAACAATTTCATGTTCGAACTCCTTCATTTGAATAATGTCGATACGACCGCTTCAACGCGAAGCTAGCCTCACTTCCCAATACATTGCATTTCGTTCATTGCAGACACGAGCGGCATGACACTAATATGCGTTCCACAAGCAAACGTATTCTGAGAGGTAGTTTCACAGATTAGCCCCTTCCATGACCATTTGGCCGCGCGCCAGGGATGTTTGTTGCTCGGTCTGCGGCAAGAAGTTCTGGGCCAGTGGAAAGATCTGTGCTTGCACGTCCGACAACGTCGTGACAATTGTTGCTCCACAACCGATGCGCTCGCTTGCCTTGCTCAGGTCGCCGTGTGCGTCCCACAATCCCACGATCAGCTTCGCTTTCGGAATACGGCTGCGGAGACGTTTGCAGAGGTAACGAGCATGCATCACCGCGGCGGGAGGCGTGGCGGAAATGCAAACGACGTCGGCTTGATGCCCTTCCACAAGATCAATCATCTCACTGGCCAGGGATGTAATGGAGACAGCCTGCACAACGCAACCGTTCGTGTCCAATACCTGCGCCACCATCATGGCAGCGATTTCATCCGCGGCGCTGCGAGCTGGCAGAGAGAGGATGTGAAGCTCTGGGATAATGCGCAAATCAATCAGCCGCGAATTTCCGATTGCCGTCGGTGCATCCTCGATCCGTTGCGGAGTTTGCATTTCCTGCTGACGTTCAATTCGGTCTTGAATCATCTCCCTCAGGATTTCCATGATCAACTTGTGCGTTCCGTCGTTGAACTCGCCACGATGCCAATGCGTCTCGACCATGGCCAGCGCGGGGATGAGGACCGAGTCGTAGACTTCGACAAGCGGCCTGTGCTCCAGCAAATCCTCTAGCAATTCGTCTGCCTCCTCTTGATCTCCGGCCACGAGTCGCTGATAGATGCGTTTATTCGGCTCGAAAACGGGCTCATTGCCCAACAATACATTCAGGAAAGATAGTTGCGGAACGTGCTTGCCGATGACCAACAGGCAGACCGTCAACGGCGTCGCGAGCAGCAACCCTACAGGTCCCCACAACCACAGCCAGAACACGGCCGCCACCAAGATGGCCACTGCCGAGACGCCAGTGTGCTTTCCATAAAGCCACGGTTCCAGGACGTTGTAGTTGATCAACTCCAGCACGACGAACAGCCCGGCGGTGAGCAGAGGCGCTACCCAATCCGTCGAGATAGCCATGGAAAGGGCCATCGGCATCGCAGCGGCGATCCACGGGCCGATGTAGGGAATGAATCTCAATGTCGCGGCGAGGATTCCCCATAGGGGAGCACTGGGCACACCGATCAGGTACAGCCCGATTCCGACGGATATGCCAAACGTGACGTTGACGAGAAACAACATCGAGAGGTAACGGCGGACCCGCGCGTTGGCGTCTTCCAGCATTTGCGTCGTCACGGTCACGTGACCCTTTCCAACCAGGTGGATGAATCGATCGCGCAAATCCTCACTTCGAACAAGGAAGAACACTACAAGCACGATGACGATGCCAATTGTGCCTAAGGTCTTCAGCAATGTGCCAAACATGCCACCAAACACTTGAAGGGGGCTCATTGGCGAGGAAAGAACACGGACCGAAAAAGGCAATTCGGAAGTCCCTTTTGGCTCGGCCGTCAGTTCTGGATGCAGGAGACCCTTGCCAACTTCCGGCACCCGTTTTGTTAGCGTGCTCAGCGCGGCGGCTGCATATTCGTTCACCGAGCTGAGCTTCACCTGGATATTGTTCTGATACTCGGGGATCTTGGGGGCCAAATGGGTCATTTGGACAACTGCGATCCAAGCTACGATCCCCAGCATCGTGAAGCACAGGGAGACCGTCAGCAACACAGCCGGGATACGGCCGAGCTTTCTGCGCTCAAGCGAGTCACAAACCGGCATCAGCAAGAAACTCAGCAGCACGGCGAGCGTCAATGGAATCAGCAGGCTCTTTGCCAGGTAAAGAGCCGCAATTACCACTGCGGTGGAAGCCAGCGTGGAAATCCACGTCGTTTTCGTGATTTGGCCAGCCGGCATCAGGTGATTGTCTCCGACGATTTCACTCATTTGATTCTTCCTCACCGTCAGCGACGCATCCAAAAGCGACCGAATAGCAAGCCGATGCCAGCGGCGATCAATACAGACTTGACCGGGCGGTCTCGCACGTATTGCTCGACACTGCAAAGTGCACCGTGGACGTTGTCTCGTCCCTGTTGGTAGTATTCCGCAGCATTCTCGCGCACTTGCCCGAGCTTCTCCTCGGCAGCATCTATGACGATGTCCCCCATTTGCTTGATGTCGTTGGATACTTCTTTCGCCTGGGCGCCCAGTCGATCACTGGTGGTAGACATTAGTGTTCCTTTCGAAGTGCGTATGCAAACTGTTTTCCGTTAATGCCACTTCATTCCGTGGCGGCTTCATCTGGCAGGCGCCGTTTGGCAGCGGAAACAATGTATCCAGCGGTCAATATGCCGATCACAAAACCGCTGGCTAACGTTCCGAACAACAGGGCCGCGTTCGGCAATGTAATCGTCAGGAACAGCAGCTTGGTTTCCACGGCCTGTGTGTTCTGAAAAACTACGATCACGGCGACCGTGGCAATCAAGGCAATCGCCTCGAGTTTCACCAATCGAACTTCCATGAACACGACGCAATTCGATTCTATTGATTGTGCGATCTTACTCTTGTGGCAAGTCCCAGCATTACGAGAGCGCAAATGAACCAATAGCCCAAGTCGATTTGCCACCAACGCAATCCGAACTTAGGTGAGGTCGGGAACGCATGGTGGTTGTTGTGCCAACCCTCGCCAAACCCGAGCACGCCAAAAACGAAATTGTTTCGGCTTTGGTCGCCAGTACGGAAAGGCTGCCGACCCCACAAATGACAGATCGAATTAATGCTCCAGGTCACATGATGGACCAGGAATATTCGGGCCAAGCCGCCCCACACGACGCCAGTCACGACGCCGAGCCAGGTATGAGTTATCACGCCGCCAAGCGCCGCTGGAATCAGCAGACTGAGCGTCGCCCATAATGGGAACAGTGCGCTGGCAATGCGCAATGTCTCGCTCTGACGAAGGTCTCTTACGTAGTGCGACAGGTTGGGTGGATCGGGCTGGAAGAACCAGCCCACATGTGCATGCCACAGTCCGCGCAACAGTCCAAGAAAACCGTCGCCTTGCTCGTGCGGCGAATGGGGATCATCCGGCGTGTCGCTGCATTGGTGGTGACGCCGATGGATCGCGACCCATTTCAAAAGCGGGCCCTCAACGGCCATCGAACCGAGCACTGCCAGTAGAAACTGGACCACCTTGTTGGTTTCAAAGGCCCGGTGGGTGAACAGTCGGTGATAACCAACAGTGATTCCCACGGCCGTCAGCGTGTACATCCCTAAGAGCAAACCCAAATCGACCCAATCGAAACCCCACCCCCACAGTGTGACCACGAGTGCCACAATGCCAAGAAAGGGCAGTACGACGACGGCGAGATTTGCCAGGCGCAAGGGCATCGAAATCGTCTCGGCGACGTCTGTGTGACGGGAGAGTTCTGCATCAGAAACTAAATCGTTCATGGTTGCGCTCGCATACATTTCGTAGTGACCACCGATCAGATGCGTCCCACTAAGAACAACACGATTAGCACCAGGACAATGAGTCCCAATCCGCCACTCGGACCATAACCCCAGTTCCGACTGTGTCCCCACGTAGGCAATGCCCCCAGCAACATCAATATCAAGATCACAAGCAGAATAGTACCCAACATTGCCGTTCTCCTTCGAGAAGAGTGCCGAACGCAACGCGCAGTCGGCAAGTTCATTGCCGCGGTCAGCGCATGCGCGTTCTCTGAGTATCATTTGACTTCACTATGTCGTTGAATCTGACCGTCCGCCTTGACATTATCCGTAACTCCGCCGGTCAGCTCGGTTGCTTTGTCTTTTGCCGCGTGAAGGTCTTGCTTCATTTTTCCCGGATCCGTCGCGAGGTTAATGTTCACCGTGTCGCTTCCTACCTCGGCCGCTGGACGCGTTAGAGCGAACCAGCCTCGGTAGAATCCCAGGCCAACAACGAGGATCGCAATCACAATTAACACAGTACCTATTCGTCTCATAACTCACCTCCCTTTCGAGGTCTCTTTCGTGAAGCAAAACACAAGTCGTTGGCGCTGCGGATGACCCCGTAGCCATCAAGTTGCTCAATCTCCGTTGTCGTACCAAACTGGTACGGGCTCATCCACGCAGCGGTGGTTCCACCTCTTCATTCGCTTTGAATCGCAATTCCAATCCCGTTGATTGGCGGATGACGATTAATTCTTGTCCTGTTCCTTCGATTCAGCCTGGGACTGATTCTGCGGTGAACCTTGCCCTTGGTCGCCGGAGGCACCCTGATGTTGACTATTTGACGTGCCCTGCTGTTGGCCAGTGGACGCGCCTTGTTGAACGTTGCCGCGGTGCGGAGCCAGCCCTTGCGACTGGCCGGGAGAGGCTCCTTGGCGGTTGCCTTGATTCACGCCCTGCTGCTGTTGCTGGCCTTGTGGACCACCTTGCAGCTGCCTGGCTGGCCCGCCGGCCGTCGCTGGACCAAAGCCCGGGCGTGTTCCCGGCGTGCCACCGTGCATTCTCGGTTGAGGCTGAATTTGAAAGTTCGGCTTGAGAACTTCATGTCGCTGCGGCGGTGCATAGTCCTTCCCCAGCTGATTTGCGGGGAGCGCCACGATCGGAGATCTGGAAAAGGTCCTGCGAGTCAATCCAGGGCCGGCGGCGGGATCGGTGCCAGGCGTTCCTGCCGCACTCGCTTCCAACTGCTGCCGCTGCTGTAGGTACTTGCGGTAATCCTCTCGCCGTTGGCTGAACTTCTGCCGCTCTGTCGGATCGACCGGTTGAAACCGCAGCTGGCCGTCTTTTCTCTTTGCCAGCTCGTCGAGCGACGCGGCTACGGCGGCGCTCCTCTTGGTCAACGCATTCGTACTTCCGGCGAGCTCTCGTTGTGCTGCCCAATTGTGCGGTGGCCGGGCGTTTTCATGGTCACGCAGGTTTTCAAAGGTGGCTTGGGTGCGTCGGTCCCAGCCGCGTTCGTCCCGATGCCGCCAACGCTGATTGGCGTAGATCGGATCGTAGCCCTGGTGGCTGGATTGGTACGAGAACCAAGGAGAGTACCCGGCATTCGCGTAATTGGAACCGTAGTAATCGCCGAAGTAGTAGTGACCATAGCTTGGCCGCAAAAAGAGATGGCTCAAAAACATGCCCGGGTTAATTACCGTCGACGGCGTGTAGGAGAAACCACTCTGGCTGCGAAGGCCCCCGTCAAAATAGACTGGAGCGAACACGACACCGCGACGCGGAACGGAGTAGTCGTAATAACCGTCGACGTACACGTAGCCGCGGGGAGTCCAAACGTAATGGTCGGGCACCCAATCCCAGTCTTGATTTCCGTTCGTCCAATAGCCGGCGCGCCAGCCATAGCGGTTCTGCTGCCAAATCCAAGAACCGGGCAACCAAGTGGCGTCGGCGGAAGGCGCCGCAACATTAGGACCCGTTTCAACGCTCGCTGGCGGCTCAGGCAGGTATTCAATCTCTTTGGCATCTGCATCCGCCCAATAGCCGGAAGTCCATTGGAAACCCTGTTGCGATCGCCCCCAATAACCAGGTATCCATTGACGCCCGGGTGGCAGGGCACGCCAAATGCCGCTGACCCACAGGAAGTCGCTCCGCTCGTCGTCCCAGCCCCAGTAGCCCGGGATCCAGGAGACGTTAGCGCCCGCCGGCCGCCGGTCAGGCGCGATTTCTTCGATCGGATCAGGCGGTGCTTTCGGCACCACGATGCCCGGTTCCGGATCGAACGTGATTGTTTCAGCGAATGCTTCATGCACTGGTCCGCGGGTTAGCACTTCCATCTCATCCTCCACCGCGGATGGCGCCGGTCGTTGTTCTGGTGATGGCACAGGTGGTTGTGGTTGCTGTGCGGTAATACGTTGACTCAACCCAATCGAGGTGCCAATTACCACCAATGCGGCGGCAGTGCACCATCGAATCATGCGAAAAATGTTCATTGGTTTTGTACCCTACAAAAGGAGACTAGTTCGATCTGTTTCAATTCACTTTGTCTGTCTCAACAAGTCGGGTGCCGGTTCGTGGCCGGCGCCCGGCACTTTGATCTCGTCCGTCGGTACTCGGCTGCGAGTCATGCCTAGGCACTGCCTCTGCGCATGCCGCCCGTTCATCCCTCACCGCCGGTGTCTCGCTGGAACGATTCCATCAGCAGTTCATTTTCTCGACGCAAGTGCTCCAATACCTGGTTAATTGTGGTCAGGATCTCGGCACAAATTGAGTCGAAGTCGGCTAGTTGATTCGGAGACGCTAGATCGATCCGCACGACCGATGCTCGAATTGCAGTACGAAATCTGTCGTGCTCGAGCTCCAATTTGTCCACTTGGTTCGTCAACTCGGGATTAAGGCGAGAAACACTCTCCATAAAGCCATCAATCTCTTCCAACGCGAACAGCCGTTCCACGTGTCGCTGATACGACTCCGTTAGAAACCTCACACTGGACAGCTTTCTGGAAAGGCCGGTGCCTTCGGTCGACCAACCCAGTGCGGCTTCCAAGGCCCGGGAAACGTGCTCCAGAGCTCGGCTCTCCACCTTGATCTGTTGAATGAGGAACTCTTGGTCCATAGCTGCTGCCATTGCTTGCACCGTCGTCGTGCGCCATTTGGCGACGTGAAAACGTGTGTTTGTCGTCGTTCTACCGTTTTACCCGTGGCTTCACGGTAATTTGGTTGATGACTCGTCGTACGCCGGTCATTCCGCCGACCGCGGCTGCTGCCGCACCTATTTGGTGCGCGTATTGAACAGTTCCCGATAGGGTCACCTGACCGTTGCTGGTCTGCACCGCCACACGGCATGGCGAGGAGAACCCGCGCGTTGCGAGCTTATTCGTGACGGTTTTTGTGATGCGGTCGTTGTTCGCGTCGAACATGCTAATTGCTCCAAAAGTAACTGCGTTTTGCGCAGAACGTGAATTACCACCATCTAGAGTGACAATAGACGTTCATGCATCTGATCCTATGTGAACAGTGATTCGTTTGATTGATTTAACGGGCACGTGAAGTAAGCCGAGCTCGAGCCGCAGCGCGGCAGGACGCCGTGCTGCGGTTGCGTCGTCGGTGCGAGTCCCTACGTTGTCCCGCGTCGTGCGGCGAAACGATAGACGACCAGGAACATCAAGGTACCTCCGATGGCCAAGAGCAAGCTGCGGACGTCGAAACCAGTTATCGTTCCGAAGCCCAGCGCCGTGCCGACAAAGCCACCCACGACGGCTCCCACGATTCCTAACAGAATCGTGACCACGATCCCGCCGGGGTCGTTCCCCGGCATGATGAATTTCGCAATTGCTCCCGCAACGAGCCCGAGCACAATCCAGGTTAAGATTCCCATGGCAACCTCCAAAGTTTTTCCGGAACGCGCTGCTCCTCGATTCGACGCGGGCGAAGTTGTCCGGGCCGATGGAATTGTCACGTTCCGAGTTACAACAATTCAACCAGACCGCATTAGCGGCGTTTAGCGACATGCCGGCGGCGGTCCTGGTTTCATCCGCTGGTTATCGTTCATTCACAATTGGCAGCCCGCTCCTCTGGCCGTT
Source organism: uncultured Planctomycetota bacterium (assembly GCA_963808175.1). GTDB lineage: Bacteria > Planctomycetota > Planctomycetia > Pirellulales > Lacipirellulaceae > DASYDU01. Next base: position 15,112 of record CAWEEU010000013.1, on the reverse strand, counting down.
GAATTCCTGGCGGCGGTGGGGATCCCGGGCTCTCGGCCGAGATTCGTTCCCACACCTCAGTTCGATGGACCGGCAGTTCGGCGCTGGCGTCGAAGCCTAACCGCACGCTACTGCCGCGAATCTCGATCACTGTGACTTTGAGCAAATGCTCGAAGCCGTTGCACCCACCGACCATGACCGATTGCTGCTTCTTCCGTGACAACACCAACATCGCTGCACCTCCGTATTCAGGAACAACCATTTCAGGAACAACAACTGGCGAACAGCCACTCCAGGTATCCGACGGCACGCTTTCGGCGAGCCGAAAAATCTGCACCACGGTGCCGGTCGTGAAAACTTGGATCACGGTGCCGGTCACCGGCTCGATCTCTGCGATCGCTTCACGCACGTCGACCCCGGTGATTCTTTTGATCTCCTGTCGCAGCGGTGCGCAGGAATTGCTGAACAACTCGCGATGAAACTCCTGCACCTGGGCGGCACCCTCGGCAGTCATGGCCAGGGCCTGCTCGGCCGGGGACAATGCCGAATGGAGCGTGACGACCAGCGTGTCTTCGCTCAGCACCACGGTCACCGCTTTGGGCGAGTGGCCCGTCCGTTGCTGTTGAAACGCGATTGCCACTTGGGCGATTTGCTGCGCCATGGTTGGCGATGGCAGGGTCGTGTTCATCGAATTCGTCCTTATGGGGCTCAGCCACGATCTCGCGACCGAAAAACGAAAAAAGCCGACGTGGCAGAACACCCGAAGGTATTCCACCACGTCGGCTTACTCTTTAATGGGCGCCCCGGCCCGGCCGGGTTGCCCTTTATTTAGTCATCCGAGAGGTTGAGCAAATCTGAGTCGATTCCGCTGACGTTTTGTTAGGGGACTCGACTCCTTGTCCGCTCACTAGTAACTATACGCCGCGGCCGGCCGAACGCAAGCCCTCTTCTGCGCTTCCGGTCGATTTGGTACAGTCTTTGCTAATCGCATGCACCCTTTGCCGCGTGTTTTGTCGTATATTGGAGCCATCTGCCACCGCACGCCTCTCTTTTCCGAATTACGAGTTCGCTTGAGGCATTTATGAAGACACAAGGAGAAATCGAAGCGGCGATCTGTGAAGGCATCAGTCACTTTGAGCAGGCGTACATGGGCCGCGGGCCCAAGGATATCCATACGTACTTGATCGACGATCTGCTTGTGGTGCGACTCAAGGGCGTTTTGACCGTGGCAGAACAGCAACTCGTCGAGTCGCTTACCGCCGAGAAAGGTCGCGATCTGCTCAAGCAGGTGCGAACCCAATTGATCGAAACGGCGCGGCCAGTCTTGGAGGAGATGGTTCAAAAAGTTACCGGCATCCAAGTGGTGAGCCTGCACCACGACATCAGCACGTCCACTGGAGAAGAGGTCGTGCTCTTTACGCTTGCCAAGCCACCTCTTTATCGCGACACAAGGAAATAAGGTTGGAGCCCGCGTTGGCAATGTAAATTCGCCACGCATGGCGGTGTGCAGTATTTCCTACGATTGTCTGCGAAGCGCGCGGTTTACTACCGGATGTTGATGCTGCTGACCAGTTGGCCAAAATGAGCGAACTCCCCAGGTGGCGATCTGTTTTGCCGCTACTCACTCAAATCGCCTGAATAACGACTGGCAGATTTGCCGCGCTATTTTGGTCCGCTAACTTCCCACGCCAACCCAATCCATCTCGCGGATCGATTGCTCGGCATACAGGTCGTGGTAGTGGCCGCGGAGCCGCAGCAGCGAGTCGTGCGTTCCCTGTTCGGTGATCCGGCCTTTCTCGATCACGAGGATGCGATCGGCGGCGCGAATCGTCGACAGGCGGTGGGCGATCACGAAGCTTGTCCGCCCGGCGAGCAGCTCCACGAGCGCACGCTGGATCAGCCGCTCGGTTTCCGTGTCGACCGATGACGTGGCTTCGTCCAGAATCACCAGCCGCGGGCGCTTGAGGATCGCCCGGGCGATCGAGATCAGTTGCTTCTGTCCCAGGCTGAGCTGATTGCCGCCCTCGCCCACCTGGGTCTCGTAACCTTTGGGCAGCGCGGAAACAAACGCATGCGCTCCGGCGAGCCGAGCCGCCGTTTCCACTTCCTCCTGCGACGCGTCGATCCGGCCATAGCGGATGTTCTCGGCGATCGAACGGCTGAACAAATGCGGCTGCTGCAGCACGATGCCGAGATTCGACTGATACCAGGCCAGGCCGCGGTCGCGATAGTCGACGCCGTCGATCAGGATGCGACCCTCGGTCGGCTCGTAGAAGCGGCCGAGCAGATTCACCAGCGTCGATTTGCCGCCGCCCGTCGCCCCGACCAACGCCACCGTTTCGCCTGGCTCGACCACCAAGTTGAACCCCTCGATCACTTGCGGTCCGTGGCGGTAGCGAAAGCCGACGTCCTCGAATTCGATCCGCCCCACGCGATCCGGGTAACCATCGTCGCCCCGCGCGGATGCGGGCGGCGACCGACGAGCTATCCTCAATTTCCGGCACCGCCTCGACGAGGCTCAGCACGCGCTCGGCCGACGCGTGGGCCATCTGCATCTCCGCGAACCAGGCCGACATGTCCTGCACCGGCGCGAAGAACAATTGCGCGAGGTACAGAAACATCACGACCTCCCCCACCGAGATCGCTCCCAGGCTGGCCTGATAACCGCCGATCGCCAGCGCCAGCGCGATCGCCACGCTGCCCAGCGTGAGGATGATCGGCAAATACACGGCCGAGAGAATGGCGTTATGGATCGAGTAGCCGCGCATCTCGTCGATCAAGGCGTCGAAGTCGCGGAGGTTTTCCGCTTCTCGCACGAACACCTTCGTCGTCTTCACGCCCAGGATTGCCTCGGTGTACGTGGCGGTGATCCGGGAATTCGTCTTCCGCACGATCCGCGAGGTGCGGAGAATCTTCTGGCGGAAATAAATGCTTACGGCAAACAGCACCGGCACGACCGCCAGCACCGCCAGCGCCAGTCGCCAATTGTAAAAGAACATCGCCACGCCGATCCCCGTCATCAGCGCCGTACCCCATACGAAATCCATCACGCCCCAGGCCAGGATGTTCGACAACCGCTGGCAGTCGGACGTGAGCCGAGCCATCAGCCAGCCGACCGGCTTGGTGTCGTAGAAGCTGAACGAGAGTTTCTGCAGCTGCATGAATGCATCGCGGCGAATGTCGTGGCTGACGTGCGTGCGAATCTTGCCCGCGCAAGTGATGAACCCCCAGATCGACGCGCACAGCGCGAGCGTCAGCAAGCTGAACGCTTCCGCGTAGGCCCACAGGTTCGCCGCGCGGCCATGCTCCTGTACATCCGCGATGATCTTGCCGGTCAAAATCGGGAAGCTCAAATCGCTCACTGCCAGCCCCAATGCGACCACGATGAACGCGGCCGTCGTGCGGCGATACTGGAGCGTATACGCCAGGAGCTTCCGCCAGAGCCGCAAATCGACCTTGGCTTCGTAATCCGATTCTTCCGACCAATCGTCGTAGCTCATGCCTCGACCGCCTTCCGCAAGTCGGCTTCGATTTCTTCCTCGAGCGCGCCTTGAATCTCGTTCAGCCGTCGGTACAGGCCGTCCTCCGCCAGCAGCTGTTGGTGCGTGCCTTCCTGGATCAAGCGGCCGCCCTCGAGCACGAAGATCCGATCGGCCAGCCGCGCCGAGGAGAGCCGGTGGGCGATCAAGATCGTCGTCTGCCGGCCCTTCCGGGCCGCGAGTGCCCGCAGAATCCGCGACTCGGTCTTGGTATCGACCGCGCTCAGGCTGTCGTCGAGCACCAGGAATGTGGGATTCTTCAGCAGCGCCCGGGCGATGGCCACGCGCTGCCGCTGTCCGCCGGAGAGCGTGACGCCCCGCTCGCCGACCGGCGTCGCGTAGCCATCGCTAAAGTCCATGATGTTCTCGTGAATATCCGCCGCCTTGGCCGAGGCTTCGACTTCTTGGTCCGCCGCCGAGCTGTGGCCCAGGGCCAGGTTTTCCCGCACGGTGCGCGAGAACAAAAACGGATCCTGCAGCACCATGCCAAAGGCCAGCCGTACCGTGTCGCGATTGATCTCCTTCAGCTCTCGACCGCCGATCTGGATCGAACCCTCGGCGTAGTCGTAGAGCCGCACCAGCAGATTCACGAGCGTCGATTTGCCCGCGCCCGGTTGCCCCAAGAGCGCCACCGTCTCGCCGCTGCGAATCGTCAGCGATAAATCCTCTAGCGCCTGTCGATCTTCGCTGTAGCGAAACGTCAGCTCACGAATCTCGACGTCACCGGCGACCGGCTCGTCCGGCACCGCCTCGACGCTTTCCACCGGCTCGCGCAGAATCGTCTGAATCCGGCCGATCGCCACCGAGGCCTTCCCCGAGTCGACCAACACGCGGCCGATTTGCCGCACCGGCCAGATAATCGTCCGCACCAGCCAGGAGAAAAACACCCACGTGCCGATCGACATGTCGCCCTGCAGCACGAAGTAGCCGCCGCCGATGAGCGTCAGCCCAAGCTGCACGCCGATCAAGAGGTCCGACAGAGTCCAGTAGTTGCTCAGCGCGACAAACAGCCGGAATTCCAAGTCGCGGAACTTGCCGTTCCGCTCGTGGAAGCGGCCGATCTCGAATTCCTGCTGGCCGAACGCCCGCACCACGCGGATGCCGGTGAGATTCTCCTGCAACAGCGTCGCCAGTCGGCCCTCCGACGCATCGACCTCTTCAAACAGGCTGCGAACCTGCCGGAAGAATAGCACCGCAAACAAGAGCAGCAACGGGATCATCGCCAGCGAAACCGCCGTCATCCGCAGGTCCTGCGACAGCATCAGCGGCGCGGCAATCGCCAGGAAGAATGCCACACGAGCGATTTCCACCACCTGCGCCGCCAGGAACACCCGCAGCGTCTCGACGTCGCTCGAACAGCGCTGGACGAGGTCGCCGGTGTCGGCCCGGTCGTGATAGGCGCTCGGCAGCCGCTCCAAGTGGGAATACAGTTCGTGCCGCAAGCCGCGGACGATGCCCTCACTCGCCTCGGCCGCCCACTTGCCGCGGATGTAAGTGAAGAAGCCGTGCAGCGCGTTGCAGATGATGATCGCCGCCGCCGCCACGAGCAGCGTTCGCGTCACGTCGCCCGGCGATTGCCCGGCGCTTGATTTGCCGAGGCTATCGAGCGCATGCTGCAGCACATAGGGCACGAGCAGCAGAAACACGGTCCCCAAGCCCATCGCCACGATGGCGGCCGCGTATCGCAGCCGCTCTCCGGCCGTGATCGCCCACAGCGTCTTCTCGCCGGGCCGTTGGGCCATCGGCTCGCGGCTCTGTTGATCGAGGACCATAGACTCTCTGCCCGGCGCCCCTGCAGATATCGAACCGACGGTTAGCCGCCCCTATTTTGCCGACTAGCAAAGGCAAGCGGAAGCACGTACAGGTTCGCACGAAAATCCTGCCGGCTGGCAGTCGTTACGAAGAATCGCACCCCCTCGAACGACGAAAACGCCGGCACAAAAAAACCCCGGACTTGGCCGGGGCAGAGTCGCGACAGCGGTCGTAGGAGACTGCCGTGAAGCGGCTGTTGATCAGCGACTGAAAGTGGCGGGGACAGGATTCGAACCTGCGACCTCGAGGTTATGAGCCTCGCGAGCTACCTGGCTGCTCCACCCCGCGTCAGGTCCTCTATTATTACCCGCACCTAGGCACTTGGGCAAGGTGTCACCCGCTTTGGCTCGAGCCACGGGCTGCACTGGAATAATCGCTATCGCCGGCAACATCCGGCCGACTTCGCCCCGTTTCGTCGCTCGCCGCTTGCTTGCTGCTGGTGTGGCAGACCGATACAGTGAAAAGTAGAGTCGTCGACCCTCGCCCTCCCGCGCAGAGTTTATCGGTGGTAGCCACTCGCGGCGGGGCCATTCCGGAACAGAACCTCGCGCGATGACCCAAGTCACCACCCCGCCGCCCGGCGAAATTTCGCCCGCGGTGCCGGCCGCTCCGGCGCGCTCGCGTTGCGCCGCCATACGCCGACGAACCGCCGCTCTGGGACGTCACCGCCTGGCTCGCCGAGCGCTCCGCCCTGGCTCTTGAGCGCGATCGTGCACATGACGGCCTTGATCGTGTTGGGCCTCCTCTTCTTTCAGCCGACGATCGAAAACGATCTGCTCCTCAATGCCGGCTACAGCGAAGACCCCAGCATCCCGCTGGCCGACGACTTGGACGTGAATCCCACTAACGAGGACGACTTCGCATTGGCCAACCAGGTCTTCACGACCCAGGACCTGCCGCAGGTCGACAATCCGATCAGCGTGCCCGACGCCAACGAGATCGCCCCCAATCCGCTCGCCGCGACCGGCACCTTGATGCCCACCACGATCAGCATCGGGCTCACTGGCCGCACTCCCGGCATGAAGGAAGCGCTGCTCAAGGCCTACGGCGGCACCGGCAAGACCGAAGGTGCCGTCGCGCTCGGACTCCGCTGGCTCGCCAACCGCCAGCTCCGCACCGGACAGTGGAGTCTCACCGGCCCATACGAAGGCGGTGCGCGCGACAACAACGACGCGGCCGCCACCGGGATGGCCCTGCTCGCGTTCCAAGGCGCCGGCTACACGCCCGATGGCGATCCCAAGAATCCCTTCACGCCCGTCGTCCGCCGCGGCTGGAGCCATCTGTTGAAGAAAATGGACAAGGAGGGCAAGTTCTTCGACGAGGTCCGCACCAATCAGCAGCTCTACACCCAGGCGATCTGCACGATCGCGCTCTGCGAACTGTTCGGCATGACGGACAACTACGATTACCGCGACGCCGCCCAGAAGGCCGTCGACTACTGCGTCAAAATCCAGTCGCCCGAGGGCGGCTGGCGCTATGAGCCGGGCGTCGACAGCGACATGTCGGTCACCGGCTGGTTCGTGATGGCCCTGCAAAGCGCCCGCATGGCCGGGCTCGACGTCCCCAGTCCGACGCTCAGCCGCGTGAGCGATTTCCTCGACTCCGTGGCCCGCGAAGGCGGCAGCCGTTACGCCTACCGCAGTCCGCGACGGCGCGACCCTCACGCTCACCGCCGAAGGCCTCCTCTGCCGAATGTATCTCGGCTGGGAGCACGACGACCCGCGGCTGCAAAACGGCGTCGCCTATCTGCTGGAGAATCTGCCGGTGTGGGACGAGCAGAACGTCTACTACTGGTACTACGCGACGCAGGTGATGCACCACACCGAGAATTCGCCCTGGCGAATCTGGAACGAACAGATGCGCAAGCTGCTGCCCGAAAAGCAGGTCCGCCGCGGCCGCGAGCGCGGCAGCTGGGACCCCGCCGGCGACCGCTGGGGCGGCGACGGCGGCCGCCTCTACGTCACCTGCCTCTCCCTCTACACGCTCGAAGTCTACTACCGCCACCTGCCGCTCTACGAAACCGGCATCACCGGCAAGGGCTACTGAATTCGCAGGCTTGCCGCACACCAATTCAAAGCCCCCGGCAGAGCCGGCGGCTGAATTGCCAACACACTTCGCATGCTAACACGCCCGTCAGCCCCCGGCTCTGCCGGGGGTAATGTGCGCTCCACTCCAACACGTCGTCGCCCCTCACTTAACGCACATCTTCATCAATCGCCCGTCCGTCATCCGGCATCCCTGATGCCGCACAATGTATTCCCGCACTTGCAAAACTGCTCCATCATCCTCAAGTGGCTCGGCACAATATCCCTCGGTCCAAATTCGCCCGCGCGCGAGCCGTTGCCGCATTCGTGTCTTGAGCCGACCCATCACCGTTTCAATTTTGTCCTCACCGTGGAACAACAGCAGATGCACGTGCCATGATTCGATCGTGGCATCGCTCAGCCGATAGGCGAATTCGTCGCACGCCGCCACCAAGGCGTCGAATAGCAGATCGCGCTCTGCAAAAGAAAAACGTACCGGCGCGCCCTTCAGCAATTGACGCGACATCCGCAAGAGCTCGGGATCACTCGGCAGGATCACGCCGCGACGCACGTAGCCGCGCAAGTCTCCGGGGAAGCCAGGTGCCGTACGTTGTCGTGGTGATGAATGAAATCGCCATGATGCCGTACCCCAATTCAAAAACCCCCGGCAGAGCCGGGGGCTGAATTTCCAACCCGCTTTGCATGCGAACCCGCCGGTCAGCCCCCGGCTCCGCCGGGGGTAATGTGCGCTCCATTCCATTGTGTTTCCGCCCCGCGAACCGACGCACATAGAAATCCTCTGCCCCGCTTATCCGCGCCGTTTCCGCCCGCGCGGCTCGACCAACCGTCCAACGCTCATCCGGCAACCCTCGTGTCGCGCGATGTACTCCTGCACCTTTCGCGACCGCCACTTCGTCGAACAATGGCTCGCGCAATACCCCTCGGTCCAGATGCGACCCCGCGCCAGCGCCTGCCGCATCCGCGTCTTCAATCGTCCCATCACGATCGCGATCTTGTCCTCACCGTGAAACAGCACCAAATGCACATGCCATGACTCGATCGTCACATCACTCAGCCGATACCCAAACTCGTCACACGCTGCCCGCAGAGCGTCGAACAAGATTTCGCGCTCGTTGAATGAGATACGCACCGGCTCGCCCTTTAGCAAGCCCCGCGACATTTCTAGCAACTCGGGGTCACCCGGCAAGATCATGCCCCTCCGCACGTAACCGCGCAAATCTCCCGGCAGCCAACTCCCATACGACGTGGTGGTCACAAACGAGATCGCCATGAAGCCGTTCCCGCCGCAAACCCCCTGAATTACCAACCCGCGTTGCAGGCGAACACGCCGGTCAGCCCCCGGCTCTGCCGGGGGTAATGTGCGCTGGTCGCGTTCAAACACACATCAGCGTCTGATACATACGTACACTATTACCGATGCTTTGTCAACCACTCCGACATCTGGCAATGTTTCAGTCTGGCCAAGCCTTCAAGCGTCCGATAATTCGACGCTATCGCTTGCGACGAAAGGCTCCCACCGAGCCAGGAAAACTCTGTGGGAAGCGTGCGGACGCGGATTGAGGTCATCGTGATAGACTTATGGGCACAAACCATGTTAGAATTCGAGTAACATGAGCACCGACCACCACACGCCTGTCACTCCCGACCAGGTTGCCGCCGTGGCTGCTGGAAACGGCATTGCCCACGTCGAGGACCCCGCCACGCACCGGATCTATCTGCTCGTCGATCAAGGCCAGGCGCCGACGCTCGCCGACGACTATTTTCGAGAGAAAATTGCGGAGGGTCTGGCCGAAGCGGACCGCGGCGAAAGCCAGCCCTGGGATGTCGCAGCCATGAAAGCCGAGCTCCGGCGGCGACACAGCCAGCAGCCAAGTGTGGGCTGACATGTCGCGAGTCACGCGCACGCGAGGCATTCAGCCCGACAAACCACCGGGAGGGCGAGCCTTCCACCGAGCCTCCAAAGCTACATGATCCCACCCAAGTGTGTTTCTTCGAAAGTACCTCATCGAGTCTTCCATCATGCGCAAGTTTAAGGGTGCGAACGCAGCGACCGTCCCAGTGAAGCCAATCGTGCAGAAACACTACTACTCATCCCTGAATGCAGCGTAAATCAATCCTCCTATCACCAATACACCCACGATCTGCGCTAGCAATGTTGCAACGTTTGCCGAAGCGGGTAGCGCTGTGGTACCTGAAATATACGGTGGCAAGTAAAGAATAAAGCCGTAACCAGCTTTGATTACCAAGTGTCGATAGTTGACTACTGTGTACGGAGGAAAAAGCACCATCGCAGCGATCAAACCCGCCATACATAGCAAAATATTCCTTTGCTTTTGATTCATGTGCGGCCTCGCTTTGGATTTGCGAAGGGTACGACCACGATCACGCGAACGGAGGGGAAAGGTCGAAATTCAACACCGATTGCGCCGAGAGATTTCGTGTGCGTTGTTTTGTTCAGTAGAGTGTCAAGAGTGTTGGCACCAGAACTCAGCGAACGCCATTTGTCGATATTTCGATAATCTCTCCAACAATCGCGATACGATGCCTTGAAGGTAAAGCAAATCAATCTTTCGATCGCGTCGAAGTTCCTCATATAACTTGCCGCGATGCACCATTGGGTTACGCACGTCCTTGTAGAACTTGGCGAACTGATCGCGCTCAATTTCCTGCAATGAAGGCTTATCGGCGAGCCATTTGCCAATTGCAGCCTTGAAGCAATCGGAGCCACAATTCCCCGGCGTCAAGAGTCCGTCCATCCCAAAAACCAAATTCAAGATCTTCTGGTCGTCCGAGAATGCAGTAAACGATTGCCCGAACACTCGCAATAATCGTTTGAGGCGAATCTCGAGCGAATCATCGAGATGATGTTCTGCAACGATCGGTTCAATCGGTGAAATTGTCGGCGCTGTCTCGAGTTCAAGGCCGAGTCCTGGAAATATGATTGCACAGTCGGGCTCGCGGGCAATCAACTGCTGCTTCCCCTCATGATGAACAGAAACTGCGTAGCAGTTCACCTCTGGTAAGTATCCGGCAATCGTCGGCGAAAATTGTTGAATATCCAAGCGGCAGAAATCGACGCGGATCAAGTCCATAATGGCATCGCCCTGAGCGACTGCTTCAGCTAACACGCGTTCGTCTTCCTGGCGATTCGATGTTGGAAGATCAGTCAAATCGACGCAAATGTCGAACGAAATACTTGCAACAGTGTCGACGTCAGATTGTTGGACACCGCACAAAGAAGTGAGGGCCATCGAGAGGTTACCGACCGTCAGAAAAGACGCAGCGTCGGAATCAGTCTGCGACGGGCTTTCTGTCGTTGCATGCGAGGGTGGCGTGAAAATCGCACCGGCAAATTCAAACGGCTCGTAATTAAGAAGATTCGCAACAGGGAGTGAAACGTGTAATTGCATGGAGTAGAACTGTCGGATGAAGCAGATGGGACGGGAATCAGATTTGCGGGTAATGGGCTCCGCCCCTTTAGGGCTACGGCCCAAACGCCGACGATCGCGCCGAGCGCACTGCCCGCCACCACGTCGCCCACGAAGTGGTAGTCCATCGCCACAAGCGCGACGAGCATCGGCAGGCCAAGGATAATGTAGAGCCAGCGGCCGCGCGCCATGGCGAGCCAAAATACCGACAAGAAACCGACGATCCGCGCCGCGTGCCCCGAGGGGAAGCTGCCGACGTCGTCGCCCACCTCGAACGGATGAAAGCCGTAGGCACCGGTGCCGATCAGCGACGGGTTGTTATCGTGCCAGGTCTCCGGCCAGTAGCGGCCGCACAGATCGCCCAGCGACTGGCGCGGAATTGATCCGCCACGATCAAGCTCACACACGCTAGGAAGAGCGCCGCCTGCCATCGCTGCCACGGCCCAAACGCCCGCCGCACCGCAAGTGCGACCAGCAGCAGCGGCGCCCAGCTTTGCACCAAGGGCGGCGGCTCCGTGAGCCAGCGGAACTCCTCGAACCGCGCGATCCCATGCCGGTACATATAGAACGCGACCGACCTGTCGACGAACTTGTAACAAACCACGACGGCAATCGCGCAAATGGCAATCGCCGCGAGCGAGCGATTCAACAGTGGCCGAAAATCGTCCAAAACCCACCGCTTGCGACTTAGACGTTGGGATTGTCGAGCAGCTCCTGCAACCGTGGCCCCAGCTCGGTCGGCAACTGTGGGATCCAAGATTGATCGATGAGACCAACGTCGATCATGTCCAGAAGATGCACTCTATCTTTCAATCGGAACGACGTCAGCTTCATGATCACCAGGGGCTTTAACGCAAGCAACTTGTGCAGCTCATGCTTATCGACTTCGGCGAGCGACGGTGCTGCCTCGGAATACTCCGCTTTCACCTTTTCACCGGCGAACAACAGATGCACCGCGTCGCGGGGCCGGCCGTTGGGGCCATCTAGGAACATGTGGACGTCCATCAATTCGTAGTGTTGGAAGCCGGCCGCCTCCAGAGCGTTCTTCACGGCCGAAAAGTCCGAGCGGTTGACCATGATGTCGACGTCGACCGTGTTACGCGCTGCCCCGGGATCGACGGTCGAGACCCAGGCCGCCACGGCGTTTCCGCCGATCACGGCATAGGAAATCCCGCCCGCTTCGAGGGCAGCCGTCGAACGCAGCAGGCGATCGCGCACTTTTTCCACGGCCAGAACCATTCTGTCGAGAATGTCTGCGGTTAACGACACGACGGTCGGTGAATGATCGCCGATGCTCATGCGGTCCTGCCCTCGGGAGTCACGCGTTTCATTTTACCACGTTCGGGCCACATCAGCACCACGTACACCGCAAACGACACGCCGAAGCTGATGAACCAGGCGTAGTGGTAGATATCGGCCCAGAAAGGCGGAATCACCGACTTCCAGCCGGCAGACACGGTGGCAAGGAAGCCCGGCACGCAGGGCGCGATGCCGAGCACCAGCGCGACGAGCGCGAGCGGATTGAAACCACCGGCGTACCAGTAGGGGCCTGCTGTTCTGTAGAGACCGGCGAGGTCGAGCTGCTTGTGGCGAATCACAAAGTAGTCGGCAATCAGCACGCCGCCGACTGCTCCCAGGAGCGACGAATACGCGATCAACCACTGCTCGAAATAGTGATTCGGATCGGCGACCAGTTTCCAAGGCTGCATGGCGATGCCGATCAGCCCCGTGATGAAGCCGCCCACCCGGAACGACACGACGCGCGGCCAGAGGTGGGCAAAGTCGTTGGCCGGGCTGACCACGTTTGCCGCAATGTTGGTAGCCAACGTGGCGATCGTCAGGGCGAGCATCGCCAACACGAGGACGAATGGATTTTGAAACTTGCTCAGCACCACGACGGGATCCCAAATCGTTTCGCCGAAGATCACGACGGTCGCACTGGTCACGGCCACTCCGATGAACGAAAACATTGCCATCGTCGTCGGCAGGCCGAGCACCTGGCCGAGCACCTGGTCGCGCTGCGAATAGGCGTAGCGGCTGAAATCGGGGATGTTGAGCGAGAGCGTGGCCCAGTAGCCGACGTTCGCTGTGAGCCCCGCAAAGAAGTACCGCCAGAATTCGCCCGCCTTGCCGCCGCCGGTCGCAAAGTCGGAGGGCTTGGCGAGCATCGGCCCAAAGCCGTCGGCCGCCCAATAGGCCCACGCGACAAACGCCAACCCGAGCGCGATCAAGAGCGGTGCCTTGATGTTCAAGAGGAGCCGGATCGACTCGATGCCAGCGTAGACGACCCACATGTTGATCGCCCAGAACAACAGGAAGCAGCCGAGCTGGGCGGCGTTGATGTCGATCACCGGCAGTTTCGCGAGCGCATCCCACGCCGGCACAAACTCGATGAGCATCTTGTAGATCGCCCAGCCGCCGATCCAGGTTTGAATCCCGAACCAGCCGCAGGCCACCAGCGCCCTGAGCAGCGCCGGCACATTGGCCCCCCGCAGGCCGAACGACGCCCGACAATAAACGGGAAACGGAATTCCGTATTTCGTCCCCGCATGGGCGTTGAGCACGATCGGTACGAGCACCACGACGTTGCCGAGAAAAATGATCAGCACCGCCTGCCACCAGTTCATCCCCTGCTCGATCAAACTGGAGGCCAGCATGTACGTCGTCACGCAGGCGGCCATCGAGATCCAGAGCACCGCCATGTCGCGCGTGTGCCAGCGGCGGCCGGAGCGCGGGACGGGGGCCATGTCGTGGCTGTAGTACGGCGAGTCGGAAACGTCGGTCGAGAGTTCGACTATGCCGTCGTTCGCCGAGTTGTCCGAGGAAATTGTTTGGATCATGCGACAGACTTTTTTGGCTCGTCAAGTTCGCCCTAGGATCAAAGATAGTCCTCAATTCGCCTCCAGTACATTCACTACCGTGGCGGCCGTCAACATCAGTCGCTAAAATCGACCTAGCTTTGCCACCGCCTGCTTTCCGCGGAGGATTCTGCCATGGCCACCGACGTGCGTTCCCAGCTCCCGATCATCGACCACTCGCCCGAGCCGTACACCGGTCCTTCCCGCGACGAAGTGCTCGCCTTGCGGCACCAGTATCTCTCGCCCGGCATCATCACCTACTACCGCGAGCCGTTGATGATCGTCGAAGGCCACATGCAGTACGTCTGGGACGAGACCGGCCAGCGATATCTCGACGCCTTCGCCGGCATCGTCACGGTCTCGGTCGGCCACTGCCACCCGCAGGTCGTCGAGCGGGTCCGCGAGCAGGTCGGCAAGCTCCAGCACACGACGACGATCTACCTGCATCCCGACGATCGGCCAGTTGGCGGAAAGCTCGCCGAGCACATGCCGGCCGGGCTGAACCGCAGCTACTTCACCAACTGCGGCAGCGAGGCGAACGAGGTGGCCATCCTCTCGGCCCGCGAGTACACCGGCAACCAGGACGTGATCTCGCTCCGCAACGGCTACCACGGCGGCACGAGCGTCCCGATGGGCCTGACCGCCCACGGCACCTGGAAGTTCAACCAACCCGCCACGAACGTCCACCACACGCCGCCGGCTACTGCTACCGCTGCCCCTTCGGCCTGAGTACCCGAGTTGCGGCGTGAAGTGTGCCCACGACATCAAAAACGTCATCCAGTACGAGACCCCGGGCGAGGTCGCCTGTTTCATCGGCGAGCCGATCCAGGGCGTCGGCGGGGCGGTGACGCCGCCCAAGGAATTCTTCAGATCGTCTACGACATCGTCCGCGAGCATGGTGGCTTTTGCATCGCCGACGAGGTGCAAGCCGGCTTCGGACGCACGGGCCACCACTACTGGGGCCATCAGAACTGGGACGTGATGCCCGACATGGTCACGATGGCCAAGGGCATCGGCAACGGCGCGCCGCTCGGCGCGTGACCACCCGGCCCGATCGCGAAATCATGACAAACCGCATCCACTTCAACACGTTCGGCGGCAACCCGATCTCGATGACGCAGGGCCTGGCCACGCTCGAAGTGATCGACGAGGAGAACATCCAAGCAGAACGCCAAAAAGTCGGCGCGCACCTGAAATCCGGCCTGCTCGAGCTGCAGGACCGGCACCCCCTGATCGGCGAGGTCCGCGGCATGGGGCTGATGCTCGGCGTCGAGCTGGTCCGAGACCGCACGACCAAGGAGCCGGCCAACACCGAGACGGCCGACGCGTGGAAATGACCAAGGACCGCGGCCTGCTCCTGGGCAAGGGCGGCCTCTTCGGCAACACCCTCCGCATCAAGCCGCCGATGTGCATCACCAAGGACGACGCCGACTACCTCGTCGCCATGCTCG
>CAWEEU010000012.1:0-68072 GCA_963808175.1 uncultured Planctomycetota bacterium | reverse complement strand
GCGGGCCAGCAGCGTGCCTTGGACGGCCCGCTCGCGGACGTGCCTTGGGCAGTTCCTCGGGCATCAGCACGGGGCCGGGCAGCACGGCGTTGACGCGCACGCGCGGGGCGAGCTCGACGGCGAACATCCGCGTCAGCGTGGGGATCGCGCCTTTCGAGACGAAGTAGGCGCTGTAGTCGCGGTAGGGCCGGGCGGTGGCCCAGTCGCCGATGTTGACGATCGCGCCGCCGGTGGGCTGCTCGGCCATCAGCAGGCCGGCGTGTTGGCAGCAGACGAACGTGCTGACGGTGTTGACCTCGAAGAACCGCCGCACGTCGTCGGCCGCGACCGTTTCGAGCGGCGTCGGGCGACCAGATGGCGGCGTTGTTGACCAAGCAGGTCGAGCCGGCCGAAGTGGCGGCGGGCCCGGTCGATCATCGCGCGGGTTGCCTCTTCGTCGCGGAGGTCGGCGCCGAACGCGGCGGCTTCGTGGCCGGCGGCGGTCAGTTCGGCGACCAGCTCCGCGGCACGGTCGAGCGACGTGTTGGCGTGGATGGCGACGCGGTAACCGTGGTCGGCCAGCGTGCGGACTGATCACGGCGCCGACGCGGGCCGCGCCGCCGGTTACCAGGGCTACGGGAGGTTCGTTCATGGCACGATGTGGTGGAGCACGAGCGAGCGCGTCGCGAGCGACGCGGCTAAGGTTCGGTTACTTCACGCCGTGGAAGTCGGCGATGATTTTCCAAGCCTCTTCGGGCGATTCGGCCCAGGAGATCAGCTTCAGGTCGTCGTCGTCGATCACGCCTTCGTCGGCCATTTTGGGAAAGTCGATGATCGATTCCCAGTAGTCGCGGCCGTAGAGGATGATCGGGATCGCCTGCATCCGCCGCGTTTGCCGCAGGCAGAGCGTGTCGAACATTTCGTCGAGCGTGCCGAAGCCGCCGGGAAACACGACCAGCGCCTTGGCCCGCAGGATGAAGTGGAATTTGCGGATCGCGAAATAGTGGAAGCGGAAGCAGAGATCGGGCGTGATGTAGGGGTTGGGCTCCTGCTCGTGGGGCAGGTCGATGTTGAAGCCGACGCTCTTGGCGCCGATTTCGAAGGCGCCGCGATTGGCGGCCTCCATGATTCCGGGCCCGCCGCCGGTGGCGATGACAAAATCGTTGCGGCCCTCGATCTGGCAGACGGTCGAGACGAGCCGGCCGAATTGGCGGGCCTCCTCGTAGAAGTGGCTCTTGGCGAGTATGCGTTCGGCGCGCTCGACGGCCCGCCTGGCCTGCGAATCGCGCGGACTTTTTTTCGCGGCCTCGACCGCCTCTCGCAGCCGCAGCTCCGCCTCGGCTTGGGGCACGATGCGGGCGCTGCCGAACACGACGACCGTCGCCTTCACGTGGTTGTCGCGGAGCAGCGTTTCGGTCTTCAACAGCTCAAGCGTCATCCGCACGTGGCGAATGTCGTCGCGCTTGAGGAAGTCGAAGTCGTATTCCGCCAGCCGGTAGCTGGGCGAACTGAGAATCGCCTGGCGATTGGCTTCGGCGGTGTCTTGTTGGTCCATGGAAATGCGGTCCTGTGCGGACGCCGGTGGGGCGCGCTGCCGTAGATTACTCCAAATCGAACGACTGGCCGAGTTCGGGAATGGTGATATTCCAGCCCCGCTGGTCGCGGAGGGTGGCGCCGAGTGCTTCGGCCGAGCGTGGCTCACCGTGGACGAAGAATGCTTGCTTGGGCGGCGCGAGCGGTTCGAGCCAGCGCAACAGGCCGTGGCGGTCGGCGTGGCCGCTGAGGCCGGGAACCTTCTCGACGGCGGCCCGCACGGGCACCTGCTGGCCGTGCATTTTGAGATACTTCGCGCCTTCCTGCAACATCCGGCCGCGCGTGCCCACGGCCATGAAGCCGCCGATCACGACCGTGTTTGTCGGATTCGGCAAGCGATATTTCAGATGGTGCACGATTCGCCCGGCGTCCATCATGCCGCTGGAAGAGAGGATCACGGCGGGGCCGGTGATGTGATTGAGGGCCTTCGATTCTTCGACGGTTCGGCAGAGATGGACGTTCGGCCCGGCCAGCACGGGATGGGCATCGTCGAGCTCGCCTTCGCTCAGGTCGTGGTCCTCGCGGTGCTGCGCGGTAGATCGAGGTGGCGTTGCAGGCCATCGGGCTATCGAGGTAGATCGGCAGATCGGGGATCCGGTCGTCGCGTTTGAGCACCTGCAGCAGGTAGATCAATTGCTGAGCGCGGCCGACGGCGAACGACGCCATCAGCATGACGCCGCCGCGCTGGACGGCTCGCATCACGACGCTCGCCAGGGCGTCGAGGATCGAGCCCGCCGGGTGATCGCGATCGCCGTAGGTGCTTTCGCAAACGAGATAGTCGCAAGCGGTCGGTGGGGCCGGATCGTGGTAGAGCGGGCCGTCGTAGCGGCCGACGTCGCCCGAGAAGAGTATTCGCAGCGGCGGCGTGCGGTCCCGGATTTCGACTTCGATCATGTTGGAGCCGAGCAAATGGCCGGCGTCGTGATAGCGCATCCAGATGGGCTCGCTGGGCGAGAACCACTCGCCGCGGCGGGCGATGCGAAACATTTTCACCGCCTGCTCGACGTCGGCGGCGACGTAGAGCGGCAGGGCAGGCTTGTGCTTCGAGTAGCCTTTGCGATTGGCGTATTCGGCGTCTTGCTCCTGGCACTTGGCCGAGTCGAGCATGATCAGCTCGGCGAGCTCGCTGGTCGCTTGAGTGGCGTAGATCGGCCCAAGGTAGCCCTCGCGGACGATCCGCGGCAGGTAGCCGGTGTGGTCGAGGTGGGCGTGCGTGAGGACGACGGCTTGGAGTGTCTTGACGTCGAACGGCGTGGAGGCCCAATTGAGCAATCGCAGCGGCTTGAGTCCCTGGAACAACCCGCAATCCACGAGCACTCGCGCGGAGCCCGCCTCGAGGAGGAACTTTGAGCCGGTGACGGTGCGGGCGGCGCCGTGAAACGTGATCCGAACCATTGCGATCCTGCGAAACTTTCCGGAAGGAAGAACCCACCGAGCGAACCGCGCTGCGAGGGATACCAACAAGATAGCGGCAAGGGGACGTGGGACCTACGGGGAAAATCCCGCGGGAAGAGCCGGGAGGCAGCCGCCCGTGTTGAGTTTCGCGGCAGGTGGCCCGACTCAGGGCTGCAGGCGAAGCGCGCGCTCGAATGCGTTTTCGATCGACGCCTCGGTCTTGGGGTCGAGCTTCGTAACTAGTTTCCAACTGTTGCCTTGGTACACCAGGTCGTAAGTGTGACCGACCTTGTCCGGGCGCCGTTGCACGATGGGGGCATCGCTGCCGCTGGACTTATCATCGCTCGGGGGTTGAGAGACGAGCCCCTTATCGAACGACTCGAATCCAGAATTCGTGGTATCCGTCGTGTCGAGCGGATTCTGTCGATTGTTTGCCGACGCATTCTTATCGTCATCTTTCTTCTCATCGTCATCAGGCGCCATGCGGATCGAATAGATCGACTGGCTCGTGACGGTAATCGTGCCGCGATATGGGTCGTCCGGCTTGGCAGGCTTGATCAACTGGGAAGTCACGGTGTTGCTAACCTGGAATCGGCTGCTGGCGCCGGTGTTCTGCGCGACGAATCCGCTCGCGCTGCCGCCCGGGCTTTCAATGCCATCTTTGAAGACCCTGACGATTTCCTCGAAGCCTTGCTCCGGAGTCGCATGCGCGACCGCTTGCTCCGCCGTCGATGGCTCGCGCCGGCAGCCGGTGCAGGCGACGGCAACGAGAAAGGCGCCAAAGAGCGAGGCCCATAAATTTTCGAGACGACGATTCATATCGCTTTCGCCAGGTAGAGTGCTGAAAATTACCGAATCAAATATAGCTCGCCAGCCGCGACACGCCTAACCGAACGGATCCTCTTCGGCGGCCTCGGCTGGTGGTTCATTGTTCTTTGGCGCCGCGGCCTTCTCGGCCGGCTGGGAGAACGGATCTTCCTCTTCGGCCGGCGCGACTGCACCGGAACCGAAGTCAGCCTCGGCTGCCGGCGTTGGATGGTTGGCAGCGGGCGCGGAGAGCGTGGGCAGCTGCTGCCGAATTCCATCGAGCGACGGGACCGGTGCGGCATGGGCGATCGCGCGACCGAAAATGCCCAGCAGCTTCCCGGCTGGAACCTTGCCCGCCGGCGCCGCTCGAGGGTCGTCGCCAAATGGATTGCCGGAGCCGCTGGCACCGCCGATGTTGGGCGATCGCCTTTCAGGCAATTCTGCTCGATCCTCGGAGGCTCGGCGGCGGGCACTTCGGTCGCCAGTTTGACCAATTCGGAGAGACTCACCGGCTGGACTAGTCGATCGAGCGGCACAGAGACCGGCTGTCGCAATGAATCTGCGTCGGTGCGAATGTCGATCGTGGCAGGTCGGCGTGTGTCGGAGCTAAGGCTCGTCGCGTCGGTCGCGTCGAACGGAGATCGAACGTGCCAGCGATATTGTTGGAGCTTCAACCGGTCAGCGGCCAGCGCGCGTGCTAACGACTCGTCGACCGGGTAGCTGCCCTGGGAGCGAGCTTCCAGAGACGCAGCGAGGATGAAATCGGCGCGGGCCTCGCGGCTCCGCCCTTGGTGACGCAAACAGAGCGCGCGAAAATAGAGCGGTCGAGGATCGTGCGGATCGCGGCGGGTCGCCTCGGCCAGGAACTGTTCCGCTCCGGCGTCGTTCCCAGAGAGGTAGGCTTGGATTCCGCGTTCCAGCGCATCCGGCTTTGGATTCGGCTCGTTCGCCGCGAGGGCAAACATCGCACACGCCGCGATCATGAGCCCGACCAGGACAGAGCGGCTTCGATTAACCATCTTGGTGATTCCCCGCTTGGGTGCTCGGTCGACTGGTCAGCCCGCGGCACGGGTGAGTTTCTGATTTTGACTGCGGATCTGCTCGATCTTGGCCTTCGTGCGGTCGTAGCTGTCGAACTCCATGCGATTGAGCGTCGAGCGGACGTCCTTTTCGAGCTTGTGGGCATCATCCCAGGCCTTGATCGCGGCCGAATTTTCGCCGGCCGCCAGGTGGGCTAGTGCCTTGTGAAAATACTTCGATGCGGTGGGGTTTTCGGTCAGCGAATTGTCCAGATCGCGAATCGCCTTCTGGTTGTCTCCCTTGGCGATGTAGATGACGGCCTCGGTATCGAGAATGTCGGCGGTGGGCCCGAGGATCTGGGCCGCCTGTTGCACGAGCTTCAACGGGTCGACGCCCGCGCTGTCTGCGTTGTCAGCCAGCGCGACCAGATACGCCAGGTTGTTGAGCACGATGGCCCTGGTGGGGCCGTCCACTTCCTTGCGGGCCAGCAGCTTCTTGTAGATGTCGGCGGCCTGGTCGTAGTTCTTTCTGAGGTCGTCAAACTCCGCCTGCAGCATCAGCAGGGGAATCGAATCGGGATTCTCCAAGAGGCCGCGGTCCAGCCAACCTTGTACTCGGCTGTCGTACTTGTCGCCGACTTCGTCTCGACGAGCCCTGGCAACGGCGATCCCGACCCGCGCGATCGGTTCGGTCAGCTCAGGCTTGTACATGGCGTCGAGCATCTTCATGCTCTGCTCGACGTCGCGGTACGTGCCAAGAAAGTTGGCCAGAGCAAGTGCCTTGGAAGGATCGCGGGCGACGATCAACTTGTAAATCTTCTCGGCGTCATCCAAGTCGTCGAGCGTGACCAGCTGTGACGCCACGAATACCAGCAAGGGAATCTGCTTCTCGTCGATCTGGGCGGGATCGCTGACTTTGGGAAGCATGCCGAGCAAATAGCTTTTTACCTGTTGTTCCTTGCCGGTCTTTGCGCCGAGCTGGACCATCAATTGAATCGTACGTCCATCGCTGGGGGCGATTTCACGGAGTGCTTTCAATTGGCGTGCGGCCTCCTGGTCGACGTCCCGATCACTTCCCTTTTGCAGGATCATGCCCACGAACAACGCCCGCGCGTCCACCGACTTGGGATTGAAGGCGACGGTTTGTCTCATTTGCCGCTTGCATTTCTCCCATTCCCCGCGGGCAAAATACAACTGGCCGAGGAGCATGGCGTCTTTCAGGCTCAAACGTTGGTTCTGCTGAACCTGTTCGAACAAATGCTGGGCCTTTTGGCGTGAGATGGGGTCACGGCGGGCGGCGAGAATCTGGGCCATTTGCAGCTGGTCTTGCGCGGGCAACGTACCGTTTTCCGCATTGGATGCCAGCAGATTCTCGGCCTTGCGCAGTAATTGATAATCTCCCCTATCCGCCAGCATTTGCGCCGCGGTGCGGCGGGCCCACATCAAGCTTGGGTCGTTCGGTTCGAGCTTTCCGTCGGCGCCGGCGTGCAGAATCCGATTCACCAAAGGCGTGGCTTTGAGCACCTTGTCGGGCCGGGGATAGGCCTGGCTCAGGTAGAACGTTGCCAATTCTTGCACGAGCGGCAAGTTGTCCGGCTGAGTTTCGAGCGCCGTCAGATAGATGTTTTCCGCATTGAACCACTGGCCGAGAAACTCATTGCCCTTGGCCATCACGGCCACGAGCTGATCTTCGGGCAAGTCCCAATTGCGCTTGCTGCAGCGTCCGCTTGGCGCTTTCGGTGTCGTGTTGCATGATTTGGAAACCCAGCAGGGCCAGCCAGGGCTGGGGCGCTTCCGGATTGAGCTTCACCGCTGACTGCAGCGCCTCGCCCGCTAAGTTCGAGAGCTCCTTGCGGCGGGCCTCGGTCAGATCCGCGGCACTGCTCGCCCGGACGAGCATTTGGCCCAGTGCCAATTGCCGATCGGCCGACTGGGGCGCGGCTTCCGCAAATTTCCTGATCACCTTGACCGCATCGTCGACGTGGCCGGTATTCATCAAAACTTCGGCATAGACCTGGCCGAGATCGCCTTCGCGGACACTCTGCGGCAATTGCTCGATCAGTTCCTTGGCCCGATCATAGTTGCCTACCTTCAGCAACAGCCGGACGTGTTGGAGGACGGCATTTCCGTTCGGGCGCCCCAGTTCCTGGGCTCTTTCGAAATGGTCGAGTGCGTCCGTATCGTTGCCTTCGAGCATGGCGAGCTCGGCGCTCAAGAGCTGGAGTTCGAACCAGTTTGGCCGATCTTTCATCGCCCGATCCGTAAGTCGCTGGATGTCGGTGAGCGTATCCTTGTCGGCCTGCCCGCGACGATAGAGGGAAAGCAAACGGCGGGCCTCGGCATAGAGCCAATTGCTGTCATTCTTGCTGCCCACGACCTTGAGAATCTGGTCTTGGGCTTCCTGCATGGCCACGTCGTCGTTTTCGTCCAGTGCGAGCCCGAACATCGCCACCCGCGTCTGAAGTTCATTGGGCCGCAGCGCGACCACGTGCTGCAGGCTATCCTTGGCCTCGTCGCGCATGCCGAGCAGCAAATAACGCTGCGCCATCCCGTTCCAGAAATTGACCTGGTCATTTTCCGTCCAGTCCGTGGGAATCTTGACGAGCGCGGCCAGGTCCTGCTTCAGCTTTTCGTCGTCTCGATTCGTCTGGTTTTGGGCGATCAGGCAATCGGCACGATCGAGGCGGAGTTCGGGCTTGTCGCCGAAATTCGTCACGATTTGGTCGAGCAATCGCAACGACTTGGCCGGCCCTTGTTCGGGATCCTCGGTGCGGAGCAGCAGAACGGCGACGCGTTGAACTTCAAGATTGTTTTCATCCTTGGCGCGGCCGGCAATGAGTCGTTTGCGGGCCTCCGCGAAGTTCTTTCGTGCGAGCATCATCCGCGCCCAGAACAGGTCCAGCGTGGCTCCTTCGAATTTCCGTTCCTCGGCCAGCTTCGTCAGATCGGCGTCGACTTTCGTCCAATCCTGCTCGTCCTTGGGCTGATTCATGATCTCGGAGATGCGCTGATCCAGGTCGTCGTCTTTGGCGTTCTTTTCCGGACGCCGCATCATGATCGCCACGCGCTGCACGCCGGCCTTGGCGGGGTCGTTATCGGGATTTCGCTTCAAGACGCCTTGGTAGGCCGACTCGGCCTTGTCCAGTTGCCCCGATTTCTCATAGGCCAGTCCCAGCTGCATACCAAGCTGGTCGCCGAATTGCCCGCTCTCGCCCAGGGACGGCACCAGATCGGCAAGCGCCTGGCTGGCTTGATACCACTTGTTCTGCGCCAGCAGAATTCGGGCTTCAATCCACTTCATGAATTCCTCGCGGAAGCCCGCCTTGCGCATGTCTTCTTCCGTGACGCGGATACCGGGGATGTCGTTCGACATGAACTGCAGCTCGACCTTATAGAACAGCAGGTTCTGGGCCTCGTTTTCCGGTACGGCCTTCAAGCCGTCGGCGATGATCGCCAGCGCCTCTTTGTACTTCTGATCCTTCACTTCGAGACCGGCCAGGCCTTGGTAGAAGCGAGAATCCTTAGGGTACTCCTTTTGGCCGGCTTCCAAATAACCGCGCGCACGATCCATGCGATCGTCGGCTTGCGCCCGCGCCGCCATGGTCAGCAGCACGTCGGCATCCTTGGGCGCCATCTGGTAGGCCTTGGCAATGTCGCGTCGTCCGCGGTCCGGTTCGCCGATGCTGACAAAATATTGGCCACGTTGCAGGTAGGCCGCCGGCAGGTCCGGATTCACTTTGACCAACTGATCCATCACCCGATCGGCCAGCTCGGGCTTTTCCTGAACCGACCTCAGTAAACCGGCGCAATTCATGTACACCGTGGGCTCGTTTGGCGCGATTGCCTGCTTGACGTCGAAGGCGTCCTTCGTATCGTCGTAGCCGATGAGCCGCTTGCAGCGGGCCAGAGCTCCATCCTGACCGTCGAACTTCCGTGCCAGCATCAGGTACTTCACCTGCTCGACCTGCAATTCCGAGTCGTCGGGAAATTTCTCAATCATGCGGCTCAAGTGATCGAGCGATTGTTGAACCTGCCCAAATCGCCCGTACAAGTCGACCAGCCGTTTCTGCACGGCCTTTTCTTCCGGCATTTGCCGAACGAATTCCTCCAGATAGCCGATGGCACGGCCCACGTCTTCGGGATCGAATTTGGCCTGTTCGACGACGTCGGCCCACAGATTGGCGAGCTTCAGTTGAACTTCTTTGTCGTCAGGTCGAATCGACAGATAGTTGGAGTATTCCTGGACCGCGGTTTTCAGGTCACCTTCTGCTTGTGCCTGTTCACCCGCGGCAGTCAATGTGTCTGCATTCCGGTCGATCTGGAATTTGTGCAAACCGTAGGTGGCTGCGGAGACCACGAACATGCCGACTGCCAGTCCGATGAGAAGCCCAAAGTTGACGCGATATTGTTGCATTTCTGTTCTCGGGAAAAGTTAGTTCTCTCGGATATTGAGCTACGGAGCGGATCGCTTCATTTGACCCGTCATGTCCGGCGGTTGGTCAATCGGGCGATCGAAAGCTGCTGGGTGACGTTTCGGCCGGAATTCGCACGCCTTGCAATGCGGAATCAACGATGAATCCGCAGTCGCTCACGACTCACTCGATGAGCGGCGATTGTACTTACGGCAGACGCCGCTGGCGGTAATCATTCGTGCCTCGACTGCGGAGCTGGGACAAGAACGGGGCGATCCCTACGCCCACGTGCGCCGACCACGGAAGCGGCGCGAACTCTTTCCGGCCGACCGACAACTGGCGGTCCGAGACCGCTCAAATCGCCAGGCTGCAATTCTCTACGCCGCCGCACTGCGTTTCGGGCAGGCGACGAACCTGTTTTTATCGTATCCGGATGAGGCTGGGTGTCAACGAACTGGCCGTTTGCCGGCGAAATGGCCGGCTCTCGGGGTTTCGCAGTCGCGCCAATCGCTACAGTCCCACGCCGCGAGCGGCCTGTCCGGTGGAATGGTTCGCCGATCAGCGAATTTCCAGCGATAGCGGCAGCGAGAGCGCAGGCTCGGGCCCCGAACTTTCCGCCTGCAGGATGACCGGCCCGCGACCCAAGGTCGCCGCCAGTACCTCGGCTTCGCCTCGGCTACCTCGAAAGTGGGCAACTTCGCGGCGATTTTGGCGGACAACGATCGACGTCGCCCCCGCTTGCCGGGCCGTGATCCGCACCATGTCCGTCGCGGTGAGCGACGACGCGGACGCTGCGAGCTCCACTTTGCTTCCATGATTGTTCACGACGATCGGCAGGATTTGTCGGCCCCGCGTCTCAATCGCGTCGGCGTTCACGGCGACGATACGGAGTTCGTGATAACCGTCGGGAAGCTTACTGGTGTCGAGTTGCGGAGCCCGATCTGGCGGAAAGCGCGCGACGAGTCGACCGTCGACAAAGAGCTCCAACGAGCCCACGCGCATCATCAGCGCCGGCATCGCCGTCGCTTTGATCGTGATCGTGCCTTTTACCTCTTTTCCCGGTTTGATTCCATCGACCACCACCTTTGGAGCGACGGCAAACGGCTGGCAGAGCGGGTCGCCCAAAATGAGCAGCATGTACGGGCCTGCCACCGATTGGTAGTACGACTCGGCAAGCGAACAACCACTGGCGTAGTGGATGAATAACGAGGGGAGCGCAAATTTCGCTTGCAGACTGAGCGGCTCGAACACCGTTCCACTGGCGCCCGAGGCGCCCTCGCGCAGATACTCGGAGATCGGCGTTTGCCACGGTTTCGCTTCGAGCATGCCGCCGTAACTGGTGAGATTATCGCAAATGGCGCCTGGCAAGAATCGGTCACCCGACGCGGCGAATTTCACGTATTCCGATCCCGTCATGATCCCCAACACGTCTTTGGCGCCGGTCGGAACCACGCCCGGCTGGACCGTCGCCGAGACGCCTAACTTTTTGAGCTGGGCGGCCGCCGCGTCGTAGCAATCGTGACGAGTCTGCGAGCGAACGTCGTTGTTCTTCATGTAGTAAAACGTGCCGCGCGGCCGCGTGCCGTCGGCGTCGACCGAGCGCCTGAGGTAGGACAATATCTCGTCGACGGTGTTGCCCCGTCCCGTGGTGACGCCGAGCATGGTCGAGAGCAGATACGATTGCCCCTTGGAGCGGTCGGTGGTCCGGGAGCCGTCGGGGGCCCAAAAATAGTGGGAGTGAAAGCCGCGCGATTTCACGTGATTCATCTGTTGGCACTTGACCACGTTGCCGCTGTCGTTGGGCGACACGTACCAATTCACGATCGGCACAACGAGCGCCGGGTTCTTGTCGCGGACGAATTGCCAGAGATACGTCAGTCCGGTGCAGGATGCCTCCGGCTTCGTCGCGGCGTCGAATTCTGCATCGGGCATCAGCGAAGTGAGCCCGACCTTCCAAGGAAAGTCACAAGAATACACCACGTAGTCGATCTGCGCTGAGAGCCGCGCTGGCCGATGGCATCGATCGCCGGTTGAAGAATAGATTGGGAAAAGTATTTGCCCTGAGCCGCCTCGATTCCGCCCCGCCAGTCGACGTAGACGATGTTTGTCGGCGGAATTTTCCGCAGCGCGATGTAGTGATTGGCAATCGTCTTGGAATTGAGGCTATTGGAGTTGACGACGAGCAGGACGTTTTCCGGTCCGCCGCCGGCGTAAGCGCAGCTCGCGACCAGAGTGGCGACGACCAGCGAAAACAACCGCAACGTCCGGTGACGAGTTAACATGATCTTCATCGGCTCTGTACCCGTGTCCCTTGGTTGTATACCGCTCGCGGTACGGCCGCAACCTGAAGGCACCGCGCGATATTCATTTGAGTCCGGCTTTTCCCGCGGGTGCTTCTCGGCGATAATGAGTTGCTCGGATGGATGTAGTACTGCGACGAATGGGAGTGGCGGGTGTTTTTCTACGCAGAAGTGTCGACATGAGTTCCCTGGCATTCGAAGACTCTCCAGCAGCGCCTCTTCCCAGTGGTCCGGAAACCGTTTTCGCCGCCCAGGAGGTGACCAAGACCTACTACATGGGCGAAGTCGAGGTGCATGCGCTGCGGGGCGTCGACTTGGAACTTTATGCCGGCGAGTTTGTCGTGCTGCTGGGGCCGTCGGGCAGCGGGAAAAGCACGCTGCTCAACATCCTGGGCGGGCTGGACGTGCCGACCAGCGGCCGGGTGTTCTATCGCGGCGACGAGCTTACCGAGTTCGACGATGCGGCGCTGACGCGCTACCGCCGCGACCACGTCGGCTTCGTGTTTCAGTTCTACAATTTGATTCCCAGTTTGACGGCCCGCGAAAATGTCGCGCTGGTGACCGACATTTCCCGCCAGCCGATGGATCCGTCAGACGCGCTCGCGCTGGTGGAGCTCACGGATCGGCAGAATCACTTTCCGTCGCAGCTCTCCGGCGGCGAGCAGCAGCGCGTCGCTATCGCCCGCGCCGTCGCCAAGAACCCCGCCGTGCTCTTGTGCGACGAGCCGACCGGCGCCCTCGACGTCCACACCGGCATCCTCGTGCTGGAGGCGATCTCGCGGATCAACACCGAGCTGGCGACGACCACGGCCGTCATCACCCACAATGCCGTGATCGCCGAGATGGCCGACCGCGTAATCTCGATCTCCGACGGCAAGATCGTCCACGTCGAACGCCGAGAAGGCAGAAA
Organism: uncultured Planctomycetota bacterium; assembly: GCA_963808175.1. GTDB lineage: Bacteria > Planctomycetota > Planctomycetia > Pirellulales > Lacipirellulaceae > DASYDU01. The sequence goes on along the minus strand of CAWEEU010000012.1, from coordinate 55,657 downwards.
GAAACACGCCAGCGAACTCACGTGGTAAGGGTGGTTGAGAGTTGAGGGTTAAGCGTTGAGAGTGACGAACCAAACTAGTGGAAGCTCAAGATGATGTTGAACGCCGCATAACGCACTCCCTAGCCCGCCTTTCCACCCTCAACTCTCAACTCTAGACCCTCTGGCCATGCTCAGCTCCCTCGATCGCAAGCTGCTTCGCGACATGTCTCTGATGAAGGGCCAGGTGATTGCGATTGCGCTGGTGGTCTCGGCGGGCGTGGCGACGTTCGTCAACTCGCGGACGATTCTGCATTCGCTGGAAGTCACGCGGGCCACGTTCTACGAGCGGTATCGCTTTGCCGACGTGTTCGCCCGCGTGAAGCGAGCACCCGACGCGATCATCGACCGGCTCAAGGCGGTGCCGGGCGTCGCTCAGCTGGAGACGCGGATCGTGGAGAGCGTGACGCTCGACGTGCCGGGACTCGACGAGCCGGCGGTCGGACAGTTGATCTCGCTGCCGGTCACCCGCGAGCCGGCGCTCAACCAGGTCTACATCCGCCGCGGCCGGCAGCTGTCGCTTGGCCGCGACGACGAGGTGCTCGCCAGCGAGGCGTTCGTCGAGGCCAATGGGATGGACGTCGGCGATTCGATCGTGGCAATCATCAATGGCAAACGCAAGAAGCTGCAGATCGTCGGCGTCGCCTTCTCGCCGGAGTATGTGTTCCAGATCAAGCCGGGCGACATGCTGCCCGATCCCAAACATTTCGGCATCCTCTGGATGGAATACGAGGCGCTCGCCAACGCCTACGACATGGACGGCGCGTTCAACGACGTTTCGTTCAGCTTGCAGCGGAACGCCTCGGTCGACGAAGTGATCTTCCGCGTGGATCAGTTGCTGGATCGCTATGGCGGGCTGGGTGCCTATGCCCGCAAAGATCAGCTCTCGCATCTGCTGTTGGAGAGCGACATCCAGGGCCTCAAGACCGTGGGACTCTTGGCGCCGACGATCTTTCTGACGGTGGCCGCCTTCCTGCTGAATGTCGTGATGACGCGGCTCACCAGCCTGCAGCGCGAGCAGATCGCGGCGCTCAAGGCGTTCGGCTATTACAACTGGCAAATCGGCTGGCACTACCTGAAATTCGTGCTCCTGATCGCCATGGCCGGCGGCGCGGTGGGCACGCTCGGCGGGATGTGGTTGGCGCACGACTTCACCAAGATGTTTTTGCGCGTGTACCAATATCCGGAGCTGATCTTCCGCGTGCGGCCGAACGTCGTGGCCAACGCGATCCTCGTGGCCGGCGGCGCGGCGATTGCCGGGGCGTTCGGTGCGATCTTTCTCGCCGTGCGGCTGCCGCCCGCCGAAGCGATGCGGCCGGAACCGCCGGCCAGCTACAATCCAACGCTCCTGGAACGGATCGGCCTGGGAGTGCTCGTGCCGAACGTGGCGCGGATGATTCTCCGCCAGCTGGAGCGCCATCCGGTAAAGACGTCCTTCTCGCTGATTGCCATCGCCATGAGTGTGGCGATCGTCGTGGTGGGCAACTTCATGCGCAACTCGATCGACAAGGTGATTCAAACCAACTTCTTCGACGTGCAGCGCTACGATCTGGCGCTGTCGACGGTCGAGCCGGTTTCGACCGACGCAATCTACGAGCTGTCGTCACTGCCCGGTGTGTTCGAAGTCGAGCCCCGCCGAGGCACGGCGGCGCGACTGCGTTCGCAGAATCACTCGCGCCGTGTGGGCATCATGGGTCTGCCGAGCGACAGCCGGCTCTGGCGGCTGGTGGATCGCGCGGACCACGTCACGCGGCTGCCGTCCGAAGGTCTCGTGCTCTCGCGCAAACTGGCAGACGTGCTGCACGTCAAGGCAGGGGACATGCTGCAGGTGGAAGTGCTTCAGGAGAAGCGACCAAAAGTCGAGGTGCCGATCATCGCGCTGTTGGACGACATCTCCGGGCTCAATGCCTTCATGGACATCGACGCTTTGAATCGCCTGATGGGCGACGGTCCGCGGGCAAGCGGGGCGCTGCTGACGACCGACCCGCTGTTCCGGCCGGCCATCTACCGGCACTTGAAGGAAACCCCCGCCGTGGCCAGCGTTACCGTCAAGGAGTCGTCGGTGGAGAGTTTCAAGAACACGATCGCCAAAAACATGAATCAAATGCGGGTCATCAATCTCTCGTTTGCGATCATCATTGCGCTGGGGGTCGTGTACAATGGGGCGCGAATCTCGCTCTCCGAACGCAGCCGCGAGCTGGCCACGCTCCGCGTGATCGGCTTCACCAAGCGTGAGATTTCCACGATCTTGCTGGGCGAGATCGGCACGATCACGCTGTTGGGAGTTCCGTTTGGCCTATTCTTGGGATACTGGTTCGCCTGGGGACTGGCCTATTTCCTGGACCAGGAGGTGTTTCGCTTTCCGTTCATCATTGCTCCGTCGACGTACGGCCTGGCAGCGGCGATCGTGCTAGCGGCCTCGATCGGCTCGGGCCTGTTGGTCCGCCGCAAGTTGGACGACCTTGACCTGATCGCCGTCCTCAAATCGCGCGAATGATGGTATGTAATCGGCACAGGAAGCTGAATCTGGCTGCGAATGGATGGACTTGAGCAGGTGGATCGCTGATGCGGAACATCGGCAGCAAGTTGTTTGTCGTCCTGATCGCCGCGATTGTCGTCGTCGGTCTGGGGTATGCCTTCTGGCCGCAGCCGGTGGACGTGGACCTGGCGACCGTCGAGCGGGGGCCGATCCAAGTGACCGTCGACGAGGACGGCAAGACGCGGATTCATGAGAAATACGTCGTCTCCGCGCCGCTGGTTGGCCGGCTGCTGCGGATCAACATGGAGGCGGGCGACCCGGTCGTTGCCGGCAAGACGCTGTTGGCCACGATCGAGCCGCGCGACCCCGATCTGCTCGACGCGCGGGCGGTGGCCCAGTCCGAGGCCCGGGTCAAAGCCGCCGAGGCCACGCTCCAAAAGATGGAACCGGTCATGGAACAGGTCCGCGCGGCGCAAGCCTTCGACGAAGCCGAGCTGGCCCGCGCACGGCAGGCGGGAGCCGCCGTCACGAAGTCGGAATTGGAAAACCTGGAGTACAAATTTCGCCAATCGAGCGAAGAACTGCGTTCGACGCGAATTCAGCAGGAAATCGCCCGCTTCGAGCTCGAGCAGGCCCGAGCGGCCCTGCTGCGGACGCGGCCCAGAGACGACGATGGGGCGGACGGCACTTCCAATGGGAACGGCGGTTGGACGTTTACTATCTATTCGCCGATCAACGGCAAAGTGCTCCGCGTGCTGCAGGAGAGCGCCGCGGTAGTGAACGCCGGCACGCCGCTGTTGGAGCTGGGCGACCCGCTCGATCTGGAGGCGGAAGTCGACGTGCTCTCCCGCGACGCGGTGAAGATTCATCCCGGCGCGAAGGTGTTGTTGGAACATTGGGGCGGCGACAAGCCGCTGCTCGGCCGCGTACGGCTGGTCGAGCCGTCCGGCTTCACGAAGATCTCGACGCTTGGCGTCGAGGAACAGCGCGTCAACGTGATCGTCGACTTTGTCGACCCGCCCGATGTCCGCAAAACGCTGGGCGACGGCTTTCGGGTCGAAGCTCGCATCGTGATCGACGAGGCGAACGACGTGGTCAAGGTGCCGACCAGTGCGCTGTTCCGCGTGGGAAACGATTCGGCCGTATTCAAGGTCGCGGGCGGCATCGTGCACCGGCAGATCGTGAAGCTCGGGCGTCAGAACGGGCTCGAGGCCGAGGTGCTCTCCGGGCTTTCGCCCGGCGATTTGGTGGTGATTCACCCCAGCGATCAAATCGAAGACGGCGTCCGAGTCCGGCAGCGGTAGCCAGTGCGGCGGTCTCTCTGGAACGGTTGTACTGATTGCGCGGCTCGCGTGGAAATCTCGGCTCACGGTGGTCGTTTGTGAACTACACTTCCTAAACAGCGTCGCCGAGCGCGGCGCGTGGGAAGTGGGCAGGCGATCGACGTTCGAGCGATGCATCGCCCGCTGCGTCTTCGCGGCCCGCTGGTGTCTCCGTGGGTAATCGTCACAAGGGTGCGAACCATGTCGTCCCGTCCGCAACGTCGCCAAAAGTTCATCGATTCCAAAGTCCAAGGAGCGCTGGCCCGCCGCATCATCTTCCATTGGCTGGTGTTTCTGGCCGTGGCGTCGGTGGCCGCGCTGATGCTGCAGGTCCTCTCCGATCCGTTCCGGCCGGCCAGCGATCAGCTCGAGAACATCTGGTACACGCACGGACCATTCCTGGTTGTGATGGTGTTTCTGCTCCCGGTCTTTGTGGTCGACACGATCAAGATCAGCCACCGGTTCGCCGGTCCGATCTATAGTCTGCGCCGCTCGATGCGCGAGGTGGCCGACGGCCAGCCGCCGCGCAAGCTCCAATTCCGAGAAGGTGATTTCTGGCACGAACTAGCCAGCGATTACAACGAGATGATCGAACGGCTGGCGCCGGGTGCCGAGGAAGAGGCATCGAGCGAGCGCGAGCCAGCGGTGCACGCGGCCGACTGACGGTTGCCTGGTTTTCTCCCCCGAATATGCCAAGCGAAATGATTCCAACTTGTCCGTCCAAGCGCCGTCGGCGGCGGGCCGTCGCGGCGACTGAACTAGCGGTCTGTCTGCCGGTCGTCGTGCTGCTGGTGCTGGGCACGATCGAAGCCTGCTCGATGATCTTTCTCAAGCAGTCGCTATCGGTCGCGGCGTACGAGGGGGCGCGGACGGCGATCGTTCCCGGCAAGACGGCGGACGACGTGAAGACCGCCTGCCTGCAAGTTCTTGCCGAGCGAAAGGTGACGGACGGACTGGTGACCGTCACGCCGTCCAACATCGCCGCTCTCAATCCGGGCGACTTTGTCGACGTCACGGTCAGCGCGCCCTGCAACGCCAATTCGGTGGTTCCCAATAAGTTCTATCGCGGCCGCACGCTCTCGGCGACGGCCTCGATGATGATCGAGTTCTAGTTCTGCTGATGATTTCTCTTCTTTGACTCACTTCGAGGTGCCCCCATGACCAAGCACGCTGTCCCAGCCAAACGCAGCCGTCGCAATGCTGCCCGTCACCGCCGCGGGGCGATGTTGGTGTTCATTGCCGTTTGCCTGCCGTTGTTGATCATCATGGCCGCGTTTGCGATCGACGTGGCCTGGATGCAGCTGACGCGGACCGAGCTCCGTACGGCGACCGATTCGGCCGCCCGGGCCGGTGCGAAAGAACTGAGCCTCAAGCAAGACGTCGGGGCTGCCCGGACGAAAGCCAAAGCGGCCGCCCTGCGGAACAACGTGGCCGGCGATCCGCTGATCTTGTCCGATGCGGACATTCACGTCGGCAAATCGGTCCAGGTCGGGACCGGACGATTTAATTTCACCGACGGCGGCGCCAAGCCGAACGCAGTCCGCGTGTGGGGCAAGCGAACGATCGACTCCAAGAGCGGGCCGGTCGATTTGGTCGTCTCCAAAGTGCTCGGCATCGACGAGTTTGAGCCGGTCGAGGTGGCATCGTCGACGCAGCTGGACCGCGACATTTGTCTGGTGGTCGACCGCTCGGGCTCGATGATGTGGACACTCACCGGCGGCTCCAATTATCCGAAGGGAACGAAAGCGTGCGACCCGCCGCATCCGACGCAGAGCCGCTGGGGTGCCCTGGCGACCTCTGTGACTGCGTTTCTGGACGAGCTCACCAACACCGTGCAAGACGAGCACGTCGCCCTGGTCAGCTATTCGAGCAACACGACCGATTGCGGCAATAGGTACAAGATTTCGACGATCGATTCCGACCTGGTCAGCGATTATTCCATCATTCAGAGCAAGATGGATGCGATCAGCAGCAAGCCGGTGAAGGGCAGCACGGCCATCTCGGCGGGGCTGGATGACGCCATCGACGTGTTGACCGGCAAGAAGATTCGCCCGTTCGCCGTGAAGACGATCATCCTGATGACCGACGGGATCCACAATTTGGGCAAGGAGCCGATCGAATCGGCGAAAGTGGCCGCCAAGGACGAGATCACGATTTACACGATCACCTTCAGCGATGATGCGGACATCAAGCGAATGGAAGCGGTAGCCGCGGCAACGGGCGGCCGACACTTCCATGCGACCACGCAGGCCCAGCTCACGCAGATCTTTCGTGAGATCGCCGCCACGCTACCGGTATTGACGACCGAGTAGCCACGGAGCCACTCGACCTCCCAGAGAGGGTACCTGAATGGAAGCTGAATTGAACTGTGAAACCTGCCGTCGTTCGCCCCGCGGTTCGCGCGCGGCGCGACGGCGGTGGAGTTTGCGCTGACGCTGCCGGTCTTCGTTTTGTTTCTGATGGCGTCGTTCGAGTTCGGCTGGCTCAACGTGTTGCGACACACGGCGGACAACGCGGCCTACGAAGCTGCGCGGTACGCGATGGTTCCGGGCGGGACGGCCGACGACGCCAAAGCCAGGGCGAACTCGATCCTGAAGGTCATTGGAGCCCGCGGGGCCGTCGTGACGGTCAATCCGTCGACGCTCTCGTCGGCGACCGATGAGGTGACGGTCTCGATCGACATCCCGCTGAAGACCAACGCCCTGGTGGTTCCGAAATTCACCGCCACCAAGACGCTCCACAGCGAAGCGACGATGCGAACGGAGCGGGTGAAATAGCTTGCGACGGTACGTCAGCGCTGTTGGCTGAGCCGCGTTCGCCAACCAATCATCGTCGCCACGAGCAGCAACAGCACACTGCTCGGTTCGGGAACGGCACTCGATGCCGCGCCACCGCCGATAACCTGCCCGAAGTGGTTCTTCCAAACCGTGTAGTCGGCAGCGTCAACCTTGCCGTTGCCATCGCCGTCAGCGGCCAGCTGGCTGCCGACCGAGCCCAGTGAATCGCGCCAGACGGTGTAGTCGGCGGCGTCGACCCTGCCGTCGTCGTTGTAGTCGCCCTGGGACTCCCACGGAGAGCAGCACGCTGTTTGTCGCATAAACGATGTTCCAGTTGTATCCAGCTGGCGCCGCGAGAGCGGCGAATCCGCCGCTGAGACCGCCGGTGGCAGTAATGATTGTAAACACGTCGCCGACGCTCGGCACGAACGGGCCGCTGCCGAGGTCAACGAGCGAGACGGCGAGCGTGCCCGAAATCGCCACGTCGCCATCGACGGCGAGTTGGTCGTATTGAGTCGCGGCGGTCAATCCGCCCAATTCGATGGCGAGCGTGGCGGCGGAGTCGCTGGCAAACCGCCCTGCGATTTCCAGCTTGCCGATGCCATTGCCCGGGGCGACTGTACCACCGCGGTTTTCGACCTGGCCGGGGATGGGGCCGCTGCCCGTGGCGATGCGACCCGCACCTCGGAGCGTGCCACCGGCAACTTCGACGAATTGGGCGTCCAGCGTCCCGCCGATCAAGCGGATGGCACCATCGGTCTCGACGTTGACGCCGGAAAAAGTGGTCAGCGTCACGCCGTTGCTGATTTCGACAGTCATTTGCTGATTCGCGGCGCCGGAGACGTTCAATTCCCAGACGGTCGCATCGGCGGCGACGACTGCGGTTTGATTGCCGCCGGCGACGTGCCGGACGTTGGCAACGGCGAGCGTCGTCGGCGCAGTGCCATCGTTCCAATTGCCGGCAGTTGCCAAGGTGCCGCTCGCTGCTGCGTTAGTCCAATTCCTTTGAGTCGTGACGGGATTGCCGACGTACAGGCTGGGACCGACGCCGCCTCCACCCAACGACGGCTTGGGGTCGATCACGACGTTTCGCCCCGCCAGCAGATTCATGCCGACAATGCCGTCGACGACGTTGCCGGGATGAGCCGGATTCACGACGTCGAGCACGATCACCGGAACGTTGTCAAGCGTGATGCTGCCGCCGACTGCTTGGACCGTGAAATGATCGACGAAGAAACCGGGAACCTCTTCGGTCGTGCCGCCGGAGCCGACGATGGCGACCGTAAACTCGGGTTCATCCAACACCGGATCGAAACCGAGCCGCACGGCATTCAATTCCGAGACGACCGTGACGTCTGCCCCGGTGTCAAGAAAGAAATTGGAATTGGATAGCGATTGGCCGGCATTGCTGACGTTGACCGGCAAAAAGTAGGCGGCGGCCGCCTGGCCGGCCGGCGTGGCGAGAACCGTCGGAGCGGACGGATCATCGGTGAGCGATCCGCCGTTAAGCACATTCAGTATGTTGAAAACGTAGATTGGCGGCGAGGCGAATGCGGACGGATCGTCGAGCGTGATGGGCACTCGCCGAGTGATGCCCTGGCCACCGCTCCCCAACGGTAAGAATTGAACTTGTGGCGTGCGGACGGTCTTGCCGTTGAGCTGAAAGATCTGCGGCTGGTCGCTGCGAATGTAAGTTGCATATTGACTGGAAAATGGAATGCCGAGCACGTTCGGCAAGTCGGACTCGGGCGGCAGCGTGGCGAGGGAAACGCTCGACTGGCCGACGAAGGTGGAAGTGTTGAGCGTCAGCGGCGAAGTGCCCGTGCGATTGGCGAGGCCGGTGGCGTAAATGGCCATCGGGTCGTTAATCGTCGCCGTCAAAAAGCCGGTTGCACCGCCGATTGGCAGGGGCTCGGTTCCGCGGAAACCGGCGCCAGCGATGTTGAAAGCGGTGTCGCTGGCGGTGGTGATGAGCGATGCCCCGGCACCGGTGTCGAGCAAGGCCACGTCGTAGTAGGGTGTGCCGCCAGTGCCGAATTGTGTGCCCTGCAACGAGGTTTCGTACTGGGCCTGGAAGAAGGTGGCACTGCCGCCGTTGCCGTCGTCAAACTTGTCCGTCAGCCCGATGCCCACCATGGGCAAAAAACCGCTGATTGGGACGCCGGTGGCCATGGCGGAATGCGGGAGCGCGATGGTGCATGTCGCCCATAGAAATCGCGCTGTTCGAGTCCGCCAGTTCATCGCCCCGTTCCCCTTTTCCCATCTTTTAGCGTAGGCGAGGAGAACAAGCGGGTCAAATCAAGTCATATCGGCCAAAGGAGCCCGTCGCAAGCGACGCGGCCAAGGGTTACCCCACCGCGGGGCGGCCGATGCTGTGGTACTTGAAGCCGTGCGATTGCATGATCTCCGGCTCGTAGAGGTTGCGGCCGTCGAAGACGACCGCCGAGCGGAGCCGCGTGGCCATCTCGCTGAACTCGGGGCGCTGGTAGTCGCGCCACTCGGTCATGATCGCCAGGGCGTCGGCGCCGTCGAGCGCCTGCATTTGCTTCTTGCAGTAGATGAGCTTGTCGCCGTACCTCTCGCGGACGTTTTCCATCGCTTCGGGGTCGTGGACGCGGACGGCCGCGCCCTGCTCCAGGAGCCAATCGATCAGCACCAGGGCCGGGGCCTCGCGGATGTCGTCGGTGCGGGGCTTGAACGCCAGGCCCCAGACGGCGATCGTCTTGCCGGTGAGCTTGCCGCCGAAGTGGGCGGCGATCTTGTCGATCATCACCCGCTTCTGGGCCTCGTTCACTTCGTCGATCGCTTCGAGCATGCGCGGCTCGAGGCCGTGGTCGCGGGCCATCTGCTCCAGGGCCCGCACGTCCTTCGGGAAGCAGCTGCCGCCGTAGCCGACGCCGGGGAACAGAAAGGCGAAGCCGATGCGGCTGTCGTGGCCGATGCCGCGGCGGACGTCGTTGATGTTGCCGCCCATCCGCTCGCAGAGGTTGGCCATCTCGTTGATGAAGCTGATCTTCACACTCAATAGCGCGTTGGCGACGTACTTGGTCATCTCCGCGCTCTCGGGCGACATCACCAGGAACGGATTCTCGGTCCGCAGGAACGGCTTGTAGAGCTCGTAGAGCACGCGCGAGACTTCGTACCGGCGGACGCCGACCACCACGCGGTCGGGCTTGATGAAGTCCTCGATCGCCGAGCCTTCCTTCAAGAACTCGGGGTTGCTGGCGACGTCGCACTCGCGGCCGGTGGCTTCACGCAGGCGGGCGTAGATCTTGGCGTTGGTGCCGACCGGCACGGTGCTCTTGGTGACGACGATCGCGTCGGGCCGCAGGTGGGGGGCGATGCCATCGACGACCCTCCAGAGGGCCGACAGGTCGGCCGCGCCGCTGTCGCTCTGCGGCGTGCCGACGGCCAGGTAGATGATCTCGGCCGGCTTGATCGCGGCGGCCAGGTCGGTCGTAAAATGGAGCCGCTCGGCGTTCAAATTGTGCTCGACCATTTCGGCGAGGCCCGGCTCATAAATCGGCACCTTGCCACTGTTGAGCAGGTCGATCTTCTTCTGGATGATGTCGACGCAAGTGACGTCGTTGCCGCTATCGGCGAAACAAGTGCCCGTGACGAGGCCGACGTAGCCGGTGCCAATGACTGCGATTTTCATGTGTATTCCAGCCGGGTCGGTAGAACCAACCCGATTATAAACCGTGGCGCCATATGCCTCAGCGCCTGCATTTCGGAAACCTCCATGATAATGACGATCCCCGCACCGTCGAGTGGGTGGGCTTGCTGGGCCGGTTGTGCGGGTTGTGGCTGATACCCGGCGCGGCGCGCGTTCGATAAAGACCAACACGGACGCTACCGCGGCGACCCGGAAACCGACTCGGAGATGGTGCGGCCCGGACACTCATGGGCTCACTGGCGGCGCGGGGAGCTTGAAGGGCGGGCGGGGGAGGCGGATGGCAATGTCGTCGGCGCCGGCGGGGATTTGTTGGCGGGCGGCGTCGGTTTCCGGTTCGGGTAGGTCGAATACTTGGCGGCCGCCGAATATGCTCCATTGTTCGTGGCTCCCACCGTCGTCCGTGCCGTTTTCGCCGGCGCTGTACAGGAGGTAGCCTTTGCCGTCGCGTTGATAAAGGAACGGCTGTTGGTGATAGAGGTCGACGGGCAGCTTCGGCAACACGTTTGGGACGAGGTCTGCGAGCTGGTCGGGGTAATTGCCATTCTGCCGCACGATAGACAGCGAGAGCAGCGGCAATTCGTAACAAAGCGACTCGAGTTTTGTCCGTGTCTTGTGCTTCCAACGCCAACGGGAAGTTCGAACACATCACGGCGGCTACGGCAGTTCCGAGCAACTCCTTTCGCACGTTGGCGCTTGCCATCATGCCGACCAAAGTCCGCAAGCTGCGCGGCCCGATTTCGCGTCCATAAAACCTCTTATTCAGCTGCTCGATTTTTGTCCGACTCTCTTCGTGATTCGAGAGCTTTGCGGCTTCCACAACTTGGTCGACGTGACAATTCGCCTCGAAAAGGCAGGAACTCCAATCGAACGCGAGAAGATTCAGGAGCTTGATTTTCCACGCGGGCATGTCCGTTTCGCCGCTCGCCAATTTCCAACTGAAATTGTCGGCATAGAAAGCGCCAATGCCATTTCGGCTTGCAGCGACGATGGAATTCAAGCGAAAGATGCGTTCGCCACAGTCAAGGCTCTCAACAACATTCGAGGTTGACTTGAGGGCCAGCAAATCGTGAAGAATTTGTCTGGCAATCGGCTCCGGCAAAGTTGGATCGCCTAACAGGGCGGTGTCGTCTTCACATGCAATTCCGTTGATCGCGATGGCGACACGTTGGTCGAGAATCGTCGATCCCTGGCTCACGAGGCGGGCCCACTTGTGGATGGCGTGAAGATCGCGCCACGCTTCTTGATGGCGGCCCTCACCGATATGGAGCATCGCACGCGTCGATATGATGCGTGCGACAGCACGAGTAGGGTGAATGTAATCCACGGACATTCCAAAAAGCGCCATTTGTTGCCCATTTTTTGCAGGCGGCAATGGCGTATAGAACCGGGGCCGCATCGACGCTTCCACAAGCAGGTCGATCTGTGAATTATTCGCGTCGATCCACTCGGCGAGTGGCGGCAGTTGCTTGCGTTTCCACGGAGCATCCATGGCTGCCCAAATGGCATCGTCCCCAAGCTCGACTGGCGTCGACAACGGACTATCGGAACCGGGCGGCCCAGCTTGAGCGCGGCGCCATTCCGGTGAATTTATGAAGAGCCAATCGCCGACAAGTTTTGCAGTTTTCCCCATGGTAGGCTCGTGGAGATGTGATTTTACGTCGGTCGGCGGGATCTGAAGATATTCGGCGAGCGATTTCCATTCGCGCGGATCGATGGCACTCCCTGCTTCGCCCGGCCCGAGGACTTGCCACATCAGCACGGCGTCGTTGTTGTCGCGGGTTACACTTTCGCGGAGTTTGTCGTCGAGGTACTTCCGGTAATCAGGGAGGCCGTCGGGGCGCAGGGGCGCGGTGATGTATGTCGTTTGTTTGGAGACGACGATCGGCGGCGTCGGGCCGAAGAGTTGCCAGAGGAACCAGGCGACGAAAACGACCGCGGCGAGGGCGAACCAGCGAAGGATTCTTGGCCGTTTGCGCGGCGCGGGCGTAACGCTTTCGGAAGTTGAGTCGCTCACGCTCGAGGCCTCACCTGTCTGACAATGAACGGCCGCAGCTGGAAACAGCAGCGGGGGGGTAGCTGTATTGTAGCAAATGGGTGGGGCCGGGCGCTACTGTTCGCTGAAGCGACCAGTCCATCGGATCGATCATGCCGTGAGGCGGACTAAGTTATTCCCCACCATTTGCAGCGTTTGAGCACAAAGCGAAGGATCTGATCCACATCGTCGTCGGTCGCTTCTGGGAACGATTCTCGAACGCGGCGGACGATGTAATCTCGGCCCTGTTCGAATAACGCGAAGCCTTCACGTATTCGCTCGTCGGGCGTCATTCGCTTTGCACGTTCGATTTCCTGGCGGCAGCGCTCGTCGGGAGTCCATGTGCGGGCGCGTTCGATTCTGGCGCGTTCGATTTGTTCGCGGGTGCTGGGGTCCAGGGCGGCTTGGATGTGGGGGAATGTGGGGCCGCTGAACTATACCACCGGGAGGGTTGGGCGCGAGGAGTAGTCGGCCCCGGGCGTTCGGATGTGGAACATCCGAATCACCCGGGGTTAAATGGGTGGAAGTTTTGTCCGCGGTCAGCTCGGTAGTTCGTCGGTGGCGGTGACTTCTTCGTCGCCGCCCTCCGATTCCTCCTTCGGCACCCGGACGATGGCGGCGAGGGTGTCTTCTTCGTCGAGGGACATGATGCGGACGCCTTGGGTGTTGCGGCCGATGGGGTTGAAGTCGGAGACGGCGACGCGTTGGATTTTGCCGCGGGCGGTCATCATCATCAGCTCGTCGGTCTCGTCGACGCGGACGATGCCGATCACCGGGCCGTTGCGTTCGGTGGTTTTGATGTCGCGGAGGCCCTTGCCACCGCGGTTCTGGGTGCGGTAGCGGAAGGAAGAGGATGACGATTCGCCTTCGGCGTCGTCATCGGGGGCTGGGGGCTGGGGGCTGGGGGCTCGTTCGCCCTCTTCCCCAGTCCCGAGTCCCGAGTTCCCAGCCCCCTCTGTCGCATTCGGGCCGAAGGGGGTGCGTTTGCCGTAGCCGTTTTGGCAGGCGGTGAGCAGCGTGGCCTCGGGATCGGCGACGACCATGCCGACGAGGTAATCGTCTTTGCCGAGAGAGATACCCTTCACGCCGCTGGTGTTGCGGCCCATGGGCCGGGCGTCGCTCTCGCGGAAGCGGATCGCCATGCCGGTGGCGGTGGCGAGGATGATTTCGTCGCCGGGCTTGGTGATGGCGACGTCGACCAGCTCGTCCTCTTCCTTGAGCTTGATGGCGATGATGCCGCTCTTGAGTGGGCGGCTATAGGCTTTGAGCTCCGTTTTCTTTACCAGTCCGCCGCGAGTGGCCATCATCAAGTAGTGATCGGGCTTGTCGAAGTCGCGGACGGCCCGGCAGTCGGCGATTTTTTCGCCTTCGCCAAGATTTAGGAGGTTCACGACCGCGCGGCCTTTGCTCTCGCGGCGGAGCGCCGGGAGGTTGTAGACCTTTTCCCAGTAGACCTTGCCCTTGGAGGTGAAGAACAAGAGGTAGTCGTGCGTGCTAGTGACGAACAGATGCTCGACGGGATCTTCTTCGTCGGCCTCGGCGCCTTTGATGCCTTTGCCGCCGCGGCGCTGGGCGCGGTAGACGCTCGAAGGGGTCCGCTTGATGTAGCCATTGTGCGAGATCGAGACGACCATCTGCTCTTCTTCGATGAGGTCTTCGAGGTTGACCTCGCCGATTTCCTCGCTGGAGAGCTCGGTGCGGCGTTTGTCGGCGTGCTTGCGGGCGACGTCCTCGCAATCTTCGCGGATGATGGCGTAGATTTTCTGTTCGTCGCCGAGGATCGCCAGGTATTCGCCGATTTCGACCAGCAGCTTGTTGTGCTCGTCGGCGAGTTTTTCCTGCTCGAGATTGACCAGCTGGCCGAGAGTCATTTTGAGGATCGCGTCGGCCTGGACGGGCGTGAGCGAGTATTCTTCGGCGACGCCGCGCTCCTCCTGGAACTGGGCGAAGCCTTCGTCGCCCAGCGCCCGCTTCAGGAGGGCAGCCGGCGTTTTGATCTGCATGAGCCGCTCTTTGGCCTCGATCTGCGTCTTCGAGGCGCGGATCACGCGGATCACTTCGTCGATGTTGGCGTGGGCCAGCAAGAGACCCTGCACCGTGTGCTTGCGTTTGCGGGCGCGGGAGAGGAGGAATTGCGTCCTCCGGCGGATGACGATCACGCGATGCCGCACGAACTCTTGCAACATCTCTTTGAGCGAGAGCGTGCGCGGCTTGCCGTCCACCAGCGCCAACAGGATCACCGAGAACGAATCCTGCAGCGGCGAGAATTTGTAGAGCTGGTTCAGCACGACGTCCGGATCGGCGTCCTTCTTGAGGTCGATCACGATGCGGACCGGCTCTTTGAGATCGCTCTCGTCGTTGACCGCGGAGATGCCGGGGATTTTGCCTTCGGCGCCCAGCGCGGCGATCTTCTGAATGACCGGGTCGCGGGTCTGCTGGTAGGGGATGTCGTTGACGATGATGCGGAAGCGGCCGTTCTTCTTCTCTTCGACGGTCGTCTTGGAGCGGACGACGATCGTGCTGCGGCCGGTTTCGTAGCCTTTCCAGATGGCGTTCTTGCCGCAGATGATGCCGCCGGTGGGGAAGTCGGGGGCCGGGATGTACTCCATCAACTCTTGCACGGTGATGTGCGGATTGTCGAGCAGGGCCACGACGCCGCGGCAGACTTCGCCGAGGTTGTGGGGCGGGATCGAAGTGGCCATGCCGACCGCGATGCCGCCGGAGCCGTTCACCAGCAAATTCGGAAATTTCGACGGCAGGACGACCGGCTCCATGTGCCGCTCGTCGTACGTGGGGATGAAGTCGACGGTGTCGAGCTTGAGGTCTTCGAGCAGCATCGCGGCGAAGGGGGACATGCGGGCTTCGGTGTACCGCATGGCGGCCGCAGGCAGCCCGGCAATCGAGCCGAAGTTGCCCTGCTTGTCGATCAGCACGTGGCGCATGTTCCATTCCTGGGCCATGCGCACCAGCGTGGGATAGATGACGGATTCGCCGTGCGGATGGTAGTTACCGCTGGTGTCGCCAGAGATTTTCGCGCACTTGACGCGGGACGCGCCGGGCGTGAGGTTCAGGTCGTTCATCGCCACGAGGATGCGGCGCTGCGAGGGCTTGAGGCCGTCGCGGACGTCCGGCAGGGCCCGGCTGACGATGACGCTCATCGCGTAGGTGAGGTAGCTCTTGCGGAGCTCGTCCTCGATCGGCAGGTCGATCAGCCGCAGCGCGATCGCTTGTTCCTGTGGACTTGGTTGCTCGGCGGCGGAACCGCTGTCGTCGGTCGGGGGGATAGTTTCGTCGGCGTCGGAATCGTCGGCCACGGGCGGGTCCTTCTATTGATTATTGGTTGACAATGGACCGTCAGCGAGCCGGGTCGTCCTCGACCCCGACTGGGGCGGAGGACCCGCCGGTTCGTGACGCGCTTCCACGATCAACTCAAACCTCGTTAATCGAGGCCAATCGGGCGAGCGGCGAGCACCTGGTTCCGGAGCGATTGCGGCAAACAAACCGCCCGCCGGAAGGCACTCGAAAGACCCCCAAAATCTACCAGTTTTCGCCTCCGCTCACAACCGGACGCCAGCGCCGCCGCGACGCCCAAGCACACGATTCTGGCAGCCATTTTTCGTTCCGGTTTGCCAATAAACTTGCCCCACTCGGCGAAGAACGAACGGAGCATCGCGCCTGGCGTCGAGAACTGCCCTGGCATCGCACCGCCTGTCGCCTAGAATGATTGATCTATGGCAAAAACAACATTCCAAGCCGCTGCGCGAGCCGACGCCCCGCAGGCGCGAAATCGAAATTGAACTGAAGGATCCCCGGTTGGCGGCGTTCTTGGCATGGCTCGTGCCGGGGCTCGGACACTTTTATCAAGGCCGCACCGCCAAAGGGGTCTTGTTCTGTGTCTGCATCCTGGGCACGTTTTTATATGGCCTGTACATCGGCAACGGCCAGGTGGTCTACGCCTCGACGACGCCCAGCATTTTCACACGCTGGCAGTATTTGTTTCAGCTGGGGGTGGGCCTGCCGGCAGCACCGGCGTTGGTTCAATACTGGCGCGCCGAGCACGGCAAGGGCACGCTGCCGCTGCTGGGCGACGTAATGCGCCCGCCGGCAATGCGCGGCGACTTTCGCTCGCGCGATCTGTCGGGCAATGAAGTCATCCATCCGGACGAGGTCGCCAAGTGGAACCACGACTCGGCCGACATGTTCGAGATGGGAACCGTTTACACGATCGTCGCGGGGCTGCTGAATCTGCTGGTGATCTGCGACGCCTACGGCGGACCGCTGGTGATCGCTCCGCCCGAGGAGAAGAAGACGAATAAGAAAGAGAGCGGCAGTGGAGGAGTGCAGTAGTGGAGTAGCGAATCCACTACTCCTCTTCTCCACTACTCCTCTTCTACACTTTCCAACGCGAACGGGAAACCTTGATGTTTGCTTCCCTAATGAGTCTGACGTTGCTGGCCGCGATGGACCCGCTGCGGATTTGGTTCGCAGTCCCGATCATCGTCAGTGTGAGCCTCGTCTACTCGGCGACGCGGCACGAAGAGCTGGGCCCGATCGCGATTCACGCTGCCCGCTTCGCGGTCTGGATTGTGGTCTTCATGGCCATCGTCTTTGTCGTCTTGCAACTGCTGAGCTGGCTGCAGTGACGTCGCGGCCCGCTGTTCGCGACCGGCCAGAAATTTCTCGCGTCGCATCTTGCCAAACGCCGACGGCTAAGAGCTAATAGCTGACGGCTAATTCTGAGCGTCCGTAGCTCAATGGATAGAGCACTGGTCTTCGGAACCAGGGGTTGCAGGTTCGAGTCCTGCCGGGTGCGCTTGGACTTAACTATCGCTGAACGCTGGACTTAGCGTACCTGCCCGCGTCGGGCGGAGCGGCTCAAAGCCCCTCAGATCCTCCGTAAATTACGGAGCATTTTTGAGAGGAGCCGCCGCCATGCCAGCCACACCAGGAAAAGTCCCCGCCTATTGCCGCCATAAAGCCTCAGGACGCGCCGTCGTACGGCTCGATGGCCGCGATCACTACCTGGAGCGCCGAGAGCCACGAGCGCTATGCCCGGCTAATCGCCGATTGGCGGTCTCGATCGAAACTCGGGATGGGTAATTCGGCCGCGGTCAGCCACCCCAACGGCTCCTTATCGATTAATGATGTCCTGCTCGCTTGCATCGAGTTCGCCCGCGGCTATTACACGTAAAACGGCCAGCCGAACCAGGAATTCGAATCGGTGGCGTCAAACTTCAAATGCGACAGTTGGATTAACTGATCTTGGTGAAAGGATCGCTGGGTCGTTTGAATGTCGGGTCTGTTCAAGGATTCGACGTTCGCACGGAGGCCCAGCGATGGCTAGTCATCTTACGTACCAGGAGCGACAGTTCCTATCCCGATTGAAGAAGGAGAGGAAGTCGAATGCGGAGATCGCCGGACTCATGGGTCGGCACCGCAGCACAATTTATCGGGAACTGGACCGCAATGCGGGCCCACGCGGTTATGGACCGAGGCGGGCTCAAGGCTTGGCCGAGCGGCGTCGCTTGTCGTGTCGGCCACCGCACAAGATGAAAGACCCCGAAGTGCATCAATACGTCCAGGAGAGGCTGAAACAGTATTGGTCACCGGACCAGATTGCCGGCCGCATGCGGCGTGACTTTCGTCGCGCACCAAGTCGATGGTTGTCGGACCAGACGATTTACGCTTGGATTCGATGGCGCCGGCCGGGCTGGCAGAAACTGCTGCGTCGCGGCGGCCGGCCGCCGGAAACACGGGGAAGATGGACGGACGTCGTGCGGATCGGTGGGCGGCCCGAAGTGATCAACCGGCGCAGGCGCTACGGAGATTGGGAAGGGGATACGTTGGTCGGCAAAGGCCGACGCAGCGCGCTGGTCAGCTTGGTGGAACGAAAGAGTGGTTATCTCCGCATCGGCCGCTGCGACAGCATGAAATCGGGCGAAACGATGCGGGTGGTCAAGACGCGAGTGAAGGATCTTCCACCCGCGCTTCGCAGGAGCATGACTTTCGACAATGGCAAGGAGTTCGCGGAGCACGGTCAATTAACTCGTCACCTGAGGCTCGATGTTTACTTTGCGGACCCGTATGCCTCCTGGCAACGCGGGACCAACGAAAATACCAACGGGCTGCTGAGGCAGTATTTTCCCAAAGGCACCGACTTCACACGGATCGGCCACGACGAAGTGGCCGGCGTGGAACAATTCCTGAACGAACGTCCCCGCAAGCGACTCGGCTATCGAACTCCAGCGGAAATCCTTCAACCCCGCATGTGTCGCAATTGATTCTTGACTTCACCATTATTCTCGTTGCCCAGGTATTGGCATCAAGCGACGGATTCGAATCAGTAGGTTGATGCTTCGAGTCTGCCAGAGAGCAGAAAGTCATAATCACGGCGGCAATAGTATTCAACGCTATGGGGCACGTAGGCTGGCACTTCTGTCGTCCGAATGGTTAGTATTCGCGGTGGTGGATTCTCGGCCTGCTCTCGGGTCAAATGAAGCATCGTCTCGATCTCCGGTCAGCGCGAGATACGGTTGGCGCGGCAACTTGAAGCTTAGCAAGAATGAGACGGCCACAAATGATCCGATTAAGGCTGGCACAAGCCAAAAACCTGTCCAGTTGTACGAGGGTGGCTCCACGCCTGCCGGCGTGAGGAAGACGGACTGGGCAAAGCCAACGGTGATTGCTCCGAGCAAGTGGCCGATACCGGTTGATGCCAGCGCAAAGAGCCCCTGGGCAGCTCCGCGGTGTGACGGATCGGCGAGGTGGTCCGTGTACATCACGCCGACGACATACACGAAGACGTAGCACGGCCCATGGATAAGAATTGCCGCCACGACGGGCCAGGCGAGCGCGAAGTAACTGCCGCCGGCGAGTAAGACGTAACGGAGCGTCCAGGTGAACACGCCCGTGGCGAACAGCGACCGCAAGCCGAAGCGGGCAATCAACCAGGGCGTGGCGGTCAGACAAATCAGGTCGGACAATTGCCCGAGAGTCATCAGCGCGGCGGGCGCCGGATATCGGTAGTAGTTCAAGAACGGATTGGCGAAGTTGTTGTAGGCCATGCTCGGGACACAGGCGAGGGTGGCAATGGCCAGAAACGCAACCAGTTGCAAGTTGGTGAAGAGCACGCGGTGCTGGCGCCACGCTCGTTCTTGAATCGGCCGGTCGTCGGATTCGGGAGGTGTATCGGGCAGCGTGATGGCAAAGAGCGCCATGACGACGTTGCCTATGCCGCCGAGCATCAGCGGCATGCTCGTCGCCTCGATCGACTCGCCAGAGAGAGTTGGCCACAAGATGCCCACGAACAAACCCGCGGCAATCCAACCCATCGTGCCGAAGAACCGGACCAGCGGGTACTCCGCATCGGGGTTGGCAAGTTGTTTGAGGCTGATTTTGTTGGTCAGCGTGGCGGCCGGGACGAAGCACTGAAAATAGACCAGGAGCCACAAGAAGAAGACAACTTGGCTGCGGCTCGCATACATGCCCCAGACAGCAATTGCACAGCCAACTTGCGTCAACGAAACCAATTTCTGGGCGGCAACATAGCGATCGCTGAGAAAGCCCACCACCAATGGCGAGAATAGGCTGCCGATGGCACTGGCGGCCGTGCTGTATCCGATGAACCCGGGCGAGAAAATCCCCGCGCCGTGCTCGCCGGTATTGGCGCCTATATAGGTGCCGATCGTAACCCCCCAAACGCCGAGCGGCCAATACTGCAAAAACATCATGGCCGAAATGCGGACCATCATCGTTGCCGAGGAGCGACCGCTCGAATTGGCGTGCAAAGGCGCTTGCATATCACTTGCCATGAATGAGAGCTGTCTGCGTGGCGAACGTCGCACACAAGCTGCAAGATATCGCCCATCGTAGCCGAAAGCGAGGAAGCTTAGAGCGCGAGAATCGAGCTCTGCGGCAAGTCTCGCGGCGGTCGCGGTGGTCGTCGAGTGACCGTCAGCGGCGGTGGATGCAGCTGGATCCCGAGCCCGGCCGGCAGAAAAGGGCACCGGCCACCAGACCGACCAGGAGGGCGGCGCCCGGTTCCGGCACGCTTCCCGCGGCCGCCGCGCCGGAGAGGCCGGCGCCGAAATGATCGCGCCATACGCTGTAGTCCGCGGCGTCAACGACTCCGTCGTAGTTCCCGTCGGCCCCGCTGCCATAGATAATCGTCGACGAGCCAAACGCGGCTCGCCAGATATCGTAGTCATTCTGGTCGACGATACCGTCTGCGTTGTAGTCGCCGGCCGGGCTTGCTTCATTGAGCAGCGATCGAGCGCCGCTGACGTCCAGTTCGTTCAGTTTTGTGGATACCTCGTCCAACAGCGTCTGCCGATCTGCCAGTCCGGCATATCTCTTGCGGGCCAGATACAGCTCATAGATCAGTTGCAGCTCGTCGGTTCCGTACGATACGCCGGTAAAGAGCTGGATTTGATTGAGCGCGCGAAATCCGTCCTCGACCGTGGGCTCAAACATCGTCCCTTCGCCGAAATCATTGAACGTCGCCAGTTGAAGGAAATTCAGATTGTCATTCGTCTGGTAGGTCGAATAGAGGTTCAGCGTGTCGGTCAGGGATTGTCCGTCATTCTCCGGAATGTAGAAGTAAGATTGTCCGGCACCGCCCTCTTGATAGAAGTCGTAGAAACCTGGATAGGCGACGCCGCCGACCGTGCCCAACTGCGGAGCGCGGCTGGTATAAAACGACCTGAGCTTCGTCAGATGATTTGACGTATTGGCGTCCTGATAGGGCCAGGCAAACTCGCCGTCGGCATTGGAACCGGCGTCGCTACTCTGGTAAAGCAGCGGCAAAAACTCCGGGTTGGTGCCGGATTCGGGAAGTATCTGGCTCCACTGCGACTCGGTTTGAAAAGTGATCGGCCCAAAGATCGGTAGCAGGGGATTGTTGTTTGCGCCTGCCCGGAGGTAGTTGGCGCGGTTGAAGTAGTTGTCGCGCAGGTAGTGCATGTTGGCCTGCTCGTCGCTGATGCTGCGGGCAAAACGGTCCTCAAGCACGACGCTGAATCCGAGCCGGAAGTCAGCTGCCTGATTGACGATCGCGTTCGAAGCATTCAGTAGCGAACTAATGTCGCCGTTCGACCCCTGGACGCCGTACCAATTGATCATCACGCCGTCGACTCCCGAGTATTTCAGGAGCAGCATATGGTATTCGAGTACGTCCGAGTCAGCGGAATCGTAGGGGCCGATTTTCGGATAAAAGTGGGACGCAATCTGTCGTTTGCCGCTCGCTTCGACGAGATTTGGATTCTGCGTATTCATTTTCCAGTGCCACCCCCACTGTGTGCCGCCTGTGCCGCCCAAGTTCCCCGGCGTCTGAAACCAAGGCATGTAGTGCATATAGACCTTAGTCGAGTTGGTCTTCGTCACAGGCACGCTCTGAGCCGCACGCCGTCCACGCGGCGAGCGCTTCGAAAATCATCGCTACGACTACCAACAAACAGGTCCGCATGACTCGTGGATAAGCAAAAGCTTGGTGCTTGGGGGGACCAGCGGTTCCGATGAGCTGGTCGTCAACCCGGATCCGCAGCTCGCGAGAGATTCCTGCTCGCTGCTACTCATTCAGTAGTTCCAAGTTCTTAGTTCACGGCTTCCAGGCGGTGTAAGGCCTTGAGCCATCGTGCATTAGGCGTTGTATTTCGTGAACGATCCAATCCAGCATGCGTTTGAAGCGGAGGCGTTCGAGATGGAGCGTGCGATTGTCTCGGTCGCCCTCGGCCAGCAACATGTGGTGGATCCAGACCCACAGGTTGCGGAGCACCAGCGCCACCGCGACGAACAGCAACCGCAAGCGAGGTTGGCGTGTGCAGGTGTAAATCCGTGCCTGCCGCAGTTGCCGAAAGCTGGTTTCGATGCCGAACCGTTTGCGGTAGCGCTCGCGAATCTCGGTCGGCGACCCCTTCACCCGCCAAGCGGCGAACAACAGCTTCTGCTTGACCTGCTTGCCGTCTTTGCGGTTCTTGTGCGTGCGATAGCCAACGCACACCGAGAGCGTGACTTGGCGTTTGCCGTTCTTCATGGTGTGCTGGTACCAACCGGCGGCCTGCTGCTTGATCCAGCGCAGCCCGGTCGCCGGGCGACGCTTCTTGGGTTTCCGCCCGCGCATCACCACGGGCATCAAGAACGGCAGAGACTCTTGTTTGAGGAACTCCACCACCGACACGTTGAAAAACGCCCGATCCAACAAGACACACCTGATTTTCAGGCCCAATTGGCGAATTCTGGCCAGCAAGCGCCGCAGCACCACGACCGTCGATTCGTGCCGCCGCACCCACGAGAGAGCCAGCGTGTACCGCTGGCCGTGATCGAGAATGCAGGCCGACGCGTAGGCGTGAAACTGCTTCGTCCCCTGGCGGGGCTTGCCGTAATACAACTCGTTGCGGCTCCGGTAAAACTCTCCGTAGTACGGCGTCAAATGCCAGTCGATCGCCACCCGCCACGAGCGCCTTTTCCAACGCTGCGGCAAAGGACCCGTCAGCGCCTGGTTCAAACGCCCTTCCAGCACGGAAAGCGTTTTGGGCAAGCCTTCCTCCAAGGCGGTCATCACCGCCTGGTCCGAGGGCGCACTGGCCAAGTCGCGGCAGGCGGCGGAAACCGAGATCGATCGGGCCGCTGCCCGCAGCAACACGTTCAGCACCACCGCCGCCCTGCATTTCCAGCCGTGATCCCGCACCAGCTTTGCTTGCATCAACCATTCGAGCGCCCATCTATGAACTTCACCACTCTCGATGCTACAACATGACCGTGAACGCATGGTTCCCTCCTTGGAAATGAACTCGTTGACACAAGTCATTTACAAGAGGGGCCTTGCGTTCACCTATCTCAATTTCAAGAACTTGGAACGGCCTTGTTGACTAATTCCACTCGAACTGAGGCAGCCCGAGGTGGGTGAAACGGTTTAAGATTTTGCATCTCAGACGGGCTTCGGCCTGTTGGTTTTCGAGAATCCTGTTTTTCACATTTCCTCCGAAACAACACTTCATGCGATACATGGCGGTTTCCGCCAGGCTGCGTCGATGATATCCCACGTCTTCCTTCCACCGTTTCCGACCAACTCGGCGAATCTCGCGGATCGCTTCGTCACGCTCCAAAGGCGGCTGGCTCGAGTTGCCGTGTTGCTTGATTTTGGCATTGCGACGCGGAGGAATGATCGGCTCTATCTCGTCGGCGCCGAGCGTTTCGTACACTTTCCACTGATCATAGGCCCCATCGCCGGCAAACGAATCGATGGGCGAATCAATCTGCTCCAGCAATTCCTCCACTTGGTCCGCGTCGTGCCCACAGTTTTCCGTCAGCACTTCCGCTTCGATCTCCTGCGTATCCGGGTTCACGGCCAAGTGCAACTTCCGCCACGTGCGTCGTTTGCTCACACCGTGCTTGCGAGTTTTCCATTCGCCTTCGCCAAACACCTTCAAGCCGGTGCTGTCGACGACCACGTCGATCGGTCCCTGGCGGTCCGCAACGTCCAAGGCGATTTCCAGCTTGGCCGCCCGTTTGGCCAGAGACGTGAAGTCGGGAATCGCCACGTCCACCTGCATCAACTGTGCCAGCGAACGCCCCAAACCTTCGGTCTGCCGATAGGGAAGCCGAAACAACTCCCGCAACATCAGCAGGCTTTCAACGGCCGTATCGCTGTAAACAAACGGGTGCCCGACCTTCGTGGCCTCGTTGGTATGTTCCCACGCGTCGATCACGTCGTCGCTAAACCAGAACGTAATCGAGCCCCGCTGCACCAGCGACTCGTTATATTTTCTCCAATTGGTAATCTTGTAGCTCGTTTTCGCCTTGGCAACCATTCACGCGCTCCTTCAGTGTGAGGGGGAATCCATTTCTCCCCTGATTTACGAACTGAACATGCGAATAGTTCGACAAGGCCACTTGGAACTACTGTCATTCATATTCTATCCGAAAACCGCGGGCAGACGCCTCTGCTTGGCTAGGGTCTCCGTCCTTTCAGCGGGGGCGGCGATTGTAGCTCGATGTTGAATTCGTTATTGCCGGGTTGCACGGAGAACTTCAGGCCGGAGGTTTTGGCGTTCCCGTACTTGGGGTCGGTGATTCTCCGTGCTCCGGCCGCGCCTGTGCCGCTGGGGCCAGGAATCAACCGGCTGGCGGAACAGGTCACGACGTATTCCCCAGGAGGAATGCCCGTCTTGGCGCCGGTGCCCAGGATATAAACGCCGTTTTCGTCGGCCAGGCCGATCGCCGTAGTGCCGACGCCACTGGCGGGCTGGAACTCCACGGTGACTCGTGTGTCTCCCGCCCCGCCGCGGAGCGGCTGCCCGTCGACGGTAACCACGCCCGACACTTGAGCCAACCCGCTGCCGCAGCCCACCACCACGAGCGTAGCAAATAGAGCGCAAAGCAGGCTGGACAGCCGGCAAGTCTTTTCCAAGGTCAAGTTCGGCATCGGCCTCATCCACGTCACCCCATCGTCCGCGGAACGACGCCGGCAGCTTACTTGGCCGGCTTCGACTCCGGCTCGGCAGTCGCCTTCGCACCGTCCCCGGACGAAGCATCTGCTGACGAAGCATCGGTTGCCGAATTGGGTTGCTCGGTCGTCTCGTCGGCCGAAGCCAGGTCGAATGCGAATTTATTTTCACCGGGCGCGACGTCGGCCTGCAGCCCGGAATCGATGGTGGAGGCGTATCTGGCAGGGGTGATGCGCTCTCCGCCTCGCTCCGCGCCTTCGGTGGCCGGCAGCAACCGGACAATAGAGATCGCGACCAGATATCTTCCGGGCCGGATTTGGGACATGCCGCCAGTGGCCAGGTCAAAGTGTCCCTTCGCATCGAGCAGTCCGGTTGCGGTTGTGCCTTGCCCGCCGGCCGGCTGGAAAATCACCGTTCCGCGCGTGTTGGCCTCGAGTGCCACGTTCTTGCCGTCGATCGTGACAACCCCTTGCACCGTGCCCGTGGTCGAGCCACAGCCGACGCATACCAACATTAGGGCCAGGACCGACGCATCGAAGCACTTACCACGAGATTTCGCTATCATTCGAATCAATGGCTCTGCGAAATGGCTTATCAGGTCCATCACTGTTCCAACGAGATTGGTTCACCGCCATTTCGAGTGCAAGCGACGCGGTAGGCCTGATTATCAATCGAATCGGAAATAAACCGTACCGATCCATCCACTAGGCAGAACTGAGCTCCTCCGGGGTGCATGCTACGGAAACTTTGTTGGTCCCACCAAAAGTCGAGATTCAGCTTCGCCGGATCAACGTTTAGCAAATTATTAAGTGGTAAATTGCAGCTGCACCAATCCCCATTGGCAAAGAACGCGGCGGAATGGTTGTCGTAATCCGGAAGCGACTCGCCAATCATCAAAGTATGGCTGGTCCCGTCCGTGACCGACGAAATCTTCACGGGCCGTTGGAACGACTGTCGAAAGTAGATTCCACGGCAACGAAGATTGTTGTGACAATCGCGCGTTGCACCAGAGTCATAGCTCGGCGCCGGTTCGGTATAAACTCCGCTGGGATAGGTAAACGCGTCATTCGAGACCGTGCCGCCAAATGTCTGACCAAGGAACGTGTCGTCGAGGACGCCTTTGTAGCTCGTCACCGCCACCGGCACGGCTCCGCCGCCCGTCTTGACGTCCCACTCCGACTGGTCGTCGCGGACGCGATTGTCCGCTGGATCCGTCGGGCAGCGCAGAATCGGCAGCTGCGTCTGCATCAAGAGCGGCACAGAATCGCCGTCTTTGACCGAGTACAGGCCATTATTTGGCACGCCCCTGTTGTCGGTTCTCGCGTGCATGAAGCCCTCGAATGCTCCGTATGCCTTGAACTTGTCGAACAGTGCCAGTTCCTCGAGTTGAGGCAGCATGTTGAGAATCCAACCTGCACCGGTCTGGGGCACGGGTGCTTCCCCGCCGTATGGGCCGCCGTTGCTGACCGGAAAATGTTTCATCACGTCGTGATAATTCAGTGCGGCCAGTCCCAGGTTTTTGAGATTGTTACTGCAAGCGCTGCGGCGAGCCGCCTCACGGGCAGCCTGAATTGCCGGCAGCAGCAATGCCACCAGAATGCCGATGATCGCGATCACGACCAGCAACTCGACCAGCGTGAACCCACGCGGCGGCGGGGAACGCCATTTAGCGTAATTGAAATTCATTGCTCTCTTCATGATGATGCGCGACGTTCGGTACTCTTCCTAGTCCAGCGACGACGCTTCGAATCCGTTTGGCTCGAGGCGAGTCGCCGCGCGCCGTCCGACGTGATACGGCGCGCGGCTCTTCTCCCCCCGGGTCGCGGCTTAGTGGTGGCGTCGGATACGCGCGGCCCCAATACTCGCCAACAAGCACAAAACGATCGCAGCGGATTCTGGTACCGGTGCTCCGGCGAAGATGTCGCCGCCGGCCCCGGAACCGCCGCCAAAGTGAAGTTTCCATAAATCGTAGTCGGCCTGGTCGACGCCTCCCGAATTGCTGCCATTGCCGTGGAGGCTGGACTCATCCGGCGCCGAGATGGTCGCGCCACACCGTGTAGTCCGCTGCGTCGACCTTGCCGTCGCCATTGAAATCGCCCGCCGTTACTACGGGCGTATTGATCTCGATTGCCATCGAATTGAGATAGCCGAAGTAGCCAGTGGAACCGGCAAAGTTAATGTACAAATTGCCGTCCGGACCGGGCGAAAGGTTTTCGATCATGGCCACAGTGTCTCGGTTATATTCCGTCCGCCAATTGGGATCGGTGGACTCATCTTCCGGCTGTGGATGATGAATCTGCTGCTCGACCTGACCGACCAGGTTGGCGTAATCGCTATCGGAGTAAACTGAATAGGTGGTAAAGGCGTCGGTGTTGTAGCTGTGGGCACCGTAAAATGTCAGGGTGTACGACTTCGCCGGGTTTAGGCCGATCAGATCAAACCGGGTATTGTTGGCCGGACCCGGAACGGTGTCGCTGCCTTCGTTTGGACCGGTGGCAAAGTCGAACGCCGCCTCTTTGATTCCCAAATCGCCGAGCGCCACCTCATCGACATCCGTGAAGGGTAGATTGACGGCGGGTGATCCGAAGCTGGTATCGCCGGCCGGTCCGTTGTAGCTGTCGGTACCGACCGGAGTGATCCAGCCCAGTTGCATCCCCGTCGCCGTGTTGCTGGTATCGACCAAGTCCATCAGCAGACCCGGTTGATTGCTGTTCCAATAGTGTCCTTTTGAATCGGGACTCGGCACGCTGATTCCGCGGTAGGAAGTCGAGCTGCCGAAGTCAATGAGAATTTTCTGCGCCTGGACAAAAGTTGCCTGCCCCACCAGGATCACGAGCGCGGAGACCAGACAGGCAATGCGTTTTGCGTCGATAATCACGTTCATAGGGTCCACCTTGATCGATCAGTCAACCGAAAACCTGGTTGCACAGAGACGTGATCTTTGCTTTCGACAAATCCTTTTACTTCCGGCGTCGCCAGGGCAACACCGACGCGAAGGCTCCACCGAGCAGTAGCAGCGAGGTCGGCTCGGGAACGCCCTTGAGCTCCATCGAATTCAAGTAGCCGCCGCCGCGGGGAGAGCCGGCGAATCCGACGTAGAGGATTCCATCTGGCTGTGGCGAGAGATTCGTAAGCGTGGCAACCTGGTCCTGGTTCCAGAACCCGTCGCCGCCCACCACCAGATCAACGGACGTGATCGGCGTGCTGAAGGTGCCGTCGGTGTAGGTTGTATACCGCGTCGTGTTATTGCCGTCGTTGTATTGGTGGGAACCGAAGAACGTCAGACTGTACTTCTTGTTCACATCCAGGTTCTGAATTTGCATGTTTGCACCGGTGTAGTAGTCAAAGGCCGCTTCCTTGACTCCCAGATCACCCAGTGCGGCCGCATTGATAGTCGTCAGGGGGAGATAATCCAAAAACGGGGGTGGATCGGTGGGACCGGCCGGCCCGTTGTAACTGTCGTTGCCCGACGCAGAGGTGAAACCAAAATTCACCGTCGTCGCGTTGCCGCTTGTATCCACAAGATTCGGGAAGTAGCAACAAGAGCTCACGCTGTTCCAATAATGCCCGTTCGCATCGGGATTGGGGACGCTGACGCTGCGGTAATCTCCCGTCGCGCCTAGATCGAACAGAATGTTTTGCGCGCTGGCCGAGGCGACCAGCCCGACCATCGCAATCGTCGCCAGTACCAGGCTGGCCAAGTGCCTAAATTTCAAGTTCACATTCATGAGTCTTTCTCCCAGCTGAACGATTGGAACGCCAGACAATACAACGCGATACGTACTGCCCTGTAAACGACATCCATCCTGATCGGGACCACCGTCCCGCTTCTCTGCTGTTCGCATTCGGATCAGACGGAAGATGAGACGCCGCTCATCGTTCAATCGTCCGACATCACTATCGCGCCGGCACCATGCTCATGGATTGCCGTCCGGCGCGAGAACCATCTTGAAAAAAGAACCGCCAGCGAACTTGCCATCACCGCATTCAGAAGTCCGCCTTCTGAAAAGAAGGATTTGGATTGACCACGTCCTTGCAACCTGTAGCATTTATGCTATAGTATGCGAAGGCGCGTGTCAAGCACTTTTTATCGCTTGTGCCGACTGCGCGTCCGAACTGCGTCCGCACGTTTCGCGGTGCGGACGCCGAGTCGATGTGTGCGCATGCGCAAGGAAACAGAATCAGATGCCACCCGACGATACTCTGCCCCTTTTTGGCTCGACGCGATCGGCGGCTGATCGATCGACAGCAATTCAAATGCTGCTTTTGTTGTAGTTAATCGCTCCGTATAGTCACTTCCATGGCTGCTCCGGCGAAATATACCGAGGTGATGTCCGTCATTAAGCGGCGGATCCGCGAGGGCGACTATTTGCTGGACAGCATTCCTGGAGAGCGAAAAATCGCGGAAGAAACCGGCGTCAGCTACATGACCGCCCGCCGCGCCGTCCAGGAATTGCTAGACGAAGAGGTGCTGATTCGTCATCCGACCGGGGCTCTCGACGTGCATCCGCGGTTTTCCAGGCGGAATAAGCCGGCGGAGGTGGTCCTGCTCTGCCCGGCCTATCCCTCCAGCTACCTCACCCAGCTGCGCAGTTTTGTCTCGGATTTTGCAATCGAGCGCAGCATTGCCGTGCGCCCCGCTCAATTTGTGCATTGGGACGAAAAGACAGTGGTTGAAGCGGTCGAGCAGGCGAAAGGCACGTTCATTATTCCCTACGGCCCGGAAATCCCGGCACGCTTGGTCGAGCCGTTCCAAGACAATAAAGTCGTGATCCTCGACGGCGACTTCACAGGCGAAGGTCTCCCTTCGATTCGCCTTTTTTCCGACCGCTGTATCGAACGCGTGCTGGATCATCTCTACGAACTGGGACATCGCCACGTCGACTGCGTCAACACCCAAAATCGCAACCCGGAAATCGACCGACGGATCGACATTTGGGATCGCTGGTGCCGGCGGCGGGGAGTGAAGGGCGATTTACGGGACGACCCGACCCCTGTGTTTACCGACCCCACGATCGTCGCCTATCGGCTCATGTCGCGCATAGTCGACGAGAAGCAGTCCCGGGCGACCGCCTTCATCGGCACCACTTGTCCGGCGGCCATCGGCGCGATTCGTGCTTGTTGGGAACGGAATATCCGCGTCGGCGACGATCTCTCGATCGCGACGGTCAACATCGAACCCCCAGCGGAATTCTTCTGCCCGTCGATCACGGGGCTCAACACTCCCGATCTCTCCGACCCGCTCGGAAAGTGTTTTGATTGGTTTGGAAGCCGGATGTCCTGGCGCGGCCCGATATTGATGGAACCGAAGGAGTCAGTTCTGTTTAAGGGCGAGTCCACGGGAAGACCGCGATGAGTATTGTGATGTATTCCATGAAGCGAGCCGCGCTGTCGAATTTCTGTTGGGCGGCAACTTGCGTCGTTTCGCTTGTCGCGTGCCGATCGGTTCTCGCAAAGGAGAATCCAACCGACGTCCAGTCGGTGGCCTCACCCAATGGCCGCTTGCGCGTCGACTTTTCGCTCGTCGACGGCGTGCCTCACTACCGCGTGGTCCGCTCAGGCCGTCCGCTGGTGCGCCAGTCACGGCTTGGCTTCCGACTCGTCGACGCGCCGGATCTCGCCGACAACTTTGCCCTCGATTCGGCCAAGCAGCGCTCATTCTCGGAAAAATGGGAGCAGACGTGGGGCGACAAGCGAGAAATCGACAATACCTACCACGAGCTGCGACTATTGCTCCGCCAGCGCGACGATTTGGCCCGCGTCATGGCGGTTGTCTTCCGCGTATACGACGACGGCCTTGGTTTCCGCTATGAATGGCCCCAGCAGCCGCATCTCAACTCCCTGGTCATTCGAGACGAGCTCACCGAATTCGCGTTGGCCGAAGATTCCAGCGTCTGGTGGATTCCAGCCTACGGATCAGAACACTACGAGTACCTGTACAAGAAGACGAAAGTCAGCGAGCTGAAACAGGCGCACACGCCTGCCACGTTTGAAACGGCCGACGGCGGTTGTTTCAGCATTCACGAAGCCGCCCTCGTCGACTTTGCCAGTATGGTCCTCGACGGCAACGGAGGCACCACGCTCAAGGCCGATCTGGTGCCATGGTCCGATGGCGTGAAGGTTCGCGCCGAAATTCCGCATTGCTCGCCCTGGCGAACTATCCTGGTCGGCGACAATCCCGGCCAGCTGATCACCTCGCATCTGATGCTGAATCTCAACGAGCCCTGCCAGCTCAAGGACACCAGCTGGATCAAGCCGGGCAAATACGTCGGAATCTGGTGGGAGATGCACCTCGGCAAATCGACCTGGAGCTCCGGAGAAAAGCATGGCGCAACCACCGCCAATACTAGGCGGTATATCGACTTCGCCGCGGCAAATGGTTTCGACGGAGTGCTCGTGGAAGGTTGGAACAAAGGCTGGGATGGCGAATGGACCAAACACGGTGATCGCTTCAGCTTCACCGAGCCGTATCCCGACTACGATCTCCCTGAGCTCGCCCGCTACGCCGAATCGAAGGGAGTCCTTCTGATCGGCCACAACGAGACGGGTGGTGCCGTGCCCAACTACGAACGGCAATTGGGCGACGCGTTTCAACTCTATCAAACCTTGGGCATTCCCGTCGTGAAGACCGGTTATGTCAACTGGTCGCAGGGGCTCCAGCGGATCGACCAGACGGGCAAGCTCGTTGGCGAGTGGCACTACGGCCAGTATATGGTCCGCCATCATCAACTTGTGATCGATAAAGCAGCCAAGTATCACATCATGCTCGATATCCACGAGCCGGTGAAGCCGACCGGCTTGTGCCGCACCTATCCCGATTTGATGACGGGCGAGGGCGCTCGCGGCCAGGAATACAATGCTTGGAGTGCCGACGGAGGCAATCCGCCGGAACACGAAACGATTCTGCCGTTCACACGGCTGCTCGCCGGACCAATGGACTTTACGCCCGGCATTTTCCAACTCACGTTTCCGCAACTGCGGCCGAACAATCGCGTGAACACTACGCTTGCCAAGCAGCTCGCGCTTTACGTGGTGCTCTACAGCCCGCTGCAGATGGCGGCCGACCTTCCCGAGAACTATCTCGCCCGTCGGGACGCGTTTAAGTTCATCCGAGACGTTCCGGTCGACTGGGAGGACACACGAGTCCTCAATGCCCACATCGGCGACTACGTCACGATCGCGCGGAAACGGCGGGGCGGCGAGGATTGGTACCTGGGCAGCGTGACCGATGAGCAGGGCCGAACTCTCGAGGCGCCTCTTTCCTTTCTCGATCCTGAGCGGACGTATGTCGCCGAGCTTTATCGTGACGCCGACGATGCCGACTGGCAAACAAAACCGGAAGCATACACGATCGAATCGCAACCGGTGAATGCTCAGACCGTCCTCCCTATCCGACTGGCCCCAGGTGGCGGAGAGGCCATCCGTTTCACGCCCACACAATCCGTTCGCACCGCCAAGGCAGCCCGCTAAAGCCTACGCTTAGACTGCTGGGCTCACTCTATTGTGGAATATGCTTTATGTTGCGTGCACGCGCTTGACGTGACGGGATATAGCCTGATCCATGATCCATACCGCATAGGACACATCGTCCGCCTCTGCAGCGATATTCAGGTTCAACGGGCTTCACATTGGCCGCGTCGGCGAAAGACCAACCTGTACCCAGGAAATCCGATGTCGTCAGCAGGCTGGGAACGCGATCCTCCGAAGGCAAGTCTGGCGTCGGTACCAGCGTTCCGTCCGCCAGCGAGTCCCTGAGAAACGGCGCCTGCGCAACAACCATAGCGGAACGCCGGCCAACGATGAATAGAATGAGCGATCATCTCCGGCTGTGATTTGGCGCTGAAATGGCGAAAGACTTTGCCGACGTATTCAAGGATCGTGGATTTGCTCAAACCGAGGGAGCCCACGCGGAGTGGGCGGCGCAATTATGGGACACCTTGGAACTTCGAACATGGCAGCTCGTTGTCTACTCCGGTTCGGCCACGAGAAAAGCTCATGTACCACCCTTTCGTGCGCATCCGGCCGCACAGCGACCAATTAGCGGGCTGGGCACGACGGAAATTAGGGGAGCCGGCCACTAGGGCGTTTAATTCTGCAGTTCTCCTGCGCCACAACTAAACTTTGGGAATTTGGCACTGCATAGTATTATTAATGGGGGGCAATGTGACCGTCGTCGCGATCGGACATTAGCAGGGCTTTTCATGGCGTCCCGTTCAAGTCGCCGCTTCGCGGTGCTGACTACGATCACAACTTTTTGCATGGCGGCGCTATCTCCATTACGCGCCGCCGGCCCGCCGGCAGCGCAGCCGGCCCTCGCGCCGCGGGAATCGCTGAAACAGATCGTCACTGAATCCGGGCTCGCGGTGGAGCTTGTCGCCAATGAACCTAATGTAATCGATCCAGTGGCAATTCGGTTCGACGAAGACGGCCGGCTGTGGGTCGTCCAGATGCGCGAGTATCCAACGGGGCCGACCAAGGAATTCCCGGCCCGTTCACGGGTTTCGATCTTGCGCGATAAGGACGGCGACGGCTTCTATGAAACGGCCACGGTGTTTGCCGACGCACTTCCGTTCGCCACCGGGCTCCAGCCGTGGAAGGGCGGCGTATTCGTAACGATGTCCGGCAAGGTCGCGTACATGAAGGATACCAACGGCGACGACAAAGCGGACGTCAACGAGACATGGTTCACCGGCTTTTCCGAATTGAATCCGCAGCTTCGCGCCAATCATCCGACGCTCGCGCTCGATAATCACATCTACGTAGCCGGCGGCCTGCGCGGCGGCATGGTCGTCGATCCGCGCCACCGCGAGCTCAAGCCCGTGTCGATCAGCGGCATGGATTTCCGCTTCGATCCGCGTTCACGCGCTTTCGAGGCAATCACCGGCGGAGCTCAATTCGGCCTGTCGTTCGATGATTACGGCAATCGCTTCGCCTGCGCGAATCGTGATCCAGCAACGCACGTGGTGCTCGAAGATCGCCAACTCAAAAAGAACCCGCTCGTCACGGTCGATAAGGTGCTGGAGGACGTCGTGTACGGCTCAAGCACGACGCCCATCTATCCGCTCGGGCGCACCTGGACCACGTCCCACGAACATGCCGGGCAATTTACCGCGGCGTGCGGCGTCACGATCTTTCGCGGCGACGGACTGCGGTCGACGGATTACGGTCAGCTGTTCACCTGCGAACCGACCGGCTACCTCGTCCACCGCGAAAAGATCAAACCCCGCGGCGTGACGTTTTCCGAAAGCTTCGCGAAGAACCCGGTCGAATTCTTCGCCTCGCGGGACGAGTGGACCCGCCCGGTAAACCTCGAAGTCGGGCCGGATGGCGCGTTGTACGTCGTCGACATGTATCGGCAGGTTATCGACCATCCGGAATTCATGCCGGAGGAGTTACGCAACCGGCCGAATCTGCGGGCCGGCAACGATCGCGGCCGGATTTATCGCGTCGCGGCCGTAGACGCTGCGCGGCGCCCGCCGACGAAACTCGCCGGCCTCTCGAGCGGCGAGCTCGTACAAGCGCTTGCCAGCCCGAATAGTTGGTCGCGCGATACGGCACACCGGCTCTTGCTGGAACGCCAGGATAAGTCGATCGGCAAAAAACTACGAGCAATGGCGCTGGAAAACCCATCGGCACCCACGCGGATTCAAGCTCTCTGGCTACTGGACGGTTTGCAACTCGTTGACGACGCGCTCCTTCTGAAGTTATGCGACGACGCGAACCCGCGGATCGTGGAGCAGGCGATCGTCGTGTCGGAATCGCACGTGGGACAATCCCCGAGGCTGCGTGAGCGGATCGCTAAGCTTGCGGGCAGCGCCGACGCACGGGTTCGCTTTCAAGCGTTCTTCGTGGCAGAGCCGCTGCCGCTGCCGCCGAAATTCCCAATCGATCATTGGGAAGAGGATGCGATGTTGATCGCCACCGGCAACCGGGGCGGCGCAGCGCTCAAAAACATGCTTTTCGATCCAAACGCGCTGCGATCGAATTTAGCGGCCCCGGAGCAGTTCATTGGGCGGCTGGCCGAGCTGGCAGCGGCCAGCGATGACGAACTACAGTCGGTGATCGCCCTGGAGGCGTTAGTAGACTCAGCGGAATTCGAGCGAGCAGGGTTGATCGGCCTGTTCACCGGAGCAACGCGCGGCGGCGCACCGGCCGCCGACTTTTTGTCGAAGGCCAGCGAGCACGCTCAAGCTGGTTTGAAAGATGCGTTCCAAACCGCCCGCGCGGCCGCCGTCGACACCAAGCGGCCCGACGCAGCGCGGTGCGAAGCAATCGACTTAGTCGCGTTCAGTGATAATTCGGCCGACGTTCTGTTGCCAATTGCGGTCAGCGATCCGAGCCATCTTGCGCGGTTGCGGGCGGTCGCGGCACTGGCCAGAACCAACGACCTCGGACCGTGGCGCCAACTACTGTCTCACTTCGCCAAAGAATCCCCGGAAATGCAGCAGGCGATTCTAAACGGCGTACTCGTGAGCAGCGACCGGACCACGCTTATCCTCGACGCGATCGACGCCGGCGAAATCAAACCTACTGTGTTCGACCCAGTTCGATCGAAGATGCTCCGCGGGCATGTTGACCCCACAATTCGCGCGCGGGCCGAAAAGTTGCTCGACTCGACCGTCAACGCCGATCGCGCAAAAGTGCTGGAAGATTATCGCCCAGCGCTACAAATGAACGGCGACGCTCAACACGGCCGCGAGATCTTCAAGAATCGCTGCTCGATCTGTCACCGCATCGATGACGTCGGTGTCGCCGTGGGGCCCGATATCTCCGACCCCGTCGACCGTACGCCGCTCAGACTACTGACCGATATCCTGCAGCCGAACCGGGCGATCGACGCGAACTACTTCAGCTACACCGCCGTCACGACCGAGGGGCGTGTTTACAGCGGCGTGTTGGCGACCGAAACGTCTACCTCGGTAACGCTCAATCGACAAGAGGGCAAAAGCGTCACGCTCCGTCGCGACGAAATCGAAGACCTCAATTCCGACAGCGTTTCGTACATGCCGGAGGGACTGGAGACAGGCCTGTCGCTGCAAGACATGGCCGACCTGATCCAGTTCGTCCGCACCTGGCGCTACCTCGACGCCCCGCCAGAATATGCACCGGCTGCGAAGTAAAGTAGCAGGCGAGCTCCGCGTGCCGCAACCACATTGGTGCCACCACTTGTTCGGCCAGCAGTATCAGACAGCATCGAAAGTATCTGCGAGCGGCCGTAATTTTGGATTTTTGGAACTGTTTGGCGAAACACGATTCCGCGTTCCAAAAATCGCCCTTTTTGGCACACTCAATTGACGTACGCCTTGCAAAACAAGCCTCTTTCGCGCGACTGGTGTTCCAAAAACCCGCGAATTCGCGCCTCATGGCCAGAGTTTCAAAACTCACCCCCATCGCTTGGGAAGTCTCCTAGTTCTTCAAACGACCCAATAAAGCCTCGAGCGCAGCGTGAACCGCCGGCTATTCGCAAACGGGCAATAGCTCCCAGCCTCTATTTGTAGAGTCGAGAAGTGGCGCGGTGGTTTAGGTTTGGCCTATCGGTGTCCGGCCCTTTCGTTTGCCGGTGCCTCACTAGCCCGACCATGCTTCCGTTTCCACTTCCCGCTCATCGAACCGGACTTGCGGATTTCCCGCATCCGGCTCTCGGACATGGGTTCTCACGCGGTTCGCCCACGGAGGTAGCTGGTGCGCAAGCTCGTGAGCCGGATCAGGCCTAGCTCGTCGAAGAGGTAGGAATCGGGGTATCGGTTGATTCCCCGCCCGGCCTTTTGATGCTTGTTCCCCAGCCATTTGCGGAACAACTGGCGCGTGTGGAGGTCGATGTCGCGGTATGCGGGACTGACCGGGCCGCGGGAGAAATAGTTTCCCCAGCCTTGCAGCACCCTGTTGATACGCCTCACGACTTCCACTTCGTCCAGCAGTACTTGGCGACGACCGGTCAATTCGCTGATCTTGGCTTTCACCTTGGCTACGGATTTGCGTGAGGGACGAGTGCCGAGCACCATCCGCCGCTTGTTCCGCGACCAGAACGGACCGATCGTATAACCCAGGAAGTCGAACGTCTCGTTCGGCAGACGGCAGAGCCGCGTCTTCTGCTCATTGACCGTCAGCTTCAGCCTGTCCATCATGCTCCGCATCACTCGCATGGCCTCGTCGGCCGTGCCGCGACACAGAATCACGAAGTCATCCGCGTAGTTGACGATCTTGGCCCGAAGTGCTTGCTCGTGCCCGAGGGTCTTCCAGCCCAGTATGAACCGCCGCATATACAGGTTGGCGAGTAGCGGCGAGATGGGAGAGCCTTGTGGGGTTCCCCGTCTCGTGTCCCTGTTGCGAGTCGTGCGCTGCACGTGTCCTCGCTCGTCCGTCTCTTCCACAGGCGCTTCGAGCCACATCTTCACTAGATGCAGCACGGCCTTATCGCTGATTCGGCGAGCCAGGCTCTGCATCAATTCCGCGTGCGGAATCGTGTCAAAATACCCGCTCAGGTCCGCGTCGACCACCTGAGTATGTCCGTAGCAGACCCAGCGATGGACTGCCGAGACGGCATCCAACGCGCTGCGGTCGGCCCGGTAGGCATACTGCTCTGGTTGCAGGTCGGCCTCGAAGATCGGTTCCACAACCAGCATCAGCGCCGTTTGCACGACACGATCGCGGATCGTGGGGATTCCCAGAGGCCGTTGCTTCCCGTCTGGCTTGGGGATGTACACCCGCCGGACCGCCTGCGGACGATACGTCTTCGTCCGAAGCTCTTCCGCAAGTTCACCCAACCACCGCTCCACGCCATACTCCTCGATCTCGGCAAACGTTTGCTGGTCCACCCCGGCGCGCCATCGTTCCGACGGCACTGCCGGTAAGCGGCCCTCAGCACGTCCCACCGATAGACCTTGTCGTACAGAGCGTAGAAGCGGAAGGTAGGTGACTCCTTCGCTTTCGCGTGTAGCGCCGCCTGGAGCTGTTGAACTTTGTCTGCGTTCCTAGGCTTCTCGCCAATCGTCATCGTCCCTCGCTCCTTCTTGCGCTATCCATGAACTGAGGCCCCTTCGCATCCACCAGAGTTACCTGGCTTCTTCGCTACTACGGGCCTCTCCGCCATCTCCACCGGCCTGGCCTGTCCCTCACGGGAGCCCAGTTGGCAGGTGAACCTGCCACCGGCGAGACTTCCCTTGTTGCGTCTGACGTCCTTCGCTGCATGCCGATGCCAATACCCCGGTGGAACCGTGAAGTGCTCATGTCGTTCTCCTTCCTTCGCGGCGGCGGCCTTCCCGCAACTCAAAGACGGTCGGCTTCCACGCCATTCGTTTCGAGGCTTGCTCAGCATTCACTCACGTTTCGGCCTGCAACTTCGCCGAGTCACCAAATGCGACCCTCTGCGCCAGAGACTTAGGCGGTTTCGTCGCCTCTACCACCCCTCCAGCTGCTACCGGCTGGAACGACCCCGGCCGGACAGGACTTGCACCTGCTGAACATCAAACACCTTTCCAAGGCGTACTCAACTTTTCAAAGAACGCTCAGCGGTCGCAGCAAACCGAGGAATCGCCTCGGGCTCTATCCTCGGCCACACGCCCAGGGCGCAAAATCGGCCTCGACGCGGTGCATGGACTGCGGATATGTACAGTATTCGTTGTAGAGCAGCGCAGTAGCCAAAATTAACCACTGTTTTGGCCATCGGCAATGACGATCTTGCTCCGAAAATGGTTCCTGACACGAATGGCACTTGAACTTCTGTAAGTCATTACGCGGCCAGTCGTTTGTACTCGTGCCGTGGCCGTTGTAGGAGGGCCTGCGATTTAGGTCGTCGTTTGATGCGGCGGGGTTCGAAACGATCGGGTCGATTGCCGACACGGTGAGCGGCGATGCTTACGACGAGCATCCGGCAGCCAGTCGCTAGCGGAATCTAGGAAGCCAACCCAGGCAGGAAGTTGTTGAGCGTTTGTAGCGTCCCTTTGAAACTGATCTGCCAGGGTGGAACCTTTGCTTCGAGGGCTGCCAAGGCCATCACACGACGGACCGCGTTGTATGCCAAGAGATGCATTTGCAATTCGTTCCGCACGCGGTGCGGCGTCTTGCAGCGGAGATGATCCATTTGCAACACGACTTTGAGACTCCGCAGGTGGAGCTCGGCTTGCCAGTGACGACGGTAAAGCTCCGCGATCTCTTGTGCCGGATACGCAGCGTGGTCGACGAGCGTCGTCACGACCACTAGCGTCTTGGTGCGAAAGCCGCGTTGCGTCACGCGGACACGCACCTCGCGCAACGTCAACTCGTCCGGTAACGCCGCATACGCATCGACCGACATCCACTCCGGCCGCTGCGGTTTGGCGAGCCGCACCAGGTGATCGCTTTTACCGAGTCGCTGCCCGGTGCGAAAGTCGCTGGCCCGCAGTTGGTGCTTGCGGACGACGACGTCGACGCCACGCTCTCGGAGCAAGGCGACGTCGAACCAGCCGCTGAAATAGCGGTCCGCGAGCACCACGTCGCCGCGAGAGAGCACATCGTGGAGCGTGCGAAACAAACTGTTCTCGCCGGTCTGCTTGCCGGCATACGGACCGATGGCTGCTTCCAGCACGCTGCCCACCGCCAACGAAAACACCACCAGCACCCGCGCGATCGGCAGGCCGCAACCCGGCGCCTGCGTCTTGGCCTGTGGATACTCGGCCTGGTTCTCCGGCGTGTCGGGCATCGTGACCGTCGAGCCATCGACGACGCGTACCGGGCGCCCATGCCACGACCACTCTGGTGGCGCTCGTGCTTCGAGTTCTCGGCCACTGCGGCGGACTAGCGCGCGACAGGCTGACTCCGGCAACGCGTCGCGTGCCGTGCAGTAGGCCCCGGTATCGGCTGAACAGGGCTTCAAACCCTGCGCCGTCCGCCACGCGGAGAGCCGAGCCACGGCGTCGCGACAGGAATGGTCCGGACTCAAGCACTGCGACAGAAACACCCACACCGTGACGGCAGGCGTATAAATCCAACCTTGCCAAAGCGAGCTTGCCTCGCCAAACGCTTCACTGATACTCTGTCGGTCGACCAGCGCCGCGAAGTACAAATCGCCATGCCGACGTGCCTCGGCAATCGCTACGCGAAACGAATGAAACATGTTGGGCCTCCTTGCTGAGAGTGTGTGTCGTTCACAACTCCCTCTTCGCAAGGATGGCCCTTTCAATCCATATCAGTTGACCGCCAAAGAGTTTACGAAAGTTCAAGTGCCATTCGTTCCTGACACCTGTATTTCAAATGCGTTTGGTTTCTAGGCTGCACTTTCGGAGAAATCGTCGGTAACTGATATCCAATAAAAAAGGCTCTTCCATCATGCTGCAGTTGCCAAACAAGCCGCACGATGGAGGAGCCAAGGATGGCCGAGTCGAGATGTCGTTGGCAGTGTCCCAATCAGTGGTCGGAGTGGAGCGAATGGCTGGCAGTCGGACTGCACGGTGCGCATCGCTGGCGGTTGCCCGTACTGCTGGTGGGCGTCCTGTTTGCCCACGGACGTCGCACGGTGACCAGCTGGTTGCGGGCGGTGGGCATCAGCGACGACTTCGACGACTATTATTACTTCTTGGCCCGTGTCGGACGCAAGAGCGAATCGGTGGCCACGCAACTGCTCGTTTTGGTGCTGGCGAATGTGCCGTTGCCCGAGCGGCTGCTGGCGGTGATCGACGATTCGCCGACCAAGCGTTATGGGCCCAAGGTGGAAGGGGCCGACATCCATCGCAACCCCACGCCCGGTCCGGCGGACCAGAAATACGTGTACGGCCATATCTGGGTCACGATTTCGCTGGCCGTGCGGCATCCGCTGTACGGCGCCTTGGCGCTGCCGCTGTGGAGCATGCTCTACGTCCGCCAACGGACGATGGCCAAGATTCCCAAGAAGCGTGGCTGGAAGTTTCGCACCAAGCTCGAGCTGGCGGCGAAGCTGGTGGAATGGATCGCTCCGATCGCCAAAGGGGCCGGGAAAACGCTGTGGATCGTGGTGGACGGATTCTACACGAAATGGCCCTTCTTGAATCGCGCATTGTCGGCCGGCGTCGTAGTGGTCGGCCGGTTGCGCAAGGATGCGGCGCTGCGATCTGCCGCCGGTTGTGCGGCCGGGCCACAAGCATCGGCGTGGCCGCCCGCGCAAGTACGGCAAGAACAAAATCAGTCTGGCCAAGCGAGCCGGGCACAAGGCTGGCTGGCAAAGAGTCGAGTGTACGCTCTACGGCCAGCGCGTGGCCCAGGCCACCAAAACGTTCTTGGCGACCTATCGGCCCGTTCGAGGCCTGATCCGAGTCGTGCTGGTGAAGGAAGATCATGGTTGGTTCGCTCTGTTTTGTACCGATCCCCATGCCAGCGTCGCGGAGATTCTGGAAGCCTTCGCCGACCGGGCCACGATCGAACAGGACTTTCACGATGTGAAGGAAGTGTGGGGCGCCGGCCAGCAGCAGGTGCGCAACATCTGGACGGGCACCGCCGCGCAGCGGTGGTCGGTGGCCGTGTTTCAACTTTGCCTGTGGATACATACGCTGGTGGAGTTATGGGCTTGGAACCGCAGCCACGACGAATTGGTCGATCGCAGCGATTCGCCCTGGGACGATCCCAAGCGTCGGCCTTCGCACGCCAACCGTCGCAAAGTCTTGCGTCAACAAATCATCCAACACGAATTAAAGACCATTACCGCCGTCTGGCGCCTCCCTCGGAAAATCATTCAACTGGCCGAACGCCTCATGGCGCTGGCCGCTTAACCTAATTCAGACATCCAAAAGTGCACGTTTCTAGGACCAATTGGGCTTTTCTTCCTTGGCCGCTTCGTAGCGCTCGCGTTCACGGTGATATTGGGCTGCTGAGTCGAATACCAGGTACTGCTCCACACAGTCCCAAGCGATGCATGCCGTCGTGCCTTTCGCCCAAACATCGTCGTCGTATTCGTTGGAAACTTTGCCGACAACAAATAGTCGCCCTGCCTGTATCTCAAAGCTCGCATCTTCCAGCATGTAGGATCTGTTCGCGCGATCCAGCATGTAGAAGACAACTAGCTTGCCGCAAAAGTCGGGAAAATTATTGTCGAACATTGTCACGGTGTCGACGTTCGCTTGCTCGGTTATCAGAGCCGACTTTGCGCCGTCACAACACAAGTCGACGGTCGATGGGGGCAGTTTTGCGTGGCCCCATTTCGCGAAGGCGGCTTAGCCAAGAATCGTATTCCTAGGAAGAGACTGCCTCACCGCTCAAAGGTTCACGGATTGAGGTCGCGACGGCCCTCTCGGACGGGGCTATCGAGAATTTCGGATTGAGCGACCCAATACGGCGATCATTGCGCCGGTATAATGACCAAATGAGATGGCTGATCGGGATCTTGCTGGCAATCGTCGGGGCGTACCTCGGAGCGCAGATCGGCTTCGCTGTCGCCAGCGATTTCATTTTTCGCGCCGCGGATGGTACGCACATACCAGGTTGTGGCAACGTCGGAATGGAGCCGGGCCTTCTCATCGGCTTCGCGCTCGGCACGGCCACAGAAGTGTGGCTGGGGCGGCCCCCGTGTTCCGAAAAGGGTTCCTGACAACTTCATTTCACCATGCATAGCAATAACGAAATTCGACAACTGATCGATGCCGAACTGGCAAAACTCGATAACCTGTCTCGACGTGCGATCTTGGCGTCAATACTCGTTCCGCCGCAGCCATTGTATCTGAAGTGGGATTACGGCGAGTCGGGCCAGCGATTTCAATGTTGGCTGGTCGGGATGTCGCCGGACGGCAATATGCGATTGGTGTATTGCTCCGCAGGCTTCGGACCGGCTTATCCATGGGGCCACTTGCAGACAGCCGTCGAATCAATGGGCATGGACAGCCAATGGCACGCCGGCCTGGAACATGCAGCCATCGGAGCCGGCTTGCTAGATGCCCCGCCGAACTATGAGGTTCCATAACGGTATGATAAGTACGACTCCCGTCCACTTTTATTTCACTCTGCCGACCTCAACGGGTTACCTCGGGCTACCAGTGAACTTCTTGTATTCGGCATGGGTGCCAATCCAGTACCAGTGGTTGATGCCGTCGATTTCGTGGTAGATCGCGCGGTGCTGCATCGTCGGCGTGATCGAGATGCTGCCTGGAGCGTGGTGGCCCTTTTTGAGGTCCTTGAGCTCATGGCGGCGGAAGAATGACAGGTGCGGGTTCTGGTCATAGAGGAGGCAGGCGGCGCGGACCAGTTCCTGAACGTGGCTCGGTAGCCTCGCGTATTGTTCGCGGAATGACCGAGTGGTGCGATTCCGGGCTCTAAATGAACTCGGAAGTTTCGCCATTCTGGTGTTCTAACTGGGCCTGGTCGCGGAGCAGAATCAGCGGGTCGGTCATTACACCGCCCCGCTCCACGTCGTCGAACGAGTCGATGATCGCGGCGGCCTCCTCAAAGCAGCGACGGAACTCCGCGAGATGAGTGCTCTTCCAGCCGGCGGCCGAATTGCCCTCGGCCCACTCCAGGACGCCCGCCCCGCTCGCCAGCCAGCCACGCATCAACGCCTCCAACTCCTGCTCGGCCGCCTGATCCTGCCGATCGGGATGCTGATACAGCTCGCGGCGATAGTCGTGGTCGGCCTTGATGATCCAGTGGAACACCTGGATTCCCAGTTCCATGAAGGCCTCGCACATGCCGCGAACGTCCGCCGCAGCGTGCTCCTTCCTGACGCGCTCGTACTCGGCCAACTGGCCGCGGGCGATCGTGCGGCCGGGTAATTCGAGGTGGTCGACGGATGCGGACATACAGGTCCCGGCGTTCGAGAGATTCTAAATGCGTAAAGCGCTGCGGCGCGGAGGACGAACTATCAAACTATATTCGACCACAAATCCGTCGGCGAAGGAAAATCTGTCGATCGCTCTTGTCCCCCACCTCCCCCGCCCCCTGCTCCCTGCCTTTGGCACAGCCCTTGCATCTAGAGGGGTGTCGCCTGAACGATCAGGCCGCTTGCGATCGGAACAATCGCTCGGGGCTGGAACAGAACCAAGAGGCTTAGTTAGGGGTCGGTCGGCGAAGAGGCAAATCTGCCGTGATCGGAATTGCATATCAGGAAAGAAGTTAGCGAGATCTGCCCACCTCCCACAGAAACTCGCAAACCAGGCGCAATACCGACACGTCACGGGCGAATCTGGGTCCTCCGAGAGGCTGGACCCAGATTCGCCCATCTTTTTTGGTGTGTTGCAAAATAATACACATGTATTGTTTTAATACATCTTTTCGGGACAATTTGCCGCTCCGGCGGACGTCGAGTGGGAGAGGCCAACGAGTTGTGAAGGGGAATTGCGAATTTTTTTTGCGCTGAGTGCGCGGCTGAGGGCGGAGGGCCAGAGGGAACGACGGAAGGAACGGAGATGTCCTGGCGGGTGTTTTGCGCGACACTTAATGGCAGCGGTCGGCATTCAATTGTGTGGTGACCGATGCTCGCGGCAGGAATGTTGCGGCGGCGCTGCGAGCGCGATCGTGTAGGATGGAGTGAGGCAGCTTTTCTCAGGGGCCAAATCTGCGATGCGAACGGGGCGACTGACCGCGGTGCTGCTCGGAGCGATTGGGCTCACTTCATTGGGCGCGGCGGCGTGGGCTGCCGACCAAGTTGTGGCCAGCGCGACGGATGTCCGGCCGGCCCGGGCGACGGCTCGCCCGGCCGCGGAAGCGGCTTCGCCTGAGGTGGCGCTCATCAACGAGCAAATCGCTCAGGCTTGGAAGGATCATGAGCTGGCTCCTTCCCCGGCGGCGAGCGACGGCGAGTGGTGCCGGCGGGTGTATCTCGACGTGATCGGCCGGGTGCCGAGCGTCAAAGAAGTCCGCGATTATCTCCGTGACCGCAAGCGCGACAAGCGTGCGCGGCTGGTTGATCGACTGCTGGGCGACGAGTACCGCGACGAGTACGTCCGAAACTGGACGACGATCTGGACGAACCTGCTCATTGGCCGGACCGGCGGCATGGACCGGCAGTCGCTCGCCAACCGCACGGGGATGCAGCAGTACCTGCGCGAGGCCCTCTCGTACAACAAGCCGTACGACCAAATGGCTGTCGAGCTGATAA
This sequence comes from uncultured Planctomycetota bacterium, assembly GCA_963808175.1. Lineage (GTDB taxonomy): Bacteria > Planctomycetota > Planctomycetia > Pirellulales > Lacipirellulaceae > DASYDU01. The sequence goes on along the minus strand of CAWEEU010000012.1, from coordinate 10,863 downwards.
CGGCCACGGGCAGCTGCCGGCCCGGCGACAAGGACTTCAACGGGGCGGCGAATTTCCTGGCCGACAAGATGGCCGACAACGGCGTGCAGGCAACCGCCAAAACGGCGCAAGTCTTCCTCGGCATGGCGGTGCAGTGCACGCAGTGTCATAACCATCCGTTCAACGAGAACCGGCAGAACCAGTTCTGGGAGCTCAACGCCTTCTTCCGCCAAACGCGGGTCGAGCGAATCCGGCAGGACGAGGACCAGCGGCAGCGGTTCGTGGGCCGGGTGGTCGAGCACGACTACCGCGGCGAGACGGGGGACGAGAACAAGGCCGACCTGTTCTACGAGCTGCGGAACGGGCAGATGCGCGTGGCGTACCCGGTGTTCATCGACGGCACGTCGCTCGCGGCGATGTTTCAAGCGAAAGGCGAAAACTTCGGTGATCATGGCCGGCTCGCCGACGTGAATCGGCGGGACGAACTGGCGAAGCTGATTGTCGAATCGCGTCAATTCGACCAGGCGATCGCGAACCGGCTATGGGGGCACTTTCTCGACTATGGCTTCACCAAGCCGGTCGACGACATCGGGCCGCACAATTCGCCTTCGCACCCGGAGCTGCTCGACGGGCTGGGGCTGGCGCTCCGCAACGCGAAGTTCGATCTCAAGCAGCTGATGCGATGGATCGTGCTCTCGGAGCCGTACTCGCTGTCGAGCGAGATGACGAAGAAGAACGCGGCGGACGACCCGACGCTGGGGGCCAGGCCGATGTTCAGCCATTTCTATCTGCGGCAAATGGAGGCGGATGAGCTGTACGAGTCGCTGCTGGTGGCGACCGCGGCGGACGAGACGGTGAAGGATCCCGCGCGGCGCGACCAGGTCCGCGAGCGGTGGCTGCGGCAGTTCAACACGGCATTCGGCACGGACGACAACGGCGAGGCGACGTCGTTCAACGGCACGATCCCGCAAGCGCTGGCGCTAATGAACGGCCCGCTGGTGACGCGGGCGACCGGCAATCAGCGGGGCAGCATGCTCGCGCGGGTGGCGAACAATCCGCAGCTGAGCGACCCGGAGAAGATCCAGTATTTGTACCTGGCGGCATTTGCCCGGCGACCCACACGGCAGGAGATTTCGCTCTCGAACGAGCTCCTGGCGGCGCGGGACGGGAACGTGGGGGCGGCGCTGCAGGATATTTGGTGGGCGCTATTGAATAGTAACGAATTCATATTGAATCACTAGACGAGTTTAGGGGATTCACCACAGAGGACACAGAGAGCACAGAGATAAAGAAATTGCCAATTGCAAAGTGAGAAATGCAAAATGCAAAGTTGGAAATTGCTTTTGATTCACTCCGTGTCCTCTGTGCACTCCGTGGCGAAATAAAAAAGGGCTCGAAAATGGACCACTGCTGCGATGTTCCCGCTGGCATGAGTCGTCGACATTTCATGCGTCACCTGGCGGGAGCGTCGGCGCTGGCGCTGCCGGCGTTTGCGTTCACGCGGACGTTGCGGGCCAATGCGCCGGCGATGGTCAAGGCGAACAAGTCGGCGATTCTCATTTGGCTCGGCGGCGGGCCGCCCACGATCGACATGTGGGACCTCAAGCCGGGCACGCCGACCGGCGGACCGACGCAGCCGATCAACACGACCGGTGATTTTCAGATTTCGGAGAAATTGCCGAAGCTCGCCGAGCAGGGGAAGCATCTAGCGATCGTGCGGTCGATGAGCACGCGTGAGGCGGACCACGAGCGCGGCCGGTACTACATGCACACCGGCTACGTGCCGAACCCGAGCGTCGACTATCCGAGCTACGGGGCGGTGATCTCGCACGAGATGGAGCACTTGGTGCCGCAGCTGGAGATTCCGCCGTTTATGTCGATCGGTGGGCCGAGCGAGGGACCAGGCTTTTTGGGGATGGCGTACGCGCCGTTCCAGGTCGACGCCAACGGCAATGTGCGCGACACGCAGATGAACGTGCCCTGGCAGCGAATGGTCGATCGGCTCAAGCTGCTCGAGGCGGTCGAGACGCGATTCATCCACGAGCGGCGCGGCAGCGCGGCCGCGGAGCACGCCAAGGTGCTCGGCAAGACGCGCGAGCTCTTGACCAGCGACCAGATGAAGGCCTTCCAAGTCCGCAGCGAGGCGCAGACCGTGCAGGAGCGGTACGGCGACACGAACGTCGGCCGCGGCTGTTTGATGGCGCGGCGACTGGTCGAGGTCGGCGTGCCGTTTGTGGAGGTCGACTTCGGCGGCTGGGATTTGCATCAGCGCTGCTTCACGACGCTCGACACCAAGCTGCCGCAGCTGGACCAGGCCTATAGCGCACTGGTCGAAGACCTCGCCCAGCGGGGACTGCTCCAGAGCACGGTGGTGCTCTGCATGGGCGAGTTCGGCCGCACGCCGCAGATCAACGGCAACGCGGGCCGCGACCACTTTGCCCGGGCGTGGAGCGCGGTGCTGGCGGGCGGCGGCATCCGCGGCGGCCGGGCCATCGGCAAAACCAGCGCCGACGGCACGGCCGTTGACAGCGAACCCTACTCATCGGAGGATTTGATGGCATCGGTGCTCCAGGCGCTGGACATTTCGCTCGAAACGAAGTTCACGACGCCGACCGGCCGGCCGATGAAAATCGCCAACAGCGGCCGCGTGATTGCCGAGCTGTTTGGTTGAGCTAGGATTGAGCATCGGGGATAGCAAGGCTCCCGCCGAGCTATGCGCCCCACGCGATATATGGCTCAGCGGGAGCTTCGTCCTCCCACCGCTGCTTGCTTCCAAGTCCTTCAGGAGAGTCTGTCGATGGCCAAAAGTCCCGAGCATCCCGAACATGTCGTCCCGGTCACGTCGATGCCGAATGAGCTGGAAGCGGGCGTGGTCGTCGCCGCGCTGGAAGAGTCGGGCATCAAATCGACGATGTCGGGAGTTTACACCGCAGGTTTTCGCGCCGAAGCACCGGGACAGGTCCAGATCCTCGTCGCCAAGGAAGACGAAGCCCGGGCCCGCGAGGTGATTCGCCTCGGCGAAGAAAACAAGGAAGACGTCGACTGGTCGCAAGTCGACGTCGGCCAGCCGGAAGACGAGTGATCGCGGCGATAGGTGCAATTGCTCAATAGAGACATAGCCCGGCCATCCTGGCCGGATTTCCGGTTTTGCCGACGACGATTCTCTCCACGGTCTTGCATCCCAAGGCCACCGACCCAGGATGGGTCGGCTATATGCGCGACTCTCCTCCGCCTTGCCGCAAGTTGCCGGCACGAATGACCTGGGGTTTTGCCGGCAATAATCGCTTGCCCCCGGCGAAATACTCTCAATTCATCACGGCCCGCCGCGGCAATTCGCGGCGGCGCGTTCCGGTTTTGCCGGTCGCAGGGCGTGGGGCCCTCGACCGATTCGCGGCAAAGAGCCGCACAAGCTACAATTTCGGACGGTTCGCGTCCGAAGCGGCGGCGGCGTTGGCGGGAGCACCAGCCATGTTGGACAATGCGTTTACCATCGCGGCACTCGTCGGCGGCACGGTCCTTGGCTTCCAGTTCGTGATGATGCTGCTGGGACTGGGCCACCACGGCCACGGTGATCTCTCGGGCGGCCACAACTTGAGCACCGACGGCCGTTTCGACGGCTCAGTCGATGGCGATTTCGACGGCAGCGTCGATGGCGACGTGTCGGTGGATCACGACGTAGCCAGCAGCCCTGCCACCGACGGCGACGTGTCGCATCACGAATCGCCATGGTTCTACGAGGTGCTCTCGATTCGCACACTCGCCGCGGCCGGCACCTTCTTTGGCCTGGTGGGTAAGACGACGCTCGCTTATGGGCATCCGCCGGTGGCGTCGTTCACCTATGCGGTCGTAGCAGGCGGGGCGGCGATGTACGCCGTCTACTGGCTGTTCAAACAGGTCTACAGATTACAGACTTCCGGCAATGAAAACGTCCGCCATGCGATCGGACTGCCGGCGACCGTGTACGTGCCGATCCCGGCTGCCCGGGCAGGCGCCGGAAAAGTGATGTTTCGTTTGCAGGACCGCACGGTCGAGTATTTGGCGGTGACCAACGAGGAGAGCCGACTCGCCACGGGTGAGAAGGTCATCATCGTGAGCATCGTCAACACAAGCACGGTCCGCGTGGCACGACAGAGCCAGCCCGCACCGGTCCAAGTTTCGGCCTGAGCTCCGCGTTCTTTCGATACACATTCGACCATTTCACCGTTTGCAAAGGCGAAAATCATGAACACGTTCAACCTGCTCTTGGCTCAACGCGTCAATCTGGACGATGCCGCCTTTTGGCGGCTGATCGGGCCGATCCTGGTGATCGCGGGCGTCGTCGTGATCCTGCTGATGCTGGTCGGCTTCGTCAAATCGACGATCCGCCGCTGCAGTAGCAACCAGGTGCTAGTGATCTACGGCGGACTCACCGGCAGAGGCCGCACTGCCAAGACGATCCACGGCGGGGCGGGAATCGTGCTGCCGTTTTTGCAGGACTATCGCTACCTGAGCCTGGAGCCAATCCAAATCGAGATTCCGCTGCGCGGCGCGCTCTCGATGGAGAACATCCGCGTCGACGTACCGAGCGTGTTCACCGTCGCCGTCGGCACGCAGCCCGACGTGATGACCAACGCCTCGATCCGCCTGTTGGAGCTCACGACGGATGAGATTCGCAAACAGGCCGAGGAAATCATCTTCGGCCAACTGCGGCAGGTGATTGCCTCGATGAAGATCCAGGACATTAACCGCGACCGCGACACGTTCCTCCAGCACATTCAGAACTCGGTCGAACCGGAACTCTCGAAGATCGGCCTGGTGCTGATTAACGTCAACATCACGGACATCACCGACGAGAGCGGCTACATCGACGCGATCGGCCAGAAGGCGGCGTCGCAAGCGATCCAGCAGGCCCGCGGTGACGTGGCCGACGAAGTGAAGCAAGGCGAAATTCGCGTCGCCGACGCCGAGCGGGAGAAAGTCGTGCAAGTGGCCAACGCCACGAAGCTTCGCGAGATTGGCACCCGCGAAGCCCAGCGCGAGCAGGCGGTGCGGGTCGCCACGCTGGAGCGCGAGCAGACGGTCGGCGAACAAACGGCGGCGTTCCAGCGGGACGTCGAAGTGAAGCAAGCCGAGCAGGCCAAGCGGATCGCAGTCGCTGAGGCGAACGCCACGGCGGTGGACGGCGAAAATATTGCCGACGCCAAAATCGCCCAATCGCAGGCGACGCTGCTCGTACAGAAGGCCGAAGCCTACCAACGCGGCGAAGCGAAGAAGCGTGAGGCCGAAGCGGCGGTCGTCGAGATTCAGAACCGGGCGATGGCCAAGGCGGCCCTGGCCGAGGCCCAGCGGGTCGAGGCCGAGCAGCGGGCCAAGCTCGAAGCACCGGCCAAAGCCCAGAAGGCGCGAATCCTGGTCGACGCCGAGGCGGAAGCGGAGAAGCGCCGGCTCGAGGCGGTTGGTGAAGCGTCGGCGATCTACGCGAAGCTGGAAGCCGAGGCCCGCGGCCAATACGAAATCCTCGCCAAGAAGGGCGAGGGTCTTAAGCAAATCGTCGAGGCCTGTGGCGGTGCGAAGGAGGCATTCCAGCTGATGATGCTCGAACACCTCGACACACTTGCCGAGACCAGCGCCCGGGCGATCAGCAACATCAAGTTCGACAAGGTCGTGGTCTGGGAAAACGGCGGCGCAAACGGCCGCTCGAACACGGCCGACTTCCTCCACAAGATGGCCGGCACGCTGCCGCCGATGTTGCAGGTGATGCGCGACATCGGTGGAATCGAGATACCGGAGAGCCTGGCCAAGCTGGCGGGCGAAGACGGCGTGGCAACTCCCGCCGGCAACGGCCGCGTGCCGCATGCCGAGCGTGCCGCAGACGATGCACCAGTGGCAACGGCCACCCAGGCGCCGCCGAAAAAGTCGTAGTGTGTACCGACGCGATTGTCGCGGGCTACTTGGTGTCGTGCTCGCGGCACCAGACGCACATTTCGTCAATCGACATCGATTTCTTGTCCGGCTTCTCGCCGGAGGGGGCTTTCACAGAGTCCCCGCCCGCCGAAGCGGGCTCGTCAGCGGGGACCGCTTCGACCGCCTCGGCAACCGGCTCGGATTCGGCCGGCGGTGTCGCCGGGGCGGAGGCGGCACTCTTGGCTCCACCCGCTCTCGCCGCAGCAAGCATGTCGGCGACGCTCATCTTCGAGCGATCGACTTTAGCAGCTGGGGCAGAGGGGGCCGGTTTCGCAACGGCAGGTTTCGGTGCCGCTGGTTCGGCAGCCCCGCCCGCCGAAGCGGGCTCGCCGGCGGGTTTGGCGGCGCCGCCACCACGGAGCTTGGCGAGAATTTCAGCGGTCGAAGGCTTTCCGGATGCGGGCGCGGCGGCGGGCTTGGGCTTGGCCGCGGGTTTTCCGGCCGCTGCAGCACTGTCGCCGGCCGGCTTCTTCGCGGCCGGCGCTTTCGCCGGGGCGGCTTCTTTCGGCTTCGGCGGAAGCGGCGCGTCGATCAGCTTCAGGAACGACGGGTCGATGTCGTACCAGCCGATGTTGAGATGGTAGTCGGCGAATTCGACCAGGGCCCGGCCACTCATGTTGACTGTCTTCACCTGCCCGTAAGTGTCGCGGAAGCGGGCCAGCTCGGGCCGCTCCTGGTCCACCACGACGTACTTGTCCGTGTACTTCCGCTTGAGCTCGTCAATCAGGTCGACCATCGTGCGACGTTCGCTCCGTAACCGGGGATTCCACCGAAATTGAGTCCGTCATTTTGGTCCAAAGGAGGCCATTGGACAAGGACGGCCCGCCGAGTTGCCGCGGCGCGCGGGGATGTCCATAATCGGGGGACATCTCATTCCTCGCAATCAGGAGCTTTTCCCATGCGGAAGCGGCGGATTCTGTCGGTATTGGCGGCGGTCGGTGGAGTGTTTTCCGTAATGGCGGTGGTCGTGGCGATGAACCGCGAGTATCTGCCCGGCATCCAGTGGCCGGAGCCGCCGATCATTACGCCGGGCGAGAATGGCAGCCCGCCGTCCGACGCGATCGTGCTCTTCGATGGCAAGGACCTCTCGGCCTGGGACCCGTCGGACACCTGGAAGGTCGGTGACGGCTTCTTCACCGAAGGGCACGGCGACATTCGCACCCGCCAGAGCTTCGGCGACGTCCAGCTGCACATCGAGTGGTCGTCGCCCAATCCGCCCCGCGGCCACGACCAGGACCGCGGCAACAGCGGCGTCTTCTTCCAGGACCGCTACGAGCTGCAAGTGCTCGACTCGTATGAGAACACGACCTATTACGAAGGCCAGGCCGGCTCGATCTACAAGCAGATGCCGCCGATGGTCAACGCGATGCGCCCGCCCGGCGAGTGGAACGTGTACGATGTCGTGTGGAATGCGCCTCGGTTCAACGACGACGGCTCACTGAGGACGCCGGCCTACATCACGGCTTTTCAAAACGGCGTATTGATCCTCGACCACTTCGCAGTGCTCGGCGAAACGCCCTGGCACAGTGTGCCGGCGTACACGGCCCACGGCCCGGCTCCGCTGCGGCTGCAGGACCACGGCCACCCGGTGCGGTTCCGCAACATCTGGGTCCGCGAGCTCCACCCGCTCGAAGGCAAACGCGTCGCGGAGCCAAAGTTCCACGACCACGACAGCGGCAAAGAATGGCTGGTGAGCGAAGGGGAGGAGCCGCCAGCAACAACTGGATTGTCAGGGAAGGTGACGCTGGATGGAAAACCACTGCCTGCCGCGACGATTACCTTCCAAGACAGCCGTGGAAACGTTCGATTCAGCACGCATGTGAAGGACGGCGAATACAAAGTTACCAATGCAAAACCGGGCGAGTATCGGATCACCGTTCAGTCATCAGATTCACCGTCAATTGCCAGCAAATACAGCGACAACGAAAAATCTATTTTGACTGTAAAAGTAATGGAAGGGTCGAACGCCATTGACTTTGATTTATCATCGAAGTGATTCAGTTGAACTGGATCATCACACCTATTCCTCGCCGTCGTCTTCGACGGGCTGCCCGGCCCGCCAGCGGAGCACCGCGTCCAAAAATCCCTGGATGTCGCCGTTGAGGACGGCGTTGAAGTTCCCCTGCTGGAATTTCGTGCGGGCGTCTTTGACGCGCTGATCCGGGTGCAGGAAATAGTTGCGAATCTGCGAGCCGAAGCCGACTTTGGCCTGCTGCTGATATTTGGCCGCCTCGGCGGCTTCGCGTTTTTCTTCTTCCTGGCGAGCGAGACGGGCGCGGAGCATCTTCCAGGCTGTGGCTCGGTTCTTGTGCTGCGAGCGCTCGCTCTGGCACTGGACGACGATGCCGGACGGCGCGTGCGTGAGCCGAATTGCGCTCGACGTCTTGTTGACGTGCTGCCCCCCCGCGCCGCTCGCTCGGAACACGTCCTCGCGGACGTCTTCGTCGTTGATCTCAATGTTCACTGAGTCGGCAATTTCTGGCGAAACGTCGACCGCCGCGAAGCTCGTCTGCCGTTTGCCTTCGGCGTTGAACGGGCTGATCCGCACCAGCCGGTGCATGCCGGTCTCGCCGCGGAGGTAGCCATAAGCCATCGGCCCGCGGATAGCGATCGCCGCGTGAGTGATGCCGGCCTCTTCGTTATCCTGCCGCTCCAGCAGCTCGACCGAGTAGCCGTTCTTCTGGGCCCAGAGAGTGTACATCCGCAACAGCATCTCGGCCCAGTCGTTGGCGTCGGTGCCGCCGTCGCGGGCGTTGATCGTGACGATCGCGCCGGCCGCGTCGTGCCGGCCGTTGAGCAGGGCCTTGAGCTTGAGCTGCTCGACGCGTCGTTCCAGATCGGCCACTTCGCCTGGAACTTCCGCGGCGAACGAGGGGTCCTCGCTCGCCATCTCGATCATCGTCGTGAGGTCTGTCGCTCCGTTTGATCGCCTCGTCGAGCGGCGCGAGGATCGAATTGAGCGACTTGCGCTCCTCGACCGTGGCCTGGGCCTTTTCCTGGTTGTTCCAGAAATCGGCGTCCGACATGCGGGCGTCGATCGCGGCGATGCGGTCCTTCCGGGCCGCGTAGTCAAAGAGAGTCTCGGAGCTGGAGGATGCCCAGACGGATCGCTTTGGCGCGGTCGATGAGTTCTTTTTCCATGGCGGATAAGCCTTCCTTTGGTGGGAAATCATTATAGGCGGGGAGTATCCGTCGGACGAGGGCGCTTGTGGCCGTGCTGGAAGGGCCCTTAAACTCGAAGAATATGTCGCGCGTCGTGTTGGCCATGAGTGGCGGAGTCGATTCGAGCGTCGCGGCCCACTTGCTCACCGAAGCGGGCCACGACGTGATCGGCGTCTTCATGCGCCATGGCGAGCAGTCGCCGGTGGCGTGCGAGGCGCGAGGAGCGAGGATCGAGGAGCGAGAAAGCGGCGAGAACAATCCCCTCTCGATCCTCGATCCTCGCTCCTCGCGCCTCGATCACAAGCAGGGGTGCTGCACCGCGGCCGATGCGGAGGACGCACGCCGCGTGGCCGACAAGCTCGGCATCCCGTTTTACGCGCTCAATCTCGAGCAGGAGTTTGGGCAGATTATCGACTATTTCGTCGCCGAGTACACGGCGGGACGGACGCCCAACCCCTGCGTGCAGTGCAACAACTGGATCAAGTTTGGCAAGCTATTCGACTACGCCGACAGTGTCGGGGCCGAGTTCGTGGCGACGGGTCACTACGCCCGGCTGGAACGGTGCGACGGCGGCGGGGTCGCGCTGGTACGCGGCGTCGATGCGGCGAAAGATCAATCCTACGTATTGTTTGGGATTCGGAGCGAGCTTCTGCCGCGGATGATGCTACCGGTGGGTGGCTATGAGAAGCCGGCGATCCGCTCGATCGCGGCTGGGTTGGGCCTGCGCGTCGCGGAGAAGAAGGACAGCCAGGAAATCTGTTTCGTGACGCAGGATCGCTACGACGAATTCGTCAGACGCCATGACGATGGCGACCGCGGTGGCGAGATGGTCACGTCGGACGGAACCGTGGTCGGCCGGCATCGCGGCATCGAAAGCTTTACAGTCGGGCAGCGGAAGGGGCTCGGCGTAGCGCTCGGCGATCGCAAATTCGTCGTGCGGATCGATCCCCAATCGCGACGCGTGGTGATCGGCGACCGGGAGGAACTCTACGTGCGCGAACTCACGGCCCGCGATGTGAATTGGTTGGAGCACGGGTTCGAAATCGGCCGGTCGCGGCGCTGCTTCGCGCAGATTCGTTACAATTCGTCGGCAAAACCCGCGAACGTGACTGCACTGCCGGACGGGCGCGTGCAAATCACCATTGACGAGCCGCAATTCGCCGTGACGCCGGGGCAGGCAGTAGTCTGTTACGATGCCCACGAGAATCGGCAAGTACTCGGCGGCGGGTGGATTGAATAAAGTCGAGAGACAAGAGACCAGAGTCGAGAGCCAGAAGGTGGCATGCGACTGTTGGCTGCTGGCTCGTGACGCTAGACTCTTGACTCTGGACTACTCCATGCCCAATCATCTCGCCCACGAATCGAGCCCCTATCTGCTCCAGCACGAGAACAATCCCGTCGACTGGTATCCGTGGGGCGACGAGGCGATCGAAAAGGCGCGGCGGGAGGAGAAGCCGATTTTTTTGTCGATCGGTTACTCGGCTTGCCATTGGTGTCACGTGATGGAGCATGAGAGTTTTGAGAACGCGGCGATCGCCCGCGTTCTGAACGAACACTTTGTCTCTGTGAAAGTCGATCGGGAGGAGCGGCCCGACCTCGACCAGATTTACATGAACGCCGTTCAGATGCTCACGGGCCGGGGTGGCTGGCCGATGAGCGTGTTTCTGACGCCGGACTTGAAGCCGTTTTATGGTGGCACGTATTGGCCGCCGACGGGCCGGCAGGGCATGCCGGGATTCGACCAGATTCTCACGGCGGTGATCGACGCCTGGAAGAACC